>JAEYDD010000022.1 GCA_023404095.1 Pseudomonadota bacterium | reverse complement strand
TCGGGGCGGGGCTGAACCGCCCGTGTTAGGGTGGGCGTGCAACGCACACCCCCCCCCCCCCTGCGCAGTCATGACACTGCGCTATGTGACTGAGAAGCAGGTCGCCATCGCACCTGTTCGGAACTAGGGAGCCAGCGATGACGAAAAGACGTCCGGATGGAATTAAGCAATACGATCACCCAGCTGGAGGCTGGTATGCCTTGAAGGCGGCCGCGAAGACACCGGCGCATCAGCAGATTGTTGCTCAAGGAAGCCGAACGCTGCTGAAGGCAAACCAACCCGAGAGCTTTGACTGCCCGGGATGTGCCTGGCCAGATCCCAAGCACACCTCGTCCTTCGAATTCTGCGAGAACGGCGCCAAAGCCATCACGTGGGAGTCCACACCGCGAAGGGGACGGATCATACCACGGGCATCGAGGCCCTCATGACTGATATCGAAGCGACCTGGGATGAAAAAGTATCGGCAAGCGGTTTGTCACAGGCGGCGATCAAGAGCCCGCTAGAGGTTTACGTCCATACGAAGAACGTCATCGTTTGCTATGGGATGGGCCTCACCCAACACGCTCGGGGTACGTCGAATGTTCAGCAGATCGCCAATTTGCTCATGTTTCGGGGAAGCATCGGCCGCCAAGGCTCCGGAATTGCTACTGATTCGGCGTCATTCCAACGTCCCGGGCGACCGGACAGTCCGCATCAAGGAGATCCCGGGCAAGGCACTCCTCGAAGGCATTGAACGGGCTTTCGGTTCCCAGCCCTGCGCGGACGAGGGACACAACGCGGTAGCGGCCATGAAGGCCATTATCGCTGGCGAGTCGAAGGCATTGATCTGCCTCGGCGGAAATCTTCCGGTCGCGATGTCGGAGGTGTTTTTGGCCGACGCGATGTTGTCTTCATGAACCAGAAGGACTTGCCAATCGTGGGCTCGCCGACGGGGATCAAATCGAAATCCGCGGCTTCTGGGCGAATGAAGAATCGCACTCGATCAGCGGCCTTACTGCCGTGGCGTATGACATCCCAAGCGGCTCCCGCAGGCAATTGCCCGGAAATGAACCTCATTTCGATCCGCAATCGGGCACCCTCATATAACGGAGGACCCGCTACGGTGACACGAGCTGCCGGAGTTCCTATATCAAGCTTGGTAGTTCAATAAGGAAAGTTGAGCATGACGATCATTGGAAACCTGCTTATCGCGGGATCGGAAAAACGCGGTACCAACGGCGAGTTCCACGGTATCGAGGCAGCCACTGGCACCCCACTTCCGGTGGCCTTCGGCGGAGCAACGCCCGACGATGTCGAAGTTGCTGCAAGCCAGGCCTGGGCGGCTTTCCAGCTCTATCGGGAGACCGATCTCGAATCCCGGGCAGCTTTCCTCGAGACAATTGCGGACGAGGTGGAGAGCATTGGCGACGTTCTTATCGTCAGAGCGATGGCAGAGACTGGTCTGCCGCGTGGAAGGCTTGAAGGTGAGCGTGCGCGTACTCTCGGCCAGGTTCGACTATTCGCCAAGGAGGTTCGCGATGGTCGCTTCCAGGAGTTGCGTTTCGATGGTGCCGATCCGTCTCGCAAACCAGTGCCGAAACCAGATCTTCGGTTGCGAAACGTGCCACTTGGCCCGGTGGCAGTATTCGGTGCCTCCAACTTTCCCCTCGCCTTCTCCGTCGCCGGCGGCGACACGGTCTCGGCGCTCGCTGCTGGTTGCCCAGTTATCGTGAAGGCTCACTCGGCGCATCCGGGAACTTCCGAGCTCGTCGGTAGGGCGGTGCAACGCGCTGTGGCGCGCGCGAACCTGCATCCCGGCACATTCTCCCTGATTTTCGATACCGGATTCGAGGCTGGGCAGCAGCTGGTCGCAGATCCGCGAATTCGTGCAGTCGGCTTCACCGGATCCCGCCGAGGCGGAACCGCTCTGATGGAGATAGCCTCGCGTCGAACACAGCCGATCCCGGTCTACGCCGAGATGAGCAGTATCAATCCGGTCATCCTCTTTCCAGATGCCTTGAGACACCGAGCGCGTGAAATCGCCTCGGCGTTCGTCGCTTCTCTTGTCCTTGGAGCTGGGCAGTTCTGCACGAACCCTGGCTTGCTTCTGGCTGTCGATGGAGCAGATCTCGATACGTTCACCCAGACGGCTGCAGAGCTGCTTCCCGAGATCAGCGCGCAGCCGATGCTAACGCCGTCGATTGCGAAGGCCTATTATGATGGAGTGGCAAAGCTCAAGCGGCACCCGGAAGTCCGGTCCATCGCGTCGGGGAAAACCGGATCGGCGTACGAAGGTGCGGCCGCACTCTTCGAGACCTCGGCGGAATCCTTCCTTGCCCACCACGAACTGCAGGACGAAGTGTTCGGCGCCGCTGGGCTGATCGTGCGCTGCAGGAATTTGGCTCAGCTGAATGAAGTCGTGGATGCCTTGGAAGGACAGCTCACTGTCGCGCTTTACATCGATGACGGCGATCAGGACGCAGTGACTTCCCTTATTCCGAAGCTTGAATTGCTTGCAGGACGACTACTGGTGAACGGGTTCGGCACGGGGGTGGAAGTCTCCCCGGCGATGGTGCACGGGGGTCCCTACCCGGCTACTTCCGACGGAAGATCGACGTCCGTGGGCACGCTTGCGATCTACAGGTTTCTGAGACCAGTCTCGTATCAGGACTTCCCCGCCGCACTACTTCCCGCCCCCCTGCGGTAAGACGCTATGCCGTGGGTGGCCCGACCAAAATCAATTGGCCACCCCAATTCCGCTTTTCATAGACCCGCCGTCTGAGATCCTTTGGTCCTGTTGCCGTTCAGGCACCGAGTTCCCCTCTTCGGCGCGCCGTCCCCATGTTTGCTGCATCGCCGCTGGGAGCAGTCTCCGTCAACAGGCCGCGCATCACCGCGACTTGGATGCGCGACCTCGGCCGCCAACTTACACCGGATCGGTCGATCAACACGGGGGTCGATCAGTCTCGCCGACATTACGGATCGCGTTGCTGACGACTGTCCAGGCAGAGACCCAATCCGTTCGGTTTGCGTCGGGTGCCTGACGAGTGTTCCAGACCTGACCTTTGGAAATCACCTGAATTCAATCTTGCGCCATGCCTCCCGGTCCAGAAGCTAAAGCGCAATCGCCGCTCGCAAATTTGCGAGCAATTGGGATTTGATTCGGCGGTTTTGCCTGCGGGGCACGGAACGCTTGAAATTTGGGTAGTACGCAAGTCTAATATCTGCGCATCGTTTCCTAGACTTTCGGTAGGCACCATGGGTTTCAGACCGCTTGCTCGCGTTTACGCGGAGTAGTGCAGATGCAGGCAAACTGAGGGTATTCCGTACGACATTTTCATTCGGAGGCGACGCGGTGATTGCCGATCCCATTCAGGTTTCCATGGCCTACATGCCGCCCACGTCATCACAGACCCGGACAGCGCTTATGGGCGCCATCGCGCTACTTGCCGGACTCGCCGCGTTTCTGCCGGTCGCAGCAACACCGCTTTCGAAAATCGACGGCTTTATTCCAGCCTTGGACGCGATTATCTTTGTCACTGACTTAATTACTGCCGGATTGCTCCTCTCGCATTTTTCGGTCACCGGTTCAAAAGCGCTTTGGGCACTTGGCTGCGGCTATTTATTTTCGGCGCTAGTTGTCGTTGCACATTTGGTGACTTTTCCTGGCGTCATTTCGGCTACCGTCAGCGTTGGCGGCGATCTCCACATCAATTTCCGAATCTATCTCTTGTGGCACCTCGGAATCCCTGCGGGTGTTGCTGCCTATCTGTGGTTCCGCGAGAGAGGTGATCTCCTCCAACTAAGGGCGCAAAGCGGAATAGTCCGGAGTTCCGCTATTGCAGCGGTAATGTCGCTACTTGTTTGTGCCGCGTGGCTTATACTTCTACCCCCTGTGAACCCGGTAGCTGGCCGATGGCTCACGGCTATCACCATGGTTATTTGTGGGGCCGCCCTCATTGCGTTGTGGATGTTTCGGCGTTCAACGCTCGACCAATGGCTTATGGTCGTCGTACTGGCGATGATTGTGGAGCTTGCGATCACTGCGCTAGTCGGAGGACGCGGACCGAAGGTCGTGACACTTGGCTTCTACGTCGGACGTCTATTTTCGCTCGTCACCTCCACTGTAGTCCTCATAGCTCTCCTCTCAGAGACAACCAAGCTGTATACCGCGGTTGCGCGTGCCAATCTTCTTTCGCTCGTCGCCCGTGACTCACGTATCCTCTCTGCTGACATTGAAATGCCCCAAACCATCGAGCGCTTGCTGAGGGTGTTCTTGGAAAATTCTCGTGCTTCGCTTGGACTTCTGATTATACCATCCAGCGATAACCACTTTATACTCGCTGAGGCACAAGCGAAAAGGGCGGAAGTCAGCGTCACGATGCGTCATGATTGGTTGACAGGTGACACAGGTCCATATGCCCTGCTGCAGCATGTCATCCGTTCGAAGCAGACGGTAGTTCTGGACGACCCCTCAGTTTATGAGAGCGATTTCCCCGGAGATCGGTATCTGTCTCAGCGCCGCCCGGCGTCTGTGCTGTGCCTTCCATTGATCCATCATGAGGTCCTCGTTGGCTTGATTTATCTCGAAGAAGCTCTGACACCGCATACGTTCACCCCGGAGCGCACGCAGCTCCTCGGGGTACTCGCCTCACATGCCGCCAATTCATTGCAGAATGCTGCACTCTATACCAATTTGCAGCGTAACGAAGCTTTCCTGGCACAGGGAGAGCGCGTAAGCCAAACAGGCAGCTTCGGCTGGGACGCAGCAAGTGGCGATCTATATTGGTCTCAACAACTGTATTCGATACTCGAATATGATCTGAGGCTTGTTCCGGCTTCGATGGAGCGTGCTCTTGCACGTGTGCACGTCGATGATCTCGAGCATGTTCGCCAATTGCTTGAGGACGCGCGTCGAGATCGTACAGAATTCGAAACTGTGCTCCGTCTTTCAATGCCAGATGGCAGAGTTAAGCACGTGCAGATGATTGGCCGATCCATTTTGAATGGCAATTTGGCCTTTGTAGGTTCAGTACGCGACATATCTGAGCACGTCCGGGTTGAAGCCTCGCTACGACAAATTCAAGCCGATCTAGCCCATGTCTCACGTGTCGCAGCTCTCAATGCCATGAGTGCGTCCATTGGACATGAAGTCAGCCAGCCACTATCAGGGGTGCTCATCAACGCCGGCATGGCCGCCCGCATGTTGACCGCCAATCCTCCAGACATTGACGGCGCCGTCCAAACGGTTGAGCGAGCACTCCGAGATGCCAAACGAGCTGCGCAAGTCGTTACGCGGCTGCGAGCTATGTTCGCCAAAAAAGAACCAACATTGGAATTGCTCGACCTTAATGAAGCCACGAATAATGTCATTGCGCTTTCTTCCGTCGAGGTAGAGCGCAACAAGACTCGCGTAAGGATCGAACTTGCAAAGGATTTGCCTCTTGTACGCGCTGATCGCATTCAACTGCAACAGGTGATTCTCAACCTCATTCTAAACGCGGCCGACGCCATGGTTTCAATCACCGATCGGCCCAGAATACTCACCTTAAACACCGGGCGAGAAGATGACGGTACGGTCAGGTTAAGCGTTCACGACAACGGTGTAGGTATTGAGGCAGATTCTGTTGACCAGCTGTTCCAACCTTTCTATACGACAAAGCCCCATGGTCTAGGCGTGGGCTTGTCGATCTGCAAATCTATTATCGACGCGCATCACGGGCGCCTCTGGGCCGAGCAGAATGATGGCTCAGGAGCGACGTTCAGCTTCTGCCTTCCGCCCGCTTAGTTACACGAGAGCTCGCGCCTCGGAATGCGGAACGACCCCGCACATTCGCTGGCGCTCGTATGCGGTTGAGCGAGCTCGGCGGGACCGCTCGAATTGCGATGTATACGTGAGTGCCGAGCGGATCAGCCAGATGCGTCAAAGTTTCCCCACAGCCGCGCCTGTTGGCCGAGGGCCTCAAAGCTCAGCTTCCTCTGTGGGTGGCCTGACCAAAATCAATCGGCCACCCCATTCCGCCTTTCATAAAGCCGCCGTCTGAGCTCCTCCTCGGTGCTTAGACCGTCCTGATATAGTGCGACCAAGTACCTGGCCGCCTCCTCGGCGACGACTCCTTGTCTGTCGCATCGCCGCTGAGAGCAGTACTCCCTCAGCAGACCGCGCATCATCGCGATTTCTTCGGCGCCAAGCGGCCGCGCACCTATCGAAAAGCTTTCTTGCATCGGCGCCCCGACCGCTCTTATGCCGGTTCGATCGATCTGCACCGTGGTGCGCAGGACTTGCCGACATCCCGGATCGAGTTGCTGTCGCCTTTCGAGACAGGAACCCAAACCCGTGCGGCCTGCGGCGGCTTCCTCACGGACACCAACGTGACAATCAAGGCGGCGATGGCCACGAGGATAACGAAGCCCGGAAAGGCGGATCCTGAGGGGCGGTAGTCTTGGGACATAGTCATCTCCTTTCGGCCGTCTAAACGCCGTCATCGAGAACGAGTATGTCGAATGCCGTCTTGGGCGGGATTGAACATAGGTATCGCCGATACCTTGGTATCCCCAACACCTTCGTTTAGTAGCGGCAAGCGACTCATCTCTCCAAAGTCCTATCGACTTCGTGCTTGGACACCCCGACATCGGAAGGAGCCCAGGCCATTCCAGGAGAAGACAATCATGAGCACCACCGAGCCTGCCATCCTGACCCGCCGCTCATTCAGTGGCGCTGCTCTTTCCTTGACCGCCACGGGCATCCTCGGCGCCATTGCAGGCACTGCACGCGCCGATCAGACCAGCGCCCCGAAATCGACCGCACTTCCTCTCGCCGCCAGCGAAGCGGTCGATGCTGGCGACCTCAAGGTAGCCTACTCAGCGGTCGGGCCACAGGCCGGATCACCCGTGATCCTGCTTCATGGCTGGCCGTACGACATCAACAGTTTTTCCGGAGTCGCCCCAATCCTGGCTACGCAGGGCCACCGGGTGATCGTTCCATTCCTGCGCGGATATGGGAACACGAGGTTCCTCTCCAAAGAGACCAAACGCAACGGTCAGCAGTCGGCGCTCGCCGTCGATACGATCAGGTTGATGGACGCCCTCAATATCGATCGCGCCACCATCGCGGGGTTCGATTGGGGCGCTCGCACTGCTGACATCGTGGCCGCGCTGTGGCCCGAACGTTGCAAGGCACTGGTTTCGGTCAGCGGGTATCTCATCGGAAGCCAGGCTGCCGGAAAGCTTCCTCTGCCCCCGTCAGCCGAGCTGCAATGGTGGTACCAGTACTATTTTGCAACTGAACGTGGGCGCGAGGGGTACGCAAAGTACACAAACGATTTCGCCAAGCTGATCTGGAAGCTCGCCTCTCCTCAGTGGAAGTTCGACGACGCCACTTTCGACCAAACGGCGGCAGCCTTCGCAAATCCGGACCATGTCGAAATCGTCGCCCATAACTATCGATGGCGCCTCGGGCTGACTTCGGGAGAAAAGCGGTTCGACAAATACGAGGCGAAGCTCGCGACGGGACCGGAAATCTCCGTCCCCACGATCACCATGGAAGGCGATGCCAACGGCGCGCCGCATCCCGATCCGAAAGTCTACGCTGGCAAGTTCAAGGGGAAATATGAGCACCGCCTGATCTCCGGCGGCATCGGTCACAATCTTCCCCAGGAGGCACCCGCTGCTTTTGCCCAGGCGGTTATCGACGTGGCTGCATGGTCCTAGCTGGAGAAGTGGACACTGCGATGATCGATCTTGCCCACGAATACCCACCGCCCATACTCGATAGTCCCTTTGTCGGGGGGCAATGGGTGAGAGCTTCTGGATCCGAACGGAAGAAGATTGTCAGTCCGGCCGATCGCAGGACGCTGGCCGAGGTGCCGATAGCAACTGCAGACGAGATCGATCTGGCAATCTCATCCGCGGCAAACGCCGTCGAGCATGGGCCATGCCCAGGACACACCCAAGCGAGCGCGCAGCGATGATGACCACGTTCGCCGTAGCGCTCGAACGACGCACGACCCTTTTCGCGAAGCTTTGAATTGCGCAGGTCGGCGCCCCCGTCGCTCTGGCAAGTCGGCTGGCACCGCTCGCTGTAGCGCGGTTGCGCTACTTCACAGGCCTCGCCCTCACCTTCGGGTACGAAAAGGAGCGCAACACGACGCTTGGCACTGCGCGGATCCTTTCCGAGCCAGTTGGTCTGGCAGCGATCATAATCCCTTGGAACGCGGCCTTTCCGATCCTGAGGACCAAGCTGAGTGCTGTCCTAGCCGCCGGATGCATGTGCGTCGTCAAGCCTTCCCTTGAAAGTCCGCTCGACGCATATCTGGTCGCTCAGTACATGTCGATCGCCAGGGAGGAAATCTTTGGACCCGTGGTCACCGCCCAGACCTTCCCCTATCGTTGAAAAATCAGGCGCTGGTAGTCGCGAAGCATATCCGCGTCTTCAACCGAGCCATGGTGATGGAGCTGTCGCCAGAAACCATCATGTCTGACGAACCAACGCGTCGTTCGAAATGCGATCTTCAGCTCTTTGTCCGGGGTAACGCAATTGCCACGCTCCCTGCCGACAAACAGATGCCAATCCGATCCTCCCTGACTGGTGAAGTCATGAAAGGTGACATGGACCTTGGCAGGCCCATGGAAGAGCTTCGAATAGCCCTCCTCGATCGCAGTCCAGCCCCGACTGATGCCGCCGATCGGGTTGTCCATGCTTGGGGCCTCGCCTGCAAGCCAGACGGATTCCAGGCCGGAAAGATCGCCGGCGTTGAAGGCTCGGTAGAATTCGATTAGGACATCGAGGGGGCCGCCGTCTCCGGACTTGAGCTCGACGCCTTCAATCTCCGAAAGTTGGGTCTTCATGACAGACCTCGTCGGTCAGAGAAGGCCGAGCCGCGATCTCGCCGCCGCAGTCGACGAGGCGGGTCTTGGCCCGTGACGAGATGGCCATCCACGATCGCGACGCTCTCCCTGTCGCCCGCCTTCTCATAGTGCGCGCCCAGGGACTTGAGATCTTCTTCAACCAGGAACGGCACCACCTTGGTGAGCTGAACCGCTTCCTCCTCGGAGCTCGTGAATCCGGTCACCCGCTTGCCCTTCACCAGCGGGTTCCCTTGGAACGTCACATGGTGGAAGACGGCGGGCGCGTGGCAGACCGCTGCAACGGGTTTTCCGGAGCCGCAGGATTCCTCGAACAGCGAGATTGATTCCTTGGCCTCTACGGTCGCGAGGGGCACCGTGTTCGAAAGGATCGACTGAGCATCCTTGTCGCCCTTGAACCGGGTCATGGAGGCCGTCTGATTGCCGGGCGCGTCGCTCTTGGGATCGATCGGCGGCCGTCCGCCCCGCGGTGAGGCGGCGGTAATGCTGGCGCCTGCATTCTTGAACACATAGTAGGGAGCCGCAAATTCCTCCAACCAGAACCCGGTCTTCCGCCCCCTGTTGCCAAGCCGATCATGCGAAGTGAGAACCATCAGGATGTTGCTCATCGTTACCTCATTGAAATTTTCAGACAGTCGGCGTCTTGTCCGGTCCGAACAGAGGCCAGCTCGCTAAACTGAGGCGGCGCGCGCTCGATCGACCTGGTGAGCATGCTCAAGTGACGGGGTGCACGCCATTGTACGATGGTGTCGTCGGAACCAGGTCGAAAACGGATGCCGATACCATCGTACAATGGATTTTCGCCGGGAAACTCGCATGCTCTGCGTCGAGGGGCGGCGGGATATCGATCATCGGGGCAATAGTGGCCACGCCCACTCGTGATATAGTGTTTGCACTCGATGAGCTTGCGCCCTCTAAGGAGGCAGCACATGTACCGGATGACCTCGGCGATGAATCTTGCGACTAACGCCCCTCTGAACACTCCGATTGGATCAACAGTGTTCGTGATTGACGACGACATTTCAGTCAGGGAATCCCTCGAGCTCTTGATTGGTTCTGCGGGCTGGCAGCCAATTCTTTTCGACTCCGCCCAGTCATTCCTCGCGGTAACGCCAGTTGCGGGACCGAGCTGCCTCGTCCTGGACGTCAATATGCCGGGGCTCAACGGCTTGGATCTTCAGTCCTTGATCACCAAAGGTGGGAACCGAACGCCGATTATCTTCGTATCTGGGTACGGCGACGTGCCCATGACCGTGAAGGCTTTGAAAGGCGGCGCTTTAGATTTCTTGACGAAGCCGATCGACCCCGAGGCACTTCTCGCCGCGATACAATCGGCCCTCGTCCAAAGTCAGCAACTCATTCGCGACGAGGAGGAACTGATGCGCCTCAAGGCCTGCTACGATGCCCTGACCCCGCGGGAACGCGAGGTCATGTCAGGGGTCGTGAAGGGCCTTTTGAACAAGCAGATCGCGTTCGAACTAGACATCAGCGAGATCACAGTCAAGGCGCACCGCGGCCAAGTTATGCGTAAAATGAGCGCCCGTTCCCTGCCGGATCTTGTAAACATGGCGGCAAAGCTCAGTCTCGAAGACGGTCGAGAGATCCACTAGCGCTCCAGCCTGTGATGGATTCTGGCTGGGAACATCACGACCATCGCGACCAATATCACGGCCCCTACCACCAACGTTATGCTTGCGATGCCAAGGGCGAGAGCAAACCCACTGTTGGAGTTTCCCTGGCGGGCGAATATTTCGCCTACGACTGGCGGCCCCAGGATCTGGCCGATTGCGAACATAGCCGTCAGCAGCCCCATGTGGCGGGCGTGATGACTTGACCTGATCCTTCTGACCTCGTTCATGGCAAAGTAGCTTATCGCGGTGAACGGGACGCCGACCAGAATGCTGCTTAGGGCAAGACCGACTGCATCCTCCCAAACGACAGACACTGCTACGCCGGCCGCCTGCACGAGATAGGAAGCGACGAGGCACAGCCGAGCGTCGGCGTTCTTCCGCACACGCGACGCCAGAAGTGAACCCACCACTGCTGAAACCCCAAGCAGCGGCCAGAAGACCGTCAGCAAAGGAGAATCCGGTATTGCGTTCTTCGCGATAACAGGCAGGTATGTCGCAGTCACGATGTAGCCAAAACCAGCGAGGCCGTAGGCGACGGCGAACATAGGCATTTCGGTGCGCGGGACCCGACCCGAGGTCCCCGCGCTGCCGACATAAAATGGCTCCACGTTTCTGCCGGACTTTCGAAAGACACGCCAGATTACTGCGCTCGTCACCGCCGAAATGACGGCAAATGCCGCCCATCCCCACTGCCCGGTGAAGCTCAATGCGGTCATAGCGCTGGCCGCCAGACCCGATATTGCAATCCCAGCTCCCGGCCCGGTGAAGATTGCACTGCCGATCGAGCCGGGCGCCCCGGAGAGCTCCGCCAAGCACCAGCCCGACGTAAACACGAAGCCAATCGCCGACGCCACGCCCGCGAGAAATCTCAGTCCTATCCATGTCGATGGAAGTGGAAGCGCCATCAGTCCCGTCAGCACAATAGTCAGGACGAGAGCGAATTTGATAATCGTCGTCTGCGACCACGCTTTGGGTATAAGCATCGCCCCCAGCGCCCCTACGAGATAACCGACGTAGTTTGCGGTTGCGAGCCTTCCTGCAAAAGCGAGATCGACCGTTCCATCGTGCAGCATCATCGGCAAAATTGGAGTGAACGCAAAACGACCAACACCCATCGCGATTGCGAGAGACGCGGATCCGGCGAGAACGACTATAAGTTGGTGGGAAACTCGTCGCGACATGAGGATGCCTCCGGAGTAAGAGTCTGATTGCTGAACTGAGTGACTTGGCAGGAAGCTCCTCGGGATGGCTCGCCAGTTTGGCGTCCCTGCCACGCCAAAATATGCGCTCGGGCCGCTGCGTTGAATTGACGCGTTGCGGGAGACAGTCTGCCGCGCGCGGCTAGATTCGACCTTTGGCCGAACCCGCGTCCAAGGCTGCCATCGCGTCCTCGAACAGCTTCAATGTGAGCTCTGCTGAGGAAAGGCGTCGAGCCAATGCGACGGCCTGCCCCGCCCAGAGGTTGGTGAAATCATTTCGTCCTTCTACCTCCGCCTTCGCGCGGATGGCGGCGAGCGCCACTCCGGCGGTTGGGAACGCGGGCGCCACGTCCGAAAGCGGGCCCAGTTCTCGCATCAAGCGGTTTACAACCCCTCTTGCTGGCCTTCCCGTAAAGACATTGGTGATGGCCGTGCTCGCGTCGCCTGCACGACGTAGTGCATCAGCATGCAGATCCGGAATTTTGGCCTCCGGAGTCAGGAGGTAGGCAGTACCAATCTGCACCGCTGACGCTCCGAGCATCAGCGCCGCCGCTACTCCGCGGCCATCCGCGATTCCTCCGGCAGCAATAACCGGAACCTTAACCGCGTCCACGACCTGCGGAACGAGCGCCATCGTTCCTACTTGGGTGCTCATGTCGTGCGTAAGAAAGTTTCCACGGTGGCCGCCAGCCTCGAAACCCATTGCGATCACGGCATCGACACCATGTGCCTCGAGCCAGACAGCCTCGGCAACGGTCGTCGCGGACGAAAGCACTTTGGCACCCGCGGCTTTCACCCGGTCAACGAGTCTTCGATGGGGAAGACCGAAATGGAAACTCACCACCTTGGGGCGGAACTCTTCTACGACCTCACAGAACTCGTTGTCGAAGGGCGCGCGTCCGGGGCCGCTAATCGGGGCAGCGGGGTCAAGGCCAAGTTCGACGAAATACGGCGCCAAGAGAGCCCGCCACCGCATCTGACCAGCAGGATCCGCCGCAAGCGTCACGTGGCTGAAGAAATTCACGTTTATCGACTTGGCTGTTCTCGCAGTGATCTGCGAGAGCGCCTCATGGAGTTGCTGAGCCGAGTACTGCGCGCTAGGCAACGAACCCAAGCCGCCCGCTTCAGAAGCGGCAATCACCATTTCTGCCGTGGTCGCTCCGGCCATCGGCGCCTGTATGACGGGGATCTCGATTTCCAAAAGGTCGAGGATCCGGCGATCATGCCACGTTCTCATTTCAGGCTCCGTTCAATGCGCTGCGCTCCAAGAGTTATTTGAAGAGGCAACGGGGGTCTATTGGACCTTGGTGTCCGTCCAGCCTGACCGATCCAAAGGTATCGGAGACACCTTCGTACAATAGCGTCCGCACGTTCTTTGGCGCGAAAGTCGCCACCAGCGTCTCACGGGCAGCCCCTGAAATTCGACAGCTACGATACTCCGGCGCCCGTTCGTCGGCCGCTGTCGCTCGGAAAAGCAAATGGAGGCAGCACAAAATGAGTGTGCACAAGACGGTTGTGATTACCGGCGCATCGCAGGGCATCGGCGCCGGGCTCGTGAAGGCGTTCCTGGACAAAGGCTGGAGCGTCGTCGCGACCTCTCGGCGGATCAGCGAAGCGACATCGTTTGATCGTGCGGGAAGGCTGGAGCTTATCGATGGCGACGTTGGCGATCCCAAGACGGCAGAGCGGGTCTCCCAGGTAGCTGTCGAACAGTTCGGCTCCATCGACGCCCTGGTGAATAACGCGGGCGTTTTCTTCACCAAGCCGTTTCTTGAGTACACGATCGAGGACTTCCGGCGCCTCTCTGCGACCAATCTCGAAGGCTTCGTCCACTTCACGAAACACGCTGTCAGACAGATGCTTCGGCAGAGATCCGGTGGCAGCGTCGTCACGATTACGTCTTCGCTGACCGACCACCCGATCGCCGGCGTGAAGGCATCCCTGCCGATGATCACCAAGGGTGGGCTGAACGCGATCACCAAGAGCCTGGCGCTGGAATTTGCCAGCGACAACATCCGGGTGAACGCGGTTTCGCCTGGCGTTGTCGACACACCGCTCCATGCTACGGGTTCACGGGACTACCTTCGATCCTTGTCGCCGATGGGTACCATCACGGCGGTGCAGGAAATCGTTAATGGCGTGATTTACCTCACGGAAGCGTACAATATCACTGGGGAGGTGCTGCACGTCGACAACGGCGCACATCTCGGCAAATGGTAGCGGTGAGCGCTGAGGCGCGAATCCTGGAGACCTCACTGGTACTCCCGCCGACTCCGACCCCGTTCGGGGCTTATGTCGAAGCGGTTCAGGTCGGCTCGCTTCTCTTCCTGAGTGGCATGCTCCCCGTCGTCGGACATGCACCACAGTACATCGGACGAGTTGGCAGCGAGCTCTCCGTTGCCGAGGGATACGATGCCGCGAGGACCGCGTGCCTGAGTGGGTTGGCGGCCGCCCGAGCGCACCTCGGCTCTCTTGATCGCATACGCACTGTGGCTAAGCTGGGTGTGTACATTGCCGCCCGCGACGACTTCCGCGAACACCCCAAGGTCGCTGACGGAGCTTCCGAGCTTTTGCTTTCGATCTTCGGCCAGAGCCGACTTCCGCCGCGCGTTGTGCTCGGCGTTTCCAGCATTCCGCTGGGAATGCCGCTCGAGCTCGAGCTCGTTCTCGACATCAACCCATAGCAATCCCTCTCAGCAACTATGGAGACCGCAATGAAACCGAACTCAAATCGATCCGTCGGGATCGCGATGTTGTCGAAATTCCTGACCGCCGCCGCCCTGCTCATGCTGCCGGCGCTTGCGCTTTCCGGCCAGACCGTGGTCGCCGAGACGAGCAGCAAGCCTGCAGACATTAAATCCACGGCGGGCATCGAGCGGCCGCCGATCCGTGTCGAGAAGCGCACGCCCCGCTACTGGCGCGTGACCTTCGACAATCCGCCCTTTAACATCTTCGGTCCGGAAACGATTCCGCAGATGGAAAAGGTGGTCGCCGAAATCGAGGCAGATCCCAACTTGCGGGTGGTGGTTTTCGACAGTGCCGTCCCAGGCTTCTTTCTGACCCACTACAACTTCACGCCGCCCCTCTCCGAGTCGACCAGCCTACCTGCGGGGCAGACGGGACTGCACCCCCTGCCCGACATGCTGGTGCGCATCAGCAAGGCGCCCATCGTCTCGATCGCGCTCATCCGCGGCAGAGCCACTGGCGTCGGCAGCGAACTTGCCCTGGCGAGCGACATGCGTTTCGCCAGCCGTGAGAAAGCTATCCTTTCGCAATGGGAAGTTGGCGCTGGTTTCGTACCGGGCGGCGGACCTATGGCTCGTCTGCCGAGGCTTATGGGACGCGGGCGCGCGCTCGAAGTTCTTCTCGGTTCCGACGATGTCGACGGTGATCTCGCCGAGAAGTACGGATACGTCAACCGTTCCTTCGATGATGACGAGCTCGATCCTTTTGTCGACGCACTCGCCACCCGCATCTCCGGTTTCGACAGGCAGGCGATCGCCGACACCAAGCGCCTGGTCGACTTCGCCAGCCTTCCCAGCGACCCCGAAATCGGCGCCGGATGGGACGCCTTCATCTCCTCTGTTCAGCGCCCTGTCGCGCAGAAGAACATCGGTCGTCTGATGGAGATGGGGCTGCAGACGAACACGGATATCGAAGCCCGTTTGGGCCACTACACTGGAACCTTAGCTGAGAAGTAGGCCAGGACGGCACCCACCCGCGCATCGGTACGGCAGGTTGCGCGGGTGGTCCCACAGATTAAACCTTTGGATCCAACATCGGGCACGCTCCATATGAGCCATTGCCACGAATGCTCTCCAGGCGGAGTGGTTTACACGCTCAATGTTCTCCAAAGGAAACGGTATAGCCTCGCCTTCGACGACTACGCCAACGCCCAGTTTCAGCACGTCAGGCATTGCAATCGGGTCGCCATCGTTGATCTCGCGTGTCCACCCATCCACATTGCCAGCGATATCCTCATCGATCTAGCCCGTTTGAATACTCCCGTTGATTGTCCGTTTCATTGGTACTGACGGTCAGCAGTAGTCGGTACTTGTCCTGATTGCTGACGAGATTTACAAAGTTGAGATCCGCGCCGAACTCGGTACGTATCGCTTCAACTCGTGCGATAGCGGCAGGCCAGAACCCATTGATGCTCCTGCGCTCGTTCGAATTCAACGCCTGTCCCGGCCGCCCGAATGGGAACTGAATTCTAGTAAGGTCGCCAAGAGGGTCGGCGACCTCAACGACGCCACACGTCGCGTAGTCGAGACAGCTGCGAAGATTGTGCACATAGTCGCCAAGGACCAAACTCCATTCGGTCGTGGGCTCCCGCAGGATTCTTATTCGGATAGACCCGTCCGGCCCGCCCAACATCTTCTCAGGCCGCCACCAAGGCCCACCCAGCAATCGTTAACGAGCCGACCAACGTGGTGAAATGCTTCTGAGCGTGTCGATACTTGAGGGCCGCGTCGTGAAAGCGTCCAGTAAACGCTATCGGGACTTGCTGCATCGATTCATTCATGCGGAGTGCATTTCCTTCCTTGTCTCGTCTTCAGTTTGGGCCGCCGCATGCCTCGCGGCTAACGCGATGCCTCCAATGCGACGTAGGCCAGAGCAACAGGCTTAACGTACACAAAGGCAATATCCTCTGGAGAGAACTCGACCGGACAACAGGAGGAAATTTGGCAGCGACACCAGCGCGAACATTGAGCCGCGTTTACATTGATTGCTCATCGAGCAGCTGCGAATGTATAGCTTTATGAGGTGTCGAAGGCGTCAAGAGAATTTGCACTCCCTTGGCGCCCGCGATTTCGTGACTGTTATTGGTCGGAGGCTTTTGCGGCGATGGTGGCCTTCGCCCACCACACCAACTCGTCGAGCGCGGTCTTGGCCGACGGCAGGAGGTTCGCCTCGATCTCCTCGATCGGCTTGTTGCCGCCGAGCGGTGAAGTCGCGAAGAAATCGCCGGCGCCGATGTGTACTGCAGCGTGGGTCGAAACCATCTGGAGTTCTACGCCGATCCCACGGAGGTGTTCGAGCGCGCGCGAACCTCCCATGCTTCCATAGGCGATCGCGGTGAACGGCTTGCGGCCCCATTCGACGTACGCCTGGTCGAGCGCGTTCTTCAGGACCCCGGTGATCGAATGATTGTATTCGGAAACGACGAAGATGTACCCGTCGTAGCGGCCCACGGTTTCCTGCCACCGGATTGCTTCGGCGCTCTTGCTGGGCGCCCATGCGTTCGACGCCACGTCATCGAAAAACGGCAGCGAATGATCGCGCAGATCGACGACTTCGACATCGATGTCGCCGCGCTGCTGGGCCTGTTTCAGCATCCATTGCGCAGGCTTGTCGGCGAACCGAGTCGGACGGGTGGAGCCGATTATAAGGGCGATTTTAGGCTTCTTTGACATGGTAACCTCTTTGTCTTGTCTAGGATTTAGTCAGAAGGACTTGGAAGTGAGGACGTCGGCGTATGCATAAAGGCCGGGCGAACCTCCGGTCATGATGAAGAGCACGTTAGACTTCGGTGCGATTGCCCCGTTCTCGATGTCGGACAGCAATCCTGCCAAGGCCTTGCCGCCATAAACCGGGTCGATGAGAAGCCCTTCTGATCTGGCGAGAAGCTCGACGGCGTCGATCATTCCGGAAGTCGGCACGCCGTAGCCTTCACCCAGTTGAGCTCCGCTTATCCGGAGATCGTCTGCGATTACACGAGCGTCGCTGGCTAGGCGCTCTAAGACCGTGTTGACCTTGTCGGCGGTTGCGGGGAGACACTTGTCTGCAGGCGAAAGCACCGTATACGCGGCGATTCGCGAAGGGTGAGAGCCCGCAATGACCATGCCTGCGGCCAACCCGGCGTGCATGCCGCCGCTGCCGTTCGGGATGACGATCTGATCGAACGCGACGCCCATTTCGTCTGATTGCCGGGCGAGTTCAAAAGCGCAATCCACGTATCCGAGGCAACCGATCGTCGTTGAGCCGCCGAGGGGCGCCAGAAGAGCTTTCCTGCCAGTTTCGGCTACTTTGTCGACCCGGCGCTTCGCATAGGCGCCAGCATCATCACCCCGCTCCAGTATATGAACGGTGGCGCCGAACAGACGGTCGAGAAGGACGTTGCCGTTGGCCCGATAAATTTCGGTCGCCCTAGGAACCATCTGAGCAAGAACGAGCTCGCAGGCAAGCCCTGTCCTGGCGCACGCCGCGGCGGCCAATCGCGCGAAATTGGATTGAACGCCTCCAGTTACGACGAGGGTGTCGCATCCTTCCGCTTTAGCCTGTCCCAGGAGGAATTCAAGCTTGCGGAGCTTGTTGCCACCGCCGCCCAGTTCCATGAGATCGTCTCTCTTCGCCCAGATCGATACGTCCCTACTCCGTTCGCCCAGAGCTTCTTCGAGACGCGCCAAGCGCTGGATTGGCGTTGGACCTTTCATCAGTCGCTCACGGGGCAAGCTCTGCAAAGGATCTCGGTCCCTCATCATCGTCTCCCTCAAATGTTGTCGCTATTGCAGCTGGCCCGTCTTGGGTGACGCCGTCACACGGCAGCCGATTTCCCGGCCGCCGCTAGTGCGGCCCGGCAGCGAGGTGATAGCGCGAAGCGGCAACGCTTCGCGACAGGTTCGGCATCAGCTTCTGGCGGGCTGCCTCGTAGGCGTTCCAGTCATTTTCATCGGGCACAGACGGCAGCGTTATAAGCTCCCCCATGTCCAACCCAGCCAGTGCTGCATCGACGGTATCGTCGGGTTTCATGACGATATCGGTCGGAAGCCGATCCAACGAGCCGCCCGAGGCATCCCAGAAGGGCGTCGCCACGGCGCCGGGCAGTACAGCCTGGATCCTGATGTTCTTGTCCGCGAACTCCTTCTGCAGGGAGAAGGTCAAGGCGATCACGAAAGCCTTGGTTGCCCCATAGACCCCGTTGAGAATTTCGGGAGCGATACCGAGCGCCGACGCCATGTTGATAATGGTGCCGTTGTCGCGAGCGGCAAACGATGGTGCCGCCGCGTATACGAGGCGCGTCAGTGCCGTGACATTGACCTTGATCATCCGCTCCATTGCTTCGACGTCGGACATGAGGAGAGGTTCGACGGCGCCGACACCTGCGTTGTTGACGAGCATTGTGATCGTAGGATCGCTGCGCAGGATCCCTTCTACCTTGAGCAAATCATCGCGCTGTCCGAGGTCGGCGCGGATTGTGGTCACCTTCCGTCCGGTCGAGCTCGAAAGCTCCTTCGCGACCCTGCTGAGGGCATCCTGGTTCCTAGCCACAAGCACAAGGTCATAGCCGCGGCGAGCAAGGCGATCGGCGTAAATTGCTCCGAGGCCAGACGACGCACCAGTGATGAGTGCCGTTCCTTTCCCAATGATGGTCATTTCAGGTCTCCTGATGTTTGAGGGATATGTTGATCTGGTCCACGACGGGATCCGGGTTGGCCGGATCCGGCTGAGAGACTCGTCAGGCCATACTGTTAGTCCGAGCGGAGTGACTTGAACGCGGCCCGCAATTCCGAGCTGAAAAGGTCCGGCTCTTCCCACGCGGCGAAATGCCCGCCCTTATCGACTTTGTTGTAGTAGATGAGGTTGTGGTAGGCCTTCTCGGCCCAACTCTTCGGCGCCTGGTAGATCTCGCCCGGAAAGACGGTGATGGCGGCCGGGATCTTGATATCTACTGCGTTGAAGTTGTTGGCGTTGTTCTCCCAGTAGAGCCGCGCCCCCGAGGTGGCGGTTCCGGTGAACCAGTAGAGGGAGATGTCGTCCAACATCTCGTCACGCGTGAGCGACTTTTCGGGATCGCCGCCGCTGTAGGTCCAGTCGGCGAACTTGTCGTAGTACCACGCGGCCAGGCCGACCGGAGAGTCCGTCAAGGCATAGCCGAGGGTCTGGGGACGGGTGACCATCATCCAGGCGTATCCCGCACCCTTGGTGTAAAGGGCGTTCATCTGTTCGTAGGCGATCTTCTCCTCGGGAGACAGCCCCGCGGGAGCGGGTTCGCCATTAGTCAGCGCCTTGGCGATATCGGGAGGGACAGTAGCAGGCATGTTGGTGTGGATACCGAGCAATCCTTCCGGTGCCTGCCGAGCCATCGCATCGGAGATGACGGCTCCCCAGTCACCACCCTGCGACACGTAGCGATCGTAGCCGAGGCGCGTCATCAGCACATGCCAAGCCCGGCCGATACGATCGGGACCCCACCCGGTTTCCGAGGGAATTTCCGAGAAACCGTAGCCCGGCATCGATGGCATCACGACGTGGAACGCGTCCTCCGGTGCGCCGCCGTGTGTGGTCGGATCCGTGAGCGGTCCGATCGTCTTGATCAGTTCAAGGACCGAGCCCGGCCAACCGTGCGTCATAATCAGTGGCAACGCGTTCTCGTGCTTCGACTTTACATGGATGAAATGAATGTCGAGCCCGTCGATCTTCGTCATGAACTGCGGAAACGAATTGAGGTTTTTCTCGCCTTTGCGCCAGTCGTAGTCCGTGCCCCAGTATTCAACGAGCGGCTTGAACTTCTTCAGCTGGGCGCCCTGGGTACGATCCGCGACGGTTTCCATCCCAGGCCAGCGAGCTGCGCGAACGCGACGACGCAGCTCATCCACATCTTTCTGCGGAATGGCCGCTTTGAACGGTCGGATCGCTTCTTCAGGAGCCGCAGCGCGAAGGTGGCCGGGCAGAAGGCTGAGTGCAGCTGTCGCCGCCGTGGCAGCGAGAAGCTCCCGCCGGGTCGGCGCGAGAGAAATGAACTTGGCCTCTACATTTTGTGACATGTCCTTCTCCGTTGAGGTGGCAGCAATAAGCTGCATCTAGGGTTCGTCGGTCGCCGCTCCCGGCGCTATTGCACCATGGTATCGGCGATACCTTTGGATCAGCCGAGCCCGCCCAGAAGCCGACACCATCGGATAATGGACATGCGTCAACCGCTGGCTCATCGTCTCCCGCGCCACGAACGCAATCGAGGGAGATCGATATGACCGTTCAGGAAAGCAACATGCCAGCGATCGACGCAGCGAGTGATCTCGACATGAAGCTCGAGGTAGTCGTCATTCCAGTCTCCGACGTCGACCGCGCCAAGTCCTTCTATACGGATCTCGGCTGGCGGCTGGATGCGGACGTTTCCGGCAGCGACGGCTTTCGAGTGGTTCAGGTGACGCCACCCGGATCGCCCTGCTCCGTCATCTTCGGATCTAGGATCACGTCCGCACAGCCTGGCTCGGCTCAGGGACTTCACCTGATCGTATCCGACATCGAGTTGGCGCATGCGGCTCTCGCCTCCCGCGGCGCCGAAATGAGCGGCGTCTTCCACGATGCTGGCGGTGTGTTTCACCGTCGCGGAACGGAAAACCGCCTCCCCGGCCCGCACCCATCACGGGCCAGCTATGGCTCCTTTGCATCACTCAGCGATCCTGACGGGAACGGCTGGATACTCCAGGAAGTCACGAACCGTCTTCCCGGCCGTATAGACGCAAAGGGGACTGCCTACGTCTCGTCCGCTGATCTCGCGAGCGCACTTCGCCGTGCCGCCGCCGCTCATGGGGAGCATGAGAAGCGAACTGGCGGTAACCACGACGAGAACTGGCCGGACTGGTACTCGCAGTACATGCTCGCAGAGCAATCCGGCTCGGAGCTGCCGACCTGATACCTACTTTGCAGAGCGATCGCGCACGTTTGCCGATTCCGCGACGAGCTTTCGGTACTCGGCCGTCGGGAGGCCACCCCAGCCCCAGTTATCGAGATCAACTTCCTCGATGACGACATAGGTCGACTCAAGAGGCTTGTTCAGGACATCGAGCATGACCTGGCTCACCCCGGCGATTATCCGCGCTTTTTCCTCGACAGTTACCGCCGTGCGGTCGGGCGTCGTGCCTTCCCGGGTAACCTGAACAGTGACGATAGGCATTGGTCTTTCCTTTCATCGGTTGTCGGCGATAGTGCGGTGTCGATCGAATTTGATCGGCACCGCTCACCCGTTACCAGCGACCCGCGTTCTGCCCGCCATCGACATGGAGGATCTCTCCGGTAACGAAGCTGGCGTTTTCGAGGTAGATCACCGCATCAACGATATCGCTGATTTCGCCCATGCGGCCGACCGGATGGAGAGATGACATCGTCGCATGGGTCTCCGGCGCATGCATCGGTGTCTTGATGATGCCCGGCGAGACGGCATTGACGCGGACGCCCGTCTTGGCGAACTCGATCGCAAGCTCCTGCGTCACCGAATTCAGGCCACCTTTGGTGAGCGACGCGAGCGCTGCGGGCACGCCAGCGATCGGCTGGTTCACGAGGCTCGTCGTGATGTTCACGATATGGCCGGAACCCTGCTCCAGCATCACCCGTGCTGCCCGCTGAGTAATGTGAAAGAACCCGGAAATATTGACACCGAAATTGAAGTCAAAGTCTTCCTGGGTGAAATCGACGAATGGCTTCGCTGTGAACACGCCTGCATTGTTGACCAGGGTGTCGATCCGGCCGAACCGACCGATCGCCTCACGTACCGCGCGTTCCGCGGTTTCAGCCTTCGCAATGTCTCCCGGGACCGCATGGATACCAGAGTCTGTGCTTGACTTGATCGAGCGGGATGTAGCGACGACGTTGTAGCCGCGTTCGCGATATGCCTTTACCAAGCCTTCGCCAATGCCCTGCGAGGCACCAGTGATAATGGCAACCTTCGATTGACTGCTCATAATTGCATCCTTTCCAAGTGCTCGGCCGTTCTTCTGGCCGTGCCTACGCTCTCGGCGTCGGTGCATTTGATTTAGATGCAATTGGTATTCGGGAGAATTGCCGCCACAAGAACGACAATCAACCGTTATTCGGCATAATTTGCGCTATGGCTCTGGAGTCTGCGGCGATCTTCGCGAGAGCTGCCTTTAGTTTCGGACCTGCAAAATCGACGAAAGCCCGAACCTTCGGGACGGATATTCTTCCCCTCGGTGTCAGGAGATGGACTGGCAGCGCCGATGGCTCGAACGCGGGGAGTATTATTTGGAGGGCTCCATCTCGGACCAGTTCTGCCACGTGATACGAATAAAGGCGCGTTATCCCCATGCCCTCGGCGGCCGATGCTGCAGCCGCGCGCACGCTGTTCACGACATAGCGGGGCGAGAAATGCACTGTTCTGGGGATCGTAGCTTCGCCGACGGGGCTGAAGCTCCAGGAATCGATCCCAAAATTCGAGAATGCAATGATGTCGTGGCCCAGGAGGTCGGCAGGCTCTCGGATTGCCTTATGATTTGCAAGATAGCCCGGTGACGCCACGACGACGCGCCGGACGTCTCCTCCAATACGGGTCGTAATGTGCGTTGAGTCCGTGAGGTTGCCTATGCGGAGCGCAATATCGACCCCTTCATCGACCAGATTGACGAAACGGTCGAGCATCAACAGCCGGACGGACACGCTCCGATGTTGTGCCAGGAATTTGTCCAAGATCGGTCGAAGGACTTCCTCCCCGAGGATGGGCGGCGCCGAGATT
Organism: Pseudomonadota bacterium; assembly: GCA_023404095.1. Classification (GTDB taxonomy): domain Bacteria; phylum Pseudomonadota; class Alphaproteobacteria; order Rhizobiales; family Rhizobiaceae; genus Mycoplana. The sequence goes on along the minus strand of JAEYDD010000022.1, from coordinate 31,313 downwards.
GTCAGCACGCCGCGTGGCGACGACCGCTCGCCGCCTGCAATGATGTCGGCCTCTTCAAGGTCGACCAGAACCCTGCGGCAAACCTCTACGTAACGCTGTCCAGCCTCGCTGAGCTTGAGACTGCGCGTAGTGCGGTGAAGAAGTTCGACGCCCACGTGCTCTTCGAGAAGGCCCAGAGCTCGGCTGATCGCGGTAGGCGAACGCTTCAATTTCCTGGCGGCCGCAGCTAGGCTCCCCTCTTCTACAGCAGTGACAAACACCTTCATCGCATCAATGCGATCCATTACTCGGCTCCAGCAGATGGTTACCCCTTCATCCTTGCAACAGATGTTGAGGCAAAACCAGCGTCAGCAACCACCAATCACCCGACACCATTAGACAATAGACAGCAGAAAGCCCATGATACATGCGTTGGACGCATAGGCTTGGAATGGCGTGCGGATGGACAACTTGATTTCCTGGTTTTCAAGGTCGGCAGACACAAGGAGCAACATGCAGTGCTGATGCAGCGTCCCGAAAAGGGATCAGTTGGCGAAGCATCCGCGGCTTTCAGTGAATTGGTGAGCGTCCTAGGGAGGAGCGTTGCTGACTGGCCTTGCGAGGCCGACGTCGAGCGAGATGACTCTGCATCGAGGGTGCCTCCGAATATCAATGGGGCCGTCGAGAGGGCAAAACGGACCATCCGAGACGGCAATCGAGCGTCGGACGTCATCTTGCGACTGAGGAACCTGTTCAAACGGGGTGTGGCGACCGTTGAGTGGTTGGATCTCAACGACGCCATTCGAGAAGTGACCGGGTTGCTCGCCAATGACCTGCAAAGAGGAAGAATTCTACTCATCGAGCAACTTTCCGATCCACCGCCCTTAATCCTCGGAGACAGGGTGCAACTACAGCAAGTAGTAATGAACCTCCTTCGGAACTCAATCGATGTGGCCGATACGCCCCAAACGCTGAGGAAGATATTCGTTCGCACGGTCGTGGGGCATGGCGGGGCCACAGTTGTGGTCGAGGACGATGGGGTCGGTCTCGAAGGGACTGACGTGGAGCGACTGTTCGACGCATCCCGCACGACCAAACCGAGCGGTATGGGAATTGGGCTGTCTGTGAGCCGCTCGATCATCGAGGCGCACACAGGGAAAATGTGGGCCGAGCCCAAACCTTCCGGTGGCGCCATATTCGGCTTCGCATTACCCTTCGACAAGGACCCAGTCGACAGACCATCGCCCCCGGGAATGAAGACATCATGAAGACGCAAGAGCCGCTCGTTTCAGTCGTGGATGATGACGAGTCGGTCCGAGAAGCCCTCCCCGACCTGATCCGCATATTTGGTTTCGACGTCCGTGCGTTTTCGTCAGCTAGCGAGTTCCTCGCGTCCGAATGGCTGAAGAAGACCGACTGCCTCGTTCTGGACATCGCCATGCCCGGCATGTCCGGCCCCGAATTGCAGGAAGAACTTGCCCGGCGTGGCGAGAAGATTCCCATCGTGTTCATCACCGCGCATAAAGATGAGAACGAGCGCATTCCGCTGCTTCAGAGCGGCGCCGTGGACTGCCTGTTCAAACCGTTCAGTGACGTTGCACTGCAAGACGCACTCGATCGAGCATTGCGCTGATGCCCCTGTTTGCTCTGCGCTCCCCGCCACATCCAACACCTTAGGACAATATACGAAAGGTTGTCGAAAACGTACGCTGTCCGAGCAAGCCGAGCTCGAAAGGACAGTCATGGAAGCGGGGCTCGTTGGAGTTCTCGACACTTTGCCGGGTATGGTGTTCAGCATCAATCCCGGTGGCGTCACCGACTTTGTAAATCGGGCGCTCGCGGATTACGTTGGCATTCAATTTCAGAGCGAAAAGGACTGGAGCTGGCCGATCGCCATCGAGCATCCCGATGGGTCAGCATTCCACTCAAAACTCCGATCTATGTTGGAACAGAGCCAGCCGTTCCAGCTGGAGGTTCCCCTCAGCTGTCCAGATGGGGCTAGCCGCTCGCTTCTTTTGCGCTGCAACCCCATGAATCATGGTGCGGCCGAACGGCGATGGTACGGCATCGCTACTGAGTGTTCCGATAGCCGTCGTGACGAAAACGACTTTCAACGTGTCGTGGATAGCATTCCGGTACCGGTGGCGGTGACTACGCCGACAGGCGATGTGGAGGCTCTCAACAATCCGGCTCTCGAATATTTTGGCATGACGCTGGAGGAGTTGAAGAACTGGAAAGCGACGGAGGTCGTTCATCCGGAGGACCTCCAAGCGACGATTCAGGACCAACTGAATGCGCATCTCGCTGGGACATTCTACAACGTCGAAAGCCGACATCTGCGCCACGACGGAATCTATCGCTGGCACAACGTTCTCGGTCTCCCACTGAGAGACGTCGACGGGACAATACTGAGGTGGTTTCATCTCCTTGTCGACATCGACGATCGCAAGCGCGCTGAACTGGAACTCGCAGCGCGCGAGCGCGAAGCACGAGTGGTCCTCGAAAGCATTCCCGCTGGCATCGGCGTTATCGGCGTCGGTGGCGAGGTTGAGGCGATAAACGGCACGCTTCTGCGCTATTACGGCCGCACGCTGGAAGAGCTTCGGGATTGGGGCAGCACGGACGTCGTTCATCCCGATGATATGCCCAGGATGATCAATGCAGTCGATCGTGCCGTAATACTCGGACAACCGTACGATCTTGAGGTTCGGCTCCGGAGAGTAGACGGGGTCTATCACTGGTTCCAAGTGACAGGTTCGCCGCTGATCGACGACGAGGGAAAAATCGTCCGCTGGTACGCCTTGCACGTTGACATCGACGGCCGCAAGCGCGCCGAGGAGGCACTTGCGGAGCGCGAGCGGGAGTCAAGGTTAATCGTTGATGGCATTGCCGGAATGATTGCCATTTTCTCGCCTGATGCGAAGCTAATCGGCGGCAACCAACAGATAATCGACTACTTCCAGCGTCCAATTGATGAACTCGATAACTGGGCAACCAACGGGATCACTCATCCAGACGACCTACAGCTGTGCATAGACAGCTTCATGGGTTCGATCGCGACTGGCGAACCCTACGATTACGAAACCCGATTCCTGCGCCATGACGGGATTTGGAGATGGTTCCAACTCAGAGGTCTTCCGCTTCGCAATACCGCAGGAGAGATTATCCGCTGGTACGGACTGTTAACTGATATCGATGATCGCAAGCGAACGGAGGAGCAACTTAGACGCAGCGAAGCATTCCTGGCGGACGCACAGCGCTTAAGCAAGACTGGCAGCTTTTCACTGCGACTGGAGACCGGCGAGATTGTCTGGTCAGCAGAGACTTATAGGATATTTGGCGTTGATCCGGCTAACCCCGTCACCCTTCAAACTGTGCTATCGCGATTGGATCCTGAAAGCGTGCTCAAAGTTTGCAACGTGATCGAAACTGCTCGGGCAGGAAATGGCGACTTTGACTACGATATCCGGCTTGTAATGGCGGATCAGTCCATCAAGCATGTTCGTGTGCTCGCACACAGTGAAAAGAACAAGGACGGCGAGCAGGAGTTAACTGGAGCAGTCCAGGATGTCACAGAGAGCCGCAAGGCGGAGGAAGCAATAAACGAGGTCCGTTCGGAACTTTCTTACGTGACCCGGATAACGAGCCTTGGGGTACTGACCGCCTCCATTGCCCACGAAGTAAACCAGCCCTTGGCTGGAATCGTGACGAATGCAAGTACCTGTCTTCGTGTCCTCAATACCGAGCCCCCCAACCTCGAAGTGGCTAAGGACACGGCTCGGCGCATGATCCGCGACGCCAACCGCGCTGCGGACGTCATTGTCCGGTTGCGAGCCCTCTTCAGTCGTAAGCCGCCTTTGATTGAACCCATAGACATGAATGAGGTCGCCACAGAGGTGATATCCCTCGCGTTCAGTGAGATCCAGCGAGCTCGCGTTTCGGTCATAACCGAATTCGGCACGGCACTCCCCTCCGTCGCAGGCGCGCGCGTACAGCTGCAACAGGTGATCATGAACCTGCTTCGCAACGCTATCGAGGCAACTTTAGCCATCGAGGGGCGCCCGGCCCGTATCGTCATCAGAACGGAAGCCAGAGACGCAGAGGTCCGATTGATCATCGAAGATACCGGGATCGGCTTCGGGATGGATGGTACAAAGCGGATCTTTGATGCCTTCTACACAACCAAGCCAGATGGAATGGGCATCGGACTATCCGTCAGCCGCTCGATTATTCAAAGTCATGGTGGTCGCCTCTGGGCACAGAGCAATGCCTTGCACGGAGCGACAGTCGGATTCTCCGTGCCAATCCACTTACCCGGGCCCGAAGCTGATGGTCCTGGGCCAGATGGTCCGGATGCTCCACGCGAGAATCCGGAAAGGGGGAGCGATGACGAAGCGGAAACAAATCTCCGTGGTTGATGACGACGAGTCCGTTCGAGAGGCACTGCCAGACCTTCTCCGTTCATTCGGATTTGATGTCCATACCTTCGACTCGGCCGAAGCCTTCCTGCGGGCGGGCGCCTTCGCCTTCAGCGATGTCATGATACTCGACATTGCCATGCCGGGTATGACCGGACCCGAGCTGTTCAAGGAGCTTACGAGTCGGGGAAACAAGGTTCCGACAATATTCATCACTGCGCTCAAGGATGAGGTCCTGCGGAGCCGTCTCATGAAGAACGGCGCAATAGACTGCCTGTTCAAACCATTCGGCGATGCGGAACTTCAAGTGGCACTGGCCGCGATAGACTAGATTGGCTACCTTTGCCAACAGTGAGATTATAACCGCGATAAAAGGTGCAACGGTAGGCCTATTGCTTCCAGATGTTGTTGGGTCAGGGATTGAGATGGGCGCGGATCGAGTATGGAACCGGATTTCGGCGAAGTCTTGAATGCAATTCCAAGCATCGTCTTCACCGTCGGCGCGGACGGAAGTGTTGATTTCGTCAACGGGCGTTGGGAGGAACATACCGGCCTGCGATGGTCGGCGAGAGATGGTTGGCGATGGGAGGACGTCGTCGAACCTGATGACCTCGCAGTTCTAAAAGCTAAGTTTCGCGCAAGCAGCGAGGGCTCGAGCCGCTGTGAAGTTCGTTTGCGCGGCTCGGACGGCAACTTCAGATGGTTTGTGATCGACTGCAGGCCACTCAGCACGCCACTGGGCGCCCCCCCTAAATGGTGCGCGATAGCCACCGACATCGAGGATCAACGAAAAGCGGCCGAAGCCCTGCTCGAAAGCCAGAAGAAGCTTCAGCTAATCGTTAATTCCCTCCCAGGCTTGATAATTGTTCTTAGACCCGATGGGTCCGTTGAGACCGTGAATGACCAGTCGTTTCGATTCTTCGGCTATGATTTTGCTGAGCACCAGCGATGGCAGACGAACGACATCATCCATCCAGACGATCGGGCCCGAGGTGTCGCGAGGTTTGCCGAAGCTGTCGCCATCGGCCAGTCTTACGAGGTGATCGAAAGGTTGCGCCGCTATGACGGCGTCTATCGTTGGTTCCAAGTCCGCGGAAACCCTGTTGCGGAAGACGATGGTACGATCGTGCGATGGTACTTCTTTCTCAACGACATCGATGACCGCGTGCGCGCTGAGAAGGCTCTGGCTGAAAGCGAACGCGAGTTTCGTCACATCGTCAACATGGTGCCGGGGATGATCATACTCTCGAGACCGGATGGCACTCTGGACGGAAGCAATCAGCAACTCCTCGATTATTTCGGCATAGCACTGAACGAAGTTCAGGACTGGGCAACGAATGGCATCACCCATCCCGACGACGTGCAGGTCAATATCGACACCTTTATAGGTTCGCTGAAGAGCGGTGAGCCCTATGACTACGAAAGCCGCTATCGGCGCCATGACGGCGTTTTCCGCTGGTTTCAGGTTCGCGGCCAGCCTCTTCGGGATGCCGAAGGCATCATCGTGCGCTGGTACGGTCTGCTGACGGATATAGATGATCGCAAGAACGTTGAAGAGGAGCTGAAGCGTAGCCAAGCCTTTCTGGCTGCGGGCCAAACAGTGAGCAGCACCGGAACATTTTCCTGGAACCTGCAGACAGATGAACTTCGACTGTCCGAGGAATGGTTGAAAATCTTCGAGCTCGAGGGTGAAGAGGTAACACTTGAGAGGATCAGGCAGCGGGTTCATCCCGATGACTTGGCGTTTCTGGCAGAAAAGATGAGCTCGGTTCGGGAAGTCGGAGGCACTCTCGACTATGAGCTCCGATTGTTGAGCCGCGATGGCACGATCAAGCACATCCGGGTGATCAGCCAAGCGATCGACCATCAGGACGGACACAGAGAGTCGCTTGGCGCCATTCAGGATGTTACGCAAAAGCGCCAGATCGAGGAGGCAACCGACCAGCTTCGAGGGGAGCTGGCACGGCTGACAGGTTTTCTCAGCCTTGGGCAGATGTCTGCGGCGATCGCTCACGAAGTCAACCAACCGATATCGGGGATCCTCACCAATGCGAGCACCTGCCTGCGAATGCTTTCGACGGATCCTCCTGACGTGGCAACGGCATTGGAGACTGTCCGACGGATCATCCGCGATGCCAACAGGGCGACAGAAGTCATAACAAGGCTTCGCGCCCTGTTCGGCAACCGAGCCATTAGCTTCAAAGAGCTCGATCTCCATGATGCAGTCAGAGAGGTCACGACGCTGCTAGCCAGCGAGCAGAGAAGAAATGGCGTCGTCATTCGCACCGCTTTCGCGCCAGATCTTCCATTGGTGAACGGAGACCGAGTGCAACTGCAACAAGTCGTCAGCAACCTCATCCGGAACGCTATCGACGCGGTCAAAGAGGTTCGAGATCGGCTTAAAATGATTGAGATCTCGACGCGAGTGGACCAAGAGGGGTTCGTGAGTCTAGCTGTTGCCGACAATGGCGTTGGTATCGATACTGATTCTGCCTCACGGATATACGAACCATTCTACACGACGAAAGCAGATGGAATGGGCATCGGACTTACAATTTGTCGGTCGATCGTAGAGACCCACCGCGGCAAGCTGTGGATGGAGGCCAACACTGGACCCGGTGTGACAGTCCACTTCTCGGTCCCAACATGTGCCGTTAAGGGCGAAGTGTCATCTGCCTCCAAATAGACACCGCTACCGATACCAAAGTGTCGTCCATACCATCGTGCAATAGTGGCAACGCCCCAAAGATGTGACGCTCCTCTAGGCTAAAACGAGCAACATCCAGGAGGATGCCATGTCGCAGATACAGGCCAAGGTCACCCGCCGAACTCTTCTTGCTGCGGCCGCGGGCGCAGGCGCAGTGGGAATGATTTCCCAAGCTCTTGCCGCCACCGAGACTCCGGCGATCAAGCCGTTTAAGTTCAGGGCTACGGATGAACAGCTGATTGATCTCCATCGCCGGGTGGCAGCCACCCGTTGGCCGGACGGGGAAAACGTAGCCGACGATTCCCAAGGGGTGCGCCTCGAAACCATAAAGAAGCTCGCGAAGCACTGGAAGCACCATGACTGGCGCAACGTCGAGGCCCGCCTAAATGCGTTTCCGCAATTTACTACGGAGATAGACGGTCTCGACATTCACTTCATCCATGTGAAGTCGAAGCATGAAAACGCGCTACCGATCATCATCACCCATGGATGGCCAGGCTCCGTGATCGAGCAGCTGAAGATAATCAAGCCCCTGACCGATCCGACCGCCTACGGGGGCACCGAAGCAGACGCCTTTCACGTCGTCGTTCCGTCCCTCCCCGGTTATGGCTTCTCCGGAAAGCCGCGGGAAACCGGATGGAACCCGCCGCGTATCGCAAAGGCTTGGGCCGTACTCATGGACCGTCTGGGATATACCAAATATGTCGCACAGGGTGGTGACTGGGGTAACGCGGTGACTGAACTCATGGCCGTCCAGCAGCCGCGTGGCCTCCTCGGCATACACACTAACATGGCCGCCACCGTTCCCGCCGAGATTTCGAAGTCCCTGGCCGCAGGAACACCCCCGGAAGGCTTGTCTGCCGACGAAAGGCGGGCGTGGGATCAGCTCGACGATTTCAACAAGAATGGCCTCGGCTACGCGATCGAGATGAACAACAGGCCGCAGACGCTCTATGGCATCGTGGATTCGCCGATCGGTCTGGCAGCCTGGATGCTTGACCATGACATCCGGAGCTATCGCATGATCGCGCGGTCGATCCACGGAGAGAAGGAAGGTCTCTCCCCCGACGACGTTCTCGACAACGTAACTCTTTACTGGCTGACTAACACGGCGATCTCGTCGGCACGTCTTTACTGGGACAACGCACACCACCCGAGTGGCGGCTTCTTTGATCCGCGCGGCATTAAGATTCCGGTCGCAGTCAGTGCCTTTCCGGACGAAATCTACCAGGCGCCCCGGAGCTGGGCCGAGAAGGCATATCCGAAGCTCATCCACTACAACCGCCTGCCGAAAGGCGGCCACTTCGCGGCCTGGGAGCAGCCCGAGCTGTTCACTTCGGAACTGCGTGCCTCGTTCAAGTCGCTTCGCGACCAGATCTGAAGCTCAAACGGCGCGGTTGCTCCGTGCCCCCTCTCGACCTCGCGAACTCAACAAGGAGAATGACTATGCGTGAAAATCAGATTGTGGGCTCCAGCTTCACCGCCATAATCAACGCCCCGATCGAGAAGATCGACATCCCGGCATGGTGCTTTTCGCTGCCGGAAAAGGAATACCAGGGTTGTTCGCCCGCTCATATTGCGGCCGGGTTCACGACTGCGCCCGACGGCACCCGGATGTCGATCAATGTCGAGACGATCGGCGGCAGCCTGATGGTGCAGCACTATCACGAGACGCTGGGCGAGAAGTCCCACCTGATCCTTGACTCGGACTCCGACGTCTTCACCCCTACTGGCCGCGTGGTCATTCATGTAACCTGGGAGCTCAGCGTTAAGGCTCTGGACAAGAACCGCTGCGAATTCACCAACCGGGTTCAGTCCTTCGCGAGCGACGAGATGATGGCGGGGCTGGCCCGTCAGGGCATTCCGTTCGAAGTTTTCAAGACCCAGCGCCAGCCGATGTCGATCGCTCACAACAAAGGCGAGACCCCACTCTTCGCCGCGAGCATCGAGCGCTTCGCACTTCGCCAGAATCCCGCCAAGGCAGCCTAGGTACGGAGCCCGTGATGACCCATCTGACTGTTCCCTACGTTATCGGCAACACTGGTCTACTGGTAGTCGACCCTTATAACGACTTCATCTCCGAAGGCGGCAAGATCTGGCCCCGCATTCAGGCCGTCGCAGAAGCAAACCACTGCGTCGAGCATATGGCGCAGATCCTGCAGGCGGCGCGTGATGTGAAGATGCCTGTCTTCTTCGCCATGCATCATCGCTTCCGCGAGGGCGACTACGAGAATTGGAAATATATTGCGCCTATCCAACGTGCCGCCTGGCACCGCAAGAGCTTTTCATACGGCACTTGGGGTGGCGAGTTCAGGGCGGAATTCGTGCCCGCCGCTGGCGAGAGCGTGGCGCAGGAACATTGGTGCTCCAGCGGGTTTGCGAACACCGACCTCGACAATCTCCTCAAGCGCCGGGGAATCCAGCGGGTGATCGTGATCGGTCTGATCGCGCACACCTGCATCGAAGCAACTGTCCGGTTTGCGGCTGAGCTAGGATATGATGTGACTGTCATAAACGATGCGGTGGCTGATTACTCGGACGAGATGATGCGGGCGGCGCTCGAGATCAACATGCCGAACTATGCGAATGCCATCATCTCTACAGAAGAGGTCCTCCAGGCGATTGCCTCGGCCGGAGCGCCTGCGGTTGCTGCCGAATAAACGGCTGCACCCGCTGTTCGCTAGGCTGACACCAAGCGTATCTCTAACGTAAACTAACGGAGCATAAGATGGATCAGCGATCTAAAGTCCTTTATACGGCAAGGACCCATGTCAGCGGAGGCCGCGAGCACGGTGTGGCCCAAAGCTCCGATGGTCAGCTCGATCTCAAGCTCGGCGTGCCCGGCACTCCGAGGCCCGGAACAAACCCGGAGCAGCTTTTTGCGGCCGGGTGGTCTGCCTGCTTCGAGAGTGCCATAGGCATTCTTGTCAAGCAGAAGCACCTCAGGCTCTCGGGTGAAGTGACCATCGATGCTGAGGTTGATCTCAACCTGTCCCCAATAAGCGGATACTCCCTCACAGCGCGCCTAGCTGTCGGGATACCAGGCGTGGATAAGGACGTGGCGCAGCAGCTAGTCGAGGAAGCGCATACGATATGCCCTTACTCGAAGGCCACACGCGGGAATATTGCGGTCACGCTCACGGTTGTTTAACGACGACATTCACGAAAATTGCGAAAATCGCCTGCGCTCTTCGCATCCGGCTTGTCCGGAAGAGGCGGTTGCTGATGTTGATGCAACTATCGGTGCCAAGCTGAGTCAGCGGTTACCGATCTGAACGCTATGCGACCTCGCTGGGAGCCTGCCCTAGCAACGCACGCACTTCTTCCCGGGACAAAAGCGGCTTCTCCATCAAACTCTTGGCGACGAGTTCGATGTCATGTCGACGCGCTCGAACGATCCCCTTTGCTCGCTACATTTCGCGCTCGAGCATCCGTTCGACGCGTCTTCGCAGAACCGGATCGGACCGACGCAAGGTCTCGAGTTCCTTGAATGTCTGGACATTGGTAAAGGAGAGGCCCTGCCCCAAGCCGAGCGTCGCCTCGACCGGAGCGGCCACATCGGTTGCCCGATGCAAATCCGATCCCGGACCTCCCCCAGCCCCATCTGTCATTATCCCGAGGATAACCTCTTCGGCGGCACGCCCGGCTAGGAACATGGCGATCTCGTCAAGGTAGGAAGAGCGGGACCGACTACGCAGGATCGGCCGTAAAGTCAGTCCGCGTTGCGCACAAATGCGTCAATCGATGATGTGATAGCCGCCATCGATGTAGAGCGTCTCCCCGGTAATCAGCTTCGCAGCGTCGTGCGCGAGGAATGCAGTGGCCATTCCCACGTCATCGATACTGACGAGGCTGCGGCTTGGCGCGGTTTCCTGGGCCTTGTGAAGCAGTTCGTCGAACTCGGGGATGCCGGAGGCGGCGCGTGTCGCCAGCGGTCCAGGCGATATCGCGTGAACACGGATTCCCTTCGGGCCCAACTCGGCAGCGAGATACCGGACGGAACTCTCGAGCGCCGCCTTGGCGACACCCATGATGTTGTAGTTCTTCACCACCATCTGGCTGCCATAGTAGGTCATCGTGAACAGCGTGCCTCCCCGCTTCATGAGCGGCTCGGCCAGGTGAGCCATGCGGAGGAACGACCAGCAGGAAACTTCCATCGTCTTGAGAAATCCGTCGCGGGGGACATCGGTCACCCGGCCCTGGAGGGTGTCCTTCGGCGAAAAGGCTATGGAGTGGACGACGAAATCAATGTCCCCCCAAAACTCCTCGATGTGCGCGAACACAGCTTCCATCTGCCCCGGCACGGCAACGTCGAGGGGCATCAGGATCGGTGCATCCAGCTCGCGGGCCAGCGGCTCGACATGCGGCTTCGCCTTGTCGTTGAGATAGGTCACCGCCAGTTCGGCGCCCAGCGCCCGGAACGCCCTCGCGCAGCCCCATGCAATCGATTGGTCGTTGGCAATCCCGACGACCAGTCCCTTCTTGCCTTCCAGCAGCTTGGCCTTGACCTGGGGAATCATGTGCACCCTCTTGGTTCTAACAGACAACAGATGCTGTTTTTTCTCCCAAGCCTCAGCTCAGGAGTGACAATGTGTGACGGGCGATCATGAGTTCCTCGTCAGTCGGAACCACGTACAGACGCACCTGGCTGTCAGGCGCTGACACGTCCAGTTCGCTGCCGGCGTTGCGGTCCGGGTCCAACCGTGCTCCGAGCCACTCGAGCTTGGCCGCAATGCGCTTGCGCATTTCCGGTGAATTCTCGCCGATTCCTGCGGTGAAGACGAAGGCATCAAGGCCGCCAAGCGCGGCGGCAAGCAAGCCGGCATTCAGTCCGATACGATGGACGAAGTGATCGAGTGCGAAGGCGGCACGCGGGTCCTCGCTCTTGAGGAGTGCGCGCACATCATTGCTGACCCCGGAAAGGCCTTTCAAGCCGGAATCCTTGTAAAGCAGGTCCTGTACCTGCATTGCGGTCATTCCCTTCTGCTGGAGCAGATAGAGAATGACGCCTGGATCGATCTGGCCGCAGCGCGTGCCCATCGGTATCCCATCGAGCGCGGTGAATCCTAGCGTGCTTTCGATGCTCTTCCCTCCGGCGATAGCACACATGGACGCGCCGCTTCCGAGATGGGCAACGATGATCCGGCCCTTGGCGCTTTCAGCGGCCACCTCGCGCAGCTTGTGGGAGACATACTCGTAGGACAAGCCGTGGAAGCCGTAACGCCGCACCCCTTCACCGAAGAAATGCTCGGGGATTGCGTAATGGCTCGTCAGCGGGCTGTGGCCGCGATGGAACGAGGTATCGAAGCAGGCGATCTGCGGAAGGTCTGGCCGCCGCTGCATCACTGCGCGGATAGGGGCGAGGTTGTTGGGCTGATGAAGCGGAGCGAGGGGAACAAGCCGCTCCAGATCGTCGAGCACCTGCTCGTTGATCAGCACGGGCCGATCGTAGTCAGGCCCGCCGTGAACGATGCGGTGGCCCACCGCGACAAGCCGCCCTTCATGGTGTTCCCGCAACCATGCCCCCACCACCATCATCGCGGAAGGCAGATCGGCAACGTCCGTCTGCGAATGGTCTTGCTCTACGAGTATCTCGCCATCGTGACCCTTCACAACCAGTCGCGGCGCCGTGCCGATCCCCTCCATCTGGCCGCGCAGGAGCTTCCTCAGGCCCTGCGCCACCGCAAAGGCTTCAAACTTCAGGCTGGAGGAGCCGGCATTGACGACGAGTATCGTATCCATGGGCGTCACACGGCCTCAACTGTTGTCATGCGGCGTCGCGCATCCACGAGCAACACTGCGACTGCGCACGAGGCCAGACGCGTGCGCACCGAATCCGCGCGCGAAGTGAGGATGATCGGAACGCGGGCACCCAGGACGATACCGGCGGCATCCGCTCTCGCGATGAAGGTCAGGTTCTTTGCCAGCATGTTCCCCGCCTCGAGATTGGGAACCACCAAAATCTGCGCGTGTCCGGCGACAGGCGAAGAAATGCCCTTGATCCTCGCCGCCTCGGGATCGATCGCATTGTCGAAGGCGAGCGGCCCCTCCAGCAGACCGCCGGTGATCTGCCCTCGCTCGGCCATCTTGCACAATGCAGCCGCGTCGATTGTCGACGGGATCTTCGACGTGACCGTTTCAACCGCGGAAAGGATTGCGACCCTTGGCCGACCAAGGCCGACCTGGGTGAAAAGGTCGATCGCGTTCTGGATGATATCTCGCTTGGCGTCGAGATCCGGTGCGATATTGATTGCCGCGTCGGTGATAAACAAGGTCTCAGGGTAGGTCGGGACATCCATGACGAAGACGTGGCTGATACGCCGCTCGGTGCGCAGTCCTGCAGTCGATGAGGTCACCGCCCGCATCAGTTCGTCGGTGTGAAGGCTGCCCTTCATCAGCAGTGTCCCTTTCGCCTCGCGAATGAGCTCAACGGCCTTGGCGGCAGCCGCGTCGCTGTGCGGGACGTCGATGATTTCGTAGGGCGAGACATCAAGTTCGTGTTTGTCGGCCAGGGCACGAATTTTGTGCGCGGGAGCGAGGAGCGTCGGCACGATCAGGTTCGCCTCCGCAGCTTCCAGTGCACCGCGCAGCGACGTCTCGTCGCAAGGATGCACGACGATCGTAGCAGCCGATGGCGATTGTTGCGCCCTCGCAATCAGCTTTTCGTACTTCTGGTGACCGTGCGTTTCCTGATCGCTTCCGACTTCTGCCATGTCCATATTCTCCAGTGGTCCTAGAGCTGCCGTCACTCCGGCATTCAACTCCTGACAATCCTGACCGGAGCGGTCTTCGCTCCTACTTCGGGCTCAGTCGGGCCGATGGTAGGATGGCCATCTGGGTGGAACAATCGGACGATTCTTTGCCAGCGTTGCTCGGCCTCCCCTGACAACTGCCCGCGGGCGCTGACGACGGATTGAAGTGCAGCAAAGCCCTTTCGGCGCAATTCGAGGTCAGCCGGCAGAAGATCGGGGATTGCGGCAAGCGTTGCCTCCTCATCGATCAGCAGCATCTGGAACTGCTCGCGGATAAGCGACTTGAACTCGCCAAGCGTCATTTTGGGGAGGGCGTCCTCGCTTGCGCGCATGCGGCGGATGGCGGCGAAGCCGCGCTCGTCGGCGCCACCTCGCGCCATGGCGACGTAGAGCAGGCCGCGCGCCATGCACTCCCGCAGTCCGCCATCGTGAATGCGCTTCCTCAATTCCTCCATACGCGATTGCAACATCACATGGTGCAGGCCGGTCTTGCCGGCCTTTCGCTGAGGCGAAGCATCCGCCGGATCTATCCCAACAAGCGCCTGGAGGAGCGGCGAACCGTAGACGGAAAGGAACAGAGCCTCGGAGGCCGCTTCCATCAATTGCCGCCAGGCATCGAGGCCGGCCACGATCTGTTTGGAAGCGGTCTGTTCGAGAGCGAGCCACGGATTGTCCGCCGGAACAGGACGCCGCTCCTGTGCCACCTGCATGGCGAGATCGGCGACCGCTGCCATCGCCGGATTGGCATCGGAGAAAATTTCATACTGCAACCGCAGGGGATGAAGCTTCCGAAACCCTTCGCCGAACCCGTCTGGCAGGAGGCTTTTCAGGGAAGGCTGAACGAACGTGCGATAGAGCGCGAGGTTGGTTTCCGACACCCTGGCTGCGGCAGCGAAACGCCGGTCGTCGGCTGTGTCGTTGCCACCCAGCGCGCGGATATCATCCAGCGTCCGTGTCTCGCAGCGCATGATCCAGTCGCCGTCCACGAGGTCTGCACCAATCGTCTCGTCCGTCCTCGGCTCGAAGATTGCTTCATAGAGGCCGGGGGGCAAGGCATCGATCAGGTCGATGTTGCTGGCGAACTCGCCATGCTCCTTGCGGGCCACACCCGCCGAGACGAAAATGCCGAGATGGCCGATTGTCTCGTGCACGGTGTAGACGATGGTCTGACCGTGCGAGCGGATTTCCGCCACGTCGTCGTAAAGGTCGAGGATCCAGTCAAGGGCTTGCTGTGGCGGGGTGATGTTATCGCCCCGCGAGCAGAAGACGACGATCGGTGAGCGGATGTTTCGCAGGTCGATCGTGCAGCCGTCAGACGTCTCGATGCGGCCGGCTGCCAGATTGTTGCCGATGAAGAGTTCGTCGACGATGAACTGGATTTCTGCGGCATTGAGGTTGACGTGGCCGCCCCACCATTCTTCGAAATCCAGGTAGCGGGGGGCCTCGGTATCGATCTTCGAATAAAGATTGTATTGCTTGGTCCAGAGCGTGTTGGCCGGGTTCTGGTTCTCGAAGTTCTGCACCAGCCATGCACCGTCGAACTTGCCCTGGCCGAGATCGCTTGTCAGCGCTGTCAGCCAGCTGCCGCCGAGCAGTCCGCCGCTGTAGCGCATCGGATACTGGCCATGAACACCCGCCCAGTATGAGAGCGGTGCTCCCGCGATGATGATCGATCCGAACAGTTCGGGACGGAGCGCTGCGAGCATCATGACCGCCCAACCCGCCTGGCAGTTGCCGATGACGCAGGGTTTTGCGTCCGCATCCGGATGGAGTGCGATAACTTTCTCAAGGAAGACGGCCTCGGCCCTCGCGACATCTTCGATCGTCTGGCCGGCAACGGGCTCCGGCAGGAAGCCGATGAAGTAGCAGGCGTGGCCCGCGCGCATGGCGACGCCGATTTCGCTGTCGGCCTTGAAGCCGCCAATGCCTGGTCCATGCCCCGCTCTTGGGTCGATCACGACAAACGGACGCCGGGCTGGATCAATTTCGATCCCCTCCGGTGGCACGATCTTTACCAGGGCGTAGTTGACGGGCCGCGCCAATGTCCGGCCATCGATCAGGACTTCCGGGGTGTAGCTTAGGACGTGTGGCGCTGTCTTGGCGGCATGCTCGCGATACTGGTTGCCGCGCTGGCGCATGACATCCCAGTAAAGGACGGTACGCTGCGCTGCATCGATCATGTAGTCCAGCGCGGGACCAAAAGGCCGCCCGAATTGGTTCAGTTCCTTTGAAGGCAACCTGGCAGGACTGTTCATACCACCCTCCATCCGCACGATGTTACTACGCTGCGTTGCACCGACCAGCAGTATCTGACGCGTTCGCGCCTTCCTCGGGTGAAAGGACCCTATCATGCCAATGAAGAACGGAAAGGGGTTAAGGCGATTGATACGTAAAATCCGGATAGGAGGAACGTATTATACAGGAGTTGGTTTGACCATTTTCTCGCGCTCACCGATTGGGGCGTTCATTTCCGTGAATGCGATCTGAATTGGGAGCTATGTCACTTGCTTCATCGACCCTCGAACAAGGCGTTTGTCTGTGAACTCAGCTGGTTGCGCCGGTCACGGTTTGCCACTGCGCCATTGCGCGGATCCGATGAATGTGGGTGGCTTGGGCAGTCGTTTCTGGTGCAGCGCGACGAAAAGATGTCGAACTGCTGAACAGACCGAGACGAAAAATCGCAGTCCGGACAGATACGGCGAGTGCCGCTCCGGGGCCTGAGCTCATTCGGCCGCCCCTTCTCTGATGTTTGACCTTTTGGATGCCTTGCGGCAGTGCGGCTTGCCGTGGGCCGTCTGTTGGTATGCCGAATAAAAGCAATTGATTGCAACGGCTTGGCCTCGAATTCCGCACCCCATTGACATTTGTCGAGAGCTGATTGAATATTGTCAACGTCGATGGCGGCGAATAGCCGAACGTCGGCGGCTCGCTCCACGGGCCGACCAGGAGGAGAGACGGTGGAATACCTGCTAGACGTGGAAGGACTGCAGAAGTCCTTTGGTGGTGTCGCAGCCCTGCGAAACGGCCGCCTTCAATTGCGTGCCGGTTCCGTGCACGCCCTTTGCGGCGGCAACGGCGCCGGCAAATCCACTTTCCTGAAAATCCTGATGGGTATCCTGACACGCGACGGCGGCCACATCCGTCGCCGCGGCCAGGAGGTCGCGTATTCGACGCCGGCCGAGGCTCTGGCCGCAGGCATCGCAATCATCGAGCAGGAACTCAGCCCGATCCCGCACATGACGGTGGCCGAGAACATCTATCTCGGCCGCGAGCCGCCCGCCCGCTTCGGCGGCATCGACTTCAAGACGATGAACCGGAATGCGCAGGCGCTTCTTGACCGCCTGGAATTCGACATCCGCGCCAACCAGTTCATGATGAACCTTTCGGTCGCGCAGGTGCAGCTCGTTGAAATCGCAAAGGCGCTGAGCCACGACGCCGAAGTCATCTTCATGGACGAGCCGACGTCGGCGATCGGCGAGAAGGAAGCCCAGCAGCTGTTTTCCGCGATCGAGCGCCTGAAGGCCGAGGGCAAGGCGATCGTCTATGTCTCCCACCGGCTCTCGGAAATCTTCCAGATCGCCGATGCCTACACCGTCTTCCGCGACGGCAGCTATGTCGGCAGCGGCAGCCTCGCCGACATCGACAGGCCGGAACTGATCCGCATGATCGTCGGGCGCGAGCTCGGCGAGGAATACATCAAGACGAACGCGCCCACCGACGTTGCCGGCCTGGAAGTTTCGAAGCTGACGATCCCAGGCAAGATCGAGGACATCTCCTTTACCGCCCACAAGGGCGAGATCCTCGGCATATACGGTCTCATGGGATCCGGCCGCACGGAGATCTTCAATTGCCTGTTCGGCCTCGATGCCGCTTCGGAAGGCGGCATCAAGCTGGAGGGCGAGGCCATTTCGATTTCAAAGCCCGCGGATGCGATGGCGCGCGGGCTGGCCTTTGTCACCGAGGACCGGAAGCTCACCGGCCTCAACCTCACCGACAGCGTGCGCAACAACATCTGCATGGCCAGCCTGCCGGAGATGAGCCCGCGCTTTTCGATGAACCGGCGCATGGAGATGGCGGCCAGCCAGGACATGATCAAGCGCTTCGCCATCAAGGCGGCGCGCGACACCATGTCGGTATCCGGCCTTTCGGGCGGCAACCAGCAGAAGGTCGTGCTCGGCAAGTGGTTTCTGCGCAACCCGAAGGTTCTGCTTCTCGACGAGCCGACCCGTGGCGTCGATGTCGGGGCCAAGCGGGAGATCTATCGCATTATCTGCAATTTCGCCGAACAGGGCGGGACGGTCGTCATGATCTCGTCGGAGATCGACGAAGTGCTCGGCATGTCCGACCGCATCCTGGTGATGCGCCAGGGCCGTTCAGCCGGAATTTTCCGCAGGGAAGAGACGGACGCGCAATCGCTCGTCCATCTGTCCACCTAAGCGGCAAGCCGGACTGCAGAACAAACGTCCGGTACGAGAGAGGAAACCCACGTGTCCACGACAGATAACAATTCATCCACGGCCTGGCTGGGTTCGGACCGCCGCAGGCTGATCATGCAGGAATACGGCATCTTTCTCGCCTTCCTGCTGCTGGCCGTCATCCTTTCGGTGTCGAACCAGTACTTCCTGACGCCGGGCAACATCTCCAACGTCCTGCTGCAGACATCCATCAACGGAATTCTCGCGATCGGCATGACCTTCGTCATCCTGACGCGCGGCATCGACCTTTCGGTCGGCTCCGTCGTGGCACTCGCCGGCATCGTTTCTGCAAGTTTCGCCACGACCTCGGCAACCGCGGGCATCGTCGGCGCGCCCTACTCGCCCTTCGTCGCCCTGCCGATCGGCCTGCTCGTCGGCATTGCCTGCGGCGCGATTGTCGGCGTCATCGTCTCGCGCTTCTCGGTTCCGGCCTTCGTCGCCACCCTCGGCATGCTGTCGGCTGCGCGCGGCATGACGCTGATCTATGGTGGCGGCAAGCCCGTGCCGGCGCTGACGCCCGACTTCCGCTGGATCGGTACCGGCAGCGTCTTCGGCGTGCCTATGCCCGTCGTCCTGTTTGCCGTGGTCTTCCTGGTGTCCTGGTACGTGCTCAACCGTACCCGCTTTGGCCGCTACATCTACGCGGTCGGCGGCAATCCGCATGCGGCCAACACGTCGGGCATCAATGTCAGCCGCCTCCGCTTCTCCGTCTATGTGATTTCCGGCGGCCTGTCGGGACTCGCCGGCATGATCCTGTCGGCCCGCACCGGCTCCGCCCTGCCCCAGGCCGGCATCGCCTACGAGCTCGATGCGATCGCAGCGGTCGTCATCGGCGGCACCAGCCTCTCGGGCGGCGTGGGACGCATCACCGGAACGCTGATCGGCGCCCTGATCATCGGCGTCATGAACAACGGGCTCGATCTGATGGGTATCCAGTCCTATTACCAGCAGGTCCTCAAGGGAGCCCTAATCGTCGGCGCGGTCATGCTCGACCAGAAGCGCAACATGGGCGGCTGACCCCGAAGCTTTTCAAGACATGCGGGTGCCTATCACCCGTGCATAGAACGGTGCACCACATCGGTGGCCGAAATCCCAACGGAGGAGACTGATAATGAAGAAACTTTTGATTGCGCTGGCTGCCGCCACGGCACTCATGGCGTCGCCGGGCCTGGCGCAGGACAAGAAGCTGAAGATCGGTGCGGCCCCCTACGGCCTGAATGCCGAATTCATGCAGATCTGGTCGGCCGCACTCGAACAGCACCCGGCGGTCAAGAGCGGCGAAGTCGAACTCACGGTCTTCGACGGTCGCTACGACGCGCTCGTCCAGCAGGAACAGTTCAACACGATGATCACGCAGCAGTTCGACGCGATCGTCTTCGTGCCGATCGACGTCGAAGCCGGCGCGACCGCCGTCCAGGCCGCCTTTGAGGCCGGCATCCCGGTCGTCGGCTCCAACACCCGCGTGAATTCCGACCTGCTTGCTTCCTACGTCGGCTCTGACGACACGGTCTCCGGCTACATGGAAGCCAAGACCGTTCTCGACAAGATCGGCTGCAAGGGCAACGTCGTCATTCTCGAAGGCCCGATCGGCCAGTCTGCACAGATCTCGCGCCTCGAAGGCAACCAGAAGGCGCTTGCCGAGTGCCCGGACGTCAAGGTTCTCGAACAGCAGACCGCCAACTGGTCGCGTGCTGAAGCCCAGACTCTGATGGAAAACTGGCTGACGGCGCATCCCGGCCAGATCAACGGCGTCATCGGCCAGAATGACGAGATGGCGCTCGGCGCCATCGAAGCCATCAAGGCTGCCAAGCTGAACGTCGGCGACTTCGCCATTGCCGGCATCGACGGCATCACGGACGCATTGAACGCCGTCAAGGAAGGCACGATGACTTCGATCCTTCAGGACGCCCGCGCACAGGCTCAGGGCGCGCTCGATCTGGCGATCTTCCATGCCAGGAAGGGCGACTACAAGCCGCAGTCCGACATCTGGGCCCAGTATCCGGACATGCCGTTCAACGACGGCAAGGACAAGGAATACAATGTTCCGTGGACCCCGGTTACGACCGACAACGTCGACAAGTTGCTCGAGTCGCGCCAGTAAACGAAGATGAACGCGGGACGGCTTCGCCGTCCCGCACCCCATGACAAGATCGAGGCTTGCAAGAATGACCGATACCGCTCCAGAAATTGACCTGAACTTCCCGCTTTCCGGCAAAGTCGCCCTGGTGACGGGCGGTGCGTCCGGCATCGGCGCCGCGATCTCCGAAGCCTTCATCGCCAAGGGCGCAAAGGTCGCCGTCCTTGACATCAATGCCGACGTCGCAAAGGCCAAGGCCGACGCGCTGGGAGCCAACGCGAAGCCGTTCGTCTGCGACGTATCGGACCCCCAGTCTGTGAATGACGCCGTTGCGGGCGTCGTCGCCGCCTTCGGCGGCATCGACATCGCGGTCAACAGCGCTGGCGTCGTCTTCCTCGCGCCCGCCGAAGACCTTTCCCTCGGCGACTGGGACAAGACCATCAATATCAATCTCAAAGGCAGCTTCCTCGTCACCCAGGCGGTCGGCAAGGCGATGATTGCGGCCGGCAAGGGCGGCAAGATCGTCAACCTCGCCTCCCAGGCCGGCACCGTCGCGATCGAGGAACACGTTGCCTATTGCGCCTCGAAGTTCGGCGTCATCGGCATGTCCAAGACGTTTGCCGCCGAATGGGGCAAGCACGGCATCCGCGTGAACACGATCTCGCCGACGATCGTCCTGACCGAACTCGGCAAGAAGGCATGGTCCGGCGAGAAGGGCGAAGCCGCCAAGAAGCGAATTCCGGCAGGCCGGTTCGCCTACCCGCAGGAAATTGCAGCGGCCGCCGTTTTCCTCGCCTCGGCCGGCGCAGACATGATCAACGGCGCCGATCTGCTGATCGACGGCGGCTATACCATTCTCTAGGCCGCACGCCCGTTCCACAGGAGTTAACATGCAGCGTTTCGTCAATAACCCGGATCTGGTCGTAGAAGATACCGTGAGTGGCTTCGTGAAGGCCCACTCCGATATCGTCCGCCTCGCCGAAAACCCCCGCGTCGTCGCAGCCAGGAACGCGCCGATCGCCGGCAAGGTCGGCGTCGTCACCGGCGGCGGCTCGGGCCACGAGCCGGCCTTCATCGGCTACACCGGCAAGAACATGCTGGATGCGGTGGCCGTCGGCGAGCTTTTCTCGTCGCCGACCGCCAAGAGCTTCCACGACGCCATTCGCGAGGCCAACGGCGGCAAGGGCGTGATCGTGCTTTACGGCAACTATGCCGGCGACAACATGAACGTCAAAATGGCCACCAAACTGGCGGCCAAGGACGGCATCGAAATCGCGACGGTCGTCGCCAACGACGACGTCTGCTCCGCACCGCCCGAAGAGCGCGAGAAGCGTCGTGGTGTTGCCGGTGAAATCTTCATGTGGAAGGTCGGAGGCGCAAAGGCTGCTACCGGCGCGACGCTTGAAGAAGTGCGTGTTACCGCCCAGAAGGCGATCGATAACTGCCGTTCGATCGGCGTTGGCCTCGGCCCCTGCACGTTGCCGGCCGTCGGCCATCCGAACTTCCAGATCGAGCCCGGCACCATGGAAGTGGGCATCGGCCATCACGGCGAACCGGGCGTCCGCGTCGAGCCGCTGAAGACCGCAGCAGAGGTTGCCAAGGACATGTGCAAGATTGTCCTCGACGATCATGACCTGCCCGCTGGTAGCGAGGTGGCCGTCCTCGTCTCCGGCCTCGGCGCCACGCCGATCAACGAACTTTACATCCTCAACGACACGATCGAGCAGGAAATCAGCGCGCGCGGCCTGAAGATCTACAAGACCTATGTGGGCAACTACTTCACATCGCTCGAAATGGTCGGCGCAACCCTCACCGTCATGGCTCTCGATCCGGAACTGAAAGAGCTTCTCGACGTCGAGGTCCGTTGCACCACCGTTTTGTAAGGAGGCGGATCAATGCAGACACTGAACAATGCCAGCGCGGGGGCCATCGTGCTCTCGATGGCCGATCGCATCGTTGAAAACCGCGCCTATCTGAGCGAGATCGACGGCAAGATCGGCGACGGCGACCATGGCGTCAACATGGCCAAGGGCTTCGGCATGGCCGCCGAACGTCTGAAGGGCAAGGACCTTTCGCTCGGAGCATCGCTGGAGACGCTCGGCACCATCCTGATGACGGAGATCGGCGGCTCGATGGGCCCGCTCTACGGGGTGATGTTCACCGAATTCGCCGAGAAGCTGGAAGGCGTGGACGCAATCGACGCCGCAGCCTACAGCCGCATGCTGCATGCCGGCCTCGAAGGCATCCAGTCTATCGGTTCGGCGAAGGTCGGCGACAAGACGCTGCTCGACACATTGGTTCCCGCGGTCGAAGCCTTCGACAAGGCCACTGCCGATGGCAAGCCCTTCGGCGAAGCCCTTGACGCACTGGTGGCGGCGGCCGAGAGCGGGCGGGATTCGACGATCAACCTCGTGGCCAAGATCGGCCGTGCCAGCCGCCTGGGCGAGCGTTCGCTCGGCGTGCTGGATGCGGGCGCGACGTCGTGCGCCATCATTTTGAAGGAATTGTCGGAAGGAGCGCGCGACCGGTTGCAATAGCCGGCGCTCCGCCCGCAGTATCCATAGCCTCCCAAGGCGGCGTGGCCGGGCTGGCAACGGCCCGGTCACGCTTTGACTTTGACTTGTGCATAGCGCGCAGAAACATTGCAATGGCATTGCATTGCTTCCATCCTCGCCCCACAAAGCCGGATCGCGTAGGGAACCATGGCAAGCAAGACCTCTCCCACAGGCAAATCGACGGCCGGAAAGACCGGTCAGACGGACGTGGCGGACGCGATGCCGCTGCGCTACGGCGACGACCCCTATGTCTGGGCGTGCTGGCTCTATTACGAGGAAGGCCGCACCCAGCACGACATTGCCGAAATCATGGGTATCTCGCGCGCCACGGTGAACAGCTACCTTGCCGATGCGCGCAGCCGCGGCATCGTCAACATCTCGCTTGAACCATCGCGCCTGAGTTCGCTGGCGATCGCCCAGGAGCTGAAGCGCCATTTCGGCCTGCAGGACTGTCTCGTCGTACCGAGCGACGACGGCTCGCGCACGCTCATCGACCGGCTGGGAACGGCTGGCGGACAGGCGGTGGCGAAACTCCTGAAGTCTGGCGATACCCTTGCGGTCGCCTGGGGCCGTACCGTTCTTGCGATTGCCGAGAATACCGCGGTGACGGGCCTGCAGGACGTGACCATCGTGCAGGCAACAGGTGGCACCCGGGCGAGCTTTGCCTACACGCCGGAGCTCTGCGCCTCGGCGATGGCGGAGGCAACCGGTGCAAAGCTGATCAACATTGCCGCGCCCGCAATCGTTTCCAGCCCCGAGGTCCAGTCAGCCTTCCTGCGCGAACCGCTGATCGAAGAGCAATTTGCAGCACTCGGCCGGGCAAACAAGGCGCTCTTTGGCGTCTCCTCGCTTCGGCCGAATTCCACCATCCACACCAGCGGCTTTTTCGAATCCGTATCGATCCAGCATTATCTCGCCAAGAACGCGGTCGGCGTCGTGGCCGGTCGGTTCATCGATCCGCAGGGCCACGCTGTCGCGGGTCCGCTCGACGAGAGGACGATCGGCATCTCCCTCGACATGCTGCAGAAGATCGGGATGCGGATCGGGGTTGCCGGCGGCTTCGACAAGGTGCCGGCAATCCTTGCGGCATTGCGGGGCGGGTTCATCAACGTGCTGATCACCGATGCCGCAACGGGCCGCGGAATCCTGAATGCGGACGGCGTCACCGAGATCGACCAGAGGCTGGCCCAGCGCACGCGGGGCGAAGGCGCCCTGCCCCTTCCCAGCAACGTTCGCACCCACATCAAGAAATTCCTCAACAATCCGGACCAGGTTGTCGACGAGATGCTGGAGGGTGTGCTCAAGGCGCACGCAGACTATATTGTCCCGATCAAGGGATCGAACCGCGCCCTTGTCGCCCGCAAGGGTCCGCGCGCCGGCAAGGTCGGCCTCGTCATCGGAGGCGGAACGGGGCACGAGCCCTGCTTCCTTGGCTATGTCGGCAAGGGTCTTGCCGATGCCGTTGCCGTCGGCAACATCTTTTCGTCTCCTCCCCCCGGCCCCATCCTCGAATGCGCACGCGCCGCCTCCGGCGGGCAAGGCGTGCTCTTCGTCTACGGCAACTATGCGGGCGACGTGATGAATTTCGAGATGGCGGCTGAGATGGCGCATGAGGAAGGCATCCCCGTCCGTACCGTCTTGACCACCGACGACATTGCCTCGTCACCGGTCGAAGACAGGGATGGCAGGCGCGGCGTTGCCGGCAATTTTTTCATGTTCAAGATCGCCGGCGCAGCGTGCGATCGCGGCATGCCGCTCGGCGAGTGCGAAGCCGTGACGCGAAAAGCCAACGACCGCACGTTTACGATCGGCGTCGCGCTCGAGCCATGCTCGTTGCCGCAAACCCGACGTCACAATTTCGAGATCGGTCCCGACGACATCGAGATCGGCATGGGGATCCATGGCGAACGCGGGGTGGTGCGCGACAGGATGATGAGCGCCGACCAGATCACCGACCGGATCATCGACAGGATTTTCGGAGAAATGAACGCCCAGCCGGGTGACCGGGTGGCTGTCCTGGTGAATTCCTTCGGCGCAACGCCGCTGATGGAGCTCTACATCCTGTTTCGCCGCGTGGAGCAAAGACTGAGCGCGAAGAACATCGCCATTGCAGCGAACTGGATCGGCCATTATTGCACCTCGCTTGACATGGTTGGCGCATCCATTTCCATTCTGCACCTCGACCAGGAACTGTCCGATCTGCTGCTGCATCCCTGTGATAGCGCCGCCCTCCGGATCAATTGATAAGGTTGCTGCATCGTCTCGTGATAAAGGCGACCAACACAGAGAATATTCGGAGGCAATACATGGCGGAATCGGCATCGCGTTTTCTCAGCCGCATGTTTCAGCTCATCGCCATGGCCATGCAGGCGGAGAAGGATCATCTTTCCGAACTCGACGGGGCGGTTGGCGATGCCGACCATGGGATCACCATGGCTCTGGGCTTTGCCGCGGTGAACAGTGCCGTGGCCAAGCTCGATCTCGACAGGGTCCTTCCCTCGGAGGTTCTTTCCGCCGCCGCGTCTGCATTTCTCGATGCCGTGGGCGCCTCCACCGGCCCGCTTTATGCCACCGCCTTCCGCAAGGCGGCGCAGGTGCTGAAGCAGGACGAAAGCCTCTCGCCTGCCGGGCAGGTCGCGATCGTCGAGGCGATCGCGCAGGGCATCAAGGATCGCGGCAAGGGCCAGCGCGGCGACAAGACGATGCTGGACGCTTGGATACCGGCCATGGAAGCCGCGGTCGCCGCGCGCGAGCGTGGCGCGGAACCGGACGAGATGTGGCGTGATATCGTCGCCGCCGGAGAGACCGGGGCGAATGCCACCCGCTCGATGGTGGCTGCCCGCGGTCGCGCCGCCAGACTGGGCGAGCGGTCCCTCGGCCATGTCGATCCAGGTGCCGCCTCCGCCGTCATCATCCTCCGGGCGATGAGAGATACCTTCTCCTGACGGAGAGGGTCCGGAGGGCCTTCCTGGCGATCGAAAACAAATCGGCCGGGTTCAGCTGAAGGCAGGCTGCGAAGGAATGACGCACCCCGGGGGCCCGGTGTTCAGGGTCGGGGTTGCGGTATGTCAAACGGTGTCTCGGGCTCGGCGCTAGGGTGCTGCGGACGAGGCCGCCCCGGCTTCGCATGCAGGAGCAAAGAGAATGACCATGATCGCCCGGTCCCTCGCCGGCGCGGCAGTTCTGGCCGCCGCCCTGTGCGGCCACGCCGTCGCCGCGGACTTTGAAATCCATATGTTGAACAAGGGCCAGCACGGAACGATGGTATTCGAGCCGTCTTCGCTCAGGGTCGCTAAGGGCGACACTGTAACCTTCGTCCCCACGGACAAGTCGCACAATGCCGAAACCCTCCCAGGCCTGCTGCCGGCCGGCGCCGAGCCCTTCAAGGGCAAGATGAACGAGACAATCAAGGTCACCTTCGATGCGCCCGGCGCCTATGGTGTCAGGTGCATGCCGCATTTCGGGATGGGCATGGTGGCGCTCGTCGTCGTCGATGACGGATCGGCCAACATCGATGCGGTCAAAAGCGCAAAGATGCCGAAAAAGGCTCGCGAGCGCATGGATGAGGCCATAGCCGCTTCAGGGCTCTAATTCTTCGATCCAGGCATCGGCGGCCCTGTCGCCGATGCCCCGGCGGAGTCCTTGTGCCCGAGGACAGGCGCAGAGGTATTCACATCGCCGCCCGGCAATCGCCAAGCACCAACAAGTGCCCGCCACCCAGGCCATTTTTGCCAGAGGCGAATGGCCGATCTGCAGTTTTCATCACGTTTTCAGACGTTCGTATCCTGACGCGCCGAAACCCGGCGGGTTGGAGGATTTCACGCGCGCGATCCTCTGTGTCGGGGGGCGGTTAGCAGCGCTCGGCATTAGCCGATGAATATGCCGCTCGGTTGCGTGGCGATAAAATTCCACTTCTGCTAATAGAATCTAACTTGACTTTTTTTCTCACGATTATTACGGCGATTATGTCTCAAGGTGATGCCCGCGGTTTTCCCCCGCGGCAAGAGCCCTGAAATTTTGAAGTTTTACCAATAGCTTAGTCTGACCGGCGACGCCGGCCCGAGCCGATCCCTCATGCCCGAAAAAGGCCGCACCCGTGGATTTTCTGATCTGGCCCGCCAGTGACGTGGTGATCTCCTACTGCCGCACAGTGCTGCGGTTGCTGCACTTCGGCGGCCTCGTTCTCGGCGCAGGCGGGGCCGTCTATGTCGATCTTCTGATCCAGCGATACAGCCGCAAGGGCCTGACGGATGAAGCATTCGGACTTCTGGCCGCGACCAGCCAGTTCGTGGCCATTGGCCTGGCGCTGCTATGGATCTCGGGACTTGGCTTTCTCGTGCTCTACGGTTTTGCTGAACCTGCAAGACTGAACAATCCCAAGATCTACGCCAAGATAACGATCGTGGCGATGCTCTCGGCGAACGGCCTCTTCGTGCACAGGCTGGTTATGCCGTTCCTTCGCCGGCGCATCGGCCGGCCCTTGATGGCGGGCGTGCATTCGCGCGTTCGCATCGCGCTCATTGCCTGCGCCAGCGTGTCTATCGTTTCCTGGTCGATGCCGGCCGTGCTCGGCGCGGCACCGCAGCTGAACTTCGTGGCGCCGTACTGGTCGATCATGGCCGTCTACGCGCTTCTTCTCCTGCTCGGCTTCGCCGTCATCGCTTTGGTGATGACCGAGGCGGGCGCTCTCAAAAGCAAGAGTGACAAAAACACGCGAATGCCCTTCGCGCCCGCCCTGACAGAGGGTGCGGCGGACTGATCCATCGGAACTTCTCAAACCGACGCCCATGCGGCAGCCGCAAGCGTCCTTCAACATTCATCATTGGCTGGGGTACAAATCATGACAGTTCAAGTCGGCGCAGGAAATCACTACTCGCTGTTCTACAAGGACGGTGTCGTCTACTCGGTGGGCGAAAACAACGAAGCCCAGCTCGGTCGCGGCACGCAGACCAACGTAGGCGTTGCCTGGGCCGACATGGGCGTGGTCAACCTGCCGGACGGCTTTACCGGCGAGATTGTCGCGATTTCGGCCGGCATGCTGCATGGCGCGTTCCTGACGGCGTCCGGCGAGGTCTACACTTGGGGTGACAACAACCTCGGCAAGCTCGGGCTGGGAACGACCACGAACTACGAGAACCTGGTGCCGCAGAAGGTCGAGGCCCTGAACGGCGTCACCATCGCCTCTATCTACATGACGAACGGGGCCAGCTACGCGATTTCCGACGCCGGCGTGCTCTATGCCTGGGGGCAGAACACCAACGGCCAGCTCGGCATTGGCAGCACCACCAACCAGGGCTTGCCGGTAGCGCTTGATGCGAGTGCCTTCGGTGGCGAGAAGGTCGTAAGCCTTGCCTGGGGCACGAGCTTTGCGCTCGTCCTGACTGAAGGCGGCGAAGTCTACGCCATGGGGTCCGGCGTCCAGGGCCAGCTTGGCAACGGCACTGCCGGCGCAGGCACGCGTTCGACCGTGCCCGTACTCGTCGATATTCCCGGAACGGTCGTCAAGGTCGCCGCCGGCACGAACACGTCGATCGCCATCACCGCCGACGGAAAAGTCTGGGGCTGGGGACAGTCGGACTACGGACAGCTCATCAAGGGCACGATCGTCGATGGCGTTCTGACGGACGCCGAGACAACCAACAGCTCCACGCCGTTCGAGATCCAGGGCCTTCCCGAGAATGTCGTCGACGTCCACATCGGCTCCCGTTGGGCAATCGCGCTGACGGACGATGGCGAAGTCTGGGCCTGGGGCCGCAACGACGAAGGTTGGCTCGGGCTCGAAACGTCGACCGGCGCGATCGACACGTTGATCGCGCCGACGAAGATACCGGGCTTCGAGGGGATCGACATCGTCAGCATTTCCGGCGGCCCGAACCACTCACTGGCCGTCGATGCCGATGGCAACGTCTATGGCTGGGGCAACATGAACCAGGGTCGTCTGGGCACGGAGCAGGCAGCCAACACCTGGGCGTCCGGTCCGATCCTGATCCCGCTGGAGAGCGACGACCGTACCGTCGTCATCGGCACGACTGACGGCGATGGCGCCCTGTCCGGCGGCACGCTCGCCGAAGGCAAGGTCGGCTTCTCGATCTACGGCTTCGGCGGCAATGACAAAATCGAGGGCAGCGCTGGCAGCGACTACCTGAACGGCGGCGTTGGCGACGACACCATCAATGGCGGCGACGGCGACGACACGCTGCTCGGCGCTGGCGGCAATGACGTGCTTGCCGGCGGTGGCGGCAACGACACGATCGATGGCGGCACCGGTACGGATACGGCCTATTTCGACGGTGTATTCGGGCAGGGCGGCACTTACAGCTTTACTGGTGGAACGGGCGGAAATCCGCTTGTCGTCACCGACAGCCGCTCCACGGGCGGCACGGGCGTCGACACGCTGACCAATGTCGAAATCCTCAAGTTCAACAACCTGACCTACGACTTCGTCAACCACAAGGCCAACTACACGCCGACCGATCTGGCGCTGGATACTGCAGAGATCCTGGACAACGCGGGTTACGGCGCGGTTGTCGGTTCCCTGGTCGTGACCGATCGGGATGCGAGCGATACCCACACCTTCACGCTCCTCGATGACGCCGACGGATTGTTTGTTCTCGATGGAACGTCGATCAAGGTTGCGGGCCCCTTGTCGGCTGACGACTATGCGCTGCGCGTCCGTGTGACTGACGGCGCCGGCAACACCTACGAAAAGGACCTGACGGTCGCCGTTACCGAGGCGGCGGAAACGATCACCATCGATGCCTCGACCGCTTCGTCCGGCATTGATCTGGAAGCCTTCATTCGCGGCGGTTTCGCAGCCGACACGACAGGCGGCGGCTTCCCGGTTTTCGACAACGGTTCGACCTTCTCCGGCGAGGAGATGTTCATCGGCTACGGCAGCGATGCAACTTCCAAATATGTGCTTTTGCACGGCAGCGTCGCATACTCCTTCGCGACCCACACCGTTGCCGGCACGGCCAACACCATCGAGTACGGCACGCGCGGTTCGGGCAGCTACGATACCGACGGCTACTTCTCCGGCGGCAATGTCGAACTGAGGATCACCGGGCTCAACCTTTCCAACGGGACGCCGAGCAACGCCGAGGAAGAGGCTGAAATCGAGGCGAATGGCCCGGTCCACAACTTCGCCGTTGCGCACATGTACGGGGCGGCGACGGCGTCGACCCAGGGGCGCTATGACACGTTCGCGGATTCGCTCGACGCCTATGCGCAGCACTTCAAGGGCTCGGCCTTCGCCGATATCTATGTCGGCACGAAGTTCAATGACACGATCGAAGGCGGTGCAGGCAACGATTTCCTCGCTGGCGGCGGCGGCAACGACACGATCGACGGTGGTGACGGTACCGACATCGTCTATTTCGACGGCACCTTCGGCGGCCCCTCCGGCAGCTACAGCTTTACCGGCGGCACGGGCGGCAACCCGCTGATCGTCACGGACAAGCGCGCAACTGGTGGCACGGGCATCGACGTGCTCACCGGTGTCGAGATCCTGAAGTTCAACAACCTCACCTACGATTTCGCCAACCACAAGGCAAACTACACGCCCACTGATCTGGCGTTGGACGATGCAGAGGTGAGTGCCGAAGCCGCGATCGGCACGGTTGTCGGCTCGCTGGTCGTGACCGACCGGGATGCCAGCGACACGTTCAGCTACGCACTTCTCGACAACGCAGGCGGGCTGTTTGCTATCGATGGATCGTCGATCAAGGTCGCCGGTGCCCTGGAGGCCGACGAGTACACTCTAAGCGTCCGCGTCATCGACAGTGCCGGCAACACCTTCGACAAGGAACTGACCATCGACGTCGTACCGAACACCGCTCCGGTCATCACGTCGAACGGCGGCGGTGCGACGGCTTCGGTGAACGTTGCGGAGAACAAGACGGCAGTGACGATCGTGAAGGCGACGGACGTGGAATCGGCCACTCTGACCTACTCGATCGAAGGTGGAGCAGACGCGAGCCTCTTCACGATCAACGCTTCGACCGGGGCACTTTCATTCAAGGCCGCTCCCGACTTCGAAGCACCAAAGGATGCCGGCAAGAACAACGTCTATGACGTGACGGTGAAGGCGAGCGACGGGAAGCTCTCGGACACCCAGGCGATCGCCGTCAAGGTCGCCGACGTCAACGAGGCGCCTGCGATCAGCGGTGCATCGACGGTTTCGGTCAGCATCGCGGAGAACAGGACGGCCGTGACCACGGTCAAGGCGTCTGACCCGGAAAAGAAGGCGATCACCTATTCGATTTCGGGCGGCGCCGACAAGGCGCTGTTCAATATCGACGCGAAGACGGGTGCGCTTTCGTTCAAGTCTGCCGCTGACTTCGAAAATGCC
>JAEYDD010000017.1 GCA_023404095.1 Pseudomonadota bacterium | reverse complement strand
AGTATTTTCATAAATAAATAACAGTCTGTTCTTGCATATTGTTGGCACAAAGGTAAGGAAAATAGATTAAATATGCAAATTTCATTCAGGTACGGAGTAATTCCAAAGATGCTTTTTCAAGTCTACGCATCCATTTTGTTTGAAAGAGATCCCTTCTTCCAACAAGAGTTGTTTCTGCTCTGTCCAACCCGGAACAAGCCGTCCCGACGCATTGACAACCCGATGACAAGGCGCAGATAAATCATCCGGAATCTGTTTCAAAGCACGCCCCACCATACGGGAACATTGAGACATTCCCAATAATGCGGCAATTCCCCCATAGGTAGAAACTTTACCTACCGGAATTTCTCGGACAACCTGATACACCTCTTGACAAAAGGATGCGGAAAGGCTCGCCTTATCTACTTTATAATCTTTCATCACTCAAACATTACTTTATTTCAGTTCCAAAACTAGATAAAAAGAAAAGAATTTGCAAATAATAAAAGCATTTCAAATAAAATATGCAACTTTATTTGCTTTATTTACAAATAATCCCGACCTTTGTACCCATTAAAAGCAACCCTATTATTAACAAAACAAGCACTGCTGTTATGAAAAAGAAAACTATCCTGTTCGCTTCTTGTTTATTGGGAGCACTGGCTTTCAGCTCCTGTGAGAAGAACCTTTATGATGAAAGTAAACAACCCGAGAAAGAAAAGAAGATGACTGACTTGGAAGTACCTGCCGATTTCGACTGGAAAGGTTCTCAAAATGCCAAAGTGAAAATTGCCAGTCAATCAACTGCTACTATTTCTGTATTTCTAGAAGAAAATTGCAATGAAGAGGCTTTGATGCTTCGAATGGATGTCGATGCCAACACATCAAAATTGGAACTCCCAATTGAAATTCCTGCATATATAAAAAATGTGTATGTAAAATATGGTAATGGCTCTGAAATACAAACTGTTCCTGTTGAAAGTAATGGTACTATTTCCATAGTAGTACCTGCTAACGCTACGGCATTATCCAGAGTTACCACAAGAGCTAATAAAGAAGTTGAAACGAACAACATCTTCAATTATCCGGGATATGGCAACGGAACTATTATGTTCGAAGATATGTATCCAGCTTTAGGCGATTATGATTTTAATGATTTTGTTGCATGGTATAATTTCCAAATTGACGGTTTTTATTGGAGTCACAATCAATGTTATGCAGAATACTTAATGATAGGATTCCAAATCAGAGCTATAGGAGGTATATATGACTACAATCCTTATATCCGCTTGGCAGAAGTACAATATAATGAACTTGATTTAGAAGAAACTCAAATGTATCTTGAGCGTAACAATCCTGAAGAGGCTGAAAATATCAAAATCCTAAAAGGCCCAAAAGGGGAATTGATTATTTCACTAAAGAAACCGGCCATTCCTAACGGATACAAGTATTATAATACGGAGGTAAATGAAAAAACAAAGCCTAAAAAAATGATGGCCATTTACTTGGTGTTCAACTCACCTGTTAACGTTAAAAGCCTACAAGACAGTAAAATGGACTTTTATATTGCAAAAACTAATAAAGGACAAGAAATCCACTTAAAAGGTTATAGCCCGGTTTATTATAACAGCAACGAAAGTTATGTAAATGAAGACAACTTTATATGGGGATTAAAAGTACCTGCATCTTTACATCATGCCAGAGAAGAAGTAAACTTCTTGGAAGCATATCCAGACTTTGAACAATGGGTAACATCGGGAGGTCAAGAGAACCAAAGATGGTGGAATAAGCCAAAAACGAATAAGTTGATTATGAATTAATAAATATACAGTAAATCATATACTGAATTAAATAAGAGGTAAGGTATGTCAATAGATTTCCTTACCTCTTATTTTTATCATATGAATTCCATAGAAGTATAAACAGATAAATGCTCACCACCAAATTTTGCAGATTCTATCCTATCCTTTCCTCTTCAACAAATCTGTCGGACTCTCTCCAAACTGTTCTCTATAACATTTAGTAAAATAAGAAGGAGAACTAAAACCAACTTCATAACCTATCTCTGCCACTGTCATATCCGACGAAGCAAGCAGGGAAGCAGCTTTCTTCAAACGAGCTATACGAAGCAGTTCATTCGGGGAATAATTAGTTAGGGATTTGATTTTGCGATAGAGTTGCACACGGCTTAATCCCATATCTTTACCCAAGTCTTCCACATTCAAATTTGAATCTCCCATCTTTGCCTCAATCAAAGCTTTGAATTTTTCCACAAAGTCTTTATCCATATCACAGACATCCTCTTTCGCCAACGTTTGTCCGTCACCAAAAAACTGTTTCAGGCGGCGGTGTGAATCTATCAGATTACGAACGCGTGCCAATAGTAATTGCGAACTGAAAGGCTTGGAGATATAAGAATCTGCACCACCATCATACCCTTGAATTCGTTGTTCATCCAAAGAACAAGCTGTCAATAGGATAACAGGAATATGACAGGTTTGTAATTCGCTTTTCAAGCGACGACAACATTCAATTCCATCCATTCCGGGCATCATTACATCGGAGATAATCAAGTCCGGGACATATTTCATAGCTTTACGAATACCTTCCGAGCCGTCTGCAGCTTCTATAACAGTATAATCAGTATGAAGCAATCCATGCACATATAAGCGAATATCAGCGTTAT
>JAEYDD010000004.1 GCA_023404095.1 Pseudomonadota bacterium | reverse complement strand
TCGCCGGCGGTCTTGGAGAACTTCTCCGTGCCGACGAAGGCGAACGCCTGGTTGCCCGACTTCGTGGTCATCGCATCGATCCCGGTCAGGTCGATCAGGTCCTTCTCTTTCTGGGAGAAGTCGAAGATCGTGTCGGTCCTGGCCTTCGATGCGGCAAGTTCGGAGAGCGACTTGAACACGAAGGTGTCCGCTCCCTTCCCGCCATGGAGGTCGTCCGCTCCCTTGCCGCCGATCAGCGTGTCGTTACCGGCCCCGCCCTTGAGCACGTCGTTGCCGGCGCCGCCGGTGAGGATGTTGGCCTTGCTGTCGCCGGTCAGCTTGTCGGCGTATTTCGAGCCGGTCAGGTTCTCGATCGAGACATAGACGTCGCCCTTGGCGTCATTGGTGCTGATCGAGGGCTTGGCGAGGCTGGCGGTGACACCTTTCGCAGCCCCCTGGTAGGAGGCGGTGTCGTTGCCCGCGCCGCCGTCCAGCCGGTCGGCACCCTTGCCACCGATGAGGACATCGTTGCCCGCACCGCCCTTCAGCTGGTCGTTGCCGGCCTGGCCGTAGAGCTTGTCGTTGCCGCCATTGCCCTTGATCAGGTCGGCGCCGAGGCCGCCCTTCAGAGTTTCGCCCTTCGAAGTCCCGGCGATCGTCTCGACCACGTCGGTGACCTTGATGGTGAAGGTCTTCTTCGCGCTCGCCCCATCCGCATCGGTGACCTGAAGCGTCACCGTGTCCTTCTGCACCTTCTCGTAGTCGATCGCCTTGGCGGTGACGAGATTGGTGCCCGACAGCTTGAACAGGCCGCCGGCGTCGTCGGTCAGCGTGTAGGTCAGCGCCTTGCCTTCCGGATCGACGGCCGAGAAGGTGCCGACCGTGGTGCCGGTCTTGACGTTCTCCTTGACGCTCGTGCCCGACAGCGACAGCGATGTCGGGGCTTCGTTGACGTCTTCAATGCCGATGCTGAAGCTCTTGGACGTCGTGTTGCCGCCGATGTCGGTCACGAGAAGGGTGACCGAATGGCTCTTCGCCTTCTCGTAGTCGACCGATTTGGCCAGTTGCAGGCTGTTGCCCGAAAGCTTGAAGATGCCGCCCGGATTGGACGACAGGCTGTAGAAGACCTCGCCGCCCTCCGGATCCTTGGCCGAAAGCGTACCGACCGTGGCGCCGACCTTGCTGTTCTCGGCAACCGAAGACTTGGACAAAGATGCCGCCGTCGGCGCCTCGTCCACATCCGTCACCTTGATGGTCAGCGCCTGGCTGATGCTGCTGCCGGCGCTGTCCTTCGCCACGACGGTGATCGCATGCGACTTGGCCGTTTCGTAATCGACCGCCTTGGCGAGTTGCAGCTTGTTGTCGACGATCTTGAAAATCCCGCCCGGATTGGACGACAGGCTGTAGGTGATCTTGCCGCCTTCGGGATCGGTTGCCGAAAGCAGGCCGATCGTCGTACCGACCTTGGCATTCTCCGCGACCGTGCTCTTGCTGAGGGCGAGCCCGGACGGCGCCTCGTTCACGTTTTGCACCCCGATCGTGAACTGCTTCTCGAAGGTGTTGCCGCGATCGTCCGTCACCTTGATCTTGATGACGTGGCTCTTGGCGGTTTCGTAGTCGAGGCCCTTGGCGACCTCAAGCCTGTCGCCGACAATCCTGAAGGCGCCGCCGGCGTCGTTCACCAGCGCATAAGTGAAGGTATCGCTGTCCTTGTCGGTGGCCGTCAGCTTTGCCACCTGCGTCCCCGCCACGGCGGTTTCCTTGACTGATGACGCTGACAGCCCGATATCGGTCGGGGCCGCGCCGGTGACGGTCTCCGTCCCCTCGCTCAGGTCGATGATGCTGGTGCCGAACCGCGCGAACTCGACATTGTGCAGGAGCGTCGTCGCCCCGCTTGCCGTGTCGAGGATCGCAACACTTCCGTTCGCGTTTTTGGCGATCGTGTAGCCGTTGCTCGTTCCGGCGAAAATGATCGTGTCGGCACCGAGACCGCCGTCGACGATATCGTTGCCGCCCCTGCCCTCGATCGTATCGTTGAAGCGGGTCCCGACATAGACGTCGTCGCCGGTCGAACCGATGAAATGCTGGGCGTACTGGTCGAGCTGGTCGGCGAAGAGGTTCTGCCGGCCCTGATCACCGTCCGGCCCGTACATGTGGCCAATGGCGAAGTTGTGAACCTCGCCGGTCGCCTCCGTCTCGGCCTCTTCGGTGCTGTTGGAAGGAGCCGGGTTGTAAAGGTCGAGGCCGGTGATGCGCAGCAGCGCATTTCCTCCGGCGAAGTAGCCATTGCTGTCGTAGCTGCCTGTCCCGCGCGTGCCGTATTCGATCGTATTGATCGTACCGGCAACCGTATGGGTGCCGAACCGGTATTCGAGAGCGCCGTGGGCAAGCACGTATTTGGACGCGCTGGTGCTGCCGTAGCCCATCAGCATCTCGGCGCCGCTGAACTGGCCGCCATTGTCGAAGACTGGCATGCCGATGCCGCCGATCTCGCCTGCATCGGCCAGGAACCCGCCGCGCAGGAATGCTTCCAGATCCATGCCGCTGGAGCCCGATGCATCGATCGTGATCGTTCCCCTGGGCTCGGAAGCCTGTGACGCCTTCGAGGAATTGCTGTTGGCTATGGCGGATTCGGACATCTTTGGCTCTTCATCGAAAAGGGCTGGTGGCGGTTTCGATCGCCGCGCCCCAGCCGCAGCGACGATGCTCAAGGTTGCTCTGCCGGATAAACAAGCCGCCAACGCCGCTCGGCGAAGTGGCTATCGACAGTCGAAAAGCAATCTAAGCCTCTGAAAAGCCAGTCCCATCCGCCTACCCCAAAAGTGCGTCGCAGCCAAAGCTCCGCCATCCGACACGCAAAGAGCGGTCGGCAAAGACCTCGAATTCATATGTATGCTTTCGATGGCACGTCTCAGAAAACGTTCGTGGCCGAACGTGCCTTCGCTACGCGCCTCTCCGACCCCGAGTGCGAGCAATTCTCGAAATCGCGCACCATCGGAACCGAAACAACCATTAGTTATCATGAATTTCGCAGTCAAGTATCAAATCAGGCGGAACGGCATTTGTTCGTCTGGAGTTGAAGCTCGGCTCAGGCGGGCTGGAAACGGCGTCAATTGAAGCGGCCATGTGGCGAAATGGATCCAGACTTACCGCTGGCCGTCTTTTTTTTGCCAGACAGTCTGATTTCAAAATAAATAACTGAATTCTAGAGTCTTTTTGAATAACCGGCGCGACACCTCCTGCCCTCGCACCATCGCTTGCGCGGCAAAAGCTTGGCGGAAATGCGACCGTGGTATTGACGTTGCGCAATTGTGGCCCCTACCTGTAGCGCGGTCGTTGAGCGCTGCCGATGAACCGAGGGACAACCGCTCGTGGCGGGGCTGTGGCACGGGATGACCTATCCCGCGTGCAGCCGGATCTACGACGCCGCTCGGGCGACAGCGACGATGATGCCGTATCCCGCCTTTCGGCGTCGTTGCCGAGGCCGGATCGACGATACGCCTGTGAAGTTCCGAGACACCATTTTACTGACGGATGCGCTGCCGCGACCGCGGTCGTTCCCCTGTCGGGCCACTGTTCCGTAAAGTTCTTCAAGACGAGGCAAGCCCATGACGAAGCCTTTCGTATTCGCCACCGTCCTGATCGCACTGGCTGCCCTCCTCCCGGCCAGCGCTTTCGCCCAGAATGCACCACCTTCCGTGACCGTCGCAAAGCCGATCGTGCGCGAGGTCATCGACAACGATGAATTCATCGGCCGTTTTCGCGCCGTCGACGAGGTCGCCGTCCGCTCCCGGGTCGGCGGCTACCTGCAGGAGGTTCACTTCAAGGACGGCACGATCGTCAATAAGGGCGATCTCCTCTTCGTCATCGACCAGCGGCCGTTCCAGACCGCACTCAACGAAGCCAATGCCGCCCTAGAGGTCGCACGCTCCACACTCACCTTTGCCGATGCCCAGTTCAAGCGTGCGGATGCCCTGGTCAAGAGCGGCAGCCAGGCGATCCAGACACTCGACGACCGCCGGCGCGAATTGGCTTCTGCCGAAGCCAATGTGCGCGGCGCCGAAGCCGCCGTCGAACGCGCCAAGCTCGACCTGGAATATACCAACATCACCGCGCCGATCTCCGGCCGCGTGGACCGGCGCCTGATTTCCCCGGGAAGCCTCGTGCAGACAGACCAGACGGTGCTGACGACAATCGTAAGCCTCGATCCGATCGACTTCTACTTCGACGTCGACGAGCGCCGCCTGCTCTCCTACGCCGACACGGCGCGTGCAGCGGGAACGCAGCTCCAGGAGGGCGGAAGCGAACTGCCGGTGACCGTGACCATTGGCGACTTCCAGCACTCCGCCTTCGAGGGCAAGCTGAACTTTGCCGAGAACCGCGTCGACGACCAGACCGGCACCATGCGCATCCGCGCACGCCTGCCCAACCCCGACTACATCCTGCAGCCAGGCCTCTTCGGCCGCATCCAGATCGGCGGTTCCCTGCCCTACCGCGCGATCCTCGTGCCCGACGAGGCCATCGGATCGGACCAGAACGAACGCGTCGTCTACGTGCTGGCCGAAGACGGCAGCGTCAGCACCAAGCCGGTCCGCACCGGGCCGCGCCTCTATGGCTATCGCGTCATTCGCGACGGCATGACCGGCGACGAGACGATCGTGGTCAACGGGTTGATGCGCATCCGGCCCGGCGTCAAGGTCGCCGCCGAAACGATCACCCTTCCGCCCGAACGCCAGGACGACGTTCCCGAAACGATCAGCGCGGAGCAGCTCCAGTGAGATTTGCCCACTTCTTCGTGGACCGCCCGATTTTCGCTTCGGTCCTCTCCATCGTGCTGCTCATTCTCGGCAGCATCGCCTACTCCCAGCTTCCCGTGGCGCAGTATCCGGAAATCGCCCCGCCGACCATCGTCGTTCGCACCTCCTATCCCGGCGCCGACGCCCAGACGATCGCCGACACCGTGGCGACCCCCATCGAGCAGGAAATCAACGGCGTCGAGAACATGCTTTACATGTCCTCCTACTCCACCGCCGACGGTTCGATGGCGTTGACGATCACCTTCAAGCTCGGCACCGATCTCGATCAGGCGCAGGTACTGGTGCAGAACCGCGTCGCAATCGCCGAGCCCCGGCTGCCGGAAGAGGTCCGGCGCATCGGCATCACCACAGCGAAAAGCTCGCCCGACCTGATGATGGTGGTCCACCTGCTGTCGCCGAACGACCGTTACGACCAGCTCTACATCTCCAACTACGCCAAGTCGCGCATCCGCGACCGGCTGGTGCGGCTCGACGGCGTCGGCGACGTCATCCTGTTCGGCGAACGCGAATATGCGCTTCGCATCTGGCTGGATCCAGAAAAGCTCAGCGCCTACGGCATGACCGCCAGCGACGTGGTCCAGGCGCTACGTGACCAGAACGTGCAGGTCTCCGGCGGCGCCATCGGTGGGCCGCCGACCTCGGGCACGAACGCCTTCCAGTACACCGTCACGACGGAGGGACGATTCTCCGATCCGCGGCAGTTCCGCTACGTCATCGTCAAATCCACCGACGCGGGGCGCCTGGTGCAATTGCAGGATGTCGCCCGAATCGAACTCGGCGCCAAGGATTACGTCTCCAACAGCTATCTCGACGGCAAGC
Source organism: Pseudomonadota bacterium (assembly GCA_023404095.1). Taxonomy (GTDB): domain Bacteria; phylum Pseudomonadota; class Alphaproteobacteria; order Rhizobiales; family Rhizobiaceae; genus Mycoplana. The sequence continues at coordinate 62,411 of JAEYDD010000004.1, read as the reverse complement.
CCGCGGTCGCGATCGGCATATTCTCACGTCCCGGCACCAATGCACTGGAGGCGGCCGCCTCCATCCAGAAGGTCATGGACGAGGTATCACCGAATTTCCCGCCGGGCCTCGAATACCGCATCGTCTACAATCCGACCGAGTTCATCTCGGAATCGATCAACGAGGTCTACAAGACGATCATCGAGGCGGCCATTCTCGTCGCCATTGTCGTGCTCGTCTTCCTGCAGTCCTGGCGCACCGCGCTCATTCCGATCATCGCGATCCCCGTGTCTCTGATCGGCACCTTCGCCTTCCTCCTCGCCTTCGGCTTCTCGCTCAACATGCTGACGCTGTTCGGCCTGGTGCTCGCCATCGGCATCGTCGTCGATGACGCGATCGTCGTCGTGGAAAACGTGGAACGCAACCTCGCGCTCGGCATGACACCGAAGGAGGCGGCACACGTGACGATGAACGAGGTCGGCGCCGCGGTCATCGCCATCTCGCTGGTGCTGATTGCGGTTTTCGTGCCGACGGCGTTCATCCCCGGCATTTCGGGACAGTTCTATCAGCAGTTCGCCGTCACCATCGCGGTCGCGACCGCGATCTCGGCGCTGAACTCGCTGACGCTGTCGCCCGCGCTGGCCGGTATCCTGCTGCGACCGCATTCCCAGGAAAAGCACAGCACCAATCCGTTGACGCGCCTGGTCCGCAAGCTCTCTGATGGCTTCAACCATGGCTTCGACAGGCTCAGCGAAGGCTACGCCTGGATCGTCCGCCACCTCGTCAAGAGCTGGACCGCGATCGCAGCCAGCCTGCTCGTCTTTGCAGGCCTGCTCTATGCAACCTGGCACATGGGCCAGGTGGTGCCCCGCGGCTTCATCCCCACGATGGACCAGGGCTATGCCATCGTCGTCGTGCAACTGCCCGAAGGCGCCTCGCTGGCCCGTACCGATGCCGTCGTGCAGCGCGCATCCGCAATCATCCAGAAGACGCCGGGCGTGAAGAACGCAGTCGCCTTCTCCGGCTTTTCCGGCGCGACCTTCACCAACGCCTCCAACGCCGGCGTGATCTTCGCAAGCTTTGCGAGCTTCGAGGAGCGGCTGAAGAACGGCGAGGATGCCAACCGGATCATCGGCGAGCTCTACGGCAGCCTGCAGAGCATCCAGGAGGCGTTCATCATCGCCGTGCCCCCGCCCTCGATCCGCGGCATCGGCAATTCCGGCGGTTTCAAGATGCAGCTACTCGACCTCGAAAGCGCCGACATGCGCCGCGTGCTGGGTCTCGCCTACCAGATGATGGGGGCGGCGAACCAGACCGAGGGGCTGACCGGCGTCTTCACGACATTCTCCGCCTCGAGCCCGCAGTATTTCCTCAACATCGACCGCGACAAGGCCCGCGCCCTGAACGTGCCGATCCCGAACATCTTCGAGACGCTGTCGATCAACCTCGGCACGTCCTACGTCAACGACTTCAACGCCTTCGGTCGCGTCTACCAGGTCCGGGCACAGGCGGACCAGCAGTTCCGTCTGGACCAGGCCGACATCCTGGCGCTGAAGGTGCGGTCGGCGACCGGCGCGCTGGTGCCGCTCGGCACGCTGGTGGACATCCGCGATGCCAGCGGCCCGACGCTGGTCCAGCGCTACAACATGTACGTGTCGGTCCCGCTGCAGGGCAATCCCGCACCCGGCGTCTCGACCGGGACGGCGCTGGACAAGATGGAGGCGCTGGCCCAGGAAATGCTGCCGGCCGGCACCTCGTTCGAGTGGACGGAACTGGCATTCCAGGAACGGGCGACCGGCAACACGGCGGTCTATATCTTCGCCCTGTCCGTCATCTTCGTCTTCCTCGCACTTGCGGCGCAATATGAAAGCTGGGTGCTGCCGCTGGCGATCATCCTGATCGTGCCGCTGGCCGTGCTGGCAGCGCTGATCGGCGTGCACCTGCGCGGGATGGACAACAACATCCTGACCCAGATCGGCCTGATCGTACTGATCGGTCTGGCGGCAAAGAACGCGATCCTGATCGTCGAGTTCGCCCGGCAGGCCCAGCGCGAAGGAAAGACGGCGGTCGAGGCGGCGGTGGAAGCGACAAGACTTCGCCTTCGCCCGATCCTGATGACGGCGTTCGCCTTCATCTTCGGGGTCGTCCCCCTGATGATCGCAACCGGCCCCGGTGCGGAGATGCGCCAGTCGCTCGGCACCGCCGTCTTCTCCGGCATGCTGGGCGTCACCTTTTTCGGCCTGTTCCTGACGCCGGTGTTCTTCGTCGCGTTGCGCTCGCTGGGCCGGCACAAGGCCGAGGCAGTGGCAGAACGACGCAAGGACGCGGCACTGGAAGCAGCAGACCTTTGACACGGGCGCGGCGCCGGAGCTTCCGGCGCCGCCCGCTTACGGCCGCCTCTCCGCCACGCGCCTTGGGCCGTGAACTCGCCCGCCGGGTTCAGGCAAATCCGCCAGTGCACTGCCACCGCGGGAATTAGCTGCGATGGGTGGCAGCGAACTCCTGCGCCGCCGTCTCCAGAAACTGCGCGCGTCCGATATCGCCTGCCCCGTCCTGAATATCGGCCGCGATTGCCGCCTTCAGTGCTGCGGCGTCCTTCGTCCTGATCGCTTCGAGCGCTTCGGCATGGCGATCGACCAGATAATGGTCGTGGAGATTTTCGGCCGCAAGCCGCATGAACGGGCCGAGCCGGAGCCACAGCGATTCGATCAGCGGCAGCAGCACCGCGCTGGAACGCGTCTCGTAGAGGCAGCGGTGGAAGTCGAAATTGGCGGCGATCCCGCCTTCTATGTCCCCTCGCCCGTAGGCCTCGTCGACCAGGCGGTCGAGGTGCTGCAGATGGGCGAGCCGGATAAAATCGATATGCGCCAGAGCCCGCTCGGCAGCGACGGTCTCGAGCGCGATGCGGGCTGAAAGGATCTCGTCGAACCTGTCGGGATCGATCAGCGGAACGCGGACACGCCGGTTGTCCAGAAGCTCTAACGCGCCGTCCGCAACGAGGAATTGCAGCGCTTCCCGCACCGGCATGGCGCTGACATCGAGCATTTCGGCAAGTCCGTTGATCGTCAGCGGATGCCCCGGCCTGAAGCGGCCTGTCATAATCGCATGACGCAGCGTGCGATACACCCACTGCTTGATGGATTCCGTCGCCTGCCGCCCTTCGATCACCATCATGTGGATGCCCCCTTGCAACGCAAGCCTGCAGACGATCTAGTGGAGTTCCAGAGCCGAAGGCGCCTTATCCACTGACTATTTTTCGCGCATGCACAAAATTAGCCCTTTGCAGTTTTGATCAAATTATGATTTGTTGTGATCATATTCAAGAAAAGACTATCACAACATCGACAAGAGCCGCACAAGCGGCCGAATGCCACCACCGGACGACGGCGAGGAAACCGAAGTCCGGATGAGACAGGGGATCAGATGGACCAGTCCAGCGCGACTGCATCCCATGGCGGCGCCATTGGCATGCACGGCATCAAGAAATGGTTCGGCAACTTCCAGGCCGTCAATGATGTGAGCCTGGAAATCCGGTCCAACGAGTTCTTCACCCTCCTTGGCCCTTCCGGCTGTGGCAAGACCACGCTCCTGCGGATGATTGCGGGCTTCGAACTGCCCTCGGAAGGCAGCATCAGGCTGGATGGCGCCGAAATCGCGCATCTCATGCCCAACCAGCGCCCTGTCAACACCGTCTTCCAGAACTATGCGCTCTTCCCGCACCTGACGGTGGCCGAGAACATCGGCTTCGGCTTGAAGATGCTGGGAAAGCCGAAGGCGGAGATCGAAGCGGTCGTCGCGGAAATGCTTAAACTGGTGCATCTTGAGGCACGCGGCAACAATCTCGTCACCCAGCTTTCCGGCGGCCAGCAGCAGCGTGTGGCGCTTGCCCGCGCACTGGCGCCGCGGCCGAAGGTGCTCCTGCTCGACGAGCCGCTGTCGGCACTCGACCTGAAGCTCAGGAAATCGATGCAGATCGAACTGAAGCGCCTGCAGGCGGAAACCGGCATTACCTTCGTCTTCGTCACCCATGACCAGGAAGAAGCCCTGACGATGTCGGACCGTATCGCGGTCATGTCGCAGGGGCAGGTCCGCCAGGTGGGCGCGCCCTGGGAAATATACGATCGCCCGGCCGAGCGCTTCGTCGCCGACTTCATCGGCGAGACCAACTTCCTCGACGTCGACGTCGTCTCCGTCGGGACCGACCGGGCCCGCGTGCGCCTGCCCTCCGGTGCCGAGATCCCGGCGACGTTCCCGGCCGAAACGCAGCCGAGCGGAAAGGTCACGATCGTCATCCGCCCGGAACATGCCCGCGCCACCCAATCGACGGCGAGCGCGCTGCTGAACGGCACCATCCACGACATCGTCTATCTGGGCACGGATACGCACCTACACGTTCGTCTGGCCGATGGCGGCAACTTCATGATCCGCCTGCAGAATGCCCGCAGCGGTCCATGCGGATATTCCGTCGGCGAGGAGGTCGGCATCGAAATCAGCGACGACGTCGCCCAGATCCTGAGGGATTGACATGAGCGTCGACGCCGCGGAGCTGAACGAAAAGCTGCACAGGAAGGACATTCGCGATCGCTGGTTTCTGAGCGCTCCGGCCCTTATCCTCATCGCGGTCGCCAGCGTCGGACCGCTGCTGATCGTGCTGCTCTATTCGTTTCTGGCGCCCGGCAACTACGGCGACGTCAAGTGGGCGTTCTCGACGGACGGCTGGTTCAACGTCTTCTTTTCTCGCGACATCTTCGACGACACCGTCTCGCTGGCAGACGCCCATTTCACGATCTTCTGGCGATCGATCCGGCTGGCGCTGGCGACCACCGTACTGTGTCTGATCTTCGGCTTCCCCACGGCCTACTTCATCGCCACGCGCCCACCGCAAAACCGTTCGATCTGGCTGTTTCTGATTACCATTCCGTTCTGGACGAACATGCTGATCCGCGCGTTTGCGATTCAGGAAGTGATCCGCGGCGAGGGCCTGATCAACACGCTCCTCATCAAGCTCGGCATCATCCAGGCGCCGATCCAGATGCTCTTCACCGATTTCGCCATCCTGCTCGGCATGACCTACGTTCATCTGCCGCTGATGGTGCTGCCGCTCTATGCCAGCCTCGAGAAGCTCGATTTCCGGCTGATCGAGGCGGCCTACGATCTGTACGCTTCCCGCTTCAACGTGTTGATGAAGGTCATCGTGCCGCTGGTGAAGCCGGGTATCATCGCAGGCTCCATCCTGGTGTTCATCCCCGCGCTCTCGTCCTACGTCATTCCGCGTGTCCTTGGTGGCGGCAAGAACCTGATGATCGGAAACCTGATCGAACTGCAGTTCGGACAGGGACGAAACTGGCCGCTCGGCGCTGCGCTCTCGGTGACGCTGGTCGTGATCGTGCTGTTCGCGATGCTCTACTACGTCCGCAACGCCGGAAAGAACGGAGGCAGCGCCCATGGCTAAGAGCTTCTCCATCCGGCGGCAGCCGGGCTTCGCCACGATCGCGATGTTCAGCTTCTTCGTGCTTTACCTGCCGATCGCGACGCTGGTCGTCTACGCCTTCAACTCCGGTACGTCGATCGCCACCTGGGAAGGTTTTTCGCTGCGCTGGTTCCAGAGCGCCTGGCAGAACCAGCAGGTCATCGAGGCGTCGATCCGCTCGCTGCAGATCGCCGCGATCGCCGCCGTGATCGCCACTGTCTGCGCCACGCTTGCGGCGCTCGCAACGACGCGAACCGCTCCCTACCGAGGCCTTACGTTCAAGTACTCCATGGTCAACATGCCGCTTCTGGTCCCCGAGATCGTCACCGCCGTAGCGCTGCTCATCCTCTTCTCCCGGATCAAGGTGTGGACCGGATACTCCGGGCTTGGCTACCTCATCCTCGCCCACTCCGCCTTCTGCGTTCCGTTCGCCTACCTCCCCATCCGCGCGCGACTGGAGAGCATGGACCTGTCGCTGGAGCGTGCGGCGGCGGACCTCTACGCCAACGCCTTCCAGACCTTCCGCTATGTCACGCTGCCCCTGCTTTGGCCGGGCATCCTCGCCGGACTGATGCTCGCCTTCGTCATTTCCCTGGACGACGTGGTCATCACCGAATTCGTCAAGTCCGGCGGCCAGGACACGCTGCCGACCTACATGCTCGGCCAGCTGCGCCGCGTGGTCACGCCGGAAATGAACGCGATCTCGACCGTTTTCCTGATGCTGTCGCTCGCCATCGTCACGGTCTTCTTCTTCCTCAGCCGAAATCCGCAGAAAGACGACAAATAACAACGCACAACAGGAGAACAGCATGAAGTTGAAACTGGGAATTGCCGCCTTCGCCGCCGGGCTGATGGCTTCCACCGCCATCGCGTATGCGGCCGGCGAACTGAACATCTTCAACTGGGGCAACTACACCAGCCCCGAGATGATCAAGAAGTTCGAGCAGGCCTATGACGTAAAGGTGACGATCACCGACTATGATTCGAACGACACGGCCTTGGCGAAGGTCCGCCAGGGCGGCCACGGCTTCGACATCGTCGTTCCCTCCGCAAGCGTCATGCCGATCTGGATCTCCGAAGGGCTGCTGATGGAATCGCGCCCCGACCAGATGGAGAACTTCAAGAACGTCGATCCGCAGTGGGTGGACGTCCCCTTCGATCAGGGCCGCAGATATTCCGTTCCGTGGCAGTGGGGCACGACGGGCGTAACCGTCAACAAGTCGGTCTATTCCGGCGACATCAACACCTCGGCCATCTTCATGGACCCGCCTCCGGAACTCGTCGGCAAGGTCAACGTCCTGCCTGAAATGTCCGACGTCATGCACATGGTCGTGACCTATGCCGGCGGCGAGCCCTGCACCGGCGATCTCACCGTGCTGAAGAAGGCACGCGACATGTTGATGGCCGCAAAGCCCAAGTGGCTGTCGATGGACTACGGCAACATCGAGAAATACGCCAAGGGCGACATTGCGGCCGGTACCAACTGGAACGGCGCATCCTTCCGCTCCCGCCTGCAGAACCCGGACGTCGTCTACGGCTATCCGAAGGAAGGCTACCCGATCTGGATGGACAACGCCGCCATCCTCGCTGACGCAAAGAACGTCGACAACGCCAAGCTTTTCCTGAATTTCGTCATGGATCCGGAAAACGCCGCGATGCTGTCTTCCTTCGCCCGCTATGCGAACGGCATCAAGGGCTCCGAGGCCTTCATGCCTGAAGACATGAAGACCGCGCCCGAGATCGTCATCCCCGAGGAATTCAAGGCCGCCGGCAAGTTCAACCTCGCTTGCGCCCCGGAAGTCCAGGAACTCTACACGAAGATCTGGACCGAACTGCAGAAGTAGGAAACACTTCCACACCCCCGGAATTCCATCCGGGGGTGTGGCAAGATCAATCTGTCGCAGCGCCCGTCGCTTCACGCGATGCAACGGTGCTGCCGTGAGGAGGAACGCCGGCGGCGCGGTCAGCGCGCAAGGCCCGGCGCATATTGAACATGACCCCCACCTTCAAGGACGAGAACGGGTTTGCCCGTCGTGACGTGACGCTCGCCAACTGGCGGACCGCCCCTTACAGCCGATGGGCGTTCCACAATCTCCGGAACCTCGTTCCGACTGCGGAGATAAATTGCGCCGGCGCGGAACGGGAAGTGGCACTGGAAAGCGGCCAACTCCTTGCGACGAAGATCAAGACCGACGTCGAAGGCGTCGACACGATCAGGGGCATGCTCGAGCACGCCCACACCAACGGCTTCGTCGTGATACGGGAAGGCCGCGTCGTCTGCGAATACTACTCGCCGCATTCGGGCGTGAACGACCGCCACATCGTCTTCTCGGTGTCCAAGTCGCTGACCGCCATCGTGTCCGGCATCCTGGAGGCGGAAGGCGTCATCGATCCGGACCGTCCGGTGACCGATTACCTGCCGGAAGCCAGGGGCAGCGTCTACGGCGACTGCACCTATCGCGACGTGCTCGACATGCGCGTCAGCCTTGATTTCGAGGAGGCCTACCTCGATCCGAAGGGCGCCTTCGCCCGCTATCGGCGGGCCATGCTCTGGAACCCGCCCGAGCCCGGCGAAGAGCCGGAAAACCTCGCGGACTTCCTGCTGACGCTGCAGAAGGCCGACCGGCCGCATGGCGGTCCCTTCTACTATGCGTCGCCCAATTCGGACCTGCTCGGTGTCATCATCGACCGGGTCACCGGCCGCCCCTTCCCCGAACTGATGTCGGAACTGCTTTGGCGGCCGCTCGGCGCGAAGAACGATGCCTATGTCGCCGTCGATGCCATCGGCACCGCGCGCACCGCCGGCGGCATCTGCGTCACCGCGCGCGACCTCGCCCGCGTCGGCGAGATGCTGCGCCAGAACGGCACGGTCGATGGCCGACCCATCGTTCCGGTGTCCTGGATCGACGACATGGCTGAAAACGGCGACCGCGACGCCTGGCAGGCCGGCCGCAACGTCGACCTGCCCAACGGCCGCTATCGCAGCCAGTGGTATCAGTCCGGCGAGAGCGACGGTGCGTTCTGCGCGATCGGCATCCACGGCCAGTGGCTCTATGTCGACCCTTCCACCGCCACCGTGATCGTCAAGCTTTCCTCGCAGCCCGACCCGCTCGGCGACGAGACCAACCAGGACAGCTTCGGCTTCTTCCGAACCATATGCCAGATGGCGTTCTGACAGACAGGACAAGAAAACCATGCAGAAAGAAGCAAGCTTCATCATTCGTAACGCCCGCATCCTTACCATGGACAAGGCGAACCCGCGCGCCGAAGCGATCGCGCTTTCGGGAAATCGCATCCTGGCGGTGGGTTCCGAGGCGCAGATCGATGCCTTTTCCGGTCCCGACACGCATGTGATCGACGCGCGCGGCGCAACCGTACTGCCCGGCTTCAATGAGGCGCACATGCACATCTTCGGCGGATCGGTGGAACTGACCGAACTGTCGCTCTATCGCGTCAAGGGCTTCGAGGCCCTGGAGAAGGCGGTGAAGGCCTACGCCGCCGCCAACCCCGACCGTCGCCTGCTGATCGCCCAACATGCCGACTACACCATCCTGTCCGACGAGGAACGGCTGACCCGCCATCATCTCGACCGGATCCTGCCCGATCGCCCGCTGCTGATCGTCGCTCCCGACCATCACGTCGCCTGGGCCAACACGATCGCGCTGAAGCAGGCGGGCATCCTCGAAGGCCGCGATGTCGGCGTCGGCAACGAGATCGTCATGGGCGAGGACGGCCTTGCGAACGGCGAGCTTCGCGAAAGCAACGCCATTCGTCCCGTCTCCGCATTGGGCGAGACCGGAGGGCGTGAAATGCTGGGCGTCGGCACCGGCGGTGAACCGGAAAACGTGACGCCGGAAGACCGCGCCGGCGATATCGAGGTCCTCAAGCAGGGCCTGGCCTACTGCGCGTCGCTCGGCATCACGTCAATCCAGAACATGGACGGCAACCTCTACCAGCTCGAAATGCTGGACGAGATCGAGAAGACCGCAGGCCTGCCGGTGCGCGTACGCATGCCCTACCACATGAAGAACTTCATGCCGCTCTCCGACCTGGAACAGAAGGCGGCGAAGTGGCGCGAGCGCTTCACCGGCGACCGGCTGCGCTGCGACTTCGTCAAGATGTTCATGGATGGGGTGACCGAAGGCGAAACCGCCGTCTTCGTCGACGACTACAGCCACAAGCCTGGCTGGAAGGGCGATCCGCTGTTCAGCCAGCAGCATTTCGACAGCATCGCCATTGAGGCCGACCGGCTCGGTCTGCCCGTCGCCGTCCACGCGATCGGCGACGGCGCCGTGCGCATGGTGCTGAACGGCTACGAGGCGGCGATCGCGGCGAACGGAAAGCGTGACAGCCGCAACCGCATCGAACACATCGAGGTCGTCCATCCCGACGACATCCCGCGCTTTGCCGCCCTTGGCACGGTGGCGTCCATGCAGCCGACGCATCCGCCGGGCAGCGCCGGCCTGCCGCTCGAACCTTACCTGTCCTTCATCGGTGAGGAGCGCTGGCCCTACGCCTTCGCCTGGAAGACGCTTGTCGATGCGGGCGCCGAGATCGTCTTCGCCACCGACTGGCCGGTCTCTCCGCTTGATCCGATGGGCTGCATCCGCGATGCGATGTCGCGCAAGCCATGGAAGGAAGGCCTTCCCGACCAGCGGCTGTCGCTGGAGGAAACGCTCGCCGCCTATACCAGGACGAGCGCCTGGCTCGAATTCATGGAAGACCGGAAAGGCGTGCTCAAGGCGGGATACCTCGCAGACGTCGTCGTTCTTTCGGGCGACGTGGAATCCTCGGCGAGCGAGGATCTCGCCGCAATCCGTCCGGTCACGACGATCTGCGACGGCCGCGTCACCTATCAGGCGTGAGGGCGAGCACGATGCGGAACGTTACCGTCGCAGCCACGCAGATGGCCTGCACCTGGGACACGGATAGAAACATCGCCCTGGCGGACAGTCTCGTCCGCCAGGCGGCTGACAAAGGCGCGAACGTCGTCCTCATACAGGAACTATTCGAGACGCCCTATTTCTGCCAGGACCAGAATGCCGACTTCTTCGAACTGGCCCATCCCTTCGAGAATAACGCTCTCATCGGCCATTTCTCGCGTCTGGCGGCAGAACTCGGCGTCGTCCTGCCCGTCAGCTACTTCGAAAAGGCGGGGCGCGCTTACTTCAATTCTCTCGCCGTCATCGATGCCGACGGGCGCGTGCTCGGCAACTACCGCAAGAGCCATATCCCCGACGGCCCCGGTTACACGGAGAAGTTCTACTTCTCGCCCGGGGATACCGGCTTCAAGGTCTGGAACACGCGGTTCGGCGCCATCGGATGCGGCATCTGCTGGGATCAGTGGTTTCCGGAAGCCGCCCGCAGCATGGCGCTGATGGGCGCCGAGATCCTGCTCTATCCGACGGCCATCGGCAGCGAGCCGCACGACGCCACCATCGACAGCGCCGCGCACTGGCAGCGGGCGATGCAGGGCCACGCGGCCGCCAACATGATACCGGTCGTCGCGTCGAACCGCATCGGCAAGGAGGACGGTCTCAACGCCACGTCCATCACCTTCTACGGCTCTTCCTTCATCGCCGACCAGACAGGGGCGAAGGTCGCCGAGGCCGGTCGTACCGGAGAGAGCGTCATCACCGCCACGTTCGATCTCGATGCACTGGAGCGGCAGCGCGCCGCATGGGGTTTGTATCGCGACAGAAGGCCGAACCTCTATACGCCGATTTCGTCGCTGGAAGGCAGGCACTGAGCCTGCGCGACGGCTCGTCAGTTGCTGTTGGGCGCAAGCATCATCTGCTCCGGCCGAAGCGTGACCTCAACCACGTCGTCCGGCAGAATCTCGGTGTCTTCGTCTGCCTGGATTCCGGTCAGGGCGCCGTCGACCTTTCGGTGGACCACCACGCTCAGGCCGGAATTGTCATCGCGTAGCTGCGCCTTGACGGCGCCGGTGTAAAGCAGCTTCTCGCCCGAGGCGCGCAGCCGGCTGGAGAGCTTCTCCTTCTCGATCGTCGCCTCCCGCAGTCGCTCGTTCAGTTGGGCACGGTGCTGCTCCTTCTGCAGCTCGATATTGCGGGTGAGTTCGGCGCGCGTGCGCTGCGCCATGACCAGCCGCGACTGGATGTCCACCTGTTGGCCCCGCAGTTCGGCGAGCGTCTGCCGCTCGTCATCGACGCGGCTGACCATCACCAGTCCCTTGGTGGCGGATCCCTCCATCCGGTCGACGGCCGCCTGCTGCAGGATCAGAGCCTGCGCATTGTGCTTGCGGCTTTCTGCAAGGGTCGCCAGTTCATCATCGACGCGGTTGAGCGAGCTTTCGAGGAACGCCCTCTGGGTCAGGAAGGACGACCTGCGCATGGCAAAGTCCCGTCGTTCGAAATCCGCAAGCTCGTCGATGGACTTGCGGGAAATCGGCGCCGAATAGGCGGGTGAGAGGTCGAATGTGTCCTGATCGGCCAGTTCAGCGCCGAGGCTGATCGCGCGCGCCACCTGACGCACGAGGTCGATCCACAGCTCCTCGTTCTCGTTTTTCAGATCGGGTGCGGTCATCAGCGGATTTTCGGCGCGAAAGCGAAGGGCGTCGAAACCGCCGGCGAGCGCCACGGCATGTCGCACCGTCAGCCCCGGCCTGTAGGGCACCGCCCCTGGTCGCGACACATCACCGGCAATGTAGAAGGGCCGGTACTCCAGAAGCTCTACCGTGACGTCGGCGGCTTCGATGCGGCCATCCTTCGTAAGCCGGTCGCCCAAGGACTGACGCAGGTCGCGAATGGTCAGGCCCTCGGCTTCAACCTCACCCAGGAAGGGCACCGAGATGTCGCCATCAACGTTGACCGTGACCCGCCGTCCGAAATCGGCGACGCCGAAGACGCCGATCTGCAGGATATCCCCCGGCGCCAGCCGGTAAGGCGCCCGCTCGGCGGCTGCGGCACAGAGGGGCATCGCGGCCAGCATCGTCGCCAGGCTGAGGGCGCAAAAGGCGATCGGCTTCATGGCTTGTTCTCCAGTTCTGCTTGCGGAATTTCGGACGTCGGCTGACGCACCCGGATCCAGTCCACATGAAAGGTCGCCGGGAAGGCGGTCATCGCATCCGGCGATCCCGGCCAATTGCCGCCGACCGCGAGATTGACCAGCGGGAACATCGGCTTGTGAAGGTCCTGCGGCGTCAGCGTCTCGAACACCGCCTGCCCGTCGAGCGTCCAGACCAGCCGGTCCGCGGTCCAGATCAGGCCGTAGACGTGAAAATCCTCAGACAGATCCGCCGTCGGCACCGCAGCCCCCGTTCGCGCGGATTTGTCGCCGGCGGGGATGGCGATGCCGCTATGCGCGGTGACATGCAGGGTATGGGTGTCGTGTCCCAGCACCTCGAGCACATCCAGCTCGGGCGGCCAGGTCCGGTCGGTGGGAAGCAGCCAGAAGGCAGGCCACAGGCCGCGCCCGCGCGGCACCTTCGCGCGGATTTCGACCGCGCCGTAAAGGAAACTCAGCCGATTGGAGGGCGTCAGCAGGCCGGATGCGTAGGCATATCCGCCGCTCCTCGCCCGCAAGGCGTCGGGAACCTTGCTCGCGCGGATTTCCAGCACGCCGTCCACGACGCGGTAAGGCTCCAGCGCCTGGATGTCGGAACTGTCGCCGGCCGGTCGCGGATCGACGTAATATTGCAGCTCGTTGTTGCCGGAATTGCTCCGCCCGCCGCCGGGATAGTACGGCAGCCAGGTACCGACATCGCCGAGTTGCAGATCGAGCCGATCAAAATCGTCTTGAAAGATGACCTTCCAGCCTTCGGTCGCGATGGGGACTGCCGCCGTCTGGGCCCTTGCCGGGACCGGCGAGGCGATGGCGACGATCAACGCGAGCACGCCCAGTACCGTCGCCTGCACACCGATGATCCGGCACAGCACCCGCCAGCCCAGCATGCCGAGCCGGAACATGATCAGCGCCATGGCGACCAAAAGACCAAAGGCCGCCGCAGCATTGCCCCACGCCTGCCCCTCGATCCCGGCGAGCCGATCGCCCGCGATCATCGCCAGCACCAGCGACAGGAAGCCGACGGCTGCGAGCATGGCGGCGTCGGCCATCGGCCGGTGCGACCGCACGACGATCATCGGCACCATCCAGGTCATCACGCCGAGCGGCACGCAGGCGGCCGCAAATGCGATGGTCGAGGGCGTCGCTTCCGTAAAGGCCGGGAAGGCAAAGCCGATGACCGGTCCGGCAAACAGGATCGCCGCAAGCGCAATGGCTGCAAGAAGCCCGGTCAAGGCCAGCAATTCCCTTTCCACCATCGCACCGGCCCCGGGTGTACCGATCCCGGCTGTGCTGGCGCCAATGGTGCTGGACCGCCCTTCCCCTGTCTGCCCCATCTGCACGAGCAGCTTCGGATATCGCACCTGCGCGATCGTCGACAGCAGACCGAGGCCGATCATCGCGAGGCTGGCACCGAAGGAGAACAGGCCGAGATCGTGCGGCGACGACAGGGCGGACGCGATCCAACGGTTTGCTCCGAGATAGAAGACCCAGATGGCGGTGAAGGCGAAAAGCGGCAACGACAGCCGCGCCATGGCCGCAAGCGACTTGAGACCAGGCAGCGACGACACGGGCCGGGCGAAGAGCAGCGCCAGGATGGCGTAATAGACCGCAAGCACCGCGAAGGTTCCGGTCACACCGCCATAGAGGAGGCCGGCAAGTCGCGGCGCCGTCATGCCGAGTTGCAGGATCAGGGCCAGCGCCGTGAATTCCCAGAGCCGCGAGGCGGCACGGTAAACCGTCACCGGGCCGTTCGCGATCATGGCCATCACCCCGCCGCCGACCGCAAGGACGGTATCGAGCGGCGAAAACGCGACCTCCGCCCCCGCCAGCAGCAGTGCGACCGGCACCGTCACCGCCATCGCAAGAAGGCCGACGAGCCAGAGCGCGCCGAGTATGTCGCGCGCCGCCTTCGTCGCCGCAGGCCCGGCTTTGCCCACGATCTGCTTGTCCGCCAGTTGCGACAGGCCGAGATCGACCCGGCCGGCATAGGTGAAAAGCGTCGTCAGCAGCGCGAAGCGGCCGAATTCGACCGGCCCCAGCAGCCGCGGCGCCATCAGGGTCGTGCCGCAGCCGAGCACGGTCAGCACGAGCGCACCCAGCGCATAGGTGGACGGCCGCCCGATCCAGGCCGCCCGTTGGAAACCGCTCAGCCAGGTCATCACAGCCGACGCCCGCCCGGCCACGAACTGCGGCGGTCCGACGGTACGAAAGGTGTCCGGTGGCGCGCTCATGGGTTCACCGATACGATGCGGGGGCGAGCGGCCGGCATCGGTGCGGCCGCGTATCGGTCGAAAGCATCCGTCGAGCGGATGATGCCGCATCGCAGAAGATCGCCGCTGGAGCGATAGCGCCTGCTGTTCTCGTACATGAACGACACGCTTGCGCATGTCTCATGCAAGGCAGCATAGCGGCGGTATTCGACGCCGGCGTCCCAATGTTCGCCCCGACTGACCTCGCTGCGCGCCTTTTCGTCGAAGGTCGAAAACAGCTTGAAATGCAGGAGCGCCCCGGTGATGGGCGCCACCGCCAGCGGCTCGGTGCGATGGTTCGTCGCCCACCGGCGACCCGGCCTGCCGCGCATCAGCGGCACCTTGGTGATATCCGGCGGCAGCGATCCGAGGCTGGAACGCTGCATGCCGATCAACCTGCCCAGGCGATGCTGGCGAAGGTTGCGCATCGCCCGGGCGACCGCCATCTCCCAGATGTTCATCCGCCGGTAGCGCGGATAGAACACCCGAAGCCGCGGCCCGCCGACGGCTTCGACGTCGAGAAAGCGATTGGAAAATGGCAGGCTGGCCTTCTGCCGGACGACATAGTCCGCGTCGAAATACGGGCAGGTCTCGACGAACGGGGTCCCGCGGACATAGACGGCGTCGGCGACCGGGCCATCGGCGTACATGTCCACCATCGTGGCGAACATGCCCTCGTGGCCGGATCTCTCCAGATACCGGCAAAACTGTCCGAGCCCGACCTTTTCGGCATGCGGATAGACCAACAGTTCGTCCGCGTCGATGAACAGGCACCAGCCGCTCTCGCCATGACGCGCCACCATCGCGTTGATCCAGTTCATGCCGCAGCCGGCTTCTCCGAAGGAATCCTCGGTGTGGTAGACGACGCAATCGCTCTGCGAGAGCAGGAATTCCGTGGAGCCGTCGTCCGAGCCGTTGTCGCAGACGAAAAACCGCTCCACGCCGAGCTGGCGGTGATACTCGAGAAGGTAGGGCAGCCGGTCGCCCTCGTTGCGCACGACGAGATAGGCGCCGATCACGCCGCCGCCGTCCTGTGATTGCCGTCCGTCGATGCGCGCAAGCCTTGGCTCCATGTCAGGCAGTCCTCATCGTTTTCGGCCTCGACGGCGCAAGCGGGCCGCCGGCAACGTCGGGCTGCGCCTCGCGAGCGAGAACAAGGAAGAAGGTGAACGTCAGAAGGACCGGCAAGGCGAGGATGCTGACCTCGGTCACTCCCATGACCATCATCAGCAGAACGGGCTGATCGCGGATGGAGTCCGGCCTCGTCCACATCCGCGTCACCAGAATGCCGAGAAGGGCGAAGATGGGCAGTGCACCCAGAAAGCCGAGATTGAAGATCGCCTGGATATACATGTTATGGGCATTGACCGGCGCCCCCTGAAAAGTGCGCCCCACGCTTTCGATCAAAAGCGCCTCGGTCCCCCCGAATCCCCAGCCGAGAACCGGCTTTTGCGCGATCAGTTCCCCGGATACGATCCACAGCTCGGTTCGACCGGTCAGCGTCACGACCTCGCTGATGGATCCGGTACGCGCCAGCGGCCCCAGGAGAAACGTTAGGTCCGGAAACTCGCCGACCGCGATCAGTGCTACCGCGAAAATGAGACCGGCACCGGCGAGGGCCGCCATCGGGCCTAGCAGCTTTCGCTCACGCAGCGATATCGCGGACCATACGACGATCGTCGCCGCGAGCATCGTGCGGCTGTCGGCGGCTATGATCGCAGCAAACCCCACCAATAGTGCAGGCAGAAACAGCATGGCCGGCAGACGCCGGCGTCGTCTAAGCACGACAGCGAACGTGACCAGCAGGGCAGCCTGCGCGCCCAACACGTTGGGATGTCCGGAGAAACCACGCAGACGGTAGACGCTTTCTTCTGCCGAAGGCGGCAGCCATGCAATGTCCGGCAGTGCGACGCCCGATATCAGCCCGATCGTCAGGAAGACGAGCAGGGTTAGCGTCAGCAGGCGCATCGTCGCCTCCGCACCCAGGACTGAGACGACGATGCATGCCAGGATGAGGTAGGAGATCAGCCCGAGCGAATTGGCAGCGGTATAGACGGGGATCAGCGACCACGCGGAGGAAGCAAAAGCCACACCGCCATAAATCAGTGCAAGTACGATGGTCTTTTCCCGGAGGAACGGTACCAGCCGGCGAACGTGAAACGGGAAGATCAGGAAGACCAGCATCCAGGCGACCAGTTTCGTCATGTTCTGCCAGTCCATGCCGCCTGTGCGGGCATAACCATCCATCCGCATGCCGAAGCTCAATCCGATGAAGGCGAAGACGAAGAGCAGGGTAATCGCCCATTTCCGTCCGGCTGCGGCTGCGACCAACGCGACCGCACCGAAAGCGACCGCACCGAGGGCAAAGGGAAGCACAGCCGCGATCGACTGATTTGCCGAAAGCTGCGCCAGAATGAACACCGGAAAGACGCTGAAAACCAGCAGCGCGCCAAACGCGATGTCGGGGACAATGCGCTCCATTCGGCCGCCGTATCCGGTTGCGTTCATGATTTCATCAGCCTGTTCAGATCACGCCGGATCGCCGATGCGTTCATGGCGGCACCGGCCAGTCCGGCCAACCCTATCGACCCGATGCCATAAAGGATCACATTCGGAAATACTGCCTTGTCGGGCGCAATCGGCTGAGAGATGACCTCGGCATCCGGCTTGAGCGCACCCGTGGCCATGGCCCGGGCGGCCGCACGCGTATGGGCGTCGTTGAGCAATTCCGCATCGATGCTGGCCTGGCGCCGAAGCTGTGCCAGTTGGAACGTCGCCTTCTCCCGTTCGACCATGACACGCCGGATCCGCGCGACCTCGCTGATAAGGCGGCTCTCCCTTTCGACCCAGTTGTCGGCCTCCACGCGCGCGCTCCGAACGATGCGATCGCGCTCGTCGGCAGCCTGCTTGAGAATGCTGCGGGATTCCGTCGACATCACCGCGAGCCGCGACATGCTCTCGGTCAGGCTCTGGTTGAGCCGCTGGATCGTGGGAGATGCGAGCACCTCCGGCGCACTGTCCAGCGTGTTGTTGGCCTGCATCCGCGCCAGCGAATCCGCCCGCGTCTGGGCATCGATGAGGCGGGCTTGTGCTGTGGCAAGCTCGTCGCTCAGGGCACGCAACTGCGCTTCCAGCGCGATCTGCTCACCCTGATCGATCAGACCCGAACTGATCATGAATTGCTCGACCGCCGCCGAGGACTGGTCGGCCTCATGCTGCGCCTCGTCGATGCGATCGTTCAGCAGCGCCTTCATCGCGTCAGCATTCTGCGCCTTGCGCTCCACCTGTGAGGCCAGGAAGGCACGCACGAGCGTGTTCGTCATCGCGGCGGCCTTGTCCGGATCGTTCGAGCGGAAGCCGACCCGAACGGTGTAGGACTGCCGGTCGCGGCGAAGCACCATCTTGTCCAGAAGCTTTTCCTTCACACCTATCAGGGCGACCTCGCCGCCCGAACGGTCGGTATCGACCGGCCGCATCTTCGGGTCTTCCCGGGCGATGCTCTCGGTGACCAGGTTTCCGAACAGGCCGGAAACGAACCCTGCGACCTTTGTCGCAACGCCGGGCTTGGACATGAACTCATCATCAAAGGCCAGGCGATGGGTGTTGACGACCGCATCCGAAATGGCCTCCGAGCGGAAGACGTCGAGCTCCGATAGGATGAAGCTTTCGTCCAGCGGCTGCCGGACGGCCTGCGGATAGTTTGCCTGCCCCTCCATGTCCGTCGGCCTCAGCACCAGCGTGGCGGTCGACTCAAAAACCGGCGGCAGGAAGGGCCAGGCGACCGCGGCCATGACCAGCACCGAAGCAGCCCCGTCGAAGAACCGCCGGACTGAATAGCGCGGCCCCGGCTCGACGGGCTCATCCGCCTGAGGCTCGGGCGCCAGAAGCATCGGCGCGGACAGTTCCGGCAGAGGCTCCGTGCCGTTTGAGGGAGCAGGCTGGCTTGCGGATTTTCGGGTTCGCCTTTCCATGGCATTACCCTCACGGTTTGCTTCGTACGAGTGAATAAAGCCTGCTACGCATCGGCCCCGAAATAAGCCGGAAGCCGGAATAGAGCGTCGTCACCATCAGGAACTCGCGCAGCGTCAGGAAGCCAGCCCTGAAGACATGCGTGCGGAAGCGGACGTCGTTGACCAGATAGCGGAAACCGCCTCGCCGCTCGTTCAGCCCGGCGCCGGCGCGTGCACGGACCAGCACCTTCGGAATGATGTGGAATTGCGCGCCCGCAAGCGCCAGCCGGATCCAGAGGTCATAGTCTTCGAGCAGCCCGAAGCGCGAACTGTAGCCCCCGACGGAGCGCAGCAGATCGGCCCGGACGGCGACCGACTGGTGCACGATGACATTGCGCCACCGCAGCGCCTTGATGATCGCATCGTGCACGGTGGGCGCGATCCGTAGCCGCACCGCCGGGCTCTCGTCATCGAACTCCTCGGCCCAGGCGGCAACGATATGCACCTCCGGATGCGCGTCGAGGTAGCGATACTCGATCTCGATGCGATCGGGCAGACAGATGTCGTCGCTGTCCATGCGCATGATCACCGGCATCGTGCAGGCCGTGAGGCCCGCGTTCAGCGCGGCGGCCAGTCCGCCGTTCTTCGAAAGCCGCACGACGCGGAATTCCCAGTCGCTTCGGATCGCGGCAAAACCTTCGATCACCCGTTCCTGGTCCGCCCCGATCGGGCCGTCCACGACGAGGACGATCTGCGCGGGCGGCAGCGTTTGCGCCTGAAGGCTGTCCAGGCAGGCGGCCAGGTTGGCCGCCTTTTCCTTCACATAGGTGGCGATCAGGACGGAGACCGCCGCGGTGACCATCGCGGTGCTTTTGGCATGGTGTCTGCCGGAGGCGCATCCGCCCTCATCCTCCGGCTGCGCGGGAAGGTTCCTGTGCATGAGCTCACTCAGCACCCCTGCGAGACCAGACCACGCCCGGCGTCCTGAGAAGGATCTTCAGGTCCAGCAGGATCGAGCGCTTCTTCACATATTCGCGGTCATATTCCACGCGGCGGTCATAGCTGACATCGTTACGCCCGCTGACCTGCCACAGGCCGGTAATCCCGGGCAGGACGCTCGCATATTCGCCGACGTGCTGCTTGTAGTGCGCCAATTCCGCCTTGGTCACCGGCCGCGGCCCGACCAGGCTCATTTCGCCCCGCAGCACGTTGAAGATCTGCGGTATTTCGTCGAGGCTGGTCGAGCGCAGGAATCTGCCGATCGGCGTGATGCGCGGATCGAAGCCGAGCTTCTGGCGCTCCTTCCACTCGAAACGAGCGTGTGGATGATGGAAGAGATACTCCTGGAGGCATTCTTCCGCCCCCACGATCATGGTCCTGAACTTCAGGCAGCCGAACGGTTTGGTCTGCTTTCCGATCCTTGTATGCCTGAACAGCACAGGGCCGCCGTCGAGCGCTACAAGCATGGCGATCAGGACGAAGAGCGGGGCAAGCAAGACCATCAGTATTCCGGCGACGGCCACATCGAGCGTGCGCTTGAAGGCCTGGCCCGCAGTCTCTAGGAAACCGGCATTTCGCCATGCCGGCATCGCATAGGCGAATTTTCGCAGCTCGTTCAAAGCACCCTCCCCTTCTTGTTTTTCAAGCGGTACTGCGGAGATGCGTCTCCGCTTTCGAGCGCACCAAGGACACCACTCGCGCCTGTCGCTTTGCAAGGAAACAGAAGGGCTACCCCTTGAGAGGGGAGCGGGAGATATACACTTATTTCGGGCCATAACCAGTTCGAGCACTGCGGATTGCGAAACGGGCAGGAAACCTCGGCCAAATTGGTATGGACTGCCAGAACGTGTTACGCCGAATTCATCAGGCGACATTCGACCGCGGCGAAACCAATTCAAACTTAGGTATAGCTTCGGTCAAAATTTGGGGAGCATGGCTCTCCGCGATACATTAGGAAAAAACAATTGATGCCAAAATGTGCGCATGCTATAAATATTTTTCTACAGACAAATAGAAACACCCACATTAGGTATCTATAAAGTTTGTTATTGAGTATATTTTTGATTATGTATAACTTCTACGCCTCTTAACTTCTCTCGTTAACTATATCGTTCTGCGTTTGACTTCGGGAGAATTCAGGCGAGCGAATATCGCGCCATACGTGATGACCTTGGAGAGACGCATGACGCATCACATTTATATGCTTGAGACATGCCGATTATTTCGAGAGGGAACACGCATCCTGCTCGATTCGTTTGCGTTCGAAGTCATCGGCGTCGGAGAGACGCTAGCCGATATCGGCAAGTTGCCGGATGCCGGCACATCCCTTTTGTTCATCGTGGGTACACTCGAAGACGCGACGGCATCCGATGCCATAGCGGCCATTCTGGATGTCAATCCACGTGCCAGGATCGTCGTTCTCGCGGACAGCTACGATCCCGAGGCCGCCGATGCGGCCGTCACGCTCGGGGCCAAGGGATACCTGCACAAGGGCCTGTCGGCGGACAACTTCATCAAGGCCCTGCAGCTCATTGCGGACGAATGCTCGGTGGTCTCGGGCAGCGCGACCAGCAGCAGGAACATCGCCCCCGAAGCGGACGCGAGGGTGGAAGCCGCATCGCCGCCTCCGGCAGCAGATGCCCCCGTTGCAACCGCACTGGACGATTTCGCACTGCAGACCGATCTCGGCGCTGCGTCGCAAGACGCGCACGCGCCGCTGCCATCGCTCGCCGATGGCCGCGGCGGCCTGTCTCCCCGCCAGAAGGCGATCCTGAAGCTTGTAACTGCGGGCGCTTCCAACAAGGAGATCGCGCGCAATCTCGACATTAGCGAAGGCACCGTAAAGGTGCATATCAAGGCCATCCTGCGCAGGATTGCCGTGAAGAACCGCACACAAGCCGCGATCTGGGCACTGGCGGCAAAGCAATCGGAACCGTGGACCCGCGATAAACCCCATGATCGATGAATTGAAACCTGTTCATCGATCATGGGTGTACGGAAGAGGGCAATCGCTGCCGTTGTGACGCCCTGTCCGCTCAGCGCTTCACGCAGAGCGCGGCGCGAGGGATGCCCGAGGCATCGAAGACGAACCGGGCACTGGAGTAGCCGGTGGTCCGCGTGACCAGTGCCAGGGTCTGGCGCTCCTGCCCTTCACCAAATTCGAAGGCCAGCGCCCCACCGGGCCGCAGAAAATCGAGCGCGTCGTAGATCAGCCGCTGGTGGATGGCGATGCCATAGGGGCCGCCGTCAAACGCCTCCCGCGGCTCGTTCTCCAGAAGGTGGGCGCGATCGGCGGTCAAACGGCCGCTGGAAATATAGGGTGGATTGCATACGACCATGTCCACCATGCCTTCAAGGCCCTGGTGCCGGATGTTCTCGAACAGATCGCCCTGCACGACCGTGACACGCTCCTCCAGAGAGAAGCGCGCGACGTTGCGGCGCGCGACCTCCACCGTTTCCGGCGTCAGATCGCAGGCGTAGACCCGCGCTCCTTCGATGTTGCTAGCAATGGCGATGCCAAGATTGCCGCTGCCGCAGCACATGTCGATCACGACAGGTTCGGCTACCCCGTGCGCGAGATGCTCCACGCAGACATTGCCCAGAAGCTCAGTCTCCTTGCGTGGCGCCAGCACGTTCGGCCCGAGTTCGAAATCCATCCCCATGAACCGGATCAGCCCGGAACCGGCGTCGATGGCGCCGAGCGGAACTCCGGCGCCAGCACCCGCGCCTGCCGGCCCGGTATCGATCGTGTGATGTGACGACATGTGCAATCCTCCTGGTGCCAGCTTCTGGCGGCGGGGCTTGCCGGTTTCCCCCCACCATCTGAGACAGGCATCCGGCGCCACCCCGATGTTCATACTGGGCAACACCAGCGTAAAGACGGCCGCGCCGGGGCATCAGGGTTAACCCGTACGGAACGGCATCGCTCTCAGTGGGTAGCCCGTTTGCGCCGTTGCCTCGGACAGGTGGCATCGACAACACTCCAACGCCAGACGTGAGGGACGCCAGGTGCGGGGGCACCTGTATCCAGAACATCGTGCCCAGAACACGCGCCGGGAAAACCGAGCATCGCGAAGCAAGCAGCACGAAGGGACCGCTATGTGCGGAGTGATCGGATATTTCGGCGATCGAGTGCCGACCCAAAAGGCGAGGCATCTCCTGCATCGCATGGCCGAGTCCGTCCAGCACCGGGGGCCTGACGATGCCGGGCTCTATATTGGCGACGGCATCGGCCTCGCCCACCGGCGGCTCTCCATCGTCGGTCTTGCCGACGGTCATCAACCCATGGCGAATGGTGAAGGATCGCTCGTCGTCTGTTTCAACGGCGAAATCTTCAACTATGTCGAGTTGCGGGACATGCTGGAGGCGAGAGGCCATCGCTTCCGGACCGCCTCGGATACCGAGGTCATCCTGCACCTCTATGCCGACAGGGGCGACGAATGCGTCGACCACCTGAACGGCGATTTTGCCTTTGCCCTCTGGGATGGATCGCGCCGCCGGCTGCTGATCGCGCGAGACCGGATGGGCGTCCGCCCGCTCTTCTATACCCGCCGCGAAAATACGCTCTTCTTTGCCTCGGAGGTGAAGGCGCTGCTCGGCGTTCCGGGGGTTAGCGCTGAAATGGACCCCTTCGCTCTGGATCAGGTCTTCACCTTCTGGGCCCCCGTCCCGCCCCGGACGATCTTCAAGGACATTTCGGAACTGCCGGCCGGCCACCTTCTCACCGCAGACGAAGGCGGGATGACGGTGCGGCCCTACTGGGATATCGCTTTCCCCGACGCGGCGGAGCGCGAGGATGGTCGTGCGGAGGCCGATGTCGCGGACGAAGTGCTGGCCCTGCTCGACGATGCCACGGCGATCCGCATGCGGGCGGACGTTCCGGTCGGCGCCTATCTCTCCGGCGGCCTCGATTCCTCCATCACCTGCGCGCTCGCCAAGCCCTATGCACAAAGTGGTCTGCGGACCTTCTCGGTCACCTTCGGTTCGCAGGAGCACGACGAGAGTTCCTACCAGCGCGAAATGGTCCGCACCCTCGGCACCGAACATTCCTCGATCTTCTGCGGACCGGACGAGATCGCCCAGGCCTTTCCCTCTGTCGTTCTGCATACGGAAAAGCCGGTGGTCCGCACGGCGCCCGCCCCGCTCTATCTCCTCTCCCGCCATGTGCGCAACGAGGCGATGAAGGTGGTCCTGACCGGTGAAGGCGCCGACGAGGTCTTTGCCGGCTACGATATCTTCAAGGAAGCGAGGGTCCGCCGCTTCTGCGCCCGACAGCCCGGCTCGCAGCGGCGCTGGCAGCTGTTCCGTCGCCTCTATCCCTATCTGCCCGGTTTGCAGCAGCAATCGCCGGATGCGCTTGCGGCCTACTTCGGCGCGCATGACGATGACCCCGCCGATCCGCTGTTTTCGCACCGACCGCGTTTTCGCAGCACGGGCGCGGCGAAAATCTTCTTCTCAGCAGCGCTTCGCGAACACCTTGCCGGCTACGATGCGGCCGAGGAGGTGCTGGCGCGCATACCGGCGGATTTCGCCCGCTGGCACCCGCTGCACCAGGCGCAGTACCTGGAAACCAAGTTCCTGCTGCCGGACTACATCCTGTCCAGCCAGGGCGATCGCATGGCGATGGCGCATGGCGTCGAGGGGCGCTTCCCGTTCCTCGATCACAGGCTCGTGGAGCTTGCCGCCCGCATTCCGCCCGCCATGAAACTCAAGGGGTTCGTGGAGAAGAGTATCCTGCGCAGGGCGACGGCCGGCCTGCTGCCGTCGTCGATCAACAAGCGCGTCAAGCAGCCCTACCGCGCCCCGGACAGCGCCTCCTTCTTCGCCGGCGCCGAGCCGGACTATGTCGGACGTCTGCTCAACCGGGCGGCGGTCGAGAAGACGGGTCTGTTCAATCCGCTCGCTACGGAAAAGCTGCTGTCCAAATGCCGACGGCGGGCCGATGGCTTCCGCGACAACACCGCCTTCGTCGGCATCCTCTCGACGCAGCTCTGGCACGAAGCCTTCACGAAACGGCCTGCCTGGCAGGCCGGACACCACGAACCGTCACGAACAATCCAATATGGAGACGCATGATGGCGACCCTGAATGAAGAAATCCGAGCGTTCATCGTCGAGAGCTTCCTTTTCGGCGACACGTCCCGAACACCGGGCGACGACGATTCCCTGATCGAGAACGACGTGGTGGATTCGACCGGCATCCTCGAACTGGTCGCCTTCGTCGAAGACAATCTCGGAATTCCGGTCGCCGATGCGGAGATCCTTCCGGCCAACTTCGATTCCATCGCCAAGCTCGCAGCCTTCGTCACGTCCAAGCGCGGCGGGCTCCAGCAGGACGACGCAGCCTGATCAAGGCACCCGGGGTCGGGCGTTCCCGCCGGGCGCGGCCGAAACAGTAACCTTGCGAGGATCATGCATGCGCGTCGAAGAGTTCCTGCGCACCAGCGCCCGTCTTCATGGCGAGAAGATCGCCCTGGTTGCCGGCGCCAACAGGTTGAGCTTTCGCGAGCTTGACGCACGTTCCGACCGCCTTGCCGCAGCGCTGCAGCGGGCTGGTCTGGAGCCTGGCGACCGCGCCCTCGTCTTCATGGACAATTGCTGGGAGGCGGTGGTCTCCATCTTCGCAATCCTGAAGGCCGGCTGCGTCTTCAGCCCGATCAACTCTTCCACGAAACCGGACAGGCTCTCCTACATTCTGCGCAACTGCCGCGCCCGCGCCGTCATCACGCAAGCCAAACTGACAGGTATCGTGGAGGCGGCAAGGCCGGGCTCGAGCGTGGATTGCGTCATCGTGGCCGGCGCCGCCGGTGAAGGCGGCAAAGACGCCCTGCGCTTTTCGGACTGCATCGCAGAACCTGCAGCCGCGCCCCGTCACGGCGGCATTGATATCGATCTCGCCATGCTGATCTACACGTCCGGTTCCACGGGGAGGCCGAAAGGGGTCATGATGACCCATCGCAACGTCGAGGCGGCTGCGACCTCGATCACCACCTATCTGGAGAATACGCCCGACGACATCGTCCTCAACGTGCTGCCGATCGCCTTCGATTACGGCCTGTACCAGGTCCTCATGGCAATCAAGGTCGGAGCAACCATCGTCCTCGAAAATTCCTTCGCCTTCCCGCAGGCGATCTTCGATACGATCCTGCGCGAAAAGGTCACGGGTTTTCCGCTCGTACCGACGATGGCGGCGATGATCCTGAACATGCGCGACTTGCGCCCGGGCTTCCTGCCGGGCCTTCGCTACATCACCAACACGGCCGCCGCCCTGCCGGTGGAGCATATCGACCGCCTGCGCCGGCTCTTTCCCGGCGTCACGCTCTATTCCATGTACGGGCTGACCGAGTGCAAGCGCTGCACCTGGCTGCCGCCGGCCCAGCTCGACGTCCGGCCCGGCTCCGTCGGCATCGCCATTCCAAACACCGAGGCCTATGTGGTCGACGACGAAGGCCGCAGGGTCGGCGCGGACTTGGTCGGCGAACTCGTCATCCGCGGGCCGCACGTCATGCAGGGCTACTGGGAGGACGAGCAGGCGACTGCCCGCGTGCTCCGCCCCGGCCCCCATCCATGGGAGCGCGTGCTCCACACCGGTGACCTCTTTCGCACCGATACCGAGGGCTTTCTCTATTTCGTCGGCCGCAAGGACGACATCATCAAGTCGCGCGGCGAGAAGGTGGCGCCCAAGGAGGTGGAGGCAGCGCTGCATGCCTGCCCCGGCGTCTCCGAGGCGATCGTCTTCGGCATTCCCGATCCGGTGCTGGGACAGGCGGTGCATGCCGTCGTCGTGGTGAACGACCCCACGCTGAGCGAGCAGGCGGTCATCCGTCACTGCCAGAAGAACCTCGAGGATTTCATGGTCCCCCGCTCGGTTTCCTTCACGCAGGAACTGCCGAGAACCGACACGGGCAAGCTGAGCCGCCGGCTGGCGGCAGACGAATTCAACAGACAGGAAACGGAGATGGCCAGATGAGACCGGATGCACGCCTTGACGCCGCCTTCTCCGCCGAAGCACTGAAACTCGACCCGGCCCGCGAGGTGGCCCACATAGCAGAAGCGTTGCGCGACCAGGTCCGCACGCAGATGCGTCGCAGGGGACTGGTGCTCGGTCTTTCCGGCGGTGTCGATTCCAGCGTCTGCGCAGCGCTCGCCGTCCAAGCGCTTGGCGCGAAGAACGTCTTTGCGCTCTATATGCCCGAACGCGATTCCGACCCCGAAAGCCTGTCGATCGCACGCGAGGTCGCCGACACCTACGGCATTGCAGGCGAGGTGGAGGACATCGGCCCGACGCTGGATGCCATGGGTTGCTATCGCCGCCGCGACGCCCTCATCCGCGAGGTCGAGCCCGCCTACGGCCCCGGCTGGGCCTGCAAGGTCTCGATATCGAGCCCGCTGGAGAGCGATCACTTCGCGATCTCAACCCTGGTGCTGCAGGCGCCCGACGGCTCCATCCACCGGAAGCGCATGCCGGCCTCGGTCTATCTCGGCATCGTGGCTGCCACGAACATGAAGCAGCGCACCCGCAAGCAGATGGAATACTATCACGCCGACCGGCTGAACTATGCGGTTCTGGGTACCCCCAACCGGCTCGAATACGATCAGGGCTTCTTCGTCAAGAACGGCGACGGTACTGCCGACGTGAAGCCGATCGCCCATCTCTACAAGTCCCAGGTCTATCAGCTAGCCGAATATCTCGGTGTGCCGGAGCGCGTCGTCGCCCGTCCGCCCACGACCGACACGTGGTCGCTCGCCCAGACGCAGGAGGAGTTCTACTTCGCCCTGCCCTATGACCGGATGGACCTGTGCCTCTTGGCCTTCAACGAGAACATACCGGCGCGGGAAGCGGCGGAAGCTGCAGGACTTTCGCCCGAACAGGTCGAGCGCGTGTGGCAGGATATCCAGTCGAAGCGCAAGACGACACGGCCGCTGCACCT
This sequence comes from Pseudomonadota bacterium, assembly GCA_023404095.1. Taxonomy (GTDB): domain Bacteria; phylum Pseudomonadota; class Alphaproteobacteria; order Rhizobiales; family Rhizobiaceae; genus Mycoplana. The sequence continues at coordinate 34,808 of JAEYDD010000004.1, read as the reverse complement.
GGCCCCGCTCCTCGTGGAACAGGTCTTCTGAATGCCCGGGAGCGAGGTGGCGATGAACGAAAAGGTCGAAAACGAGAATCCGGACGAAAAGCGTGCCCGCCGCCTCGAAAAGCTCAGGCACTGGCGAAAGGCCTGCGCCGAGGAAGGCCTCGAATTGAAATCCTACAATCTCGAGCCCGGCTGCAATCCGCTGCTTCTGTTCCACGGCGATTTCGACATGGGGGGCGTCTATGTGCGAAAGCTCGCCAACGACTGCGCCCATCCGCTCATCGCGTTTGCGCCACACGGCATGAATGACGACAACGTCAAGCCCAGCATCGAGTGGATGGCCCGAGAGCGCCTTGCCGACATCTTCGCGGTGCGTCCGACCGGACCCTATCGGCTTGCCGGCTACTGCAATGGTGCGCTGGTGGCCTATGAATGTGCCCGCCTGCTGCAGGAACGGGGCTGCAAGGTTGAATTCGTCATCATGATCGAACCTTCATCCCTCAATGCGCGCCCGGGATACCGGCTGATCCATCGCGCGCTGTCGTCCTTCTTCGCCACGCCGGCCGAACGCTCGGACAAGGCACAGGAAAAGCTGGGCGTGATCATGCGCAAGGTGTGGAATGTCGGCCGCGTCGCCCATCTGTCGCCAGCCGAGATCGCCGCTCTCGCCCGCACCATGAAGGAGCGGCGCCTCAAGGAGCGCCAGCGCCTGGCCGAAGACCTGCAGTCAAGAAGTTCGAGCGAGAAGCAGCTCCAGGAGCGTTATGCCGGCCTGATCCACGTCTATACGGCAGCGCTTGCCTCCTATGTCCCCCAGCCGTCCACTGTCCCGGTCGTGGTCCTTTCTACCGGGCGCGACGGCCAGGGCCGGCAATGCGGGTTGTACGACGGAAAGCAATGGGGCAGGCTTGCCCGCAACTTCCGCCATATCCAGATGCCGGGCCATCACTCGACCTGCCTGTCGGTCCATGCCGGAGAACTTGTCACCAATCTGCGCACGATCCTCGCCGCCCATCCGGCGGAAGCCGTTTGAAAAGACGAAACCATGCGGGCGGCGGATGCCGCGATCACCGAAGCGTGTCGCAAAAGTCTGAAGCGGACGACAGCGACAAAACCTGCTTCAGGCGATCTCGATAATCTCGATTTCGCGGTCCCCGACGCTCATCACGTCGCCGACAGCTTTTCCGAGAACGATCCTCGCCACCGGCGACACATAGGAAATCGAACCTGTTCTGGGATCGGCTTCGTCCTCCCCCACGATGCGATATTTCTGGATGCGCCCGTCGTCGCGGCTGAATGTGACCGTGCTTCCGAACGCCACGGTCTCGCGCGATTCCGGATCCGCGACGAGCTGGGCGGTGCGCACCCTTTCGGCAAAGTAGCGCACATCGCGCAACGGTCCCGCCACCTGCCGCCGCCGTTCGTTCACGTCTTCCACGACGTTTGCCGCCTCATAGGCCGCGCGCGCCTGTTGCAGTTCGCGCTCGAGCGCGCTCAATCCCGTCTGCGTCACAAGGTTGGGATGGGGCGAAATCGGACGATCCGGCAGAACGGTTTCCGCGGCCGTTTCGGCACTCTCTTCCTTGACAAAGGCGACGCTCAATCCGTGGCTCCTTCAGATTAACGACGGGCACCAGCTTCAGTGGCGGGGCCGATACATAAACTGGGACTTCGAGAGGACAATGTCCAGTTTCGTTACGGAAAGAGGCCGCGAAGCGCACCGGGACGCGCCGTGAAACCGGCCAAACGCGAGTGGCTATCGCGCCGTCGACGCCGCAGCCCGTGGTACCGGCACCGGGGGCGAGGCCTCGGCCGTGCCTTTAGGGGCAACGTTCTGCGCGACGAATTGACGGAATTCGGGGAACCGCTCGCCCCCATCGAACATGTCCGCAAACAACCTCGCCTGTGCCTCCACGAAATGACGGCCCAGCAGCCTATCGGTTTCTATGCCGAACTCGTGAAATCCACCCGGGCGGGGAGAAAACTCGCCAAAAACCAGACCATCCCGCGAACGGTAGAAATCGATGCGAATGAAAGGAGCGGGGATATTGCGACTGATGTTTCCGGCATACTCAAGCAGTTCCCTGTCGATCGACGATGCGGCCAGAACGGTATCGTCATACTTACCGGTTCTGACCGGGGCACCCTTGCCGTCATACCAATAGTGGACGTTCTCGCGACCAGTTCGGATGACCTCGAGCACGAGCGGGACCTCACCATAGAAGCAATAGAACTTCAGATCGCTTGCCGGCTCCTCATTGGGACCATAGACGATCTCCTCGGTGTTCCAGCGGTCCTTCTCCCCCTTCCGTGTGACAAAGGCGGCCGCCTCGGTGCGCAGCTCGGCAATAGACGACAGCACGCTCTTGTCGCGAACCGAAAAGATCCTGTCGTGCGAATGGATCAGGAAAACACCGCGTGCGCCGGCCGCGTCGCTGGGCTTGATGGCCAACCCCGGCCGAAGCTCCAGCTTTTCCAGCGGCTGGCTGAACTGGGGCGTTGCGGGACACCGCATGCCGAGGATACGCGCAAATGCCTTTCCCCGCTGCTTGTCCGCCAGAACGTCCTCCGGCGCGTAGCCGATGCGGGCCGACTGCTTTTTCCGGATGAGGGTCTGGGTCCACATGGAAGAAGAGAAGGAAGCGACGACGTCCTGCGTGCGAACGCCGGGAAAATGCAGCAGGCGTTGGCTGAGAAACTCCGAGGGCACCTTCTCCACAAGCCGTCTCAGCCTGTCGTCCTCGCCCTTCCAGGCCACCCGAACCATGGTGCTGACAATCTCTCTGAACTGCCGCCTTAGAAAGGGGATGGTCTTTTCGAGCGAGGTTCCCAGGGAACTGTGCGGCCGCTGCTGCCCGGCAGAAGAAAGGAAGAATTCCGTATAGCCGTGGCATTCCACGCTGGCGATATGGACGTTGGCGAGCTCTCCGATGAGCCCGCCGGAAAGCAGACTGTCGACAAAGGCTCTGATCCGTTCGCGCCCGCCTTCTACATGAACCTGTAGACCCGCCTCGGATGCAAGGTCGCGAACCCAGCCGGAAAGTTCCAAAGAGCGGGCCGCCGATGCAACGGCACCGCGCGATGCCGCTCCGTCAAAGCCGCCCTCGCACGTGATGACCCGCGCCTCCTGTTTCGCCCGACCAAATCTCTCGCGCATCGAATACCCCCTGAATGCCTCCAACCTGCAATATCAGAAGTCGCAGCTTTCGCCAGAGGGTGAATTTCAGCCAGATAGCAATTCAAGAGCTGCGGAGAGAGAGTTGCAGATGTCCCTCCACGCTCAGCAGGCAGAGCCCAGAGCGAGAGGCGCATCCCGAGGGGCGGAAGACAGCCGGATCGTGAAGTGAGACACAGAGGTGTCCCGCGAGGTGAGAAGCGCTGTGGCGGCCCCAGGAGCGTCGTCCGCAAGAGGCAGCCAAAAGGAGGGGCACGCTGGTACCGGATGGCTACTTGGGAATAGCCGCAACCGCCCTACATACTTTCAAAACCAAAGGAGGAACCCATGGCCGAGGATCTACCGATGTTCCTGCTGCAGGCGGCCGTTCTCACCCTCTTGGCGGGTGCGTTCTTCATTAGACTCTAGTCTGCCGGTTGCTGCGGACGTGTCGGCGATCGCAAGCGACGATGAGGCATTTACCCCGCTGGTCGCCACGGAGCAGTTCGTTCTCTGCCGAAGATTTGTGATGTCCTCTATCTGAAGGCTCCCGGCCAAAGTCAATTTTGATCAATCCAGCCGGGGCCTCGCCGCAAATTTTCCGTCCTCAATGGACGCGCGGCTCTCGCGTAACATTATATCGAAGTTCGCATTCCGTGGCATAGCGGCCGAACAGGCGCAGAAGCTTTGCCTCCTCCGGCTTTGCGATCTTGTATTCCTTGCAAAAATCCGCGACCGACAGCACGCGCGTGGCCGAAGCGGCGATCGCCAAACGGTTGAGTTGATGCATATTTGTCCTCCCTGACCGGACGACTAATACCAAAGTCTAAATTAGGGGGCTATAAAATCTGACATGCCGCTATTTCCATAGCGCGGCAATTCCGAGCGATTGTCAGCTTCCGCTTGTGGAAGGAAGCTTTGCGATCAGTTCCCGTCGCGCGAGCGGCACGACACCCGTTGCAGCAACCGGATGACGGCAACATTGTGCATCCGCAGTGCGAGCGCGACGACGAATGCGGTCCGCCCGCCGCGCCCAACCGGCGAACCCGTGTGGCGAGCTTCATCAATACACCTGTTTCACCATGCGCGCTGATGGCGCGCGCCCTACTCTCGGGCGCGGACCGCAATGACACCGAAAGGTCCGCCCGTCGGCGCGCACCGGAACGGAGGTAGCCAGATTATCGCTTTGGTTGGTTGCCGCCAGCTCTTCGGAGGATCAAACTCCTCCCTCGGGAGGATAATAGGATGTCTGATTTCCCCTGCCCACCCGCCTCTGCAAGGCCGGATGATCTCGCCAGACTGCAGGAGCTGTTCGAAACGTTGTGCCTGAAGGGCCATATTTCGCGCCATTCCGCCGTGGCGGACGAGGTTGCCAGGCGCATCCTGGTGCTCTATCGGGCCGGAGTGCGTGACAAGGCGGCGTATCTCGCTATCATTCCCGCCGATCGAAAAGGCGACGACCATTCAATGGATATCTGCAGGCGCGGCAGCGTGTTGCACTGACAGGCAAACGACAGCTTTCCAGGCTGCTCACTTGACGTGATCCGGCTTCCCCTTCTGTTTGCCCGTGGCAAAATCGGCAAGCTCCTCTTCGGTCATGGACTTTTCCATCTCCTTGGAGGCGCCCTTCAACGCGCTCTTTTTTATCTCACCGCGTTTGGCGGCGAGCGCCGCTCCGGCAGCCTTTTGCTGCGCCTTTGACTTCGCTGGCATGACAACGTTCCTCATCAAGCGAAAAAGCCAGAAGTCTCGATAGGACGATTTGTTCCGGCTCGGTCGCGAAATTCGCAATCATAGTCAGAACTGTCGGCTCTCTCAGCGAAACGAAGCGGGCGCGGCGCCTTGTGCAATGGCGTTTCCATCGCAAAACCGGGCAGGTTAAGCCGCAGCAACGATTCCATCTCAACTGAGACCCGCCAGGAACAAATCGCTGCAGCGACTGGTCGTTTTCCTACGCGACCTACCTGCGGCTTACTTGGAAATCGCGTTCCCACTCGCAATCTGCTCTCTGTGACGTCAGACCACGCCCGCATGTTGCTGACTCTTCAAGCGGTGTTCCGTTCGCATACGGTGGCAGACGCAAACTCTCGACTCCGACGATATCAAGATTGATGCGACATGTTTGTTGGCGAATCGCATAGATGGTGGGCCCGGAGGGAGGAAGCGGGCACATCGGCGCAAGCCTAGATTAGAAACGAAAACAACGCCTTGTCGAGCTTTTGGGCACATTTTCGAGCTTGTTTCTGTGTACGGACCCAACCAGCGAATGTCAACATTTCGACTACGGAGCGACGCACCATAACGCTTGGCCACCTGCTTCTAGCGACGAGGCCTATGCACGGGCCGTACGTCGTCTTCCATCTCATGGGCAACCCAACCGTTCGCGCGGCGCGCGGTGACCGCCTTAGGTCCGCTCAGCAGCTATTTGTTCCAAAATCCTTGGAAGCTCCGCGAACTCGTCAATCCAGATCACATTCAAGCCCAACGCGTTGGCGTCTTGCTCTTCCAACAACATAGTCAACTGGTCGGTGACGTCTTCACCCGAGCTGCGAGGAGCCTTCTTAACGATATAGTGCGAAAGAGCACGCGAAGAATTCTTTCTCCATGCGACATCGAGCAGCCTCCGCATGTTAGGGTCGGTGAGACTGATGCCCACAAAAAGACAGGTGTTGTGCGTCAACTTGTTTAGTTGGATTAAGTTTGACCAGCTAAATGGATCGATGAATTGACTGTGGTAAGCATCTTCGCTGAATACCAAGTCTGCATCCGACTGTATTTTTCCTTTTCTCGGAAGGTAGCCGTGAACGTGATAGATCGGCAGTTCAGACGGATTATGTTTTACGGCCTCCGACGAGATTGGCCTGTTGGCAATGCTACTGGCAGTGAGGTTCTCCTCAATCAGGCCATCGAAGTTGAACGTGATGATTGAGTCCAACGGTCGCCCATCGCGCTGTGGGCGGGCAAGACTAACGATACTTTTGATTAGGGGACTGGTTATTGGGTTGGCTGCGTAGAGAGCATCTCTCGTATGAGAGGCAAAATCACGGCCCAAGTTATTCTTAAGGTACTTTCCAAGTATTAGCGCCGACTCGTGATGGCGTTTCTGAAACTCTGCAGCTGCCTTTCGCCCTAAGTTCATCGAGTAAGACTGAGAGATGCGTTCCATCATTGTCTCAAGGAGTTTCCCAAGCAGATCGCCCCAGACCGGTATCCCCGCCTCAATCGAAGCGCCCGCTCCGCATACCAGAGTCAGCCTTCCTAGACGCAGCGCCTGTGTGAGATTAGTCACATGGAGCGCCTTTGTAGTGGCGCGCCGTGCTTCATCTGTCACTGTCGTGTGGGCCTGGAACGAAGACTTGAAGAATTCGATATCCGCGTCCACATCGGAAATATCCAAGTAAACGCTGCTGGCCAGATAACCAGGAACTATGCTTTCGTCTATGCGGACCGGCAAAATTACAACGCCAGGCTTCGATAATGCTTTCAGCGCCAGCGATGACAATTCTTTCTGAGCGGCAGCAGAACTAAGCAGATTACGACTTATTACAGGTACGATGACGTCTGCCGTTTCCAGCTCCGCCGATAGCGATTCAAAGGCATTGGAACCAGCCCGAATATTCGCCGGATCAGCAACTACATCATGTCCGAGTGATTTGATTGCTTCCGAGATTCTTGACGCAGCAGCTTTGTCTTTATTGCTGTAGCTGATAAAAACTTTCACGGATTGTCCCCTACGCGCTGACTCGCGCAAAATACCGTGATTGAGGGGCTGTGCAACATCGAGTATCCGAGCGGTTGCCGTACTTTTGAGCATTCTACATAATCATCACGATCAGGATGCTTGGTAGCTCGTCTCGATCAATGTCGCCACCCTTTCGATGTCCTTCTTCGACTTAATTGTGATTTCCAAGTCACCAGTGCCGAAGTGCCCTATTTGCCGTACGTCGCGCATTAGTGCCGGGTCTAACTCAACGCGGTCCGGATCGAGGTTCAGGTAAACGCGCACGATGCGTTTCTGATTGTATATTTGAACGGATGCGAAATTTCGATTTCGGCGGAACGCCATATAATGCTTCTGCGGGTGAACTGTCACATCATCGCCAAGGCCACGAAGCTTTCCGGCAAGCTCGTCATAGATCGCGCGCAAGTCTTTCGGCGCTGCGTCGATCTTGTCATTCACTGTGACCACTGGCTTCCCAGCCTTCACTTTCGCTCCGCCGCCTCGGCTTGGCACAGCCTCTTCCAACTCCTCGGCAAGTTTAGGAAGGACAAGCAGCCGATGTATTAGCCCCTCTACGGTGTCCAGTATAATGGCAATTTGCTCTTTCGTCGGTGCCCAGCCGCGATGGGCTGCCGCATTCCCGGCATCGACCACCGGGTTCAAAATATCCCGCTCGTGTTGGGAAAGCTTGCCGCCCTCCTGCAAGGCTTGTAGCCCTTTTGCAAAGTTTCCCTTGTCGCCGACGGTTAGAACAATCAGACGGTCTATCAGTGTTCGAGAACCAAACGTTGCAAGATAATGGGAGCTTGTTTGCAGCGATCTGTAAATTTCTTGAGAGATCGCACGAAGTGTTCTGTCAGGCAGATCATCGAACCATGGAGGTGGGTTTCGATAAGTAACGGGTGGGTAAATCGCCTCCTGCCAAGCCAACACGTCTTGTCCAATATCCTCATCATAGACGAGATCGTATATCTCGCTGTTTTGAGACAGTTCAACGAAAGACAAGTTCTCACATCCGCAGCATTCTGCGATTAACATTCTGCGATTTGAAAACAAGCCTGCACCATCATCGAGCCGTCTTTCAAAGCACGACCTAATAAAGTGCTTCGTTTTATGTCTGCATGCATTGCAAAAAAACCGTTCGATGCGATCCTCTGTCATTCGTCATCCAGCCAGTCGTCATCTACGTCTTCATCGTTCTCGGCATCATTCAACGGAGCGCTACCGTAAAGACTTATTGCGTAATCGCGCTTTTTTAGGTCGCCGAGGTTTGAGCAAATGCCGAGAACTGTTCCCCTAATAACTAGACGGCCGTCTTCACGCGATAAATCCTTCACATGAACTAGGCTACCCTGATTCCTAGTACCCACGAGCCAGCAATTTTTTGCGGAACTAGACGTGGCCTCCCATCTGTCAAACACGAAACGAACCTCGACCTCGTTTGCTCTACGCACGCCTTCGCAGATTTGCCCACGGCCCCGCCCGTTTTTCTTTCCCGTGGTTGGTGAAAACGTGTGGGAACCTTGAACGAATATAAAATCACCGACGGTGAGTGCGCCTCCCAAGACGCCTTTGTCCAGAAAATCCGATACGTTAACTATGGGAAGGCGTTTGACTACTTCATTGAATACTCCCGCGACGTACAAATAGCGCTCCAAAATTGTAGAGCCTTCGTACATATAAAACAGTCGGTCGCTCTCGACAGGCACAGGCAGGCCGTTAAGTGACGCCACGCCCGCCGCGACTGCATTTCTGAAATACTTGATCTTTGAGAAAGTAATATGCAGCGCATTTGCGATCTCAAAAACGCGCAGCTCATTGATGTAATTCCAGTTGCTATATTCGAGGCGCATTGTTGAGTATATGGACTCGGCGTCGCGCTTCTTAACTTCAGATTCCCACTCTGCCTTCAAGCCGCGCAACGTGGCCGCATCCAGGTTTTGTGATAACGTGCTCCTAGTGTGTGCCTTGTCGTGATGAGGAAGGCACAGGACTGCCAGATTTTCCACGTCGTGGCATCGACTCTGCGCCCACTCGTCTATGTGGTGGACGATAATTGACTGCCCAGGGTCTCTGCACACGCAACACTGAAAGCGATTGTCAAACAGCACTTTTAAGAGGTTATCGTTGGGAATCGGCGGACGCTGTTCCTTGAAAAGCGCTTTGATGAAGTCTTCACTCAGCCCCGTGGCTCGCAGCTCGGTCTGGCTGGCTAACTTCAGCTTGTTGAGTGTCCAACCATCTTTCGCGAGCTGGGCCGCGCCATCTGAATCCAATCCGCGCGCCATCAGAGCTTTTTGAGTGGCGCGCATCAGCCGCTACCTCCAACAACCTTAAACAAGCCCTCAAGCTCTACCATGACATTTGCAATTGATGATTCGGTCAGGCGCAGTTTTTCGATCTTGGGTCGCCATTCGTCGTCGGCAGCGATGTAGGAAAGGACGGCGGCAGCGGTTGGTCGGATGCCGTCACGGCCCAGCGCAAGCATGGCGTAGTCGATGGTCGCCAGCGCTTCCCACAGGTCGTTGGATTTGTATTTGAACCGGTCACGTACCCAGGCGGTGGCGGGGGCGAACTGATAGCGCTCAATCCATTCCTCTATTTCGGCGGCGGAGTCGCCCAGCGCGTTACCTTCTCCGTATTTGCCGGTGGCGCGCTTGATCCAATTCTTGTTCGTCGCAATCTTGATGCCACCGGAATAGCGCATTGCGGGATTGTAAGGGCCTGCGGCCTTCCGAAGATATTCCTTGTCGAGTGCGCTTTCGCCCATTTGACGGCGCGCGAAATAAACCGCCTTCTGTAGTCGGAAATTGCCTATCGGTTGGTCGTTGTCTTCGTGGAACGCTTTGACGATGGCTCCGACAAGAACCGCTTCCTTGAATGGCGTGTCGATTTCAGTGTTTTGCGTAGCTGGAAGCTGAACCACGTTTGCAGCCGATGTCGCAGAAACCGCTTCGGGCGCATTCGCCTGGCGCTCAAAAATCTCGTGCAGCATTGCGGGGATAAGGGCTTCCGCATCCTGCATCCGAGACCGCATCGCCATAGCCACACGGCGCGTGTCTTCGATGATTGCCAATGCTTTTCGTTGCCGCTCCAACGGCGGTACTCGCAACTTGAGCGCCAGCAGCATTTCAGGGCGAAGCCGCTCTCGACGCGCACCTTGTCCCTTGGTCATTCTTGACAGCTCATACTGAAACCACGGGGTCACAATGAGCGCTGATAGGTAACGCGGGTCTAGCTTGTCCAGATTGCAGCGAAAGGTTCGATATTCAGGTGACAGGAACCAGCCGTCGTGATCTGGACCGGCAACGGCAATCGCACCTTCCCATCCTTTGGGCTGGCTTACAATTAATGCACCTTCAAAGGCTTGATTGAACTTCTTGTAAGAGGTTTCCGAGCCTTTTACGGGTTCCTTGAAAAAAAGGCCGTTACCAAAGCTGCGAATGCCTAGTTGGGGAAATTCCTCGTCAGCCTCGGTAGCAACTTGCCGCTCTTCTAATTGCACAAGTTCGCCAAACTCTAATTTCTCGGGGGCCGAAAGCTCGTCGTGGAGCCGATGAACCAAAGCGTGGCTATCGGCCTCTACGGCACGAAACAGTAGGCCGACTTCTTGCAATCCAGAAATTGCACTGTCCAAGCGGCGCACGATGGCGTGTTGCTCTTCCAACGACGGAAGAGGAATGCTGTAGCCTAGAACGGCTTCAGGTCGTATCGCAGCGTAGTTGGTTGAACCGCGTGCCTTAACTTGCTCCAAGAAAAGAGGGGTCTTCGAATACCAGTCGAGAAAACTTCGAAGGAGCTTTGTTTCGTCAACGTGATACAGAAAATAGTGGCTTGATACTATCGCACCTTCCAGTTCCGAGGGGACCACGCCGTAGCCACCCATTTTGGCGTCGATTTCCGCGACAAGAAATTCACCAGCACGGCAAACCTGTTGTTTCTTTGTCTTGATTGTTGAGCCTTCGACGCGATCTCGCAGCACTATTCCACGCGCTGAGGTTTGAACGCGGCAACGCATGTAGGTTTCATCAGGTTTGATTTCGATGAATTCTTTTCTTTGCGATATCAATTCGCCAAGAGAGACGTCTTTCCAAGCCACTATACCATCTCCGACAGGGTGCGCTTGATGTCGCTCATGATGGCAAGAATACGCTGTTCTTTGGCCTCAATGCTCTCAACAATTTCGAGTGGCGTGCGATGATCGACCACACCACCTGCGTTCGGGTTTTTCAGATCAAGATTGCAGGCAATAATCCGGCCTGCATCGTCGGTTTCAATCAGGCCGGGGCCATACACTTTCCACGCCTGTTCGTTTTCTCCACGCGCATGCCACCAATTGAGGCAAGGCTTGAGTTCGTCGAAGGTCAACGGCGCGGTTTTGGAATACTTCTTCCGCCCTTCCGGTTTGGGTTGTTCGTAGTACCAGATGTCGCCGGTTGCCTTTGTCGTGTCGAAGAAAATGATGTTGGTGGGAATATCCGTGTAGGGCGCGAAAACGCCTTCGGGCAAGCGAAGGACAGTATGTAGGTTGAACTCCTTCAACAGGTCCGCCTTGATGCGTGCCGCAATGCCATCGCCAAACAGGACACCGTGCGGAACGACTACAGCGGCACGACCTTTGCCACCGCGCTTCACCCGCCGCATGATGAGTTGGAGGAACAGCAGCGCCGTTTCTGCCGTGCGTCGGTCTTCGGGGAAGTTGTTCAGAATGCCTGTTTCTTCCTCCCCGCCGAAGGGAGGGTTCGTCAGAACAACGTCCACACGGTCGGCCTCGCCAATCTCCGACAGGCGCACCTTCAACGAGTTGTCCGGCGTGATTTTTGGGGCCTCCAACCCGTGTAGCAGAAGGTTCATTTGCACCAGAAGGAAGGGAAGCGGCTTCGCTTCCCCGCCGAAGATGCTCGACGATTGGAGGATTTCGCGCTTTTCGACCGTGTCGGCCTGTCTGGCCATGTGCGCATAGGCTTCGGTCAAAAAGCCGCCTGTGCCGCAGGCCGGATCAAGAACCGCTTCGCCAAGCTGTGGGTCCGTGACCTCGACCATGAAGCGCACAATGGAACGCGGCGTGTAGAATTCGCCGGAATCCCCCGCCGCGTCGCGCATTTCGCGCAGGAGGGTTTCATAAAGCCGACCGAGCGTATGAATCTCGTCCGAGGAATCGAAGTGAATGCCGTCAATAAGATTGATGACATCGCGCAGCAGATAGCCGCTTTCCATGCGGTTCGACAGACCCCGGAACACCGTCGCGATCACGTCCTTGCGCCCGCGCGTGCCGTTGTTCCCGCGAAGATTTCGCAGATAGGCGAACAAGCCTGGCCCTTTGGTTCCGTCCGGGCGTTCGGCTACGTCCAGCGTCAGGAAGTCAATCAGGTCGGGGCCGGTGATCCCGCCTTCTTCTGCTGCCCAATCGCGCCAACGGTACGGTGCTTCAATCGCGCCGCGATACGCCTTGCCCGCTATCTCTGCGCGTTCTTCCTCAATATGCTCCATGTCATCCAAGAACTTCAGGAACATAACCCATGTGAGCATCGGAAGACGGTCAAGGTCGCCGCTCAGCCCTTTGTCCTTACGCATAATCTTGCGCGCCGACTTGATGATGCTGTCAAGACGTTGGGCAGTTGTCTGTGTCTGCTTCTTCTTCGGTTGCCGGGGGGCCAAGGGAATTTCTCTTTCTTATGCGCCGTAGAGGCGTTTTTGCAGTTCGTTAACGGCTTCGCGCATGGCCTTGCCACCGCCGAAACGGGCGGCGATTTCCACGACGTTTCCCCAATCGTTAAAGGGAGGGATTTCGAGCACGTCGGGCATTTTGAATTGTGCCGTTCCGTGCTCAGCATATTTCTCAATGAGTGCGTCGAGCACTTCGCGGGCCTTCTCACCGTGCTTATCGAAGAACGCCGATTCTTCCCGCTTCAGACGTTCGGCGCGTTCACGACGCGTGCGAAGCGGTGCGTTATAGGCTAGATGGCAAAGTAGGTCGAATGGATCAGCATCGGGCTTGCCCACAGCCTCACCAAGTGTTTGCGTGTCGATGCCTTTGTCTTCAAGCTGTTCGAGGATGTCGGCACGACGCGAAGGGTCGAGCCAGTCCTTCCTGAGTTCGGAGGCGTTTGGATAGAGTGTTCGGACCTTTTCGCCAGTGTAGTCGGTCAATTGACGCACGGCGAGTTGCCTCCCGTCAGAATCGAGTTCGTAGACTAGTTGTCGGATGATCTCGACGCTGCCACCGTCATAGTAGAATTTTCGCGGCAAAGCCGGTTCCGTGTCATCCGGTAGGCCACCGTTAGCAACGACTATTTCGGTCGTGTCGATGTCGCCAGGGGTATCGGTTTCTTCGGTGATTTCAGTTTCATCAACAACATCGCCGTCTTCGTCGATGACCTGTTCACGCTCTCTGACCGGATCACCGTCAAAAGCGGGATCGGCGAATTTTTCTGTCGCAGTGCCCGTGTAGTCGATGATATTAAAGGCAAGTTTGCCGTAGTCAGGCCGCAGGCGTGTTCCGCGCCCGATGATCTGCTTAAATTCCGACATTGAGCCGACGACGCGCGCCAGCACCACGTTCTTGCATGTGGGCGCATCTACGCCCGTTGTAAGCAATTGTGACGTTGTGAGGATAACGGGCGTAGCCTTGTCGATATCCTGAAACTTGGCGCGGTGTGCGGAGCCAATGTCGCCTTCGTCGGAAGTCACGCGGCACACATAGTCAGGGTGCTGCTTCACAAGATCGGCATTAAGACGCGCAAGCGCATTGCGCATCTCAAGGGCGTGCTCTTGGTTGACGCAAAAGACGATGGTCTTAGCGAAACGGTCTGTTTGTTTGAGGAAGCTTGTCAGGTGCGTTGCGAAAGCCTCAGTTCGCGCGCGTAGAGCAACGACGCGTTCGAAGTCGCGGGTTCCATACTGTGCATCGGGGATTTCACGTCCGTAGCGGTCGAGTTCGCCTTGAGACGGACGCCAGCCCGCCGCATCGAAATCGGAAATCACACGGTGAACGCGGTAGGGTGCCAAGAAACCGTCGGTGATGCCTTGGGCAAGACTGTATTCATAGACTGGATCGCCAAAGTAATTGTAGGTGTCCGCATTGTCCTCCCGCTTTGGCGTAGCGGTCATGCCGATCTGGTAGGCGGGTTCAAACCATTCCAGAATTTCACGCCAGTTGCTGTCGTCGCGGGCGCTGCCACGGTGGCATTCGTCCACAATGATGAGGTCGAAGAAATCCTTCGCATATTCCTTGAATAATCCGTCTCGCGATTCATCGCCCGCAATGGCTTGGTAGATTGCGAAATAGATGTCTCGTCCCTTGCTGATTTCCCCGCCGCTGATTTTGAAGCGGGCATCACCAAAGGCGCTAAAGTCCTTGTCTTTGGGATCGTCTACCAGAACGTTCCGGTCGGCCAAGAACAGGATTTTCGGTTTCCGGTTCTTGCCCTTCGGGTTCCAGCTACCGTTCCACAGCTTCCAACAAATTTGGAATGCAACAGCAGTTTTGCCTGCGCCGGTGCAAAGGGTGAGCAAAACGCGCTTGCGCTGCTGAAGGATCGATTGCACAGCGCGATTGACCGCGATTTCCTGATAGTAGCGAAGCGGCTTGTCCTTGTCGGGAAAGGTCGGGGAGAGCAAGTGCTCCTTAATTTCGTCGTCAAGCTTTTCGGATCGCGAAAGACGCTCCCAAAGCTCTTCGGGTGACGGGAACGAGGTCAGGTCGCGTTCAATGCCGGTGTTGTAGTCAATCTCGACGATTTCCCGGCCATTGGTTGCGTAAGCGAACTTCAGACCAAGGATTTCCGCGTAATCCTTTGCTTGTTGAAGGCCGTCGGCAGCGTGTTTGTATTTGGATTTCGCCTCGATCACGGCAATGGGAAAGTCCGACCGATAGCGAAGGATGAAGTCGGCTCGCTTTTGCCGTCCCCGACGCGCCTTGCCGCCAACGAACACGATTCGTCCATCCGTGAATGACCGTTGCTCGTTGATGGCGTAGGGTGGGTTGTCCCAGCCAGCTTCGACAAGCCTGGGAACAACGGCCTTTCTACAGGTATCAGCTTCGGTGTCCAAATTCCGCCCCCTCGAATTACGGCGCAAAATAGCTGCTGATGCGCAATTGCCCAAGAGCAAATGTGAGGCGTTTCAAGGAATTAAAACAACTAGATGTGCCGCCCCCCTTTCAGCTCACCTTTTTTCCGTCGATATACAAGTTAAGCCGAACAAGGTTTCCGCGCGGATCGTCGCTCTCTACACGCACATAGTGCTGCCGGTTAACGATGAGGTCGATCATCTCTTGCTCGGTTCGGACCAACACTCGATTCTTCACCGTGTGGCGTTTGCCGCCCAGCTCCGGATCACCGAGAATGAAGAACCCGTTTTCCTGAATGGCATAGCGCTTGAGACCTGTTCTAGGCTCCAATCTGTAGACACGCAATGTGATCTCCTGAGTGCACCGACTCAATGTATGGCTGCATCAAGTCGTTGTTTATCAGAGGCAAATGCCGACCGGAAGGGTATACCTTCGCGGACGCTTGCCATCGATGGCCAGGTGGCGTCCGCAAGGGTTGTTGCTTGCATCCGGACGCCCGAGTCTCCGAACATTACCCAATCGGACAATTCGGAGGTCTTATGTCCGTCATTTTCTACGCTCGCGTTTCGACCGCAGATCAAAACTTAGATCACCAGATCGCCCAAGCTCAAGCAGCCGGTTTCGTTGTTGATGAAATCCTTGCCGACCACGGCGTATCCGGCATAAGCACGAGCCTTGCTGAACGTCCCCAGGGAAAGCGGCTCTTCGACAAGCTTCGGGCAGGTGATACGCTCGTTGTCAGGTGGGTGGACCGCCTTGGGCGCAATTACAGTGACGTGACCGACGCCATCCGTCATTTCATCCGGCAGGGCGTGGTGATCCGGACAGTTATCAACGGCATGACATTCGACGGCTCGGCTTCCGACGCCATGCAACAGGCGGTGCGGGACAGCCTTATATCGTTCATGGCTGCGATGGCCCAGGCTCAAGCAGAGGTGACGAAGGAAGCGCAAAAGGCCGGTATCGCGGCGGCCAAATCCGATAGCCGCAAGTACCCCGGCAAGAAACCGAGCTACACTCGTCGCGATTTTGAAGCCGTACAAGCGATGCTGGTGGCTGGTTCTGGGGCGTCCTTCATCGCACGGGCAACAGGATTGTCGAGGCAGACAATTCTCCGGATCAAAACTGATCCAGCTGCGGCTGAAGCGGCTTTAGCACGCTGGAGGCTGTGACCGGACCAAGCATCGGGGAGTCAGCTCGCCACGGATATTTTTGCTCTTCGCTCCCATTATGGAGGATCATTTTCATAGTTCGTCCCTTGCAACGCCAGAGGCGACCTTCTGTCAAAGGAGATCGCCAATGCACCAGCAGCCGCTCACACTCGCGCAAAAATCCAAAATCGAAAAACAGGAAGAGCGCCGTCGCCGCAAACGACGGCAGCGTGAGGATGAGTACCGCAGACTCATCGAACGCCTACGCCGCCAAATCGAAGAAGCAAGAAAGCTCCGCCAACGCCTCTTGCTGATGCTCCTGCTGGCGATCCTAACCATGCAGGAATCGATTCTGGCGGCATTCCAGCGCTCCTATACGTACCAGCCCGATCCCGATCCAGAGCCGTCAAATTGGACGCCGGACCCTACAAACGACTATGCGCCAAAAGACGGCCGCGACGACCATTGCGACGGCTATTCCTGTGAACAGTGGACGCGGATGCTAGACGAGCGCGGCATCCGGCTCAGCCGAAAGGCAGAGCTTCAGGAGGCGTGGAAAGTTGATCCAGAGCGCGAGAATTTCCCGGTACGATATCAAGAGTGGGGCTATCGCCCGTACCTTGGCGAGATCATGAACGACTTGACGGATCAACGCTATCAGCCGGAAGCCCTGGCAGGCCTCAAGCTTCTGTCACCGCAAGAAGTCCATCGTTATCTGGATGAGGTCTATGCGATCAACCCGACCAACCTTTTGCACTGCCATGCGGAACTGAGCGCCGACATCATAAGCAACTTCCGAAACCGAGCCGTTGCGTGGGAGGAACACAAAAAGCGGGAAGCTGAGGAAGCGCGGAAGGCGAAAAGTGATAAAAGATTGGACGACGACGAAAAAAGTTTCGATCCGTGAGAACTCCTTGTCGGCGAAATCTTAAATCGTCAGAAATTACGCGCGCGATTTTAAATTACTCCCACAAAGGAATTCTTTTTAAGAAGAGTAGTGTCAACATTTCTATTTGATATACAGAATATTTTTCTGCGTATTGACACTTTAATATCAAATGTTGCTTTTCATCTGCGTTGACGAACAAGAGGTATTGCAATGACGGATGCGATGCGAGCAGCGAGAATCGATGACCTTATAGACAAAATTGACTGGGCAGGAGGCAAGGACTGGACAGACGCATACGGCAAACACAGCAGTCCACGTGACGGCTACTGCGAGTTAGATGATTTCATACTAGAATTCGAGTATCTGCCCAACTTTCGAAAATACGTGTACTGGATCGCGGCACTCGTGGGCTTTGACGAGGAATCGACTGAAATAGTGGATGTGATCCTCCCACCAGCCTTCGCCGATACAGAACACGAGGCGAAGCGTGGTGCGCTCTTGGCACTCGTGGACCTACTATGCGGTCCACGCTTCGCTGAAGCTTCTTAAACTTGCTTTTCGAGGGAGCGAGGGGCCGCTCCAATAGTCCCTCGCTACCTCCACGCTCTGAGCCACGGAGCGTTTAGGAAACGGTCAGTGACAGCACCAAATCAGCATAAAAGCCGTCCTTTACCGCCCGGACAGTGATACTATGATTTCCTGTAACCGCCGCGACACCGACAATTCTGCCCGTTTGCGGGTCGAACATCAGGCCCGGCGGCAATGACCGATCTAGCGAAAATGTACAGCCTGATATGTCACCGACAGGCTTGATATTGACCGACGTACCAGCAGTAACGATGACCGGCTCGTAATGAAGATTTAAACTTGGCTGCTCCGGCTTCGGCTGCGTCGGTGCGGGATCGGCGATAGCGGCCAGCGTGCCGGACGTAGGCGACCGGAAGACGATCTCGCCACCGGAGGCGCTGGACGCGATTAGAATCGTGGCGGCAAGTATCAGTTTAAGCATCACGTTTTTCCTTTCTTGCAAAATTGGGTTTCAAAACCGGCTTTGGCGCAGGTGAAAGGTCTGGCGTGGACTGGTCGGCGACAGGTGAAAGCATCGACCGCAGCCGGTCGCGTTCGATTCCAGCCCGCATCGCTGCGTCTTGTGCTTCTCTTGCCTTCCGCTCTGCTTCGAAGCGCTGACGCTCGGCTTCAAGCTGCCGTCGCTCGGCATCCTTTGCCTTGTCACGCCAACGGTCTATTTCACCTGAAAGGTCAGACCGGATTTGCGCGACCAGTTTTGATTTACGGAATCCGTCCCAAATTGCCCGCAGGCGACCGGCCCAGCCGCTATATTTTTCGGCATCGATCATCGCCGCCCGCGCGTGCTCCTGTTCCTGCCGTGCGCGATCCTGCGCAGCCAGCGCAGCGGCAGCAGCCTTGCGAGCCGCCTCCTGTCGGCTGGCAGCGTCGGCGGCGATCTTGGCGGCGTCCGCTTTCGTGCGAGTAATAAATTCTTCCCCAGCCGCCCTTACCTTCCGCGCTTGCTGGACGGTCTTTTGCAGGGCTTTGGCCTGGACCTGTTCACGCTGCCACTCATCCCGCGTAAGGCGGCGACGTTGCGGGCCAAGGCGCGTAAGGCCCGATGGCACAGCAACAGCCTCATGGTAGCTATCTTGCCATGTGCGCATTGTTGCGGTGTATGCTGCATTGGCGCGCTTCATGAGTGTCTTCTGATCCTCGCCTTCGGTTGGACCAGCATCCATTACGGACCGCTTTGCGGTCGCGCCAGGATGGTATTTCTGCGCTTTCATCTCGGGATCGGAGATCGGCACGACATACGCGTGGATATGATAATGGGACTCGTCTTCGTGACGGATCACGGATTGCAGATCATCACCATACTGGTGTCGCAACCATTCGACTGTCAGCGTCTCCCACGTTTCCGCCTCCCGGCGCTTGTCGGGATCGGCGCGGACTTCGTCCATAGTGAAAGGATGGCTGGCGACGACCGTGTGAAGTGTTTTTTGATCGGATCGGAGTTTACGGGTCTTTCCGCCTTTAACAGCGACTGTAGCCGAGGCCACGGCGGAATCGTGCAATTCCTGTACTTCTTCAATGCTGAGGCCATGTACAATGATAGGTGGAGCAGGATTCGCAACATGAACCGAAGCTTCGGGGCGACGAGATGCCTCACCAAAGATGAAATTCGTGTCCCTACCCTTCGCGTCCGCCTTGCAAGCATAGCACTCTAGATGCACGAACTGGTAGCCCATAACCGGCCTCAGCCCGCGCGGCGGCGCGCCAACTCATCACAAAGCAGGGCGTTAAGCAGCGACCAATCTTCGCCAAACTCAGCAAAGAGTTCGTATTTCAGTTCACAGGATCGGCCCTCTGCGTCCCAGAGCCATTCTGCGACGGGTCCGTACTGCGGATGTGTACGAAGATCACGCCATTCACTTGCATCGGGCCGCTTCCAGAATTTCGCAATCTCGGGATCATTTGCCCGCACCGTTCGATGTAAGGCCGACACGGTGGACGCCCGCACTATGTCGAGGTCGACAATGGTCGCGATTTTTCGAGAAATAGACTCGCTCATTTTTTTGCCCTCCGCTTCTTCGTCGCCTGCGGAGCTACGGCGTCATAGAGAAAGTCGATACCCTGCACCAAGGACGCCACGAGTTGGACCCGGCTTAAAAATTCGTCATCGGTCATATGCTCATGACCGCCGTTGAGGTCGGTGCGATCTTGCGAGAAGGTTGCGTATCGTTCACGGTTTTCCCAGATCACGGCATACCAAGACATCGGTAGGCGAATGACCTTCAGCGCTGCTTTAGTCGGGAGACCTTGATTGATGACCGTGACAATTCGTTCGTACTCCTGCACCGCTACGCTCCATAGTTAGAAAAGCTTCCTTTAGTGTTGGAGCAAAAGCCATCGGCGGAAAGCAAATTTTGGTACCGGAATCAAAGATATAGTGACCGACTGGCACTATCTTCGATGGTGTCGGCCCTTCAGGGGAACCATTCCATGGAGGGGCCTTCAGCCGGACCTTGCCAGGGACCTCTTTCCAGAGAGGACGACTTCATCGAGAGCCTTCCGGCAGACCCCTTCATCGCCGGGGTTGCGATCTGTTTCCGTCATGATGGCTTGGCACATGATTGTCGGATCGGAGCTATGCAGCCAATGGGCGCATCGCTGCTACCTCGGCATCTGACATCCATCGCCCTTCACAAATCTGTTCAATGGCCCGCATGACATCCGTCGCCGAATTGGCGGCTTGTAGCGCCTCGGCTTCCGTCAGAGTGACGCCGTATACCGCTGACAGATCGTCGATCACAGGCTTGATCGTCTGCTTCTGCCCGAGCGCCCTCGCATGACGACGTATCCGTTCACCCGCGATCAGTGCAATGTTCGCTTTGTTGACTTTCATCGCCCATCTATGCGTCGCGCCAACTGATCGGACGTCCGAACGGTTTTGCTGAATCTGGTTCGCTGCCTGATGTTGTGATCCGGTTTCGTTCAATGGATTAGCTGCGATCACCGGGTATTCAGCGGGGGCCGTGGTGCCCGCCACCTTTTTATCTATACACCTATTTTCACACCCCTCTAGATTGTATTCATCTGAATTAAGAACCTCAGTCCATCGATTAATGACAGTGCGACGAGAAACCCCGCTTGCCTGCGCCAAAGCGGTTTGTGTGATCGGTGTACCGCTGGCCCGAAGTCGTCGGCAAGCTGCCAAGAGCTTTTCGAATGTCGAAATTCCTTTGGCTTTGCCAGAGTATCGACCGCCCGCCGCCTGTCGTTCTGTGACGGACTTCAAACCGTCCACCACGTCCAGGAGCTTGCCACGGTTCACAGTCTTGCCTTCCAGCTTCGCGGGATCAAAATGCGAGGCCAGATAGTCCGCGACCTTTGCCGTGATATAGCTGACGCTCTCTTCGGGGGAGCCGTTTTGCATCGCGAACGCGGCAAGCGCCTCATGAAGATGATCAGCGAGGACCGCCCTGCTGCCCTTCACTCGGCTATCTGCACGGAAATGCCATTCGGCCAACAGCCGTTGGCCTTCACTGCGCAGAGCGTCAAAAATCCGGTTGGAAGGTGTGAGGCCGAGACGAGATTGCACGGCTGCCGCCTTTCGAACCAGAACGGAGCGGCTAATTCCAGTGTCGACATATTCAGCGTACTCCGAAAGCGTGGGCCAGATGTCGGGGTTGGGCGTGATGGTGTGCCAGAAAGGCGATACCGGATTTTTCATGCGCCCCGTCATGGTTGGTGCACAAGGGTCCGCTCCGATATCCACCAGAGCCGCTGCAAGCCCTCTCGCCACGGCGTCAAAGAACTGAATGGGCTGTTGGCGGCAGCGCTTATCATCATTGCGCCAGACAGCCGAGCCCTGGGGTAACATCCAGATTAAATGTGGTCTTGCGAGTTGCCCAGTGTCGAGCAGATCGCCGACAACAATGTGGGGCAGACATGGAATGCGCCCATCTCTAACCGCCTCAGTTAGAAGGTAAAGACAGGCCTCTGGAGTATGGAAAACACCATCGCAGTCCACTCTTAGCGCCGACATGAATGAGCGGTTCAATTCGATGTACGGGTAATCCAACGTCAGCAGCTTTGATCTGCACTGAACGGCCAAATTTGCCTTATCGTCAGACGCGCGCGCCTTGCCGCCTTTGGGTACCAAAGTGACGAAATATTTTAGTACGGCGTCATCCTCAGATCGAAGTCCCATTTCCTTGAAGGGCTCACGGACACGACCGCCAATTTCCCGTTCAAATGGATGTTCAAAGCCTTCTTCCAGGCGCTTCCGAACTAGCTTTTTCTGCTCACTTGCTGCCAAAGCGAAATCATTGAATTCGCCGTCGCTGCGACCCCGGTTTTCCATAACCGCGCGCTTGCGACGCTGCGCCTCCTCATAGCGACTTTCAAATCCTGACATCCCATTTGAACGGTCCACAGACCGCGAGCCTATACTCGGCGTACGGAGCGGCCCGGAGTTAATGTCAACATTAGTTTTTGGAAAATGGGAGGACTGAAGTTTTTGGGCTGGGCTATTTGCCAGCCCGCCGGTCACTTAATTGTCAATAGGAGCTTTACAGTAGACATGAAATCGTTCATCTTTATCGAACAGTGATTGAAAGACGCCGGAGGGGTTCCAGCCCCAAAGATGGCGTCTTTTTTCATGGTCATGGCAGGCGGAGCCGCCGTCAAGCAGGCAGCTCAATCAATTGACATAATCATTCGATTGATAAGCCTTAGCTTGTGCTCAGCCCGGCGAATTTCGGACGTATAGCGGCTAGCATCGGCAAAGGTTCCCAGGTCAGGAGCAAGGGTCTCACGCACCTTTTCAAGCCCACGGATTGCAGCAGCTCTCTGCGCTTGAACTTCCAGCCTTGCAGAGTTCAGGTTGCGTTCCTCGATACTCAGAACTTCGATCTCGTCTCTCAGGTCTTCATCGTAGTGAGCCAACTCGTCACGTTGATCTAGCAGCAGAATGTAACTCTCCGGAAACTCTCGTTTGAAATCTACGGCTGGATCGCGTTCGATCTCAGACATCTTCTGTCCGAGATCGAGAAGCCGCTGCACGTAAAGGGCGCATTCGGCCACGCAGATTTCGATGCGCTCCTGGCGATTAGGTTTGCGACATAGTTCGTTCATCTCATAGCCCTCTTAACCTTCCAAAGGTCGTGCATTTCGATCCTGCACTCCTTCAAAGCATGTTGACACAACTGGGCGTTAGTCACCTCGTACTCAATCCCGTCGAATACCCGACCGATGTCAAAACGAATGCCCGCCGATCCGACCTTGGCGGCGTTCAGATTATCGGTTTCAAGCGATTTTGCGACGGAGATCAGCAAGCCTGCTCGGTCAAGGCATTTTCCAAATTCGTGATTGAGGCGCTCGCCTGTTTTGAAAAGTTCAGTCAGCCGAACGTCGAGTTCATTTTGCTGCATTTTGACCCCCCGCGTATCCGAAACCGTTGAGATGGTGGCTTTGGCGATACTGGAGAGGCGGCAGGCCGCGCTCTTTGCGGATGATTTGGCAAACACGAATCTGTTCCGCGTCGAGCGTGTCAAACGCGCCCTGCAGGGAGCGACTGCTTCCCATCTCTTCGAAGCGGTTCAGCGCGAAACCCACGGTGTAGGTTATGGTGGTGCTGCCCGGAATTTCATCGTAGCGAAGACGGTATTCGCCAGCTTCGATATCAGCGATTTTCTCGCGTACCATGCGGAGCATGTGAGAGGCGTCATGGGTTTTCCGGTGGAGCGTCATGGCGCAACCTCGAAATTTGAGACTGCCCGCTCTTGAATGGCGACGTACTCGCTACGTTGGATAGCAATCTTGTGCTTCTCAGCCTGTCCCGCGTACACGGTCACGCGATCAGCCGTCATAAGCCGCCATCCGCCATCATAACGCCGAAGATGGGCGACGGTGCCTATAGCCTGCGGCGTCCAACGAGCCGTTTTGCGCGACCGATCAGGCCCGGCGCTACGTGCAACAGCGGTGATCCCCGAGCGCTTGCTTGTCGCAATACCCGCGCCATCAAGCGCCTTTTCCAGATTCAGCGCCACGCGGCGCAAGTCGCTAAGGTGGTAGGCGTACTTCTCCGCCTTTCCATTCACCTGCTTCAAATAATCTGCGCATCCGTCATCGGCGGCATCAAGGCGAAAGCCATGGCGTGGCAATGTGATTGCTGGTTGTTTCATCTACATTCCTTTCGATTGGCAAAGCTTCGCCGCCTTCCGCAGGCGGAAGCTTTGTGAGGTGTCAAATTTTCGGAGGTTGTTAGGCCGCGCCTGCGGCCTGGTCAGTAGAGCTTAGGTCGTCCAAGCGTTATGCGCGGTCTGCCGCTTCCGCATCTTCGTGAAGCCACGGCGAGAAACGCGGCTGGTGTTTGACCAACATCTGTTTTTCGGCACGTGACAAAAGAGGCCAAAGGTCTTTCATTCGCGCTTTAAAATGTAAAAGCTCCGAACCCTTGCTGAGTGCATCGACAATCACCGCCGACATATCGCACCGAAATTTCATATGGTCTTCTCCCATCTGAAGGCCGATGAATTCTCGCGATGCGAACAGCAGCGAGCAACTTTTGCTTCGCTGGGGAAGAGGAACTGTCCGATGCGAGGGGGAGGCTCTGCGATACACTTCGACCTCGAAGCCGCGCTTGATGTCTTTCATTGCGTTTCCTAACTTAATGTTGCTGGTTCGTTGAACGAAGGGCGCAGTTAAGCGCCCTCCGAGAGCTTGCAAAACGCAAGGGAGGTCATCATCGACAGCGATGACTAGGAGCCTTCAGTCTAGTGAAGGCAGAGCCGCCTATTCGGCGGTCAACAGATTGGCGGCACCAATGTGTCGCAAATCATTTTCAGAACCACCTATCCGGCGGTGAAGTCGCGTTTCAATCCACGCCTCGTTTGGACGGAGGCGATAGAGAAGGACGATCAAGCTTGCAGGGCCGTAGAGAGGCAGAGGTGTACCTCTCCGTCTCTTATCGGGTAGCAACATTTGCTTGATCGGCTTCCCTGCAAGCAAATTTGGCGCAGTTGCTGGAGAAGCGCAAGACGCGGAAGGAATTTTTTTTCGATCAAGAAAAGCAAAATGCAATTTGCACTTTGCATTTTGCTTTGAAATAGAATTTCATTCTCATTTTTACGACGAAAACCGGTCTCAACAGAAAATCATGTTTCTGCGTCTGTAGGCCACATAGAAGGAAATGATATTTCTACAAGGGCCGGTGAAAATAATCTCGCCACCCTGCACAATGGCTCATCTCAGAGCGAGAAATACCGCCAGATCGTCAAAAACCGGCAGCGGTAGCCTCGCTCCTTTCCACGTCGATTTTTACTAGTCCTTCGGGTCGAGCCGCGTGTCTCGATCCGATCCGCGTTGCGGACCGGGAAAAAATAGACATGGAACCTTTTCGCTCAGTGACAGCAAGAGGGGCGGCTCTTCTGCCCTTCGGGCACCGCCATGCCCATTCTGGCCAAGGCGGAACCGGAGCCTATGCCACCCCTCCTACTGCCAACCCCTGCCTGCCGCCGAGATCAAGGCAAACGCTCCCTCCAAAAGTCATTAAAATCCGAACGATCCTGTTTACGAACGCTATCCCAAAGCCGACATCAAATCCGCCCGGAGGATTCTCAGGAAACCCGTTTTCTGCTATAAATTACTCAATAAATTCAATCAGAAAGCGAGGATTCCAATGCACCATAGGACCACGAAAATCCGGGGGCTGACGGTTAACATCATCATCGAAGAGGTCCACCACGAGCACGTTAAAGGCGGTCTGATCTGCTATATCGCATCGATCTACGTCCAGCCCCATGGAAGCGCGGAAAAGCGCCTCGTGCGCCGCAGCAGATTGCCCGGCGCGGCACAGGAATTGAAACGTGAAATCCAAAAAGACGGGTTGAGAGCTTTCGACCGGTTCGGCGCATAGGGGCACGCTCCGCCAACCACCGTTGGCGGCGAACACCCAACCCTGATTAAGATCGTTATTGAGCTTGATGCCACCTGATTAGTGGACTGAAATCGATGTCCCTTGGCGCGGGGATCGACATGATCTTCTCAACTTCCTCCGGTTCCAGCGACTCGAAGCCATAGTCGTCCGCCACTGATTTCATCGCATGACCACATTGTTTATCACAAAGGAACTTGCCCGCATGGATGCGAATCCAGGATTTAGCGTTGTGTCGTAGCGAGTGAAAAACCTGTCTTTGCGGAACATGTATGCCGAGCGCGATCATCCAGTTGCCCATTTGTTTCTGGGCAGCGTCGGCAGGGTCTTTAGCTGCGTGGTAGTGCGGAAAGATGAAGCCACCACGTCCACGCTGTCCTTTTGCAAAGTCGATGAACCCGCATTCACGAAGCAATGGATGTATTGCTACAATTCTTCTTGACGTCTTCGTCTTCAAAGGTCTGGCGATTGGTTTGCCATTGATGGTCAATGGCAATCGAAGATCAAAAACCTCATTCCCTGCAATTGTTACGATATCGGACGATTGCAAGTAGACAAGTTCCGAAAGCCGCATTCCTGTTAAATAAGCGACCAGGGGGAGCCACGCTTTGTGAGGCTTCTTCATGACCTCCGGCCTAATGCAGTCGGTAAACCACGTATTTAGTGAGGAGGTCGGCAACCCCTCGCGATCAATAGCGGCACTAGCCGCCGCTGGCATGGTCACATTGAAAGAGCGCATGTCGCGGGCCCCGTCCACGCCAGCGGTCGCTTTTTCCCAGATCAACTTAATTTGGCCTACGTGTTCTTTAACCGTCGTTTCGGAAAGACGCTTTACGCGTTTCTCCTCCGGAAGCTTGTTGTTTTTCTCAACTACTTGCTTAAGGCTCAGGCCCTTAAATGTAGGGTGCTTGCTCCGGTTGGTCGGAACTTTGCCCATGAAAGTCGCAAAATCCTGCAAATGGAGAGGTAAATAATACCGGAGCGGATGGTCGCCAATCACTTCCAGAAACGCCGCAAAAGTTGCCTCAAGACGCTCCTCGTATCTTGTCCTGTCGGAGTTCCCAACATCAAGAGCCTCGCGGCGCATATCAAGAATAACGCGACCGGCTACGCTGAACCTCGTTTCAAGAGTGAATGCACGAGGGTCCGTGACCTGTCCAATGCCATTGGAAACGCTTTCTATTGGTTTCGCGACAGGGCCCGAGGGCGGTTTTCTAGTCATCGTCACCGCAGTCGTTTGCGTCGGCTCAACAACGACTGTGTTCTGCTCCCTTTCGAGCGATCCAAGGGTGCGCACCACGGATTGAAAGGTTTCTCGCTCCGCCTCCCAGGCAATCGAATCCTTGGAAAGGGCATCCGCGATGGATTCGAGCCTTTCCCGAAATCCGGCGATCCCCACTTTTTCGTCAGACAGCCGCTGGGCTTTTTCTCTGAGCGTTCGAGCGTAGGTTTCAGCCCCCTCAGCTTCAAGCTCGTCCGCTTCCTGGTGTGCTTTCACGGCAAGAGCGCCCAGAGGGAAGCTTTTGCGTTTCAGGCTTTGCAACTCGGAATTTAGAGCACGCAGGCTGTGAACGAGGGTTTCTCTTGTCATCGTTGGATCGTCCATTAATCTCATGGCCGCACCCGATAAAATAATCGCCCGTTTCCGTGCCGCAGCGGCAGAAAGAGGCCCCAAACTCACACGGATCGGCGATTTCCCAAATTGCGGTTCGACGCTAACGGGAATCCTTTGCTGATAAGTGAATCCGTTCTCTCGTTTCCATAGATACACTTCAAGCCTCTCGATCTGGCTCGAAATGTGTACGTGGCGGTGTATTTCGCCGTGTACGATGGAAAGCGCCTTGAAAATAATCGTTTAAAATCAACGGCTTGTGGCGATTGGTGGGCCCGGAGGGACTCGAACCCCCAACCAAGCGGTTATGAGCCGCCGGCTCTAACCATTGAGCTACAGGCCCATGCCGGTGGAGGCATGCGGGGTCAATGGCGTCCCCGGAGGTTCCGTCTAGACGAATTCTTTCCGGCCGACAAGCATCGCCGCAATGCTTACACAATGTCGCGGGAATAAACGACGTGAGGGACAACCAAGCGGAGATATTGAATGTTTCGACCGAGACTGTCGCGCGCCGTCATGAGCGGCGTGATCGCCACCACCCTGGCCGTGGGCCATTTTGCACCCGCCTACGCACAGGAAGCACGGCAGCGCGAGGCCGTCATCACCGTCACCGGCGAGGGCCGGTCCAACATTGCGCCCGACATGGCGCTTGTCGACCTTGGCGTCGTCAAGGACGGCAAGACGGCGCGTGAGGCGCTCGACGCCAACAATGCCGCAATGGCCGAGGTGATGAAGGCCCTGAAGGACGCCGGCATCGCAGAGCGCGACCTGCAGACCTCGGGCTTCAGCATCAGCCCGCAGTACCAGTTCCCGCAGGGCGACAACGGCGAGACCAAGCCCCCCGTCCTCGTCGGCTTCCAGGTTTCCAACATGCTGTCGGTGCGCGTCCGCGACCTGTCCCGGCTCGGCGTGATCCTGGACCAGACCGTGACGCTCGGCATCAATCAGACCGGCGGCATCACCTTCACCAACGACAAGCCGGACGAAGCCATCAGCGCGGCGCGCAAGAGTGCGGTTGCCGATGCGATCGCGCGGGCAAAGGAACTGACGGCGGCTGCCGGCATCGGCCTCGGCAAGGTCCTCGAAATCTCCGAGACGTCCTATCGCCCTCAGCCCGTTCCGATGATGCGCGCGGCGATGGCGAAGGATTTCGCCGCCGAGGCCGTGCCGGTCGCCACGGGTGAAAGCAGCTACTCCGTCACCGTCAACATGACCTTCGCTCTGACGAACTGAGCCAGACCGAAGCCGCCGCGACACGGATAAACCGGCCTTTCGAAGGCGGAGTGCCTCGGAAGGCCGGCTCACGAGGCCGCTTGGATCAAGCGGCAGGCCTCTTTCCCGCAATCGTCGATTGTCGGGACCAGGGCCTGACCGAAGGGCGAGTATCCGTCTGGTCAAACAGGCAGTGATGCGCAGGTGCGGCCGTGGCTGCGCAGCGCGTTCGCAGGTATGGCGCGCTTTTCACGATGCCTGTGATGGCAACCCTCGCAGCCTACAGGCCGCTTTGAACGGGTCGTTTCCGCCTTGCGTTCGGGCTTGGGCTGCATGGCGACAAGGACCGCGGGCATGCGAATCGCCTGCCCGTCATGGGTGCCCGCCGCGACCAAGGCGTGGCGGTTCCAGGTCGTGGTCGCCGCGGGAGCCAGGGCAGCGGGCGAGGCTGCCAGACCCGCAGCGGGCGTGCGGGGTCAGGGGTTGCCGACATCTCGGATCGACACGAGGATGCCGGAGCATCCTGCAAGCCGGCGCGAAGGCGCGCCGGCGTCACCCAGGGCTTGGGTGCGTGGACGCGGTGGACGCGTCAACGCCACAGCGTCGGGCAGCGTGCGACGTTGGCGAAGGCGATCCGCGTATAGCGGTGGTGGCGCCAGCCCTCGACGACGACGCGGCGGTGGCTGACGTCGGCGATGCGCGGCCCGCGCACACCGTAGTCGCGCGCCTTCTCCACCGCCAGCCAGGGCGCGCAGCGGCCGCGGCCGCGCCGATCGTCAAACCGATGGTGACGCTCCGGCGCGCGCCCGTAGTAGCCGTCGCGATAGCCGACGGTCTCGATGCGGGCCTCGAGGCCGGAAGCGGAGGCGGCGGGGGCGAGCGATGTCAGCCCTGCAATCGTCAGCGCAACGGCGGCAATGGATTTCTTGAAAAAGTCGGACATCGGTGTCTCCGTCGAGTGCAGACGACCGAGTGGTTCGGCCGGTCGCTGCGGGTTTCAATGGAGACACATTAGAAGGGCGCGGCTGAACGCCTCCGGAACCGCTCGTTCAGCCATCGTTCAGCCGAAAAACGGGGCACCGAAGCGGAACTCCGACGCCGCAGACGCAGCCCTGTTTCACAGCCGTCGCAGCGAAATGGGGCGGCTTTTCGAACGGCACTGCCTTTCGACAGACCCTCTGAGGCCGCCTCTGCCGCAAACTCTGGAGGGATTGCGGGGGGGAGTCGCCTCCCCCGGGCAAAGGGATGCCGGCCTCGACGTGCTTCGACGGCGCGACGACACGGTTAACCGTCCGACCGCGCCGGTGACCCTCCCAGCGTCTGGATCAGTTTCGGGCGCAAGGGGTCGCGCCCGCCTCGGCGCGACGGTTCTGCCGAAATCTCGTCGCCGGGTCGCTCACCCTGCCATCTGCCGCATGCGCTCGCCCTCGTCCACCATGAGCGCCATGCGCGCGATCCTGTCGCCGTCCAGTTCCAGAAGCAGGACCTTTTCGACCGAATAGGACTTTCCGGAGGGAACGCTACCGCGCGCCGTTACCCGGATTGCCACCGGCGAGCCGCCGTCCGCCACCATCACCACGGCATCGCCATAGCTCTCGTCGAAGCTGGAGAAATGCCGGGCGAGCCGCTCGCGCAGCGCATCGCGCCCCATGTCGCCACCCTCCCCGAACCCGGAGATCGCCACATCCTCATCTGCAAGTGCTGCGATTGCGGCATAGTCGCGCGCGTTCAGCGCCGCGACGAGTTCCCGGGCAACGGCGTTCGCATTCGCCATGATGCAGTCCTCCCTTTTCGACGGCTGTCCATTGATGGACCTGCTCCGACCTGCCTGCCAGAACGCGGTCAGCACCCGGCCGGTTCCCCTTCGACGGCGGGGTCAGCCGCCAAGATGCAGCACGATCTCGCGCAGGTGCGGCCGGTCCCGGTGCTCGAAAAGATAGAGCCCCTGCCAGGTGCCGAGCACAAGCCTGCCCTCGCTTACCGGAATGCTGATCGAGACCTGGTTGAGCGCGGCCTTGACATGCGCCGGCATGTCATCCGGCCCTTCCATGGTATGGACGATCCAGCGCATGGACGGATCGTCGGACGGCGGCACGAGACGGCGAAAGAAGCTGTCCAGGTCGCGGCGCACGTCCGGATCCGCGTTCTCCTGGATCAGCAGCGAACACGAGGTGTGCCGGACAAACACCGTCAGCAGCCCTTCGTCCCTCCGGTTCCGGCGCACAAAGGCGTCCGCCTCGGCGGTAAATTCATACAGCCCCTGTCCGCGGGTCTGAACGGAAATCCTTGTTTGCGGCACCCTGCCTCCTTGTCGGTCTATTGTCTGCGGGCGGCGCCTGGGCCGCCCCGCGCCCGTCAGCGTCATAGTTCCAGAAAGCTCTGAAACCCGCCATAGATCATGCGCTTGCCGTCGAAGATGCTTTTCCACTCCTCCTCGCGCAGGCGCGGATCGTCCATCACCTTGCCGACCACTGCGTCGCGGATCTCGCGCGATTCGTAGGTGACCCAGGAAAAGACCACCACTTCGTTATCCTTGGCGTGCACGGCGCGGGGAAACGACGTGAGCTTGCCATAGGGAACGTCGTCGCCGACGCATTCGACATAGGAAAGCGCCCCGTGCTCCATCCAGATGGAACCGGCGATGCCTGCAAGCGCCTTGTAGTCGTCGAGCTTATGCTTGGGAACGGCAATCACAAATCCATCGACATAGTGCATGGAAACCTCCTCGCGCGCGAAATACGCGCAGAACTGCGGGATCGTTCCGCCGGAGCGGTCGGCCATGCGCGCGATTCTATGCCTTAATCGGTCCCGATTTAAGGAGCGGCGCCACGTACCACCTTTGCGGAACGAGACAATTAGCATTACCTGATATATTGTTCGCGCTCGATTTCCAGAAGCTTGCCGGAGGGCGGGATGCATCACATGCGTCGCCAGGCGATCGCCTTGACCGTTTCGGCGGCGCTCCTTGGCGCGGATTGGGCGCATGCGGTGGAGGTCGTTGGACAGGCCGCCATGATCCGCACGAGTGTCACCGGCAACGGCCAGGAGATGGTGGTACGCGACCCCGTCCACCGCGACGAGCGCATCCGCACCTCGCGCTCCGGGCTTGGGCAGTTCGTCTTCCGCGACGGAACCAAGCTTGCCGTCGGCTGGGGCTCGTCGGTCGTGATCGACAAGTTCGTCTATGACGGCAGCAACTCGCTGAAGAAGCTCACTCTGAACGCCGCCAGGGGCACGTTCCGCTGGGTCAGCGGCAGTTCCAAGAGCACGGCCTACGAGATCGTCACGCCTGCCGGAACGATCGGCGTGCGCGGAACCGTCTTCGACTTCTACGTCGCATCGGACGGAACGACGGCGATGGTGCTCCTCAACGGCGCGGCCTCCTTCTGCAGCCGTGGCGACTGCCGGCAGCTGACGCGCCGTTGCGACAGCGTGGTCGCGACGCGCAGCGGCGGCATCAGCTCGCCGCGACGGGTGAACCGCACCACGCTGCGCCAGCTCGGCAACGCACGCGCCTTGCCGTTCCTCACCGGCGATCAAAAGCTCTCCGGCGGCATGCAGACCGGCGCGTGCCGCCTCGAGGCAGCCCTGCAGCCGAAAGAGGATCGCCAGCCGCCGAGAGTGCGCGAGCCAGCCCCCGCGCCGCCCCCGCCGCCGCCGCCAAGGAAACGGGTGGAGAGGCCGAGCTGGGACCGCCCGGACAAGGAACGGATCTCCCGCGACAAGCCGGACTTCGACAGTCCAGGACGATCGAAGCCCGACCGCGACACGGTGAGCTGGGACCGGCCGGATCGGGAACGACCACGGCGCGACGTCTCCGACCGGGACCAGCCCGACCGGACCAGGCCGGATCGGGACCGCCCCGACAGGGACAGGGACCGGCCAGGCCGTGAGCCGACACCGCGCGATAGGCCGGATTTCGACTGATACCGGAAACGGGCATCAGGTCACAGCGGCTTGTCGCTGAAGACAGGTGGTACACGGAGGAACACGCTTCGACAGGGATTGCCGTCGGACGCTGCGTCTTGCCGGCACACCGCGCCTGCTACTTCACGGCCGCCTCCGCCCGCTGCGCTTCGCCCCGCGGAAAGTGTTCGCTCCTGTGCAGGATGCAGCGATAGAACGCCGGCAGCACGTCACTGATCGCGGACGATTGCTCTCCCGCGACATGCGCGAGCGTCGCCGCATCTGCGGAGCGGGCTTGCAGCGCTTCCAAAAGTCGGTCATGGACGAAGCGCAGGTCGGCAAAGACGCCGGTCGCAGCAACAGGCTCGTCGCCCGCCACGGCAAAGATGCGTGTCCGCGACTGCCGTCCCTTCAGCGGCAGCGTCCCGGCTTCCAGCAGGGCCATCTCACCCAGATAGGCAGCGGTGCTTTCGGAGACGAGGATGTCGAAACCGACCTCCTTGCAGGCCGCCTCAATGCGAGCGGCGACGTTCACCGTGTCGCCCACGGCGGAATAATTGAAGTGCGCCTCGGCGCCCATGTTGCCGACGCAGGCAAGCCCGGTGTGGATCCCGATGCCGATGGCGACACTCTGGCCGGGCCCGAAGCCGAAGGCGTCGTCGGCATTGAGGCTCGCAAGCGTCCGTCGCATCGCAAGTGCGGCCCGCACCGCCTTGCGCGCGTGATCGGGCACGTCCACGGGCGCATTCCAGAACGCCATGATGGAATCGCCGATGAATTTGTCGAGCATGCCTTCATGGGCGATCACGTCGCGGCTCAGCGCATCCAGCAAGGTGTTGAGAAAGGCGACCACCTCCTTTGGCGAGCGCTTCTCGCTGATCCCGGTGAAATCACGCACGTCGACGAACATCAGGGTCAGTTCGCGCTCGTCGCCGCCAAGCCGCAACGCATCGCGCGTATGCTCGATCCGGTAGAGCAGCTCCGGGGAGAGGTACTTGCCGAAGGCCCGCCGGACCTCGCGCCGCTCGCGGTCGATGACCAGGATTCGAAAGGCGGTGGCGGAGAAATGCGTGATGGTGGCGCAGACGATCGGCGCCAGCGGATCGAACAGCAGGCCGGCATAGCGAAAGGCAAACCAGGACGCAGCCAGCGCCGCCACCGTTACCGTCAGCCCGAAGACGAGCGCGATCGCCGGACTGAGGAAGGTGGTAAGCGCAACGATCAGGAGGCCTGCCAGCGCGATCGAGACGATCTCCAGCCCGTCCGCCCAGTCCGGGCGCGACAGGAACCGGCCGGACAGGATCTGTTCCACCGCCTGCGCATGGATTGACACGCCCGGCACGTGCTGGCCGAGCGCCGTCGTGCGGATGTCCTGCAGGCCGGCCGCGGAAGCGCCGACGAAGACGATCGCTCCCTGCAGAGCCGCCCGCAGCGCTTCCGGCGGTTCCGCATCCGAAAGGATCCTTGCCGCCGAGACATATCGTTCGGTGCGGTCGGGTGAAAAGTAGAGCCACAGTTCACCCCTCGCCGTCACCGGCACGACGAACTCGCCCACCTTGATCTTGGTAATCGTGTCCGGCTTGTCGGGCGCGTCTGCCAGGACGTAGGTGGAAGCCCCCTGCGCCACGCGCAACGCCTCGAGCGTCAGGTTCGGATAAAGCTGGGTTCCGTCGCTGAGCAGCAGCGGAATGGTGCGTAGTACCGGCGACGGATTGCCCGGATCGAGGCTGATGTGCCCAAGCCCGGTAGCCTCCGCTTCCAACGCCGGAAGAAGCGGCGTTGCCGCCTTGATGGCGGGCGGCGCACCGAAGGGCGGCTCGCCCGTGAACGCAAACCCGGCTTTCACCTGCGGCAGGAAACTACCGTCGTTGGAAATGCCGAAACCGAGCACCACCGGCCGGCTCACAATCGAGTTCGCAAAAATCCGGTCGTTGTCAGGCAGACGTCCGAGCACGTCGGCAGGCATTCCCTCCACAGCGTCCACGACGCTGCGCGGCGAAAGGCGATCGGGCTCGGAAAAGAGGATGTCGAAGGCGATCGCCGCCACGCCCATATCGCTCAGCCGATCGACCATCAGCGCCAGCCGGTCGCGCGGCCAGGGCCACTGCCCCAGCACTTTCAGCGACGCCTCGTCGATATCGACGATCCGGACCGGCATCTGTTCGAACGGCCGCGGCGAAAGGCGCTGGTATTCGTCGAACACCGCCTCGCGTGCGAAGCGGAAGAACAGTGGATCCTCGCTGCGCAGCAGCGTCAGCGCTGCGACGATGGCAAGACCGAGGATGACGCCGACCTGTTGCGCACGTGTCATGGCGCAGGTTCGATCCCTCCTTCCGCGTGGTCAATCGGAAGCGCCCGAGCGCTTGTGCGTCAGCCGCACAGAAGGATGCTCCGGCACCACAAAGGCACTGCATTCCTCCCGTGCCAGACCCGTTACTGGAGGTTGCGGCTCGGTTCTTCCGGCAACCGGCACAGCCCCTTCGGAAAAGGCTGTCCCGGCTGTCGGCGGGAGCAGCATACTATGCTTTGCCGGAAAGCGGCAGAGCCTGCCGCAAAGGAACAGCCCTACCAGGAGCTGCAGTTGCGCAGTTGCTTGGAATAGCGCGACGCCATCTTCGAGGCACGGTTTGCGCCGGCCTTCGCCGGCGCGCG
>JAEYDD010000072.1 GCA_023404095.1 Pseudomonadota bacterium | reverse complement strand
TCGCGATGGAAGAAAAGCTGCGCTTCGCGATCCGCGAAGGCGGCCGCACCGTCGGCGCCGGCATCGTCGCCTCGATCGTCGAGTAATCGACGAGCGACGAGGCCGAAAGCTGCCGACGGCTGAAAAGTGGGGCAGATGGCGCGCAAGCGCGATCTGCACGCGGCGCCGGCATCGTCGCCTCGATCGTCGAGTAATCGACGGCGTGACAGCGGAAATCCCGGATTGCAGTGTTATGCGGTCCGGGCATAGCCGCCCCGAAAGAATTAGTCGGTCGCACCGCTTGCCGACGACGCGAAAATAGTGCAAATGGCGCGCAAGCGTGATTTGCACTGCGCTTCGTCCGGTGCGATCGCCAGGAATAAGGCCGGCCTAGGCCGCTCAAATAGGAAGGGGCAGGGGAAACCCTGTCCCTCCGATCTTTGAAAAGTTAGCGGACTGGCTGAAGATTAAACGAAGTTCAACGCGTGTTCCCCAAGGGGAGCCGCTATAAGCAAGAACAAGGACAAGTCGTATGAACGGCCAGAACATCCGCATTCGCCTCAAGGCGTTTGATCACCGGATCCTCGATGCCTCCACGCGTGAAATCGTGTCGACGGCCAAGCGTACCGGTGCCAGTGTCCGCGGTCCCGTGCCGCTCCCGACACGTATTGAGAAATTCACGGTCAACCGGTCGCCTCACATCGACAAGAAAAGCCGCGAACAGTTCGAGATGCGCACTCACAAGCGTCTTCTCGACATCGTCGACCCGACCCCTCAGACGGTCGACGCCCTGATGAAGCTCGACCTCGCCGCCGGCGTCGACGTAGAGATCAAGCTCTAATCAGGACTTTGTGAAAGTCCGGCGCAAGCCGAATAACAAGGAAGGTACGTGGCGGTAACGCCAACGGCTTCTAGGAACGGGAAACCCGAAGGTCGGATGGCCTCCGTGGAATCCTTAAACAAGAGGCGTGTAGGGGCCTTGCCCCCACAGGACTTCTAAGAGGAATGAACCATGCGTTCAGGTGTGATTGCACAGAAAGTGGGAATGACTCGCGTCTACAACGACGCAGGAGAGCACGTTCCCGTAACAGTTTTGCGATTGGACGGCTGCCAGGTCGTCGCTCATCGCACGGAAGACAAGAACGGCTACACCGCAGTTCAGCTGGGTGCCGGCCGCTCGAAGGTTAAGAATACGTCGAAGGCGCTCCGTGGCCAGTTTGCTGCCGCCAGCGTCGAGCCGAAGGCCAAGCTCGTCGAGTTTCGCGTTTCCGCAGACAATCTGATCGAAATCGGCGCGGAACTTTCCGCCAGCCACTTCATCGCCGGCCAGCTGGTCGACGTGACGGGCACGACGATCGGTAAGGGCTTTGCCGGCGCGATCAAGCGCCACAACTTCGGCGGTCTGCGCGCCACGCACGGCGTATCCGTCTCGCACCGTTCGCATGGTTCGACCGGCTCCAACCAGGATCCGGGTCGCGTCTGGAAGGGCAAGCGCATGGCTGGTCACATGGGCCAGACGCGCGTCACCACCCAGAACCTCGAGGTCGTTTCGACCGACGAGGACCGCGGTCTGATCCTCGTCAAGGGCGCCGTCCCGGGCTCCAAGGGCGCCTGGATCGTCGTTCGCGACGCCATCAAGTCCGGCACGCCGGCTGACGCTCCGCGTCCTGCCGCTGTCCGCGCTGCAGCTAAGTAAGGGAGCCTGGTTATGGATCTCAAAGTCACGACCCTCGAAGGGAAGGACGCCGGCAAGGTTTCCCTCTCCGACGCGATCTTCGGCCTCGAGCCGCGCGAGGACATTATTGCCCGCGTCGTTCGCTGGCAGCTCGCCAAGAAGCAGCAGGGCACGCACAAGTCCAAGGGCCGCGCGGAAGTTTCCCGCACCGGCGCCAAGATGTACAAGCAGAAGGGCACAGGTCGCGCACGTCACCATTCGGCTCGCGCTCCGCAGTTCCGCGGCGGCGGCAAGGCACACGGCCCGGTCGCTCGCAGCCACGCTCACGACCTTCCCAAGAAGGTTCGCGCCCTGGGCCTGCGTCACGCCCTCTCGGCCAAGCTGAAGGCGGAAGACATCATCATCGTTGATGATTTCGTCGCCAAGGAAGCCAAGACCAAGGCGCTGGCCGGCTCGTTCGCCAGCCTCGGCCTGACCAACGCCCTCTTCATCGGCGGCGCTGAGCTCGACAACAACTTCAAGCTCGCAGCCCAGAACATCCCGAACGTGGACGTTCTGCCGATCCAGGGCATCAACGTGTACGACATCCTGCGTCGCGGCAAGCTCGTGCTTTCCAAGGCTGCAGTCGAAGCTCTGGAGGAGCGGTTCAAATGACGGATCTTCGCCACTACGATGTGATCGTCTCGCCGGCGATCACCGAAAAGTCGACGCTGGTATCCGAGCATAACCAGGTCGTATTCAACGTTGCCAAGACCGCTTCCAAGCCTGAGATCAAGGCTGCCGTCGAAGCGCTCTTCGGCGTCAAGGTCACGGCTGTGAACACGCTGGTCCGCAAGGGCAAGGTCAAGCGTTTCCGCGGCTTCTCCGGCCGGCAGGGAGATGTCAAGAAGGCTATCGTCACGCTTGCTGACGGTCAGTCCATCGACGTCTCCACCGGGCTCTAATCGGGCAGTCGGCTAAAGAGGACATAAGAAAATGGCATTGAAAAGTTTCAATCCGACCACTCCGAGCCAGCGCCAGCTCGTCATCGTCGACCGTTCGGGCCTCTACAAGGGCAAGCCGGTCAAGGCTCTGACGGAAGGTCTCTCCAAGAGCGGTGGCCGTAACAACCTCGGTCGCATCACGGCCCGCTTTATCGGCGGCGGTCATAAGCGCACCTATCGTCTGGTTGACTTCAAGCGTCGCAAGTTCGACGTCGAAGGCACCGTCGAGCGGCTGGAATACGACCCGAACCGTACCGCCTTCATCGCGCTCGTGAACTATGCCGACGGCGAACAGGCCTACATCCTCGCTCCGCAGCGCCTCGCTGCCGGCGACAAGGTCATCGCTTCGGAAAAGGCCGTCGACGTGAAGCCCGGCAACACCATGCCGCTGCAGTACATCCCGGTCGGCTCGATCGTTCACAACGTCGAGATGAAGCCGGGCAAGGGTGGCCAGATCGCCCGTTCGGCCGGCACCTTCGTCCAGCTCGTCGGCCGCGACCAGGGCATGGCGATCCTGCGGCTGAACTCGGGCGAACAGCGTCTCGTGCACGGCTCCTGCCTTGCTTCGATCGGCGCCGTATCCAACCCGGATCACGGCAACATCAACGACGGCAAGGCTGGTCGTACGCGCTGGCGCGGCAAGACCCCGCATAACCGCGGTGTCGTCATGAACCCGGTCGACCACCCGCACGGTGGTGGTGAAGGCCGCACGTCCGGTGGCCGTCACCCGGTTTCCCCGTGGGGCAAGCCGACCAAGGGCAAGCGTACCCGTTCGAACAAGTCGACCGACAAGTTCATCATGCGCTCGCGCCACCTGAAGAAGAAGTAAGAGAGGTTAGTCAGAAATGGCTCGTTCAGTATGGAAAGGCCCGTTTGTTGACGGCTATCTTCTCAAGAAGGCTGAGAAGGTGCGCGAGGGCGGCCGCAACGAAGTGATCAAGATCTGGAGCCGTCGCTCCACGATCCTGCTGCAGTTCGTCGGTCTCACTTTCGGCGTCTACAACGGTAGCAAGCACGTCCCGGTCAGCGTCAACGAAGACATGGTCGGACACAAGTTCGGTGAATTCTCTCCGACCCGGACCTACTACGGTCACGGTGCGGACAAGAAGGCGAAGAGGAAGTAACGATGGGCAAGGCAAAAGCCGAACGTCGGCTGAAGGATAACGAGGCGCAAGCAGTTGCGCGCACGATCCGCGTCAGCCCCCAGAAGCTCAACCTGGTTGCCGCGATGATCCGCGGCAAGAAGGTCGACCGCGCTCTGGCCGAACTCGAATTCTCCCGCAAGCGCATTGCCGGCACCGTCAGGAAGACGCTGGAATCGGCAATCGCAAACGCCGAAAACAACCACGATCTCGACGTCGACTCGCTCGTCGTCGCTGAGGCTTTCGTTGGCAAGTCGATCGTCATGAAGCGTTTCCACGCCCGTGGCCGCGGTCGCGCATCGCGCATCGAGAAGCCCTTCGCGCACCTGACGATCGTCGTCCGCGAAGTCGAAGCCAAAGGGGAGGCCGCATAATGGGTCAGAAAATCAATCCGATCGGCTTCCGCCTCGGCATCAACCGTACCTGGGATAGCCGCTGGTTTGCCGACAACGCCGAATACGGCCAGCTCCTTCACGAAGACCTGAAGATCCGCAAGTATCTGATGGCTGAACTGAAGCAGGCCGGCATCTCCAAGGTCGTCATCGAGCGCCCGCACAAGAAGTGCCGCGTCACGATCCACTCGGCTCGCCCGGGTCTGATCATCGGCAAGAAGGGTGCGGATATCGAGAAGCTGCGCAAGAAGCTCTCCGAGATGACCAATTCGGAAACGCACCTCAACATCGTCGAAGTGCGCAAGCCCGAAACCGACGCGACGCTGGTTGCCCAGTCGATCGCCCAGCAGCTCGAGCGCCGCGTGGCTTTCCGCCGTGCGATGAAGCGTGCTGTTCAGTCGGCCATGCGTCTTGGCGCCGAAGGCATCAAGATCACCTGCGCCGGCCGTCTGGGTGGCGCGGAAATCGCGCGTACCGAATGGTACCGTGAAGGCCGCGTTCCGCTGCACACGCTGCGTGCGGACATCGACTATGGTACGGCAGAAGCGGAAACCGCTTTCGGCATTTGCGGCATCAAGGTCTGGATCTTCAAGGGCGAAATCCTTGAGCACGATCCGATGGCCTCCGAGCGCCGCGCGACCGAAGGTGATGCCCAGGGCGCAGGCCAGGGCGAACGCCGTCGCCGTGAAAACGCTTAATTCGCTTTAGGCGAGCAGATCGGAGAATAGAAAAATGTTGCAGCCAAAGCGTACTAAGTACCGCAAGCAGTTCAAGGGCCGCATCAAGGGCGTCGCCAAGGGCGGCTCGGATCTCGCGTTCGGCGAGTTCGGCTTGAAGGCTCAGGAACCAAACCGCGTCAACGCACGCGAGATCGAGGCGGCCCGCCGCGCGATCACCCGCTACATGAAGCGTGCGGGTCGCGTCTGGATCCGCGTGTTCCCGGACACCCCGGTAACCGCAAAGCCGACCGAAGTCCGCATGGGTAAGGGCAAGGGTTCGGTGGAATACTGGGCAGCCAAGGTGAAGCCCGGCCGTATGATGTTCGAGATCGACGGCGTCAGCGAAGAGATCGCTCGCGAAGCTCTTCGTCTGGGTTCGGCCAAGCTCTCGGTCAAGACGCGCTTCGTTCAGCGCATTGCAGAGTAAGGATTGAGCCATGAAAGCCGTAGATGTTCGCGCACTGAGCGCCGACCAGCTTAATGACGAGCTCGCAAAGCTGAAGAAAGAGCAGTTCAACCTGCGCTTCCAGAAGGCGACCGGCCAGCTCGAAAAGTCCTCGCGTATCAACGAAGTCCGCAAGGACATCGCCCGCGTGAAAACCATTGCCCGCCAGAAGGCGGCAGAAGCCAAGGCCTAAGGACCAAGAAAAATGCCGAAACGCATTCTGCAGGGCACCGTAGTCAGCGACAAGAACGACAAGACTGTTGTCGTTCGCGTCGAACGCCGCTTTGCACACCCGCTTCTTCAGAAGACCGTTCGTCGCTCGAAGAAGTACAAGGCGCATGACGAGGCCAACCAGTACAAGATCGGCGACGTCGTTTCCATCCAGGAATGCGCCCCGATTTCGAAGGACAAGCGCTGGACGGTCGTTTCCGCCCAGGCTTAATTTATGCACTTTTCGCGCAAGGGGTTGCCCTTTGCGCGAAATCCTGTATGAAGCAGCGCAAGGACGCTCGGAATCGGGCGTTCTTTTGCTTTGAGCGCAGGGAAGGTCCCAGGGTTTCGCCAGGCGGAACCGACGAGGAAACCACCTTGGCAAGACCCATCCCGCGCGAAAAACATAGATTCTCATAAGCTGGAACAGGGGGCTTCCGTGCCCAACCGGTCCGGTTACAACAAGAAGGCGACCTGACATGATTCAGATGCAGACTAACCTCGACGTCGCGGATAATTCCGGCGCACGTCGTGTCATGTGCATCAAGGTGCTGGGCGGCTCCAAGCGCAAGTACGCTTCTGTCGGCGACATCATCGTCGTCTCGATCAAGGAAGCTATTCCGCGCGGCCGCGTGAAGAAGGGCGACGTGATGAAGGCGGTGGTCGTTCGGACCGCCAAGGACATCCGCCGCGCAGATGGCAGCGTCATTCGTTTTGACAACAACGCAGCCGTCCTGATCGACAACAAGAAAGAGCCCATCGGCACCCGTATCTTCGGACCGGTTCCGCGCGAGCTGCGCGCCAAGAACCACATGAAGATCATCTCGCTGGCTCCGGAAGTACTCTAAGGGAGCGATGGCAATGCAGAAGATTCGCAAAGGCGACAAGGTCGTCGTTTTGACCGGTAAGGACAAGGGCCGTACCGGTGAAGTCGTTCAGGTCATGCCGAAGGAAGATCGCGCGATCGTGCGTGGCGTCAACGTGGTCAAGCGCCACCAGCGCCAGACCCAGTCGCAGGAAGCCGGCATCATCAGCAAGGAAGCTTCGATCCACCTGTCGAACATCGCGATCGCCGACCCCAAGGACGGCAAGCCGACCCGCGTCGGTTTTAAGATCGAGGGCGACAAGAAGGTTCGTGTAGCAAAGCGTTCGGGAGTGTCGATCGATGGCTGACACCAAGTATGAGCCGCGGCTCAAGAAGGATTACGTCGAGCGCATCCGCGCGGCGCTGAAGGAGCAGTTCTCCTACGCCAACGAGATGCAGATCCCGCGCCTGGACAAAATCGTCATCAACATGGGCGTCGGCGAGTCGACGGGCGACTCGAAGAAGCCTTCGGTCGCTGCGGCCGACCTGGCAGCGATTGCCGGCCAGAAGCCGGTCATCACCCGCGCCCGCAACTCCATCGCGGGCTTCAAGCTCCGCGAAGGCATGCCGATCGGCGCCAAGGTTACCCTTCGCGGCGTTCGCATGTACGAATTTCTGGATCGCCTCGTGAACATCGCGCTGCCCCGCGTGCGCGACTTCCGTGGTCTGAACCCGAAGTCCTTCGATGGCCGTGGCAACTTCGCCATGGGTATCAAGGAGCACATTGTGTTCCCTGAAATCAACTACGACAAGGTTGATCAGATGTGGGGCATGGACATCATCGTTTGCACGACGGCCAAGACGGACGACGAAGCTCGCGCTCTCCTGAAAGAGCTCAACTTCCCGTTCCGCCAGTAATCCGTAACGACAAGCGTAAAGAAGGATAACTGTTATGGCGAAAACGAGCGCAGTCGAAAAGAACAAGCGCCGCCGCAAACTGGTTGCCAATCATGCCGCTAAGCGTGCGGCCCTGAAGGCGATCATCCAGAACCAGTCTTTGCCGATCGAAGACCGGTTCAAGGCCACCCTGAAGCTTGCCGCGCTGCCGCGCAATGGCTCCAAGACCCGCATTCGCAACCGTTGCGAAGTGACGGGCCGTCCGCGCGCATTCTATCGCAAACTCAAGATGTCGCGTATCGCGCTTCGCGAACTGGGCAATCTCGGCAAGGTGCCGGGCATCGTCAAGTCGAGCTGGTAAGGAGACGGGTACATGGCAATGACTGATCCTTTGGGCGATATGCTCACCCGCATCCGCAACGGCGCCGCACGCCGTAAGTCCAGCGTTTCCACGCCGGCTT
Source organism: Pseudomonadota bacterium (assembly GCA_023404095.1). Lineage (GTDB taxonomy): Bacteria > Pseudomonadota > Alphaproteobacteria > Rhizobiales > Rhizobiaceae > Mycoplana. The sequence continues at coordinate 544,235 of JAEYDD010000072.1, read as the reverse complement.
CCAAGCTGCGCGCCCGCGTTCTGGACGTCCTTCAGGCTGAAGGCTACATCCGCGGATATTCCGAGGTCGAATTCGACAACGGCAAGGCTGAGCTGAACATCGAACTCAAGTACTACGAAGGCGCGTCCGTGATCCGCAAGATCGACCGCGTCTCCAAGCCGGGCCGCCGGGTCTATGTCTCGGTAAAGTCCATTCCGCAGGTCGCGAACGGCCTCGGCATCACCATCCTTTCGACCCCGAAGGGCGTGATGGCCGATCACCAGGCACGCGAACAGAACGTTGGTGGCGAGATTCTTTGCTCTGTCTTCTAAGGCAGGGCAGGGATCTCCATAACGAACAGACAGGATAAAACAATGTCTCGTATCGGTAAGAAGCCCGTTCCGGTTCCCGCTGGTGTCACCGCGACCGTTGATGGTCAGAAGGTCACCGCGAAGGGCCCCAAGGGCGAACTGTTCTTCGTCGCCAATGACGAAGTTTCGGTAAAGCTGGAAGACAACGCCGTTGTCGTTCAGCCGATCAACGCTAGCAAGGATGCTCGCTCCAAGTGGGGCATGTCCCGCACGATGGTCGAGAACATCTTCAAGGGCGTCAAGGACGGTTACGAGCGCAAGCTCGAAATCAACGGCGTCGGTTACCGCGCCTCGCTCCAGGGCAAGAACCTGCAGCTGGCACTCGGCTTCAGCCATGACGTGGTCTATGAGCCGCCGGTCGGTATCAGCATCGCTGTTCCGAAGCCGACGGAAATCATCGTCAGCGGCATCAACAAGCAGCAGGTCGGCCAGGTCGCTGCGGAGATCCGCGAATACCGTGGCCCCGAGCCCTACAAGGGCAAGGGCGTCAAGTATGCCGAAGAGCGGATTGTCCGCAAAGAAGGCAAGAAGAAGTAAGGATCACGCGAAATGGCTAGCAGGAAAGAAGCTCTCGTGCGCCGCGCCAACCGCGTGCGCCGTTCCATCAAGGCGGTCGCCAACGGCCGTCCGCGCCTGTCGGTTCATCGCTCGTCGAAGAACATCTACGTACAGGTCATCGACGACGTGGCCGGCAAGACGCTTGCGTCCGCCTCCACGCTCGACACCGATCTGCGCTCGTCTTTGAAGACGGGCGCCGACACGGCGGCAGCTGCTGCCGTCGGCAAGCTCATTGCTGAGCGCGCCACCAAGGCAGGCGTCAAGGAAGTGGTATTCGACCGCGGCGCCTTCATCTATCACGGCCGCATCAAGGCTCTTGCCGAAGCTGCCCGTGAAGGTGGCCTGAGCTTCTGATCGATGCTGGCGGGCTTCAGGCCCGCCACATTCGGTCAGTGGGTACCGGTCGCTTGCCCAAGAAAGGGCAGGCGACTTTTGTCAATCTGCCGATTGCACCCGGAAAAGAAAAAGGAAAAGGACAATGGCACAAGAAAGAAGGGGTTCTCGCGAGGATCGCCAGAACCGTGAAGAGCGCGACAGCGAATTTGTCGACAAGCTCGTAGCAATCAACCGCGTCGCCAAGGTGGTGAAGGGCGGCCGTCGTTTCGGCTTTGCAGCCCTCGTCGTCGTTGGTGACCAGAAGGGCCGCGTTGGCTTCGGTCACGGCAAGGCCCGTGAAGTTCCGGAAGCGATCCGCAAGGCTACCGAAGCTGCCAAGCGCGAACTGATCTTCGTTCCCCTGCGTTCGGGCCGCACGCTGCACCACGATGTGCAGGGTCGCCACGGCGCCGGCAAGGTTCTCCTGCGTTCGGCCAAGGCCGGTACCGGTATCATCGCCGGTGGCCCGATGCGTGCCGTCTTCGAAACGCTCGGCATCCACGATGTCGTCGCCAAGTCGACCGGTTCGTCGAACCCCTACAACATGATCCGTGCGACGTTTGACGCGCTGAAGAGCCAGATGCATCCGAAGGACATCGCTGCACAGCGTGGCCTGAAGTATGCAACGCTGCAGGCCCGCCGCGCTTCCGCCGGCGTCGCTTCCGAAGAATAAGGGAGCTTGACCAATGGCTAAGAAAGAAGCTGCAAAGAAGACGGTCTCCGTCGAGCAGATCGGTTCGCCGATCCGCCGCCCGGCCATTCAGCGCCAGACGCTGATCGGCCTCGGTCTCAACAAGATGCACCGGGTCAGCACGCTGGAAGATACGCCTTCCGTTCGTGGCATGATCCGTGCCGTCCAGCACCTCGTTCGCGTCGTCGACGAGAAGTGAGGGGGATAAGATCATGAAACTGAACGAAATCAAGGACAACGAAGGTTCTACCCAGAACCGCAAGCGCGTCGGTCGCGGCATCGGTTCCGGCTCCGGCAAGACCGGCGGCCGTGGTGTCAAGGGTCAGAAGGCTCGTTCGGGCGTCGCGATCAACGGCTTCGAGGGCGGCCAGATGCCGATCTATCGTCGCCTGCCGAAGCGCGGCTTCAACAACATCTTCGCATCTGAGTTCGTCACCGTTTCGCTGGCGCGCCTGCAGACCGCGATCGATGCCAAGAAGCTCGACCCGAAGGCGACCGTCGATGCTGCTGCCCTGAAGGCAGCCGGTGTCATCCGTCGCCCGAAGGATGGCGTTCGCATCCTCGCCGACGGCGAGCTGAATGCCAAGCTGACGATCGAAGTCGCTGGCGCTTCCAAGGCTGCCATCGAGAAGATCGAAAAGGCTGGCGGCAGCATCAAGCTGCTTTCGGCTGCTGCCGAATAATCCATTCGGATTTTCTGCGCCCGGGGTGCTTCACTCCGGGCGTTTTCGCTCCCATATGTGAACCTGTCCCGAGGGGGCAAATGGTCGCGCCATGGTTTGGGAGAGCGCTGCCCAATTCCTTAGATCCGGTTGGCTTTAAGGAATTCGGCAGGGGCGGGGGAAAGTCCGCTGCCTGTTTCCGGGGAGTTTCGACCGGGCGAGGGGTCGGATTGCTTGACAATCGAGGTTTCGCCCGGTTTACCCTCCGTGCCGCCTGCTTTGCCCTGGCAAGGCCGGGGGGAAATTTTAGAGCGTGCGCTTTGAACGGAAGGCCTTCCGCGAGAACGCGCGCTGCAACGGTTCAGCCATAGCCCGGGTCCGGCACTCCGGCCTCTTCCCGGGCATGGTTACGCGGAGAAACGCATGGCATCGGCAGCGGAACAACTCGCCTCCAATCTCAATTTTTCGACCTTCGCCAAGGCCGAGGATCTCAAGAAGCGCCTCTGGTTCACGCTGGGCGCTCTGCTGGTCTACCGTCTCGGCACCTACATTCCGCTTCCCGGCCTTGACGCCGATGCCTTCGCCCGCGCCTTCCAGGGCCAGAGCGGCGGTATTCTTGGCCTGTTCAACATGTTCTCGGGCGGTGCGGTCGAGCGCATGGCGATCTTCGCGCTCGGCATCATGCCCTACATATCCGCCTCCATTATCGTTCAGCTTATGACGTCGGTCGTTCCGGCGCTCGAGCAGCTGAAGAAGGAAGGCGAACAGGGCCGCAAGATCATCAACCAGTACACCCGCTACGGCACGGTGCTGCTCGGCACTCTGCAGGCCTATGGCATTGCCGTCGGTCTAGAGGGCGGGGAGGGGCTCGTCGTTGATCCGGGCTGGTTCTTCCGCATTTCCACCGTGATCTCGCTGCTCGGCGGCACCATGTTCCTGATGTGGCTTGGTGAGCAGATCACCTCGCGCGGCATCGGCAACGGCATCTCGCTGATCATCTTCGCCGGCATCGTCGCGCATCTGCCGACCGCCATGGCTGGAACGCTCGAGCTGGGCCGCACCGGCGCGCTTTCGTTCGGCGTGATCGCAGCCGTCGTCGTCATGGCCGTTGGCGTGATTGCGCTGATCGTCTTCGTCGAGCGCGCCCAGCGCCGCCTGCTGATCCAGTATCCGAAGCGCCAGGTGGGCAACCGGATGTTCCAGGGCGATACGTCGCACCTGCCCCTGAAGCTCAACACCGCCGGCGTCATTCCCGCGATCTTCGCCTCTTCGCTGCTGTTGTTGCCTGCGACCCTCGCCGGGTTCAGCAACACGACGGAACTGCCCGGCTGGGCGACGACGATCATTGCCGCGCTCGGTCACGGCCAGCCGCTCTACATGGCGCTCTATGCCGCGATGATCGCCTTCTTCGCCTTCTTCTACACCGCCATCGTCTTCAATCCGAAGGACACGGCGGACAATCTGAAGAAGCATGGTGGCTTCATTCCGGGCATTCGTCCGGGCGAGCGCACCGCGGAATACATCGACTACGTGCTGACCCGTATCACGGTGCTCGGCGCCATCTACCTGGTATTCGTGTGCATCCTTCCGGAAATCCTGATCGCGCAGACGGGCGTGCCGTTCTACCTTGGTGGTACGTCGCTTTTGATTGTTGTCAGCGTGACCCTTGATACTGTAGCACAGATTCAGGGTCATCTGATTGCCCAGCAATATGAAGGGCTGATCAAGAAGTCTAAGTTGCGTGGAGGAAAGAGGGGACGATGAGACTGATATTCTTGGGGCCGCCGGGTGCCGGCAAGGGCACGCAGGCAAAGCTCCTGACGGAGAGGCATGGCATTCCCCAGCTCTCCACCGGCGACATGCTGCGCGCCGCCGTCGCCGCTGAGACGGAGGTCGGCAAGCGGGCGAAGGCGGTCATGGATGCCGGACAGCTCGTCTCCGATGCGATCGTCAACGAAATCGTGTCCGATCGAATCGATTCGGCCGATTGTCGCAACGGTTTTATTCTCGACGGCTATCCGCGTACCGTGCCACAGGCGCGGGCGCTGGATGAGATGCTCGCCGGCAAGGGGCTTCGCCTCGACGCCGTCATCGAGCTCAAGGTTGACGAGGAAGCGCTGGTCAAGCGGATGGAGAACCGCGTGGCCGAGACGATCGCGGCCGGCGGTAACGTCCGCTCCGACGACAACCCCGAAGCCTTCAAGCGGCGGCTGACGGAATACCGCGAGAAGACGGCGCCGCTGTCGGAATACTATTCCTCGACCGGAATGCTGAAGACGGTCGACGGCATGGCCGACGTCAAGGTGGTGACGGAACAGATCGGCAGGATCCTGGCTTAAGGCCATTAATCTGTCATTCGGAGCGGCCGGGGTTGACTTTTCCGGCCGATTCCTCTTAAGAGAGCGCCAACTCGCGACAAGCTAGCGATCGGCGCGGATTTCTCGACAAGAACGAGATCCGGAGGCGGTCGCTTTTGACATGTCCCGAACCTCGAAATTGAACGCGCGGCCGCAGGGTCGCATGACGAAGAAACCCACTTGCCGGATGGCAACTGGAAGCAAGGAGAACAGGCGTGGCTCGTATCGCTGGCGTCAACATCCCGACTGCAAAGCGCGTTGTCATCGCGCTGACCTACATCCACGGGATCGGTCCGAAGTTTGCACAGGAAATCATCGAGAAGGTCGGCATTCCCGCTGACCGTCGCGTCCATCAGCTGACCGACGCCGAGGTGCTGTCGATCCGCGAAGCGATCGACCGCGACTACCAGGTCGAAGGCGACCTGCGCCGCGAGACGTCGATGAACATCAAGCGTCTGATGGACCTCGGTTGCTACCGTGGCCTGCGTCACCGTCGCGGCCTGCCGGTTCGTGGCCAGCGCACGCACACCAACGCCCGTACCCGTAAGGGTCCGGCGAAGGCCATCGCGGGCAAGAAGAAGTAATTTCCCGATATGGGAGATTTGGAGGCTGGCGTTTGCGCCGGCCTCTTTTGAGTTTCGAACGGGGCCTGGACCGCATGTGCGGTGACCGTTTTCATGGTCGTCCCGGTCGGTGGAGCTGCTGGCGTTACGGCAGTGACGATATCGCCGCACGGTAGCCTTCGAAGGTGACGTGCACATAACACAATCAGGGCAGGGGCGAGAATGCTCCCACCCGGTGGAGCCGCTGGAACTACGGCGGTGTAGAGATCAACGAAAGGAATACCCATGGCCAAGGAAGCCGCACGCGTCCGCCGTCGCGAACGCAAGAACATCACCTCCGGTGTTGCTCACGTCAATTCGTCGTTCAACAATACGATGATCACCATCACCGACGCACAGGGCAACGCGATTGCCTGGTCGTCCGCTGGTGCAAAGGGCTTCAAGGGTTCGCGCAAGTCGACCCCGTTCGCTGCCCAGATCGCTGCTGAAGACTGCGCCAAGAAGGCTCAGGAGCACGGCATGAAGTCGCTCGAAGTCGAAGTCTGCGGCCCGGGTTCCGGTCGTGAATCGGCTCTGCGCGCACTGCAGGCCGCCGGCTTCATGATCACCTCGATCCGCGACGTCACGCCGATCCCGCACAACGGCTGCCGTCCGCGCAAGAAGCGCCGCGTCTGATCATTCGCAATCGTCATGCCGGCTGGCGCGCTTCTCGCGCCGACGGCTCTTCAAGGCTCGGCCGCCACGATTGGATGGTGGTGGCGAACGGAAGGCAAAAGATATGATCCAGAAAAACTGGCAGGAACTGATCAAGCCGAACAAGGTCGAGTTCGCCTCGTCGGGCCGCACGAAGGTGAGCCTCGTGGCGGAACCGCTCGAGCGCGGCTTCGGTCTGACCCTCGGCAACGCGCTTCGCCGCGTTCTGCTGTCGTCGCTGCGTGGCGCTGCCGTCACCGCAGTGCAGATCGACGGCGTTCTGCACGAGTTCTCCTCGATCCCGGGCGTCCGGGAAGATGTGACCGACATCGTGCTCAACATCAAGGAAATCGCCATCAAGATGGATGGCGACGATTCCAAGCGCATGGTCGTGCGCAAGCAGGGCCCGGGCGTCGTCACCGCCGGTGACATCCAGACGGTCGGCGATATCGAGATCCTGAACCCGGACCACGTGATCTGCACGCTCGACGAGGGCGCCGAGATCCGCATGGAGTTCACCGTCAACAACGGCAAGGGCTACGTGCCGGCTGACCGCAACCGCGCCGAAGACGCGCCGATCGGTCTCATCCCGGTCGACAGCCTCTACTCGCCGGTCAAGAAGGTGTCCTACAAGGTCGAAAACACCCGCGAGGGCCAGGTTCTCGACTACGACAAGTTGACGATGTCCATCGAGACCGATGGCTCCGTCACGGGTGAGGACGCGATCGCGTTCGCTGCCCGCATTCTTCAGGACCAGCTGTCGGTCTTCGTCAACTTCGACGAGCCGCAGAAGGAAGCCGAAGAAGAGTCGGTCACCGAGTTGGCGTTCAACCCGGCGCTTCTGAAGAAGGTCGACGAGCTGGAGCTTTCGGTCCGTTCGGCGAACTGCCTGAAGAACGACAACATCGTCTACATCGGCGACCTGATCCAGAAGACGGAAGCGGAAATGCTCCGGACCCCGAACTTCGGTCGCAAGTCGCTGAACGAGATCAAGGAAGTTCTCGCTTCCATGGGCCTGCACCTCGGCATGGAAGTGCCGGCATGGCCGCCCGAGAACATCGAAGATCTCGCCAAGCGCTACGAAGACCAGTACTGAGCGGCACGAGAAAGCGTGCGGGCGGTCTTGCCGCTCGCACGTCGCGCCGATTGAAAGCAACCGAAGGCAGGGTAATGCCGCTGCCTTTCCCCGTCAGACAGCAGGCAGGTCGCCTGTATGTGCCAGGAAACGGCAGGACCGATGCGAGATCGGGAGCCCTGCATTGAAGGAGAATAGCAATGCGCCACCAGAAAGCCGGCCGCAAGCTGAACCGTACCGCCAGCCACCGCAAGGCGATGTTCGCCAACATGGCTGCTTCGCTCATCACCCATGAGCAGATCGTCACCACCCTGCCGAAGGCGAAGGAAATTCGCCCGATCGTCGAAAAGCTCGTCACCCTCGGCAAGCGCGGCGACCTGCACGCTCGCCGCCAGGCGATCTCGCAGATCCGCGACGCCGCCGTCGTTTCCAAGCTGTTTGATGCGATCGCTTCGCGCTACGCCACCCGCAACGGCGGCTACCTGCGCATCATGAAGGCCGGCTACCGCACGGGCGACAACGCCCCGCTGGCCGTCATCGAGTTCGTCGACCGTGACGTCGCCGCCAAGGGCGCCGCCGACAAGGCCCGCGTCGAAGCCGAGGCTGCTGCCGAAGCCGCCTGATTTTCGGGCAACGGAATGAATGGAAGAGGCCGGGTGCGAAAGCGCCCGGCCTTTTTCCTGTTTGCGATACGCTGGAAAGCCTCGGGGCGGGAACAGAACGCCGGAACGTCGCCCTCATCGTCACGTCGGGCAGATACAGCCCCTGACCTTGCCCCCTGTCCCGCAGGCGTGGAGAAGGTGCAGGCAGGTGAATGAGGGGCAGTTCGCTCCGCAGGCGGCTGAGGGCGACGGTGTGCGGGATGCCCCGGCGGTCCTACTGCGCGGCGCCAAAGTTTGGCCGCGCGCCCTCGCGCCGCCATTTATTGTACCTCGGGCGAACCAGCCGCCAGACGAGCAACGCCGCAACCAGCGCGATATAGATCATCTGCTCCGGCCCGACCACCTTCACCGACATCGCGAAATGCAGCGCACCCGCCGCCGCGATGACGTAGACGAGCTTGTGCAGCCTGTTCCAGCGCGGCCCGAGCTTTCGGATCGACCAGTTGTTCGACGTCAGCGCGAGCGGGATCAGCATGACGAGGCCCGCCATGCCGATGGTGATGAAGGGACGTCTGGCGATATCGGTGACGACCGAGGCGAAATCCAGATACTTGTCGAGGATCATGTAGGTCGCAAAGTGCATGACCACGTACCAGAACGCCAGGAGCCCGAGCGCCCGTCGGTAGCGGATCCAGTTGATGCCGAAGAGGTCGCGGATCGGGGTGATGCACAGCGTCGCGATCAGGAAGCGTAAGCCCCAAATGCCGAGCAGGTGCTCGAATTCCTTGATGGCGTTTCCCGGCAGCTGTCCGGTTGCGCCGAGATAGAAGGCGGAGACGGCTGGGATGAAGCCGAGCGCATAGAGCGCCCAGACAGAGGCGCCGTGATACCTGCGGGGTAGGGCCGGAAGCGCGGCCATGATCAAAAATTCTTCACGAGGTCCATGCCGGCATAGAGGCCGGCCACCTCTTCGGCATAGCCGTTGAATGGCAGCGTGTTGCGCCGGCTGCCGCCAAAGAAGCCCCCTTCGCCGATCCGGTTCTCCGTGGCCTGGCTCCAGCGCGGATGGTCGACGGCCGGGTTGACGTTCGCATAGAAGCCGTATTCGTTGGGCGCCGAGAGGTTCCAGGTCGTCGGCGGTTCTTTCTCCGTCAGCGTGATCTTCACGATCGACTTTATGCCTTTGAAGCCGTACTTCCACGGCACGACCAGGCGGACCGGCGCTCCGTTCTGGTTCGGCAGCGTCTTGCCGTAGAGGCCGACGGAGAGGATCGTCAGCGGGTGGCGAGCCTCGTCGAGCCGCAGTCCCTCGACATAGGGCCAGGGCAAGGGCTGGAAGTATCCCGACTGCCCCGGCATCTGTTCCGGCCGCACCACCGTCTCGAAGGCTACGTACTTGGCGCTTCCGAGCGGCTCGACCTTGTCGAGGAGGCTTGCCAAGGGAAACCCGATCCAGGGAATCACCATGGACCATGCCTCGACGCAGCGCATGCGGTAGGTCCGCTCTTCCAGCGGCATCGCCATCAGTTCCTCGAGACCGAATTCACGCGGCTTTGCCACCATTCCCTCGACCTTGATCGTCCAGGGAGACGGCTTGAAGTTTCCGCTGTTGGCGGCGGGGTCGTCCTTTCCCGTGCCGAATTCGTAGAAATTGTTGTAGCTCGTGACGTCCTTTTCCGGCGTCAGCGACTCATCGAGCCTGTAGCTGGAAGGCGAAGCGTTCAGTTGCGCCGCGTGCGCCCCCCTGGTGACACCGGCTGCAAGCAGGCCGCCTGCAGTCGCCGTCATGAACAGGCGTCGGTTGAGAAACAGGCTTTCCGGCGTGATTTCGCGGGCGTTGATCCTGGGCGGACGGTAGGCTGTCATGGTGATTTCCTCAAAGGAAAGGAAGGCTTCGGGCCTTGAACGGGTCAGATGACACCAAAGTTTCAGCATTGGCGACAGAGGATTGAAAAGCACGATTTCGTGCGCGCCGCGTGACCGAATTTTCGGTTCTCCGGCCTTGGCGCATTTGCCTTTTTTCGCGCCAAATCTTATCTGAACGTGGCGGCAACGAAAGGGAGAATCTTTGATGAAATTCGGCCAAGGCCTCGCTACTGCAACCCTCCTGCTGCTCACCGTCACCTCGCCCGCCATCGCCCAGGACAAGACCGTTCCCGCCTCGCAGATGGAGATGCAGCTTTCCTTCGCGCCGTTGGTCAAGAAAACCGCCAACGCGACGGTAAACGTCTATGCGGAGCGCGTCGTCGAGCGGCGTTCGCCGTTCAACGATCCCTTCTTCGAGGAGTTCTTCGGCCAGCGCATGCCGAACCGGACGCAAAAGCAATCCTCGCTCGGCTCCGGTGTGATCGTCGGCAAGGACGGCATCGTGGTGACCAACAATCACGTGATCGAAGGCGCCGACGATATCAAGGTCGCCCTCAGCGACGGCCGCGAGTATCCCTGCACGGTGCTGCTCAAGGACGATCGCGTCGATCTCGCCGTCCTGAAGATCCAGGCCAGGGAGACGTTCGACGCGTTGCCGCTTGGCGACAGCGACGCCGTCGAGGTCGGCGATCTCGTGCTTGCAATCGGCAATCCGTTCGGCGTCGGCCAGACGGTCACGAGTGGCATCGTCTCGGCATTGGCGCGCAATCAGGTCAAGGCCGGCGATTTCGGCTTCTTCATCCAGACCGACGCCTCGATCAATCCCGGCAATTCCGGCGGTGGCCTGATCGACATGAAGGGCGAGCTGATCGGCATCAACACCGCGATCTTTTCCCGCGGCGGCGGGTCGAACGGCGTAGGTTTCGCGATCCCGGCCAATCTCGTGAAGGTCTTCGTCGCAAGCGCCATCGGCGGGAACACCACCTTCGACCGGCCCTTCGTCGGCGCGACTTTCGACGCCGTCACCTCCGACGTGGCCGAGGCGCTTGGCCTGGACAAGGCCCGCGGCGCGCTCGTCTCGAAAGTTCTTGCGGCAAGCCCTGCGGAGAAGGCCGGGCTGAAGCCGGGCGATGTCGTGCTTGCGGTCAACGGCATCGCCGTTGAACACCCAGACGCGCTCGGCTATCGCCTGGCGACGGTCGGCATCGGGGGAACGGCAAAGCTGACCGTCAGCGACGGCGGCAGGCAAGAGCAGTTGACGATCGCACTCGACCGTCCGCCGGAAACCACGCCGCGCGACGAAAGGCTGATCGAGGGCCGCAACCCGTTCTCCGGCGCCGTGGTCGCCAATCTGTCACCGCGCGTCGCCGACGAGCTGCGCATGCCGGCGGGCTCGGTCGGCGTGGTCGTGACCGATGTCAACCGCGGCTCGCCCGCCGCCCGCATAGGCCTGCAGCCGCGCGATATCATCATCGAGCTCAACGGCGCCTCCGTTGCCTCCACCGAGGTTCTGGAGGGTCTCGTTGCCGACGATCCCTCCGTATGGCGGGTCGAGATCGAGCGGGACGGCCAGCGCATCCGGCAGTTCTTCCGATGAGCGATCTCTTTGCCCCGTCCGAACCCCCGGGCATGGCAGGCAGGCGGCCCCTGGCCGACCGGCTTCGCCCTCAGTCGCTCAAGGAGGTTGCGGGGCAGGAGCACCTGACCGGCGAGGACGGGGTGCTGTCGCGCATGATCGCGTCCGGCTCCCTCGGCTCGATGATCTTCTGGGGACCGCCCGGTACCGGCAAGACGACCGTGGCAAGGCTGCTCTCCGGCGAGGCAGGGCTCGCCTTCGAACAGATTTCGGCGATCTTTTCCGGCGTGGCCGACCTGAAGAAAGTGTTCGACGCTGCACGCCAGCGTCGCATGGGCGGGCGCCAGACGCTTCTGTTCGTCGACGAGATCCATCGCTTCAACCGTGCGCAGCAGGATAGTTTCCTGCCCGTGATGGAGGACGGCACGATCATTCTCGTCGGTGCGACGACCGAGAACCCGTCATTCGAGCTGAATGCCGCGCTTCTGTCCCGCGCGCGCGTGCTGACTTTCAAGTCGCACGACGAATCAAGCCTCGAGGAACTGTTGAAGCGCGCCGAGGCGACCGAGGAAAAGCCGCTTCCGCTGGAGGCAGATGCCCGCGCCGCACTGATCCGCATGGCCGATGGCGATGGCCGCGCCGTGCTGACCCTGGCCGAAGAGGTCTGGCGGGCGGCGCGTCCGGGCGAGACTTTCGGCCAGGACGCGCTTTTTCGCATCGTCCAGCGCCGGGCGCCGGTCTACGACAAGGCTCAGGACGGGCACTACAATCTGATTTCGGCGCTGCACAAGTCGGTTCGCGGCTCAGATCCTGATGCGGCCCTCTACTATCTCTGCCGTATGCTGGATGCCGGTGAGGATCCGTTGTTCATCGGCCGGCGGCTGGTGCGCATGGCGGTGGAAGACATCGGGCTTGCCGATCCGCAGGCGCTCGTCATCTGCAACGCGGCGAAGGACGCCTATGATTTCCTGGGCTCGCCGGAAGGGGAACTGGCGCTCGCGCAGGCCTGCGTCTACATCGCCACGGCGCCGAAATCGAACGCCGTCTACAATGCTTACAAGGCCGCCACCCGCGCGGCCAAGGAAAACGGCTCGCTGCTCCCGCCCAAGCACATCCTGAATGCTCCCACGAAGCTGATGAAGAGCGAGGGCTACAACGAAGGCTATCGCTACGACCACGACGAGCCGGATGCCTTTTCCGGGCAGGACTATTTCCCCGAGAAGATGGGAAGACAGACCTTCTACGATCCGCCGGAGCGCGGCTTCGAGCGCGATATCCGCAAGCGGCTGGACTGGTGGGCCAAGCTGAGGCGCGAGCGCAACGGCTGACCCGCCAGGAAATGCGTCGGGCCGGTTTTCTCACCGTTGGGCGGACTGCCGGGAGGGCGGGGAAAACCGCGGGCCGGCCGGTGCCTTCGGCTTCGGCACGACGCGGATGGACGATTCCACCGTGCCCTTGTGGCCTTCCATGTCGATGACCACGTGCCAGTGCGCATCCTTCGGGATCTTCAGGCGGATGGGCGACTTTTTCGCGACACCGCCGACGAACTTGTGCTTTCTGGCATTCTTGAACAGGTCGAAATCGGCATGCGTCATCAGCCTGACATTGGCAATCGCCGACAGCGTGATCTCGATGACGACACCCTCGCGGATGTCCTGGAGATCGTAGTGTGTATAGGGGATGGAGGTCTGCGCCATTGCCGTCCTGTCTGCCTTGGTCCGCCGCCATAATGCATGGCAGCGGTTAAGGATCGGTTGGTGCCGGGCGCTGAAAGTCGATCGTGCGCGTCTGGCCGGCGGCAACTGACGACGTGCACACCGCAAGGCAGCGGCGGGATCAGCCCCTTGCCGGATTGAGGACCATCGTCTGCCGCACCTTGCGCTGCCGCGGGCGCTGCGCCCGCCGCGAGAGGTTTTCCAGCTCAACCGAAAGGCCCTCCGGCGCGCGGCAGACGGCGGCGGGATTGCGGTCGCTCTCGTCCCTGGCGAAATGCATGGCGGCGTCTTCGCTTGCGAAGAGACCACCGACCTTGCCGAGCTTGTCCTGCACGACCCACCAGCCGTGATGGTCGCGCCCGACCGTGAACCGGGCAGGCCTGGTGGGGACATGCAGACGGTGCGTTCGACTACCCATGATGCGGATTTCCTTTGTTGACGATGGTGTTAATCTGCCGACCAGTGCCCGATCAGCTGTATGGCGCCGGCGATCAGGATCGTGATGCCGAGCCGCAGGCCGATGTGGCGCAAAGCCAGCATTCCCGGGCTCGGCGCCGAACCAGGTCCCTGGCCGGGCGGAGGGGATTTCGGTAGCGGCGCTTCTGTGGCTGCCGGTTCGGTCTCGGGGCTAATCATGGATCAGGCCGTCCGGCTCATGAGTTCGGCACGTTCCGGCAAGGCGGCGACCGCACGGCGCAAGTGTTTCTGCACCTCGAGTGAGGGCGGTGTCAGCGGCAGCCGCACTTCGGGCGAAAGGCCGAGGACGAACGACAGGGCGTCCTTCGCGCAGGCGACCACGTTTTCCGCTTCCAGTGCGGTCAACAACGGGGTCAGGCGCTCCTGCAGGGCATAGGCGACGTCGACATTGCCGGTGCGCAGCGCGGTTTGAAGCGCCGAGGTCAGGCGCGGCGTGACATTCGCGGCGATCGAAAACGTGCCGCCACCGCCGCAGAGGCTGAAGGGGCAGGCCGCCGCCTCGTGGCCACAGTAGTGGAGCAGGCGGGTCCGCAGTTCGGGCGCCGTCTGGGCAAAGCGCGAGACATCGCCCGTGCAGTCGACGAGCGCGACGACGGAGCCGATGGTCGCCAATCGTTCCACGGTGCGCGGTGCGAGATCGACGGCGGTGCGTGACGGTGCGTTGCAGATGATCAGGGGAATATCGACCGCCGCCGCGACCGCTTCAACATGGCGGAAGATGCCTTCCTGCGAGGGCTTGCTGTAATAGGGCACGGTCAGCAGTGCCGCATCGGCGCCGAGCGCCCTGGCCTGCTCCGTCAGCTCTATGGTGGTTTCGGTCGAATTGGTGCCGCAGCCGACAAAGACCGGCACGGTGCGCTCGGCGACCTCCACAGCTGTCCGGATGACGCTGCAGCGTTCGTCCATCGTGAGCGTCGGCGCTTCGCCAGCTTCGCCGCAGACGACCAGGCCGGAGATACCGCTCCTGATCTGCCACTCGATCAGGGTCAGCAGGCCGAAGCGATCGAGCTCACCGCCGCGAAAGGGTGTGACCAGATCGCAGACGGCGCCGCGCGGGAGAAGGGAATGGAATGGTGACATGGGAGACTCCCTAGTAATTTCAGGCGTCGGTGCAGCCGGAGGCGACAAGGGCCGCCAGCAGGGCGGCAGCCCGGTCCGGATGGTGGGCGGCGTGAATGCGCCGGCGCCGACACCGCGGCGATGCAACCATTGCAAGCCGGCAGCTCCAGATTCCGCCTGCGTGCGAAAGCTCCAGCAGTTCACGCCGAGGCGCCGTGGAAGCGGCCAGCACCAGGATCGCGCCACCGAGATCATCGCGCTCCATCAGTTGCCGGAACCGGGCAAAGGCTTCACCTGCCTCTCTGAAGCCGGACAGACCCGGCAGAACGCGCACTGCTTCCCAGACGAGGTGCTCGCGCAGGACACGGGCGGCGGCGATCCGGCGGCGCAGTGACGCCACCGCGTCGGTAGTCTCCTCGTTGCGATGCGCATCGGCGTCGCCGGGCTGACGGCGCATGCTGGGCGGACAAGAGGTACTCGGATTGCTGTGCATCGGCATGGTCGCAGCCCGTGCTCAGCCGAACAGGACGAGCCAGCCGATGCCGGCAGCGATCAGCGCTAGGACGACGCCGAAGCGGACCCGCGCGCCTTCACGCTCGCGATCCCGCCGTCCACCGGGCTGCGGTTGTCGGCGCATCCGCCGCGCGCTTCCGACGGCATGTAGGGTTGCCTTGGCGAAGATCGTCCGGGTGCTGAGCGGCGTTTGGGCGCCATGTTCGTGATGGGTGGCCATGACATCGTATCCAGTTGACGATGTCAGGAATCTAGAGGGGGCGGGGATAGGATTTCGATTGGGAAAGGCCGCGCCGACCGTAAAAAAATCATAAGGGCCGGCGGAAGCGGCAGGAGGGCGGGCAAGGCCTCGTCGCCCGCCTCAAACGGCTCGGAAGCACGGCAGGGAGCGCCGCGAGCGTGCTGGCACCCTTCCTGGTCTCACGTCGCCGTTCCAGCGACCGATCAGTTCTTGCTGTCGTCGAACCTTGGCGGAGCGATCGGGTCGCTTGCCGGAAACGTCTCTTCCAGCGCCTCGTCGAGATATTCGTCGTCCTTCTGCTTCTCCTTCGCCTTTTGCTGCGGGCTCTTGGGGGCAGGCTTTTCGGGCTTGGTCGTGGGCATGGCAAACTCCCGGGCGTGATGATGATAGAGCGAGCGGCCGCTCAAGGTTCCTCGTCGATCAGGGCGAGGATGCGACGCTGGATCTCTTCGTCCTGGCTGCGGATAGCCTGCATCAGCAAACCTAGTCTACCACGCAGGCCGTGGATCTGGTCGAGGAGTTGCATGGCGACATCGACACCGTCCTCGTTGACCCCCATCGGGCCGATCAGGTCCTGTATCAGCCGCGCACGGGCGAGGTCGGCATCATGAAATTGCCGTGCCCCGTCCCGTACTTCCGGGACCAGCCAGCGATGCTCGATCCACGTGTCGAGAATGGTGATCTCGATTTCGAGGGAACGGCAAAGTTCGGTGTCTTTCATGTCAGCCTCCCATGTGCCGGCGCGGGTTGTGCGCCTTGCCGGTCTCCCAGTTTTCGGCGAACGCGGTGAGGTCCGGATCGGGTGCCGGCGGCAGCACAACCTGCAGCGTGACATAGGCGTCGCCGTGTCCGCCAGCCTTCCTGTGCAGTCCCTTGCCCTTCAGGCGCAGCGTCTTCCCGGTGTTCGAATTCGCCGGAATCGTCACATTGACGGCGCCGTCGAGCGTCGGTACGCGGATCTTGCCGCCGAGTACGGCTTCGCAAAGCGAGATCGGAACGTCGTATCGGACATCGTCGCCGTCCTGCCGGTAGAACGGATGCGGCCGGACGCTGATCTCGATCAGTGCGTCACCCGCCGTGCCGCCGTTGAAGCCGGGTTCGCCCTTGCCGCGCAGCCGCAGCGTCTGGCCGTCGCGCGTGCCTGGCGGGATCGTGAGATCGAGCGGCGGCCCGTCCGGCAGGCTGATCTGCTTTTTCGCCCCGTTGGCCGCCTCCAGGAAATCGATTTCCATCGAAAAGTGCGCATCGCGCCCGCGGCTGCTCTGCGGACGGCGCCCGCGTTGAGAAAAGAAGCCGGAAAAGATGTCGTCCGCGTCGCCGAAGTCCGAGAAGCTGTGCGCGCTCTCATATCGACCTGTGCTATCGCCGGCCGATGCGTAGTCACGGTAGTACTGCCGCGGCGGCGTCTCCGCGCCGGTTTCGTCGATCTCCCCGCGGTCGTACTTCCCCCGCTTCTCCTCGTCGCCGAGCAGTGCGTAGGCCGCAGAAACGGCCTTGAACTTCTCCTCGGCCTGCTTGTCGCCGGGGTTGAGATCTGGATGCAGCTTCTTGGCGAGTTTTCTGTAGGCGCTCTGGATGTCCTTCTGGGTGGCGTTCTTGCTCACCTCGAGGACTTCGTACGGACTGCGGTTCATGCGGACTTCCTTCGGACCATGTTTTCATCGCGAGGCGGGACGGGGTAACTGCGCGGCGCCCGCAATGCATGCAGCCTGTCACGTCTCGGCCTCGATCTCAATCATAGGGCGGCCACCGAAAATGGACAGGGCTGTATGAGTTGCTGCGTCGTAGACGGGCGCTTGACGTCAGCTCCGCCTGAGCGCGATGTCGCTCGTCGTCACCGTCCTGCCGGTGGAGGGATCGCGATCGATCGTCCGCAGCCTGAGGCCGTTTGCGCCGACTTTTTCGATGATCATCTCGGCTGAGCGATCGCCATTGACAGTCTTGCTCCAGCGGACCGCGAGATCGATCGCATTGCCCTTGCGGCGTCCCGTGAGCGCCGATCGCCCGCCGGCGGGCCCGACATAGATGCCGCCGTAGCGATTGCCGCGGGCCGTGAGATCGGCCGAAATCGTTCGGTTGACCACGAGCAGGCCGCGACAGGTCGCCTTCATCGAGACCGACGCATCGCCAGCGGTCGAACGCAATCGGCAATTGACGTTGATCGCCGGCTTGCCGATCCGCATGACCACCGTGCCCCTTCCGCTCCATTCGCCGGCCAGCGATTGCAGGAAGGCGCGCTCATCCGCATTTGCGATCGTTGCGAAAGACAGGATCAAGGGGATGCAGAGCAGTCTTGCGATACGCGGCATCGCAGCACCTCGCGCAAACGAAACATACCTCGACAGGGATATATTGGGTCTGAAGAGGCGAAACTTCCAGAAGATCGCAGCAAGAAAAGTTGATCGCCCGCCAAAGACTTATCGGAATTTCGGCAACACTAGATAAGAAGAGCTATCCCGCGTTCCGCGCCTTCGTGATAAAGCAAGTTCTAATATAAATCCTGACAAGGGCTCGTCTGGCTGAATTGCTGCACGAGGTGCGCCTGTGCGTGCCCGGCTGGCGAATTCGTCTCTACTCGTTTTCATGGAGAGAAGGATGGCTGTTCCTACAATTAGCATTGTGCGTGCCGAAAGTTTGGAGAACGGCTATGCCCGTTTCGTGGTGCGCTTGAGCGCGCCGACGAGCGACGAGGTCCGGATTGACTATCGCGGAATCGAAGGGACAGCCCGCAACGCTCCGCTCAATGCGCAGGACTTTACGGTTTCGCGCGGCGTTCCGTCGCTCTACGGTCTCGACACCCTCGTCATTCCAGCCGGTCAGACGGAGGCGGAGATTGTTGTGCGGGTCCGCCACGATTACGAGGACGAGGTCGACGAATCCTTTTGGCTCGAGCTGTACAACCCGAAAGGTGCCGCATTTGCCGGAAACCCGGCGGTCTTGCGCTCGCTCGGGGTAGCGAAGGACAATGACGGAACGGGTTCGAACCTCGCGCTGTTCGTTTCCAGCCCGACCGTGGTCGAGGGCCATGGCGGAAACCGGAAGGCGATATTCGAGGTACACATATCCGAGGCCCAGGCAAGCGACATGACGTTCAGCTACAGGACCGTCGATGGTTCGGCGCGTGCGGGTAGTGACTATCTGGCCAAGCAGGGGACGGTGAAGATCGGCGCCGGCGAAACAACGGCGACCGTGGCCATCGATCTCGTCGAGGACACCGTCGCGGAGATTAACGAGTTCTTTTCGTTGCTGGTAACCCCGAACAGCGCCATCAGGAATGGCTTTTCCGGCAGCAGCGGTGTGGCGTCCGTTCTGGATGACGATACCAGCAAGTCCCAGCCGGTTATTTCGATCGAGCGGGCGGACCAGACGGAAGGTGGGACCATGCTGTTCCGCGTCGTCCTGTCACGGGCGACGGATGACGAGGTGCGCATCGACTATCGCACGCTTGTCGGGTCGGCGGCCGATGCACCGCCGAACAGCCGCGACTTCACCCCGGAAACGGGAACGCTGGTGATTGCGGCCGGCAGCCGCGTCGGGTTCGTTTCGGTTCGCGTGCGGCAGGACTACCTGGATGAGGTGGACGAGTCGGTCTGGCTGGAACTGTCCAGCCCGACGAACGCGCGCTTTGCCGGCAATCAGAAGATCGAGCGCGTGCTCGGCGTCGTCCACGACAACAACGGCAGCGGCAGCAATCTCTCGGCCTTCGTTTCCAGTCCCACGGTATACGAGGGCGACAACGGCGACCGGAAGGCCGTCTTCGAAATCCATCTGTCTCAGGCGCATGAGAAGAACCTGACCTTCGCATTCAGGACCGCCGACATCACGGCGAAGAATGGCAGCGACTATGTCGGCAAGACGGGAACCGTGACGATCCTCGCAGGGCAGACCGTAGCGGCCGTTACCGTCGATCTGGTCGAAGACCAGCGTCTGGAGGGCGACGAAACCTTCTCGCTCATCGTGACGCCGCCGTCCGGAGGCGTCATCAAGAACGTGGTCACGGCAGGCCGTGCGACGATCGCCAATGACGACGACATTCACGAGGTCATCTTCGGCAACGCAGCCAACAACTATCTTTCCGGCGGCAGCGGCGATGACCGTATCTTCGGCTATGGCGGCAACGACACGCTGCTTGGCGGCACAGGCAAGGACCGGATGGACGGCGGTTCAGGGCGTGACAAGCTGGACGGCGGGACCGGCAATGACAAGCTGTTCGGTGGCAGCGGCAACGACACCCTCATCGGCGGTGCCGGGCACGACAAGCTCGGAGGCGGCGCCGGGCGGGATACGTTCGTCTTCCGCGCGATTGGCGATTCGACGGCCAAGTCGGAAGGGCGCGACAAGATCGCCGACTTCACCCGGGGACAGGACAAGCTCGACCTGACGCTGATCGATGCCAGGACCGGTGCGGCCGGCAACAATGCGTTCGTTTTCATCGGCAGGGAGGCCTTCGACAAGAAGGCAGGGGAGCTGCGCTACGAGCACAAGAACGGTGACACGCTGGTGGCCGCCGACGTGAATGGTAATGGGAAGGCGGATTTCGCGATCGTGCTGAATGGAACCCTCAACCTCACGGGATCGGATTTTCTTCTCTAGTGGCTCCGAGACGCGAACCGGCGTTGCGGCAAGGTCTGGCTGCTCAGCTCGATTGGCCTGCGACCCAGTTGTGCCAGTCTGCCTCGCTGCCACGGAACACGTTCAGGTCGATCTTGCCGTCGACACCCTGCGAGAGGCCGGAGCCGGAATACTGCCAGAACACCCACTTGCGGTTCGGATAGCGGACGGAGGGGTGGGCTGCGACGGAGCGAAGCCAGAACGGATAGTCCTTGAACTCGCCCGTCAGGTTGTCCGCATAGAAATCCGGGGCGGTGTAGATGATCGGGCGCTTGCCGTAGTGGCGCTCGAGCTTGTCCATGAAGACCTGCATCTTTTCCACGACGGTGGCGCGGGAAAGCCGGCGCTTGCACTTCGATTCGCCGTTGTACTCCACATCGATCACCGGCGGCAGCGCGTCGGGGTCTTTCGGCACGTTGCGGATGAACCAGTCGGCCTGCTCGCCCGCCGTCCGGCACCAGTAGAAGAAGTGATACGCACCACGCTTGATGCCCGCTTCCTTCGCCTTGCGCCAGTTGGTCTTGAACATCGGGTCGAGATGGTCCCCGCCGTCGGTGGCCTTGATGAAGGCAAAGTTCGCCCCCTGGGTCCGGAGCGTCACCCAGTCGATGTCTGCCTGCCAGCGCGACACGTCGACCCCGTGGACCGCATGATGGCGGGGCGTGATCTTGCCGAAGTTGATCGGTTTGGCGTCGCGGAAGCGCTGGCTGTAGATCCGTGAGCGCTTGCCGGGTTTGGTCATGATCGCCGGTTCGACCGGCGCTATCGCTTCCATTGGGCGCTGCGTCGGCATGGCCGCCGTCCGCGTCAGCGTCTCGAACCGGTCCTGGTCGGGGACGGGACCTGCCCAGGCAAGTTCGTGCGGCCCGGGCTGGTCGGTGTCTGCTTCGCCGACATCGTTGGCCGGAACGGGCGCCGCGGGACGGACGATGGAACTCGTCGTTTCCTTCGAGGTCAGGCCGGCCCGGAGATCGTCGACGCCGGAGCGCGAGCAGCCGGACAGCGCAAGGCCAACGAGAAGGATTGCTGGAACAGCCGAAAGACGCATGGGAACCCGTTACGCAAGACAACTACGGATGGCGGCAGTTCCGCCAGGGAAGCACTCTGAATAATTGCTAACGGAGAATTACCAAAAAAGACTGAATCCAATCTTTACGGCAGGCAGAAACGCCGACTGTGGCGCCGAAAACGCGGGGGGCGGAATGGCCGCGCTCTCAATCTCAGGGAGATTCGGCGCGCTATCGAACTGAAACTACGACACAATATTCCGTGATGGTGATTTGATCCCGCATTCCCGAAAAATGCGATTGGCCGGGGATACCCGGCCAATCTGGGACAGATGCGACAGCGGAGAACGATCAAACGGCGATCTTGCCGCCGCCGATCTTGATGATCGCGACGACAGCAGGACGAACCGGCATGTCGTCCTTGAAGTCCGGCCAGCGGGTGGAGAGGTCCTCGAAGTAGGACGGGCGGCCGTGGCCGTCCCAGTCCTCGCCGCCGTCGCCCGGATGCTGGACGGCGACGAACGCGGTTTCGTCGTCCGGGGTGAACAGCGGGCCGCACATTTCCGCACCCACCGGCACGCGGAAGAACAGCTTGGAGGTCGCGCGCGCGTCGCCTTCGGTGTCGACCGCCCAGAGCCCGTCCGTGCGCCCCGTCGCCTTGTTCGAGTTGCCGTCGGTCGAGACCCAGAGGCGGCCGGCAGCGTCGACGGCGCAGTTGTCGGGCATGCCGAACCAGCCGTTCTTCGTCGTTGCGGTGGAGAAGGTGGCACCGACCTCGGCGATGGAGGGATCGCCGCATTTCAAGAGCACCTCCCACTTGCCCGAGGTCGCGGTGAAGTCGCCGTTGTCCTCGGCGATCTCGATAATGTGGCCGAAGGCGTTTTCGGCGCGCGGGTTGGCGGCATCGACCTGGTCGGCCTTGCGCTTGGTGTTGTTGGTCAGCATCACGTAGACCTTGCCGTTGACGCCGTTCGGCTGGACGTCCTCGGGGCGGTCCATCTTGGTGGCGCCGAGCAGGTCGCCGGCGCGCCGGGTCTCTATCAGAACGTCCGCCTGGCTGGCAAAGCCGTTCTCGGCGGTCAGCGGGCCCTCACCATGCACCATCGGCAGCCATTGCATGGTGCCGCCCTCGTTGAACTTCGCCACATAGAGCGTGCCGGCGTCGAGCAGATCCATGTTGGCGGCGCGGTTGTCGGGGTTGTAGGTGCCGTCGGTGACGAACTTGTAGACATAGTCGAAGCGCTCGTCGTCTCCGAGGTAGAAGACGACCTTGCCGTTCGCAGCCACGATGGATTCGGCGCCCTCGTGCTTGGTGCGGCCGAGTGCCGTGCGCTTCTTCGGCACGGAAGTCGGGTCCATCACGTCCACTTCGACGATCCAGCCGAAGCGGTTCGGCTCGTTCGGCTCCTTGGCAAGGTCGAAACGGTCATAGAAGCTGGCCCACTCGTAGCCCCCCTCGGGAACGCCGTAGCGTTCGTAGTTGCCGGCCTCGGCATGGCCGGCCGGCAGTTCGCCGGAGAAGTAGCCGTGGAAGTTCTCCTCAGCCATGATGTAGGTGCCCCAGGGGGTCACCCCGCCGGCACAGTTGTTGAGCGTGCCGAAGACCTTCCGGCCGGTGGCGTCGGCGCTGGTCTTGACGCGGTCGTGGCCGGCAACGGGACCGGAAAGCTGCATCTCGGTGTTGACGGTGATGCGGCGGTTCAGCTTGCCTTCCGGCACCACCTGCCACTTGCCGTTCACCTTGCGGATCTCGACGATAGTGCCGCCGTGGGCCGCCATCTCGACGTCGACCTGGTCCTTCGACAGCGCTCCCTGCTTCACCTTGCCGTCGACGATGGTGACCAGGCCGGGGAACATCAGGTGGGGATTGGTGTATTCGTGGTTGACGACCAGCAGTCCGTGCTCGGACGAGCCTTCCATCGGAATGAAGCCGACATAGTCGTTGTTGTAGCCGAACTGGCGTTCCTGTGCGGCCGCAGTCTGTGCCAACGGGTCGAACGCGGGAGAGTCGGAAAACAGCGCGTCGCCCCAGCGCAGGAGCACGTCGGCATCGTAGCCATCCGCCACATGATGCGTCGCGTCGACCCCGGCCTCCACTTCGGTAAACGAGAAGGCGGAACCGCCGGCCGCCCGCGCCTTGTCGGCGCTCATGAGTGCGACGGGGCCGACGGTCGCTGCGATCGCGGAGACGGCGAGCGACCCCTGCAGGAAGCCGCGGCGCGAAAACCGCTTGCCGATAATCTCGCCCATCGTCGGATTCAGGCTTGGATTATGTCCGTCGCCGTCCGCATCCTCGAGTTGCGTCGTCGGGAAGGTCTTTTGAGTGAAATGTTCGGTCATCAGACGGTCTCCAATTGCTGTCGCGGACTCCCGGTTTAGAGTCGTTCTAGCCTTTAGAGGCGGCATGTATCGGTTTTGCGACAAAAGCCGCGGAAGCGTGTTGCAAGCCATTTGGCCTATCGCCTGCCGGCGGGCAGGCTGGCGCCCTGGCCGACTGCCGGGGAAGGAAGCGGTTGTGCAGCCTTCCCAGCGGGTTTAAGTTGGTGGAGACTGATGACGGTTTGATGGCTTTGCCGGAGGTGGAGCGGATGCGCGTCAAGGATGTGATGACGAAGGTCGTCGTCAGGCTTTCACCCGACAACAGTGTGCGGCAGGCCGCACGGCTCATGCTCGACCATCACGTAAGCGGTCTCCCGGTCGTCGACGACGAGGGGCATGTGGTCGGCGTCATCACCGAGGGCGATCTCATTCGGCGCACCGAGCTCTGCAGCGGCGTCGCGGGTATCCAGGCGGATTTGACGACGCCGGCCGAGGCTCGGGCGACCGCCTATGTGAAACGCAGTTCGTGGAAGGTCGGCGATGCGATGACGGCCGCCCCGGTCACCATCGACGAGGACGCCTCGATCATGCGTGTCGCGACGATGATGCAGGAACGCGGGGTGAAGCGCATTCCGGTGCTGCGCGACGGCGAACTGGTCGGCGTCGTCAGCCGCGCCGATCTGCTGCAGGCAATCCTGGCTGCCAAACAGGACGAGACGCAAACCGGCGACGACGCGATCCGGCGAAGCATCCTCACCCGGCTTGACGAGAACACCGGCCTGGAAGGACTGGGTATCGAAGTTTCTGTCTCAGACGGCACCGTGCATCTCTGGGGCAAGGTGGAAACCGCCGAATGCCGGAAGGCCGCACGGGTCCTCGCAGAGGGCGTCCACGGCGTCAGGGGCGTCGTCGAGCATTTCCCTGATCCCTTTCCCGGCTAGTGCGCCGAAAGGCCGGCACCGGGGGGAAACGTCCGCCATCACAGGCCTGCCACAACCTGCGCCTATGCTGGCAACGTCAAGTTTAGAAAAACGATGATGTCTTTCTGATCGGGAGGCTGGCATGGCTTCGGTTGAAACGGCAGCGACGAGAGAACAGGCAGCCGGCGGGAGTGGAAGGGCGGCAGGCCTCGACGCCGAAGAGCTTCGTCTTATGGATGCCTACTGGCGGGCGTCGAACTACCTGTCCGTCGGTCAGATCTATCTGCTGGACAATCCGCTGCTGCGGGCGCCGCTCAAACGCGAGCACATCAAGCCGCGCCTGCTCGGCCACTGGGGAACGTCGCCCGGCCTGAACATGCTCTACGTGCATCTCAACAGGGTCATCCGGCGCGACGACCTGAACATGATCTACGTGATCGGCCCCGGCCACGGCGGACCGTCGCTTGTAGCCCACGCCTATCTTGAAGGCACCTACAGCGAGTTCTACCCGAACATCAGTCAGGATGCCGAGGGAATGCGGCGGCTGTTCAAGCAGTTCAGCTTTCCCGGCGGCATTCCGAGCCATGTTGCGCCCGAGACGCCTGGCAGCATCCATGAAGGTGGCGAACTCGGCTATGCGCTGAGCCACGCCTATGGGGCCGCTTTCGACAATCCCGACCTGATCGTTGCCTGCGTCGTCGGTGACGGCGAGGCGGAGACCGGGCCGCTTGCCACCGGCTGGCAGGGAAACAAGTTCCTGAACCCGGCCAGAGACGGCTGTGTGCTGCCGATCCTGCACCTGAACGGATACAAGATTGCCAACCCCTGTTTCCTCGCCCGCATTCCCGAAGAGGAGTTGCAGAAATTCTTCGAGGGCATGGGTTACAAGCCGCACTTCGTGGAGGGCCACGAGCCGGAAGACGTCCATCGCCAGCTTGCGGACGTCATGGATATGGCCATCGGCGAGATCCGCGCCATCTGGAAGGACGCGCGCGACAACGGCAACCTCAAGCGCCCCGCCTGGCCGATGATCGTCTTCCGCACGCCGAAAGGCTGGACATGCCCCGAAGAGATCGACGGCAAGAAATGCGAGGGCTACTGGCGCTCGCACCAGGTGCCGATGGGCGAGATGGACAAGCCGGAGCACATCCGCATCCTCGAAGGGTGGATGAAGAGCTATCGGCCGGACGAACTGTTCGACGGCGAGGGGCGGCTGAAGCCGGAAATCGCAGCGCTGGCGCCGGTGGGGCGGCGGCGGATGAGCGACAATCCGCATGCCAATGGCGGTATTCTGCTGCGCGACCTGAAGATGCCGGACTTTCGTCAATACGCGGTCGAGGTTCCAAGTCCCGGCGCCACGACGGCGGAATCCGCCCGGGTGATGGGAAAGTTCCTGCGCGATGTCATGAAGCAGAACCTCGGCGACAAGAACTTCCGCCTGTTCAGCCCGGACGAGAACAATTCCAACCGCTGGCAGGACGTGCTCGAGGTGACCGACCGCTGCTACATGGCCGAAATCTATCCGGAGGACGACCACCTCTCGCCGGATGGCCGCATCATGGAAGTGCTCAGCGAGCACCAGTGCCAGGGCTGGCTGGAGGGCTACCTGCTGACGGGCCGGCACGGCTTCTTTTCCTGCTACGAGGCTTTCATCCACATCATCGATTCCATGTTCAACCAGCATGCCAAATGGCTGAAGGTGTGCAACGAAATCGCCTGGCGCCGGCCCATCGCCTCGCTGAACTATTTCCTCAGTTCGCATGTCTGGCGACAGGATCACAACGGCTTCAGCCACCAGGATCCGGGTTTCATCGACCATGTCGTCAACAAGAAGGCTGAGGTCGTTCGCGTCTACCTGCCGCCGGATGCGAACACTCTGCTATCGGTGACTGACCACTGCCTGCGCAGCCGCAATTACGTCAACGTGGTGGTGGCAGGCAAGCAGCCGGCGCCGCAATGGCTGACGATGCCGGAAGCCGTCCGCCACTGCGCCATGGGGTTGGGTATTTGGGAATGGGCGAGCAACGACAGGGGCGGGGAGCCGGATGTGGTGATGGCCTGCTGCGGCGACGTGCCGACGCTGGAGACGCTCGCCGCCGTCCAGCTCCTGCGCGAGCACCTGCCCGAATTGAAGGTGCGGGTGATCAATGTCGTGAACCTGATGAAGCTGCAGCCGGCGGAAGAGCATCCACACGGCTTGTCGGACCGCGATTTCGACGCGCTGTTCACGCGCGACAAGCCGATCATCTTCGCCTTCCACGGCTATCCCTGGCTGATCCACCGGCTGACCTATCGCCGGACGAATCACGGCAATCTTCATGTGCGCGGCTACAAGGAGGAGGGCACGACGACGACGCCCTTCGACATGGTGGTCCTCAACGAACTCGACCGGTTCCATCTGGTCGGCGACGTCATCGACAGGCTGCCGCAGCTTGGCGCGCGCGCTGCCTATTTCAAGCAGGCCATCCAGGCTAAGCTGATCGAGCATCGCGAATACATCGAGAAGCACGGCGACGACATGCCCTCCATCAGCGGATGGAAGTGGGGCGTAAAGGCGGGTGTCAAGACGGCCGCAGCGACGTCCACCGAAGGTGACAACACCTGACCATCCGCCCGGCACCGCTGGCACCGCAATGCCGATCGCGCTCCGCTGAAAGACGTTGTTCGGCGCGAGCCGGACGGAACCGCAAAGCACATCCGGTAGTTGATTGGCCATGTCCAACTTGTTGTCGACCGATCCCCAACTGAGGCGGATGCCGACCGAAGAGGATCTCGGTCGTCTCCAGTTCACCACGATTCTCTATTACCTGCACTGCACCAACCCGGACAACGGGTTGGTCCGCGACAAGACCCAACCCGATGCACCCGCCAGCATCGCGGCCATCGGCATGGCGCTTGCCACCATTCCGGTCCTCGTCGAGCGCGGTATCATTATCCGCAAGTTTGCCGCCAAGATCGCCCGACGGCGGCTGGAGTTCCTGCTGGACCTGCCTCAAGGGCCGGAACCCGACGCCTCCGGCTACAAGGGATTCTTCTATCATTTTCTTGATATCGAGACCGGACGCCGGGTTTGGGAATGCGAGTTGTCGACGATCGATTCGGCGTTCCTCTTTGCCGGGGGCCTGACGGTGGCGGCCTATTTCGATGGGAAAGTGGCGGAAGAAGCCGAGATCCGCCGCCTTGCCAACGCGCTCTACGAGCGGGCCGACTGGAACTGGGCGCGCGATGGCGGCCTGACGCTGACCCATGGCTGGCGGCCGGAAGACGGCTTCATTCCCTATCGCTGGCGCGGCTACGACGAAGGCCTGCTTCTCTATATCCTCGGCCTGGGCTCTCCGACCCATCCGCTGCCGGCGGATTCCTATGCCGCCTACACGGAAAGCTATGAGTGGCGGAACATCTACGGTCGCGAACTTCTTTACTCAGGCCCGCTCTTCACACACCAGCTGTCGCACATGTGGATCGATTTCCGGGGCATCCGCGACGCGTTCATGCGCGACCACAACAGCGACTATTTCCTCAACAGCCGGCACGCCACCTTCGTCCAGCAGGAATACGCCATTCGCAACCCGATGAATTTTGCCGGCTATGGTGAACATTGCTGGGGGTTCACCGCCTCCGACGGCCCGGGCTGGATCAAGCGAAATGTCGACGGCGTCGACCGGGAGTTCTTCGACTATATCGCCCGCGGCGCGCCCTACGGCCCCGACGATGGGACGGTGGCGCCCTGGGCGGTCGTGGCCTCGCTGCCGTTCGCGCCCGAGATCGTCATCCCCACGATCAGCCACTTCGCGCGCATGGATCTTGGCATGACGCGGCTCTACGGCTTCAAGCCCTCCTTCAATCGATCCTTCGCGATGGAGAACGATCACACCGGCTGGTGGGTCAGTCCCTACCACTTCGGCATCGATCAGGGGCCGGTCGTCCTGATGATCGAGAATTACAGGAGCGAGCTCCTGTGGAACATCATGCGCCACTGCGGGCCGCTGGTCGTGGGCCTGCGGCGCGCCGGATTTTCGGGCGGCTGGCTGTGAGCGCGGGGTTCGCTCCGCTATGCCGGATTACACGCCATCCCGTGGCGGCGAGCATTGTCTACGCAGTCGCCCCGGTTGGCGTATGATTCGGTCGAGGCGCCGACGATCCGCCCGTTTGCCGCAGTCCGGCGCCAGCGCCACCGTCCGTTGCTCTCATAGATTTCCCAGATATCCCCGTTCCTGTCCTTGCATGTCGCCATGGTCAACTCCTCTTGAACTGGAGGTGACGCTAGGCGATTCGAAGGAGACGCTCCACGAATTGAATGCAATCAAAAGTTGAAGAATTTGCAGCCCCGGTTGAAAGCTACACGACGTCTACGCGGTCGTTCCTGCCGCTATCGATCCGTGTCCGGTACACGCGTGCCGCGCCGCCGCCGACGGCCCGTGTTGGTTCTGCCGCTTCAAGCGAGATTCACAGCCGCACGGCGCATTTGACCTGTGCAAGCAAAACACCGGCCGCTCCGACTTCAGTTCCCGCTGGGGACGTCTCCTATGCGTCGGGCCAGCGCCCCGCTTGCGAACGGCAACGAGCATGTTGAGGTCCGGCCGGGTGCCATGGGCCGCATCTGCGAGTTGGCGTCTATTCATTCCGTTTGGCAGGCCCACAGCCGTGAGGAGAAGATTGAGGTCAGGATAAACCTGAAGCACCTTGATTGCCGATGGACAGTCGTCGGGTTTCAGCCTCCTCATCAATGTTTGCGACCCGACAGGAACCATAATTTCTCCCGCGGGTTCAATGGCAATGGAAAACCCTGTCAATACCTCCAACCCGCCAATCGCTCTGGTCGTCGACGACGAGCCGCTGATTCGCATGGACACCGCGGACATGGTAGCGGAGGAGGGGTTCGAGGTCATCGAAGCCCGTACTGCCGACGAAGCGCTGGCGATTCTTGGCAAGCACCCGTCCCTCAAACTGGTTCTTACCGATATCCAGATGCCGGGCGAGACCGATGGTCTCGATCTTGCGCGCCATATCTGCGAGCATCGCCCCGATGTCTGTGTGATCGTCTCTTCCGGGGCCATCAGGCCACATCCCGGCCAGCTTCCGGAAAGTGCCCGCTTCATCGGAAAGCCGATCAGTCATGGGGTGGTCCGGCGGACAATCCGCGAAATTTGCCCGCCCGGAGCCTGACACTTCTCCCCGTCCAGAACCTTCATGGTCTGGTTTTGGCGACAGCCTCCCAGGCCATTCCAATCGCGGCGCGCAAATCGTTGGTACCATACGGCTTTGTTACGACTATGGCGTCCGAGGATATGTCTCCTGAGCTCCGGTCGTGACCGGTCGCGTAGACGACCCCAAGCGAGGGGTGTTTAGCACGCGCCGCCTCGACGAGCGCGAGCCCGCCCATATCGGGAAGGCCAAGGTCGGCAACGATCACGTCGATCGGCTGGCTGCCGAGAAGTGCAAGCGCTTGGCCGCCTGTTCCCGCTTCCATCACCCGGTGGCCCAACTCCTCGAGCATCTCGGCGGTGTTCATTCTGATAAGAAAGTCGTCCTCTACCAGGAGAATTGAGAGTGACAGGGACAGGGACGGAGCGGCCTGGGCCTCCTCCGGGGCGACCGGAACTGGGGGGTACGCCTGATGACGCTGAGCCCGGTTGGCGAGAACGTGCCGGAGTTTTCGGGCTAGGGCCTCGCGGGTGTAGGGCTTCGACAACAGTTCCACGCCCGCGTCGAGCCTGCCGCCGTGTACGATCGAGTTCTCCGTGTAGCCCGAGGTGTAAAGGACAGCGAGGTCGGGCTGCCGTTCGCGCGCTTTCTTGGCGAGTTCGGGACTTTTCAACGTTCCAGGCATGACGACGTCCGTGAACAGGAGATCGATTGCAATGCCAGCCTCGATCACGTTCAGCGCCGCGTCGGCATTCGGAGCCTTGAGCACTTTGTAGCCAAGGTCAGTCAGTGTCTCGACGACCGTCTCCCGGACTTCGTCGTCATCCTCGACGACGAGGATTGTCTCGGTGCCACCAACGATCGGACCAGATTGCACGGTCACCTCGCGATCTTCTTTTTGCGCCGCGCGGGGGAGGTACATCTTCACCGTCGTGCCGTGACCGACCTCGCTGTACAACTTGATGTGGCCACCCGACTGGCGGACAAAGCCATGCACCATCGAAAGCCCGAGGCCCGTTCCCTTTCCCTCTTCCTTGGTCGAGTAGAACGGCTCAAAAACCTGATCAAGAATTTCCGCGGGGATGCCGCTTCCCGTGTCGGTGACGGAAAGGACGACATACTGTCCCGGGGCAACCTCGTCATGGGCTCGGGCATAATCGTCGTCCAGGAAGGCGTTGCCGACCTCGATTGTAAGTTTGCCTGTCCCGTCCATGGCGTCACGGGCATTGATCGCCAGGTTGAGTAGCGCGTTTTCAACGTTGGTCGGATCCACGAGGCAGTTCCAAAGGCCGCCTGCGATGACGGTTTCGATCTCGATGGCCTCGCCGAGAGAGCGGCGCAGCAGATCGTCCATCCCCTGGACGAACCGCCCGATGTTGATGACCTTCGGATCGAGCGCCTGCCGCCGGCCGAACGCCAGCAGTTGGCTTGCAAGCTTCGCTCCCCTGTTGACGCCCGCAAGTGCGTTTGTCACCCGCCGCTCCGCCCGCTCGTTGCCACTGACGTCCTTCATCAGCAGCTGGAGATTGCCGGCGACAACCTGCAGGAGGTTGTTGAAGTCGTGCGCCACGCCGCCCGTCAGCTTGCCGATGGTCTCCAGCTTTTGTGACCGCTGGAGCTTGGCTTCCGTCCTCTGCCGCTCTTCGATTTCCTCGGCGACCCGGCTCTCGAGATTGTCATTCAATTGGCGCAGCTGTTCTTCGGCGCGTTGCCGATGAAGGACCTGGCGTTCGAGATCGTATGAGCGCTCCAGAAGGGTGCGCTCGGCATCCCGTTGGTCGGTGATGTCAGTATGAACACCGACCCATTCATCGATCTCACCCGTTTCAGAGATGATCGGCACTGCACGGATAAGGAAGGAGCGCCAGACGCCGTCATGCCGTCGCACGCGATGCTCGTGAACGAACGTGCGCTTCTCCGCCACCGCCGCGTTCCACGCCGCCACAGTGGAGGCGCTGTCCTCCGGATGGACCGCATCGGCCCAGCCGTAGCCTTGATACTCATCAAAGCTCTGTCCGGTTAATGTCGCCCAACCCGGCTGCTCGCCAACCATCCGGCCGTCGGCGCTGTTGGTCCAGAGGACGCCATGCATTGCATCGACCGCCGCGCGGAAACGTCCATTGCTCCGCGCCAGCTCCAATTCGGACCGCTTGCGGTCGTCCACGTCGATGATCAAGACATAGATGCCCTCCACACCCTTGTCCGTCTTTCGAGGAACATAACGCGTTTCCGCGTGTCGCGTCTTGCCGTCCGGACGCAGGATGGGGGAGTCGGTAACGATGGTCTCGCCCGCCAGGGCTCGCTTCAGCAAAGGGAGTCGCTTCTCGAGATACTCCGGGCTGATGATGTCGCTGACGCTGCTGCCAACGACCTCCACCGGGTTGCGCCCAAACCACTCCATGTAGGCGTCATTGGCAAAACGATAGACGAGATTGTGGTCGATGAATCCGACAAGGATGGGAAGCGCATTGGTCAACCGCACGAGTTCTGAACGGCTCTCGGCGAGCGCGTTCTGAGCCGTGAACTTCTCCGTGTTCTCCAGGACAGTGCAAAGAACCCCGTCCACCTTGCCGCACTCGTCGTAGATCGGCGTGTAGAAAAGGTCGAATATGACGGTTTCTGGCGAGCCCGCTCGGTTGAGCACCATCGGTTGATCTCGGAAGGACTGAACCTCGCCGCGGAACCCTGCCTCGAGGATTTTTCTGTTCCAGTCCCAAATTTCCGGCCAGATGTCGGGCACGCGGCCGCCAAGCGCCCGTGGATGGTACCCGCCCGCGATCTCGACGTACCCGTCATTGTAGATCATGACGTGGTCGTCACCCCACATCAGGACCTGCGGGATCGGCGAGTTGACAATGGAATTCACCTTGATGCGAAGGTGCGGCGGCCATTCCGAAATCGGCCCCAAGGACGTCTGCGTCCAGTTGAACGCCCGAACCAGCTTGCCCGTCTCTCCCCCGCCGATAGGCCATTCGACGGCGCCCGCCACTTTCAATGCCATGCTTTCTTCACCCCTGCGAGACAGTCGCAGGCATAGTTAAGGCGTTCAGGGACGTTTTGCCAGCCATTTCAGACGGTGCGTTGCTTCGACAGGGGGGCGACAGGGGGATCGCCCGGGCGCTCGATTTCTCTCGCCCCTGAGATAGCATCGGTACCCTCATCGGGGGTGCTGAGGATGGCGTCGCAAGTCCTCTCCTCGGGTTCAGCTCCGATCATGTCGAAGAGCGGTGCGAGACGCGTATTTTGGCTTCGTACGGTGCTGACGGAACGTCGAAGCTGTCCGACCAGACAAAGAAATGCTGATCTACAAATGTCGGTCCCCCATACCGCTGAACGAATTCAAAGCCGCGATCTGCCAGCACTTTTTCTGATGCTCATCACGACGCAATCTCGGAACCTAATGTCCTCTCGTGTGTTCTTTTCTCCGAGGATCACTTGCAGATCCCACATTGGAGTGCCCTATGAAAAAACTAATTCTTCTATCGGCGGCCATCGCTTTCTCCGCCACCTCCGTAATCGCCCAGACCACGACCGCCAATCCGGACGGCGACACCCCGGCGGTCGCAACCCCGTCCGACCAGAACCCCACCGCACCTGTCGAAGGCGCCAACAGCTTTACCGAAGCTCAGGCCAAGACCCGGATCGTCGAAGCCGGGTACACCGAGGTGACCGAGTTGAAGCTCGATGACCAGGGCGTTTGGCAGGGCAAGGCGACAAAGGACGGCAAACCAGTCGTTGTCACGCTCGACTATCAGGGCAACATCGTCGCGAAGTAGCGAATACAACAACAATAACGAGGAGATATCCCATGACAAAGACAGTAACCGGTCTTTTCGACGATTACGCGGATGCCGCTTCCGCGGTGGAGCAGCTGAAGGCGACAGGCATTTCGGACAACGATATCAGCATCGTCTCCAACAATTCCGATGGACGATACAAGGATGATGACGACAATGCCGCGGAAGGTGCCGCAACTGGCGCTGGTATCGGCGCGGCCGCAGGCGGTGTCGGCGGACTTTTGACGGGTCTGGGCATCATGGCCATTCCTGGCGTCGGCCCGGTCGTCGCTGCCGGTTGGCTCGCAGCGACTGCCGCAGGTGCCGCAGCCGGCGCCGTGGTCGGTGGAGCAGCAGGCGGTTTGATCGGCGCGCTGACGGATTCCGGTGTCGATGAACGCGATGCCCACGTCTATGCCGAGGGGGTTCGCCGGGGCGGCACGCTGGTCACCGCAAAGGTTGAGGACGCTCGCGCGGCGGAAGCCCAGGCCATTCTGCAGCGTTCGAACTGGGTTGATATCACAGCGCGGCGCAATGCGTATGAAGTCGAGGGTTGGACGCGCTTCGACGACTCCTCCAAGCCTTATACGAAGGCCGAGATCGATGAAAATCGGGCCCGCTATCCGGGCCGGGCTCTTTGATGTGACAGCCGGGGTCATTCATTTGGCCCCGGCACCCCAATTACGCCACGGCGGCGTTGCAACCGGCGTGTTCAGGCGAGGAGCAGGCCAATCCATCCACCCGCCGCGCCTGTCGCTCAAGGATGCGCAGCATACCCAATCGGATCAGAAATGGCCTGAATACCTCACCGTTCGAGTGCTTGGCTAGGCTCGTAAAACACCACGTAGTGTCTTGGTAGGTTCTTGCTCGAGGGACAGCCCTCAAAAACCTGCGGATGCGCCGCTTGCGCAGTCGAGCCGAGCAAAATCCTTAGGCAACATCTGGTCGAGGCCTCGGAAACCTCATGCTTTGCCAAGAGATCTGGTCTCCAAGCAAGACTTTTTGTCTCTGAGAACGTCTGAACGACGCAATCTCGATTGCCGCCTTCCCTACGATCACACGCGCGAAGTGCCTCATCTGACGAGTAGTTGTTCGAGGCAGGATATCTGTTCGCCCTGATGGCCGCTTGATCATTCGCCCGGAAATCAGCGGCTTTCGTGCTGGATGGGTGCTCGCAGCTTTAGCGTAATGGCCAGCTTCTCAGCGATTTCCCGATCCTTGGCTTGGTCTAGCGAAAGCCCGCCATTGGCGGGCTTCTGCGTTTTGAGGGAAGCCTTGGTCCTTTCAGACCAAACGAAAGGCTATGCTTCCGATGACTACCACCACCACCGACCGACCGGTGTCGGATCAGCTGCATCCGCTGGTGGCGCCGCAGGTGTCGCACTTCTCGCAGGTACCGTTACGCACCATCGTGAAGTTCTGGCACTCCGAGCACATGTTGCCGGTGTAACCCTGGGCGATCGAGCGCATGCGGCGTTCGTTCTCCACTTTCTTCGCCTCCGCCTTGGCGGATGCCGCTTCGGCTGCCGCCTTGTCGGAGAAGAGGGCGGTCACGCCCTGTTCGGCTTCGGTTGCGACCTCGACGGAGGCATCTTCCGCGATCTCTTCGGCCAGCTCGGCGGCACGCTCCTCGTAGTCCCGCTTGAAGGCGACAATTTCCGAGGTCGAGATTGCAGTGGCCGTTTCCAGCTTGCGGGCGGCGTTGCCGGCGAAGGCGGTGACGTTGCCGCCGCCGGAAGCCTTGGCCGGAGCCGCCGTCGCAGCACCCTTCGGTTCGCCGAGCTGGCGCTCGCCGCCGGAGACGAGCGTCGGCTTGTAGCCGCGGGTCCAGCCGGTCGAGACGAGGTTGGTCTTGCCTTCCTGGATGCCCTTGCCGAGCGCGGTGTTGCCGAAGTCGGAGGTGTCGACATGGGCGAGGTCGTGGCGGCCGAGATAGGAGACGGCGAGTTCGCGGAACACGTAGTCGAGGATCGAGGTGGCGTTCTTGATCGCGTCGTTGCCCTGCACCATTCCGGCCGGCTCGAACTTGGTGAAGGTGAAGGCCTCCACATATTCCTCGAGTGGCACGCCGTATTGCAGGCCGAGCGAAATCGCGATCGCGAAGTTGTTCATCATCGCCCGGAAGGCAGCACCTTCCTTGTGCATGTCGATGAAGATCTCGCCGAGGCGGCCGTCGCCGAATTCACCGGTGCGCAGATACACCTTGTGTCCGCCGACGACGGCCTTCTGGGTGTAGCCCTGACGGCGGTTCGGCAGCTTCTCGCGCTCGCGGGTGACGCGCTCGATGATCCGCTCGACGATCTTCTCGGTCACAGTCACGGCCTGGGCTGCTGCCGGCGCGGCGACCAGTTCCTCCACCGCATCCTCGTCGTCCTCGTCTTCGATCAGCGAGGCGTTGAGCGGCTGCGACAGCTTGGAACCGTCGCGGTAGAGCGCGTTGGCCTTCAGCGCCAGCTTCCAGGAGAGCATGTAGGCGTTCTTGCAGTCCTCGACGGTCGCTTCGTTCGGCATGTTGATCGTCTTGGAGATCGCACCCGAGATGAACGGCTGAGCTGCCGCCATCATGCGGATGTGGCTTTCGACCGAGAGGAACCGCTTGCCGATCTTGCCGCAGGGGTTGGCACAGTCGAAGACGGGCAGGTGCTCGTTCTTCAGGAACGGCGCGCCTTCCAGCGTCATCGCGCCGCAGACGTGGATGTTGGCGGCCTCGATGTCCTTCTTCGAGAAACCGACATGCTCGAGCAGGTTGAAGCTCATGTCGGAAAGCTGGGCGTCGGAGACCTTCAGGGTCTCCTTCAGGAAGTCGGCGCCGAGCGTCCACTGGTTGAACACGAACTTGATGTCGAAGGCGCTCTTCAGCGCGCCGTTGACGGCGGCGATCTTCTCATCCGTGAAGCCCTTGGCCTTCAGCGAGCCGGGGTTGATGCCGGGCGCCTGGTTCAGGTTGCCGTGGCCGACCGCATAGGCCTCGATCTCGGCGATCTGGGCCTCGGAGTAGCCGAGCGTGCGCAGCGCTTCCGGAACGGCACGGTTGATGATCTTGAAGTAGCCGCCTCCGGCGAGCTTCTTGAACTTCACCAGCGCGAAGTCCGGCTCGATGCCGGTCGTGTCGCAGTCCATGACGAGGCCGATCGTGCCGGTCGGCGCGATCACGGTCGTCTGGGCGTTGCGGTAGCCGTGCTTCTCACCGAGCTCGACGGCCTTGTCCCAGGCGAGCATCGCATGAGTGATCAGGTCCTGGTCCGGGCAATCGTCATGGACGAGCGCCACCGGGTTGACCGACAGCTGCTCGTAGCCCGTGGTCTCGCCATAGGCGGCGCGACGATGGTTCCGCATGACGCGCAGCATGTTGTCGCGGTTCGGCGCAAAGCCCGGGAACGTGCCGAGCTCGCCTGCCATTTCGGCGGACGTCGCATAGGATACGCCGGTCATGATCGCCGTCAGCGCGCCGCCGATGGCGCGGCCCGTGGCCGAGTCATAGGGGATGCCGGACGACATCAGGAGGCCGCCGATGTTGGCATAGCCGAGGCCGAGCGTACGGTACTCATAGGAGAGTTCGGCGATCTGGCGGGAGGGGAACTGCGCCATCATGACCGAGACTTCCAGCACGATCGTCCACAGGCGGACTGCATGCTCGTAGTCGGCGATGTTGATGTTCTTCGTCGCAGCGTCCTTGAACTGCAGGAGGTTCAGCGAGGCGAGGTTGCAGGCCGTGTCGTCGAGGAACATGTATTCCGAGCACGGGTTGGACGCACGGATCGGGCCGGCGGCCGGGCAGGTGTGCCAGTCGTTCATCGTCGTGTTGAAGTGCAGGCCCGGATCGGCCGATGCCCAGGCGGCGTAGGAAATCGATTCCCACAGGTCGCGAGCCTTCAGCGTCTTCATCACCCGGCCGTCCTTGCGGGCGGTCAGGTTCCATTCCCCGTCATTTTCCACGGCGCGCAGGAAATCGTCCTTGATCGAGACGGAGTTGTTGGAGTTCTGGCCCGAAACGGTCAGGTAGGCTTCCGAATCCCAGTCCGTATCGTAGGTCTTGAATTCGATGTCCTTGTAGCCCTGCTTGGCGAACTGGATGACGCGCTTGATGTAGTTTTCGGGAACGAGCGCCTTCTTGGCCGCACGGACCTCGCGCTTCAGCGCCGGGTTCTCGGCCGGGTCGAAGCACGCGTCGTTGTCGGCTGCGCAGTTGATGCAGGCCTTCATGATCGCC
Source organism: Pseudomonadota bacterium (assembly GCA_023404095.1). Classification (GTDB taxonomy): domain Bacteria; phylum Pseudomonadota; class Alphaproteobacteria; order Rhizobiales; family Rhizobiaceae; genus Mycoplana. Next base: position 506,874 of record JAEYDD010000072.1, on the reverse strand, counting down.
TTCAGGTGCGAGGCGACAATCTTGGAGCCGGTGACGAGCGCTGCGACCTTCTGCTCCTCCTTCACCTTCCAGTTGATGTATTCCTCGATATCCGGGTGGTCGATGTCGACCACGACCATCTTGGCCGCACGCCGCGTCGTGCCGCCCGACTTGATCGCGCCCGCCGCACGGTCGCCGATCTTCAGGAAGCTCATCAGGCCGGAGGAACGGCCGCCGCCGGAGAGCTTTTCGCCTTCGCCGCGCAGGTGGCTGAAGTTGGAGCCTGTACCCGAGCCGTACTTGAACAGGCGCGCTTCACGCACCCACAGGTCCATGATGCCGTTCTCATTGACGAGATCGTCCTCGACCGACTGGATGAAGCAGGCATGCGGCTGGGGATGCTCGTAGGCCGACTTCGACTTGGTCAGCTTGCCGGTGAAGGGATCTACATAGAAATGGCCCTGGCCAGGGCCGTCGATGCCATAGGCCCAGTGCAGGCCGGTGTTGAACCACTGCGGGCTGTTGGGGGCGACGCGCTGGGTGGCGAGCATGTAGGCGAGCTCGTCCTTGAAGGCGGACGCATCTTCTTCCGATGCGAAGTAGCCGCCCTTCCAACCCCAGTAGGTCCAGGTTCCGGCGAGACGGTCGAACACCTGCCGGGCGTCGGTCTCGGAGCCGTAACGCTCACCCTCGGGGAGCGCCTTCAGGGCTTCGGTGTCGGCAACGGAGCGCCACAGGAAGGAGGGAACGTCGTTCTCCTCGACCCTCTTCAGCTTCGCAGGAACGCCCGCCTTGCGGAAATACTTCTGCGCCAGGATGTCGGCTGCGACCTGGCTGAACTGCGCGGGAACGTCGATGTCGGCAAGCCGGAAGACGATAGAGCCGTCCGGGTTCTTGATCTCGCTGGTGGCCTTGCGAAATTCGATCTCTGCATAGGCCGATTGGCCCTGCTTGGTGAAGCGACGTTCTATGCGCATGGTCCGTTGTCCCTTTGGTTGTCGCCGCCCGTGGCCGGGGCGCGAATATCCATGTCCGGCCGCGGTTCTTCGCAGCCAGCTCAAATCGTTCATTCTGTTCGGGAAACCCGTTCTCGCGGCACCCTGTATCTTGTGCTAAGCATTGCTGCAAACACTAAATATAGTATTAACAGCTTCTTTACGCCAGTCTTTTGGCTGCTCCTGCCATCAGAAAATAGTGCGCAAAAACCTCCCCTGCGGGCGACGGTTCATCCGCCTCGACGCATGGTCACAAAACGCATTTTTTTGATTGAAGGGCTCGGACTTACAAACTCTCGCGCCCTGCCGCAGTTGCAGCGTGGAAACCATTAACGACATGGTACCCGATTCCGTCAAGGGGTGGTTTATGACGGATTTGTGGACGCTAGATGTTGTGTGCTGTGCCTGTGGAAAATGGGGACATGTGGTAAATGCTGGAATTCCAGCCGGTTGAGGTGCCGCGCTTGAAGCTTGCGCCAATCAGTTGTGGAGAACCCAAGAAATAAGGGGCCAAAATTAAGGGTAGTTTGCGACCTCTCTGCCACAGCGCGATTGTCACATGCTTGCCATGGGACAGCGGATGTGGTTGCGGCGGCCCGCCGCTTACACCTTGATGCCTGCTACCCGCCCGAATATCTGATGGGTGCCTTTACAAAGTCGCTTTTTGCAAGAACAACCTAAATTAGGAGTATGTCGATTGTAACCGCGGCGCACGCCGCGCTAGCATCGGCTATGGCGTGCGGATTGTGTTGGAGTTGCCGGCCCGTTCACATGCTGAATGGGAGGCTACATGGCTGCAGGCATCAGGTCGGTTCCGACCGGCAATCCATATATCGACGGTATTCTCTACGGAATGCAGTGGAGCGGCCGGATCACTTACAGCTTCCCGGATGCGATTTCGGACTACGGGGCAGACTACGGCCACCCGGTCACCGGCTTCAGCGCCGTCAGCAATCAGCAGAAAAACGCGATCCAGTCGATCCTGGAGGGAAAGGTGGCCTCGGGTACTGCGCCGTTCACCTACGGCTCCTTTACGCAGATCTCCAATGTGCGGCTTGCGCTCGCCGCGGATCCCGCCGGAAAGTCCGATATCATGATCGGGCAGGCGGACCATATCGACGGCGCGAACCTGCCGACGGCGGAAGTGCTGACCTTTGTCGGCACCACCGGCAAGGCGTCCGACGGCGATCTCTGGTTCGGCAATGATTATGCCGGTACGTTCAACGATTATCGCACGCCCCAGCTCGGAACCTACGCCTGGCTCACCCATATCCACGAGATCGGCCATGCGCTCGGCTTGAGCCACGGCCATGATGCCGGAACGGATATCGACGGCTTCAAGCTGGCGTTGCCCCAGGATCGCGACAGCATCGAATTCTCCGTGATGACCTATCGCTCGTTTCTCGGGGGCATGGTGGCACCCTATTCGGCCGAGGAATACGGGTCGCCGCAGACGCTGATGATGAACGACATAGCCGCCGTCCAGCATCTGTACGGCGCGAATTTTTCCACCAATGCCGGCAACACCGTCTACACCTGGTCGCCCGACACTGGCGAGATGTACGTCGACGGCAAGGGGCAGGGCGCGCCGGGCGATGGCAAGGGGGGCGCGGCCAACCGTGTCTTTCTCACTGTCTGGGACGGCGGCGGCAACGACACCTACGATTTCTCCAACTACGATCAGGACGCCTTCATCGACCTCGCCCCCGGTGGCTGGTCGCTCGTCTCCCAGTTCCAGCGTGCCCAACTGGGCTATACGGCGCGGGCCAACGGCAATGTCTACAACGCCCTCCAGTACGAGGGGGACGCCCGCTCCCTGATCGAAAATGCCAGGGGCGGCTCGGCGAAGGACGACATTGCCGGCAATGCCGCGAACAATCGGCTCTACGGCAACGACGGCAACGACATACTGACGGGCCGTTCCGGTGACGACCGGCTGTCCGGCGGCAATGGCGACGACATCCTTTATGGCGACAACCGCTCCGGCAAGGCCTATCTCGGACCGGGGGTCTTGTTCGAACCGGGCGGCCTGCGGCATGACGCGCGCGCATCCGCGCTGTTGCTGGACAAGGCGATCGGCATGCGCCAGGACCCCAACATCCAGCATTCGGAGACCAACCCGACGGTGAAGGTGTCGGGTTCCGGCGACTGGAGCATGGATTTCTATTCGTTCACCGTGCGCGCAGCGGGGCAGGTGATCCTCGATACCGACGGGACGATGGATTCGCACCTCCAGCTGATCGACAGCCGCGGCAACATCCTCACGCAGAACGAGGATTCCGCCTCGGACCCAGGGGACGAGGGCTATGGCTTTCAGAGTTTCATTTCCTTCACGGTGACGAAGCCAGGCCTCTACTACGTTCGCGTTTCGCTGTACCCGGGCGACGGTGTGCTGCCTGCCGGTGCGCGTTACACACTGAACGTGACGCTGCCTAATCCCGTCGAAGCCGATCCGCTTGCTGCGGGTGACGACATCCTGAACGGCGGCGCGGGAAGAGATGTGCTCGTGGGCGGTGCCGGCAACGACACCTATGTGTTGGGGGCGGGGCGCGACACGGTGATCGACAGTGCGGGCATCGACACGATCACCTCGATGATCTCCCGTTCGCTGGCGGCACACCCGGTGATCGAGAATCTGCGGCTGCTCGGGACGGGCGGCCTGACGGGGCGCGGCAATGCGCTGGACAATGTCATTACCGGCAATATCGGCAACGACGTGTTGGACGGCAGCGCTGGGCGCGACACGCTGATCGGCGGCGCGGGCGACGACACCTATGTGCTGGGCGCGGAGAAGGACAGGATCGAGGACAGCGCCGGCAACGACACGATCACCTCGACCATATCCCGCTCGCTGACGACCTATCCGGTGATCGAGAACCTCAGGCTGCTGGGAGACGGCGACATCAACGGTCACGGCAACACGTCGAACAACACGATTGTCGGCAACTCCGGCAACAACCTTCTGGACGGCGCCGGCGGCCGGGACCATCTGATCGGCGGCGCCGGTAACGACACCTATGTCCTGAGCGCCGGCTCCGACCGGGTGACCGACACGTCGGGCAGCGATACGATCACTTCGACGATCACGCGCTGGCTCGGCCACTACACAGGCATCGAGAACCTGACGCTGATCGGCGACGCGGATGCAAAGGCGACGGGCAGCGCGGGGTCGAACCGCATCGCCGGCAATGCGAGTGACAACGTCATAGACGGCCGCGCCGGCAACGATCATCTCTCTGGCGGAGCGGGCAGGGATGTCTTCGTCTTCTCAACCCGGCTGGATGCGGAAAAGAACATCGACAGGGTGCTTGACTTCAAGGTGGGGGAGGATCTTCTCCGGCTCGACGGCGACGTCTTTACGGCACTCGGCTCACCAGGCATCCTGGGCGCGGGCGCCTTTGTCAGCAATGGTTCCGGCAACGCGGAGGACTCCCGCGACCGGATCATCTATGAGCGCGATACAGGCGACCTGCTCTACGATCCCAATGGCAGCTCGAAAGGCGGCGCGATCCAGTTTGCAAAGCTCGCGCCACACCTGTCGCTGTCTCACAGCGACTTCTTCATCATATAAAATGCCGGATCGGAAGGGACGGCGCACGATGCGCCGTCAGCCACGCGTACCCTTGGCGATCGGTTCCTGGTAGGTGAAGCCCATGTCCCAGGGGAAATAGATCCAGGTGTCCTGGCTGACTTCCGTGATGAAGGTGTCCACCTGTGGACGTCCCTTCGGCTTGGCATAGACGGCGGCGAAATGCGCCTTCGGCAGCATCGAGCGCACCTGGGCCGCGGTCTTGCCGGTATCGGTCAGGTCGTCGACGATCAGGATTCCTTCACCGTCGTTCTGCAGGAGCTCTGGCGAGATCCCCTTCAGCACGTGCATTTCGCCCTGCGACAGGTAGTCGTGATAGGACGCGACACAGACGGTCTCGATCAGGCGGATATTCAGTTCGCGCGAGATGATGGCTGCGGGAACGAGCCCGCCGCGGGTGATGCAGACGATGGCCTTCCATTCGCGGTCGTTGTCGGAAAGGCGCCAGGCCAGCGCGCGGGCGTCGCGATGAAACTGGTCCCAGGAGACGGGAAAGGCTTTGTCGGGAAGCGACATGGCAGGCTCCTATCGCCGGCGGCCGGCAGAATTGCGGATAATTTTGCCTTTTAGGGCATAAAATGAGCGAAGGGAAACGGAGTGAAACCGTTCCCCCTGCGCGATCCACAATGAAACGTCGCAATTTCCGCGATTTCAGCGCGACATGATGGCCGGAACACGCAAATCCTTCAGCATTGCGCTGGTTACCCCACCAAACAGGCGATGGCGCAGCCAGGAATGGCTGAAGGCACCCATCACGAGCAGGTTGGCGCCCGTTGCCGAGACGCGCCGGTTGATGACATGTGCCACCGTATCTCCGTTCGAGCGTGCGGAGTTCACGGTGACGTTGAGGCCGTGGCGCGTCAGCGTCGAGGCGATTTCCGTTCCGGAAAAGGCGGCGTGCTGCGTGGCGTCGTCATGGCCGTCCACCGTGAAGATCTCGATCTCGCTCGCCTCCTTGAGGAGTGGCAGCGCATCGAAGACGGCGCGCGCTGATTCGCGCGTTCCGTTCCAGGCGATCAGCACGCGGCCGGGCGCCTCGGGACCCGCAACCGCCTCGGAAATCAGGCAAAGCGGCCGGCCGCTTTCGTAGAGAAGGTCTTCGATATCGGCGCGGGAGGGGCCGTCGCCTGCGGGATCGAGCTGGACGGCGACCACGATGTCACTGCCGCGCGCGCTGTCGATGACGCCGCTGGCGCTATAGCCGGCGCTGCCGGTGAAAAGCCGCCATTCGTGCGAGACGCCCGATCGCTGCGCCAGCGTGCGAAAGGTCGTCTCGATCGAGCGCGAGACGGCCTGTGCCTGCGCCTGCTGCTCCATGATGGCATTGGGATCGGGAAATTCCATCGGCGCGGCGATGGTGACGACGATCGGCGTCTCCGCATGCACCCCGATCACGTGGGCGCCGTGCCGCTCCGCCAGGGCAAGCGCGTGCTGCGTCACCTTTTCCGCGTCGTCCGCAGTGCTAAGCACAGCAGTAATGGTCTTGTAGGTCATGGCGATCTCCGGTTCGAACCCACGCTCTTTCACAAGGCGCCGGGCCATGCGGTCACGGTGCCGTAACGCCTTGAAATTCTGACATGATCTTTTCCCCAAATCGCCCCTTATTCAAGCGCAATCCGAAAACGTGACCATCGAAACGTTCAAAACCCTGCGATGTCAGGGCGCGTGGGTGCAATCTAGGGCGCGCCGGGTTGATCGACGTTGACGCCGATCAACCCGAAGCCTTTGCCGCGGCGATATCGGCGATCATGGCGAGCACGTCGCGCTCGGCCGCCGCCGCCGGCGCCTCGTCCCGGCTGCGGATGACGATCTCGGTCGAGAACCGGTTTCCGTCGAAGCGCGGATAGGAGCCGATCGAAGTCTCCGGGTGCGCCTTCTGGATCGCCGACAGCCGGGATCCGATGTCGCCCTCGCCGAACGGGGATGCGACGCTGCGTGAGAGCACGGGCGCACCGGTCTCAAGCGTTGGAAGCAGCACGTCCAGCATGGCGACGAATACCTGAGGCACGCCGGCCATGACGTGGACGTTGCCGATCGTAAAGCCCGGCGCGGTCGAGACGCTGTTGGGGATGTGCCGCGCGCCGACCGGCATCCGCGCCATGCGCTGGCGGGCCTCGTTGAATTCGACGCCGCGGCGGGCATACATGGCGCCGAGCAGTTCCATCGCGTCTCTGTCGTGCGTGCAGGGCACGCCGAAGGCCTTCGCGACCGCGTCCGCTGTGATGTCGTCATGCGTCGGGCCGATGCCGCCGGAGGTGAAGACGTAGTCGTATCGGCTGCGCAGCGCATTCAGCGCCTCGACGATCATCTCCTCCTCGTCGCCGACGATCCGCACTTCCTTTAGGTCTATGCCGGCGAGGAAGAGCATGTCGGCAAGGTGGCCGATGTTCTTGTCCTTGGTGCGTCCCGACAGCAGTTCGTCGCCAATGGCAAGCATGGCGGCGGTGATGATTTTCGCGGAACCCATTGAAAAAACTCCTGATGCGGGATGGTCGGCCGCTGCGACACAATGACTGTCAATCGAATGTGAACAGTCTGTTGCCCGGCAAGCTGCTGGCGTCATGGCTCTCTCTGCTACATCTTCGCGCCGACCGCAATCAAGCGGAAACGCTGCAATCCAGACGCGACAGGAGATTTGAATTGGCAAGAGTTCTGGTTCTCTACTACTCGGCCTACGGCCATATTGAAACGATGGCCAATGCCGTGGCCGAAGGTGCGAAGTCCGCCGGCGCGGACGTCGTCGTCAAGCGCGTACCCGAGCTCGTGCCCGAAGAAGTCGCCAAGGCGTCGCACTTCAAGCTCGATCAGGTCGCCCCGATCGCGACCGTCGAGGAACTTGCCGAATACGACGCGATCATCGTCGGCGCCGGCACGCGCTTCGGCACCGTTGCCTCGCAGATGCGCAATTTCTGGGATCAGACCGGCGGTCTCTGGTTCAACGGCAAGCTCGTCGGCAAGGTCGGCTCCGTCTTCACCTCGTCGGCGACCCAGCATGGCGGCCAGGAATCCACCATCCTCGGCTTCATCCCGACGCTGCTGCACCACGGCATGGTCGTCGCGGGCCTGCCCTATGCCTTCCAGGGGCAGATGGGCGTTGACGAGATCAAGGGCGGCTCGCCCTACGGCGCTTCCACCATCACCGACGGAGACGGCTCCCGCCAGCCCTCGGCAGTCGAGCTCGATGCCGCCCGCTTCCAGGGCGCCCACGTCGCAAAGCTCGCCGCCAAGATCGCCGGCTGAAACGCAACGTTGGCACAATCGGGAAGGGCGCGGCCGGTATGCCGCGCCCTTTCGCGTTGGGAGGAACGGAATTCAGCGACGTTCGGGCACGTCACGAAAAACTGACGCACAGGTTCCATCCGTTGCGAGGGGTAGCTCCGGGGCGGGAGCGATTCGGCTCTGCCGGATGCTCTATTGCGCGATCAACGTGCCGTTGGAGGCCACGAGACGGCCGCCCTTGTAGACGTCGCGCGACTTGGGGACCTCCACGACGGCCTGTGGAATGTGCGGTGCATCGAGCACGACGAAATCCGCGCGCGCGCCGGCGCGCAGCCCGTAGTCGCCAAGGCCGAGGGCTGCGGCACCGGCGTGCGTCACCACATCGAAGGCGGCCGCCAGCATGTCGTCGGTATAGAAGCCGGACCGGTAGGCGATAACGCCGGCCCGGCTCAGCATGTCGCCGTCTCCGAACGGCCACCACGAATCGCGGATGTTGTCGCTGCCGGAAAAGACGGTCACGCCTTCGCTCCTGAGAAGCGCCACCGGCGGGAAGGCATGGTCCCCCGGCGCATTCGTCATGATCGATACACCGGAACGCGCAAGCAGCGCGCCGGTCTTTCTTGCGACCGTTTCAGGAACGTCGCCCAGCCCGTAGGCGTGGCTGATCGCCACCTGTCCCGCCATCCCGAGCGCTTGCGTGCGCGCGCAGATCTGCTCGATCTCGAAGACGCCGAGCGTCCCCATGTCGTGCAGGTGAATATCGACGCCGACACCGTGTTTGACAGCCACGCCGAAGACGACATCCAGGTGACGTTCGACATCGCGGTCGAAACTGGCGGGATCGAGACCGCCGACCAGGTCGGCCCCAAGCGTGATGGCCTCGTCCAGCAATTCGGGCGTGCCGGGGCTGGAAAGGATGCCGCTTTGCGGGAACGCCACGATCTGGATGTCGATGAGATCGCGATATTCCTCGCGCACGGCAAGAATCGTCCGGAGCGATTCCAGCCCGACCGAGCCGTCCACCATGACGTGGCTGCGCATGTGCGTGGCGCCGTTGGCGATGCAGAGTTCCAGCTGGTTGCGCGCCCGCACGTCCATCGGAGCCGCGTTCGCCATGTTGTCGGCCTGGAAGGCGACCCGCTCACGAACGTCGAAGCCGTTGGTGCAGGGGCGATGCGGCTTCCAGGTGTCGCCGTAGAAGCTGGTATCGAGATGGATATGCCCCTCGACGAATCCCGGCACCACCAGCCGACCTGAAAGATCGGTCGAAGGCGTCGAATCGGAAGCGCCGCCGGCGGGTTCGATGGTGGCGATCGCGCCGTCGACAACCCGGATATTCACCCGTTGCCCATCGGCAAGCCGTCCGTTCTGGAAGATCATTTCGCGGACCATCGTGCACTCCTTCAACGCCACGGTGGGAGCGAGACTACGTGCGCCGTCGGAGGGGTTCAACATGGAAGCTGGGGTCGACGGGAGAATAGGGCAGCGAACGATCGACGAGAAGGGAAACCGACGCACCGGGGAAGGCGCGGTCATCGCAAGTCCGATGAATACGAAGAAGCCCCGCTTTCACGAGGCTGACGGACCAATTCTCAGGGATAAATGGTGGGCGATGAGAGACTCGAACTCCCGACATCCTCGGTGTAAACGAGGCGCTCTACCAACTGAGCTAATCGCCCGCCGCGTTGGTGGCCGTGATCTATGCGGAACCGGACGAAACCGCAAGAGGCGTTTTGATAATTTTCGCAAAATTTTGCAGCGGGGGTGTGGATGACGCCGATGGGACGGGCTTTTGATAGACAGCCCCCTGGGGAGAGCGTCCGAACAGGCCACTCGCACCGAGATACATAAAGTCTGCGAGTCTGCCAGCCTGCGGATGCAGGGAGTCTGCGCATGGAGGCGGGCGCGTCGGCGCAGAGGATATGGGCGCTGGGAAAAAGTCTGGCAGCTGGCCGTGTCTCGCGGTTTGAACCGCGCAGGTGTGATGGAGCGCAGCACGCGACCGCGGCGTTTCTCGGGACGGCTCCCATACTATGAGCGCATTCTAGAATGTGGATAAGCTGTCATCGATCTTTCGCTTTGCCGGCGGCGGGGTTCGACTGTGAAAGCGCCGGCAAGCCAGTGCGCGTACGCGGCGTATCTCGGCGGCGTCTCCCGGACGGTTTTCAACATTTCGCGCCGCGTCATCGTTTTGTCTTCAAACCTGCTTGACACCCATAAGGGAACCCCTTAGTTAGCCGCTCATCGAACGGCCCCGGCCGCTTCGAGAGGGTGCCTCGGGCATCCGGACTTGGAAGATAAAAGCGGGTGTAGCTCAGTCGGTTAGAGTGCCGGCCTGTCACGCCGGAGGTCGCGGGTTCGAGCCCCGTCACTCGCGCCATTCCCTCTCAACAGTAATGAGAATATTCGCTGCCGGGCTAGGGGCGAATCTGTAGATGCGGGCCCGACGTCAACGGTGCCGGAGACCTGTGCGGCACAAGCGGAATGACGCAGATTGCGGCGATGAGGCCCACGACGAGTATTACGCCCAGGTTCACTCTTTTCATCCTCTGGTGACGATTCGACGAGGAGCGGACGGTGCCAATCTTCCCGCTTAAGCTGACGCTGTGCTGAATGCGGGCTGCCCCACGGTCCGCCGGCCGTGTGGCCGTCGTGGAACTTGAGACGGGACTGCGGACACAGCGACTGCGATGGTTCACATTTTGTGCCCGGATGCAGATGGCACGAAATGTGCGCAATGTATGGGCGAATGCCCGATCAAAGCCTTGCGCGGGGGCGCTCACTGCGCTAACGACGTGGGCGTTGCAACATACTTTCTCGGCTTGCAGGTCTTTCGACCCAACGGCGTTTCTCCGACGCCCGATGCAGGCAGGACGGACGAAAATGACTGAACTTCTTGGCTCCTACATTCCGATCGCCATCTTCATCGGCATCGCGCTCGTGATCGGCATCGCGCTCTTGATCGCGCCGTTTGCCGTTGCCTACAAGGCGCCCGATTCGGAAAAACTCTCTGCCTATGAATGCGGCTTCAATGCGTTCGACGATGCGCGCATGAAGTTCGACATCCGGTTTTATCTGGTGTCGATCCTCTTCATCATCTTCGATCTGGAGGTGGCGTTCCTTTTCCCCTGGGCGGTTTCGTTCCACGATCTGGGCTGGTTCGGTTTCTGGTCGATGATGGCGTTCCTCTTCGTGCTCACCATCGGCTTCATCTATGAATGGAAGAAGGGAGCGCTGGAATGGAATTGACGTCCGGCACCACGCTCGTGGCCCCCAGGGCAAAGGGCATCATCGATCCCGCAACCGGCAAGCCGGTGGGCAGCGACGATGCCTTTTTCGGCGAGATCAACAACGAGCTGGCCGACAAGGGCTTTCTCGTCACCTCGACCGACGAGCTGCTCAACTGGGCGCGGACCGGCTCCCTGATGTGGATGACCTTCGGTCTTGCCTGCTGTGCGGTCGAGATGATGCAGCTTTCGATGCCGCGCTATGACGTCGAGCGCTTCGGTTTCGCGCCGCGCGCCTCACCGCGCCAGTCGGACGTGATGATCGTCGCCGGCACCCTGACCAACAAGATGGCGCCCGCTCTGCGCAAGGTCTACGACCAGATGCCCGAGCCGCGCTACGTCATCTCGATGGGCTCCTGCGCCAATGGCGGCGGCTACTACCACTATTCCTATTCGGTTGTGCGCGGTTGCGATCGCGTTGTGCCGGTCGACATCTATGTGCCGGGCTGTCCTCCCACGGCGGAGGCGCTCCTTTACGGCGTGCTTCTGCTGCAGAAGAAAATCCGCCGCACCGGCACGATCGAGCGTTAAGGGCAGGGGACGTATATAATGAGCGAGGCCCTCCAGGAGCTTGCTTCCTATCTCGGTGAAGTGCGCGGAAACCTGATTTCCGAGGCGACGCTTGCCTATGGCGAGCTGAACGTGACGACGACGAATGAAAACGTCATCGCGCTTCTGACGTTCCTGCGGGACGACGTGCAGTGCCGGTTCGTCAACCTGATCGACGTCTGCGGCGTCGACTGGCCGGCGCGCGAAGCGCGTTTCGACGTGGTCTATCACCTGCTTTCGCCGCAGCAGAACCTTCGTATCCGCGTCAAGGTCGCGACGTCGGAGTTCGAGCCGGTGCCGTCCGCGTGTAGCGTCTATCCGGGGGCCGACTGGTTCGAGCGCGAGGCCTACGACATGTACGGCATCCTGTTCACCGGCCATCCGGACCTTCGCCGGATCCTGACGGATTACGGCTTCGAGGGCTATCCGCTGCGCAAGGACTTCCCGACGACGGGCTTTGTCGAGGTTCGTTATGACGACGAGGTCAAGCGCGTCGTGTATGAGCCGGTCCAGTTGAGGCAGGAATTCCGCAACTTCGACTTCCTCTCTCCCTGGGAAGGCACGGACTATGTGCTGCCGGGCGACGAGAAGGCGAAGACGAACTGATTTTGGGGTGCGCATCTCAACGGTGCGGCATCCATTGGAGCAAGCGGCATGACGGAACACAACGTCCGCAACTTTAACATCAACTTCGGCCCGCAACACCCTGCGGCGCACGGGGTTTTGCGTCTCGTCCTCGAGCTGGACGGCGAGATCGTCGAGCGTGTGGACCCCCATATCGGCCTGCTGCATCGCGGCACCGAGAAGCTGATCGAGACGAAGACCTACCTGCAGGCCGTGCCTTACTTCGACCGCCTCGACTACGTGGCGCCGATGAACCAGGAGCATGCCTTTGCGCTGGCCGTCGAGAAGCTGCTGGGCGCGGAGGTGCCGATCCGCGGTCAGTTGATCCGCGTTCTCTATTCGGAGATCGGCCGCATCCTGTCGCATCTCCTGAACGTCACCACCCAGGCCATGGACGTCGGCGCACTGACGCCGCCGCTGTGGGGCTTCGAAGAGCGTGAGAAGCTGATGGTGTTCTACGAGCGGGCCTGCGGCTCGCGCATGCACGCCGCCTACATTCGTCCCGGCGGCGTCCATCAGGATCTTCCCGACCAGCTGGTCGAGGATATCGGCAAGTGGATCGATCCGTTCCTGAAGACACTCGACGACATCGACGAGCTTCTGACCGGCAACCGTATCTTCAAGCAGCGCAACGTCGATATCGGCGTGGTCAAGCTGGAAGACGCCTGGGCCTGGGGCTTCTCGGGCGTGATGGTGCGGGGTTCGGGTGCCGCATGGGACCTGCGCCGCTCGCAGCCCTACGAATGCTATTCGGACCTCGAGTTCGACATTCCGATCGGCAAGAACGGCGACTGCTACGACCGCTACCTAATCCGCATGATCGAGATGCGCGAGTCGGCAAGGATCATGCGCCAGTGCGTGGATCGACTGCTCGGCGATGCGAAGGTCGGTCCGGTTTCCTCGCTGGACGGCAAGGTCGTGCCGCCGAAGCGCGGCCAGATGAAGCGTTCGATGGAAGCGCTGATCCATCACTTCAAGCTCTACACCGAGGGTTACCACGTGCCGGCCGGCGAGGTTTACGCCGCGGTCGAGGCGCCCAAGGGCGAGTTCGGGGTCTATGTGGTCGCCGACGGCACCAACAAGCCGTATCGCTGCAAGATCCGCGCTCCCGGTTATGCGCACCTGCAGGCGATGGACTTCCTCTGTCGGGGACACCAGCTTGCCGACGTCTCGGCCGTGCTGGGCTCCCTGGACATCGTTTTCGGTGAGGTGGATCGCTGATGCTTCGACTGAGCTTCGCCCTTGCCGCAATGATCGCCTCGACCGGCATCGCCAACGCCCAGGACGCCGAAGCCGGCGGAGAGGGCGGGGCGGTTCAGTCGACGATGGCCCGGCTTCTCGCCGATGGCTACGAGATCAAGGGCACCGCTCAGGCCAGCAGCCGCTACATCGTGTTCATGCAGAAAGACAAGATGGCCTATGCCTGTCAGTTCGTCACCGTGACGACGACGCGCTGCGGCCTGATCACTGAATAAGGCGCCAAAGAATGTCCGTTCGTCGATTGGCCGATGAGGCCGTGCAGCCCGCAAGTTTCGCCTTCTCCGAGGAGAACGCGGTCTGGGCTCAGGCAACGATCAACAAGTATCCGAAAGGTCGCGAGCAGTCCGCCGTGATCCCGCTGCTCATGCGGGCGCAGGAGCAGGACGGCTGGGTCACCAAGGCGGCGATCGAGAAGATCGCGCAGATGCTTGGCATGGCCTATATCCGGGTCCTGGAAGTGGCGACCTTCTACACCCAGTTCCAGCTGAAGCCGGTCGGAACCCGCGCCCATGTGCAGGTCTGTGGCACCACGCCCTGCATGTTGCGTGGCGCCGAGGACCTCATCAACATCTGTAAGCGCAAGATCCATCCCGAGCCGTTCCACACCAACGATGGTGGGACGTTGTCGTGGGAAGAGGTCGAGTGCCAGGGCGCCTGCGTGAATGCGCCGATGGTGATGATCTTCAAGGACAGCTATGAGGATCTGACGCCCGAAAGGCTGGAAGAGATCATCGACCAGTTCGAGGCCGGCCATGGCGCCGACGTCAAGCCCGGTCCACAGGTCGACCGCATCTACTCGGCGCCCGCAGGCGGCCTCACGTCGCTCAGCGAGCCGGATGGGGCCGCAAAGAAGCCGTCTGCCCCGCGCGCCCGGAAGAGCGCCGAGGAAGCGGTCAGCGTTCCGCCGTCGAATGCTGCGCGCGCCACGACGGATGCCGAGGAAACCGATCCGTCGCTGAAGACGCCGGCCACCGCCAAGGCCGACGCGGCAGCAAATGCCAAGGTCAGGGGCGACACGCGCGCTGAGGGCGGCAAGCCGTCGCTGGAGGACAAAAACCGTCCCGCTGGCGTTGCCAGGCCCGATGCTCCGGACGACCTGACGCTGATTTCGGGCGTCGGTCCCAAGATCGCTGGCACGCTCAACGATCTCGGCATCTTCACCTATGCGCAGGTCGCCTCGTGGAAAAAGTCCGAGCGCGAATGGGTGGACGGTTATCTGAATTTCAAGGGCCGCATCGAGCGCGACGACTGGGTCAAGCAGGCCAAGGCGCTCGCGAAGGGCGGTGAAGCGGAATATATCCGCGTCTTCGGCAAGAAGCCGCGGTAAAGAGGTGAAACATGCTTAGAGACCAGGATCGCATCTTCACCAACATCTACGGCCTGAAGGACAAGTCCTTGAAGGGCGCGATGGCGCGTGGCCACTGGGATGGTACCAAGCAGCTTCTGGAAAAGGGCCGCGACTGGATCATCAACGAGGTCAAGGCTTCCGGCTTGCGCGGCCGCGGTGGCGCCGGCTTCCCGACCGGCCTGAAATGGTCCTTCATGCCGAAGGAAAGCGACGGCCGTCCGCACTACCTCGTCGTCAACGCGGACGAATCCGAGCCCGGTACCTGCAAGGACCGCGACATCATGCGCCACGATCCGCATACGCTGATCGAAGGCTGCGTGATTGCGTCCTTCGCCATGGGCGCACATCATGCCTTCATCTACGTGCGCGGCGAGTTCATGCGCGAGCGCGAGGCGCTGCAGGCCGCGATCGACGAGTGCTATGACTACGGGCTGCTCGGCAAGAACAACAAGCTCGGCTACGACATCGACATCGTCGTTCACCACGGGGCCGGTGCCTATATCTGCGGCGAAGAGACCGCACTTCTCGAAAGCCTGGAAGGCAAGAAGGGCCAGCCGCGCCTGAAGCCGCCGTTCCCGGCCAATATGGGGCTCTACGGCTGCCCGACAACCGTCAATAACGTGGAGTCCATCGCCGTCACGCCGACGATCCTGCGTCGCGGCGCCAGCTGGTACACGAGCTTCGGCCGCCCGAACAACCACGGCACCAAGCTTTACTCGATCTCCGGCCACGTCAACCGTCCCTGCACGGTCGAGGATGCCATGTCGATCACCTTCCAGGAGCTGATCGAGACCCATTGCGGCGGCATCCGCGGCGGTTGGGACAATCTTCTCGCCGTCATCCCCGGTGGCTCCTCCGTTCCCTGCGTGCCCGGCGCGCAGATGAAGGACGCGATCATGGACTATGACGGCCTGCGCGAGCTGGGCTCCGGCCTCGGCACCGCTGCAGTCATCGTCATGGACAAGTCGACAGACATCGTGAAGGCGATCTGGCGGTTGGCAGCCTTCTACAAGCACGAAAGCTGCGGCCAGTGCACGCCGTGCCGCGAGGGCACCGGCTGGATGATGCGCGTCATGGAGCGCATGGTGAAGGGCAATGCGCAGAAGCGCGAGATCGACATGCTGTTTGACGTCAGCAAGCAGATCGAGGGCCACACCATCTGCGCGCTCGGCGATGCGGCCGCCTGGCCGATCCAGGGCCTGATCCGCCATTTCCGTCCCGAGATGGAGAAGCGGATCGATCAGTACACCCACAACGCCATGGCGCATGGCGCCGTGCTCGAGGCAGCGGAGTAAGGCGATGACGAAGCCGGCAGGACAGGAAGCAGAAGCAACCCAGTTCCCGCCGGCGGCAGCGGAAAGCGGCGATCCGTTCGGCTTGTCGCCCTGGCTGAAGGAAATGCCGTCGATGGCGATCCCGCCGCTGATGGCGCATCCGATGGCGGCGATGGCAGCCGCAACCGCGATCGGCTTCGGCATGACCAGCCATCTGGCCGGGATCATGATCGGGGCGATGCAGTCAAGCGCCGAACGCGCCAGGGCCCTTCTGCAAGAGGCGGTCGAGGCGGATGCGGAGAAGGCTGCGGATCCGGCGGCGTCAGCAAAGACGCCGCACGCAGATGGGGCAGCTGATGCAGGCATCGCGCCCGCTGCGCTGAGGACGGAGCGCAAGCCGCGCCGCGCCAGCCCTGAGGGCCGGAAGGCGACCGCGGCGAAGGCGGGAATGCCCGAGCTGCCGGCAGAGCCGGTGAAGACGGGAATTGCGGCGGGCAAGGTGAAGGCGAAAGCCGGCCCGGTCGCCGCGAAGACGAAGGCGCCGGCAACGGTTCGGAAAGGTTCCGGGCCTAATGCGGGCGGGGGCGACGACCTGAAGATGATTTCGGGTATCGGGCCGAAGCTGGAGCAGGTGCTGAACGGCAAGGGGATATTCCGCTTTGCCGATATCGCGCATTGGTCCGGCGCCGAGGTGGAGAAGATCGAAGCCGAACTCGGTCTCGACGGGCGGATTGCCCGCGATGGCTGGGTGGAGCAGGCAAGGGCGCTGGCTGGCGCGAAGGGCTGAGTGGCCCGGAGCGAACCGGCGGACGACTAACGACTGACGCGGACGGGAAGCGGGCTAGCCGCTGCCGGCCGCGCGTGACATGGCGCTGGCACGGCGGAAGCGGTGCATCGGAAGCGGGAAGACGGATATGGCAAAACTGAAAGTCGACGGAAAAGAGATCGAGGTTCCGGATCATTTCACGCTGTTGCAGGCGTGCGAGGAGGCCGGCGCCGAAGTTCCGCGCTTCTGTTTCCACGAGCGGCTGTCGGTTGCCGGCAACTGCCGCATGTGCCTGGTCGAAGTGAAGGGCGGCCCGCCGAAGCCGGCGGCCTCCTGCGCCATGGGCGTTCGCGACCTGCGTCCCGGACCGAACGGCGAGCCGCCGGAAGTCTTCACCACCACGCCGATGGTCAAGAAGGCCCGTGAAGGCGTGATGGAATTCCTGCTGATCAACCATCCGCTGGACTGCCCCATCTGCGACCAGGGCGGCGAATGCGACCTGCAGGACCAGGCGATGGCTTTCGGCATCGACAGTTCGCGCTATCAGGAAAACAAGCGCGCCGTCGAGGACAAGTATATCGGCCCGCTCGTCAAGACGATCATGAACCGCTGCATCCACTGCACGCGCTGCGTCCGCTTTACCACCGAGGTGGCCGGCATCAGCGAACTCGGCCTGATCGGTCGCGGCGAGGATGCGGAAATCACCACCTATCTCGAGCAGGCGATGACTTCGGAGCTGCAGGGCAACGTCGTCGACCTGTGCCCCGTCGGCGCGCTGACTTCCAAGCCCTTCGCCTTCACCGCCCGTCCGTGGGAACTGAACAAGACCGAATCGATCGACGTCATGGACGCCGTCGGCTCGGCGATCCGCGTCGACACCCGCGGCCGCGAAGTGATGCGCGTGCTGCCTCGCGTCAATGAAGAGATCAACGAGGAGTGGATCTCCGACAAGACCCGCTATATCTGGGATGGCCTGAAGACCCAGCGGCTCGACCGCCCCTACGTCCGCAAGGACGGCCGTTTGCAGCCGGCAAGCTGGGCCGAGGCATTTGGCGCCGTCAAGGCAGCTGTTGCCGGCAAGCCGGGCGACCGGATCGGCGCGATTGCGGGCGATCTCGCTTCGGTCGAGGAAATGTACGCCCTGCGCGAATTGATGTCGGCGCTGGGCTCCGTCAACATCGATTGCCGGCAGGATGGCACGGCGCTGCATCCATCGTTCGGCCGCGCGAGCTATCTCTTCAATCCGACCATCGCCGGCATCGAGCAGGCTGACGCCCTTCTCATCGTCGGTGCGAATCCGCGCGTCGAGGCCGCAGTGCTGAACGCCCGCATCCGCAAGCGCTGGCGCATGGACGGCTTCCCGGTCGGCTTGATCGGTGAACAGCCGGAACTGCGTTACGGCTACGAATACCTCGGCGCGGGTCCGGACTCTCTGGCCGAACTCGTTGCCGGCAACGGCAAGTTCGCCGAGACGCTGAAGAACGCCAAGAATCCGATGATCATCGTCGGCCAGGGCGCTCTGGCGCGCGAAGACGGCCTTGCCGTTCTGGCAAATGTCGTGAAGCTGGCCGAAGCCGTCGGTGCGATCGGCGCCGATTGGAACGGTCTCGGCATCCTGCATACGGCTGCCGCACGCGTCGGCGGGCTCGACCTCGGCTTCGTTCCGGGCGAGGGCGGCAAGACGGCAGCCGAAATGCTGACCGGTACCGACGTCCTCTTCCTGCTGGGTGCTGACGAGATGGACTTCGCCAACAAGTCGGCCTTCACCGTCTATATCGGCTCACACGGCGACAACGCGGCGCATCTCGCCGACGTGATCCTACCGGGCGCGACCTACACTGAAAAATCCGGCACCTGGGTCAACACCGAAGGCCGGGTCCAGCAGGGCAACCGTGCCGGCTTCGCGCCGGGCGAAGCGCGTGAAGACTGGGCCATCCTTCGCGCCCTTTCCGACGTGCTCGGCAAGAAGCTGCCGTTTGATTCGCTGGCCCAGCTTCGTTCGAGGCTCTATGCGGCGCACCCCCATTTTGCAGGCGTGGACGAGATCGCCCCCGCCGACAGCGCCGAACTGGCCGCTCTTTCGAAAAAAGGCGGGAAGATGACGAAATCCGGGTTTGCGTCTCCCGTCAAAGACTTCTATTTGACGAACCCGATAGCGCGTGCCTCCGCGGTCATGGCCGAGTGCTCGGCACTCGCCCGCAACAACTTCAAAGCCGCAGCGGAATAAGCGCGAGGGAATAAGCATTATGGACGCTTTTGTTTCGAGCTACGTATGGCCTGCGGTCATCATGATCGGCCAATCTCTGCTGCTGCTGGTCGCGCTGCTCCTTTTCATCGCCTATATCCTCCTGGCTGACCGCAAGATCTGGGCGGCCGTGCAGTTGCGTCGCGGTCCGAACGTCGTCGGCCCGTGGGGGCTGTTCCAGTCTTTTGCCGACCTTTTGAAGTTCGTGTTCAAGGAGCCGGTCATCCCGGCCACCGCCAACAAGGCGATCTTCCTGTTGGCGCCGCTCGTTTCCGTGACGCTTGCACTTGCCACCTGGGCGGTCATTCCGCTCAACGAGAACTGGGTCATCGCCAACATCAATGTCGGCATCCTCTACGTGTTCGCCATTTCCTCACTCGAGGTCTACGGCATCATCATGGGCGGCTGGGCTTCGAACTCGAAGTATCCATTCCTCGGTGCCCTGCGTTCGGCAGCCCAGATGGTCTCCTATGAAGTCTCCATCGGCTTCGTCATCGTCACCGTGCTTCTGACGGTCGGTTCGCTGAACCTGACCGACATCGTCAACGCACAGCGTGACGGCCTCGGCACGATGATCGGCCTGCCGGGCTCGTTCCTGGACTGGAACTGGCTGGCGCTGTTCCCGATGTTCGTGATCTTCTTCATCTCCGCGCTCGCCGAGACGAACCGTCCGCCCTTCGACCTTCCGGAAGCCGAATCCGAACTCGTCGCCGGTTTCATGGTGGAGTACGGCTCCACGCCGTACATGATGTTCATGCTCGGCGAATATGCCGCCATCTGCCTGATGTGCGCGCTGACGACGATCCTCTTCCTCGGCGGCTGGTTGCCTCCGGTCGACATTTGGTTCCTCAACTGGGTGCCGGGCATCGTCTGGTTCGCCCTGAAGGCCTGCCTCGTGTTCTTCATGTTCGCGATGGTCAAGGCATTCGTGCCGCGCTACCGCTACGACCAGCTGATGCGTCTCGGCTGGAAGGTCTTCCTTCCTCTGTCGCTTGCCATGGTCGTCATCGTTGCATTCGTGCTGAAGCTCACCGGGTGGGGCGCCTGATGGCGACCGGTCGTTTCAGCAGCATTGGAGCTCAGTAATGGCTAGTCTTTCGCAAGCCGTAAATTCGCTGTTCCTGAAGGAGTTCGTCGGCGCTTTCTTCCTGTCGATGCGCTACTTCTTCCGGCCGAAGGCGACGTTGAACTACCCCTTCGAAAAGGGGCCGGTAAGCCCGCGCTTCCGCGGCGAACACGCGCTGCGCCGTTATCCGAACGGCGAGGAACGCTGCATCGCCTGCAAGCTGTGCGAGGCGATCTGTCCGGCTCAGGCCATCACCATCGAGGCGGGACCGCGCCGCAACGATGGCACCCGCCGTACCGTGCGCTACGACATCGACATGGTGAAGTGCATCTATTGCGGTTTCTGCCAGGAAGCCTGCCCGGTCGACGCCATCGTTGAGGGGCCGAACTTCGAATTCGCCACGGAAACCCGTGAGGAACTCTATTACGACAAGCAGAAGCTTCTCGAAAACGGCGATCGCTGGGAGCGGGAAATCGCCCGCAACATCGCAATGGATTCGCCGTATCGCTGACACGCGGTCGGCAAGGGGACTGCCGCCCGCAGGGGCGACGGGCATCAATACTGGATAAGTGCTTGGTGGCGACGGGCCGCCAAGCTTCGACGGAGAAGGGCGGCCTTTGCGCGGTTCTTTCCGGGGAAGACGAAAAGGCACCAAAATGGGTCTGCAGGCTCTTTTTTTCTATATGTTCGCCTTCGTGGCGGTGGCGTCCGCGTTCATGGTGATCGCGGCAAGGAACCCGGTCTACTCCGTGCTGTTCCTGATCGTCACGTTCTTCAACGCCGCGGGTCTCTTCCTGCTGACCGGCGCCGAATTCCTGGCGATGATCCTGCTGGTCGTCTATGTCGGCGCGGTTGCGGTTCTCTTCCTCTTCGTCGTCATGATGCTTGATATCGATTTCGCAGCCCTTCGCTCCGGTCTCATCGAGCATGCGCCGGTGGGAGCGCTGGTCGGTCTCGTGCTGGCGGCGGAACTGATCATCGTTGTCGGCGGCTCGACGCTTGCGCCAGAGATTGCGAGTAACGCTGCGCACCCGATCCCGCCGATCGCGGAGCGCACCAACACTGCGGCACTCGGCGACGTGCTCTATACGGACTATGTCTACTTCTTCCAGATCGCGGGCCTGGTGCTGCTGGTGGCCATGATCGGGGCCATCGTCCTGACGCTGCGTCATCGCGAGGGAATCAAGCGGCAGGACATCTCCGCCCAGGTGGCCCGTACGCCGGCAACCGCCGTCGAGGTGGTCAAGGTGAAACCGGGGCAGGGTCTCTGAGACGCGCTGGACTTAAGGAATTCGCATCATGGAAATCGGTATTTCCCACTATCTCACGGTCAGCGCGATCCTGTTCACGCTCGGCGTCTTCGGCATCTTCATCAACCGCAAGAACGTCATCGTCATCCTGATGTCGATCGAGCTGATCCTGCTCGCGGTCAACATCAACATGGTCGCTTTCTCCGCCTTCCTGAACGACATCGTCGGCCAGGTCTTTGCTCTGTTCATCCTGACGGTCGCGGCTGCCGAAGCGGCGATCGGTCTTGCAATTCTCGTCGTCTTCTACCGGAACCGCGGCTCCATCGCCGTGGAAGACGTCAACGTGATGAAGGGTTGATCGGTCATGGATACCGTCATCAAAGCAATCGTCTTCCTTCCGCTGATCGGCTTTCTGATCGCGGGGCTCGGTGGTAACACCATCGGCGCCAAGGCTTCCGAATTCGTCACCAGCGGTTTCATGGTGATCGCCTGCGCGCTGTCCTGGGTCGTCTTCTTCCAGGTCGCACTCGGCCACGAGGAGTTGATCAAGGTTTCGGTCATGCGCTGGATGCAGTCCGGCGGGTTCGACGTCGAATGGGCCTTCCGCGTCGATACGCTGACGGCGGTTATGTTCGTCGTCGTCAACACCGTGTCGATGCTCGTGCATGTCTACTCGATCGGCTACATGCATCATGACCCGCATCGGCCGCGCTTCTTTGCCTACCTGTCGCTGTTCACCTTCGCGATGCTGATGCTCATCACGTCGGACAACCTGCTGCAGATGTTCTTCGGCTGGGAAGGCGTGGGCCTGGCGTCGTATCTGCTCATCGGCTTCTGGTTCAAGAAGCCTTCGGCGAACGCCGCCGCCATGAAGGCCTTCATCGTCAACCGTGTCGGCGACTTCGGCTTCGCGCTCGGCATCTTCACCGTCTTCTATCTCTTCGGCTCCGTCAGCTTCGAGACGATCTTCGCGACGGCTGCGACCTATCTGCCGGCCGAAGGCGCTGCAGATGCCGCAGAGCCCGTCATCACGCTGTTCGGCCTGCACCTCGACAAGGCCAATGCGATCACCGCGGCCTGCCTCCTGCTCTTCATGGGCGCGATGGGCAAGTCGGCGCAGTTCCTGCTGCACACCTGGCTTCCGGACGCAATGGAAGGCCCGACCCCGGTCTCAGCACTCATTCACGCCGCGACCATGGTCACCGCCGGCGTCTTCCTCGTCGCCCGCATGTCGCCTCTGTTCGAACTGTCGCCGGATGCGCTGACCGTCGTCACCATCATCGGCGCGATCACGGCCTTCTTTGCCGCGACCGTCGGCCTGGTGCAGAACGACATCAAGCGCGTCATCGCCTATTCGACCTGCTCGCAGCTCGGCTACATGTTTGTGGCGCTTGGCGTCGGCGCCTATGGCGCGGCTGTGTTCCACCTCTTCACGCACGCCTTCTTCAAGGCGCTGCTGTTCCTTGGCGCCGGCTCGGTCATCCATGCCGTCGACGGCGAGCAGGACATGCGTTACATGGGCGGCCTGCGCACGCATATTCCGGTCACCTTCTGGATGATGACGATCGGTACGCTGGCGCTGACGGGTGTCGGCATTCCGGGCACCGTCATCGGATTTGCCGGCTTCTTCTCGAAGGATGCGATCATCGAGAGCGCCTTCGCGTCGCACAGCACGGTTGCCGGCTTCGCCTTCACCCTGCTGGTGATCGCAGCGCTCTTCACGAGCTTCTACTCGTGGCGCCTGGCCTTCATGACGTTCTTCGGCAAGCCGCGCGCTTCTTCCGATGTCATGCACCACGTCCACGAATCGCCCGCGGTCATGCTGGTTCCGCTCTATATCCTCGCCGCCGGCGCGGTGCTTGCGGGCTTCCTGTTCCACGACTACTTCTTCGGCCACCACTATGTCGAATTCTGGAAGGGTGCGTTGTTCACCGGTCCGGAAAACGAGATCCTGGAAGAGTTTCACCACGTTCCGCTGTGGGTGAAGTGGAGCCCGTTTGCCGCAATGGCACTGGGTTTCGTTACCGCCTGGTTCATGTACATCCGTCGTCCGGACCTGCCGAAGTACCTGGCAGAACAGCACCGCGGTCTGTACCAGTTCCTGTTGAACAAGTGGTACTTCGACGAACTGTACGACTTCCTGTTCGTGCGCCCGGCGCTCTGGATCGGCCGCGTGTTCTGGAAGGGCGGTGATGGCGCGATCATCGACGGGCTCGGCCCGAACGGGATTGCCGCGCGCGTCCTCGACGTGACCGACCGCGTCGTCCGCCTGCAGACCGGTTACCTTTATCACTATGCCTTTGCGATGCTGCTCGGAATTGCGGCACTCGTTACCTGGATGATGCTCGGGAGTTCCATCTGATGACCGATTGGCCGATTCTTTCCGCGGTCACCTTTCTTCCGCTGGTTGGCGTGGCGCTGCTGCTGCTGACCCGCGAGGATAGCCCTTACGGGCGGCGGAACATCCTGAACGTCTCGCTGCTGACGACTGTCTTCACCTTCATCCTGTCGGTCTTCATCTGGGTTGGCTTCGACTATTCGAACCCCGGCTTCCAGATGGTCGAGAAGCATGAGTGGCTCGGCACCGGCATCGCCTATCATCTCGGCGTGGACGGCATTTCGATGCTCTTCGTCATCCTCTCGACGTTCCTCATGCCCTTCTGCGTGCTGGCGAGCTGGAACTCGATCGAGAAGCGCCTGAAGGAATACATGATCGCCTTCCTGATCCTGGAAGTGTTCATGGTCGGCGTCTTCGTCTCGCTCGACATCGTCCTGTTCTATGTCTTCTTCGAAGCAGGCCTCATTCCGATGTTCATCATCATCGGCGTGTGGGGCGGCAAGGATCGCGTCTATGCGTCCTACAAGTTCTTCCTCTACACGCTGCTTGGCTCCGTGCTGATGCTGCTCGCCATCATGGCGATGTACTGGCAGGCCGGCACGACCAGCATTCCCGAACTGCTCGCCTACGGCTTCCCGGAGCAGATGCAGACGTGGCTGTGGCTTGCTTTCTTCGCTTCCTTCGCTGTGAAGATGCCGATGTGGCCGGTCCACACCTGGCTTCCCGACGCGCACGTTCAGGCCCCTACGGCAGGTTCGGTCATCCTGGCAGGCATCCTGTTGAAGCTCGGCGGCTATGGCTTCCTCCGCTTCTCGCTGCCGATGTTCCCGCTGGCATCCGACTATTTCGCGCCGTTCGTCTTCACGCTCTCGGTCGTAGCCATCATCTACACATCGCTGGTTGCGCTGGTGCAGGAAGACATCAAGAAGCTGATCGCCTATTCCTCGGTTGCGCACATGGGCTACGTCACCATGGGCATCTTTGCGGCCAACGAGCAGGGCGTGCAGGGCGCATTGTTCCAGATGCTTTCGCACGGCATCGTCTCCGGCGCGCTCTTCCTTTGCGTCGGCGTCGTCTATGACCGCCTGCACACCCGCGAGATCTCCGCCTATGGCGGCCTTGCCAACAACATGCCGAAATACGCCGTCGCCTTCATGATCTTCACGATGGCCAATGTCGGCCTGCCCGGCACCTCCGGCTTCGTCGGCGAAATCACGACGCTGCTCGGCGCCTTCAGGGCCAATACCTGGGTCGCGTTCTTTGCAACGTCCGGCGTCATTCTGTCGGCTGCCTATGCACTGTGGCTTTACCGCCGCGTGATCTTCGGTCCGCTCGAGAAGGAGAGCCTCAAGGCGCTGCTCGATCTGTCGGGACGCGAGAAGGCCATTCTCTATCCGCTCGTGCTGCTGACGATCTTCTTTGGTGTCTATCCCATGCCGGTCTTTGACGTGACCGCCGCCTCGGTCGATGCCCTCCTCAACAATTACACCGCGGCCCTCGAAGCAGCGCAATCCGTTGCGCTCTCGGCGAACTGACGACGGGATCATTGGATATGACTGCTGAACTCCTCCTTGCCAGCCTTCAGCTCTCGACGCCCGAGGTCATTCTGGCGCTGGGTGCGATGGCTCTCCTGATGATAGGCGTGTTCTCCGGCGAACGCTCGGCGACAACCGTCACCGGGCTGGCCGTAGCTCTGCTGATCATCGCTGGTCTCATGCTGGTGATGAAGAGTCCCGAGGGCGTTGCCTTCGGCGGCGCCTTCGTCTCTGATCCCTTCGCCCGCTTCATGAAGATCCTCACCCTGATCGGCTCGATCACGGCGCTGGTCATGACGGTCGGACACGCCCGCTCGCAGCAGCTCGACCGATTCGAGTTTCCCGTTCTCATCGTGCTGGCGACTCTCGGCATGCTGTTGATGATTTCGGCAAACGACCTGCTTTCGCTGTATCTGGCGCTGGAGCTGCAGTCGCTGGCTCTTTATGTGGTCGCCGCGATCAACCGCGACAGCGTCCGCTCAACCGAAGCCGGCCTGAAGTATTTCGTGCTGGGCGCGCTGTCTTCCGGCATGCTGCTCTACGGCATGTCGCTGGTCTATGGCTTCACCGGCCATACGAATTTCGAGCAGATTGCAGCTGCGCTGTCGGCCGAGGGCCGCTCGCTCGGCCTCGTCTTCGGCCTGGTCTTCGTTCTCGCGGGTCTGGCCTTCAAGATTTCCGCCGTTCCGTTCCACATGTGGACGCCGGACGTTTACGAGGGTGCTCCGACGCCGGTTACCGCCTTCTTTGCCGCAGCGCCGAAGGTTGCCGCGATGGCCATGCTGGTGCGCATCGTCATCGATGCCTTCGAGCCGGTCGTTGCCGACTGGCAGCAGATCATCGTCTTCATCTCGATCGCCTCGATGCTGCTTGGCTCGTTCGCCGCGATCGGCCAGAAGAACATCAAGCGACTGATGGCCTATTCGTCGATCGGTCACATGGGCTATGCGCTCGTCGGCCTCGCCGCCGGCTCCATGGCCGGTGTGCGTGGCGTGGCGCTCTACATGCTCATCTACATGGTGATGACGCTCGGCACGTTTGCCTGCATCCTCGCCATGCGGCGTCGTGAAGGCGGCAACGTGGAATCGATCGACGATCTCGCCGGCCTCTCCACCACCAATCCCTTCATGGCCAGCGTTCTGACGGTCATGATGTTCTCGCTGGCGGGCATTCCGCCGCTGGCCGGCTTCTTCGCCAAGTACTTCGTCTTCATGGCGGCGATCGAGGCGCATCTCTACGCGCTTGCCGTCATCGGCGTGCTGTCGTCGGTGGTCGGCGCCTATTATTACCTGCGTCTCGTGAAGGTGATGTGGTTCGATCCGGCTACGGATGAATTCGCCCGCACCCCGGGCGAGCTGAAGCTGGTCTTTGGCGTCGCCGGCCTGTTCGTGGCGGGATACGTCCTGATTGGCGGACCGATTGGCGAAGCCGCCGAAGCGGCCGCACGGACCTTCTTTTGACAAGGCGGACGGGCACCGGCCGGCTCACGCTGGATGACTTCCGGCACGAGGCACTCGTCGAGACCACTTCCACCAACGCGGATTGTTTGGAGCGCGCCCGCAGGGGCGCGCTTTCCGGTCTGTGGATCACCGCGGCGCGGCAGACCGGGGGCAGGGGCCGGCGCGGTCGCCCGTGGACGTCGGAGGCCGGGAACCTCTATGCCTCGCTGCTGCTGATCGATCCGGCGCCCATGGAGCGGCTCGGTTCGCTGCCTTTGGCGGTTGCAGTGGCGGTCCAGTCGGCGATTTCGTCTGTGATGCCTGTCGACGCGCCGCCGGTGAAGATCAAGTGGCCGAACGACCTGCTGATCGAACGCAAGAAGATCTGCGGTATCCTGATCGAGGCGGAGACGATGGCCGACGGTCGCCAGGCGATCGTCATCGGCTGCGGCATCAATGTTGCGGTGGCGCCGGAGACGGGGTTGTACCCGGTCGCGCGCCTCTCCGACTATGGCTGCACCGTCGGGCCTGCCGAGCTCTTCGCCCATCTGTTCCGGGAGATGGCAGATATCCTGCGTCTGTGGGACAGCGCCAACGGGATCGGCGAGATCATGGCCCGCTGGCGAAAGGCTGCCGGTGGTATCGGTGAGCGTATAACGGTCAATTTGCCGACCCAATCAATTTCCGGGCGCTTCGTCGGAATTGATGATAGTGGTCTGCTAAAGCTTGAGGCTGACGACGGCGATGTGCGCTTGATCGCAGCCGGTGATGTTTTCTTCGAATAATCGGATTTTTGTAGAATATGGCGAACCAAGAAGACCTGGTGTTCCTGCCGCTTGGCGGGGTTGGCGAGATCGGTATGAATCTCGCACTCTACGGCTACGGCACACCGGGCAACCGCAAGTGGATCATGGTCGACTGCGGCGTGACGTTCCCCGGACCCGACCTGCCGGGTGTGGATCTCGTGCTGCCCGACATTCGTTTTCTCGCCGAGGAGCGCAAGAACCTCAAGGGCATCATCATTACCCACGCCCATGAGGACCATTATGGCGCTCTGAATGATCTGTGGCCGGGGTTGAACGTGCCGGTCTATGCCTCGCCGTTCACCGCCGGCATGCTGGAAGCCAAGCGCGATTTTGAGCGCAGCCGCACCGAGATCCCGGTGACGATCTTCAAGCAGGGCGACCGCATCAATGTCGGTCCGTTCGAAATCGAGGGCATCGGCGTCAACCACTCCATTCCCGAGCCGATGTCGCTGGCGATCAAGACGCCGCTCGGCACGGTGATCCACACCGGCGACTGGAAGATCGACCTTCACCCTTCGCTTGGACCGCTGACCGACGAAACGCGGTTTCGCCAGTTGGGCGACGAGGGCGTCCTGGCGCTCGTCTGCGACAGCACCAACGCCCTGCGCGATGGCGTCTCCCCGTCCGAGGAGGAGGTGAGTGCGAGCCTGGCGAAGATCATCGAAAGTTCGGAAGGTCGCGTGGGCATCACGACCTTCTCGTCGAATGTCGGCCGCATCCGTTCGATCGCCAAGGCGGCGGAGACGGCGGGGCGCGAGGTGCTGCTGCTCGGCAGTTCGATGAAGCGGGTAACCGCGGTGGCGCGCGACATCGGCCTGATGGAAGGTATCAAGCCTTTCATCGACGAGGACGAATTCGGCTACATTCCGCGCGACAAGGTCGTCGTCATCCTGACCGGAAGCCAGGGCGAGCCGCGCGCGGCGCTCGCCAAGATCGCCCGCGACGAGATGCGCAACGTGGCGTTTACCGCCGGCGACACGATCATTTTTTCCTCGCGTGCCATCCCCGGTAACGAAAAGGCGATCAACGATATCAAGAACGGCCTCGTCGACCAGGGCATCCACGTCATCACCGACGGCGAAGCGCTCGTGCACGTCTCCGGCCATCCGCGCCGCATCGAGCTGCAGCAGATGTACGCCTGGACCCGGCCGCAGATCCTGGTGCCGGTCCATGGCGAGGCAGCTCATCTGGTGGCGCATGCGGAGCTTGCCGAACAGTCCGGCATCGGCATGGTGCCGCGTGTTCGCGACGGGCAGATGCTGCGGCTCGCGCCGGGCATTCCCGAAGTGCTTCAGGAGGTCCCGTTCGGCCGTATCTTTAAGGACGGAAACCTGATCGGCGACTATGAGGAAATGGGTATCGGCGATCGCCGCAAGCTCTCATTCGTCGGCCACGTCGCCGTGAACGTCGTGCTCGATGCCCGCTACGACTTCCGCGGCGACCCGGAGATCGTTCCCTTCGGGCTTCCGGAATTCGACGACGAGGGCGAGGACATGGGCGACACGCTTTATGACGCGGTCCTGGGGGCGGTGGAGAGCATTCCGCGGGCGCGCCGCAAGGATCTGGATACGATCCGGGAGGCGGTTCGCCGGGCGGTGCGGGCGATGGCGAACGAAATCTGGGGCAAGAAGCCGGTCGTGACTGTATTTGTGACCCGCGTCTGAACGACCTGATGGAACGCGTCATGGGTTTGTCTTTGGGAGGACAGACGTGCTTGGACGAGTAAATCATATCGCGATTGCCGTACCGGATCTGGCAGCGGCGGCTGCCTCCTACCGCGACGTGCTCGGTGCACGGGTGACGGACCCTCAGGCCCTGCCGGAGCACGGCGTGACCGTCGTCTTCGTCGAACTGCCGAACACCAAGGTGGAGCTGCTGGAACCGCTGGGTGACGCCTCCCCGATTGCCGCCTTCTTGCAGAAGGCGCCAGGCGGCGGCATGCACCATATCTGTTACGAGGTGGACGATATTCTGGCCGCGCGCGATCGGCTTGTGGCTGGCGGCGCACGCGTGCTTGGCGACGGCAATCCGAAGATTGGAGCCCACGGCAAGCCCGTTCTGTTCCTGCATCCGAAGGATTTCTTCGGTACGCTCATCGAACTGGAAGAAGTGTGACAGCTAGCCGCTGCCATCGGGTTTGAATTGCCCTGCGGTCGGCGTTAAAAGCGGCGTGGGGCCGGGCCGGGCATTTGGGCGAGAGGCCAGGCTATATATCAATTCGTGGGCGGCAGGGCATCGATGGGGCCGGGCCGTCCGGTCAGCGCCCGACGGGATAGGCTCATGCCACTGTTTTCGATCTTCGCCGTGTATTTCATCATCTGGTGGGTGACCCTTTTTGCCGTGTTGCCGTTCGGCTTGCGGACCCAGGCGGAGGAAAACGACGTGGTGCCGGGCACCGCAGAGAGCGCGCCGGCGCGGTTCCGGGGCTGGCGTGTGGTGCTGATCACCACCGTCGCCGCCGCTGTGATTCACCTCGGCTGGTATGTGCTGTCGGTCAGGTTCGGCTATGGCATCGACGCCATTCCGCAGCTCTATCCCAAGTTCGATTGAGCGACCGCCGGGGGGCCTGGATACGTTCACGTTTTCGTATTGTTTCGGCATTGTTGCACGCATGTGCGCGTTTGCCGCAGGCATGTGTCATCCAGCCGTCATGATGACGGTGTAGGGACGGCATCGATCAGAAAGGCAAAAAAAAACAAGGCCAGAAGCCTTGTTTTTAAAGTATCGCGTGATCTTTATCCGTCGCCGGTGGCAGCGTCTGCGCGCGCCAAAGATCTGATCCTCCCAAGACTTGACCGCGAAATTGGCAAGAATTTATACTCCTTGCCTGTTTTGTGGCCTGAAACTAGCCCAAAGGTTGGGCGTTGTCATCTGATTTTTTGCATAATTGTTACAGTCACGGAAAATTTTTCCGTTGACTTCGAAAGTGAAATTTCCGTTATTACCGCCCCCGTTTTCCGTGATGGACCGGTCAGGCGGTTCTCCCGGCCGATTTGGCGAGGGGCCGCGCACGCGGGTTCACTTCGCCTTGCGAAGCGTTTATGAACGCACGAATTCAACGTCATTTCGCCCGATTCCATCACTAGGCGAATAGTGTCAATTTGGAACCCGCCATGCGCCTTTCCCGCTTCTTCATGCCCATCCTCAAGGAAAATCCCAAGGAGGCGGAAATCGTCTCGCATCGCCTGATGCTGCGCACGGGCATGATCAAGCAGCAGTCCGCCGGCATCTACACCTGGCTGCCGCTGGGCAAGCGCGTGCTGGACAAGGTGAACGCGATCATCCGCGAGGAGCAGAACCGCTCCGGCGCCGTCGAACTGCTGATGCCGACGCTGCAGTCGGCCGAACTCTGGCAGGAGAGCGGGCGCTACGACGCCTATGGCAAGGAGATGCTGCGCATCAAGGACCGCCAGGACCGTGCCATGCTCTATGGCCCGACCAACGAGGAGATGATCACGGATGTGTTCCGCTCCTACGTCAAGTCCTACAAGGACCTGCCCCTGAACCTCTATCACATCCAGCTGAAGTTCCGCGACGAGATCCGTCCGCGCTTCGGCACCATGCGTTCGCGCGAGTTCCTGATGAAGGATGCCTATTCCTTCGATCTGACGCGGGAAGGTGCGGAGCACGCCTACAACCGTATGTTCGCTGCCTATTTGCGCACCTTCACCCGCCTCGGTCTGCGGGCGATCCCCATGCGCGCCGACACCGGTCCGATCGGCGGCAATCTCAGCCACGAATTCATCATCCTGGCGGATACGGGCGAGTCGGAGGTCTTCTGCCACAAGGACTTCCTGGGCTTCGATATCCCCGGCGTCGAAACCGATTTCGAGGACGTGGCCGGCCTGAAGGCGATCTTCGACAAGTGGACGTCGCGCTATGCGGCGACCTCCGAAATGCACGATGAGGCCGCATTTGCCGCGATTCCCGAGGGCGAGCGGCTTTCCGCGCGCGGTATCGAGGTGGGCCACATCTTCTATTTCGGTACGAAGTATTCCGAGGCGATGGGTGCCAAGGTCCAGGGCCCGGACGGCAAGGAGCATGCGGTGCACATGGGCTCCTACGGCATCGGTCCGACGCGGCTCGTGCCAGCGATCATCGAGGCCTCTCATGACGAGAACGGCATCATCTGGCCGCGTTCGGTGGCGCCCTTCGAGGTTGTCGTCATCAACATGAAGGCTGGGGATGCGGCCTGCGACGCGGCAAGCGAACAGATCTATGCGGCGCTCGGCAAGGCCGGCATCGACGTGCTACTGGACGACAAGGACGAGCGCGCCGGCACCAAGTTCGCCACCGCAGACCTGATCGGCGCCCCGTTCCAGGTCATCGTCGGACCGCGCTCGGTTGCAGCCGGCGAAGTCGAGGTGAAGGATCGCAAGACCGGCGAGCGTGAGACGCTTACCATCGAGGCTGCGATCGCCCGCCTGACGGCTGCCTGATTTCGATCCGTCGGGATCGATTTTCGACAGGCTTTGTGCGCAGACTTCTCCTGAATGATTCCCTTGCCGGCACGTGTCGCGCAAGGGATCGTGCAGGATATCAACATTCGGCTCTCGCGCGTCGCGGACGATGCGCGGAGCGCATGGCTGGAGTGGGGCATCGTTCGCGGCCGCAGGTCGCCGACACGCCCCGGCAAGACGACCGGAGGCATCATGGCAGAAACGACCGGCGAGGGCAGCGCGGCCAAGGCGAAGGTGGCGCCCGCAAGTCGTCCGTTCTCCGGTTTCGAGCGGATGGTTGCCTGGCGCTACCTGCGATCGCGGCGGAAGGAGGCCTTCATCTCCGTGATCGCCGGTTTTTCCTTCATCGGCATCATGCTGGGCGTGGCGACGCTGATCATCGTCATGGCCGTGATGA
The DNA here is from genome assembly GCA_023404095.1 of Pseudomonadota bacterium. Classification (GTDB taxonomy): domain Bacteria; phylum Pseudomonadota; class Alphaproteobacteria; order Rhizobiales; family Rhizobiaceae; genus Mycoplana. Next base: position 474,448 of record JAEYDD010000072.1, on the reverse strand, counting down.
ACGGTTTCCGCACAGAACTCATTTCGCGCATCCTCGGCATCAACGGCCACATGATCGTCCAGCCGATCGACGGTCCCCTGAACAATTACGCCGAACTGGCCGAAAGGTTTTCGCAGGTGCCGGGTGTCAAGCTGGCCATTCCGCTGGTCGAAGGTCAGACGCTCGCCTCCGGCAGGGATGGCGCCGGTACGGGGGCGTTGGTCCGCGGCATCCGCACGGACGACCTGACCAAGCTCAAGACCGTTTCCGACCACATCACGTCGGGGGATCTTACCGGCTTTGCCGCCGGTACCGGGGTGGCGATCGGCGCGCGGATGGCCGAGCAGCTTGGCATTTCTGCCGGCGACACCATTACTCTTGTCTCCCCGGAAGGCGACGTCACGCCGCTCGGCGTCAATCCCCGCGTGAAAAGCTATCCGGTGTCGGCAATCTTCGAGATCGGCATGTCTGAGTACGACGCCTCGATCATCTACATGCCCCTCGAGGAGGCGCAGCTTTACTTCAATGCCGACGGGCTGGTTCAGTCGATTGAACTGTTTGTCGACAATCCCGACGCGGTCGACCAGTTGCGCCAGCCGATCGAGGCGGCTGCCGAGCGACAGATCTATGTCACCGACTGGAGGCAGCGGAACCGGACCTTCTTCTCGGCGCTAGAAGTCGAGCGCAACGTCATGTTCATGATCCTGACGCTGATCGTCCTCGTGGCCGCGCTCAACATCATCTCCGGCTTGATCATGCTGGTGAAGGACAAGGGCAGCGATATCGCCATCCTGCGCACGATGGGGGCGACGTCGGGCTCGATCATGCGGATCTTCTTCATGACGGGCGCTGCGATCGGCACCGTCGGCACCATTGCCGGCGTCCTGCTCGGCGTTATCGTCTGCCTGAACGTCGAATCGATCCGGCAGTTCTTTTCCTGGCTGTCGGGACAGACCCTGTTCGATCCCGAACTCTATTTCCTCAGCCAGCTCCCTGCCGACATGAACTTCGGCGAAACGATGTCGATCGTCATCATGGCGCTGCTGCTGTCGTTCCTGGCGACGATTTTCCCGGCATGGCGGGCCTCAAAGCTCGATCCCGTACAGGCCCTGCGGTATGAATGAAACGGAACGAACGATGAATTCGCGCGTGGCATTGCAACTGGCTGGCGTGGACCGGCACTATGGTCAGGGCGACAGGCTGCTGACGATTCTGAAGGGCGCGCATTTCTCCTTGCGGAGCGGAGAGATCGTGGCGCTGGTGGCACCCTCTGGCACGGGCAAATCGACGCTTTTGCATGTTGCCGGCCTGCTGGAGAAGCCGGACGGTGGCGATATCCTCGTCAACGGCCACTCGTGCGCGCAACTCAGCGACGAGGAGCGGACGGCCATTCGCCGCAACGAGATCGGCTTCGTTTACCAGTTCCATCATCTCCTGCCGGAGTTCTCCGCGCTGGAGAACATCATGATGCCCCAGCTTATCGGCGGCCTGTCGCGCTCCGAGGCGCGCGAGCGGGCAAAGCAGCTGCTGGACTACATGCGCATCGGGCACCGTGCGGACCACCGGCCATCGGAGCTTTCCGGCGGCGAGCAGCAGCGCGTGGCGATCGCGCGTGCCGTCGCCAACGCGCCGATCGTGCTGCTCGCCGACGAGCCGACCGGCAATCTCGATCCGGAAACGGCGGGTTATGTCTTCGAGGCGCTGCAGGCGCTGGTGCGCCAGTCCGGACTGGCGGCGCTGATCGCGACGCACAATCTCGAGCTCGCGGGGCGCATGGATCGCAAGGTCACGATCGAGGACGGAAAGGTCCGCGAACTTCGCTCCCCTTGAATGCGGCCGCCGCACGCTGGATTCCTAGGTGGCCTTCGACGGCAAGTGCAGTCGAAGCGGGATTCGACGACGGGTGATTGTCTCTCTGTGTCCGGCGGATCTCGCACACACCGTCCACGGGTAGTCATCGACCGTGGCGGCTTATTGTGTGGAGAAGCCACAGGCCTTCTGGCCGATCTCGTCGTTCCAAGCCTCGAACGTCACCGCTTCGGCCCTTGCCGTCACCGGCTTGCCGTTGGCCGTCCCCTTGCCGGTCAGCACGTTGAGATCGCATTGCGAGGTGTTGTTGGGATCGAGCGTGTCGTAGGACGAATAGGTGTAGCCGGCGACGACGAACTGGCCGCTGCGATAGGCGATCGTCAGGCTCTGTTCCCAGCGGTCGCGCCCGACCGCGCTGTTCTGCGACGTCAGCTTGATCGAACCGTTCGCAAGCGCTGCGACAGCTGGTTCCTGGCCGAACATTGTCAGGTTTCCCCATACCTTGTTCGGCGCGGCGACCTTCAGTTTCAGTCGGGCTTCCGAGGGATTGGCGAGATAGATGTAGACCCCGTTGTCGTCGTCGCTGCCGTCCGACGGCTTTGCGATCACCACCAGATCCGGGCTGCCGTCCTTGTTCCAGTCGCCCATGGCTGCGGCAAAGATGCGCTCGGCGGGAAAGTCCTGCGCGGACGCGGCAGTCGTCGGTCCGCAAAGCAGAAGGCTCGATGCAAGCAGCCTTAGCGTTCTCATGAAGAAGGGTCCTCAAAAGTTGTCCGGGCGACCATAGGCATTCCGTGCCAAGCCGTCCAGAGACGGCGGAGGACCGGCGCGGCCGGCCGGCGAGCAATTTTCACCGAGGTGGTTGACGATGGAACAAAAATAGAACAAAATAAAAACATAACCAGATTGGAGCCGTCAAATGACCGAATTTATGCGTGATCTTGCCGCCTTTGCTTCCATTGCCTTGTTCATTGCGAGCTTCTCGGTTCTTGCGCTCGGACTGTGACCGCCTACCGCCGCTAAAACGGGCCTGGATTGGGCAGGCCGGGGATAAGGCGCCGGTCCTGAACCTTTGACTGGACATTCGCAGCCCGAATCCGCTTATCGTTGTCGCTCTGAAATGGAGTGGTGACGATGGCGGAAGCTGCGGCGGGAACGGTTGGCGGACAGGCGGCGGGGCAGGGCGTGCAATTCGTCCATCTGCGTGTCCACTCGGCCTTCTCGCTGCTCGAGGGGGCGCTGCCGATCAAGAAGATACTGGGCAAGGCGGTCAGCGACAATCAGCCGGCGATCGCCATTACCGACACGAACAATCTCTTCGCAGCACTTGAGTTTTCGCAGAAGGCGGTCGGCGACGGTATTCAGCCGCTGATCGGATGCCAGCTTTCGATCGACATGGAAGACAGCGTCGAGGGCGAGCGCCGCAACGGTGCACAAGCGCTCGCAAAGCTCCCTTCGCTCGTGTTGCTGGCCGCGACCGATGCCGGTTATACGCGGCTTGTCGACCTTGTAAGCCGGGCTTATCTGGATGGCGAGGGTGGCGGCCATTCCGTCCATATCTGCCGATCCTGGCTGGAGGACGGGGCCGAGGGGCTCATCGCGCTGACCGGCGCGTCCACAGGTCCGGTGGACATGGCGTTTGCCGCTGGCCAGCCGGCGATGGCCGAGGCACGGCTTCTGGAGCTGAAACGGTTCTTCGGTGACCGGCTCTACATCGAATTGCAGCGTCACGCCAACTATGACCGCCGGCACGAGCGGCGCATGATCGAACTCGCCTATGCGCATGACGTGCCGCTGGTCGCGACCAACGAGCCGTTCTTCCCTGCGCCGGACGACTACGAGGCGCACGACGCGCTGATGGCAGTGGCGCACAACGCCATGGTTTCCGACGACAACCGCTTCCGCCTGTCGCCTGACCACTATCTGAAGAGCCGCTCGGCCATGGCGGCGTTGTTCGCCGATCTTCCCGAGGCGCTGGACAACACGGTGGAGATCGCGAAGCGTTGCTCCTTCGTGCTCAAGACCCGCGCCCCCATCCTGCCGCGCTTCACCGGTGCAACCGATGATGCGGAGGAGGCGGAGCGCGCCGAGGCTGCGGAGCTGCGCCGGCAGGCCGTCGAAGGCCTGGAGGGGCGGTTGGCGCAGCTCGGCCTGTCCCCGGGCTACAGCGAACAGGATTACCGCGAGCGGCTCGACTTCGAGCTTGGCGTCATCGAGCGCATGAAGTTTCCGGGTTACTTCCTGATCGTTGCGGACTTCATCAAGTGGGCCAAGCAGCAGAATATTCCCGTCGGCCCCGGCCGCGGTTCGGGTGCCGGTTCGCTCGTCGCCTACGCGCTGACGATCACCGATGTCGATCCGCTGCGCTTCTCGCTGCTGTTCGAGCGCTTCCTCAATCCGGAACGCGTCTCGATGCCGGACTTCGACATCGACTTCTGCCAGGACCGTCGCGAAGAGGTCATCCGCTACGTCCAGCGCAAATACGGCCGCGAGCAGGTGGCGCAGATCATCACCTTCGGTTCGCTGCAGGCACGTGCGGCGCTGCGCGACGTTGGCCGCGTGCTGGAAATGCCCTACGGCCAGGTCGACAAGATCTGCAAGCTCGTGCCGAACAACCCGGCCAACCCGACGCCGCTGTCGAAGGCGATCGAGGAGGAGCCGAAGTTGCAGGAGGAGGCGGAGAAGGAGCCGGTCGTCGCCCGCCTTCTCGACATCGCCCAGAAGATCGAGGGCCTCTATCGCCACGCCTCCACGCACGCAGCCGGCATCGTGATCGGCGACCGGCCGCTGTCGAAGCTCGTGCCGATGTATCGTGATCCGCGCTCCGACATGCCCGTCACCCAGTTCAACATGAAGTGGGTGGAGCAGGCGGGGCTGGTGAAGTTCGACTTCCTCGGCCTGAAGACGCTGACGGTGCTGAAGACCGCCGTCGACTTTGCCCGCAAGCGCGGCATCGACATCGATCTGGCGAGCCTGCCGCTCGATGACAGCCTGACCTACGAGATGCTGTCGCGCGGCGAGACGGTCGGCGTGTTCCAGGTGGAAAGTGCCGGCATGCGCAAGGCGCTGATTGGCATGCGACCGGACTGCATTGAGGACATCATCGCGCTCGTGGCGCTCTATCGCCCGGGCCCGATGGAGAACATTCCGGTCTACAATGCCCGCAAGCACGGCGACGAGGAGATCGAATCGATCCATCCGATGATCGATCACCTGCTGAAGGAGACGCAGGGCGTCATTGTCTACCAGGAGCAGGTGATGCAGATCGCCCAGGTCCTGTCAGGCTATTCGCTCGGCGAGGCCGACCTTCTGCGCCGCGCCATGGGCAAGAAGATCAAGGAGGAGATGGACAAGCAGCGCGCCCGCTTCGTCGAAGGTGCGGTGAAGAACGGCGTATCCAAGCCGCAGTCCGACTTGATCTTCGATCTGCTGGCCAAGTTCGCCAACTACGGCTTCAACAAGAGCCACGCTGCGGCCTACGCCATCGTCTCCTACCAGACGGCCTATCTGAAGGCGCATTATCCGGTCGAGTTCCTGGCCGCGTCGATGACCTACGATATGTCGAACACCGACAAGCTGAACGACTTCCGCCAGGATGCGGCGCGTCTCGGCATCAAGGTCTTCCCGCCGTCCATCCAGACCTCCTACGCGCATTTCGAGACCGGAGAAGGGTGCATCTACTATGCGCTGGCCGCGATCAAGGGCGTGGGCGAAGCGGCCGTGCACCATATCGTCGAGGTGCGCGGCGACAGGCCGTTCGAGCGTCTCGAGGATTTCTGTCTCCGGATCGACCCCAAGCTGGTCAATCGGCGGATCTTCGAAAGCCTCATCTGCGCCGGCGCATTCGATTGCTTCGGCCATGATCGCGCCGCCCTGATTGCCGGCATGGACCGGCTGCTCGGCTATGCCCAGCGCGCGCAGGAAAACAAGACGAGCGGCCAAAGCGACATGTTCGGGGCTGGCGCCGCCACCGGCCCGGAGGTGATCTCGTTCCCCTCCTATGCGCCATGGCTCGCCTCGGAGAAGCTCCACCGCGAATTTCAGGTGCTGGGCTTCTACCTTTCCGCTCATCCGCTCGACACCTACAGCCCCATACTCGCAAAGATGCGCGTGCAGAACTTCGCCGACTTCGCCGTCTCGGTGAAGCAGGGCGCTACGGCCGGCCGTCTGGCCGGCACGGTCACGTCGAAGCAGGAACGCAAGACCCGCACCGGCAACAAGATGGGCATCGTCGCCTTCTCCGATGCATCCGGCCAGTTCGAGGCCGTGCTGTTTTCGGAAATGCTGCACCAGTACCGCGACCTTCTCGAACCGGGCAAGTCGCTGGTCATGACGGTTCAGGCCGAAGAGCGCCCGGAGGGCATCGGGCTGCGAATTCAGACGCTGCGGTCGCTGGAGGAGGAGGCCCTGCAGCAGCAGAAGGCGTTGCGCGTGTTCTTGCGCGATTCAGGCCCCTTGCGCTCGATCGCCGCGCATCTGAACGCCAAGGGCGACGGCCTCGTTTCCTTTATCGTGATCAAGGACAACGGCGAACGGGAGATCGAAGTCGAGCTCAACGAACGCTATCGCATCTCGCCCGAGATCGCCGCGGCGCTCCGCTCCGCGCCGGGCGTTGTCGATGTGGAACTCGTCTGACGCTCCCCTTTGTCGGCCTGTGGCGGTGGGACGTACGACCTTCTCTACTCCGCCGCTGCTTACGGGCGGAGTAGAGGAGGTGGCGTTCATTCGCGGCCGCGCTCGGGCTCGATGAGATGGAAAGTGCGCACCACGCGCATAGCAAAACGATGGGTCTTTCAGGACTGACAAATTGGAAGGCGATCAAGGTCGAGACCCGTTGCCTTCCAGTCACGCTTTTCTGGCTTATCGCGCCGATAGGGGCCTCACCTCGGAGATCAGCGCTCGAAGCGTCCCTCGTATTTGAATTCAGGTGCCTTTTCGAGCTGATCCTTGGTTGTGTTCATCATTGCCGTCCACCTCTTGTCGTTTTCCAAGTAGGTGATCTTGACGGCTGCTGGGGTGACCATGACGAAGCGTTCGCCCATGCCGAGAAAACCGCCCACCGAGACGACGTAGCCGGCAAGCTTCCCTTCCGAGATGACGATATCCTTGATCTCGCCGATCGTTTCGTCTGCTTCGTTGGTGATGTTCAGCCCGACAAGGTTGTAGCTAAGCACATCCGTTGGCTGGACGGTGACGAACGTCTCGGTCGTCGTGACCTCGGCCGTTTGGGCGTAGGCCGCTCCGGCGATCATCATCGTGGCAAGGGGGTTGTAAGAAAGCGCATCGTGAATCCTCCGGCATCGGTACGGAAGGGAGAACGTCGCGCGGCATACAATGTTCCTGCGACGGCCCCGTGCAGCCCTTGCTACGATCGTCGTTTGAACGACGGCAGAAGCGCAGCCTTGATGAACGTTCCGTCGCGCTGTCCCTGCGAGTAGAGCCGGATGATGGCAATTCCGAGGGATTCTGCGGCTTGGCTGTCGATGGAGAAGGCGCATTCGTGGAGGCAGTCGTCGAAGATGTGTTGCATCCGGTTCAGGTCGTCAGGGCTGAATACCCTCGAGTTTGAACCGCACGGAAAGACCGGATAGCCGGCGGCGTCATACTGGAAAGATGTGGACACGAGATTCCTCCCTCTTGGGGCGCGGAAGCTGCCATCTCCCTGTCGCTCCTGCCATTCATGTGGAAGCGATGCGGCAAGTATGCGCGCTGCATATCTGGTGCGTCTATTAACTTTGACGCTGGCCTCAGCCATTCGGTGGTGCCGTGCGCGAGCATGCACACCTGGAACGCTTTCCTGCCTTATCGATCGGCGACTGATTTCGGTACTGAAAACATGGCCTTGATTTTTGGGCGCAAGTTGTTGAAAACACGGGCAGGCGGACGTGGCGAAACTGGTAGACGCAAGAGACTTAAAATCTCTCGGAGTGATCCGTACGGGTTCGATCCCCGTCGTCCGCACCACGGTGCCACAAGTTTCGGCGGAAAATTCGGATGACCCGTTGCCTCGCGACCGCGGATGGTCGCGAGCCTGGACCGCGGCGTTCTACGGCACGATCGAGAATTTCTGGTCTGAAAGCGCGACTGCACCGCTGATCGCGTCGCGGAACCGGTAGCGTAGCACGTAGTCGCCGGCCGGCGGCCCTTCGACGCTGAGCGTCAGCTTTGCGAAGACCTCCTGGTTGCGCACGAAGCCGCGGAAGGTGAACGAGCCGAAGGCCTTCTGCTCGGCCAGCGTATCGCCCTTGTCGTTCAGAAGCTCAAGATCGACGGTGAACTGCGCCTCGACCTTGCCGCCGTCGATGGGGCGCCAGCTCAGGCCCACGGGCTCCACGTAGGAAATCAGTGATTCGCCGGGCTTGTAGACCGCGTTCGGCCGCGGCGTGTACATGCCGTATCCCTCGGGCGGATCGGCGACGAAGGTGGCCTTGCCGATCGAAAACGGCAGCGTGGAGGAAAAGTTGCCGAAGGCTTCGCGTAAAGCGTCGTGCGCGCCGACCGGGTTGCCCGACGTTGCCAGTTGCTCCGCCTTCGTGGCGGCATCCACGAGCATGCCGGCGGCGGCGGGAAGGGCCCAGAGGCCGAGCATTGCGGCAAGCGGTAGTGCGGATGCGGACGGCATTGCTGGCATGCGGCCTCCCTAGGATCGTCCACGAAAGATGCGCAGATGCTTCGGGCCAGTCAAGAAAGTGTTTCGGCTCTCCTTCTTGGCTTCAGCTTTTCCAGAAGAGCGGGGTCAGGATGACCAGGACGGTCAGCACTTCCAGACGCCCCAGCAGCATCAGGAAGGACAGCAGATACAGTGCCGGGTCGCTCATGCCGGCAAATGTGCCGACCGGCCCGATCGAAGGCGTCACACCCGGCCCTACGTTGGAAAGGGCCGTGGCGGCCGCGGATATCGATGTCAGTGCGTCGTAACCCAGAAGCCCGAGGACGACGCTGCCGGCAACGCAGATCATCATGTAGCTGATGAAGAAAAGGAACACATTGCGCTGGACGTCCACATCGACGGTGATCGGACCGTAGCGCACCGCGTGGATCCCGCTCGGGTAGATGAGTCGGTACAGGCCGGAACGGACGAAGTTGAACAGGATGATGATTCGGTAGGCCTTGATTCCGCCGGCCGTAGAGCCCGAGCACCCGCCCATGAAGGTGGCAATGAAGGCGAGAATGACGATGAAGTGGCCCCACTGCGTATAGTCGTCGCTGGCAAAACCGGTCGTCGAGAGGATGGAGGTGACGGTGAAGAAGGCATGGGCTAGTGCCTCGTGAAACGGCACGCCGTTCTCTAAGCGCTGGTAGAGGCTCGCTGCGATCGAAAAGAGCGCGACATAAGCGAGAAAGACGATGATCTGCGGATCCTTCAGCGTATCCAGCCGTCCGCGCACCAGAAACAGGATGAGCACGGAGAACGGCAGGCTGCTGAGCGTCATGAAGAACGAAGCCCCCCATAAAAGCGGCAGGCTGTTGTAGTAACCAAACGAGGAGTCGTGGGTTGAAAATCCGCCGGTCGCTACCGTCGACATCGCATGATTGATCGCGTCGAAGCGGCTCATGCCGAGCACGTTGTAGGTGATCGCGCAGAAGAGCGTCAGCAGCACATAGATGAGAAGGAAGGCGCGGGTGTAGACCGCCATGCGCGCAAACGGCTTGTCGCCAGTGTCGGATGACTCGAGCTTGAAGAACGACAGGCCGCCGACACGCAGGTACGGCATGATGAACAGGCCGAGCGCCAAAATACCGATACCGCCGAGCCAGTGCAGCAGGGACCGCCACATCAGGATGCCGGGAGGCGCGTTGTCCAGGCCGACGATGACCGTCGAGCCGGTCGTGGTGATGGCAGAGACCGATTCGAAGAAGGCTTCGGCGAAGTCCATCTTCAGCGATGACATCCAGAACGGGACGGCGCCGAGCAGGCAGCAGACAAGCCAGAGCAAATTGACAACGAGAAAGCCCATCTTCTTGGTGTAGGGCGGGGGGCCGGCGCGCGTCGCCATGGCGGTCGCCGCCGAAAGCCCGCCCATCAGGAAGGCCGAGATGGCGAAAATTTCCCAGTCGGGGCTGCCGTAATAGAGATCCACTGCCATCGGCAGCAGCATCGATAGCGAAAGATAGAGACCGCAGGTGGCAGCGATGTTTATGGCGGAGCGATAGATCGTGGCGTTCAAATGCGTCTCGTTCTGGCTTGGCCGCTGCCTTGTCCGGTGTTGAAAGACGGGTGGCCTCCGCTTCTTCGATATGCAATAGCGATAGCCGCAATCAAACTCAAGGACGACGGCTTGTCATGAAACAGGATGTCGAGCGTGCAACCGACGCGTTGCGCACGCTTTTCCCCGAAACCCCTCTGCAACTGAACGAGCACCTGAGCGTCCGCTACGGCGCCCAGGTCTATCTCAAGCGCGAGGATCTTTCTCCGGTCCGCTCCTACAAGATTCGCGGCGCCTTCAACTTCTTCCGCAAAATCATTGCCCAGAAGGGGACCGGCAACAGCTTCGTCTGCGCCTCGGCCGGCAACCACGCCCAGGGATTCGCCTTCGTCTGCCGTCATTTCGGCGTGCAGGGCACGGTCTTCATGCCGGTGACGACGCCGCAGCAGAAGATCGACAAGACGCGCATCTTCGGCGGCGAATTCGTGAAGATCCGGCTGGTCGGCGACATCTTTGATCAGTGCTACCGCGCCGCGCAGGACTATGCGCGCGACAGCGGCGCGATCATGGTGCCACCATTCGATCACGCCGACATCATCGAGGGGCAGGCGACGGTCGCGGCCGAGATCGCAGCGCAACTCGGAAGCGGCGTTCATCCTGATCTGGTGGTGCTGCCGGTCGGCGGTGGCGGGCTGGCTGCCGGCGTCACCGACTATCTGGAAGGGGACGTTCCAGACAACGGCTTCCTGTTCTGCGAGCCGGAGGGGGCGCCGAGCCTGCGCCGCAGCCTGGAGGCGGGCGAGGTGATTACGCTCGACCAGGTGGACAACTTCGTCGACGGTGCGGCCGTCGGCCGTATCGGCGACCTCAATTTCGACCACCTCCGGAAGTTCCGGCCGGAGCAGGCCATGCTCCTGTCGGAAAACGCGATCTGCGTCACGATCATCGACATGCTGAACGTCGAGGGCGTTGTGCTGGAGCCGGCAGGCGCGCTTTCGATCACGGCGCTGGAGGCGCTGGGGCGCGAGAAACTGCAGGGCAAGACCGTCGTGGCGGTCGTCTCGGGCGGCAATTTCGATTTCGAGCGCCTTCCCGACGTGAAGGAGCGGGCCATGCGGCACCGCGGGCTGAAGAAATACTTCATCCTGCGCATGGCGCAGCGCCCGGGCGCGCTGCGGGATTTCCTCAATTTGCTGGGCCCCGAGGACGATATCTCCCGTTTCGAGTACCTGAAGAAGTCGGCGCGCAATTTCGGCTCGATCCTGATCGGCATCGAGACCAAGGCGCCGGAAAACTTCGACGTACTGAAGGCGGCCTTCGACCGGGTGGGCCTGCGCTATCAGGACATCACGGAAAACGAGATCCTGTCCAACCTGATCATCTGACGCTCCTCGAGGCTGCCGACGAAGCAAGCATCACGCCAGCCTGCATCGGGGCAACCGTGGCAGGGCCGCCCCGGCTCTCGAAGACCGGGCCGTTCGTTCGGCAACCGTTGACACGATGCCATGCTGTGTTACCACTCCGCCATGGCATCGTTCTTTTCCAAGCTTTTCGGTCTTTCCGGCAAATCCGATTCTCCGGCGGCGACGCCTGAGGATCGCGAGATCTACAACGACCTTGTCCTCATCGCCGCGCCGATGAAGGAGGGGTCGCAGTTTCGCCTGGCAGGGCGGATCGAGAAGCACGACGGGGACGTCGTGCTCGTGCGCAGCTTCATTCGCGCCGACCTCTTCACGAGCCGGGACGATGCGGTCGCCACCGCCTTCCGCAAGGCGCGGCAGATCGTCGACCAGAACGGCCCGATGCTCTTCTCCGACGGGGAACAGTCCCGATCCGTTTGATGGAATTGTTTGTACACAGCGTGTGTGCAGTCCCGATCTTGTACAATTTTTAGATGTTCTTTGATATGCCTCGGATCGGTGGCGTGGAGCGCTCCGGACGATTTCTGCAGGCAAGTGCATGGAAACAAAGAACCTCATCCTGTTTCTCGTGGAGGCGCTGGTCTATTTCGCCTTCATGGTGGGCCTGCTGCACCAGCGCCATCGCATCGGCATCGGCGTTTTTATCACCGCACTCGGCGTGATGCACTTTCTGGAAACCTACCTGGCGGCGGTCTTCTATGTAGAGCTGCCGTTCGGCGTGCTCTCGCCGGGCTCCTCGGTGCTTTTCTCCGGGAAGCTGATGATGATCCTGCTCCTCTATATCAAGGAGGACGCAGCGACTGTCCGGGCGCCCATCTATGGCCTGCTGGCCGGCAATTTCATGACCGTCATCCTCGCTGCGATCCTGCAGTATCACGAGACGATCAGCGTCGTGCCCGGCCGCGTGGTCGATCTCACCTTCATCGACGAGATGGGCTGGCTGATGCTGTGGGGCACGACGCTGCTCTATGTCGATGCGCTCGCGATCATCTTGCTCTACGAGCGGCTGGGGCGCGGACGATGGATGCCGATGGCGCTTCGCCTGTTTGTGGCTGGCGCGGCGGTCCTCACCTTCGATCAGCTCGGCTTCTTTGCCGCGCTCAATCTGCTGAACGATGCGCCGATGTCCGTCCTGTGGGGCGGGTGGCTGGCGAAGATGATGGCGGCGGCCCTGTTCGCGCTTCTGACGACGGTCTACCTGAGCTTTGCCCGCCTTGCAGCCGTGCCCGTTTCGCAGCGCCCGATTGCCGATATCTTCAACGACCTTACCTTCCGCGAACGCTATGAGGACCTGCTCGACCGGTCCGGCCACGATGCGCTGACGGGCGTGCTCGATCGCAGCCGCCTGGAATTCGAGGGGCCGCGCCTTCTGCAGGCCGCAAATGCAGCGGGGGCGGTGACGAGCCTGATGATCGTCGATGCCGATCACTTCAAGGCGGTGAATGATGCCTTCGGGCATCTCGTCGGCGATCAGGTGCTGAAGGAGGCGGCGGCGAAGCTGCAGGACGGTCTGCGCGCCGGCGACCGCGTATACCGCTTCGGCGGCGAGGAGTTCGTCATCCTCTGCGAGGGGCTCTCCCACGAGGGCGCGCTCGCACGCGCCGAGCAGATCCGCCGCGCCGTGGCCGAACACATCCTTCTGCCGGACGCTATGCCGGTGACGGTCAGTATCGGCGTGGCCAGCACCGATCTCGATGGCGGCACGCTGAACGGCCTCTTGTCGGCGGCCGATCAGCGCCTCTACGCCGCCAAGCATCGCGGCCGCAACCGGGTCGTCGGCAAGGAACCTTCAGACGCCGACATTCGGCCTGTCGATGATTTCGCGTAAGGCAAAGCTCGAATTGATCTTCACCACATGGGGCAGGGCGGAAAGCCAGTCGCGGTGGATGCGCTCGTAGTCGGCAAGGTCCTTTGCCGCCACCCGCAGGATATAGTCGTATTCGCCCGACATCAGGTAGCAGACCAGCACGTTCGGACAGAGCTTCACTGCCGCCTCGAACTCCGCCAGCGTCTTTGCGAACTGTCCCGACAGCGAAATGTGCACGATCGCGATCATCCGGTAGTCCAGCGCCTTTTGCGAAAGGTGCGCGTGGTAGCCGCTGATGACGCCGGACTTCTCCAGGATGTCGAGTCTGCGGGAGCAGGCGGAAGGCGAAAGCCCGACCCGCTCGGCCAATTCCGCATTGGAGATGCGCCCGTTCTGCTGCAGGATACGCAGCATTGCAGCATCTATCGAATCCAGCTCGCTCAATGCAATTTCCTTCGAAGTTTGGCGTGTTCTAAGCAAGGATACGCGGAAAACGTTCCATCTTCCAACCGTCTTCGCAAGGACATTGCGCGAAACTTCTGATCCAATTCCTGTCGACCCGCAGGGAGTGGCGGGTATTTCAGGATTGGCAAATCAGATGAGAGAGGAACGCGCATGCGTGTCGGTTGCCCGAAGGAAATCAAGAACCACGAGTACCGTGTCGGCCTGACGCCCGGCGCGGTGCGCGAATATGTGGCGCACGGCCATGAGGTGATCGTCGAGACGAAGGCCGGCGCCGGCATCGGCGCAGATGACGACGCCTACCGCGCCGCCGGCGCAAGGATCGTCCCCACCGCGAAGGACATTTTCGAAAAGGCCGACATGGTCGTCAAGGTCAAGGAGCCGCAGCCCGCCGAATGGGCGCAGCTTCGCGACGGACAGATTCTCTACACCTATCTTCATCTGGCACCCGATCCCGACCAGACCGAGGGCCTGCTTGCGTCCGGCGTGACCGCAATCGCCTACGAGACCGTGACCGACGACCGCGGCGGCCTGCCGCTGCTGGCACCCATGTCGGAGGTCGCTGGCCGGCTTTCCATCCAGGCCGGGGCGACGGCGCTGCAAAAGGCCAATGGCGGCTGCGGCATCCTGCTCGGCGGCGTTCCGGGCGTTCCGCCGGCGAAGGTTGCGGTGATCGGCGGCGGGGTGGTCGGCCTGCATGCCGCGAGGATGGCAGCCGGGCTTGGTGCCGACGTGGCAATCCTCGATCGCTCGATCCCGCGCCTGCGGCAGCTTGACGACATTTTCAACGGCCGCGTCCACACGCGCTATTCGACGATCGACGCGCTGGAGGAGGAAGTCTTTTCCGCCGACCTCGTCATCGGCGCCGTTCTCATCCCCGGTGCCGCAGCACCGAAGCTCGTCACCCGCGAAATGCTGTCGGGCATGAAGCGGGGCTCGGTGATCGTGGATGTGGCGATCGACCAGGGCGGCTGCTTCGAGACCTCGCATGCCACCACCCATTCCGATCCGACCTACGAGGTGGACGGTGTTATCCATTATTGCGTGGCGAACATGCCGGGTGCGGTGCCGATCACCTCGGCCCAGGCACTGAACAACGCGACCCTGCACCATGGCCTGCAACTGGCCGACAAGGGTCTCAAGGCGATCGCCGAGGACCGCCACCTGCGCGCAGGCCTCAACGTCCACCGCGGCCGCATCACCAACAAGGCTGTCGCAGACGCACTGGGCTACGAGATGGTGTCGCCCGAGGTGGTTCTGAACGTCGCCTGACGCGGCGACTCCCGAGCCGGTGTCAAATACCCGCGGGTCGAAATCGGCCCGCGGGGTTTTCTGTTGCCGCGAACTACCCACTGTCAAAGGGGTTCAGTTGACTTTTCCCGCGACCCGCGCGACGAGACTGTGGAAACCTCATTTCAGAAATCCGAGACGGCATATTTCGGAAATAGCCCCTTGCACGGAAAATGGATTCGTTCTAAACGCCCGACACCACACGCTTTTAAGCATACGGATGGCCTCGTGGCGGAGTGGTGACGCAGAGGACTGCAAATCCTTGCACCCGAGTTCGATTCTCGGCGAGGCCTCCACTTTTTTCCCGCATTAAATAAAGAGCTTAAGGCGGTTGTCGGCGCCTTTGTTTCTTTTCAAGTTGCGGTTGAGTTCTCTTGATTTTCAAAGGTTTTCGGCCACACTCGGCAAAATCAATGCAACATTGGACCGGGAAACCAAATGGCAGATTTGAGGCGAGCGGCGGATCTCGATCAACAAGTCGTTGGGGCGGTAAGTCGACGCACACCAGTCGGTCAAAATCACCAGATCCAAGGCGTACAGGCAAAGTTCTTAGATGGGATTCTTTACACCGTTTCGTTTGAGATTCCCGATCCCAACGGTGGCGCACCCGGAAACTACACAAATCGTGTCTACGTCACGAAGCACTCGATCGAGGCATACGGCCATGACGAATTTCTATTTCAGGTAGTCGGCGCTCGTCATGCCAAAAGCTTCTATGACGTCTTTGCGAACGGTGATGTAGTTTCTGGAATTATTGCGCTGATCGTTACCATTCTGATTGTTCCAAGCTTCCTTGCCTCCTATTTCTTTCAGACAGTGATTGTGGTGCCGGATTGGATCACGAGCGGGTGGTTGCTCATTCTGGGGTTCTATTTTGGCAAAGCCTCGGGTCGATCGGGCTGAACGGTTCGCCCGATGTTGATCCCGTAACCCTCCAAGTTCTTCGCTGGGAGATCTATAATTTCTTTGTAGTTCGGCGTTTCCAGCAGTTGTCCGCGTCCGCGGCTGCCGCCGCCACGCCTGTTTCCTGCTCGACGGCGCAAGCCGTTACCGTTCCGACCCGCGCTTCACGCCGGCGCGGCGCTGCTTGCGCGTCGCCCACCAGATGGCGAGTTTGCGGCGCTGGCGGCGGACGAGCGGGGAATCGTGCGACAGCACCAGAAGGCCGAGCGGAATCATCCAGAAGCCCAGCACGGGCAGAAACCCCAGCAAGCCAAAGAAGATCAGCAGGAAGCCGATTGTCATCCGCAGCGCCCGTGATTGGGGAAGCTTCCAGCGGAGCGGCCCCATGACGATCTCATGCGTGCTGTGATCGATGCCGAAATGGGTCTTTGACGTGTCTTTTGGTTTCATCCGCTCGCTTCGCAATTCAGGGATGCCGGATTTCCGGGCACTTGCGTGAGAGATCTGGTTCCTTCTCCACAGTCAATCAAGGAGGAGACGAATTTTTCTGAAAAAACCGCTTGGCAAATCGGTTCAGCATTTGTATTACGCGCTCACTCCGCAGCGAGCGGATGATCCCTGGTAGCTCAGCGGTAGAGCATTCGACTGTTAATCGACAGGTCGCCGGTTCGAATCCGGCCCGGGGAGCCAGTTTCAGAAGGGCTGCGCCACGACGGCGCGGCCCTTTTTCATTTCCGCCCCCATGACCGCTTCTGTGGAACTCTGGATGACCCGTCGGTATTAACAAGCCGTATGGGACCGGGGTGAGGGCGTGATCACGTTGCACGCGGCCCGACCGTCCACGAAGCATCGACGCGAGGATCGTGATGGCCATTTCCCCTTCCCAATGCCGCGCTGCGCGCGCCCTGATCGAATGGACCGAGGAACGGCTTGCCAAGGCCGCCCGCGTCTCCGATCGTACGATCATCGACTTCGAGCGCGGCAGCAAGGTGCCCCCGTCGGCATCGCTGGAAGCCATCGAAAAGGCGCTTCTTGCGGCGGGCGTCGAAATGATCTGTGAAGACAAGGCCGGCCCGGGTGTGCGATTGAGGCAGGGCGGCAACGAGGAACAGGCGGGGGCATCGATGGAGAACGGCGGCAGATCGAACAGAGCGGGCGAACGCATCAGATGAGCGCGGGCAAGCCGTCTCCGGCCGATGCGGCCCCTGTGATCCTGTGGTTTCGCCGCGATCTCCGGCTTCACGACAACCATGCGCTGGTCGCTGCCGCCTCCAGTGGCCGGCCGGTGGTGCCGCTCTTCATTCTAGAAGAAGGCAACGACGGCGCCATGCCCTATGGCGAAGCGCAGGCCTGGTGGCTGCACCGATCCCTCGAAAGTCTGGCGGCCAGTCTGGAGGCGATCGGAAGCCGGCTGATCCTGCGGCGGGGCGGCACGGCGGACACTGTTTTCTCCGTCGCGGACGAAACCGGTGCCGCCGGCGTCTTCTGGAACCGGCGCCACGACGCCTCCGGGATCGAGATCGACAGCGCGATGAAGGCGGGCTTGCGGGGGCGGGGCATCGACGCACAGAGCTTTACCGGGCAGCTCCTGCACGATCCGACGCGCTTGAAGACGAAGACCGGCGGGTCCTACAAGGTCTTCACGCCGTTCTGGCGCGCGCTGCAGCAGGACGGAGAACCCGATACGCCGATAGACGCACCCAAGTCGGTCCCTGCGCCCGAACGCTTTCCCGCAAGCGACCGTCTCGATGATTGGTCGCTGCTGCCGACCAGACCCGATTGGGCCAGCCGGTTCGGTGAGGTCTGGACACCGGGAGAAGACGGCGCGCAGGCGCGGCTTTCGGACTTTGTGGGGGATCGCATCGGCGACTATGACCGTGCCCGCGATTTTCCCGCCATCGACGGAACCTCGCAGCTTTCGCCGCACCTGGCCTTCGGAGAGATATCCCCCGCAGTGCTGTGGCATGCCGCGCGACTCAATGATTGCAGCCGCGGGACGGAGGGTGTGGTCACCTTCCGCAAGGAGCTCGCCTGGCGCGATTTCTCCTATCACCTGCTCTATCATCACCGGAAACTCGACCGCGAAAACATCGACCGCCGCTTCGACGCGTTCGAATGGCGCGAGGATGAAGAACACCTTACAGCCTGGACGAAGGGGCTGACGGGATATCCCATCGTTGATGCCGGCATGCGTCAACTCTGGAAGCACGGCTATATGCACAACCGGGTGCGGATGATCGCCGCCTCTTTCCTGATCAAGGACCTGCTGATCGACTGGCGGCGCGGCGAACGGTGGTTTCGCGACACGCTTCTGGATGCCGATCCGGCCTCCAATGCGGCGAGCTGGCAATGGGTGGCCGGATGCGGCGCGGATGCTGCCCCGTTCTTCCGCATCTTCAATCCCGTCCTGCAGGGCGAGAAATTCGACCCCGACGGTGCTTACGTGAAGACCTTCGTGCCGGAACTGGCGGAGATGCCGGCAAAGTACGTTCACCGGCCGTTCGAGGCACCGGCGCCGATCCTCAAGCAAGCCGGCGTTGCTCTCGGGACCGACTATCCGCAGCCGCTGGTCGACCATCGCGCCGCCCGCGACCGGGCGATGCAGGCGTTCGGCCGTATCAAGGGAGGGCATGCGGGCGAGGGGGGCTGAGGTCGGCCGAAAGACGCGAAATTATACCGGCGATGGGTGGGCACAAGGAACGGAATTTCTTGCAAACCATTGCTTGCGGATCGAAAAGTCGCTCCCTACTCTATTGGAAAAATTGTGAGGCTCGCGAGCGATGGCTATTCTTACCTCGGTACTGGACGCGATTGGCAACACGCCGCTGATCCGACTGAAGGGCGCGTCGGAGGCGACGGGGTGCACCATTCTCGGCAAGGCGGAGTTCCTCAATCCCGGCCAGTCGGTCAAGGATCGCGCGGCGCTGTCGATCATCCGTGCCGCGGAGAAGACGGGGCAGTTGCGCCCGGGCGGCGTCATCGTCGAAGGAACAGCCGGCAATACCGGCATCGGTCTGGCACTGGTCGCCCAGGCGCTCGGATACCGTACGGTCATCGTCATTCCCGAGACGCAGAGCCAGGAGAAGAAGGACGCGCTGAAATTGCTGGGCGCCGAACTCGTCGAAGTTCCCGCGGTACCCTACAAGAATCCGAACAATTATGTGAAGCTGTCCGGCAGGCTGGCCGAGCAGCTCGCCAGGACCGAGCCGAATGGTGCGATCTGGGCCAACCAGTTTGACAATGTCGCAAACCGCGACGCCCATATCGAGACGACGGCGCCTGAGATCTGGCGCGATACCGACGGCAAGGTCGACGGATTTGTCTGTGCGGTCGGATCCGGCGGTACGCTCGCGGGCGTCGCCGCGGGCCTGCGTGCCAGAAATCCCCAGATCAAGATCGGTCTTGCCGATCCCGAAGGTGCCGCACTCTATAATTTCTATGCGCACGGCGAGATGAAGGCGACGGGAAGCTCGATCACCGAGGGGATCGGGCAGGGGCGCATCACGGCCAATCTCGAGGGCTTCACACCGGACTTCTCCTACCAGATCCCCGATTCGGAGGCGATTCCGCTCGTCTTCGACCTGATCGAGCACGAAGGCCTCTGCGTCGGCGGCTCGTCGGGCATCAACGTGGCTGGCGCCATCCGGCTCGCCAGGGATCTCGGCCCTGGCCATACGATCGTGACGATTCTCTGCGACTATGGTAACCGTTACCAGTCGAAGCTCTTCAATCCGGACTTCCTCGCGTCGAAGGGCCTGCCCGCACCGGCATGGCTGACGAAGACGTCAGGGATCAAAGTCCCCTACCAGGCCGTTGACTGATCGATGACAAAGCTCGCTGCCGCGCTCTTCCGCGACGATTTTTACCTGTCCACGACCGAAGCGGTGGTGACAGCGATCCATGAGGACGGCGGTATCGAGCTCGATCGCACCTGCTTCTACGCCACCTCAGGTGGCCAGCCCGGCGACACGGGTTTTCTCGAGCGTCTTGACGGCAGCAGGATCGTGCTCGGGCCGACGGTTCATGGCGCTGGCAAGGACGTCATCATCCACCGCCCGCTGGAACCCGGCGTTCTGCCGGTCGTGGGCGAGACGCTGGTCGCCCATATCGACTGGCCGCGGCGCTACCGGTTGATGCGCATGCACACCGCCTGCCACCTTCTCTCGGTCGTCTGTCCGTTCCCGATCACCGGTGCCGCGGTCGGCGAGGACGAGAGCCGGGTCGACTTCGACATGAGCGCGACGATCGACCGCGACGAGGTAACGGCGCAAATGATGAAGCTCGTCGAAGAAAACCACCCGATCTACGTGCAGTGGATCACCGACGAGGAACTTGCCGCCAATCCGGGCATTGTGAAGTCGAAGAACGTTCGTCCGCCGGTGGGCCTTGGCCGCGTCAGCCTCGTCTGCATCGGTGAGAATTCGTCCGTCGACAGCCAGCCGTGCGGTGGAACGCATGTTTCTGAGACCCAGGAGGTCGGCGCGATCCACATTTCCAAGATCGAGAAGAAGGGCAGGGAGAACAGGCGCTTCCGCATCCGCTTCGGAACGCCTTCGCCCAACCCTTAAGGGAGCAGATTTTTGACCGCCGCAAAAAGCAAGTTCGTCGTTAGCCCCGATTGGGTGCAAAAGCAGCTGGGCGCGCCCGAATTCCGAATTGTCGATGCCTCGTGGTATCTACCGGCGCAAAACAGGAACGGTGCGGCGGAATATGCCGCCGGACATGTTCCGGGCGCGGTCTTCTATGACCAGGATGCCATCGCCGACCACTCCACCGGTCTGCCGCACAGCGTGCTCGCACCCGAGGCTTTTGCGCAGGCCATGGAGAAACTCGGCATCTCCGATACCGATACGATCGTCGTCTATGACGGGCCTGGCATATTTACCGCGCCGCGCGTTTGGTGGCTGCTGCGCATCATGGGCGCGCGCAATGTCTTCGTCATGGATGGCGGGCTGGATGGCTGGAAGCGAGACGGACGGCCGCTTGAAACGGACCTGCCGGAGCCTGCGGTCGGCCATTTCCGGCCGCAGTTCAACAAGGACGCGATCACGTCTTACGATGAGATGTTCGCCATCGTATCCGGGGGCGGTCGCCAGATTGCGGATGCGCGTAGCGCCGGCCGATTCGCCGGCGAGGAGGCCGAGCCGCGGGCGGG
Source organism: Pseudomonadota bacterium (assembly GCA_023404095.1). Lineage (GTDB taxonomy): Bacteria > Pseudomonadota > Alphaproteobacteria > Rhizobiales > Rhizobiaceae > Mycoplana. The sequence goes on along the minus strand of JAEYDD010000072.1, from coordinate 453,475 downwards.
GATGCGGTCTGGCCATATGCCCGGAGCCCGCAGCATGCCGTCGGGTTCCTTCTCGGTCGACGGCAGGCTGAAGGATCTGGACGGGCTGAAGGCCACCTTCGAGGCTGCCGGGATCGATCTTGCAGCCCCGGTGGTGACGACCTGCGGTTCGGGCATCACGGCGGCGATCATCACCCTGGCGCTGCATTCCCTCGGTCACGAGGACAACACGCTCTATGACGGCTCGTGGTCGGAATGGGGCGCTCGCTCGGACACCCCGGTCGTGACCGGGCGGGGTTGAGACGATGCCGTTGAAAAAGACGCCGGATGCGATATTGGCGCATATCACCGAACTGCGCATGACCGCGCCGCCGAAGCAGAGCCTGCCTGTGCCGGTCAACATTCAGACCGCCATCATGCGCGTGCCCGAAATTCCGCTGGCCTACTACCGCTTCCTCTATACCCAGGTCGGCAGGCGCTGGCACTGGGTGGAGCGCCTGCGCATGGACGACGCGGCCCTCGCGGCCATCGTTCATGACAAGCGCACGACGGTATCTGTGCTCTACGTCGATGGCGCACCGGCCGGATTCTTCGAGCTTTTCCAGGGGGATCCGGATACGACGGAACTTGTGCATTTCGGCCTGTTCGAACGTGCGCTCGGTCTCGGCCTCGGCAAGTGGTTCCTGCTCCAGGCGCTCTATGCCGCCTGGGCCACGGCGCCGCAGGCGCTGACCGTCACGACCAACAACCTCGACCATCCCCGCGCCCTGCAGCTTTACCAGATGTTCGGCTTTTCGCCGGTCGGCATGCGCGACGTCGAGGTGCGGCCGCTGTCGGACGCCGAATTGCTGGAGCTGGCCCGGCGGAGCTGAATGCCCGTTTTCGTCAACGAAGATGAACGCCGGCCGAATGGCCGGTTCAGCAATGCTTCAAGCTGCATACCTATCCTGGGTTGGTAATGAAACAGTTTGAGGAAACTCCGATGGATCGTCGTTCATTCCTGATCGCCCTTGCCGCTGCAGCGACAGCGCCAACCCTCACCTATGCGCAGGAAACCCCCTCCGAGGACATGATCCTGCGTCGGCTGGATGCCGCACCGTCACGTCGGATGCGCGGCGAGGAGCGGGTGACCGTACAGGAGTTCAAGCGCCGCCCGGAACTTCGGCGCGCTGCGCCCTCGATCGACATCCAGTCGATCAACTTCGCCTTCGGCTCGGCGGACATTCCGCGTTCTGAATATGGCAAGGTCCGGCAGATCGCCCGGGCGATGGAGCAGCTTCTTCGCCGCCGCCGCGGTGCCAGGTTCCTGATCGAGGGGCATACCGACGCAGTCGGTTCGGCATATTCGAACCAGATCCTGTCCGAGCGCCGCGCCGAATCGCTGAAGTGGGTGCTTGTGCGTGAGTACGGCATTCCGCAGCGGGTGCTGGAGACGGTTGGTTACGGCGAGCAGTACCTGCTTGTGCCGACAGAGCGCGAGGAGTGGCGCAACCGGCGCGTGACGCTGCGCCGGATCGACGAGTTCGTGCGCTGATCGCCGCTCCTGGCGCAGGAAGCAGATCGCAAGCCGGCAGTGCGCATCGAAAGACGGGATGACGCATTGCGGCGGGCTGGAATCCGGCTACGGTTTGCGCCATAACGTGCCGGCTTCAATTTCCGATGGCGTCTGTGGCGTTGGCATCGGGGCGCAGGACGGATCAGGTACATCGGGCACGCATGAAGAGCGCCAATCCCAGCATAGGCGAATTGCTCGCCGGCCATGTTGACGTCGTCCACACGAAATGGCGCTTCAGCCTGCAAAAGCGCATCGTCGAGCTGAAGGGGAGCAGGTATGTGCTCTATCGTTTCCGCTCGAAGACAATGATGCGCAGGTTCGAGGACGCGCTCGCTCTCCTGTCTGCGGCAGGGGTTCCCGTGCAATCGGTCTGCGCGCGCACCTCCTCGGTCGGCGGATACCTGAGGCACGGCCATTGGCTCGCCCTGTCCTATCTGCCCGGGCACCCGCTGGGCAAAAGTCCTGGGCAGCGGCTGATGGCCGAGCTTGGGAAAACCATGGCGAAGGTGAATGGCATATCGGGATCGCAAAGGCAGTCCCTGTTCAGCCGGAGGCGCCCTGAGCTGCCACACCGCGCCTATCTTGAGATGGCGACAGGGCTGGACGACAGGCAGCGCGAATGGATCAGCGCAAGCCTCGCGCGGCTGGAGCGGCTGCAGGGTGCGCAACTGACGCATGGCGACCTGTTCGTCGACAACATCATCGTGATGCCCGACAAATCGATTGGTTTGATCGACTACGAACTGATGGCCTATGATCTTTCCGGCATCGAACTGGCCGGAACCCTGCTGCGCTCCTTCTGCCGCAAGAACCACACGCGCCGGGCGCTACTGAGAGCCTATATGGCGGCCTGTCCGCCAAAACTGAAGGCTGCGTGGAAGCAATACTGCAGGGACTTTGTGTTCGCGGCCGCGGCGCGGCTTGTTCTGGCGCGACAGGAGCGGCTGCGTCACATCGCGAGAAAGCAGCGTTTCCTGAGCCTGCGGAGCGCCCTGCCGTTCGGCCCGAACGCCGCCGAGGTTGCGCGGCAGCGGAAGGCCTATCAGGGCATCATTCGTTCGGCGAAGAAGAACGAGGAATACTATCTGCACATCCTGCGCACGATGATCGACATTTGTATAAAGAACAAGGGAATCGGCGCGGTGGCATTGCTGGACAAGTGCGACCGGACCTATCGGTCCATGATGGCACGCCGTCAGGATACCGCGAAGAGCTGAAATCGGGTGGCTCCGCTGTCCCGTGCGCGGCATGCTCCTCCAAGCTGAAATTGGAGACGGACCCCCATGACCATCCGCTATCGACCGATTGCCACGGAAGTTGCCGCTTCCCTATGGAGCGGCGCTCCCGATTCCTATGGAATGCAGCCCGAGCGGCGCATCTCGGACGGTGACGGCGTGCCTTGCCGACATTGTCTTGCCGGCGTGAAGGAGGGCGATGCCTACCTGATTCTCGCCTATCGGCCGTTTCCATCCCTCCAGCCCTATGCCGAGACCGGGCCGATCTTTCTCCATGCGGAACCCTGTCGCGCCTACGACGGCGGTGATCTGCCACCGATGCTCGATAGCGTCGACTATATCGTTCGCGGCTATTCCAGCGACGACCGCATCGTCTACGGCACGGGCGCGGTCACGCCACGCGCGAAGATTGCGGCCTATTCAGAGACGCTGCTAGCGCGTCCAGATGTCGCCTATGTGCACGTCAGGTCGGCGCGCAACAACTGCTACCAGTGCCGCGTGGAAGGCGTCTGACATTTCGCGCCGTCGGGATGCAATGCCTCTGAGAGCGGGGAGGTGGGGATATGCGTTTCCAAACGCATCTGCCGCGTGGCCGGTGCGTGGGACCGCTCGCGCAAGCGGATGGTTGATGATCAATACTGCGCGTTCAACGTGCCCGTGCGCATTCCATTGACCTCGGCATCGGGAGATGGCCCCTGATACTGCGAGTAGGTCGTATTGTCCGCACCGCTTGTTGTGCAGCCCGCCAGCGTCATGAGCGCCAGGGCGAGTGCGATGAACGAAGAACGATAGGTCATGGCTTCAATCCTCTCTGCCCATTGCGCAGGAGATCAATCTACCGTTCGTTGTCGGCGGGGCGCAAGTGGAGTGGGCGCACGGAAAAGCAAAATTGTCCAAATTGCGGCAAAATCCGGCACCTGCTTAACTGCCTGTTATCCCTGCGCCGATGCGGAACATTGGTGTGCTGTTTTGGGAATTGTGAGCCTGACGCATTCCGGGATATCGGTGGGCCGACACAATCAGGAGAAACGGCGTGGCGACGTTCACATTCAAGGGATTTACTGCAATCACCGGTATAGACTTCGGCCTGCTCACGAGCGAAAGCCTTCAGGCCATCCTGGACTACGATTCAGAAAAGTTCACCTCGACGGGAATCCTGTTCAAGGACGATGCAAAGAACTACATGCAGTTCACGGGCTCCGGTCTCAAGTACAAGTATCAAGGCGGCGAGGTCTACGGGATCACGGCCGGCAAGTTTACCGGCTTCAAGGTGGTCAGCGACGGCATCACCATCGCGTCCGCCTCCGGGCTGTCGGTCACCGGCAAGCTTGTCAGCGATGCAATCGACAGCGTCAAGACGTCGAAGTTCTTCGACGCGCTGCTGTCGGGCAGCGACAAGATCACCGCGACCAAGTACGCCGACAATATCGTAGGTGGCGCCGGCAACGACGAGATTTACGGTCTCGGCGGCGCCGACACGATGCACGGCAATGCCGGCAACGATCAGCTTTACGGCGATGCGGGTAACGACAAGCTCTACGGTGACGCCGGCAACGACAAGCTTTTCGGCGGCAAGGGCAATGACCAGCTCTATGGCGGAGCGGGCAGGGAACTTCTCGACGGCGGTGCCGGCAAGGACATGCTGACCGGCGGCGGCGGCGTGGATACCTTCGTCTTCCGCAAAGGCTATGGCGTCGACACCATCACCGACTTCAATGCGGCCGGCAAATCGCATGATATCCTCGACCTGACCGGGGTTTCCGCGATCACCAGTTTCAAGGACCTCAAGGAAAACCACCTCAGCGTTTCCGGCGACAAAATGATCATCGATGCCACCGGTGGTGACAAGATCATCCTTGAGGGCGTCAAGCTGGCAGACCTGGATAAGGGCGATTTCCTGTTCTGATTGTCCTGGCTGGCCCCGCCGCCGGTTCATCATCGCCGGCGAAAACGGCAAACGAGACAGTGCAACATGAAGACGGTGCAACATGAAAAAAGCGGCGCTTGTGGAGCGCCGCCTTCTTGTTCAATCCTGTCGTTTCACGCTTGCCCGGTTCAGCCGGGAGCACCCTCGAGGCCGACCAGTGCAATCTTCGGATAGCCCGCGGAACGCAGAAGGTTCATCACGTCCATGACCGCGCCGTAATCGACGGCCTTGTCGGCCCGCAGCAGTATCCGCGTTTCCTTGTTGCCTCCCGTTATCGTGTCGAGCTCGCTTGCGAAGGTATCGCGCGCAACCGTGCCGCTGCCAAGCGAAAGCGTAAGGTCCTGCTTCAGCGTCACGAAGACCGGCTTGTCCTCGCGGGGCACCGGCCTTGCGACGGAGGAGGGAAGGTCGACGTTGATGTCGACGGTGGCCAGCGGTGCCGCCACCATGAAGATGATCAGCAGAACGAGCATGACGTCGATGAACGGCGTCACGTTGATCTCGCTGTTCTCCTCCAGTTCGTCGCCGCCGCCTTCCTTGATCCTGCCGGCCATGTGTCACCCGATCCTGACGAGAGTGGAATCCTGCCGCGCGCCGCGCTGCGACGCCAGCCGCGCGCGGCGGACGTCGAGGTCGCGGCTGACCAGGCGCTCGATAGCCGCGGAGGTGTCCGTCAGCGTCTGGCGGTAGCCGGTGATGGCGCGGGCCAGGAAGTTGTAGAAGACGACGGCTGGAATGGCCGCGACAAGTCCGATCGCGGTTGCCAGCAGCGCCTCGGCGATCCCCGGCGCCACAATGGCAAGGTTGGTCGTCTGCGCCTGCGAGATGCCGATGAATGAGTTCATGATACCCCAGACGGTGCCGAACAGCCCGACGAACGGTGCCGTGGAGCCGATCGTGGCGAGAAGGCCCGTACCCTTGGCAATCTGCCTGCCTGCTTTCACCTCAGAACGCTGCAGGCGCGAGGCGACACGCTCCTTCACGCCCCCGTCGGAGACGAAGTCCAGCACCGCGTCGGAATTGTCGACTTCGTGACGCGCAGCAGCGACCATGCGGGCGGGGACGTTGCGCTTGCCCGCAAAAAGCTCCTCGGCGGCGGCAAGCCCCTTTGCTTCCGTCAGATGGCGGACGGCGCGGGTGGCGGCGCGCTGGGCGGCGCCCAGTTCGAAGATCTTGGCGATCAGCACGGTCCAGGTGGCGACCGAGGCAAGAGCGAGACCGATCATCACGCCCTTCACAACGATGTCCGCAGCCATGAACATGCCCCAGGGCGAAAGATCGTGCGGAAGGCTCGACTGGCGCTCTTCCAGCGCTTCTGCAAATTCTGTCTCTTCGGCTGCGGCATCCCAAACACCGGCCGGGGTTGGGGCGGCAGCGGGCGCAGGCGCTGCTGGCGGCGACTCCGTGGAGGTCGGCGACGCCTGTCGTTCCGTTGCAGAAGCCGGGGCCTGCGCGTCGCTCCCGGCAGCGGCTTCCGGAGCGGCGACGGGACGCTCCTGCGTCTGCGTCGTCACCGCGGGCGTTGTCACGTCCTGGGCGTGGAGGAAGGAACTGGAGAAGAGAAGGCCAATTGCGGCGCACGCCGCGGCCAGATGGGGCCGTTTCGACAAGGTCGGATCCTCTGGTAGTGTTGTCGCGGAGATGCGCCGCATGGCCGCGCCGCGCTCCGGTCGCGCTTGATGATGAGCGTCCCATACAACGAATGACTGTATCTGAGCAATGTTATCATGAGTATTTTTATCAGGATAATTGGCGTGGATGCGCCCCTCCTGGCACATTTTTTACCCGGTGGTGGGGGCGATGCGTATGGACACCCGAGCCGAAAGCGCATTAAACAGGCTTGAATTATCCGCCTGCGGGCCGCACCGGCCGCCAGGTTCTGACACAAGGCAGCAATGATGGACTACACTGCAGCGCGCATCAAAATGGTCGACAACCAGGTCCGCACGACGGATGTGACTTCGCACTCGGTGCTCGACGCGTTCCTAACCGTGCCGCGCGAGGCATTCGTTCCGGCGCAGCTCAAGCCACTCGCCTATATCGACAACGATATCGAGGTGGCGCCGGGGCGTTACCTGATGGAGCCGTCGCCACTGGCGAAGCTGATCCAGCTTGCCGCCATCACGAAGGACGATGTGGTTCTCGAGGTCGGCTGCAACTCCGGCTATGCCTCAGCCATCCTGTCGAAACTTGCAGGTTCCGTAGTCGCCCTCGAAGCGGATGAGGAGCTAGCCGCCCGCGCCAGCGAAACGGTCGCCGAACTGGGCTATGACAATGTCGCCGTCGTGACCGGCGATCTCGAAAAGGGCTATGCTGCCGAGGCACCCTATGACGTGATTTTCGTTCACGGTGCGGTCGAGGTCGTGCCCGAGGCCCTGTTCGGCCAGCTGCGCGATGGCGGCCGCCTCGTCGTCGTCGAGGGCTATGGCAACGCCTCCCAGGCCCGTCTCTACATCAAGGAGCGGGGTATGGCTTCGGAGCGTAGCGCCTTCAACACGGCGGTAAAACCGTTGCCCGGATTCCGCAAGGCTGCCGAATTCGTCTTCTGACGCATGAACTTGCAAAATTCCGAGTCGATTTGAGCAAAGTTTTATGTGCAAACTCCCAGATAGCGACTTTGCCCCTATCGCTTCCAGTCGGTTGGATAACGGTCGATGTCGCATGTGACCGAAGCCCGGAAACGGGTTTCGGATTGCCGGTCGGTCATAATGGTGCCGCAGCAGTGATGCTGTTGACGGGGATAAGTCACAGGTGACAGCACAACGCGGGAAGCAGCGAATGCAAGTTCGTCGCCTCCCGTGAGAAACATGCGGCGCAGCGTCGGCGCGACCAGCGCTGCGTCTCAAGCGTGACCGGTTTTTCCGGTCCAGTCTGGAGTTGGTACGTGTCAGTATTTCGCAAGACCGCGCTCGCCGCGGCACTCGTTCCCTTTCTTCTGGCGACGACGCAGCCCGTGTCCGCCGAGACGGTGGCCGGGGCCATGGCGAAGGCCTATGCGAACAACCCCGATCTCAACGCCGCCCGCGCCGCCCTCAGGGCGATTGACGAAAACGTGACGATTGCCAAGGCCGCGATGCGGCCCCAGATCACCGGCGTGGCGCAGGCCGACGCAACGCGGCGGATCTACGACAAGCCGACGTCATCCGGCCTGTTCGGTCCGCTGATAAAGCGAAACGATAGCTTCACGTCGTCCTATGGCATCTCGATCACGCAGCAGATCTTCGACGGGTTCCAGACCCTCAACAACGTGAAATCGGCAGAATCGAACGTTCTCGCCAACCGGGAAGCCCTCCGCGCGCAGGAAACCAACACGTTGCTGGCGGCGGTCGAGGCCTATTCCAACATCGCCCGCGACCAGGCGATCGTCGGCATTCGCAAGCAGAACCTCGCCTTTCTGCGTGAGCAGTTGAACGCATCCCGTGCACGCCTGGACGTGGGTGAGGGCACCCAGACGGACGTCAGCCTCTCCGAGGCCCAGCTTGCCGAGGCGCAGGCGCTGCTTGTTTCTGCCGAGGCGCAGCTGAAGACGAGCCAGGCCGTCTACTACCAGATCGTCGGCGATCAACCGAAGGACATCAAGCAGCCGCAGCCGGCGAGCCGCGGGATGCCGAAGTCGATCGACGAGGCGTTCGCCATTGCGATGCGCGAGCACCCCACGATTCTGTCGGCCGAGCGCAGCGTCGATGCCGCCGGCTACAACGTCAAGGCGGCCGAAGGCACCATGCTGCCCGGCGTATCCATCCAGGGTGACGTCTACAAGTCGGTGAACGACAGCGGCAGCACCAACGATAACGTCGAAGGCAGCATCTCCGCCCGCGTCACCATCCCGCTCTATCAGGGCGGTGCCGAGTACGGCCAGATCCGGCAGGCCAAGGAACGGCTCGGCCAGCAGCGCATTCTCGTCGATTCGGCGCGCATGGAGGTGCAGCAGACGCTGATCTCGGCGCAGACGCAGCTCGACGCCGCCCGCGCGGCGATCAAGGCCAACCAGGCCGAGATCGCGGCTGCCGACATGGCGCTGCAGGGCGTCATCGAGGAGCGCAACGTCGGCCAGCGCACCACGCTCGACGTTCTGATCGCACAGCAGACCGTGCTGGACGCGCAGGAAAGTCTGGTGCTTTCGCAGCGCATCGCCGTCGTCGCCAGCTATTCCGTGCTGGCCTCGATGGGCCGTCTCACCGTACGGGGGCAGAACCTGCAGGTGGCAGAATACCGCGCGGCCGATCACTATGAGGCGGTGAAGGACAAATGGTTCGGCCTTCGCACCGTCGACGGCCGCTGAAACCCAGGGTGAAACCCTTCGTCATTGGCATCCCCCACAAATCTGTGCATCACTGTTAAGAGTTGATTCGCGACGATTTTTTTGCCCTCGCGAGTGGCCTATGGTCTGCACATCCGCAACGCGCGAACGCCTTTACGGTCGTGTTCGCAGGTCGGGCGGCGCAGTGAACGGGGATGAAAATGGCTCAGCCGAATGTAGCGCGTGAACCGTCGATGGACGAGATACTGGCGTCGATCCGCCGTATCATCGAAAGCAACGATCCGCCTGTCGGCGCGCCGCCGGTCCTCTCTGCCATCTCCGGCGACGCGGGCGTTGACGAGGACAGCTTCGATGACGAGATGATCGTTGCCGACTTCCACGCACAGGAGGCGCTTTCGGCTGCTGCGTCGGCCATGGTCCAGTCGCCTGCCTCCATGGATCGTACCGCCGCCGATCGTGTCTCCACGGATTCCGCAGATGAGCCGCGTGTCCAACCGGCGATGTCGCTTGCTGACGTCGCAGCCCGCGTGCGCGCGGCTTCCGAACGTAACGGGATGATGCTCCGCCAGCAGCCCGGCCGCCCGCTGCCGGCGGAAGAGCCGGTTTCCGTGCGCGCCGAGCCCGTGTTCGAACCGCCTGTTCCGCCGGCCTCGAATGTGATGGCGATGGTTCCCCCAACGGTTGCGAAGCTGCCGCAACAGGAGCCGCCGCTGGAGCGCAGCGAGCCTGCCCCCGCACCGGCGTTTGCCGAAGAGCCCTATCGCCCGGAAGCGCCTGCTGCCCACGCTCCTCAGCCGTCCTCGCCCGCGGCCCTCGTCTCGGCCGCAGTCGGCGCACAGGTCGCAAGCTCCTTCGGTGCGCTGGCGGAGGCCGTCGAGGCCGGCCCACGCCGGTCGTTCGACGATATTGCCAAGGAAATGCTGCGGCCGATGCTGCAGGAGTGGCTGGACGACAACCTGCCGACACTGGTCGAACGCCTCGTCCGCGAAGAGATCGAGCGTGTCGCGCGCGGTCCGCGCCGCTAATACGCCTTGTTTTCCTGTTGCCATGAGCCGCGCCGTCCCTGGCGCGGCTTTTATTTGTTGTTGTTGACTTCGATCTAGCCATCCGGTTTAGAACCGGGTGACAGAAACCATGGTGTGGCCAGTAAGATGCTTGAGAAAAACTATGATTCCGCGGCCGTAGAACCGAGAATTGCCAAGGTCTGGGAAGAGGCGGACGCCTTCCGTGCCGGGGCCGGTGCAAAGCCGGGGGCAGAGACCTTCTCGATCGTGATCCCGCCGCCGAACGTGACCGGCTCGCTGCACATGGGCCACGCGCTCAACAATACCCTCCAGGACATCATGGTGCGCTTCGAGCGCATGCGCGGCAAGGACGTGCTTTGGCAGCCGGGCATGGACCATGCCGGGATCGCCACCCAGATGGTCGTCGAGCGCAAGCTGATGGAGACCCAGCAGCCCAGCCGCCGCGAGATGGGCCGCGATGCTTTCGTCGAAAAGGTGTGGGAGTGGAAGGCCGAATCCGGGGGGCTCATCTTCAACCAGCTTCGTCGCCTCGGCGCCTCGGCCGACTGGTCGCGCGAGCGCTTCACCATGGATGAAGGGCTTTCGGAAGCCGTTCTTGAAGTCTTTGTAAGTCTTTACAAGGAAGGGCTCATCTACAAGGACAAGCGCCTTGTGAACTGGGATCCCAAGCTCCTGACCGCCATCTCCGACCTCGAAGTCGAGCAGGTGGAGGTGAACGGCCATCTCTGGCATCTGCGCTATCCGCTCGAGCCGGGCGTCACCTATCAGCATCCGGTTGCCTTCGACGAAGACGGCAAGGCAACAGAGTGGGAGACGCGCGACTATCTGGTCGTTGCGACCACGCGTCCGGAAACGATGCTTGGCGATACTGGTATTGCGGTTCATCCGAGCGACGAGCGTTACACGGGCATCGTCGGCAAGCACGTCATCCTTCCCATCGTCGGTCGCCGCATTCCGATCGTCGCTGACGAGTATCCGGATCCGACCGCCGGCACCGGCGCGGTCAAGATGACGCCCGCGCACGACTTCAACGATTTCGACGTCGCCAAGCGCCAGGGCCTGCCCGCCATCAACATTCTGACGGTGGACGGCCGCGTTACCCTGAAGGACAACGAGGACTTCCTGGAAGGTCTCGATCATCCCGCAGCCCTGCACGGCGCGTGGGACCGGCTCGACGGCAAGGACCGTTTCGAGGCGCGCAAGATCATTGTGGAGATCTTCGAAGAGGCCGGGCTTCTGGACAAGATCGAGCCGCACAAGCACACCGTCCCCCATGGCGACCGCGGCGGCGTGCCGATCGAGCCGCGCCTGACGGAGCAGTGGTATGTCGATGCCAAGACGCTGGCCCAGCCGGCGATCGCCTCGGTCCGCGAAGGCCGGACCAAGTTCGTGCCGAAGAACTGGGAGAAGACCTACTTCGAGTGGATGGAGAACATCCAGCCCTGGTGCGTCTCCCGACAGCTCTGGTGGGGTCACCAGATCCCGGCTTGGTACGGCCCGGACGGGCAGGTCTTCGTGGAGAAGACCGAGGAGGAGGCGCTGCACGCCGCCATCCAGCACTACATCGCCCACGAAGGCCCGTGGAAAGCCTGGGTGGAGGAGAAGCTGGAAAACTTCCAGCCGGGCGAGATCCTGACCCGCGACGAGGATGTGCTCGACACCTGGTTCTCGTCTGCGCTCTGGCCGTTCTCCACGCTCGGCTGGCCGAAGGAGACCCCCGAGCTCGACCGCTACTACCAGACCGACGTTCTGGTGACCGGCTTCGACATCATCTTCTTCTGGGTCGCCCGGATGATGATGATGGGTCTGCACTTCATGAGGGACGATCTGGGTAATCCGATCGAGCCGTTCCACACCGTCTATGTCCACGCACTGGTGCGCGACAAGAACGGGCAGAAGATGTCGAAGTCGAAGGGCAACGTCATCGACCCGCTCAGCCTCATCGATGAGTACGGTGCCGACGCGTTGCGCTTCACCCTCGCCATCATGGCGGCGCAGGGGCGCGACGTGAAGCTCGATACCTCGCGCGTCGCCGGCTACCGCAACTTCGGTACCAAGCTATGGAACGCCACACGCTTTGCCGAGATGAACGGCGTCAAGCTCGATCCGCAGTTCGTGCCCGAGGCCGCTTCGCTGACGATCAATCGTTGGATCCTCACCGAACTTGCCCGCACCGCGCGCGACGTGACCGAGGCGATCGAGACCTATCGGTTCAACGACGCAGCCAGCGCGCTCTACCGCTTCGTCTGGAACCAGTTCTGCGACTGGTACCTTGAACTGCTAAAGCCGGTATTCAGCGGCGAGGATGCCGGCGCCAAGGCCGAATCGCAGGCCTGCGCCGCCTACGTGCTGGAGGAGACCTACAAGCTCCTGCATCCCTTCATGCCGTTCATGACGGAGGAGCTTTGGGCGCATACGGCCGGCGAGGGCAAGGAGCGGCTGGGACTGATCTGCCACGCGGAATGGCCTTCTCCGGCCTATGCGGACGAAGCGGCGGCCGATGAGATCAACTGGCTCGTCGAACTCGTGACCGGAATTCGTTCGGTCCGCGCGGAGATGAACGTGCCGCCGGCTGCCATTGCACCGCTCGTCATCGTCGGCGCTAACGCGCAGACGCGGGCCCGTCTCGAACGCCACGAGGCTGCGATCCGCAGGCTGGCGCGCGTCGACGACATCACGCTCGGCGACGTCGCGCCTAAGGGCGCGGCACAGATCGTCGTCGGCGAGGCGACCGCGTGCCTGCCGCTCGGTGCGCTCATCGACCTGGCGGCAGAAGCCGGCCGCCTCGAGAAGGCGATTGCAAAGGCAACGACCGAGGCCGAACGCATCCGCGGCAAGCTGGGTAACGAGAAGTTTGTCGCCAACGCCAAGCCAGAGGTCGTCGAGGCCGAGCGCGAGCGGCTCTCGGAGCTAGAACAGCAGCTCTCAAGCCTGGGTACGGCCCTCTCGCGGGTTCTGGAAGCCAGCTGAGTCGCACCGACCCGGATCCTCGACATCGTCAAACCGCGTCGCTTCTGCGGCGCGGTTTTGTTTTTACACAGCCCTTGTCTCGGACCATTTCTCCCGATGTGGTCGAAATGTGACACAGTGTTATGTAAGTGGAATAAAATACTATGAATTTTAGGGGTTTTCGTAATCGGAGAGAAATTTGAACTACGGTATATGGCTTCGTAGCGGGTCGAAAAATCTCTTACGTAACTCAGTCGACGTGACGGCGGCGCCGGTCGCGAAATCTGGCATTTGCAAAGCGCGCTGGTGTCTTTGATACTTCTGCGACTGCGGCGCGGCTGCGGGGACACAAGCGCTGCAAGGAAATGCCAGGGGGGATTTGAATGCTAAAATTGAAACTGATGTCGGGTGTCACGGGGCTCGTGGCCTTTGCTGTTTCTACATCGGCAATGGCCGGCGGACTCGAGCGCCATGGCTACGACGTCGATCTTCTGTTCGAGAGCTCTCCGTTCTTTTTCGACGGCTCGGTCACCTACGTGATGCCGAACCGCACGATCAAGAATGCCAGGGACGAAAGCGTACCCGAATCGGACCCGACCAATCTGAACAGGCTCGGGTACTCCACGACGGCGGACGAGTATGAGAACTATGTCGATCCCTATCTCGGCGGAAAGGCCGCGATCGGGGATTCGATCGACTGCATGGTCGACTATTCCGAGCCATGGGGCGCCAATTCCAACCCCGGTCGTCACTGGGCGGGCGCCAAGGACATGACAGAGATCGAGGTGTACAGCCGGAACTACGGCGGCAGCTGCTCGTACAAGTTCGATGCCGGTCCGGGACAGTTCCGCATCATCGGCGGCGGATTCTACCAGGAGATCGGCGGCCACAAGGAAGCGGTGGTGTTCGCACCGGAAATCCTGCCGGGTATGGGGGCGCTGATCGGGCAGGATTTCTCCGGATACAGCGGTCTTGGCCGTCTGGACGGAATGAAGGACAGCAGCGGTGGCTGGCGTCTCGGCATCGGCTATGAAATTCCCGAATACGCCATGCGCGCAAGCCTCGTCTATAACAGCCGCGTGAAATACGACAGCATCGACGGCACGCTGGACCTGACCGGCGTTCCCGCCGCAGCCGCTCTGCTGGAACTCGATCCCATGAAGCGGGCGCTCTATTCGCGCATCTTCGGCGTCAGCACCCCGGTCACAGGCTCGGCCACGCTGCCGGATTCGCTGGAGCTGAAGCTGCAGTCGGGCATCGCGCCGGACTGGCTGGCCTTCGGCTCGGTCAAGTGGACGAACTGGAGCCTGCTGCAGACGGTCGAGTTCACCTGTGCGGGCAGCGCGTCGTACTGCGGCACGGCCGACGGTGTGGCCCTGACTTCGCTTGACCTTTATTACCGTGACGGCTGGACGGTTACGGGCGGCGTTGGCCACAAGTTCAACGAAGCCTGGAGCGGCGGCGTCAGCCTGACCTGGGATCGCGGAACGAGCACGGTCACAGGTTCGCAGTCCGACAGCTGGACTGTCGGACTGGGGGCCGCCTATACGCCGACGGAGAACGTGGAGCTCCGTGTCGCCGGTGCCCTCGGCGTTCTCACCAGCGGCCAGTCCAATCCTATCAACATGACCACGACGAGCTACGATTTCGACACGGACTACGTGTCGGCACTATCCGGCGAGTTGAGGGTTAAATTCTGATTTACCAGAGTTTCCATTGAAGTAGGCCCGGGTCATACCCGGGCCTTTTTTTTGGTCGATCATGTATCGTCGCTGGATGATCCGGCGGGCTTATGGTTGACGAGTACTCTTCTCCTTTGGCGGATGTGCCGATTTGGCAACACATTCTTTGCGATAGTCTGCTAGAGAGGAATGAGGAGCTGACTTGTCCATTTCCCGCCACAAACAGGGAGCAGCGATGAGGCTCTAGAGCGCGCTTGCGGACGAGCGCCAGAGGAACAGATGAACCGAGTGACGCCATTGATCGCTGGACTGTCTGACGAACACCTGAAGGGTGTTTCGGAAACGGTCGGGATTGTCGGTATGGCGGGCGACCGGAACATGGCTGACCTTGTTCAAGTCCCTGTTCCCGTTACCGAAAGCCGCATTCCGTCTATTGCGGACAGCTGCGGAAGATTGCTGTAGCCATGTACAAGCCTGAGTTTCTTTCATTGAAATGTGTGGCCCTTGGCCTTTGTCTTTCCCTCAGCCAGGGAATGCTGGCGACGCGCGCGCTCGCCTTTGATCCCTCGGCTGGCGTGAACAAGGAAAGCCGCCCGTTCGATCTCTTCAAGTTCGGCTTCCTCTCCTACAAGGAAGGGCGAAAGGACGACGCGATCGAGGCCTATCGCTATGCGGCCGAGAAGGGGCACACGGGGTCGCGCTGGGCACTTGCCAACATGTATGCCGATGGCGACGGCGTCCCGGAGAATGACCTGGAGGCGTTCAAGATCTACAGCGAGATTGCCAGCGAAGGTATCGAGCCGGGATCGGAAGACACGGGCTTCTTCGCCAATGCCCTGATCGCGCTGGCCGGCTACTACACCCGCGGCATCCCCGACAGCCCTGTACGCGCCGATCTTTCGCAGGCACGCCAGCTTTATTTCCAGGCCGCATCCACCTTCGGCATCCCGCAGGCCCAGTTCGAGCTCGCTCGCATGATGCTGTCGGGCGAGGGCGGCGCCTCCAACGTCCACCAGGCCAAGAAGTGGCTGAATCGGGCGCAGAAGAACGGTCACGCCGGTGCCATGGGGCTTCTCGGCAATATCATTTTCCAGGAAGGGCAGTCTGCGCGCGGCCTGGCGATGATGACGGCGGCGCTCGACAACTGCTCCCCGAAGGACAGGCCCTGGCTGCAGGAGATGCAGGAACAGGCCTTCTCGCTCGCCAGCGAAAAGGACCGCCGCTCGGCAGTTTCCATGACCGAAAAGATGAAACGCGGCGTCAACTGACGACGCGCGCGATTTTCCACAGACGATCCTGACCGGTATTGCCTCGCCGGCTCAGGCAAGATGCGCCACGACCGGCACGTGGTCGGACGGCTTTTCCCAATTGCGGACGTGCTTTTCCACGTCGGCGCTGAGAAGGCGGTCCGATGCTTCCGGCGACAGCATGAGATGATCGATGCGGATGCCGTTGTTCTTTGGCCAGCAGCCGGCCTGATAGTCCCAGAAGGTGTAGAGCGGTGCTGCGTCGGTCGACGCGCGCACGGCATCAACGAAGCCGAGGTTTTCCAGCCGCCGGAACGCCTGTCGCGTCGGCGGCAGGTAGAGGGCGTCGTTTTGCCAGACCTTCACGTCCCAGCAATCGTGCGGCTCGGGAATGACGTTGTAATCGCCCGCCAGGACCAGCGGCTCCTCCAGGCGGAGCCGGTCCTGCGCAAACGCGGCAAGCCGCTCCATCCAGGAAAGCTTGTAGGGGTACTTGACCGGGTCCTGCGGCGGGTTGCCGTTGGGCAGGTAGATCGAGCACACCCGGATGACGCCGCTTCCGACGGTGAACACGCCCTCGATGAAGCGGGACTGCTCGTCTCCTTCGCCGCCCGGAAGGCCGCGATTGATTTCGTCTGGGCGCATTTTCGACAGCAGCGCGACACCGTTGAAGCCCTTCTGGCCATGCGTCTCGACATGGTAGCCGAGCGCTTCCACCTCAAAGCGCGGGAAGGCCTCGTCCTGGCACTTGATTTCCTGGAGGGCGACGACGTCGGGCTGCGATTCCTTCAGCCAGGCCAGCAGATTGTCGATGCGCGCGCGCACGCCGTTGATGTTCCAGGTCGCGATCTTCATCGGCAGTCTCCATTGCAGCAGGACCCCGTTCGGGCTGCGGCCCTTTCTAGCCGCTCCAATTTCCTTTGACAAACCGGTTCGTTGGCTCATGCTGACGATGCAACCCTGAGGGAGGGCAGGGCGGCGGCCATGCCACACAGATCGCGTTGGCCCGCACCATTCTGCGTGCCCAAGCGCGACGGAAAACAGGGGAACCCGATGTCATCAAACAATACCACGCATCCCGTCGATACTGTCCTGCCGATGGGACGGCTAGCCACGCTGGGCCTCCAGCACGTTCTTGTCATGTATGCCGGTGCGGTCGCCGTGCCGCTGATTATCGGCCGCGCGCTCAAGCTGCCGCCCGAGGACGTCGCCTTCCTGATCTCGGCCGATCTTTTTGCCTGCGGGATCGTCACGCTGATCCAGTCGCTCGGTCTCACGCAATGGTTCGGCATCCGCCTGCCGGTGATGATGGGCGTCACCTTCGCCGCCGTCGGCCCGATGCTGTCTATGGCGGCCGTCACCGGCGGCACCGAGGGCGCGCGCCTCATCTTCGGCTCGATCATTGGCGCCGGCATCATCTCCATGTTGATCGCGCCGCTGGTGAGCCGGCTGCTGCGCTTCTTCCCGCCTGTCGTCACCGGAACGATCATTCTCGTCATCGGCGTGTCGCTGATGCGCATCGGCATCAACTGGATCTTCGGCAACCCGGTCGGGCCCACCGCGCCGAGCCTGGTGGATCCCGCGCACACCGCCTGGCTCGACGGCGTGAAGGCGGTCGCGGGCGAGGGCGCGACGGTTGCCGCTGTGCCGGAGAAGCTGGCGCTGGCGGCCACCGTGCCGAACCCGGCCTATGCGCCGCTGCACGGCATGGCGCTTTCCGCCGTCGTCCTGCTGTCCATCCTGCTGATCGCCCGTTTCGGCCGCGGTTTCGTTGCCAACATCGCCGTTCTGCTCGGCATCGTCATCGGCGCCGTCGTCGCCGGCGTCACCGGCCTGATGGGCTTTGCCAAGGTCGGGGAGGCCGCATGGTTCGCCCCGATCATGCCCTTCCACTTCGGCGCGCCGATCTTCGATCCGCTGCTGATCTTCACCATGTGCATCGTGATGATCGTCGTCATGATCGAATCGACAGGCATGTTCCTGGCTCTGGGCGAGATGACCGACAGGCCGGTGACGCGGCCGATGCTGTCGGCAGGCCTGCGCACCGACGGGCTCGGCACGCTGATCGGCGGCATCTTCAATACCTTCCCCTACACGAGCTTCTCGCAGAATGTCGGCCTCGTGGGGGTGACGGGCGTCAAGTCGCGCTTCGTCTGCGTGGCCGGCGGCGTCATCCTGGTGCTGCTTGGGCTTCTGCCGAAGGTGGCGGCCCTCGTGGAATCACTGCCGACCGCGGTGCTCGGCGGCGCCGGGCTCGTCATGTTCGGCATGGTTGCCGCAACCGGCATCCGCATCCTTGCCACCGTCGATTTCAAATCCAGCCGCAACAATCTGTTCGTCGTGGCGGTATCGCTCGGTTTCGGGATGATCCCGCTGATCGCGCCGAACTTCAAGCAATGGATCGCCCACGGCCTGCATCCCCTGATCGATTCGGGCATCCTGCTCGCGTCGTTGGCGGCGGTGCTGCTCAACATGTTCTTCAATGGCGCGACCTATGACGAACGCAGCGCGCGGGTTGCTGCGATGGCGGCGGATGGCGGCCACTGAGAATGGTGCAATGGGCGGCTGGCTCCGGCCTTCCGCCCATCGAACCTGGATCGGGGGTGAAGCCTAGATGGAGAAGCTCGTGCCGCAGCCGCAGCTTGCGACTGCGTTCGGATTCTTGATCTGGAACGACTGGCCCATCAGGTTGTCGATGAAATCGATCTCCGAGCCGTCCATGTAGACGAGCGAAAGCTGGTCGATGAGAACGCGGGCATTTCCCTTCTCCAGCACGATGTCGTCATCGGCCGCGGCCGTGTCGACGAGGTCGAACTTGTAGGAGAATCCGGAACAGCCACCGCCCTCGACGGAAACGCGCATGGCGCTCTTTTCCGGATCGGCGCCCAGAATGGTCGCGATGCGTTTTGCAGCCGCATCGGATAAGGTTACGGTCTTGTCGCTCATCAACACCTCCGGGCGGGTTCAAGGTCCGCCGAGAATCGATTCTGTGCCGCAGCCGGCGGCCGGGGCTTTCCACGTCGTTGAAACGCATTCCGCAAGCCCATGAATCGAAAAGCATATTCGCATCACGCTTGCGGCGCGCTTTCACGCTGTGCACACTATAGGTATGAAGGCATCGGGGCCACGTCAATGGGCGGCCCGAATGCAGGTGAGCTATGACACTGGACAGACATGCCCTCGGTTTCGGCGCAGGCCAAAGGGCAATCTTTGCGGCCGATCCCTGGTCGAGCCGCGGGCGGCTCTTCGATGAGGTCACAAGCCCCACACGCTCGGATTTCCAGCGCGACCGAGACCGGATCGTCCATACGACGGCCTTTCGCCGCCTCAAGCACAAGACCCAGGTCTTCATCGCCGCGGACGGCGACCACTACCGCACGCGCCTGACGCATACGATCGAGGTGGCGCAAATCGCCCGCGCGCTCGCCCGCGCTCTCAGGCTCGACGAGGACCTCGCCGAGGGGGTGGCGCTGGTGCACGACTTCGGTCACACCCCCTTCGGCCACACCGGCGAGGACGCGCTGCATGAGGCGCTGCTGCCCTATGGCGGTTTCGACCACAATGCCCAGTCGTTGCGCATCGTCACCAAGCTGGAGCGGCGCTACGCCGAATTCGACGGGCTCAACCTCACCTGGGAGACGCTGGAGGGGCTCGTCAAGCACAACGGGCCGCTGTTGACGCCGGACGGCGAGGGCACGCGTGGTCCCGTCCCGCAGCCGATCCTCGACTACTGCGCCCTGCACGACCTCGAGCTGGCAAGCTTTGCAAGCCTGGAGGCGCAGGTGGCGGCGATCGCCGACGACATCGCCTACAACACCCATGACATCGACGACGGCCTGCGCTCCGGCTACCTCTCGTTCGACATGCTGGAGGAAATCCCCTTCCTTGCCGGGCTTATGGCCGAGGTGCGCGGCCTTTATCCCTCGCTGGAGCCGGCGCGCTTCACCCACGAGATCATGCGCCGCCAGATTACCGCGATGGTCGAGGACGTCATCGGCTATGCGCAGGATTCCCTGCGTGCCGTGCAGCCGCAAAGCGCGGCCGACGTCCGTGCCGCCGGCCGCGTGATGGCGACGTTTTCGCAGGACATGGCGGTGACCGACAAGCAGATCAAGAAGATGCTGTTCTCCCGCATCTATCGCCATCCCGAAGTAATGCGGGTGCGCGCGAATGCGGCGTCCATCGTCACCGATCTGTTCAACGCCTATATGAACGATCCCGCGCTGATGCAGGGGCACTACTGGGTCGATTGCATGGCCGGCTTGCCGGAGGGCGCCAAGGCCCGCCATGTCGGCGACTATCTTGCCGGAATGACCGACAACTACGCGATCAATACCCACAGGCGTCTGTTTGACCATACCCCGGAATTGCGATAGTCACCGGGCCCACTGGAAATTCAGCGCTTTGAGCGCATTTGCGCCTTCTGGCGCGCGGATGGATGACATGAACCTCTTTACTGATTTCGAATGCAGAATCAAAAGCGTGCTGGAGGATCTTGAGATCGTGCGCGAGAAGCGCGCCGATGTTGATTTCACCCGCGTCGGCGTCGAGCCACCGCGCGATTCCAGCCACGGGGACGTCGCCACCAATGCCGCCATGGTTCTTGCCAAGCCGCTCGGCACCAATCCGCGTGCGCTGGCCGAACTGATCGTCGAGAAGCTGCGGCAGGATCCGGAAGTGGCCGAAGTCACGGTCGCCGGTCCCGGCTTCATCAATGTCCGCCTGTCGGTCGGCTACTGGCAGAAGGTGCTTGCCGACATGATCCGGAAGGCAACCGCATTCGGTCGCAGCGAACTCGGCGCCGGCCGTAAGGTCAACGTGGAATACGTCTCGGCCAATCCGACGGGGCCGATGCATGTCGGCCATTGCCGCGGTGCCGTCGTCGGCGATGCGCTGGCGAACCTGCTTGCTTTCACCGGCTACGAGGTTACGAAGGAATACTACATCAATGATGCCGGCTCCCAGGTGGACGTGCTCGCGCGTTCCGCCTTCCTGCGCTATCGCGAGGCGCTGGGAGAAAGCGTCGGCGAGATCCCGCCCGGCCTTTATCCCGGCGACTACCTCGTTCCGGTCGGCAAGGCGCTGGCGGATGAGTACGGCTCCAGCCTCCGCCTGATGCCGGAGGAAAAGTGGCTGCCGATCGTAAAGGACATCACCATCGACGCGATGATGGCGATGATCCGCGCCGATCTCGACGCGCTGAACGTCCATCACGACATCTTCTTCTCCGAGCGGACCCTGCACGCCAACGGCGGGGCGCCGATCCGCACGGCCATCAACGATCTGACCTTCAAGGGTCATGTCTACAAGGGCGTGCTGCCGCCCCCGAAGGGCCAGCTGCCGGAAGACTGGGAGGATCGCGAGCAGACGCTGTTCCGCTCCACCGAGGTGGGCGACGACATCGACCGGCCGCTGATCAAGTCCGACGGCAGCTATACGTATTTCGCCGCGGACGTCGCCTACTTCAAGGACAAGTTCGATCGCGGCTTCAGCGAGATGATCTATATTCTCGGCGCCGATCACGGCGGCTACGTCAAGCGGCTGGAGGCGGTCTGCCGGGCGATCTCGGACGGCAATGCCAAGCTGACCGTGCTGCTCTGCCAGCTCGTCAAGCTGTTCCGCAATGGCGAGCCGGTGAAGATGTCAAAGCGTTCCGGCGACTTCGTCACCCTGCGCGAGGTGGTGGACGAGGTCGGCCGCGATCCGGTCCGTTTCATGATGCTGTACCGCAAGAGTTCCGAGCCGCTCGATTTCGACTTCGCCAAGGTGACGGAGCAATCGAAGGACAATCCGGTCTTCTACGTCCAGTATGCGCATGCGCGCTGCATGTCGGTCTTCCGCCAGGCGGGCGAAGCCTTTCCGGGCCTGGAACTCGACAAGCTTGAGCTGGCGTCGGCCGTCGAGGGCAAGATTTCCGATCCCCATGAACTGCAGTTGCTTGCCAAGCTCGCAGAGTATCCGCGGATCGTTGAGGCGGCTGCACTCGCCCATGAGCCGCACCGCATCGCCTTTTACCTCTACGATCTCGCCAGCGCCTTCCATGCGCACTGGAACAAGGGTAAGGACCAGCCGGACTTACGTTTTGTTAATGATAAAGACAGAGAATTGAGTATAGCCAGACTCGGGCTGGTGTTTGCTGTTGCATCTGTTCTCAAGTCGGGACTCGCCATTACCGGTACGGCGGCACCCGACGAGATGCGGTAGCGTCACCATTTGCCCACAATAAGCTGGCAGACGCGATTTGTAGCTTGTGAGTGGAGCAGTATGGCAGACAAGAACCTTGCGAGAAGCGGAGCCGCTGACATCGACCTGCTGTCGGACGATGATCCTTTGGCGGAACTGGCACGCATTGTCGGCTACGAGCCACGCAATGTGCCGACGGCGGCGCGTCCCGTTCCGCCCGAACCTCTTCAGGAGCCCGTCTTCGATCTCGAGGGCGAGTTGCTTCGCGAGTTCGCGCGCTACGATGCCCCCTCTCTTGATCCTGCGGGCGATCTTGATGAGCCCGCGGAGCCCGTCGCGGTCAACCAGAATGCCCGTGACGTCGCAGATGTCGTTCCGGCCGTCGAGCGTGTCGATGATGCAGACCCGGAGCCTTTGGTGCAGCCGTTGGTGGCGGCGCTGGACGAGATCGAGGTCGAGCATGAGTTCGTAGTCGCGCCTGTTGCGCCTGAATTTCCGGATGCCGTTCCGGATGCAGGGCAGGGTGGCTATGAATCGCTTCAGCCGGAGGCGTTTGCGCCGTCGCTCGAGCCGGAAGAGGTCGCCGCTCCCCAGCCTGCATTTGCGGAGCCTGCGTTTCTGGGGCTCCAGCCCGTCGAGGCTCCCGTCGCGCCCGTGGCTGCCGAGCCGTCGCTGTCGCTTGATCTCGATCAGGAGTTGGAGCTTTCGCTGGGCGAGGCCTTCGCTGACCAGCCGGAACCTGCCCGTCTGGATGTCCCGCCCGTTTTGCTCTCGGGGCGTCAGGATGAGCCGGCCTCGATCTCCGTTCAGCCGCAACTGCACGAGCATGTCGAGCCGCGGCGCACCGATCTGGCCCCCCACGCCGTGGGTGATGCCTATGACCCCGCCGCGGCCGGATTTGCCGTCGTGCACACTGGCGCGACCCATGCGGGCGTTTTGCAGGAATCGCTGGTCGAATCCCTTCCCGTCCTTGAGCCGTATGATGTCCATGCTGCAGAAGCCACGGCAGCCTATGCCGAGCCGGTGCCGGTAACTCCGGCAATCGGCGAGGGAGCACATTTCGAGGTCGAGGAGCTGCCCGTCGAGATCGCTGCCGTCGATTTCGTCCCCGAGTGGACGCCCGAACCGCATGCGGAGACCGCTCTCGTTGGTGCCGAAGACCTGCTTTCGACCAGTGTTGCCCAAGACGCCGCAGCAGAAGCCTACGCCGCAGTCGAGCCCAGCTACGCGGTTGCACCGCCGGTTCCGGCCGCCGTCAACCTTGATCTCGACGAGCTTCTGGCCGAAGTGGAGCGGTTCCCCGTTCCCGAGAGCCGGCCACCGGTGATCGCGCCCGTCGAGCCCGTCCGGCCGCGGCCGGGGACGCTGGAAGGGTTCTCGAACGTCAAGTTCAGCCGTGCGACCCCCGTCGCCCCTGGGCGACAGACGCAGGTCGAGCCTGGATTCTTGCAGCCGACTGCCGCCGCCGCGGCGCCCGCGACCCTTGCTCCGCTGGAGCCTGTACCTGCCACTCCATTTATGGCCGGCGCCGCTGCGACCGCTAAGCCCGCCGCCGAACCCGTCATCACGCAGGAGCCGATAGCGGCCCACATCGCCGCCGAACCGGTTTCCAACATTTCTTCGGACGATCCGAGCGATCCTTTCGCCAACTTCGAGCTTGATCTGTCGGACATCGAATTCGACATGGATACGCCCGACCTTGGTCCGGCTCCGGAGGCTGCTGTGGCCCCCGTCTCGGCTCCCGAACCGATCGTGGCCCCGGCAGCCGTAGCCGTTGCGCGCGCTGCAGCGCCCGCCCCCTTCATTCCCACGCCGTCGCCGTCGCCTTCACCGGCTCCGGCCGCGCCGGCACCGGCCATGGCTGCCCCGGTCGCTGCCACCTCGCCCGTGCAGCGCTTTGAACCGGCTCCTGTTCCCCCGGCGCCCGCGCCGATCCGCGCCGCGGAACGGGAGGATTACGATTCGGTTCTGCCCTTTGATCCGTCGCTGATTGCGGAAACCGACGTCAGCGTCGGTCAGGTCGGTGATCTCAACGTGCCGCAGCTTCCGGCCGTGGAGAAGGAGCGCCCGCCGGTCCAGCAGCCGGATTACGATCTCGATATCGATGCCGAGATGGCGCAGCTCTTTGCCCCGGATCCGGCCGCCACGCGCAATGGCCAGGGTCTGGATCGCGGTACCGCCGCACCGGCGCCGGTTTCCGGCAAGGCGGCGCCCGGCCAGGCCGACGAGTTCGACAGAGCGCTGGAGGAAGACCTGCGCCGTTCGCTTTCGCAGCCCGAGCGTCACGCCATCCCGCTCGACGCGCAGCAGGTGGACGACGACTATGTCGGCGACGGTTACAATGAGCCGGCCCGCCGCGGTCGCGGCCTGCTGATCGCCGCCGTTGCCGCGACGGCGGTTGTTCTCGGCGGCGGCGGCGTCTACGCCTATCTCTCAAGCGCTGGTGTCGTTGGGAGTGGTTCGGGTGAACCACGCGTCATCATGGCCGACAAGGAGCCGGTCAAGATCGTGCCGGAAGAGCGCGGCGGCAAGAGCGTTCCGAATCAGGACAAGGCGGTCTACGATCGCGTTGCCGGCAAACAGGATGCCGGACCGCGCCAGGAGCAACTGGTCACCACCACCGAGGAACCGGTCGACGTGGTTCAGCGTACGCTGACGCCCGAATCTCTGCCGAACGATGGCCCGATCGAAGATCTGTCGGCTGACGGTACGGCCACCGCCGCTGCAGAGGACGAGCGTCTGCTGCCAGGCGTGGACGATCAGGCCGATGTCGCTTCCGAACAGGAAGCCAAGGCCCCCGTCGTTTCCCCGCGCAAGGTCCGCACGATGATCGTCAAGCCGGATGGCACGCTGGTCGCGCGGGAAGAGCCGGTGACGGAACCAGAAAATGCTCCCGCTCTGGCGGAAAGCACGCAGCCTGCCGAAACCAGTGGCAGCGCGGTCGCCGATGCCGGCGCAGTCGCAGCGGCAGGAGGCGATGCTGGCCTGCGCGCCGTGGCGGCCGACAATGCGGCTGCCGCTGCCAACGGCGACGATCGTGCCCTGCAGGAAGTTGCCGGCGCATCGGTCGATGGAACCGCTCCGGTCCGCCAGGTCAAGACGACGACCATCGGCGCCCCTCCCGCAGGCGAGGCCGCGGTGGGCGCTCCGGTTCCGGCAACCCGGCCGGCCGAGCAGCCGGTGGAGGTCGTGGGGACCGTTACCGAACGCGGCCGCGTGACCGATGCACGACCGACGGAAACTGCGGCGCTTTCCGACGCTCCTGCCGGACAGCCGGAGGCCCCCGCGGCTGCGGCCACAGCACCGGCCAACCCCGGCGGCTACGTCATCCAGATCGCGTCGCTGCCTTCGGAAGCGGAGGCGCAGAAGTCCTACAACAGCCTGTCAGCCAAGTTCGGCGTGATTGCCGGTCGCGGTGTCGACATCAAGCGCGCGGACATCGCCGGCAAGGGCACGTACTACCGGGTCCGCATTCCGGCCGGTTCGCGCGAAGAAGCCAATGCTCTTTGCGCCAAGTACAAGTCGGCGGGCGGGAGCTGCCTCGTCACGCGCTGACCGCGGCGATCCTGAAATCACAGATGGCGCGTCCTCTGGGCGCGCCATCTGTTTTTGGCTCCCAGTGAACGAGGGGCGGACCTAATATGCCTGGCATCGGGCGAGGATTTCGACGCCGCTGGGAGCGGATATGGTCTGACCGCATGGCCGATCGCTTTCGGGGCGCGGATGTCGTTGAAATGCGCGGCGGACCGGAATGCGGTTTTCGCCTTGCAGGAAACCGAGATCGACCTGTGCAATCGGTTCTTATCATCGATCATTGGCATTCCGCTCTCGCCTTTCGCTGCAAGGAGCTTATGATTCGGGCATGAGCGAATCGAAATCTTTCCTTTCCGGCTGCAAAGGCCTCGCGCTGACCGAAGATGAGAAGGCCTTTTTCAGGGACGAGCGTCCTTGGGGCTTCATCCTTTTCGGCCGCAACATCGGCGAACCCTCGCAGGTCGCAGACCTGACCGCTTCAATGCGCGAAACGGTCGGCGGCGATCCCGCCATCCCCGTCCTCATCGATCAGGAGGGCGGGCGCGTCCAGCGCGTCAAGCCGCCCTACGTGCCGCAGTATCCGAATGCGGCAGCCCTCGGCGCCATTTACCGGCAGGATGAGGAGAAGGGCCTGCGCGCTGCCTGGCTGATGTCGCGCCTGTTCGCCTTCGATCTGTCGCGCCTCGGCGTGAACGTCGATTGCCTTCCGGTGCTCGACGTCGCCGTGCCTGGTGTGCACGACGTGATCGGCAACCGCGCCTACGGTCAGGAGCCGGGCATCGTTGCGGCAATGGGCAGGGCGGCCTCCGACGGCCTGAAGGCCGGCGGGCTCCTACCTGTCATGAAGCATATGCCGGGCCATGGCCGCACCATGGTCGATTCGCATCACGATCTGCCGGTCGTGACAGCGACCATCGCCGAGCTCGAGGCCGTCGATTTCGTGCCCTTCCAGCGGATGCGCGACGAGCTGATGGCAATGTCGGCCCACATCGTCTTTACCGAGATCGATGCCGACAACCCGGCGACGACGTCGGAGAAGGTGGTCC
This sequence comes from Pseudomonadota bacterium, assembly GCA_023404095.1. Classification (GTDB taxonomy): domain Bacteria; phylum Pseudomonadota; class Alphaproteobacteria; order Rhizobiales; family Rhizobiaceae; genus Mycoplana. Next base: position 426,852 of record JAEYDD010000072.1, on the reverse strand, counting down.
GCGACATCATTCGCGGCCATATCGGCTTCGACGGCCTTTTGATGTCGGACGACGTCTCGATGAACGCGCTGCGCGGCGATATCGCAACCCGTGCGCGTGGCATTGTCGCGGCTGGGCTCGATTTGGTCTTGCATTGCCACGGCATCATGGAGGAAATGATCGCGGTTGCCGAGAACGTGCCGCCGCTGGCAGGAGAAAGCCGCCGGCGCGCCGATGCGGTGATGGCTGGTTTCCCGAAGGCCGATGGTGCGGACGAGCAGGCCTTGCGGGACGAATTCAACGCGCTGATCGCGGTCTCCTGAGGGGTGCCATCGCTTCGGCAGGTCGCGCAGGGAGCCCATGTGAACGGATCGCGGGTGAAGTCGCAGAACGGGCGGACATCGGACAATGCACCGATGGAGGAGCTGTGGCAGGACAATGACGGCCGCGGCCTGCACGAGGAAGGGCTGGTGGTCGACATCGCCGGCTTTGAAGGCCCGCTGGATCTGCTGCTGCACCTCGCCCGCACGCAGAAGGTGGACCTAGCGCGGATTTCGGTCCTGGCGCTTGCGGAGCAGTACATCGCCTTCATTGATCGCGCGCAGCGCATCCGCATAGAGCTTGCCGCCGATTATCTGGTGATGGCGGCGTGGCTGGCCTATCTCAAATCGCGCTTGCTCATTCCGCAGCAGCCGAAGGACGGAGGCCCGTCCGGCGAGGAAATGGCCGCGACCTTGGCCTTCCGCCTGAAGCGGCTGGAAGCGATGCGGGACGCCGCGACGCGGCTCGTCAATCGCAACCGGCTGGGCCGGGACTTTTTCGCCCGCGGGGCACCGGAGCACATCCCTACCGAGCGCCGGTCGGCGTTCGATGCCTCTCTCTACGACCTTCTGAGCGCTTATGCCTCGCTGCGGCAGCGCAGCGCGGTGACGCAGGTCACGATCGAGAAGCGAAATGTCTGGTCGCTGGTGGAGGCGCGCGAGGTGCTTTACCGGATGATCGGCGAGGTCGAGGACTGGACGGCGCTGGACCATTACCTGCTGCGCTACCTGACGGATCCGCAGGAACGCAAGACGGCGATGGCCAGCGCGTTCGCGGCATCGCTGGAGATGGTGCGCGAGGGGCGCCTGGAGATCCGCCAGGAAGGGGTATTTCAGCCGATCTACCTTCGTCGCGGCGGGCAGGCGGGTGCTTCGGCAGAAGAGGACGTCGATCGTGTCTGAGCTCAGCGGAAACGAGGACTTTGCGGCAGGCGAGGGCGCCACTGTCGTCGATCCGCGGCGCCTTCACGAGGCGGCCCGGATTGCCGAGGCGCTGGTTTTCGCGTCCGCCGGCCCCGTGCCCGAAGGCTACATCGCCGACCGCCTGCCGGCGGGCGTCGACGTCGGCCACGTCATGCGGCAGTTGAAGGCGCTCTATGCCGGGCGCGGCGTCAATCTCGTCCAGGTCGGCGACCACTGGGCATTTCGCACCGCGCCCGATCTTTCCTTTGTTGTAAGGGGCGACGAGACCGAGACGCGCAAGTTGTCGCGTGCGGCCCTGGAGGTCCTCTCCATCATCGCCTATCACCAGCCCGTTACCCGCGCGGAGATCGAGGATATCCGCGGCGTCCAGACCTCCAAGGGCACGCTGGACGTCCTGCTCGAGGCCGGCTGGGTCCGTTTCCGCGGCCGGCGCCGCACCCCGGGTCGCCCGGTTACGTTCGGGACGACAAAGGATTTCCTGGATCACTTCGGCCTCGAAGAGCTGCGCGATCTGCCGGGACTGGAGGAGTTGAAAGGGGCCGGCCTGCTGTCCGGACGGATACCGTCGAACTTCCAGATCCCGCTGCCACTGGGCGAAGACGAGGTCGCCGAGGACGAGGATCCGATCACCTCCATGGACCTGGAGGAGCTTGGCCTCTTGACACCAGGCGGAAAAGAAGACGAATAGCTGAAGGTTATCGTCGCCCTGAATTGCCACCGCTTTTCTCGGCGGAACGGCAAAAGCGCCATGGGATCTTCCGTCCATGGACGCAGGCAGGGATTGGCAGGCATGGCGTCGGGGTCGTCGAATCTGAACGGGATCGAACCGCGGACAGCCTCCGCCGTCACGTTCGCGGCCAAGTTGTCCTTCGAGGACATTCATCACAGCTATCACGGCAAGGAGACGATCCGCGGCATTTCCATGTCGGCGCAGCCGGGCGAGGTGCTCTGCCTGCTCGGCCCTTCGGGTTCGGGGAAGACGACGCTATTGCGGATCGCCGCGGGCATCGAGGCGCAGGGCGGCGGCCGGGTGCTCCTCAACGACCAGGAAATCGCCGGCCCGAACGTCTTCCTGCCGCCGGAGCGGCGGGGCGTCGGGCTGATGTTCCAGGACTTCGCGCTGTTTCCGCATATGTCGGTGCTCGACAACGTCCGTTTCGGACTGACCGCACTTCCGAAGTCGGAGGCGACGAAGGAGGCGAGGTTCGCGTTGGAACGCGTCGGGCTTGCGCATTATGCCGACAAGTTTCCCCACGCCTTGTCGGGCGGCGAGCAGCAGCGTGTCGCGCTGGCGCGTGCATTGGCGCCGCGCCCGTCGGTCCTCCTGATGGACGAGCCTTTCTCCGGCCTCGATTCGCGCCTGAAGGATTCCATCCGCGCCGACACGCTTGCCATCCTGCGCCACAGTCGCGCGACCGCGATCGTTGTCACACACGACGCCGAAGAGGCGATGCGGATGGCCGATCGCATTGCACTTTTGCGTGATGGGCGGCTCGTGCAGGTGGGGACGGCAGAGGAACTCTATCTCAAGCCAGCCGATATCTTTGCAGCCGGTTTCTTCTCCGAAATCAACATCTTCCCTGGCTTTGTTAAATCGGGAAGGGTGGAAACGCCGCTGGGAAATGTGCCTGCCGGGTCGCTTGCGGATGGCGCCAACGTTCGTATTGCCGTGCGGCTTTCCGGCGTTGCGGTATCGCAGTCGGATGGTACGATTCCCGCCCGCGTGCTGTCGCGCCGGTTCCTCGGGGTGGTCGAACTGCTGGAACTTGCCGTTGCCGGGACGGATCAACTGGTCCGCGCGCGGATAAGGGCCGGTCAACTTCCTAGTGGATTGCGCGAAGTCACCGTATCGGCTAACGAACGCGATATACTAGTGTTTGAAAAAGACGCTTGAACATCCTACATCGGTTGGGATTTCCTAGAGGGAGCAAAAACAAATGGGTTCTTTCAGCATCTGGCATTGGCTGATCGTTCTGGCGGTGGTGCTGCTGCTTTTCGGCCGCGGCAAGATCCCCGAACTGATGGGCGACGTGGCGAAGGGCATCAAGAACTTCAAGAAGGGCATGACCGACGACGAGACGGCTTCGACCGATCCGGCGAAGACCGTCGATCACAAGGCCGACGAAACCAAGTGACCGGTTTCGGTCGCGGCGGCTTGTTGCGGTTTCTGAGGACAGTGCCTGATGCTTGAAGTCGGCTGGAGTGAAATCCTGGTCATCGCTGTCGTTCTTATCCTCGTGGTGGGTCCCAAGGACCTCCCGCCGATGCTGAGGACGTTTGGCCGTATTGTTACCAAGATGCGTGCGATGGCCGGCGACTTCCGCCAGCAGTTCGATGAAGCGCTGCGCGAGGCCGACCTGGACGACGTTCGCAAGACGATCGACGACGCTCAGAGGCTCAACCCGATGAACACCATCCGCGAGGCGGTCAATCCGTTGCGGCAGATGGGGGAAGACATCAGGTCGGATATCACGCGGTCCACCAGCGGCAGGCAGGCCAGCCCTGCGGCGTTCACGGAGCAGGCAGAGGATGACGCAGAACCTGCGGCCTTGGCCACGGCCGGAACGCTTCCGTCGGCTCTTGCCGACGTCTCGCCGGTAACGGCGGGGCCTACAGCAGCACAGCCCGCTTCGCCTCTGCCGCCTGCACCGGTGCAGGCGGTGAAGTCCGCACCGATCGCTGCTCCCGCGGCTGTCGAGGCCGTGCCGGCGCCGCAAAAGCCCGCGACACGCGGCACGGCGCCTTCGGATGCTGCTGACGCAGAGCCCAAGGCGCCCGCCCGCAGGCCCGCCCCCGCCGGAGCGTCCACCGTCAAGGCGGCTCCGAAGACGAAGGCCTCCACGAAGGCTGCTGCCGATACGACGAAAAAGACCACGCGCAAGTCGAAGAAGGACGAGGCATGAGCGGCGACTACGAGGACAAGCCCCAGCCGCTGATCGAACATCTGATCGAATTGCGTCGCCGGCTCATGTGGGCTGTCGGTGCATTCTTCGTGGCATTTCTGGTGTGCTTCTATTTTGCCAAGGGCCTGTTCAATATCCTCGTGCTGCCGTTCAAATGGGCGGTGTCGTGGGCGGGAATTTCCCACCGCAACGTCGAACTGATCTATACGGCTCCGCAGGAGTTCTTCTTCACCCAGATCAAGGTGGCGATGTTCGGCGCGCTGGTGATCGCCTTTCCGGTCATTGCCCAGCAGATCTACAAGTTCGTTGCTCCCGGCCTCTACAAAAACGAGCGCGCCGCTTTCCTGCCGTTCCTGGTGGCCTCTCCGATCCTGTTTTTGATCGGTGCTGCCCTGGTTTACTTCTTCTTCACGCCCATGGTGATGTGGTTCTTCCTGGCCATGGAGCAGGGGGGCGGCGAAGGGGAGGTCTCGATCCAGCTTTTGCCGAAGGTTTCCGAATATCTGGGGCTCATCATGTCCCTGATCTTCGCTTTCGGCCTGGTCTTCCAGCTTCCGGTGATCTCGTCGCTGCTTGTGCGCGCCGGCTTCATCTCCGCGCAGACGCTGGTCGAGAAGCGTAAGTATGCAATCGTGATCGCCTTCGTTGCGGCTGCCATCCTGACGCCGCCAGATCCGATCTCCCAGATCGGCCTTGCGCTGCCGACCATCCTTCTCTACGAGATTGCCATCTATACGGCCCGACTCATTGAACGGCAGCGGGCGGGCGCCACCGAGGAATCGGACTCCGAGGAGGAGGATGTGGCGCAGGTGCCGCCATCGCAGGAAGCCGACAACAAGGCTTGAACCGATGACAGGCGCAGGCGCACGCTGTCGGGCGAACAGGGCATAACCCCTTACATACGCCTGGAGCGAAAATGCTTGACATAAAATGGATCCGCGAAAACGCCGATGCACTGGATGCCGCCCTCGCCAAGCGGGGCGCGGATCCGCTTTCGGCAAGCCTGATCGCGCTTGACGAGACGCGCCGCGCCCTCATCCAGAAGGCGCAGGACATGCAGTCGCGCCGCAATGCCGCCTCCAAGGAGATCGGCGCGGCGATGGCGCAGAAGGACAACGCCCTCGCCGAAAGGCTCAAGGCCGAGGTGGCGGAGATCAAGACGCAGCTTCCCGCCGCCGAGGACGAGGAGCGCAAGGTCACCGCCGAGCTCAACGACGCACTGTCGCGCATTCCGAACATCCCCCTCGAGGACGTTCCCGTCGGCGCCGATGAGAGCGACAACGTCGAGAGGCACAAGTGGGGCGCAAAGCCCGCCTGGAACCATAAGCCGCTGGAGCACTACGAGATCGGCGAAGCGCTCGGCTGGATGGATTTCGAGGGCGCTGCCCGCATCTCCGGCTCGCGCTTCACGATCCTGAAGGGTCAGCTTGCCCGGCTCGAACGCGCGCTCGGCCAGTTCATGCTCGACACCCACACGCAGGAGCACGGCTACATCGAAGTGCAGCCACCGCTGCTCGTGCGCGACGATGCCATGTTCGGCACCGGCCAGCTGCCGAAATTCGCCGAAGACCTGTTCCGCACGACCGACGGACGCTGGTTGATTCCGACCGCCGAGGTGCCGCTGACCAATCTCGTGCGCGAGGAGATCCTGCCGCAGGAAAAGCTGCCGCTGCGCTTTACGGCGCTCACGCCGTGCTTCCGCTCGGAAGCCGGATCTGCCGGACGCGACACCCGCGGCATGCTGCGCCAGCACCAGTTCATGAAATGCGAACTGGTCTCCATCACGGATGCGGAAAGCTCGATCGACGAGCACGAACGCATGAGCGCCTGCGCCGAGGAGATCCTCAAGCGTCTCGGCCTGCATTACCGTGTCGTCACCCTGTGCACCGGAGACATGGGTTTCGGCGCGCGCAAGACCTATGACATCGAGGTCTGGCTGCCGGGGCAGGATACCTACCGCGAGATATCCTCCTGCTCGGTCTGCGGCGACTTCCAGGCCCGCCGCATGAACGCCCGCTACCGCAGCAAGGACGACAAGAACCCGAAATTCGTCCACACGCTGAACGGCTCGGGCACCGCCGTCGGTCGCGCGCTGATCGCCGTCCTCGAGAACTATCTCAATGAGGATGGATCGGTGACCGTGCCCGATGTGCTCTTGCCTTACATGGGTGGACTGAAGAAGATCGAGAAGGCTGACTGAGGAGCTTACGGTAGCGATGCGCATCCTGCTGACCAACGACGACGGCGTTCATGCCGAAGGTCTCGCCGTCCTGGAACGGATTGCCCGGAGCCTGTCCGACGACGTCTGGATCGTCGCCCCGGAAACCGACCAGAGCGGGCTTGCCCATTCCCTGACGCTGTCGGAGCCGCTCAGGCTGCGCAAAGTCGACGACCGGCGTTTCGCGCTTCGCGGCACGCCTACGGATTGCGTCATCATGGCCGTTCGCGAGGTGCTGCCCGGAAAGCCGGATCTGGTGCTCTCCGGCGTCAACGCCGGTGCCAACATGGCCGATGACGTTACCTATTCTGGCACGATCGCCGGCGCCATCGAGGGCACCCTGCAGGGCATTCGCTCGATGGCACTCAGCCAGGCGTTTCGCCATGCGGATGGCCGCATGGTTCCCTGGGAGGTGGTAGAGCGCCATGCGCCCGACCTGATCCGGCGGCTGATGGACGTCGAGCTGCCGGACGGCACCTTCTTCAACCTGAATTTCCCCAACTGCCCCGCCGATGCGGTGACCGGTATCGAGGTAACGTCCCAGGGCAAGCTCGATTTCGGCATCACGATCGAGGAGCGCATGGATGGACGCGGTTTTCCTTACTTCTGGCTCCGCTTCGGCGATCGTCACGGCGATTTCCGCAAGGGCACGGACATCCAGGCGGTGCGTGACCATGCCATATCGGTCACGCCGCTGAAGCTCGACCTGACGGACTACGCGGTACTTGACAGGGTCCAGCGGGCGCTGGGCTAAGGGAGGTTTCGGTTGGGCACGGCACGGGTGGTTGAAAAGGAAGGCTTCGCCGCACTGGCTCTTCGGCTGCGCGGCCAGGGCATCAACGACATCGACCTTCTGACCGCCGTCGAGCAGACGCCGCGCACGCTTTTCGTCCCGCCGCAATTTGCCGGTGATGCCTATTCGAGCCGGCTCTTGCCGATCGAATGCGGCTCGTTCGTCGAGGGTGTGGACCTTGCGGTCCGCCTCATGCATGTGCTCAATCTTAAGGCCGGACAGCGCGTTCTCGAAGTCGGCACGGGCAGTGGCTTTACCGCAGCCGTCATGGGGCGGCTGACGGAGCGCGTACTCACCGTCGATCGCTATCGAACGCTCGTTACCGGGGCGCAGCAGAGCATCGAGAAGGCCGGTATCCGCAACGTCGTCGTCCGCCAGGCCGACGGCAGCAACGGCATGCCGGGCGAGGGGACCTTCGACCGCATCTTCGTGACCGCCGCCTTTCCGGCCATGCCGCGGCTTTTCGCCGAGCAGCTCGTGTCCGGCGGCATGCTGCTGGCGCCGGTCATGGTCAGCGATACGGAATGCCGCATGCTGAAGCTGGTCAAGACCGGCAGCCGTTTCGACCGCGAGGACCTCTTCCAGGTTCCCTATCTGCCGATGGTGCCCCACCTGGCGCAGGCGCTCTGACCCGCGCCGACGTTCCAAGCAAAATGCCAGAACATTTCACGCATCGCGCCGTCAGGCGCTGTGCCTGCAATCGGCTTTAGGATCGAAGGTACCTTGCCGCGTGACCCCAAGCATGAGGTCATCTCCGGAGATGGAGTGTTAACGACTTATTAACTTCCGCAAGCCTCGCGCAAGCTTCGCATCCTATGCCGGTACCCGGGACGCATTCCGCGTCGCAGCACGGCGGCTTCTTTCGGACTATCGCGCCGCACCGTGCCGATGGAGATGCTTATGCAAATCTCGAACAGGATCGCCGGCACGGCGACGCAGGACAGCCTGGCAAACCTCGCAGCGCGCGCTGCGGGCAAGGGCGGAGAAGAGGCAGTCGATGCCGGCCGCCCGAATTCGTTCAAGGCGGGCTCCCACGACCCTTCCGAGCAGGTGTCCCTTTCGGTCGACGCCTTGTTCGTGCTGACAGCCTCGCGCGACGACCAGCGTCTCCCGGCCCTGACCGAGGACGAGCGCAACAACATCGTCTCGCCGGCGCTCGAAGAGCGGGAATATGTGTCGTTCCGGCACTATCGCGATGAAGGCGACATGAAGAGCTACTATCGATCCTACATCGCCTACTTCGACAATCTGCAGCCCCAGGACCAGACGAGTGCGCGCTATGCCGGCAGCCGCCAGGTCGCCGTTTCGGCGTTGCGTTCGCTTGCCTATGCGGAGAACGCGATGGATGAGGACGGCGGAAGCGAGCCGCCGGCGGTCATCGACACGATTCTCGCCAGCGCCAATACGATTCGCCGCGACGTCCCGCAATTGGCCCCGTTCACCGCTGCCGTTCAAAGCAGGGACGGCATTCGCGCCGCCGCCATTTCGCACGCCACCTCGATGTATCTGGGCAGCTTCTGATTCCGATAACCCTCCTGGATTTCGTCCGAACGACCGGCGTTCCGGCCAGGGCAGCACTGCTGCATCTTTGCCACCTGCTGCCGGTTCACGATGTCCCGCCCGTCGCCTGCGTGCGGCGCATGGTTATCAACTCCTCAAGAAAATAGGCCGATCTTCGGCGTTTTAACCGGGCGGTAACTCTAACGCGCTTTAATCATTGCACGACAGTTGGTTGTGTATCGATCGGGTAAGTTAGACATGCGTAACAGAGTATCGCCGAGTTTTGCCAGGACCGCCCCCCGGATGCTCGTGGCGGTGTTGCTGGCCGGGGTGGCAACCGGCTGCAGTTCCGATGCAACCCGCTTCGGCGGTTTGTTTTCCTCTTCCGATGATATGACGACCGGATCTATCCCGCGCCGTACCGTGTTTGGCGGCAGCGCCGTTCCGCGCGGCGACGTGAACGGTTACAGCCAGGCTTCGAGCCAAGACTATTCCGCCCCGGTGGCCTCGGCTCCGTCTGCGTCCAGCGGCGGCTCGAGCGTGCGGGCTGCCAGCACGCCAATGAATGTCCAGCGGACGGCTCTGGCCGATCCCGTCGGCACCTCCCGGCCGGTCAGCCAGGACGTGGCGATGGCTCAGCCAATGCCCGAGCCGCAAAAGGCGCCCTCGCTCTCCGACTCTGTCGAGCGCCCGGCGCGGCCGGCGGCCGCACCCGCAAAAAGCGCCAGCGGCTGGTCGACGGCGAACGCGCCCGTGGTGATGCTTCGTGCCGGCGAAAGCGTGAAGACCCTGTCGAGCCGCTACGGCGTGCCGGAGAAGGAAATCCTGAAAGCAAACGGCATGGCGAGCGCGTCCGACGCCGAGCCGGGCCAGAGGATTACGATTCCTGTCTTTGGCACGGCGCAAAGTGCGGCCAAGGCGTCGATCGATACCGCGCTGAATACCGATCGCAAGCAGCCGGTTCCCGCAAACACTGCCGGGGATGAGGTTGCCATTCTGCCGAACTCCGCCAAGGGCCGCGACAAGGCCGCCGGCGACAACGGCAAGAACAAGGTTGCAGCCGGCGGCGAAGGCAAGCCGGAAGGTGGCTATGTGGTCCAGCCCGGCGATTCGCTTGCAAAGATCGCTGCGAAGAACGGTGTTTCGGTCGATGCGCTGAAGAAGGCGAACGGCATTGCGGGGGCCTCCATCCGTGTCGGTCAGAAGCTGAACATTCCGGCCGCGTCCGAGGCTGCGCCCGACCGGACCATGACGGCATCGCTTCCCGCGAAGAAGGCTGTAGAGCCTGTCGAGAAGAAGGCGGAAGCCTACGCGCCGGTCGAGAAGAAGCAGACCGTTGCTGAAATCGAGAGCAAGACGGATGTTACCGACGACGCGCCCGAATCGACTGGTATCGGCAAGTTTCGCTGGCCGGTTCGCGGCGCTGTTATCGCCGGTTACGGCGCGAACGTCGAAGGCAGCCGCAACGAGGGCATCGACATATCGGTACCGGAGGGAACGCCGATCAAGGCAGCGGAAAACGGCGTGGTCATCTACTCCGGCAGCAGCCTGAAGGAACTCGGCAACGCCGTCCTGGTTCGTCACGACGACGGCACCGTCACGGTCTACGGCCATGCCTCGAGCCTCAACGTCCAGCGCGGCCAGAAGGTGCAGCGCGGACAGACGCTGGCCGCTTCGGGGATGAGTGGAAGTGCCAGCCGCCCGAAGCTCCACTTCGAGGTCCGCAAGAACGCGTCGGCGGTCAACCCGATGACGTTCCTCGAATAGACGCGGCATCAGCTGTCGCATGAATGAAAGGCAGGCGCCTCCATCTGGATCGCCTGCCCTATTTCGTTGGGGGTTACCTTTGGCAGAGCCGGCCGGAACGGTGCTGGTCTGAGGTATCTATTTCGCGAGCGCGTTTCCCTGCCGTCCGGCGAGATCCTGGATGAACTGCCATGCGACGCGGCCGGATCGGGAACCGCGCGTCGTCGCCCATTCCAGCGCTTCGGCGTGGATCGTGGCACGATCGCCTTTAAGGCCGAAGTGTTCCGTGTAGCTGTCGATCATGTCAAGATACTCGCTCTGGCTGCATTTGTAGAAGCCCAGCCAGAGGCCGAACCGGTCGGACAGCGACACCTTTTCCTCTACCGCCTCGGATGGATTGATGGCGGTGGACTGTTCGTTTTCCATCATGTCGCGCGGCAGCAGGTGGCGGCGGTTGGATGTGGCGTAGAGGATGACATTGTCCGGCCTGCCTTCGACGCCGCCGTCAAGCGCGGCCTTGAGCGACTTGTAGGAGGTATCGTCGTGATCGAATGACAGGTCGTCGCAGAAGACGATCACCGGCGCCGGGGCCACCTTGAGGATCTCCATCAGGGTCGGCAGGGTGGCGATGTCCTCGCGGTGCACCTCGACGAGCTTGAGCGCAATACCCGTTTCCTGCGCCGTATGCGCATGGACCGCCTTTACCAGCGAAGACTTCCCCATCCCCCGGGCGCCCCACAGGAGCACGTTGTTTGCGGGAAGGCCCTTGGCGAAGCGTAGCGTGTTGTCGGCGAGTATGTCGCGAACGTGGTCGACGCCCCGGATAAGTTGTAGCTCCACCCGGTTCGGACGGGGGACAGGCTGCAGGTGCCGGCGCGCCGGCGCCCAGACGAAGCAGTCTGCCGCCTCCCAGTCGTTTTCGGCCGGCGGCGGCCCTGCGAGCCTTTCCAGTGCGGTGCGAAGTCCGCTGAGCTCGTGCAGCAGCGTCTGCATCTGTTCGTCCTGGGTCTTGTCCACGTCGTTCTCTCCCTTGTCGTGCCCGCGCGGTAGCACGCGCGACGACGGCGGAAAAGAGAGAAATCCCTGAATTTCCGGCAGGATCGGGGCTGTGTTGTTGCATTCAGAACGCTCTTGCCTATAGTCGCGCGCACTGCACCGGGGGCATTTCGTTCCGGTGTGTCCCGTTTTCGAGGAGTTTTGAATGTTCATTACCGAGGCTTTCGCCCAGACGGCGCCGGCTCCTGCAGCAGGTGGTGCGGATCTTCTGATGTCCGTGCTGCCGTTCCTTCTGATTTTCGTCGTGATGTATTTTCTCATCATTCGCCCGCAGCGCGCCGCAATGAAGCGCCGCGAGGAGTTGTTGAAGAACATCCGCCGCGGCGATCAGATCGTGACCGGCGGCGGCATCGTCGGCAAGGTGACGAAGGTCATCGACGACAAGGAGCTTGAAGTCGAAATCGGCGAAGGCATGAAGGTCCGCGTCGTGCGCAGCGGCGTCACCGAGGTTCGCGTCAAGGGTGAGCCCGTCAAGGAATGATTTGATCGTCGCCGTCCGGTGGCGGTCTGCCGCCGGACGGGTATCATCAGGCTTCCCGCCGGCAGGATTGCCGGGCATTTCGAGAGTGTAATGCTGCAACCTGCCCGCTGGAAAACGCTTGCTGCCTGGCTCGCCGTCGTCGCGAGTCTTGTCGTTCTCTTGCCGAGCGTTTTGCCGCCCGGCATGCGTGACGCGCTGCCGGAATGGCTGTCGGCACAAAAGCTGCAGCCCGGCCTCGATCTCAGCGGCGGCGCCGGCCTGACGCTCAAGATTGAGCGCTCGGATGTCGAGGACGACCGGCTGTTGGCCGTCGTCAACGCTGTCGGGCAGACGCTCAGAAGCGCAAAGATCCCCTATGCTGGTCTTGCCGGTTCCGGCCGCGAAGTCACCCTGCGCATCAATGATGCCGCCAGGGTCGAGGAGGCGCGCGCAGCACTTTCAGCGATCCCGGGGACGACGGTGACTGCATCCGGCGACGGTGCCGTCAAGCTGGTCGTTACGCAGGAATCGATCGACCTTGCCGACGGTGAGGCGGCTGAAACCACGCTGGACGTGGTACGCGAAAGGGTCAGCCAAGTCGGCGGCGTCAATCCCGATCTGCGTCGTTCCGGTCGCGACCGCATCGTTCTCCAGGTCCCCGGCTATTCGGATCCGCAGCGCCTGAAGGACATCCTCGCCCAGCGCGGTGTATTCTCCGCGCGGCTCGCCGAAGCAGGCGTTTCCGTCCAGCAGGCTCTGGAGGAGGGACCGCCGCCCGGCACCGAGGTCGTCTACACGATGGGCGAGCCTCCGGTCGGCTACCTCGTTCGCCGCTCCGCCATCTTCACGTCGCGCGATGTCGTTTCCGCCGAGATGGTGTTGGGAACGGACGGCGAGGGCGCTTCCGTCGTCTATCAGCTCAGCCCGGATGCCAGCCGGCGGCTTGCCGAGGCCACAGCAGCCAATGTCGGACGCACGCTGGCACTGCTTCTGGATGATCAGATCCTGGCCGCATTCGAGATCGCAGCCCCCGTCGTGGACGGTCGCGGAGAGATCTCCGGCGACTTCGATGCGGAAGGTGCGGCAAACCTTGCGGTCGTATTGCGCAGCGGGGCGTTGCCTGCCTCGCTGACGGTCGTCGAGGAGCGCTCGATCGAGCCCGCTTTCGGTGGCGCGTCGGCGCGGTCGGCGTTGGTTGCCGTAGGTGCGGCGGGACTTGCCGTCGCCCTGTTCGTGGTCTTCTGGTACGGCGCCTTCGGCGTCATCGCGGTCCTCGCCCTTCTGTTCAATCTCGGGCTCATCCTGGCGCTCCTCTCCCTTGCCGGGACACCGCTGACGCTGCCGGGAATTGCCGGAATGGTCCTGACCATCGGCATCGCGGTCGATTCCAACGTGTTGATCTATGAGCGCATGCGCGAGGAAACGGCCAACGGCCGCCCCTTGGCCGACGCTCTGGCGACGGCGTTCTCGCGCACCTTCTCCACGGTTCTCGATGCCGGCATCACCACGCTGATTGCCGTGCTGGTGCTTTTCTTCATGGGCTCCGGTCCGATGCGCGGCTTCGCGGTCACTGTCGGCATCGGCATTTTCACGACGCTTTTCGTGACGTTCACCCTGTCGCGCTGGCTCGTCTGGCGCTGGGTTTCGCTCCGCCGCCTCGCGCACCTGCCCCGTAGCGTCCGCACCGGCCTGTTCGCCAGCCTGCATCTGCGCTTCATGGCGATCCGCAACTATACCTTCGCCGCATCCGCTGTCGCTGCCCTTGCGGTGGCGCTGCTGGTCGGCGTTAACGGTATCAATCTCGGCATCGATTTCACCGGCGGTTCGCTGCTGGAGGTGAGGGCCACGCAGGGCGCAGCCGATGCCGCCGATATTGTCGGCCGTCTCGACGAGGCCAATCTCGGCGACGCGACGGTCCGGGTCGGTCTGGATCGCGCGGCTGCGATGGTCCGAATCCCGCCGCAGGGCGGCGGGGAGAATGCCGAGCAGACCTCGGCGCTTGTCGCACGCGGCGAACTTGAGGCTGCGGGCTACGACATCCGCCGGGTCGAGGTCGTCGGTCCCTCCGTCTCCGGAGATCTGATCTGGGCGGCCACGGTCGGCATGGCGATCGCACTCGCAGCGCTGATCGGCTATATCTGGGCGCGTTTCGAATGGCAGTTCGCCATCGGCGCGATCGTCGCGGTGGCGCACGACCTTCTCCTGACCGTTGGGCTGTTCGCGCTGACGCGGATGGAGTTCAATATCGGCTCCATTGCCGCCCTTCTCACCATCGTCGGCTATTCGCTGAACGACACCCTTGTCGTCTACGACCGCATCCGCGAAAACCTGCGGCATTTCCGGCAGATGCCGTTGCCGCTCCTGATCGATGCGTCGATCAGCCAAACGCTGTCGCGCACGGTGCTGACGGCGGCGACGACGCTGATCGCGCTAGCCGCGCTTGCGATCTTCGGCGGCGAGATCATCCGCGCATTTGCACTCACCATGCTGTTCGGCATTGCCGTCGGCACCTTCTCTTCTATCTATATTGCCGGACCGGTCTTGATCCTGTTCCGGCTGCGGCCGGATCGCTATCGCCTGGGCGGCAGCGGCAACCCGGCGGCAAAGGCATGAGCATGGCAAAAGGCATAGAAATCCGGCAGGCGCATTTTCCCGGCAGGGCTCCAATCGACGCCTATGGCAATGGCGGATTCCGCTTTGCCGATATGTCGCATCGCGGCTCCGTGCTCTGCCTGCCGTCGGGCATCTACGGCTGGGACAAGACCGACGCCACCGGACTGTCTCCGGCCGACCTGCAGCGGGTGCTGGATGAAGCCGGGCAGATCGAGGTGCTGCTGGTCGGGACCGGGTCGGAGATCCGGCCGCTTTCGGCAGAGTTGCGCGCAGCGCTCCGCGAGCACCGCATCAGCTCCGATCCCATGTCGACGGGGGCTGCCGTGCGCACGTTCAATGTGATGCTGGCCGAGTCGCGCGCGGTTGCCGCCGCGCTCATCGCGGTCTGATACGCGGCCGGCCGGAGCTTTCGGAAAATGCACATGCAGGGAACACCATCCGCTCCGGCGGAGCGCGACGACAGGGGCGCGGCAGCCGCCGACTATGCACACTGCCTGGCGGTGCTCCGCGAAACCGATCGCGATCGCTACCTGGCCTGCCTGCTCGCACCGCCTGACAAGCGCGGACCGCTGGCCGCCCTCTATGCCTTCAACGCGGAGCTCGCCCGCGTTCGCGACGTCGTGCGCGAACCTTTGCCGGGCGAAATCCGCCTGCAGTGGTGGCGCGATACGCTCGAGGGCAGCGGCGAGGGCGATGCGGCCGCCAATCCGCTTGCTGCCGGCATTCTCCGCTGCATTGCGGAGCATCGGCTGCCTGTCGCGGTTCTGACGGACATGATAGAGGCACGGATTTTCGATCTCTACGACGACCCGATGCCCGACCGCGCGGCACTCGAGGGATATGCCGGCGAGACCGCCTCTGCGCTGATCCAGCTTGCGAGCCTCGTCCTCAATCCGGAGAATGCCCCGCAGTCGGCCGACGTCGCCGGCCATGCCGGGGTGGCACAGGCGATCGCCGGGATCCTGCTGCTGCTGCCGCTCCATCGCCGCCGCGGTCAGATCTATATCCCGGCCGACCTGCTGGAGGCGACCGGCCTTGGCGCGGAGGGGCTTCTGGCCGGCACGGATCGTGCACGCGCCGCCAGCACGGTCGAGGCGTTTGCCGGCCTTGGCCGCGAGCATCTGAAGAAGGCTGCCGCCGCAGGGAAGGTGGCACCGGAGAACCGCGCCGCATTCCTCCCCATGGCAATGGCACGCCATGTGTTCGACCGGGCCGAGAGGGCCGGCGCCGATGCGCTGGAACACGCCGTCCTGCCGCCGCAGTGGCGCCGTCAGTGGTGGATGTGGCGGTTGATGCGCACCGGTCGCTTTTAATTCGGGACCTCGAACGTCGTCTCGGCTGCACGCTGCCCAGTTGAAAGACAGCGATTGCCCCAAAAACCGCGGTGAGAGCGAAGGCCAACGCACACCGGACGCAAAATTGGCGCAAGCTCCGTTCGATAGAAGGGCCGGGTTCAATGCGACCCGGGGAAGGATGCGAAATGATCTGGACTGTCGTCATTGCCTGCCTGGCGCTCGCCGTCTTCGTCTACATGCGTGCCCAGCGGCGCGAACAGCCGCAGTCTCCGGCCAGCGATACCGGCCTTGCGATCGTCGAGTTCGGCCGGGCCTATCCGAACGAGGCCATCCGCGAGGTTCTTAGCACCGCAGACGGCAAGAACGTCTTCCTGCGCCTCCATGACGGCAGGGTCGGCTGCATGCGCGCGCATCGGCAGCACTTCGCCAGCCATCTGATCGAGCCGGGCAGCGTAACCGTCCACAACAGCCCCACGGGAAAGGGCCTGGTGATCGATTTCCAGGATAAGACGCAGGATAGCGTCAGCTTCGAATTCCGCAGCAGCGTCGAAGCCGCGGAAGTTTCGCTATGGTTGTTGGGTAGCCTCCTGCCGCTATCCGGCATCGACGAATCGCCCCGCGCCATTCAGGGCGACACCTGAACCGTCAGCATCGCGCGCGAAAGTGCGGGCGGTCTTGCGACCACGACATCCGTGAAATCAAAAGCATCGCGCGCAAGACGGCACCGCTGTTTTTCGCTCAAGAGATGAGTCAGAGCGAGCGCCGGGAACGGCTCTGAAAGATTCGACCCGATTTAACCGGCGGACGCCAGCCAGCGGCGGCAGTCTTCCAGGGCGCGCGCGGCCAGCGCCTGCTTCTTGGCTGCCGCCTTTTCCTTGCCGCGGAAGCGCTTGACGCCTTCAGGTTTGACGATGGATCCCGCTTCGAGTTCGGGAAACAGACCGAAGTTGATGTTCATCGGCTGGAACGATCGCTTCCCCGGTTCGTCGTTCGACATGATGTGGCCGCCGGTGATGTGATGCAACAACGCGCCGAAGGCCGTGGTTGGCGGCGGCAGCGATACGCTCTCGCCGAGCCGTTCGGCGGCGGCGAACCGTCCGGCCAGAAGCCCGATGCTGGCGCTTTCGACATAGCCTTCGCAGCCGGTGATCTGGCCGGCAAAGCGCAGGCCCGGCCGACCCTTCAGCGTAAGCGACGAATCGAGCAGGACCGGCGATTGCAGATAGGTGTTGCGGTGCAGGCCGCCGAGCCGCGCGAATTCCGCGTTCTCCAGCCCCGGTATCATCCGAAAGATTTCGCCCTGCGCGCCGTATTTCAGCTTCGTCTGGAAGCCGACCATGTTGTAGAGCGTACCCAGCGCATTGTCCTGGCGAAGCTGGACGACAGCATAAGGCTTGACGGAGGGGTTGTGCGCGTTGGTCAGGCCCATCGGTTTCATCGGGCCGTGGCGCAGCGTTTCGCGGCCACGTTCGGCCATCACCTCGATTGGCAGGCAGCCGTCGAAATAGGGCGTGCCTTCCCATTCCTTGAAGCCGGTCGTGTCGGCGGCGATCAGCGCATTGACAAAGGCGTTGTACTGCGCTTCGTCCATCGGGCAGTTGATATAGTCCTTGCCCGTGCCGCCGGGGCCGACCTTGTCGTAGCGCGACTGGTACCAGCAGATGTCCATGTCGATCGAGTGTGTATGTACGATCGGCGCGATCGCATCGAAAAAGGCAAGCGCATCCGCGCCCGTCCGTTCCTGGATTGCGGCGGCGAGGTCGGGTGCGGTCAGCGGCCCGGTGGCGATGATCGCCTGATCCCATTCCTGTGGCGGCAGCCCCTTGATTTCCTCGCGAACCAGCGTGATCAGCGGGTGCCCTTCGATCGCAGCGGTGACGGCGGCGGAAAAACCCTCGCGGTCGACAGCCAGCGCGCCGCCCGCCGGCACCTGGTTGGCGTCGGCCGAACGCATGATCAGCGAGCCGGCAAGCCGCATCTCGGCATGGATCACGCCGACCGCATTGCTGGTGGCGTCGTCGGAGCGGAAGGAATTCGAACATACGAGCTCGGCCAGCCCGTCCGTCTTGTGGGCATCCGTGCCGCGCACGCCGCGCATTTCGTGCAAGAAGACGGGAATGCCGCGCTGGGCGATCTGCCAGGCGGCCTCGCTGCCGGCAAGACCGCCGCCGATGATGTGGATGGGGGAATGGGAGGAAGTGTTCGTCATGGGCGGCTGCATATCACGCGCCTGTCGCGCTTCCAATCGCCGGAATCAAAAACGGCACCGTTTGGTGCCGATCGATACGTCGCGCAACAGCCGGGGCGGCATGCCTTGCGGCGCCGCCAGCCCGACAATTAACGGAAGGAACGTGCCGCGATGCCGCGGATGTCATAGCGGGTAAGGCCGATGTCCGAAAGCGTATGGGAGGAAAGGTTGCCGAGTTCGCTGAGGGTGCGGCGGTAGCTGAGCCAGTTCTTAGCAAGGCGGATCGGGTTCATGACAGGTCTCCTGAAGGGGTTTGGCCGGGACGACTGCGTCCTCGTCTGTTGCCCTGTATCTACTCCTTTCCCTGTCAATGGTGCAGTGCAAAGAAAATGCAGCTGCTATGCAAATGTGCAATTAGATGGATAGAAAATATGCACCTGTTGGCGTGGATCGAAAAATGAGCAGATGCTGAATTGGCTGTATCCTTTGATTTTCAGGGGGTGCGCGTCTGAATGAACCGGCCGCGAGCCTTCCCTGTCAACGCTGCCTAGGGGGGGCGCCTGGCGCACAAAAAGAAACGCCTCCCGGAGTGCTCCGGAAGGCGTTTGAGCCGGACCGCTGGGTCGCCGGCGAAGGCTTAGCGGACGGCTTCGCGTGCGACGCGGCGGATGTCCGAGCGGCCGATGCCGAGGTCGTTCAGTTCGCGGTCGCTCATGCGGCCGAGTTCGGTGACGGTCTGACGGTACTTGCGCCAGTTGTTGAACGAGTGTGCGAAGTTCATGGTCGTACCCCTTCCTGGGTTTCGATGCCGGCGGCCCCTATCGGCGCCGGCCCTGATCTGATGGCTGGAATATACGTCCGGATGGCCTTGAATTACAGCGATATTGCAGAATGGCAGCCATGCCGTTTTCGCATGTCAAGGGAAAAGTGCGCTGAAATTCTGATCAGGTTCGCCCCGATTCCTGGATGCGTCGGCGACCTGAGGCAGCGCGGAAAAAGAAAACGCCCGCCGGGGGAGGAGATCCGGCGGGCGCATATCCTGATTGGCAACGTTGGGAGGAGGAGTTGTCACCAATCGTATCGGGCTTGGCTGGGAGGAGGAGTGCCGTACCCGACTGATGATGTTTGTACCCCGTCCCCCGGTGACTCGGAAGTTCGTAGTTAGAATACCACCAATGCATTCGTTGCATGGCTGGAACAGCGAGAGGCGGGATTAGACCTTCAGATGCACAATGATTATGCAGA
Organism: Pseudomonadota bacterium; assembly: GCA_023404095.1. Classification (GTDB taxonomy): domain Bacteria; phylum Pseudomonadota; class Alphaproteobacteria; order Rhizobiales; family Rhizobiaceae; genus Mycoplana. Next base: position 407,612 of record JAEYDD010000072.1, on the reverse strand, counting down.
TCGATCGTTGCAGCCGGCAGGGGAGAAGAAGTGGTATCCTCGCAGCGCATGGCGCCTGAATCGATACGCCCGCCGGGGGAGGAGATCCGGCGGGCGTTGATCCTGATTGGCAACTTGGGAGGAGGAGTGTCGCCAATCGCATCGGGTTTGGCTGGGAGGAGGAGTGCCTCGCCCGATTGATGATCTATTTATAGCCGTTCCCATTCCCGGGGGGTAGCTGCCAGGCAGAATAGCAGCAATGCAAAAACATCATGGCTTGGCAATATTCATGCCTGATTCGCTGTGCAGATGCACAAAAAGCGCGCAGACGCGCCGTCGCCAGCCGCATTCGGCCGAGCCGTTATCACAAAATCGCATCGAACGGGAGAATACAATAACGCCCGCCGGGGGAGGAGGTCCGGCGGGCGTCATTTGGGATGATTGGCAACTGGGAGGAGGAGTGTTGCCAATCGTATCGAAGAGGCGCTGGGAGGAGGAGTGCGCCGCTTCGAATTGGTCAGCCGCCTTTCGGTTGCCGGGTCTTTCCGAATTTTCATCCAGGCGGCTGACCATCGCCGCTTCGACACTGCCCTGTCGCCGCTTCTGGGCGCCTTTGGATCTTGCCGCTTCGGATCATCCCCGATCCGATGATTTCAATATAGTCCGACAAATCGGTTTTGTGCAGTGCAATATGAGCATGGATGATATGCGCCTGATGCATGCCCTTGCTCTTCGTCGATTTATGCATCGATCGCACTGTCCGACGCTCATTTGATGCTGCGTCGGGACAGTTTCAAGGCGAAAGGCGTTCCAGGAGTCGAGATTTTGTCCGACAAATGCAAAATCACCCGGATTTTGCGTTTCGTCAGGCTTTTGCAGTTTCCCCTTCGGTTTCGCTTGACTTCGTAGAAACAGCTTGCACGACTGCTTCGCAAGACGATGCGGGGTGATGTGACGATGTATCGGGGGCGTCTGGAACGGGATCTGAACGGCTGGGCTGCGAAAGGTCTTCTCGATCCGGCCCTCGTTCCGGCGTTGCTTGCAGACTACGACCAGCGCGAAAGCGCCTTCAGTCTCGGCCGGGTGTTGATGGCGATGGCCGCCTTGCTGCTCGGCGGCGCAGTCGTCCTGTTGATCGCTGCCAACTGGGAGGTCATTCCACGTCCTGCGCGGCTCGTCGGCATCGTGGCGCTTATCTGGTTCGCCTATCTCAATGCAGCCTATTGGAAACTGCGCAGTTCGCCTCGCCTATCGGAGGCGTCGCTCGTGGCGGGGCTGTTGTTTTTCGGCGGCGGCATCGCTCTTGTGGGGCAGATGTACCATCTGTCTGGCGATTCGACGCAAGCCGCCATCGTCTGGTTTACTGGTGCAGCGCTCACTGCCGTTCTCTTCCGGTCCTCCGCTGCAGCCGCCGTCTGCGGCTTTCTGGCGTTCGTCGTTGCAGGAACGGAGTGGTCCGACAGTTTCTCCCTGCGCGACAACCTCCTGCTTTGGCTGATGCCGGCCATGGCCGCCGTCGTCATCGCTCTCGTCCGCTTCACCGGTGCGGGCCGGACGCGGCATCTGGCTTATCTGCTGATGGTATGCTGGGTACTCATTCTATATGGACAGCACGAGGCCCCGGTGACGGCCCTTCTGATCGCTGCGGCCGGCGGGGTCTGCTATCTGCTCGCGGCCCTGCCGGCCTCGCCCCTGCACCGACTGGCCCGCAATGCCGGCGCCGCACCGGCCTTCTATTCCTTTCTGGTTCTGATGATGGGCGTCCTTCTGCTGCACTTCGAGGAGGAAGGCCTCGCCGAGCAGGTCGTTCTCGGGATTGCGACGCTGGTTACGGCGATCGCGGGGCTTTTCCTTTCCGGGCGCGACAACGGTGCGGTGCGTTACCTGGCCTATGCGGCCTTTGCCGCTGAAACGCTCTATCTCTCGTCCGCAACGCTCGGCAGCATCCTTGGCACATCCGGCTTCTTTCTGATCTCCGGCCTCGTGGTTGCCGTGGTCGCCTGGCTCGTCGTCCGGCTGGAGCGACGGTTTTCGGCCCGGAGCAGCGCGACGGAGGCGGGACGATGACGAATTCCGCAAACGCATGGAGAATTCCACCGTTTGTGGCCGCGGTACTGGCGGCTCTGATCCAGACGGCGGTCCTCGGCTACATGGTCGAAAGCCGTGCGACGATCCTGAGGAATGGTGCCGAGGTGCGCTTGAAAACGGTGCCGGTCGATCCGCGTGATCTGATGCGCGGCGATTATGTGACGTTGAGCTATCCGATTTCGCGCATCGACGGCTCGACCGTAACGGGCGAAGTGCCGAAGGCGTCCGGCCGACATTCGTTGTTCGTTCGTCTTGCGCCGGGCCCCGATGGTCTGTGGGTCGCCACCGAGGCCTCCTTCGAGGCGCTGCCGGCAATGTCCGGAACGGTCGTGGTGCGATCCCTGCCTTTTGAATTCTATGCCGGCAGCGACGGCGCCGTCGGTGATTTCATATCGGTGACCTACGGCATCGAGCGCTTTTATGTCCCTGAAGGCGAGGGCAGGGCGCTGGAAACGGCCCGGAACGCGCAGGCCCTGGACATCGTCGCCCGCGTTTCTCCGCAAGGGCAGATGCAGATCCGCCAGATCCTCCTGAACGGCGCGCCCGCCTACGACGAGCCCCTTTACTGAGACGGCCGCCCTTGCGCGCGTTTCGATGATGGCCGCGTTTCCAGTTGAAGTGGCTCTAGCTGGCGGCCATTGCCTGTGGATGACAGCCCCTGATGCATGGCGTCACGCATGACCGCCGCGCTTGACCTTCATCCACCGTCGTGACATATCGCCCCCCAACGCGGGTATGGCGGAATTGGTAGACGCACTTGGTTTAGGTCCAAGCGCCAAAAGCGTGGGAGTTCGAGTCTCTCTACCCGCACCACAAACCGAGGCATGGCGGATCGGCCGGGCCGACGGAATGCCGTCTTGCCAAGCGTATCTCCACAGAGAGGTGCGTGGCGCGGACGAGGAATTTGGCGCATGATGTTCCTTCGGAGCGGTTTGAGCGAAGGATGCGTGCGTCTTAGCGCCATTTTGCTTGCCAAAAGGCCATTGATGACAGTAAAGCCACTCCCGGCAAATGGACCCGGAGGGGTGCTCGCCGATAGAGCCGGTCTCCGGCCGGGGCACCGCCAAATCGAAATGAAGGTTTGAACATGCAGGTAATCGAAACGCTCGCTGAAGGGCTGAAGCGCGAACTCAAGGTCGTCATTCCGGCCAAGGACATGGAAGCCCAGATGAACGAACGCCTGGCCGATGCCAAGGATCGCGTTCGCATCAACGGCTTCCGTCCGGGCAAGGTTCCGGTCGCTCACCTGAAGAAGGTCTACGGCAAGTCGATCATGGCCGATCTCGTCAACGAGATCATCCGCGACCGTCCGACCGCGATCCTGTCCGAGCGCGGCGAAAAGTCGGCGACCCAGCCCGAGATCGCCATGACCGAGGACCAGGACGAGGCGGAGAAGATTCTCGCGGCCGAAGCCGACCTCGAGTTCACCCTGTCCTACGAGATCATCCCGGCCATCGAGCTGAAGGACGCCTCGGGCATCAAGGTCACCCGCGAAGTCGTCGCCATCGACGACAAGGAAGTGGACGATCAGATCCTGAAGATCGCCGAAAGCGCCCGTTCCTACGAGACCAAGAAGGGCAAGGCCGCCGAGGGCGACCGCGTCACCATGGACTATCTCGGCAAGGTCGACGGTGAAGCCTTCGACGGCGGCAAGGACGAGGATGCCGAACTCGTCATCGGTTCCAACCGCTTCATCCCGGGCTTCGAGGACCAACTGGTCGGCGTCAAGGCCGGCGACGAAAAGGTCATCACCGTAACCTTCCCGGCCGACTACCCCGCAGCACATCTCGCCGGCAAGGAAGCGACCTTCGACATCAAGGTGAAGGATGTCGCAGCTCCCGGTGAGGTCACCATCGACGACGAACTGGCCAAGAAGCTTGGCCTGGAATCCGCCGAGCGCCTGCGCGAAGTCGTGCGCGGCCAGATCGAAAGCCAGTACGGCTCGCTCACCCGCCAGAAGATCAAGCGTCAGATTCTCGACCAGCTTGACGAACTGTACAAGTTCGACACGCCGCAGCGCCTCGTCGATGCCGAGTTCGAAAACATCTGGCGCCAGGTCAACACCGATCTGCAGCAGGCCGGCAAGACCTTTGCCGACGAGGAAACCACCGAGGAAGAAGCCCGCGAGGAATATCGCAAGCTGGCAGAGCGCCGCGTCCGTCTCGGCCTGGTTCTCTCGGAAATCGGCGAGAAGGCCGATGTGCAGGTGAGCGAAGAGGAGATGCAGCGTTCGCTGTTCGAACAGCTGCGCCAGTTCCCGGGGCAGGAGAAGGAAATCCTGGATTACTTCCGCAAGACCCCGGGTGCTTCCGCTTCGCTGCGCGCTCCGCTCTTCGAAGAAAAGGTCATCGACCATCTGCTGACGGAAGTCGCAGTCACCGACAAGACCGTTTCCAAGGAAGAGTTGCTGGCCGACGACGAAGCTGCCGAAGAAGCCAAGCCGGCTTCCAAGAAGAAGGCTGCTGCGAAGGCTGAAGGCGACGAAGCCGCCGCCCCGAAGAAGAAGGCGCCGGCCAAGAAGAAGGCCGCTGACGAGAGCGCCGAGTAATCGGTCTCTATGCATCGAGAATTCTCGAAGGGCCGCCCGATGGGCGGCCCTTTGCGTTGCGGGGATCCCTGAAGCACCCGCCGTCTTCGCGCTGCGACCGTCTCAGACGATGACGAAATCGAGATGCGTCAGCGCAAGGTCCGTTGCGAGCGAGGCGAACTGGACGCGGCCGCCGCTGCCATTTCCGTTGGAATCGTAGAACAGCCGTCCCGCATCCTTCTCGTAGATGATCCGGTCGGAAGCGTCGGCGGCCTGGCCGCTCGCGTTGGAGCGGAATGCGGATGAGGCAAGCGTCCCGGCTCCGCCGAGTGCGGCGAAGATGGCATTCTCCAGCAGGATCGTGTCGCTCGGCACATAGAAGTCGGTGATATGGTCGATATTGCTGGCGGCACTCGGGGCCGTGTTGAACAGGAAGGAGTCCCTGCCTGTGTTGCCGGTAAGGGCGTCGAACCCGACGCTGCCGGCCAGTAGATCGTTTCCCGCGGCGCCGTTGATGACGTTGTTGGCGGAATTGCCGATCAGCCGGTCGGCGTGGGAGGATCCGGCGAGGTTTTCGATCGAGGAGTAGGTGTCGCCCTTCGCATCTCCCGTGTTGCTCGAAGGCGACGCAAGGCGCGCGATCACACCGGCGGTCGCTCCGGCATAGGAAGCGGTGTCGAGTCCGGCACCGCCCACGAGCGCATCCCCACCCGCCCGGCCGACGAGAACGTCGTTTCCGGAGGAGCCGCTGAGCCGGTTCTTGCCGCTGTTGCCGTAAAGAATGTCTGCAAAGGCCGAGCCGGTAAGATTCTCGATCGCCGTATAGGTATCCCCTGTCGCTTCGCCCGTATTGCTGCCCGGATTGGTCAGATTGGCCCTGACACCGGCGGCGGCGTAGAGATAGGAAGCGGTGTCGCTGCCCGTCCCGCCGTCGAGCTTGTCGGCGCCGAGGCCGCCGATCAGCAGGTCGTCAGCGGCGCGCCCGAACAGTTGGTCGTCGCCTGCGCCGGCGCTGAGACGGTTGCCGACCCCTGAACCGGTCAGGATGTCGTCGCCATCGCCGGAGACGGCGTTTTCGACGCTGGCAAGGTCGATCGTGCCGGTGCTTCCGGGGGTATAGGTGAATTCGCCGGCCGTGAGGTTGATGAAGGCGTTGAAGCCGGCGAACACAACGGTCGAGGCGTCGAACGTATCCGAGCCGGCGCCGCCGAAGAACGATTCGCCGGTGCCGCCCGTCCAGCCGACGAGGATGTAGAAGCGATCGTTTCCATCGTTGCCGTAGACGACATCGACGCCGGAACCTCCCTCCAGCGTATCGTTGCCGGCGCCGCCATGCAGCGTATCGTTGCCGGCACCGCCTTTCAGGGTGTCGTTTCCGTCGTCACCGTGGAGCGTGTCGCCGCCGGTCCCGCCATCAATGTTATCGTTGCCGGCATTCCCGCGCAGCACGTTGGCCGCCGCATTGCCCGTCATCGTGTCGTTGTTGGACCCGCCATTGGCGTTTTCGATCAGGGACCGTGAATCCCCGTTGAACTGGAAGGCGTTGAAGACGTTGCCGCGCGCAAATCCATTGTTCGGACCGCCGCCGAGGAAAGCGAGCTGGGCCGCCGAGAAGGTTGAGCTTTCGCCGGGCCTGAGGTCGATCCGCATCGCGGTGGTGTAGTTGGAGAGATCGTAGGTATCGACGCCGTTGCCGTCCCAGATCGTGGAAAAGATGCGGTTCGCGCCGGGCGAAATGGCAAGTCCACCATTGATGTAGGCCTGCCCGGTGGACGGGTTCCAGGTGTAGACGGTGTTGCCGCTGTTGACGGTGAAATCGGCGCCATACATCGTCTGCAGGGCGAGGATATCGATCATCATGTAGGTCTGCGGGGCGCCGAACGCCTCGTAGTCGTAGCCGCCCGTTGTATCGCCGATGTAGGTGGAATAGGTCATCAGGGTGAATTCGATGGAGTTGTATGCCGCCGGCACCGCCGTGTTTCCGGGGCCGCCGGCCTGATGTCCGTGCTTCAGGCCGAGGGAATGGCCGAGTTCATGGAACATGGTGTGCCAGGCATAGTTTCCGGCGATCGGGTTCTTGAGGCTGTTGGACGTCCCGTCATAGGCGTTGCCGAAAAACGTATCGCCGCCATAGATGTTACTGGCGGGATAGAAGGCATACGCCGTGCCGGCGTCGCCGGAATTGGCCGCGCGGATCGTCGAGTTGCCCGCTCCGGAGCCCTGGTAGTCGATGGCGAGGTTGGTGAAGGCCTCCACGGAAAAGGCTGTCGCGGCGGAAAGCTGCGTGTAGACGGCCTGGTTCAGGGCGGCGTGAAGGGCAAGCCGCTGTGCGGCCGTGAATTGGGAGAAGCCTTCCAGTTGTGCGCTGATGCCGTTGCCGTTCTGGTCGGAATTGTATCCCGTCTGATAGTCGGCAGACGAATCCGTGTCGCTGTAGGTGATAAGCGCCTGGTTCCAGCGCGTGCCGATGAGGACGCCGTCGATGATGGCATTTCCGGTCGCGGCAACGGCGACAGTCGCCGAGAGGTTGCCGTTCTCGCTCGGCAATTGCGTCCCGTCGACGCCGAATCGCTGGGTCGAAATGGCATCGTCGGCCTGGTCGGGGCCTGCCGGAAAGCGGTGGTCGCTGGCGAAGATTGCCCGCTCCGTGACGGGCGCGCGCGTCAGATCCGGCAGGCCGGAGCTGTCGATGCCGTCGCTGAACGGAGCAACCGACGCGTCGACGTGGAAGGTCAGTCCAGCACGCGCCGCCTTTGCGGCCTGCTGATGCGAAGCGGACATGATGTCATCGGACGATGCGGCGTCGAACAGGATCGAATTCATGCGCGCTCTTATGGTCATAACTCCTCCTTTGTCGCGGCGCGCGGTAGCCCGGCAACGCAACTCGGTTCAACGAATGTCCATGTAGCTTTGGCCGAAAAATTCTGGCCGCGATGAAGGCTGCCCTCGGCTCAGGTCGCCTGATCTGTCAGAGGGCGGCCATCAAGCTTGGTCGGAGTTCCCAGGCAGATGCTCCTTTCCCTCTTACGGATCGAGACAAGCGATACCCTCGCTCGGCCGCGTGGCGGGAGCGTCGCTCTGCATGCTGCAAACAGGTTTGTTCGGCCTCAATTGCGCCGGATGAAAATGATAGATTAGACTAAGCTAAATAACCTTGGCAGACAACACATTTGCGTGAAAGACCGTCGATCAAAAAACAGATTTGAAGATAGAATATTTTTTATAATTAATAAAAAATAATGATTTATACAAATTACTTAAAGTTAAATATGGAAGTGGAGTGACGTCGTGAGCCGCGGGAAGCGTTTGAGCCCGACTGTACGATTGCTTGCAGCGATAGGCATCGTAGCGCTTGTCTCCAGTCTGGGCAGGACGGGACCGGTCGTCGCCATGGATACACCACCAGATCCCGACAAAGCCGTCGCCGCCGAATACCAATATGTGCAGGATAGGGGGACGGCGGAGGCCTATGCGCTCTTCATCGAACGTCACCCCGATCATCCGCTTGCCGCCGAAGCGCGCAAGGCGCTGGCACGCCTAAAGGCCGAATAGCCGGCACCGGCGCGCCCCCGGATCTGGCGCGCCGCGAAGATTTGCCGTCAGGTCAGCTTGCCGAGGACAGGCACTGCTTCAGCGAGGTCGCGAGGCCGCGCATCAGGTCGAAATAGAGCGACGGACCTTCCGTCAGCGTTCCCGCTTCCGGATCGAGCGTGCCGGCCTTTGCCGGCGTTCCCTCAAGCACGACATTGACGAGCTTAGGCTCGAACTGAGGCTCTGCGAAGACGCAGGTTGCGCCGAGATCGACGACCTTCTGGCGGATCTGCGAGACGCGTTCGGCACCGGGCATGGTTTCCGGGCTGACCGTGATCGAGCCGACGACCTTCACGCCGTAGCGATGCTCGAAATACTGGTAGGCGTCGTGAAAGACGATGAAGGGTTTGTCCTTCACAGGGGCGATCGTGTCGGCGATCTCCGCATTAAGGGCGTCGATGTTCGCGTCCAGGGCCGCGAGGTTTGCCTTGTACGTTGTCGCGTTCGCGGGATCTTTTGCCGACAGGGCCTTCTCGATTTCCGTCGCAATCGCCTTGGCGTTCATCGGATCGAGCCACAGATGCGTATCAAAGGCAGCTTCATGCGAATGTGCATGATCGTGATCATGGCCCTTTTCGGCCGAGTGATCGCCTCCATGGTCATGGCCGCCGTCCTCGCTGTGCTCGTGCTCCGCCCCTTCGCTTTCGTGGCCGTGATCATGCGCTTCGAAAGCGCCGCCTTCGCGGAATTTCAGCTTCTCCAGCCCTGGCGCATCCTCGAGCTCGACAACCGTCGCCTTGCTGCCGAGCGCCTCGAGCGGCTTCTCGAGGAACGCTTCCAGCCCGTGTCCGACCCAGAACACCACGTCGGCGTCCTGAAGGGCCGCGGCATTGGACGGCTTGAGCGAATAGGTGTGCGGCGAGGCCGCGCCCTCGACGATCAGCTTCGGCTCGCCGACGCCCTGCATGATCGAGGCGACAAGCGAATGGATCGGCTTGATCGAAACGACGACGTTGGGCGCTTCTGCCCGGGCGTTGCCGGCAGCAGCGGCGACGAAGAGGGCGGTGGAAAGCAGGAGATGCGACATCTTCATTATGGGAAACTCCGTATCGAAGGGCGTGTAATGTTATTACATAAGTTGCGTTATGCTATAACGTGTGCCATAGCAAGAGGCAATCGAGCATCCGGACGATACAAATGCTGCAGACCAATCCATCCACCTCGCCGCCGCCGCTGGTTTCGCTGTCGGCCGCCGGTGTCCGCCGCAAGGGCCGCTGGCTGGTGCGCGGCGTCGACTTTTCCATCGCGCGTGGCGAGATCGTCACGCTCATCGGGCCGAACGGATCGGGAAAATCGACGACCGCCAAGATGGCGATCGGCGTCACGCGTCCGGATGAGGGACACGTGACGCGAATCCCCAGCCTGCGCGTTGGCTACGTGCCGCAGAAGCTGGCGATCGACTGGACGATGCCGCTCACAGTGGACCGTCTCATGACGCTGACGCAGCCCGTGCGCGGCCGCGATATCGATGCGGCGCTGGAGGCAACGGGTATCCGCCATCTGGCCCGCGCCGAGGTCCAGCACCTTTCCGGTGGGGAGTTCCAGCGTGCGCTGCTGGCTCGGGCCATCGCCCGCAAGCCCGATCTGCTCGTCCTGGACGAGCCGGTGCAGGGCGTCGATTTTGCCGGCGAGATCGCCCTTTATGACCTGATCAAGACCATCAGGAATACGACAGGCTGCGGCATCCTGCTGATTTCCCACGATCTTCATGTGGTCATGGCGGAAACCGATACCGTGATCTGCCTCAATGGCCATGTTTGTTGCCGAGGCACGCCGGAGGCGGTGAGCCGTAGCCCGGAATATCTGCGCCTGTTCGGCGCACGGGCCGGCCAGACGCTGGCCTTCTACAGCCATCATCACGACCACACCCATCTTCCCGATGGCCGCGTGCTGCATTCCGACGGCACGGTGACGGATCACTGCCACCCCGACGACGGTCACCATCACGAGGACAGCCTGCCGGTCGGTCGCGCTGGTCCGATGCGGATCGTCCACGCGCACGGGCCGAACTGCGGCTGCGGCCAGCATGGAGACGACAAGGCTGCTGGGAATCCGAGCACGCTTCAGGAGCGCGGCGATGCTTGACGATTTCTTCATCCGCGCACTTCTCGCGGGAACCGGCCTGGCGCTGACCACAGGCCCTCTTGGATGCTTCGTCATCTGGCGGCGCATGGCCTATTTCGGTGATACGATGGCCCATTCCGCGCTGCTCGGCGTCGCGCTGTCGTTGCTGTTCCAGATGAACCTCACGATCAGCGTCTTTGCTGTTGCCGCGCTCGTCTCGCTGGCGCTTTTGCTGCTTCAGAAGCGCGGTTCGCTGTCCACCGATGCGCTGCTTGGCATCCTTTCGCATGCCACGCTCGCAACGGGCCTCGTGATCGTCTCCTTCATGACCTGGGTCCGGATCGACCTCGTCGGCTTCCTCTTCGGCGACATCCTCGCCGTCACGCCGCAGGATGTCAGCCTTGTATGGGGTGGGGGCATCCTCGTGCTCTTTGCCATCGTCTACCTGTGGCGGCCGCTGATCGCCTCGACCGTCAATCCCGAGCTTGCTGCCGCCGAGGGGCTCGAGCCGGAGCGCGCGCGCCTTGCCTTCATGCTGCTGATGGCGCTCGTGATCGCGATCGCGATGAAGATCGTGGGGATCCTTCTAATCACCTCGCTGCTCATCATTCCGGCCGCGACCGCGCGCCGCTTCTCGGCAAGCCCGGAAGTCATGGCGGTGCTTGCGTCCATTCTCGGCGCCATAGCCGTCGCCGGCGGTCTTTTCGGATCGCTGAAGTTCGATACCCCGTCCGGGCCGTCGATCGTCGTCGCGGCGCTGGCAATCTTCCTTTTCAGCCTCTTGCCGTGGCGCCGCCGCGCAGAGGAAGTCGCCGTCCAGGCGGATACCGGAGGACACCACTGATGACGTCCACGCAACTGACCCGCAACCAGACCCTTGTGCTCGGCGCGCTGTCGCAATCCGAGGCGCCGCTCAGCGCCTACACGATCCTCGACAAGCTCCGCGGCGAGGGGTTTCGGGCACCGCTGCAAGTCTATCGGGCGCTCGAAAAATTGCTGGAATTCGGCCTCGTCCACCGGCTGGAAAGCATCAACGCCTTCGTCGCCTGCGCCCATCCGCACCAGGATTGCTGCTCGCACGGCCTGACCGCATTTACCATCTGCGAGAGTTGCGGCAAGGTCACCGAATTCCACGACCATGTAATCGAGGAACGTCTTGCCGGTTTCGCCCGCGACAGGAACTTCAAGCCCGGCAAGACGACGATCGAAATCCGCGGCCACTGCGACGGCTGCGCCTGAAGAAGGTCGCGTGGAAAACGGTTTAGGAGACGGATTTAAGTCTTTGTTTTCCTTATGTCTTAGTCACAAAGCGCTGCGTGCCATGACAAGCATGCGGGCGGCGGCCGTAAGCCGGTGTCAATCAATCCGTCGCAGTTCCGCCTTGAAGCGCTTCCAGTTCCGCACATAGCCCTCTGCGGATTTCCGCAAAGCCGCGATCTGCTCTTCGTCCAGCGTTCGAACGACGCGGGCGGGTGAACCGACGATCAGGGAATTGTCCGGGAACACCTTTCCCTCTGTCACCAGCGCGTTGGCGCCGACGAGGCAGTTGTCGCCGATCACAGCTCCGTTCAGAACCGTGGCGCCCATACCGATCAGGGAATTGTTACCGATCGTGCAGCCGTGGATGATCGCGCCGTGGCCGATCGTGCAGCCTTCGCCGATCTGGACCGGCTTGCCGGGATCTGTGTGGACGATGGTGCCTTCCTGGATGTTCGTCCGGGCGCCAAGGACAATAGGTTCGTTGTCGCCGCGAAGTTTGGCGCCGAACCAGATTCCGACGTCTGGTCCGATTTCGACCTTGCCCATCACGTGTGCATCAGGCGCCACCCAGTAGCGGTCGTCGTCGGGCAGGGTGGGGGCGTGTTCGCCGAGGGCATAAAGCGGCATGGATCAATCCTCAAATGACGGTAAGCGAAAGGGTCGCGACGCCATCGACGCCGCAGGCAATGCGGTCGCCGCGCCGGACGGCGCCGACGCCAGCCGGCGTGCCGGTAAAGATGACGTCGCCCGGGGCGAGCGCGAAAAGCTTGGAGAGTTCTGCGATGATTTCCGGCACCTTCCAGCTCATCTGGCCGAGATCGCCGTCCTGCCTGACTACGTCGTTGACCTCCAGCCAGATTCGCCCCGTGGCAGGGTGGCCGCTGCGCGAAGCCGGCACGACCGGAGACACGGGCGCGGAATGCTCGAAAGCCTTCGCTGCAGTCCACGGCTTTCCCGCCTTCTTGGCTGCCGCCTGCAGGTCGCGGCGGGTGAAGTCGATGCCGACGCCATAGCCGTAGACCAGCGAAAGCGCATTGGCCGCACCGACGTCGCTGCCCCCGGATTTCAGGAACACCACCAGTTCCACCTCGTGATGGACGGCCTCCGAGCGCGGCGGATAGGGAAAGCCCTGGCCGGCCGGCAGCAGGTTGTCCGGGTTCTTCTGGAAGAAGAACGGTGCCTCTAGCGTCGGGTCGCCGCCCATTTCCGCCACGTGGTCGGCATAGTTGCGGCCGACACAATAGACGCGGCGGACCGGAAAGCTCTGGTCGGTGCCCTCGATGGGCAGCGCTGTGGGCGGGGCGGCGGGAAAAGCCAGCGGCATGACGTGTTCTCCCTTGCTGTCGATTCTAGCGCCACATTATCACCGCAGGCGACGACGCGGACAGGAATTGATCGCAGCTTGCTCCCGCAGCGTCACTTTGCATCCGTTCCCAGCAAGGTGGAAGAATGCACGTCCTGGTGTCGGATTTCACGCCATAATCGTTCGGATTCATCCTATAAGAGTGTCATTTTTGCCGCATTCCCGCGAGAAGTCTTTGTTGATGCAGCGCCATGCGTGCATTCTGCTTGGCCCGGTGAGGGCGCGCCAATAAACCTCTTGGCTCACGACATGCGTCCGGAAATCAGCATTCGCTGTCGACGGCGTGAGTGGAATTGGGGGGGGCGCGTGGTCGCAAAGGGAGTTCTTCTGACGGCTTCGGTCGCCTGCGTTGTTGTTCTGTCGTCTGGTGTGCGTGCTGCGGATCAGACGGTGTCGGCACCTGGAGCGTCCTGGTCGGGTTGCTATGTCGGCGCCAATGTCGGCTACGCCCGCGCGGATTCCGACGTGACGGACGCACCTTTCCGTGACGGTCCCTATGGCGGCAGCGGCTTTTCCTGGAATACGGCCGGTGCGCCCTACGACACCTTCGGCACGGACGACGCCGGGATCGCAGGCGGCGTCGAAGCCGGATGCGACCGTCAGTTCGATCTCGGCGGCAACGCGTTCGTCCTGGGCGGCGTCATCGATTTCTCGCTCACCAATCTTGGCGGCACAGGAACCTCTGCGATCAGCAGCGACACCCATGCCGGCTTCGATGTTGACTGGACGGCCAGCGCGCGTCTGAGGGCCGGCATCGCGGCCTCTGACGTGCTGTTCTATGTGACCGGCGGCTATGCGCTGGCCAACATAGACGTGCGCGCCTACGACCGGACCTTGCCGACGGTGATGGATGTTTCCGGTGGCGGGACGGAGAACGGCTGGGTGGCGGGCGGCGGCGTCGAATGGCGGTTCAAGCCAGACTGGTCGGTCGGGCTGGAATACCTGCACTACGATTTCGGCAAGGTGACGGCCACCGGGGCGGCGACCTTCCCCTCCGAGGCATATCCGCGTTTCGAGAACGACGTGACCTTCGACACGATCCGCATCGGTCTGAAATGGCGGATGTGAGCTCACAATAAATTTTCGGCAAATGGCGCAGGGCCGATTGATCCTGCCTGATGGGCGCTTCGTGTGAAGCGGGGAGCGATAGCATGGCGCAGACCACACTTGCATTCGATAACGCGGGTCTCATCATCGACGGGGTCGCGGGCGGGTCCGATGAGGTCCTGCAGTACGGAGACTTCGTCTTCACGATAAGCGCTCAGGGAAGCTGGACCGCAAATTTCGATGGTGGTCGGTTCAACTTTCAGGAAGATGCCGCATTCGGCGGTGAGCTTTTCACCATAACCATTACTAGCGCATCCGGCGCGCTGATCGATTTCTACGACTATCAGATCAGCGTCGATGCGAATCCAATACATCAGAACGGTTGGCCCGCAGGCGTTGCAATCGACGGCACCTCCTGGCCGGACGACAATCTGCACGGAAACGGCATCGGTCCATATTACTACCGCTCGATGTTCATGAGCCCGGGTGATATTCCTGCCATCAACCGTCTCTCGTCTTTGACGATTGCCGACATGCAGATCTATGAGACGACAACGTCCGGCCGCATAACGATGTGGCTCGACAATATCACGTTTGACTATCTGATGCCGGCGCCGCGGGTTTCATCCGTCAGTGCGACGGAGTCGGCCGGCGCCTACAAGGTCGGTGACACGATTTCGATCGTTGTAACATTCAGTCAGGACGTCAACGTTACCGGCACGCCACGGCTGACGCTTGAGACCGGCGCGACAGACCGCGTTGTAGACTACGTGTCGGGCAGCGGATCGAATACCCTCACATTCATTTATACGGTGCAGCAGGGCGATCTTTCTTCGGACCTCGATTATTTCTCCACCGGTGCTCTCGGGCTGAATGGGGGAACGATCAGAAATGGGGATGGCACAAATGCCATCTTGACCCTTCCGACCCCTGGAACGGCCGGTTCACTTGGGAGCAACACGAGCCTGGTGATCGACGGCGTTAGACCGACAGCGGCGATCGTCGTGGCGGATACGGCGTTGGCCGCGGGAGAGAACTCGCTCGTGACGATCACCTTCAGCGAGGCTGTCACCGGCTTCACCATTGAAGACCTGGCAGTGCAGGGCGGGGTGCTGAGCGGTCTTTCGACGAACGACAACATCGTCTATACCCTGACGTTCACGCCATCCGCAGGCATCTCCGACGCCACGAATGTGATCACGCTGGACAACAGCGGCGTTATGGATGGGGTCGGCAATGCCGGTACCGGAACCACCAACTCGAACAACTACGCGATCGACACGGTGCGCCCGATCGCCACGATCGTGGTGGCGGATACGGCGCTTAGGATCGGAGAGACCTCGCAGGTGACGATCACCTTCAGCGAGGCCGTCACCGGCTTCACCAACGCCGACCTTGCGGTCGAAAACGGTGCGTTGAGCGCCGTTTCCTCAAGCGACGGCGGCATCACCTGGACCGCGACGTTCACCCCATCTGCGAGCATCACTGACACCACCAACGTGATCACGCTGGACAATACCGGTATTGCCGACGGGGTCGGCAACACGGGGACCGGCACGACGACTTCGAACAATTACGCGATCGATACGCTGCGGCCGACGGCGACGATCGTGGTGGCGGATACGGCGGTTGGGATCGGAGAGACCTCGCAGGTGACAATCACCTTCAGCGAGGCCGTCTCCGGCTTCACCAACGCCGACCTGACGGTGCAAAACGGAACGCTGAGCGCCGTTTCCTCAAGCGACGGCGGCATCAGGTGGGCCGCGACGTTCACCCCATCTGCGAGCATCACCGACACCACCAACGTGATCACGCTGGACAATACCGGTATTGCCGACGGGATCGGCAACGCGGGGACCGGCACGACGACTTCGAACAACTACGCGATCGATACGCTGCGGCCGACGGCGACGATCGTGGTGGCGGATACGGCTCTGGCCGCCGGGGAGACCTCGCAGGTGACGATCACCTTCAGCGAGGCCGTTAGCGGCTTTACCCTTGATGATCTTTCCGTCGAAAACGGGACGCTGAGCGGGCTCGCCTCCAGCGATGGCGGCATCACCTGGACTGCGACGTTCACGCCGTCTGCGAATATCTCCGACGCGACCAACATGATCACGCTGGACAATACCGGTATTGCCGACGCGGTCGGCAACGCGGGGACCGGCACGACGACTTCGAACAACTACGCGATCGATACGCTGCGGCCGACGGCGACGATCGTGGTGGCGGATACGGCTCTGGCCGCCGGCGAGACCTCGCAGGTGACGATCACCTTCAGCGAGGCTGTCACCGGCTTCACCCTTGGTGATCTTTCCGTCGAGAACGGGGCGCTGAGCGGGCTCGCCTCCAGCGATGGCGGCATCACCTGGACTGCGACGTTTACGCCGTCTGCGAATATCTCCGACGCGTCCAACATGATCACGCTGGACAACATCGGCGTCGCCGACCTTGCCGGCAATGCAGGGACCGGCACGACGAACTCGAACAATTACGCAATCGACACGCAGCGGCCAACCGCGACGATTGTGGTCGCGGATACAGCTCTGGCGGCCGGCGAGACCGCGCAGGTAACGATCACCTTCGCCGAGGCTGTCAGCGGCTTCGCGAACGACGACCTGGCGGTGGAAAACGGAACGTTGAGTGCCGTTACCTCCAGCGACGGCGGTATCACCTGGACGGCGACGTTCACGCCCTCTGCGAGCATCACCGACGCCAGCAACGTGATCTTGCTGGACAATAGCGGTGTTGCCGACGCTGCAGGCAATGTCGGCACCGGCACGACGACCTCGAACAACTATGCGATCGACACGTTGCTGCCGACGGCTTCGATCGACGTTGCCGATACCGTGCTGGCGCCGGGCGAGACCTCGCTTGTCACCATCATCTTCAGTGAGGCCGTCACCGGCTTGACCTCCGCCGATTTCGCCGTGGCCAACGGCACGCTCAGCGGGCTGAGCTCCGCCGATGGCGGTGTCACCTGGACGGCGACGTTGATGCCGGCCGCCGGCATTTCCGATGCCACCAACGTCATCACGCTCGACAATTCCGGCGTCATCGACCTTGCCGGCAATGCCGGTGTCGGTACGACGACGTCGAATAACTATGCGGTTGAGCCGGGCGTCGTCCCCAACCAGCCCCCTGTCCTGACCGGCGACCTGAAGGCGACGGTGAAGGAAGGCGGCAGCTACACGCTGACGAAGTCCGACCTCTATTTCACCGATGCCGACGACGGCGCCTCCGGCGTCCGCTTCACCGTCTCCGGCCAGTCGGCCGGCAAGATTCAGGTGAACGGCAAGGCTGCGACGAGCTTCACCGGTGCGGAGCTTGCCGCCGGCAAGGTGACATTCGTCCATGACGGTTCGGAGACGACGAAGGCCTCGTTCAAGGTGTTCGTCGAGGATGGTAACGAGGACGGCTCGAAGCCGGCAACCTCGACGTTCAACTTTGCCGTGACGCCGATGAACGATGCGCCCGTCCTAACCGGCGACCTGAAGGCGACGGTGAAGGAAGGCGGCAGCTACACGCTGACGAAGTCCGACCTCTATTTCACCGATGCCGACGACGGCGCCTCCGGCGTCCGCTTCACCGTCTCCGGCCAATCGGCCGGCAAGATCCAGGTGAACGGCAAGGCGGCGACGAGCTTCACCGCTGCGGAGCTTGCCGCCGGCAAGGTGACATTCGTCCATGACGGTTCCGAGACGACGAAGGCCTCGTTCAAGGTGTTGGTCGAGGACGGTAACGAGGACGGCTCGACGCCGGCAACCTCGACCTTCAACTTTGCCGTGACGCCGGTGAACGATGCGCCTGTCCTGACCGGCGACCTGAAGGCGACGGTGAAGGAAGGTGGCAGCTACACGCTGACCAAGGCGGACCTCTCCTTCACCGATCCCGACGACGGCGCCGCGGGCGTGCGCTTCACCGTCTCCGGCCAGTCGGCGGGCAAGATCCAGGTGAACGGCAAGGCTGCGACGAGCTTCACCGGTGCGGAGCTTGCCGCCGGCAAGGTGACGTTCGTCCATAACGGTTCCGAGACGATCAAGGCCTCGTTCAAGGTGACCGTCGAGGACGGCAACGAGGACGGCTCGACGCCTGTCGCCAAGACTTTCGACGTCGCCGTGACGCCGGTGAACGACGCGCCGAAGCTGGTGACGAAGCAGGTGTTGAAGTCGATCGCCGAGGATGCCTCGACCGCCTCGGCACGCAAGGTCGCCACGCTCACCATCTCCGATCCCGACGGCGGGGACAACAGGCTGTCGCTGAAGGGCGCCGACGCCAAGTTCTTCGAGATCAAGAACGGCGCGCTCTGGCTGAAGAAGGGGGCGAAGTTCGATCATGACGGCAATCCATCGCTGGACGTGACCGTCCGCGTCGATGACCCCTCGATCGGCAAGAGCTACGAGGCTTCCAAGACCTTCACGGTTTCGGTGGCCGAGGGCGCAACGAAACCCGGTACCTCCGGCAGCGACAAGCTCGTCGGCACGTCCGGCAACGACGTTCTGGATGGCAAGGGCGGCAAGGACGTGATCCTGGGCGGTGCGGGCAACGACCGCCTGATCGGCGGCACCGGCGCCGACACGCTCACGGGCGGGGCAGGGCGCGACGTCTTCGTCTTCACCTCGGAGAAGGACAGCGCTCCGGGCCAGTCCGGCTTCGTCAACAACGGCGGCTACAGCCCGCAGTCGGGCGCCGGCAAGCGTGACCTGATCACTGATTTCGTTCACGGCGTGGACAAGCTGGACGTGTCGCCGATCGACGCCAACGGCAAGCTCGCCGGCGACCAGGCCTTCACCTGGCGCGGCAAGAACGACTTGACCGGCAAGGCGGGCGAACTGATCTTCCGCGTCTTCGACGAGAAGGGCACCAAGAACGACCGCACCATCGTTTACGGCGATACCGACCAGGACGGCCGCGCCGACTTCCAATTCGAACTCGCCGGCGTCATCAATCTGACGAAGTCCGACTTCATCCTTTGATGTTCGGGTCTCCGAGAGCGGCAGCCGCTTTCGGAGCAGGTGAGACCGGCGGCCGATGGGATGAACCGTGCGAAATGCCGCTTGATGGCAGCGCGGTGAACTGTGCGCGTGAGCGCCTGCCTTTCCTTCGATGCCAACTCGCCTTGAAGGACCACCTGCAGTGCCGGCCGCTCTGCCGCGATGGCAAGGGTGCGTCGGCGGCGGCCAGTATACTTCCATCGAAATCAATCAGCAGCGTTCACACAACGCGTCTCGCAGGACGGCATCACATTCACGTGACAAATGCCAGCTTTGCTCTGAAGCGAGCGAATTCATGCAAGGTATTGTACCCGCAGGTGTTATGATTATTTTCTCGTCCGCAATAACGCGGACTCGATCATTTACGATCGGACAAGGTCATGGACATCCCCGCATGGATTAAACCCGCACTTACCGGTGCGGCCTTTGGCGCATTTGCCATGGTTGTTTTTGGATTTTCTTTTGGGGGGTGGGTGACCGGCGGTACGGCACGCAATATCTCCGACTCGGATGTATCATCTGGCGTCGCACTCGCCTTGACTCCGTAAGCCGCAGCTACGACGACGCGCGCAATGGGGTGCGCTTTCTGGGCTACGACGGCATGTTCGAGGTGCCATTTTTCATCGAGGCTGCCGCACTCGGGAAGCAGGGCCCCTCGGAGATGATAGCCCCGCAATGTCTGGTGGCATTCGATGCGGCGCGCAGCGCAATTCTCGACGTTGCGAAAAGAGCTTATGCGCGTGACCGCCGCACCCTCTATGTGCTGCAAGCCAAAGATTTTAGATAGATTTTGCCGCCTCATTCCGAGACCTCAAAGGAGCACCGCCATGAAAACCCACCTGCGACTAACGATGAACCCTGGTACCGGACTGTTGCTCTTCATTTGTACCGTCACGGCTGCAGCCATGCTTTATGTCGTTCTGACCAGTATCACATACTAGCTGACGTGCACCCGATTTTGGCCCGTCCGCGGCCGGGGAGTGCGCCGTCTCGCATTATACGTATCTGTGCGCTATAAGGCTTCGACCCATCGCGACGCCCGCGCTCGGATATGGCCCCATTTTGCTGACCCGCTCAACTGCGATGGCGCAGCGATGGCAAGGGGGACGCGGCGCGATAGCGGTGAAAAGCGATCAAACGCGACAAGCGCACGAAACGGCAAGTAATCGAAATGTATGGCCATGCACTGAAAACCGGAGGGAAGATCTTCGCCACCGCGCCGATGATCGACTGGGTTGAAACGTCTAAATAACTGAAACAAAACAATAGTGATTTATTGCCTGCAGCAAATTTGCAGCAAAAGAGGTTGTAGTGCATTTGCTACCTGCCGTTCGCAGCTTTGCGCCGCCAGGAGGAACCGCGGCGCGAAGCGTTCATTTAGCCTAGCGCTCGGATAGCGGACTGAGAATACGCGGCAGTCTATGAAGCTATTGCATAGAGCTTAGGCCCGATTTGGGCAGATCGAGCCCGAAGCCGCCATCTGGAATCAAGGACCTCACTTGCCGTTGCTCAAAAGAGGTTTGTCCGGATCACCCTCTCGAAACAAAGCGGTCGGTGCTGGCGCAGTAATAACGCGCAACCCCAAAAGCGTGAAGAGAACCGTGATCAGCGGATTGAGCAGGTTGAAGAAGCAGAAGCCAGCATAGGTGACCGTGCTGACGCCCAGCGCTGCCGCCATGTAGGCGCCGCAGCTGTTCCAGGGGATGAGAGGCGAGGTGACAGTCGCGGTGTCGCCGATCACGCGTGACAACATCACCGGCGCCATGCCGCGCTCAGCGAACGCCGCCCGGAAGATCCGTCCCGGCAGGGCGATCGAGATGTACTGGTCCGAGGTGACGATATTGGCGAACACAGCCGTGCCGGCGACCGTGGTAACGAGCCCTGAGCGAGACTTCGTCCGCGCCACCAGCGGATCGATCAGCCGCCCGAGCAGCCCGGCATGCTCTACGATGGCGCCGAAAGCGAGCGCCGTGATAATCAGCCAGACGGTGTTCATCATGCTTTCCATGCCACCACGGCTAAGGATTGCGTCGATCGCCCTGTCGCCGCTTTCTATCGTATAACCGTTGGCGAGTGCTGCCCAGGTGCCCTTCAACAGGGCTAGCCCGGCGGGAAAATCCGGCAAAGCGGCAAACGCGATCACCCGTCCCGGATCGAGGACGACGGCCAACAGCGCCCCTGCGAGGGCGCCCGAGAAGATCGACACGACGGCCGAGACGCGCGCGATCGACAGGCCGAACACTAGGAGAAGCGGCAGGAACGACCAAAGCGAAACTTTAATCTTCGCGTCGATCGCCACGAGCACGGCGGTGGCGTCGAAATCTCCTGGCCTTCCGAGCAACGCAAAAGCCGATAGGGCAAGGACTAGTGCCGGCACGGACGTCGAGAGCGATTCGCGGATGTGCGCGTAGATGTCTGAGCCCGCCGTGGCGGCAGCAAGGTTCACCGTGTCTGACAGTGGTGAGGCCTTGTCGCCGAAGTAGGCGCCGGAGATGATCGCGCCGGCCGTGATCGCCGGCGACAGTTCCATGTGTGCTGCAACCCCCATCAGGCCGATGCCGATCGTGCCGGCGACGGTCCAGGAGCTTCCGATGCCGAACGCTACCACGGCGCAGACGAGCGCGGTGGTGGCATAGAAATAGTTCGGGCTCAGCAGCATAAGCCCATAATAGACCATGGAGATGATTGTGCCGCTCAACGCCCACGCGCCGATCAGCGCGCCGACGCAGAGCAATATCATGATTGCCGGCAGGCCCGTCGCAATACCCTGCACGACGGCCTCGCGGATCCCGGACCAGGGCATTCCGTTCTTGTAGGCCATCCCGGCCGCAACCAGGCTGCAGAACACCAGCGCGATCTGGTTCGGCCCTAAGGACGCCGCCTCGCCGAACAATAGGTAGGACAGCCCCAAGAGCACGATCAGCGTGAGGCACGGAACGAGCGCGTCGATCAGCGAGGGAGGGCGCGGCGAGGTGGTGTTGGAAGCCTCGCCAGAAACGTCGTTTCCGCCACCATCGGCCATCGCCCACCCCCATCATTCAACAACAGCATCAATGCCATTCCACGGCCGGCGAAGCCGTGCTGACGATCGTCCCGCGCTCGCCGCGCACGATCGCGGCGATATCGGCCAGCGCGCCGATTGCCGCTGCGTTTCCGGTCGCCCTTGCGAAATGGCATGCGGCATCAACCTTCGGCCCCATCGAGCCGGCGGGAAATGAGTAGGCGCCGAGCGCCTCCGGATTGGCCCGGTGGATCGCCTTCTGCTCCGGCTTGCCCCAGTCAATGAAGACCGCCTCGGCATCGGTCGCCATGATGAACAGGTCCGCTCCAAGCTCGCGTGCCAACAGTTCCGAGCAGAAATCCTTGTCTATGACGGCTTCGACGCCGGTCAACGAGCGTTCCTTGTCCTTCTCGTACATTGTCGGAATGCCGCCGCCGCCGGCGCAGATGACGATCGTTCCCTTCTCCAGAAGCCATTTCACCGGCCGAATCTCGAAGATCCGCTTGGGCATCGGCGAGGCGACGACCCGGCGCCATTGTTCCCCGTCCTGCTTGAACGCCCACCCCTTTTCGCCGGCTAGCCGGTCGGCATCAGCCTTCTCGTAGACGGGCCCCACGAACTTGGTGGGGTTCTTGAACCCGGGATCGTCGCCATCGACCTCGACCATTGTTAGAAGCGTCGCAAATGGCACCTCGAAGGGGAGGATGTTGCCGAGTTCCTGTTCCAGCATGTAGCCGATCATGCCTTCGGTCTCCGCGCCGAGCACGTCGAGCGGATAGGCCTCGTCGGGCTTGTAGGAGGCGCCTTGCAGCGCCAGCAGCCCGACCTGTGGCCCGTTGCCGTGGGTGATCACGACCTGGTGTTCAGCGGTGATCGGGGCGATGGCGGCGGCGGCGATCTGTATGTTTCGCCGCTGCGCCTCTGCGGTCATCGGCTCCCCGCGCTTCAGGAGCGCGTTGCCTCCCAGTGCGATCACGATACGCATGGTTAGTCTCCCAGCGTCGCTACGAGGAGCGCCTTGATCGAGTGAAGCCGGTTTTCCGCCTGCTCGAAGGCGATGTTCGCCTCGGATTCGAAGACGTCGTCCGTCACCTCTAGCCCGTTGGTCATGCCGTAGTCTTCGGCGATCTGTTTCCCTAGAACGGTCTCAGTATCGTGGAAGGCGGGCAGGCAGTGCATGAACTTGACCTGCGCGTTGCCGCTCGCCTTCATCAGCGCCGCGTTGACCTGGTAGGGTGTGAGCAACTTGATGCGTTCCTTCCAGACCTCCTTCGGCTCGCCCATCGATACCCAGACGTCGG
This sequence comes from Pseudomonadota bacterium, assembly GCA_023404095.1. Lineage (GTDB taxonomy): Bacteria > Pseudomonadota > Alphaproteobacteria > Rhizobiales > Rhizobiaceae > Mycoplana. Next base: position 384,397 of record JAEYDD010000072.1, on the reverse strand, counting down.
TGTGGATGAAATCGACACCCTTGACGGCGGCCTTCGGATCGTCGGTGACAGTCAGCCGTGCACCCGACCTTTCTGCGAGCTCGTCTGCGATCTTGCGGTACTCGTCGGCCGGCCAGAGCGATTTCGGCCCGCATATGCGGACGTCCATACCCATCAGGGAGCCGACGATCAAAAGCGAATGGCCCATGTTGGAGCGCGTGTCCCCAACATAGGCATATTTGATCTCGGCGATCGGCTTGTCGGCATGTTCGCGCATCGTCATCACGTCCGCCAGCATCTGAGTCGGGTGGTATTCGTCGGTGAGACCGTTGTAGACCGGCACGCCGGCGTACTTCGCCAGCGTCTCAACGCCCTTCTGCGCCGAACCGCGATACTCGATCGCATCATACATACGCCCGAGCACTCGCGCGGTATCCTTGAAGGATTCCTTGTGGCCGATCTGCGAGCCCGCGGGATCCAGATAGGTGACGTTTGCTCCCTGGTCGGAGCAGGCGACCTCGAAGGCGCAGCGGGTCCGCGTTGATGTCTTCTCGAAGATCAGGCAGATTTCTTTGCCCTTCAGGTGCTGCTGTTCGGTCCGGGCATATTTGGCCCGCTTCAGGTCGCGAGCGAGGTCAAGCAGGAAGCGGAACTCTCGCGGGGTATAGTCCTGTACCGTAAGAAGCGAACGATTGCGAAGGTTGAGGCTCATGATGCAACTCCAGCAGTGTTGGCTGTTCGGATGGGTCGGATGCGTCAGGCCGGATCGCGCCAGATCGGGCAGGTCATGCAATGCCCGCCGCCGCGCCCGCGGCCTAGTTCCGAACCGCGGATGGTGATGACCTCGACGCCGGCCTTGCGCAGCAGTGTATTGGTGTGGGTGTTGCGGTCGTAGGCGACCACCACACCGGGCTCCAGTGCGACCACGTTGTTGCCGTCGTCCCATTGCTCACGCTCGGCCTCGTAGGCATTGCCGCCCGTGGCGACGGTACGCAGCTTCTTGATGCTGAGCGCGTCTGCTACGACCTCCAGCATCGGCTTCGTCTCCGGGTGTACCTCGAAGGCACCGTCGTCGCCGGTTGGATAGACGCTGTAGCAGCGGATCTGGTCGACGACGTCGGCAAAGAGGGTGACCAAGTCGCGGTCGCAGAAGCTGAACACGGTGTCGAGATGCATCGCCGCGCGGCTCTTGGGCATCAGGCAGCCGATCACGCGCGTCGCCGCCTTGGCCCTGAACAAGGCCTGCGCCACCTGGCCGACGGCCTGGTAGGTGGTACGCTCCCCCATGCCAATGAGAACGACGCCGTTGCCGATCGGCATGACGTCGCCGCCCTCCATGGTGGCGTTGGCGAAAGGCTCGTCGGAATCGCCCCACCAGATCTCGAAGTCTCCACCCTTGAAGGAGGGATGAAACTTGTAGACCGCCCGCTGCAGCAGGGTCTCCGCTCGGCGGGCCGGCCAGAACATCGGGTTGCAGGTGACGCCGCCATAGATCCAGCAGGAGGGATCCCGCTGGAACAGCGTGTTGGGTATGGGCGGAATGACGAACTCCGGCGCGCCGAGCGCCTCAAGCATTAGGTCGCGTCCCTGTATGTCCGGCAGGTCCGACACTGCTATCCCGCCGATCAGAAAAGCCGCAAGCTGCTTGCCCGGCATCTCGTCCAGCCAAGGGCGCATGGCGCCTGCAACCTGCAGGCCGAGCACATTCGGGACGATCCGGCGGTCGAGCACGAAGGCGCGCGCTTCTGCATCCGCCAGGGTCTCGGCCAGAAGATCGTGGAGCTCCAGGACCTCGACACCCCTTTCTTGCATCTTCAGGACGAAGTCGTAGTGGTCCTTCTGCGCCTCATGAACCCAGATCACGTCATCGAACAGGAGGTCGTGGCAATTGCCGGGCGTCAGCCGCTGGTGGGCGAGCGACGGCCGGCAGACCATGACTGTCCTTAGCTTGCCGACTTCAGAATGGACACCGAAATTGCGCATCGTGGCTCCTCCACCGCAGGGAATGCTTCGAGAATAGGCACAACAGGACGATTAGAGAGGGCTGATCTGCCCAGTCCAAAGCAGGTAGAGGGCTAGTAGCGCCAGTAATGCGATGCCGATCGCAATGAACGGCTCCTTGCCGACGAAGGCCGGCTCGCCATGCTCCCTGCGAGCCCGCGCATACACGAGGATGCCTGGCGCAAAGAGCACCGCACACATCAGGAGATAGCTGAGCCCCGCCGCATAGACGAGCCAGAGCCCGTAGAGGGTCGCGATTAGGCCGACGATCATGTCGCGTCGGCGCGCCCTGTCCTGCGGGCCATAAGTCTCGCCCGTCAACGCGAGCTTGAGCGCGTAGGCGCCGGAGAAAACATAGGGCGGCAGGATCGCGACCGAGGCGATGAAATAGAAGAACTGGTAGGCGCTCTTGGAGAAGAAGCTGAGCACGAGGAACAGTTGGATCAGGATATTGGTTGCCCAGAGCGCGTTGACCGGTGAACCGTTGGCGTTCTCGGCGGCAAACCATTTGGGAAATGTCCCGTCGCGGCCGCAGGTATAGGGAATCTCGGCGCAGAGGAGCGTCCAGGACAGGAATGCCCCGCCGACGGAGATCATCAGGCCGATATTGACGAGCGTGGCACCCCAGCGACCGACCAGCGGCTCCAGCACTCCAGCCATGGACGGCACCTTCAGACCGGCCAGCTCGGGCTGGCTCAGTACCCCGGTTGAGAGCATCGAGACGAGCACGTATATACCGAGTGCGCCGAGGAAGCCGATTACGGTCGCCCGGCCGACGTCGGCGCGCCGGGCGGCGCGTGCGGAATAGACGCTCGCACCTTCGATGCCGATGAAGACCCACAGCGTCACGAGCATCGTGCTTTTTACCTGGTCCATGATGCTGCCGAGCCCGGCGCTTGTTCCTTCGCCCGTGTCCGCATGCCCCCAGAAGTTGAAAGTGAACCGGTCCCAGTTGAAGGCGATGATAGCGATCAGGACGAACAGGAATAACGGCACCAGCTTGGCGATGGTGGTGATGATGTTGATGAAGGCGGCCTGTTTGATACCGGTCAGCACCAGCGCGTGGATCAGCCAGAGGCAGATGGACGCGCCGAGAATGGAGATCAGGTTGTTGCCGTCGCCGAAGGCAGGAACGAAAAACGAAAGCGCCGAAAAGATCGCGACGGCATAGGCGACGTTGCCGAGAAACGCGCTCAACCAGTATCCCCAAGCGCTGTTAAAGCCGATGAACGGTCCAAATCCCGCCCGCGCATAGGCATAGGGACCGGCGTTCAACTCGGGCTTGCGGTTTGCCAGTGACTGGTAGACCAGCGCCAGCATCAGCATGCCGAGCCCGGTGATGAGCCACCCGATCAGAATGGCCCCCGGCGATGCGCCCCGGGACATGTCCGAAGGGAGGTTGAAGACACCGCCGCCGATCATCGAGCCGACGACAAGGGCGGTTAGCGGCAAAAGGGTCAGCTTATCGGACGGCTGGTCAGTTACGACGATCTGATCATGAGTGACTGCCATGACATTCTCCGCTCGCAGGAGGAGGCGCACTGATGCTGCAGGTATATTGTCTTAGCCAGGTTATCGTCTTCCGTCCGGACCGGGAAGTATCTTACCGGAGCATACCGGAGGCCAACGTGTAACGCCGCCGCGCGCAGATTTTCAACGGGCGGAAGAAACCCGAGCGGTGCGCCTTACGGTTGGCCCCAAAGGAACCGACACATTGGAGCTTGTAGCTAAGATGCGAGGGACGGCGCGCCATCGCGGCGTGCGCCGGGCAGTTCGCCGTCAGATATCAGAAGTTGCGCTGGAAGCGGACTACGCCGCCCCAGTCCTTGGCGTCCGGGCCTTCCTTCTCGTCCATCTTGTTGCGGAAGTCGAGTTCCGGGATGATCTCGAAGCCGGGCGCCACTGCATAAGCGACGTTCAGCGCCCCTTCGATGTCGCCGCCATCGTCGAAGTTCATCGAAGCGTTGATTGTCGCCTTTTCCGTCAACACATAGGACGCCCCGATCCAGGCTGCCCAGTCGCCGTCCCACTGTGCATAGTTGTTGACGCTGTCGCCATCGGTGTTCCAGCCCCCCATGGCGAAGACCGACAGATCGCCGATCGTACCGTCGAGCCTGAGCTTGATCGCACCTTCCTCCATCGATTCGTCATAGGCGCCGACGAGGCGGACCTTGAAGGGGTCGGTGACATAGCCCACAGCGGCGATGACGTCGGGCATGTAGTCATCGTCGGCAACGGTGTAATCCGTGACCGTGTCGCTGCTAATGTCGCTGTCGTCTTCGATTGAGACCGCCGCGACGAAGCCATTGCCGGGTTCATATGTGTAGCGGATCTGGGTCTGGTGGAAATCGCCGTAGTTGACGTCGTAGTAGTCATTGATCGTGTTGCCGGCGTCGTCCGTGAAGTCGGTATAGAGGGTATCAACGTATCCGACGAGAAAACCCGCTAGTTCGATGGTTCCGATTTCCAGGCGGGCTTCGTTCTCGGTGTTGTTGTCGCGCTGGAACTCGAGCTCGGCATAGGTCTTCAGCGCACCGTAGTCCGTGTCCGTGGCAGTGCTGACACGGAAATTCAGACGCGATCGCGAATACCAGGAATCGCCGCCGCCGCCGGGAAAGGTATCCTGCCCGTTCGGGTCACCGCCGGAGAATTCCACGCGCAGATAGCCGCCAAATTTCAAACAGGTTTCGCTGCCCGGGATATAGAAGTACCCCTCGCCGAAGGCGTCACACACACGGACGTAATCCATCGAATCTGGCTCTGCCGCCACCACTGCATCGGCAGCGAGAGATGTAACAGGGAACAACCAAATTCCCGCAATCGAGGCGACCACCTGCGCGGCAATCGGCATGGCGGGGAAAATGCAGGACTGCAGCCTCTTCACCGTCACCTGATCACATGTAAGTGCCATGGCATTTTCCCTTGGAGCAATGGGCTCGCCTTGAACGCCGGCAGCGTAATCGATTCGACACCGTACCGCGACGTATTCTATCGGAACATACCGACGGGCGGATCGCAACGCGGCTCCATTCTGTTTCTAGCGTACCCCACTGACGGTTCTCACCAAGCTGCCCCTACCGATGCAATTGCCTGAATTCCCTCAGTGCTGCCTCGCGCCGCTTGTCGAGGTATGTCGCCAAATCCTGGATATGTATGCCCTTCTGGCACTTCTGTGAAATTTCTACGCGGATCACGGGAATTGCAAGGTCGCCGGAGCCAACTTTTCGAAGGAACTTGTCCGGCGTCAGGTGGCTAAAATAGTCGCGGCAGACTTCCTCGACCGGTATGATCGCCCGCCCACCATATTGCGCGAAGAGCAGGAACGAGGTGGAGAATCCTTCGGCGCCGAACTGTGAGGTCGTTGTCATTTGGCGGTTCCACTGAGGCTTAGCTTCACAAAGCCGATGGCCGTAATCGGGGGGCAGGCGAGGGGCTTCATAGGGCTCTCCGCAAGGCTGCAAGCGAGGTCTGGCCGAGGATCCGGTCGTCGCCGATCAGGCGGCGGGCTGCGAGCGTGAACTGTTCCTCGGCCTTGCCGGGCGGCCATGGCCCGATCGCGCCGGTCAGCTTCGGGGTGGCGGCCTTCGGGAATTTGGTGCCGGCCGACGGGCCGAAGAGGGCGATGGCCTCGGCGCGCTGCATGCGCGCATCCATGTCCTTGATGCAGCCGGGGGAGACGATGGAGCACCCTGTGATCGGGTTCCAGGTGGCGTCGGTACATTCGATCTTGGTGTTGTCAGCCATGGGCATCAGCTCCGGCAGAGAATGAAGGTGGAGAGGCCGACGATGAGCGTCGGCAGCAAGAGGTACATGAGCCGGTTGCTGATGCGGTCGGCGCGGGCGCGGGCGGCGATCAGGCTGTCGATGCGCGACCAGTCGGCCTCGACGCGCTCGATCGGATATCGGGGGAAGCGGTGCGTGCGCATCGGCTCAGGCTCCGAGAACGAGAACGCCTGTTAGGGCGAAGGCCAGCAGCCCCGCGACCGCCAGAAGGGCGAAGCGCTGGTTTTCGAGATCTCTGATCCGGAGGCGAAGCAGGTCGCGTTGCGCACTGCGCGGCCGGATGGCGTAGTCGCGGGGTTGCTGGTTCATGGCGGCAGCCTCCGATCAGGCTGCGTGGCGGACGGCGGCGGCGTTCGCTTCCTCGACCGCCTTCGGAACGAGGGTCGTCATCTCGGCGCCGGTCACGCCGCGGTTTCGCAGATAGGTCTCATCGCAATGGCCGTCCGGGCACTCGCGCATGATAGTGGCGATCTGGGCAACGCGGGCCTTCTGCTTCGGGGGGAGCATGTTGGTATGCATCGTCATTCTCCATGTTGGGGTGAATGAGGCCGGAAAGGTGGGCCGCCGCCTTGGAGGAGACGCGGCGGCCCTGTTGCCGGCCAACGATGCAAGGAGTTGCATAAGATGCAACTATGGTCAATTTAAAAAGTTGCATGTTATGCAACTAAATTGTTGCACAGTATGCTTGGGTAGCTCCTGGTTCCGACGCGCAGAGGCGTGAAGGGAGCGCGGATGCGCTTCCCTCGTTTTTTTCTGCAGGGGTGTGACGGCGGATTACAAGATATTGGGATGAGTGAGCCGGCTCAATCGTTTGTACCGGTCTTCCCGAGGTCCTTGAAAAGAACTTTCAGCATTTCTATCGCCTGTTCTCGCTGTGCTTCGCTCTTATCTCTAAAGAATCGAGCAAGCCAATCTTCTTCAGGATCGCGAAAAAGGCCGTGAATATCCGTGCCAAATAGCGCCGCGAGACGCTCAAGGTAGTCTGGCTTAGGTAAAACCCCGCTCCACCAGCGCGATACCAAGCTCTTGTCGGCGCCCACCTCGCGCGCGACATCGCTCTGGGAGAGGTTCCGCTTCGCGGCCCACTCGGGGATGAAGTGGAAGCGCACAGGGGTTTTGTCTGAGTGAATCTGCGAGACGTTGCTCATTGCGCAACTCTACCGCAGGCCATGTTGGAGGGCGTTACGATGGCGTGCAACAAGATGACCTGAAAAAAGTTGCAACTTATGCAACTCGTATGATCCATGAGAGCTGAATCCGAGATCGCGAAATTCCGTGCGCGCAACGACCAAATGAGTCTTGAGGCGTTTGGCCAACTGTTCACGCCGCCGGTGGATAAGTCGACGGTATTGCGCTGGGAACGGGGCCAGATCACTCCTCGTCGCGCAATCGAGGTAGAGCGGATAACTGGCATCGCGCGAAATCTTCTTTTGCCTGAATTGTTTACGACCCCGGAGGCCGCCGAATGAAAGCGGCCCTCTCGCACGTCTCATTTGTGCAAGGCGTCGTTCCCCTCTGGAGCGCTCCTCCCAGCCGCCTTGCAACTTTGTGCCGGAGCTGGCGGGTGTTTCCTGCCGCTCCGGCGCATCTTTCCCGTCTTCATCGTTCCCCACGCCGCGCGGGCCCCCCTGCCATGCGGCGGCCCCAGCCCGGCGGGCGGCGGACCAATCTGCACGCCGGGCGCTTTCGTTTTCTCTTTCGATTGGCATGCGGGCCTCCGTGATCTGAGGCCCTGAAACTCTCACGTTCCGATCCTTCCCAGAACGGGAAAACCCCGCCGGATTTCCCGGCGCGGGAAAGCTTTTTGCGCGCTCGCGCGGGAGACACTTCCATGTCCGATACGATGACGAATGCCTGGTTCCATCGGCTGAAGGCTGCGAACCGCATGCTGATCAAGCTCAATGGCGGGATCGAGGAAAGCGCAAGGCTGGCTTCGATCTCCAAAAGCCAGATCGGCCGATGCAACTCGGCAGGCGATACCGAGCTGCTGCCAATCGCGGCAACGATTCGGCTCGAAGCGGAATGCGGCGAACCCGTCGTGACGCGGGCGATGGCCGAACTGCACGGCTGTGCGCTGGTCAACCCGAAGGACAACCCGGCCGATAGCCGCTGCATCATGCGCGACAACGCCGAACTGCAGCGGCTGAATGGCGAGTTCCAGGTCAGCCTAGCCAATGCATCCGCCGATCTGGTGGTGACGCCCGCCGAAGCGCTCCTCTCGCTGCGCAACCTGGAGCAGATGGAGCGCAAACTGCCCGACGTGAAGACGGCACTGACGGAAATCATCGCCTCGGGCGGCGGGCGCGCGGGCCTTCGTGTGGTTGGGGAGGGCGAGTGATGCGCGGCTCCACCGTGAAGATTCCCTACGCGGGCAAGGAACGGCGCGGTTTTGATGCGGCGATGCGAAGGGGCGGGCCGATCGGACTTCGCGGCGTGGCGCTGCTGCGCCGCGTGCTGGCGGCAGCGGGACCTTATCGTTGTGAGCGTAATGGGGACGAGGAAATCGCGTGGCGGTGTATCGATGCCGGCTTTCTGCGTCTCGACAGCCGTGACGATGAAATTTTGCACCTGACCACCGAGGGGCGCGCCTACGTCAATCGCGTGACGAGGTCGGCCTGATGGTTGAGCGTCTAGTGCAACTGAACGACCAGGCGGGCTTCCTCGGCAGCGGCGATAAACGCCCGGCGCGCGGTGTCGTCGTCTACCACGTCGTCGAAAGCGTCATACAGGACCTCCATGGCACGGCTGTAGGCCGAACCATCGCGCTCTGGCCAGCAGTTGGAGAGAATGATGCTCGCTTCGAAGGTGTTGTGAACCACAACAAATCCGTCGTCACCGAGATCGATGGGTACCCCGCGGGGCCATTCCTTATAGATGGTCATCTCCGCTCTCCTGCCGGAGCAATTCCGGTTTCGCTAAAACGCGTATCAAACGCGCTTGTTCCTGCGAGGGCTGTGTGATGGCGGCGCTCAGTAGCGAGCAGCGTCGCATTTTGCAGGTGGCGGCGGACGAAGGGGCGTTCGTCGCCGCAAGCATTCCCGATAGGAACCGGATCGTGCGGCTGCACGGCATGGGGCTGGTGCAACGGCACCCGACCGAACTTGAGCGTTGCACGATCACGGACGAGGGCAGGGCGGCGCTTGCGGGTGGCAGCGCATCGGATGGCCCAGCGCGGCTTCCGCATCATCCGCTGGCTACACTGTTTCCCATGCTCTCCGACGACGAGGTGCGGCGGCTTTCCGACGATATCGCCACGCGCGGGCAGGAAGAGCCTGTCTGGCTCCTCGATGGCCAGATCCTTGACGGGCGGAACCGCGAGGCGGCGTGCGCGCTGCTTGGAATTGACGCCTGGACCAAGGAATACGAGGGGAACGATCCGCTCGGCTTTGTCCTGTCGCTGAACCTGCATCGCCGGCACCTGAGCGAAAGCCAGCGCGCGATGGTGGCCGCACGGGTCGTCGACTGGGAACGCGGCATGAACCAGAACACGGCCGGGCCTGCAAATTTGCAGACCCGCGAGGCGGCGCGCCGGCTGTCGATTTCGGAACGGGCCGTGGCCGCGGCAAAGCGGGTTCGCGACAATGGCGTCGAGGCGCTTTCCGATGCGATCCGCGATGGCCGGGTATCGGTGCATGCCGGTGAGGCGATCAGCCATCTGGAGCGCGAAGAGCAGGAAAGGGTTCTGCGCGAGGAAGAAAAGAAGATCGTCCAGCTCTCCAAGGAGATCCGGGCGAAACGGGCGAAGATGCGCCACGAGGGTCGTTTGCGGCACATGGCGCTGGTCGCCAGCGCCGGACAGCAAACGGCGGGCGAAGTGTCTCAGAAGTATCCCGTCATCTATGCCGACCCGCCTTGGCAGTTCGCCGTGCGCTCCGAGATCACGGGGCGTGAGAAGAGCGCGGAGAACCACTATCCGACCATGCCGACCGACGAGATCTGCCAGCTGTTCGAAAGGATCGGATCGCCGGCGGGGCGTGACGCCGTTCTCTTCCTTTGGGCGACGAACCCGATGCTGCCGGATGCGCTGCGCGTCATGGCGGCATGGGGCTTTGCCTATGTGCATCACTGGATCTGGGACAAGCAGGTGGCCGTGACCGGCTACTGGGGGCGCGACCGGCACGAACTGCTTCTGATCGGCCGTCGCGGCGACGTGCCCGCGCCGCTGCCCGGCTCGCAGCCGGAGACGGTCTATTCCGAACAGAAGGGGCGGCACTCGGCCAAGCCCGATTTCTACGCAGAGACAATCGAGCGGCTTTATCCGGGCGTGCCCCGACTGGAGCTGTTCTGCCGCGCGCCTCGCTCAGGCTGGGATGCGTGGGGATATGAAGCTGCGCCAACAGGGGAAACTGCATGAACGAACTTCGCGAGGGTATTGCGCAGATCGCAGCGGCGGCAACGGACTCGGAACGGGCGGTGGCGCTGCTGGCCTGCCCGTTGTCCCTGCTGATGACCTGCGAATTCACGATCCGCAACCGCATGCAGGTTTCGGGTTTCCAGGAGGGGATTCGCTACCTCGAAACCGAACTCGCGGCCCTTCGTAGGTTTCGCGACGAAGGCGGCGTGCCGCCCGGCGGCATGGATGTCGCCGTCGTGCGCGGGCGGCTGGGGCGGATTTCGCGCGGGGAAGACCCGAGCGGGCAGGGGAGTGCTTGACCATGCACGGCACCCTCTTTTCCGGCTCGACCCTCGACCAGGTTTCCCGTCGTCGTGCTGGTGCTCGCCCCCTGATCGTCGACAGCTTCGCCGGCGGCGGCGGGGCTTCTACCGGCATCGAGATTGCGCTCGGCCGCTCACCCGACATCGCGATCAACCACAATCCAGCGGCGCTGGCACTGCACGCGGCAAACCATCCGGAGACGCTGCACTTGTCGGCGAACGTCTATCGCGTCGACCCGCTGGACTATCTCGCCGGGCGGCATATCGGCCTCATGCACTTCTCGCCCGACTGCAAGCACTTCTCCAAGGCGAAGGGCGGCAAGCCGGTGGAGCGCAACATTCGCGATCTCGCCTGGATCATTCCCGGCTGGATCGAACGCATCCAGAAGAGCGGCGGGCGCGTCGACGTCGTCACCATGGAGAACGTCGAGGAGTTCAAGGATTACGGCCCGCTGGTGCAGACGGATCGCGGCCTGATGCCCGATCCGGAGCGCAAGGGCGAGAGCTACCGGAAATGGGTGAAGGCGTTGAAGCGGCTCGGCGGCAAGCTCGAATCCCGCGAGCTGCGCGCGTGCGACTATGGTGCGCCGACGATCCGGAAGCGGCTGTTCGTCATCATCCGCTTCGATGGCAAAAAGATAGTGTGGCCGGAGCCGACGCACGGGCGGCCGGACGATCCCGACGTTATCGCCGGGAAGAAACTGCCGTGGCGCACCGCGGCGGAATGCATCGACTGGTCGCTGCCTTGCCCCTCGATCTTCGACAGCTCTGCCGAGATCATGGAAAAGCACGGCCTGCGGGCGGTGCGTCCGCTGGCGGACAACACCATGGCGCGGGTGGCACGCGGGATGAAGCGCTATGTGCTCGACGTCAAGCGGCCTTTCCTCGTGCAAACCGGCTACGGCGAGCGGGAGGGGCAGGCTCCGCGCGCGATGAGCGTCGACGATCCGCTCGGCACTGTCGTAGCCGGCGGGGTGAAGCATGCCGTCATCGCGCCGTCGATCAGCCGCTTCAACACCGGGGCGACGGGCAGCGACCTGCGCGAGCCGGCGCCGACGATCACGGCGAACAGCTACATCAAGCGCCCCGGTGGCGCCGCACCGCTGGGCGTGATCGCGCCGCACCTGATGACGATGCGCAATTCCGGCAAACCCTTCAACGGGGCGGACGAGCCCGCCCACACCATCACGGCCGGCGGTGCCGGGCTGACGGTCGTCGCGCCCGTTCTCACGCATGCGCAGCAGGGCGGGGCCGTCCGACCTGCTGACGCGCCGCATCATACCATTTGCGCCAGCACGAAGGACCAGAACGCCATCATCATTCCAACGCTGGTCGGTTGCGGCGAACGCGCCGGGCAGAGCCGGCCGCGCAGTGGCGACGAGCCGACGGCGACGATTACCGCCAAGGCGGATGGTTGCGTCGCCGTCGCGTTCGTCGCGCAGCACAACAACGACAGCCGCCGTGACGGTGGCGCCAATCCGGGGCGCGCTGCGGACGAGCCCGTGTCGACCGTGACGGCAACCGGCGCGCAGCAGGGCGTCATTTCCGCCTTCATCTCGCGCCAGTTCGGCACGAGCACCGGCCACGGCATGGAGGAGCCGAACGGCACGATCACCGCCGATGGTGGCGGCAAGTCGGTGCTCGTGTCGCCCTTCCTCCATGCCTACTACGGCGTCGACCAGGACACACCGGAGGGCGAGCCGTTCCACACAATCACCACGAAGCCGCGTTTCAGCCACGTCGAGAGCGAGCTTTCCGCGCCGCCCTTCACCGAGGCGCAGGAAGGCCGCGCACGAGAAGTCGCGGCGTTCCTGCGGGCGCACGGGTTCTGGGACCAGCGAGAGTTCGTGACGATCGAAATCGCCGGCGAGGCCTTCGTGGTGGTCGATATCGGCATGCGCATGCTGACGCCGCGTGAACTCTACAACGCGCAGGGCTTTCCGGGCGATTACGTCATAGACGGCGGCTGGCAAGAGGATGCGGACGGCGGCAAGCCGGTCTGGATCGAGTTTCCGAAGTCCGTGCAGGTCTCCTGCGTCGGCAACAGCGTGTCGCCGCCGCCCTATGCTGCGATCGTGGCGGTAAACTGCAGTGACCTGGCCGAATTGCAGGAGGCAGCGTGATGGCCGCTGGCAACTCGTTTGCGCTAATCGATCGCCGGAGCGCTTCTGCAATGAATATGCGCTTCCCGACAAGCCGACATGAACTTGTCGCGGGCAGCATGAGGCGAACCATTGCCGCACAGCGCGGCGATACAAGCACGCTTGGCCGCGAAGAAAGTCTCGCTTCTGGGAATGTCTGGCCAGGCGTGAGCGAGCGCGGACAGGGCTTCTCCGGGGCACCTCACCACCTTGATCAGGCGTTGCGGTGTGTCGATGCAGACGGGCACACCCCAGCTCGAGTGCAGCTCGACGGCAATTACGTCTCCCATGGCGCGGCTCCTCTTGATAGCGACACTGTTAAAGGGCCGCCGCGAGGGATTGTTCCCGCTCTTGGGGAACAATCCCCGCATGGCGATCACGACATGGCGCGCGACTACGACCTCACCGTCTGCGGTGGGTCGGGGTTCTCGTCCGGAAGCCCCGGCGGGTCCGGTTCCTTGACCGGCGGCGCAGGATCGATAGGCGGTGGCACTGGCTGCGGCGGAATGTCGTCGCCGGGATTTACGGGCAGGCTCATGGCAGGAACTCCTTTGCAAGAGGCCAACTCGCTGAGACCGCCCGTTGTTCCGATTTCATTTCCGCTAAACGAGGATGCCCGCTATCTCGCAGGCCTTGATGAAGGCCTCGCGCGCAGCCTCCAGCGACTTGCTCCCGCCCAACGCTTGGATGCAGGCATGCCGTGCGATGATGTGCGCCGGCCCGGTCTCGTCGAGAGGCCACTGCAGGAGAAGAAAGTTGGCAGCCTCCAGAGCACTGGAGATGGCTCGGAGCTTTCCCTCCTCCGTCAGAACGTTAACCGGGATACTCCATCTCATTGGGTCCATGGATGTTCCCCCGCCGATGTAGAATGGACGTCTGCAAGGCGGTCTCATCATAGAGCATTTCCGGCAGGGCGGAGGGAAAAACGATGAGTGACGCCCGTTTCTCCATCATCCCTGGATGGATCGTCACGGACCCGCGCCTGAAGGGGCGCGACCTTCAGGTGCTGTGCCTTCTCGGCCGCCATACGAGCCGCAAGCACGGCTGGTGCCGTCGCAGTCAGGTGAAGATGGCAGAGGAGCTTTCCTGCGCGCGCTCGACCGTGCAGGCCTCCATCGATCGCCTTGTCGAGATCGGCGGCGTCGAGCGTCGCGAGGTCATCAGCGAGAGTGGGCGCGATAGTGCACACTGGTATCGCGTGATCTACGACGTCCAGACCGAGCAGTCGGCCTTCAGCGAGTGGGATGCCCTGGACGCCGAGGAATTTGGTCCTATCGAGGGCGAGAATGAAGCCGCACCCCCCTGCCGGTATATCGGCACCCCTGCCGGTATATCGGCACCCCCTGCCGGTCCTGGGTCGGCACCCCCTGCCGACTCTGGACCGGCACCTATTAACGACTCTTGTTTAACTCCTCCTGCTGAACGGGAAGAGAGAGAGGGCGCTGGCGCGAGAGCTGGAGCGGAAAAGAAGCCTACGAGCTACGCCGACCTGGTGAAGCGTGTTCAGCGGTTCGTCTCGGGCGATGGCTACCAGGAAGGCGAATGGCCGAAATGGTCATCCTCGACCATTGGGCACATCGCCAAGCAGTTCGCGCAGCTGAGCGAGGAAGAGCAGGATCGCGCTTGCGAATTCCGAGACGTCTTCCTGGCGAAGTGCAAGCGCGACAAGGTCGCGAGGCCGATGCCGGTGGCGAACTACTTCCGCGACCGCGTCTGGGAAATGCTGGAAAAGCCGGCCGTGAAGCCGGCGGCTCGTCCCGACAAGGTGGCGGCTGCGCCCTTCGGTCCGTTGATGGGGGCGGTTCGGGCCTGGCTCTGCCTGCAAGGCCCGGACGATGGCCAGGTGCCGCTCGACGTGCGCGACGCCGTCATGCGTCACTATGAGGGGATCAGGCGCAATCCAGTTCTGGTGGCAGGCTTTCTGCGCCGCAAGGGGCTCTCGCTCGATGCTGCCGGCGAACTGATCTTCCCGCCGGGGTTCGACGAGGTGGAGCGGCGCCACAGGTTGGCTGAGAGCGGATATCCGGCCGTCAACAAGCTGCACGAGCAGATCAGGAACAGGCAGCCCGCACCAGTGGATTCGCGCTTCACGGCGCTGAAAGATCTCTGCGAGCCTGTGCCGGTGGAGAGTTCCACGTTCGCGGCCTGGCTGGCCCACGATGAGCGGGTTGGCTGGCCCAGACTCCCGGATCCCGGAGCCATGGACGTGGTCTGGTTGCCGAAGGGCGGACCAGCGGGGCTAGGGGCGTTCGAGCAGGCGGCAAGCGAGAGATTGAGCGAGGCGGAGACCAGAGGCGATGAACATGCAGCATAAGAACTTCCTCGGATCTCCGATTGGTGTTGGCTCGGGTGAGCGGTTCGCGGATCGCCTGAAGCGGATTAACGAGGCGCGTCTCGATGAAGGCGCGCTCGTTACCCTGAACTGCCGAATCAGCGCCGGAAACGTCCCTTGGTTTGCTCTTCGTGTACGGACAGGTAGAGAGAAGGCTGTGGAAACGAGGCTTGATGCGGTAGGCATTCGATGCCTTGTGCCCCTGCGGAAAGGACCTGATCTGCGTCGGCGCGGCCGCGTAATCGAGGGCACAATGATGCCGGTCATCCACGGCTACGTCCTCGTCCAGATGCTTCCGATCGCCGATTATCTGGCTGGTTTGCAGGGGGTGGAGGATGCGATCGATGTCCTCGGCGGCTGCGAAAAGCCGATCCGACTTAGCAATCGCGAGGTCAGTCGCTTCAATTCGTTAGCGAAGGTTGGGGCCTATGACTGGGAGCGCCCTGTCGACCTGTCGCTGGTGCAAGGTGAGCGAGTCTTGATCACTGCCGGGCCGTTCTCGGGGCAGCACGCAGTCGTCGCCACCGCAAACAGGAAGGGGCGCGGCGATGTCGTGGTGGCTATTCGCCTCATGGGTGGAGAAGTGCCCGTAACGGTGCCTCTTGCGCTCCTTAGGAAGTTGTGAGAGTCATTCCACCACTGGATGAGCTGATGATCCTGCAGTGAGCCTCTGAGAACGCCTAGCCAGCGGGGAGCAATCCCGAGGTCGGTACACCGGTCAGCCCCCAACCCTGACAGCCTCGATCAAGAGGCATCGATTCAGGGCCGGTGCGCAAGCTATGACCAATGGAAACGAGGCGGCCGAGAGGTCGCCTTATTCGTTCATCGCTAACATGGGCGGTTATCTTGGCCCTCACGATCAAATGGGGCGACGTCTCCGGCATTCAGCGAACGGTGAATGCGCTGGGACGCCTGAACGGTGCGCAGAAGCAGCTTGTGCTGCAGCGGGCGGTCAACCATTCGGGTGGCAAGGCCCTGACGCAGGTCAGCCGGACCTTGGCACGGCAGACCGGCTTGCCCTACGGGACCATCAAGTCTGCGCTGAAGGTTCGAAAGGCGGGCGGCGCATCGATCTCGGCCACATCCCGAACGATCAACGTGTCGGAAGGCGCAAGCCTCGTCTATGAAATTTCCTCGTCTGGCGGGGACATTTCGCTGAAGTATTTCGGTTCGCGGGAAACCCGGGCTGGCGTATCGGCAGCACCATTTGGCAAGCGGCAGCTGTTTGCCGGCTCGTTCATCAAGGGCGGGCGCTTCCCTAACCGTGTCACCGCGAAAGGCCTGCATGGCCATGTCTACCGGCGTGCGGGTAAAGCCCGTCAACCGCTGACCTTTCTGGATAGCGGCGTCGTCATCCCTGCCGAGATGGTGAAGGGAGCGACCGCCAGGGTGTTCATGGAGACGGTGACGAAGGACTTGCCCGACCGTGTCATGCACGAGATCGGCTTCCTCGTGCCGGGCTTCTTCGACTGACCGGCAGCCCACCCCCCGGGTTTAGGGACCGTACCGGCGCTCCCGCCCCCGACGGGCGTACGAGCGCCTGAGATTTTACCAGTAGGTGTCGTTGAAAGCGGTACACGCCACACACGTGCTTGCACGCGTGTCCTGCACGGATGATGCACGATGGACGAAGACTGGATTTCGATCACGGAGGCCGCGACCCGGTTGACGGCGGGCGGTGATGCCGTCGACCGCTCGACGCTGTCGCGCTATCTCAAGCAGCACAGCGAGGCGCTGGCGCTTCGTCCGTCAGGAAAGTCCAATCTCGTCGAGTTCGGTGCTCTGCTCGAACATCGGCAGGCCAATATCCGTCTGCGGCCGATGGCGGCTGCGCCCACCTCGGCGCCGCCCTCAGCTGCGCGGGGCGGGGTGCCGGCGCAGCGCTTTGCCGGTAGCCAGTCGGACGGCGCTGCTCGCAAGGCCCAGGCGGATGCAGAGCTGCGCGAGATGGATCTCGCCGAGCGCCGCAAGGAATTGACGCTGGTTGCGGAAGTTGACCAGGCCGGACGCGATGCCGTCGTGCTGATGCAGAGCGCATTCGAGCGGACGGTGGAGAGCGAGGCGGCGACACTTTCGCTCAAATATGGTTGGGACGAGCGGACCGTTCGCCTGGCGCTGAAGAACTTCATCAAGAGCGGTCTCGGCGTCTTCAATCGCGAGATACTGATCCGCCTCGATGCGGCACGGCGCGAGGAGGAGGCGGTCGAGGCCGGCATGATCGAAACCGCCGAAGGGGTATCGCTCCAATGATGATCCATGATGTGCGGCTGAGATTTCCTCGGCTGCCCCGTGGCTCAACCGTTCTTTTCCGCGGCCTCGAGGCCGCGAGCCGCCCGGTCGAGGACCTGACCATCAGCGAGCATGCGGACAGGCATCGCAAGGTCTCGCCCGAATCGGGATCGCCCTGGCCCGGTGACTTTCGCACCGATCGCGTGCCCTATCTGCGCGAACCGCAAGATTGCCTGCATCCGGATCACCCGGCGCGGCGTGTCACCTGCCGTTGGGCGGCGCAGCTCGGGAAGTCGACGGCGATCGAGAACTGGTTCTGCTTCATCGTTGACCAGGCGCCGGGATCGATGATGATCGTGTTGCCGACCCTGGAAGAGGCGACGAAGTTCAACAGGATCAAGCTGCAGCCGACTATCGAGGCCAGCCCACGCATCAGCCACAAGGTGATGCCGGTCAACAGCCGCGACGAGGCCGGCTCGACGACATCGTTCAAGCGCTACGCGGGTGGCTTCTGCCAGGTCGTCAATGCAGGCTCTTCGAAGGGTCTGCAGATGGTGTCGATCAAGTATCTCGCGATGGACGAGGTGACCGGCTATCCGAAGGACGTCGATGGTCGCGGGAGCCCGCGGGACCAGGTGCGGACCCGGCAGAAGATGTATGGCGACTTTGCCAAGGAATGGCAGGGGTCGACACCGGGTATTGCCGGCGAGTGCGTGATCACCGCCGATTTTGAGGGCGGCGATAAACGCTACTGGTATATGCCTTGCCCCCATTGCGAGGTGTTCCACCCGCTCGTGTTCGATCAGATGCGCGGACCGGATGAGGCGCGCGGGCTGCCTGTTCATTTCCGCTGCCCAAAGTGCGACGGGGTGATCCTCGACGGCCACAAGGGCGAGATGGCACGGCGCGGTGTCTGGATCGCCAGTCGGGTTCGGGAAGACGAAGCGGCCGTGCCGCTGGCAATTCCGGCAGGCGAAATCGCCGATTACCAGTGCCCGCCCTGCGAAGGGCGGTGTCGCGACCTGCAGCCGAGCTATCATCTCTGGGCGGCGTATGCGCCGCGAGAGCGATGGCACGACGTTTGGGAGCGATGGCAGACAGCGCAGGGTGACACGACAAAGCTTCGAGTGTTCTATCAGCAGGACCTGGCAGAGCCTTATGATCCTGGCGGCCTGACGGTTGAATGGGAGAAGATCGTCGACGCCGCCAAGGGCGCTTTGCGTCCCGCACGCAAGATCCCGGCCGACGCCGGGCTCATTGTTTCGGCCGCGGACGTACAAAGCTACGGCATCAAATGGGTCGTATATGCCATCGGCCCCGGTGAACAATTCTATCTCATAGATCGTGAGGTGTTCGAGGGCGCACCGGAGCAGACCGACGAGCCCTGGATTGCACTGGCCGATGCGCTGATGCGAACCTACGAGACCGCCGGCGGCGGTGAGAAGGGCATCGACCTTTCGGGCGTCGACGCCGGCTTTGCCACCGATCGCGTCTACCGCTTCTGCGCCGGACGGCCGAATGTCTTCGCCCTCGACGGACGCCATCAGCCCGGGCTGCCGTGGCTCGGCACGCCGAGCAAGAAGGATATCCGCGATCACCGCAAGCGCATCATCGCCAAGGTGATGCTCTATCCGGTCGGAAACTACGACATCAAGACGGCGGTGATGGCCGGGCTCGCCAACCTCGTTCAGGGGCCTGATGAGAAGGGTAACTGGCCGCGGGGCACGCTGCACATGGCCGCGTCACTCTGCGACCAGAGCTTCGCCGAGGAAATGACGGCGGAGCGGCTTGTCGACGCCGAGGAGGAAGCCCGGGAGATTGTCAACCGACGTGCTCGCCGGCTGATCAACCCGAAGGCCGGGCGGGTCTGGAAGAAGGTCATCGGTCGAGCGAACGACTGGTTCGACGCCACCGTCTATGCCTTTGCGTTAGCGTGGCAGCTGAAGAACCAGCGTCGCCTCAATGCCGAGCGCTGGGCTGATCTCCTGATCAGCGTGCACGGCAAGCCGGCTGAACCGGATCTCTTCAGCGCCGCCGAAGAGGGACCATTCGCGGGCAAGGCGAAACGGCCACCGCGTGAAAAGAAACCGAACCGATGGAAGAACCGTTGACGAAGCCGAGGATCAGAGTGCCCGCGGGGCGCGCCGTGCAAGATGGAGCGCAGTCGCGCCCCCGTGCCTATCTGCGCGACACCCGCTCCGGCGTGATCGCTGCCCGTCCGGCCTATCTTCGCGAGCATCGCGACGAGGTGCGGCGCGTATGGGATCGTACTGCGGCACTCGCCATGGACCTGATCCAGAACTCGGGGCGGCTGAAAGGTGCATGCGATCAGATCCTTGCCGACACCGTCGGGACGGAGCTGACGCTCAACCCGCAGCCCGATCTTTCAGGGCTGGGCTACGACGACAAGGAGCGGGCGGACTTCCTCGCTCTTGTCAAAAAGCGCTGGAAGATGTGGGCGTGGAATGCCGCAGAGTGCGATCTTCGCGGCAAGCTGACGGTTCCGCAGATGGCGGACATCGGCCTTCGCTGGTGGATCGCCTTTGGCGAGAGCACCGGCGTCCTGTCCTATATGGACCGCGGTCAGCGCCGGCGCTATGGCATCACCTCCGGCACAAAGATGCTGATGGTGCCACCTTCGCGCCTGGTCCGCGAAACGCGGGAACTTGAAGGCCTGCATCAGGGGGTGTTCCACGACGCGAACGGGCGGGCCACACACTACCGGTTTCGCACCCGTGAGACCGGCCTCAGCGTGACGCGCGACTATGCGGTGCGCGACCAGGAGGGCAGGACGCTCGTTTTGCATGCCTTCGACCCGATGGACGCGACCGACGTGCGCGGGATTTCATTGCTGGCGCCGGCGTTTCGCCGTCACATCCAGCACGAAATTCTCGATGACTCGACGTTGCAGATGGCGGTGCTGCAAACGATCTTTGCCATCACGCTGACCAGCGACGCTCCAAGCAAGGATGCGTTCGAGGCCATGGCGGCGCTCAATGACGAAGCGCTCGAGGGTGAGTTTGTCGACTATATGAGCGCTCGGCTGGAGAAAGCCGCCGAATCCAGCATCAACGTCAGCGGCGATCCCACAGTGTCGCACCTGGCGCCCGGCGAAAACCTGTCTTTCGAGACGGCGAAGATACCGGGCGGCGAATATCTGCCGTTTGCCAAGGCGCTTTCGCGCGATATGGCCCGCGCGCTCGGCACTACCTATGGCGGGCTGACAATGGATTATTCGGACGCGACCTATTCGTCGGTCCGCATGGAGACCTCGGCTCTTTGGCCTGTTGTTCTGCGTCGGCGCGAACGCATCGCGGCTCCGCACTACCAGGTGCCGTACGAGGGCTTTCTCGACGAAGAGATCGGCGAGGGCCGCATTCCCTTCAAGGGCGGGTACGAGGCATTCGCAGCCAATCGCGAGCGGATCAGCTGGGCCTTGTGGCAAGGACCGGCCAAGCCGACGGCCGACGACGGCAAGGCGGCCAAGGCCACCTCGGAGCGGCTTGCCAACGGGACGACAACGCTGGCGCATGAATGCGCCGAAATGGGCCTCGATCCTGATGAGGTGTTCGAGCAGCGCCGCCTGGAGCATCAGCGTTATGTCGACGCCGGCATGCCCTCGCCCTTTGTCCGCAATGTCGGCGGCGGTCAGTCGGGACGCGCTGGCGAAGAGGACGAGCAGGAGAGGGGGCAGCGCTGATGGCGACGGTGAAGATCAACGGGACCGTCGTCGACGCCGATGATCCCTGCGCACTTTATCAGGCGCTCTATGCGGTCAAGCTGCAGATCCTGTCAGGCGAGCGGGTCGAAGAGATGTCGATCCAGTCGCCGGTGACGCGCGAGATGGTGCGCTTCTCATCGACGAATATGGCGGCGCTCGACCGAGAGCTCGAACGCCTTTCCGCCGCCTGCAACCTGCAAACCAGCGGACGCCGCACACGCTTTGCAAAGCGCATCCGCTTCACGTGAGGAATCGAACATGGCTGTTCTGGTGGACGGCGAACTCGTGCTCTACGGGTTCGTCGGCGAGAGCTATTGGGGTGACGGTTTCACTTCCCGCGAGGTGATCGACGCGCTCGCCGAGATTGGTCGGCACACCGACGTCGTGGTCCGGATCAATTCCGGCGGCGGATACGTCGACGACGGCGTTGCTATCTTCAACTCGCTAGTTGCCCACAAGGGCAAGGTGACCGTCGTGGTGGATGCGATGGCAGCCTCCAGCGCCTCGGTCATCGCCATGGCGGGCGACGAGCGCATCATGCGCAAGGGCGCGATGATGATGATCCACGACCCGTCCTCGGTCGTGTGGGGCACGGCGGCCGACATGGAACGTGCCGTCAAGATGCTGGAAAAGCATGCCGAGAACCTCGCCGGCATCTATGCCGAGGTCACCGGCGAAGATCTCGGCGATATCCGTGCTGACATGAAGGATGAGCTTTGGCTGACGGCCGACGAGGCAGTCGAGCGCGGCTTCGCCACCTCGGCGAACGACAACAAGGCCAAGGCCGCTGCAGCTCACGACTACAGCATTTATGCGCATGCGCCGGAGCGCCTGGTCGCGCTCTCCGGCCGCAAGAACTGGTCTCATACCGAGGCCCGTCCCAAGGCACTGGCGTCCGCCACTGCCGTCAACCGTCAATCGAAACGGGAGAAATCCATGCCGACGGAAAACAGCCAGGCGGACACGACCTCCGCCGATACCGCGAAGGCGCTCGCCGACGCAACCGCTAAGGCGCAGGCCGACACCAAGGCCCGCATCAAGGCCATCACCACCAGCGAAGAGGCCACCGGTCGTGAGGCCCTCGCGAACCACTTTGCCTATGAGACCGACATGACGGCAGAAGCCGCGGTGGCGGCGCTGAAGGCCGCGCCGCAGGCGTCCGCCGGAAACGGTTCGGGTGACAGCTACGAGGCCCGCCGTCTGGCCGCCTCCGCGCTTGCCCAGCCGGGCGGCGAGAAGACCGCAGCGCCGTCCGCGGCCACCAAACTCAACCCGACGGCGATCTTCAATGCCCGCCGCAACGCAACGAAGGGAGCCTGACATGGAAACCTTTACCGAAAGCGCGCGCCCGCTCGCCTTTCTCCTGTCGGAGGCGAACGGGTTCCTGTCGCGTGACACGGTCACCATCGCCTCCGGCGCCGGGAAACTGGAAGCCGGGACAGCGCTCGGCCAGGTCACGGCCAGCAAGAAGTACGTCGCCTCGCCGCATGCCGAGGTGGCCGGCATCGAAGGCGCCGAAACCGCCATCGCCGTGCTCGCCTATCCGGTCGACGCGACCGCCGCCGACGTGGAGGCGGTTGTCGTCAACAAGGATGCCGAGGCCAAAGCGCCGATGCTGGTGTTCCACACCTCGGTCAACGACGCCACGAAACGCAACGCCAAACTGACGCAGCTCCGCTCCGTCGGCATCAAGGCCCGCTAAGGAGAGCCCCCATGCCTGGACAGAATACCCACACCGGCGATCCCTACAGCCTGGAGAGCCTTACCGCCGCCGTCAACCAGGAGCACTATCGCCCGGGCCAGATCAGCGCCTCGGGTCTCTTCGAGGAAGACAGCGTCACCACGACCATCGTGTCGGTGGAATTGCGCGACGGCAAGCTTGCCCTCGTCGAACCGTCCGAGCGGGGCGGCCCGGGCGAGACGACCGACCAGGAAAAGCGCACGAAGGTTCCCTTCGAGGTCGACCACTACCAGCGCGACGACGCCATCAAGGCTGACGAGGTCCAGAACGTCCGCGCCTTCGGGACGGAAGACACGCTCGAGGTGCTCGAGGATCGCGTCAATCGTCGTGCGCAGCGCCATGCGGCGGATCTGACGATGACGCTCGAGCATCAGCGCGTCGGCGGTATCAAGGGTATCGTGACCTCGAAGTCCGGCAAGGTCCTGCACAATCTCTATAACGTCTTCGGCATCGCCGTTCCCGCGGCTGTCTCGCTGGAACTCGATGTAGAATCCACACAGGTGACGAACCTGTGGCAGGACGTCGTTTATTCGATCGAAGATGCCCTCGACGAACCCTATGACGGGCTGCACGTCTATACCGGCCGCGATTTCCACAAGCGCATGTGGCAGCACAAGTCGGTCCGCGAAACCTTCCTCTATGGCAGCGGCGCGGTCGTGCTGCGGCAGGACGTTCCTGACGTCTTCGAGTTCGGCGGTGCGACTTGGGAGCGGTACAAGACCGGCGCGCGGGCGACCGCTGACGCGGGCGCGCCTTACATCGCGGCCGATCGCGCCCGTGTCGTGCCGAAGGGTGTGGCAGGTCTGTTCATCACCCGGTTTGCGCCGGCGGACTACAACGAGACCGTCAACACGCCGGGTCTCCCCTTCTATTCGCGCGCCGTCGCGAAACCCAACGGCAAGGGATACGACCTCGAAGTGCAGATGAATTCGATTTCGCTCTGCACCCGGCCACAGGCCCTGCGCGAGCTGACGCTGACCTGATTTCCGGGCGTCCGCGATTTCAATCAGCCGGGTCATCTGGCCCGGCTGTTCATCCCACTTGCTGCGTTTGCGCACAGGAAGGAAAGTCATGAGCAAAAAGATGTTTATCGCCCTGCCGGCCGGCGGGCTGCTGGATCGGGCCGCCATGGGCACCGACAAGGATGTCGAGGTTTCGCCTCACCAGCCGATTGCGGTCCCCGTCGCCTATGGCCGGTCGCTGGTCCACAACCGTTTCGCTGTGGAGGTGGATGCCGAAACGGTGAAGAAGGGTGGAGCTTCCGCCAAACAGCCGGCCAGCGCGGCAGACGAAGTCGCCGCTGCGCAAACCGCAGTCGCCGACGCGAAGGCTGCGGTCGATGCCGCAGGGGCCGACATGGTCGCCAAGGCGGATGCCGAGGCCACACTGAAAGTCGCCGAGGAAGCCCTCGCGAAGCTGAAGGGGTAGGGCGATGGATTTCGGCGCGGTGCGTGAAAGGCTGCCTGGCCTGACGCGGGCCGTGTTTGGCGAAGACATTGCCATCGTTCCGCGTGTTGCGGGTGAGATGGGCGAGCGCGACGATGGAGATCGCACGCGGCAGGATTCCGTCCGTGCGCGCTACGATGTCGATCTCGGCAGCGAGCAGCTGGGTGATCGCCGGGAGGCCAAGAACCGTGTGTTCGGGACGCTGGCCCGCACGACGTTTTCGATCGAGCGAACGGCGCTCGCGTGGATGCCGCGCGAGGGCGACATTGTTCGGCGCGCAAACGGAGATCAGTTCCGCGTCGACGAGGTCAATTGCGACCAGCCCGGCCTGGTCATCCTCTACGTTTCGAAGGTCAAGTCATGAGCATCGTTCGTCAACTCCTGCAGATCGCCGCAGTTCAGGCGATGCGAGGGCGGACCGTTGCCAAAGAGGCCATCTTCGACAGCCGCATCGGGCCGCTTCCCGATATCCTCAAGGGCGAGGAAAAGCCGATCCTTGTCGTTTCGATCGAGGAAAGCGAGCAGCCCGAGGACGGCGGCAATGATGCTGGTTTCTTTGGCCGCAGCATCCGCTTCACGATGCTTGTGCAGGCTGCGGTCGCATCGGCGGTCAGCGTCGATATCGACGGCGAAGAAACAGTCACCGTCGGTATTGGCGAGACCGATGCCGGATATGAAGCGACGCTGAACGTCCTGGAACGGCAGTGGCGAATGGCGTTGAGCAAACCGGCAGATGCCTGGGCGGAACTGTTTCGTGACCTCGTGCTGAGGGTAGGCGTGATCCGGGATGCTCGCGGTATTAACCCCAAGAGCGGACATCGCCACGCCTCCCGCTTCACCGAGGTGGTGCTGACCACCGTGCCCGAGCCTGTGCCCGGCGAGGAATCGCAGGCGGTCGCGCGTGGTATCACCATGCTTGAAGGCCATCCCGATTACGCCGAGCTCGGCGCTCTCCTCCGTTCGCTGCTGTCGGCGGGGACCGATGCCACCGACTGGCAGAAGCTTCGGCATCAGCTGTTCGGCTCCGAGCAGACGCTGCTGGCCGTCGGGATTGCCCCCCTGGTGAGCGAGGAGGACACCTTGACGACGGCGATCTTGGAACGCACGGGCCTTTCCGGTGTCACGGTGACCGGTGATGCTTGAAGACGTTCTCGTCGGAATCGTCACCGATCTTCAGATGCTGAAGACGGCCTTCGGCAAGGCGATGAAGATGGGGCCGGTCGAGCAGATCGATCCCGTCAAAGGGTATCGGCTGAAACTCGGGGAGGGACCCGACGGGCCTTTCCTGTCGCCCTGGTATCCGCATCCGGAGACCGGCAAGTCGAGCATCCCGTTGAAGAAGGGGCAGGTCGTGGGGGTCGTCAACCCGACTGGTGACCCGCGACAGGGGTTTTTGATCCGGGGCGGCTACTCGGAAGCCAATCCGTCGCCTAACGACAATATGGACGCCAACGTCTTCGAGGACGCGGGCGTCCGAATTTCCGTCTCTGGCGGCGCGCTGCGGGTCACCGCGGGTGGCGTGACGGTCGTCGTTTCCGGTGACGGCCTGACCGTCTCCGGCGGCATGGTGCAGCACGACGGAAAGAATATCGGATCGACCCATACCCACGGCGGGGTCCTTCCGGGCGGAGCGAACACATCGGAGCCGAACTGATGACGGATCAACAGCGACTGGCCTACCGGGTCTGCGAAGGTGTCACACACGTCAATGGTGAGCCAGTGACAGTGGACACAGTCTGGCTGACAGCAGCCGAGGCTGCGTTCGACGTCGCTCACGGACGCATCCATGTCGATCCTGCTGCGCCGCGTCGCGGCAGACGGCGCAGGATCCGGAAGGGGCGCGTTGATGGCCGGGATTGATCGCCGAACCTTCAAGCCGATCGAAAACCTCACGTCGGCCTATCAGGGTGTCGAGGTCATCGTGACGACGCTGATCGGCGATCGGGTGATGCGCCGCGAATTCGGGGGAGGCATCCTTGAGCTCCTAGGCCGTCTGGTAACCGCGCCGCTGTTTGCTGCGTTCCAGCAGATCATCGCGACCGCCATCGATTTGTGGGAACCGCGGTTTCGCGTGCGACGCATCACGCCGCAAGGCAGTGTCGAAGAAATCCGGCTCGGTCATCTCGGGCTTGTAGTCGAGGTCGATTACCGGCCCCGCGGTCATCTCGGCGACTTCACCGTCGAACGGGTTCTTTCCTTCACCATGCTGTTTCGCGAAGCGAATGTCAGCATATCCAACACATAGCGTCATCACCGGAGGGCTGCCGAATGACCGTTTCGGACAAGCTCGATCTCTCGCAGCTTCCGCCTTTTTCGCTGGTGGACGTCGAGTTCGAGGCGATGCGCTCTGCGCATCTCGCAAGCCTGCGGCAACGCCTGGCGGAGGAGGGGATCGACTGGGATGTCGACGTCCTGGAGACCGATCCGCTGGTCATCGCCGTCGAGGAAATCACTTACTGGCGCACCGTTGACAGGCTTGCCCTGAACGACGTCGCCAAAAGCATGACGCTGGCATTCGCCTATGGGTCACACCTCGATCACCTCGCTGCCACCCTCTACCCCGACCTCGGGCTTGTGCGCCTTGCCGGGGAAAGCGACGAGCGCTTCCGGCGCCGTGTCGCGCTGGCTGCCGAGGCCCGTTCGGAGGCTACGCCAGGTGCCTATGTGTTCAAGGCACTCTCCATAGACACGCGCGTGGCCGATGCTGCCGCGCTGAACTATGCGTCGGACCTGGTGGCGGTCGGCGAGATACTCGTTCCAGTGCTGGTTGAGGCCGCGCACATGGACGACGAGGCTGATGTCATCGATCTGGCGCGTCAGGCGATCCTGTCCGATCGTATTCGGCTGGCGAGCGAGGTGATCACCGTGCGGCCAGCCCGGCCGGTGGATGCCGTGATTTCGGCCACCCTTCATTTGCGCCGCGGTCCGGATCCATCGCTAGTGTTGAACGAGGCGCGCGCTCGTCTTGATGCCTACCTCGCCGAACGGCGTCGCGTCGGGCGCGTGGTTTCGCGATCGGGGCTGATGGCGGCCCTCCACAGCGGCACAACCGAGTGGGTTTCCGTGTCGCAGCCACCGACGGACATTGACCCCGGTCCGGACGGATGGGTGCGGGTCACCGACATTGCCGTCTCGCTGGAGGTTTCGTCTTGACCGCCTACAGTTCACTGGTACCGCGCAACGCCACGCCGATGGAGCGCGCGTTCAGCCTTGCCAGCGCCGATCAACCGCGGCTGCCGGCAGAGTTGCTCGGAGCGCTCTATGACCCCATGGCCTGCCCGGAGCGGCTGCTTCCCTATCTGGCGTGGGCCTTCTCCGTCGACATCTGGAACGAAACCTGGTCGACCGAGAAAAAGCGGGCGGTGATCGCCGCGTCGCCTGCGCTGCACCGGTTGAAGGGGACGAAGCCGGGGCTGGAGAAGCACCTCGATATCGTCGGCGCGAGCCTCGTTCGGTTGCGGCAACCGCCGGCGAAATTCATTCCGGATCCGGCATTGTCGAAGGAAGAGCGTGAGGCCTATCTCGCGCGTTTCAGGCAGATCCGCGTTTATCCATTCCGTTCGCAAGGAACGGCGACGTTTCAGGCCTATGCCAATTCCGGTGGCAGGCTTCCGAGATTGTTCGCCGGGGCCGGATTTCGGCCTGCAAAGACGGACGCAATCGGGCGCATCGGCCGCAGGGCCTACCTCTACGAGCCGAGGACCGGCAAAGAAACGCCGATCGTACGGGTTGTCAGGGAGACGGTCGGCGAGACGCGCGAGGCGGTAGCGTTCGAGCAGTTCCGCCTGCCCGGCAAGGCAGGTTTCGGAATGTTCGCTGCGGAGGGCGCTCGTCGCAGGCAATTTGCGATCGACACTGGTGCGCGCTCGCGTATCCACGCGATGGCGATCCGCACCGCCTACGACAGCAGGTCGGATGTGTTGCATCTCGTGGGAAGCCTGCCGAGCGATCAACCGATTGATGTCCGACCGCGGAAGGTGGCCCTGCCGGGTCAACGGAAGTTCGGCCAGCTCTTCACCCGCCTGGGTGGAGACCCGGCTTCGTTTGTCGGACGGGCAACCGATGGACGTTATCGTCTGTTTCTCCCGTCAGGCACTGCCGGCGAGAGGATCTTCGATCAGGTCTATCTTCACGATCCGGAACGTCTGCCGGACAAGCGCCATGCCCGCACATTTGCGGGTGCGAGCTTTCTCGGCCTGCCACCGCATCATCTGATCGCGACCGTGCGGCTTCGGGGAGGCCGCTCACGCTTTGCCTTCGGGCGGTTTGCTTGGGGTTTCGTCGTGGCGTCCCGCAAGGATGCCGTCGCAGACGCGATCATGGCGACGGCGGTTTCGAAGGCGGCTGCCGAGAAAGTGCTTCTACGGACGCGAACCATGCGGCCTGCGACTGCCGGCGATCGGCTTGCGCTGGGTTCGGTTACCGTCGGCGAATGGATCAAGGACTTCTGAAAAGGACAATCACCATGGAAAAGCGGGTCATCATACGCGACAGGCAAGAGGTCCAGGCCGGCGACCTCAAC
Organism: Pseudomonadota bacterium; assembly: GCA_023404095.1. GTDB lineage: Bacteria > Pseudomonadota > Alphaproteobacteria > Rhizobiales > Rhizobiaceae > Mycoplana. The sequence goes on along the minus strand of JAEYDD010000072.1, from coordinate 355,846 downwards.
AATTTCGGAATCTATGCCGGGGAATCCTTCGACCGTATCGTGCGCGAAGGTCTGACCGACGAAAAGAAGTTCTCGGGCATGACTGTAGCAAAGACGGGCGTCACGTCCGTCACGATCTCGCCTGGCACTTACTGGACGAATGGCGAGCGCTATATCCGGGAGGTGGCCCACTCGATCGAATTCCTCTCGCAATTGCCGCTGGCCACCAAGAAAATCGCCGCCATCGTCGTCATCGGCAGCGCTGTCGAGACCAACATCGAACCGCGTGATTTCCTGATCGATGCGGAGACGGGCGCGACCGAGCCGGACAGCGTGGCGATGCAGGCGCTCCGCTACGCCGAGTTTCAGGTGGTCTACGGCGCCGAGAACTCGGCGCCCCAGCGCCCGACGGTGTCGACGGACAATGTCGTCATCGCGTGGGTTACGCTTGGCACGACCGGCGTCGACGCCATCGAGCGCGCGACCGAAAACGAGTTCATGTCGCTCAAGCGGCTGGACCTTCGTGCGACCGAGCTGGAAGTGTGGAAGCAGGCCGCCGGCGAGCAGCTGACGACGCTCGGCACGGACATCTCCAATATCAACGACCGCCTTCGGCAGATGGCGGACAGTTCGGTCCTTGCACGGATCTTTTCCGACGTTGCGACCATCAAGGATATGCTCGAACTCGAAGACGACTATTCTGGATACGGGTCCGAGAACTTCCTGGCCCTTGATCAGAGCATCAGCGACCCCACCGTCGTCGGCTACTATGCCAAGGTTGAGGAAGGCGTTCGCTTCCCTGACGCCAATGCGTCGGCGACGTCCATCCAGTTGTTCAATCCGCAGGAGCCGTCGGTGCTCGTCGCGGGCAACGGGCTATGCCTGCCGAAGTATACGGAAGTCCGGCGTCTCAATATCGACGCCTACTATCAGCCGCTCTCGCTGTCGCAGTACGAGTATCAGGAGGTGCAGTTCAAGACGATTGCGATCAGCGCAAAGCGCCTGCGTTTCGGCCTGGCGCGGACGGTCTGCAACAACTCGGAGTTCTGGAAGACGGGCACCTTCGACTATTCGAAGGGCATCTTCACCGACAAGCTCGGGCGGACCTATCAGGCGCTTGGAACCGACTTCGACAGCGCCTACACGAACAGCAAGGAGAAGTTCATTCGCCTGCAGCAGTTCTGGTACGACACGGAAGTCGAGTATTACCAGGAGCGCGTCGCGACCGATTTCACGGTCAATGGCGCGATGGTGGCGCAGACCTTCCTCAACACCCAGGCAGGTTGGCTCACCTCGTTCGACCTGTACTTTACGCAGGTGGCGGCGACCGGGAATGTTCGCGTTCTGCTGACGAAGACGGCCGGCGGCAAGCCGGATCTGTCCAAGGTCATTGCCGAGACGACGATCGCTGCGGCCAATCTGGTCAAGGGCAGCAATCCGAAGACGGCCAGCCATTGGACCCGGATTTCTCTCGCGCCGACGGCGCTGGAGGCCGGCGAGCGCTACGGCATCGTGCTCGTCACGAGCGGCGATCACTATGTCGGCCTGACGCAGGGGGCGAACTATGGCGCCGGCACGCTGTTCTATTCGACAGATGGCGCATTCTTCCAGGGCGATCTCACGCTCGACATGATGATGCGGGCGAACTTTGCCAGCTTCGCCAACACCCGCGTCGAAGTGGATCTCGCGTCGCTCAACCTGTCGGGCGGCATCAACGATATCGATATCGCGTTTGAAGGGATCACGCCGGCCGGAACCGAGCTGCATTTCGAGGTCCGGCCGGAGGGTAGCGGGACGTGGTTTCGGATCGGCGGCGAGGGCAATCCGTTCCTCGGACTGCCAGCGCTTGTCCGCTTTCGGGCGGTGTTCGTCGGAACGAAGGATCTGATGCCCGGGTTCAAGCTCACCGGTAGCAACGTCACGGTGTCCCGCCCAGCGGTCTCGTTCCGGCATTACACGAAGCCCCGTAACCTTCCGGCCGCCTCGCAGTCCGTCAAGGTGATCTGCATCCTCGACTATTTCAACGAGGCGAACCACGACTTCGACATCAAGCTGAACGACGTACAGCACAACCTGCTGAACATCGCTCCTGCAACGATAATCGACGAAGTGCTCGGCGAGAATGACGGCACGCGCAAGCGCATCCGGCGGACGTGCGAATGGACGTCAGCGCAGATCCCGGTGGCGACCAATCAGATCGCCATCCGCAGTGACGGCGCTATCGCCGCTGCGACGGAGGTCTTCCACGTCGAGCGGATGACGTACCTGACCTTCTGATCTCGATCCGGCCGTTAACGGCCGGGGGCACCACCAACCTGTGAGGAACTTCAATGGCGAAGCAGCCGACAGCTGCGGCGGCGATCGAGCCTGACCGCATGTACAAGATCACGTTCTCGCGCTCTTTCGAGCATGAGGGTGGGAAATACATCCCGCGTGCCGGCGTCAAGCACCGCGTGCTCGGGTCGATCGTCGAGGCGATCAAGGACAATCTGGACAGCTACGAGGCCATCTGATGTCACTTTATGCCGACGTTGCTTTCAAGCGCGATACCAAGCTTAGCCAGGAGGAGCTTAACCGCAGGATGAAGATCCTGACGGATGCGATCGAGATCCTTCGTGCATTCGAGCCGGACTGGCAGGCACAGGTAAACGCGCTGCTGGCCGTCGGTCTTGAGCGCATCGACGATGCTCTTCTGCCGATCTACGAGCGGATCATGGAGATCGCGCACCTTGGCACGATTTTCTCGACGACCTCCGCCTCGATCGAAACGTTCGGGCTTGGTGTGAAGCGGTTCGTGGTGCCCGAGCAGCACCGCCCGAACTTTGCGCCAAGCCGCTTCCTCCTGCTTATGGCGGCAGAAGGGTCCTTCGACGCCGTCATGTTCGCGCGGCTGTCATCGTATGACCGTGAGACCGGCGAACTGACGGTGCTTGTCGGGAACAGCACGGGCGAGGGGACGCACAACAGCTGGCTCATCGGACCGTATGCTTCGAACGACGGACTGGAAGAACTCCGCGCGGAAGTTCAGGCGGCCAAGGCGGCGGCCATCACCGCGCGTAGCGAGACTACCGCGCAGGCCGGCATCGCGGCCGAAAAGGCGGCCGCCGCTGCGCTCCAGGCGACCAATGCCGGTGTGTCTGCGACGGCAGCAAACACCAAGGCGACGGAAGCCAAGGGGCAGGCCGATCGAGCCGAGACGGCGGCGGCCGCTCTTTCCGGGCTGGTGTCAAACGTACTCGGCCGCGTGGCCGCGACACCGACGATTGATCTCGATTTCACCCAGGCGGAGGGGTTCACGGGCTTCACCCGTGACACGGTCGTCAACAACTCCGGCGGCTTCCGTCGCGCGCCGAACGGCTATCTGGTGGCGCTCGGTGTGGCCGAGCCTGCAATCGATTTCCATCCCGTAGCCGGTGTGGCTCTCGGCCTCGGCATGTGGCCGACAACAGCCAACGCCTTCGCAGCGCCGTGGGACCTGACCGGCGTCACTATGGCCACGAGCGGGACCGTGGCCGCTCCCGACGGCACGCTGACGGCGAACGTCGTGGCGCACCAAGCAGTGGCCGGCAAGCATCGCATCAGCAAGGAACTCAATCTTGCCGGGCCGGGCATCTACGCGCTGTCGTTCTTCATGCGGCTGCCGGCATCGGCGCCTTATGTCTATTTCCTGTCGGTAGAGGACAAGCTGACGGGCGATGCCATGGTGCTTGGACTTGATCTCGGTGGCGATGGCGCAATCTACGAGTACAACGGCGGGGTCATGCGCAACGGCGCCTCGTGGAGCATCACCCGGCATGCAGGCGATTGGTATCGCATTGAAGTCTCGGGGCCGGTGGCCCTGAGCGGTGGCGCGACGGTCATCCGCATTCACGAGGAAGAGGCGGACGACGAATTTGTTGGCAATCCGGCGGTCGGAGGCTTCTATCTCTGGGGGATGCAAATCACTCCCGGTATGGAGCGCCTTCCGATCTACACGTCGGCGGGCCGCCAGATTGACCAGATGGTGGTTTCGACCACTGACCTCGTCGCCGCCGCACAGAGCACGACAGAAGGGACGGTCTATGTCGAGTATATCCTTCCAAGGATCTCGCCACCGCGGTCGCACACGGTCGTGTCGCTGGCCGGCAGCACGGAGTTTCTCTCCCTGGGCCATGTGGGGAACCGCGTAGCGGTCCTCGCAAGCGCGGGCTGGGGCATCGACTTTGGCGCGGGCAATGCACTCGATGTCGTCGTGCCTGGGCAGGTGATGAAGGCGGCGTTCGCATTCGGCAGTTCCCGCGCGGCTTACGCCGTCAATGGCCGCGACACCCGTGTCGATCCGCTGACCTCGTGGCGGCACCACACCTCGATCGTTGTCGGCAACCGCTTCAACGGCGATCCCGACCATGTCCTGCACGGGAGCGTCCGACGTCTCGTCGTGTTCCCCGTCGCCCTCGGCGATGCCGATCTCAAGAGGATGACCGCCTGATGACAAGCCATCTTGCCCATGGGATGCGCCGCGGCCTGATGGGGCCGGGGCATGTCCGTAGCCTGGAAGCGGCGCTCGGCAAACGCGCCGGTGCCTTGACCGCGGTGGAGAAGGGGCAGGCCCGCGCCAATGTCGACGCGGACCTTCTCACGGGTATGCGCAATAAGCTCATTAATCTGGACTTCGATATATGGCAGCGGGGCACTTCGTTCATCGTCTCCAATGCGGGGACTTACACAGCTGATCGCTGGCGGGCGAGCGGCAGCACCTTTGCTGGCGCAGCGATCGCCGCTTCCCGACAAGCTTTCGCGGCTGGGCAGACCGCCGTGCCCGGCAATCCCAGCCACTTCATGCGTTTCGACCGTAGCGTTGCGAACGGAGGCATTCACTGGATTGGACAGCGGATCGAGGGCGTGCGCACCCTGTCGGGGCGGAGGGCGACAGCTACGTTTTGGGCCAAGGGTACAGTCGGCAAAAGCGTTGAGGTGGGCATTGCACAAATATTCGGCACCGGAGGCTCGGCCATCCGAGATACGCTACTTGGAACCATTGCCCTCACGTCATCGTGGACGAAGTACACGATCTGTGCAGAAATCCCTTCGATTGCATCTGAGACGATAGGCAGCGCCAACGACGCCATAGATTTACTCTTTCGCTTCCCGGCTGCGGTAGGGGTCGTGCAGCTTGACCTGGCGCACGTCTCTTTCGTTGAGGGGGACGCGACGGCGGAAACCGACCCCTCCTTCCCTCGTCACCTCGCGCAAGAACTGGCGCTTTGCCAGCGCTATTTCGAGCGGATCGCCCGGACCTATTATTCGGTCGGGTTCGCACGGGTGACGACCGGCATAGAAAGCGTCCTGACGTTCGCGCGGAAGCGCGCGACACCGGCGGTCTCGGCGAGCGATGCCTCAACATTCCGCATTTTTCGGCAGGGGGCCGGCGGTTTCCAGTACAACGCCGGCACGTCCCTGGCGCTCGGCGCGGGCGGGCTGGACGCAATCCGCTTCGGCCTCGGCATTACCGACACGACGAACATCGTCGCGGCGGATGCGGCAATTATCGTTGATGCGGGAGCGGGCGCATCCTTCGTCGACATTGATGCGGAGCTTTGACATGCAGGTGCACGGCTACAACGCCTTTGGCGATATCAATGCGACGATCGATGGCACGCTGTTCTGCGTGCCCGACGATCCAGACAACCGCCATCGCCAGCTGATCGCTGAGTGGGAGGCGGAGGGGAACACCATTCCGCCCTACGAGCCGGCGCCGGTAGCGCCGCCGCCGATCACCCGCCGGCAGATGCTGCTCGGATTGCTGTCGATCGGCATCACCGAGGCGATGGTCGACGCGGAGATCGCAACCATCTGCGACCCGGTCGCCGACCCAAGCGAGCACGCCGCACTCATGATCGAATGGCGGGCGGCCGGCACCATCGAGCGCGACCATCCGCTGGTAGCCGATCTTTCGGTTGCCTTCGAGCTTGCGGCCGAACAGGTTGACGCCCTCTGGATATGGGCGTCGGCTCTCTAGCGCCGAATGCATTCCGGCTCATCGGGCCATCCCACACATAGCAACGGCCAAAGGGCCATTTGAAGGAGCACTTTCATGAGCGCACCGATTTTCGGCATGCAGTTTTTCCGCCCTGACGATGAGCCGGTTCCGGTGCTCGGTGCGGATTTTTCCAAGGTTCTCGTGATCGAGAGCTCGGCCGATGCCTCGGCCACCGAGTATCCGATCGATACGCCTGTTCGTATCTCCTCCTCGGACCCGCAGGCAACGGCAGCACTTGGCACCGGCCTGCTTGCCGACATGGTGAAAGGGATCAACGCGCAGTTGAGCGGCCTCAACTCCGGCGCTGACGTCACGGTCGTTCGCGTCCAGGAAGGCGACACCGTCCTGGACACGGCTGCCGCCATCGTCGAAGTGCTCGAGGGCGTCGAAAGCATCCCATCGGCCGTCAACGCCACGCCGCGCATCATCGTTGCGGGGCGAACCGCCTGGCGCCCTGATCTCGAAACGACCAATCCCGTCATTGCCGCACTCGAAACCGCCTGCGGCAAGCTGCTGGCAATTTCGCCGGTCGATGTCGACGACACTTCGCGCGACAATGCGATCGACGCACGCGAGACCATGAGCTCCGAACGCCTGATGCCGATCGGCGTCATGGCCCGGGTCTATGAGGGGACGAACCTCGTCACGCGCTCGATGGCCGCACGCGTGGCCGGGCTGTTCGTTCGGGTCGACAACGAGAACCTCGGCAAGCCCTTCAATCCGATCGCAAACCGGTCGATCCTCGGCCTTGCCGGTCTGTCCCGGCGAATTCCGTTCTCTCTGCTCGACGGCTCGACCGAAGGCCAGCAACTGCTGGACGGCGAGGTCTCCATCGTCGTGCCCGGGGAGGTGAACGTGGACGGTGCGGTTGCTGATGGAGGCTTTACCTTCATCGGTACGGACAACGCCACGACCGGCGAATTGTGGAAGCAGATCCACCAGGTACGCGGCTGCGACTACCTGACGGTCAAGATCATGCAGATCACCCGTCAGTTTCTCGGCAAGAAGATCACCGCGGACCTGGTCGAGGCCTGGATCAACTCCATTGCTTTCATGCTGCGCGACCACAAGGCGGCGAACGACATTCTCGGCTACACCCCGCAAAGCCAGATGTTCAAGGCCAGCCAGAACAGTCCGGAGAATATCCGCCTCGGCACCCTCAAGATTGACATCGGCATCGAGCCGGCCCCCGCCTTCAAGCGGGCAGACCACGAAATCCGACGCTATCGCCCGGCGGTCGAAGGTCTCGTCAACGAAATCATCTCGCGCCTGAACAGCGCCGCCTGATCGACCTCCCAGGAAAGGACAATCTCATGCAGAAGCTACTCATGCTCACCGCTGTCGACGTGCGCCGGGCGGAGGTCGCCGGCTCTTCGCGCGTTACCACGATCGACAAGCTGACGATCCCGCCGATCAAGTTCGCAAGTGCAACCCACAACCCGGGCGGCGGCGTCATGGCGGTGGATTTCAATCTTCCCCGCATTCAAGCCCTGGAACCCGCGTTCGCGGTGAGGGGGGTGGACATCGACATTTTCAGCGGCTTCGGCAAGGCCGATCGCTGGGTGTTTGCCGGCGCCTATCGCGACAAAAGCGGAAAGCACTATGGCGGGCGCGCGATCATCGAGGGCGCCGTATCGGACTGGGAGCCTGACCAGAGCGCGCCGACCGAATTCCAAGGCTGCAACCATATCATCCGCGAGGTCACGCATTTCGAGCTTCAGCTCGATGGCGAGGAGCTTTGGTACATCGATTTCGAAGAACGGATCATGCGGCGAAGGGGCGAAGACCTCTTTGCCGAAGTCAGGCAGGTGCTCGGAGCGTAACAGATGGACGATCGCGAGATTGACGAGTTGATCGGCGGGCCGGGCATGCCCGCCGAGGAAGAACCCGCCGTGTCGGACGACGGTGTCCCTGTGATCTTGGCGGGTCAGGGCGCCTTCCTATCATACCGGCTGCTCGTGCCGCTGAAGGTTGATGGCCGATGGTTGCGGCGCGTGACCATGCAGCTGCCGACGCAGGGCGATATCGACGACTGGGGAAGCGGAGAGATTGCGTCACCGCGGCATCTTTTTTGCAGGCTGACCGACCTGCAGCCAGCTGTCGTGAAGGCGCTGCGTTGGCCCGACAGCGAGCGGCTGCATCTGATGTTCTCGGAGATGCTGCCGGAATTCATGCGTACACCATAGAGAGGAAATCACGGACATGGGAAAGCTTTCGGCCTCGCTCGTCGTCGATATCAACGACAAGACCGGCGCGAAGACAAAGGCGATCATCGGCAATATGAACCGGCTACAGCGCGCCGAACGAGATCTCGCGCTTGCCGACCGTGGCGCCCAGCTTTCCCGCCGCGATCGTGCGCTCGAGCGCGTCATGATCGAACGAGAGACGAGCATCGAGGAACGTCGCCAGCGGATCGCGATGTGGGCGGCGCGCGGTGGAACGGCGCTGGCTGTTGCGAGCCTGGCCGCGGGCAAGGCCTACAAGAACTATGCGGACGTTGAGCGGCAGATCAACCGCATCGTGCTCAATGCCGACAAAGGAGCTGAGGCGATCCGCCCGACAATGGCGACACTACAAAAGGTCGCTTCCGATACGCGAATGAGTTTCGCCGACGCTACGGAGGGTCTCGAAACGCTGGTTGCGTCCGGAAGATCTCTCGAGGACGCCCTTGGCTTTCTGCCATCGGTCGCGGTAACGGCGCAGGCATCTGGTGCAGCCATCAGCGATGTCGCGCTTTCGGCGGATTCCATGGCCGGTTCCATGCAGATCGGCGCCGCCGAAATGCAGCGCGCATTCGATATCCTGGTGGCCGGCGGCAAGGCTGGGAAGTTCGAGCTGCGCGACATGTCGCAGTATCTTCCTTCACTGCTGCCTGCCTTCGCGGCCCTTGGATACGAGGGGACCGAAGGGCTCCAGAAGATCGTTGCTATCCTGCAGGTGATGCGCAACCAGGCCGGATCGAGCGGCGAGGCCGCGACCTATCTCGGCAACGTCTTGAACAAGATGTATTCCGAGGAGACATCGAACAAGTTCAAGAAGTTCGGCATCGATATTCGCAAGGAACTTGATCTGGCGAAAGCCAGTGGCAAGGACGTCATTGACGTGTTCGTCGAGATGGCGGCGAAGGCGACGAAGGGTGATCTCGCCAAGCTGCCGATGATTTTCACAGATTCCGAGCTGCAGAAGGGGATGCGCGCGCTGATCACCCAGCGACCGGAGCTCGAGAAACTGTTCAAGGAACTGGGCAATGTCGATGGCACTGCGCTGAAGGATGTGAACCAGATCTTCGAGGATTCGGCCTCGAAGATCCAGAAGATGTCCAACCTGTGGGGCAAGTTCACCAACCAGATCGGGACCGGGGTCGCGTCGGTCGCAAATCCAGTGCTCGAGACCGTCACAACGGCAATCGACGACGCGTCGGCACAGGTGAACGCGTTGAAATCCTTCCGCGACAACGCTCATTATGAGCAGACGCAGGCGGAGTATATTCGAAGATACCAGGAGTTTAATCCGGATGCGTCATGGGCGACGGCAAACGAATATTTCGGGCAGGCGCTGATCAAGCTCGGGCACGGTCAAATCAAAGGCGTCCTGGACGAGATCGACCGCGACCTTGGTCGTGTTCGTGGAGGGAACATCACCGCGCGGTTCCCAGGTCGAGGTGCCTATCAGCAAGCGGCAGAAGAGAAGTTGGATGTTTCTGCGTCTCGGCAGAAAGGCGAAATCGCCATTCCGCAGCCAAGGCCTGATCGTCAAGCGCCACTCGGCTTCGGGGCGGGCTATCCGTCGCCGGGTTCCTATGAGCGGGAAACCGATGCAGCCCTGCGGCCCGACCAGAAGGGTAGTCTCAGCGACGTGGAGGCACTGGCAGCCCGCGCCATCGAGGCGGACATCACGCGCGAGGCACGGGGACGCAGTGGCTTCGAATGGCTGTTCGATCCGGAATTCTGGCTTGGCAAGGCGGCCAGGGGTGGAGCGCTACGGGAGCAAATCGGATTCGAGGTGACCGGCGGTGCGCTCGGCCGGTCTTCGGATGCGTCCACGGTCAGAGAAGGTAGCGGGCTACCGTCAGTCACCGCACCCGATATCGCCCCGCCGAGTGATGTGGTTGAGAAATCGTCGTCATCTCAGGTGCGCGGCCCGCAGGATGTATCTCTGCGTGGTATCCCAACGGTCATCAGTCAGCCGAGCGGTGTCCAGCTGGTGCAGGTAACGAACCTGCCTGTTTCGGGGGCGCCGGCGGAAATGCCCGTAGCGCGCGATGATGGCCCTGATCCGGCGTGGTTCTACGATGCAGGTCGTTGGCGAGAACAGCTGTTGCAGCGGCATGAGGACACCGCGCCTCTGTCTCAGCGGACCGAGCGTCTCGACCGCGACCTGGCGCCTGATCGGGGATACTGGCCGGGAAGGAACGCGCCTCCGTCGCGCGAGGCTGTTGCAGCGCCGATGGCGGGGAAGGTGGGTTCGTTCGACGGCAAGGTTGAACACCTCGAGGACGCAGACAAGCTCTCGCCCACGCCTTCCGTCCTGGAAGTTCAGGTCAATAGCATTCCGCCTGCCGGTGCGCCCGCGTCCCGGCAGGCGGAGGGCGTTGACCGTGAGTTGATGCTCGATCGGGAGGACTGGCCGGGAAGAGACATGCCGCCTTCACGCGACGACGGTTTGCCGAAGACGGAGGCGAGGGATGCGTTCGACGACAAGGTCGAGCGCCGGGATGGCCTGGGCGATGTATCACGCACGCCTGCCGTCCAGGATGTTCAGGTCACCAACTTTCCGACACTCGTCGCGCCTGTGTCCCGCGCTCGGGAGGGGGACCGGCATGAGCTGATGCTCGATCGGGGATACTGGCCGGGCAGGGACGCACAGCCGACGCGTGACGAGAGCGCTTCGCGATCGGCGCCACCGGTTGCCTCCTCCAACGGCAGTCCTGAACGACAGGAGGTTGCCGAGAGCGGGCCGCAGGAAGTCTCCCTGCTCGGCACGCCGACGGTGATCTCTCAGCCGTCAGGCGTCCAGCAGGTGCAGGTGATGAACCCGCCGCCTGCGCCGCAGATCAATATGAGCGTTGTGGTGCATGCCACCACCAACGCTTCGCCGCAGGAAATCGGTGACCAGGCGGCCAATGCCATCGGTCAGCGGGTGAAGGCGGCGCTTGCCGGCGTACACGCGGATACGGAATATTCGGTAGGATGAACGATGCTCTACATGCTCGGGACGCTTTCGATCGACACGCGCCCGTTTTCGATCGACACCATGGAACGGCAGGCGACGGCCTCGATCGTCTCCAAGCCGGTGATTGGCGCGTTGCCGCCAAAGGAGTTCACCGGAGAGGGTGAGGACGAAATCACCCTCTCCGGACAGATCCTGCCGGTTCGCATCGGCGGGCTCGACGAACTGGAAATCGCACACCAGATGCGGCGGGCCGGCACACGGTTTCCGCTGATGCGGGGCGATGGCTATCGATATGGCTGGTTTGCAATCACCAGCATCACCGAGAGCCATTCCGAACTCACGCGCACCGGCGTGCCCTTCGTCGTGAAACACTCGATCGCGATGATCAAGACCGAGCCGGACGCCGGCGCGGGGCAGCAGATCATCCAGGGGCTTCTGTCGCTGTTCAACGCCCTGCACTGAGGAAACCATGCCAAGAACAATCACCGTTGAGCGGGAGGGTGTCACCCTCGACGCCTTGCTCTGGCGCGTCCATGGCGTGCGTGGGCGCGGGCTCCTCGAGGAGACCTACGCGATCAATCCAGGCCTTGCGGCAGTCGGAATGCTGCTGCCGCAAGGCGCCATCGTCAACATTCCCGACCTTCCCGTGCAGGCGACGCCGGCGGTGAAGGTCGTCACCTTGTTCGGATAAATCATGCCGTGGTCTGTGGACTGGAAAGTAACCGTCGATGGTCAAGACATGTCGGCGGCGATGAAGCCGTTCCTGATCAGTGTCGATGTAACGGACAAGGAAGGAACAGCGAGCGACACGTGTTCGCTGACCCTCGACGACAGGGGTGGACAGGTTCGCCTGCCGAGGGAGGGTGCCGCGGTCTCCGTTGCGCTTCAGGGCGCGACAGTGTTTCTCGGTATCGTCGATACGGTTCGCTCGACCGGGACGAGGGGAGGCGGCTCGCTTCTTGTCGTGGGCGCCAAGGGCTTCGACAGCCGCGGCAAGGTCAAGGAAGGGCAGTCGTTCCACAAGGACGACGCCACGCTCGAGGATTTCCTGTCGGAGGCGGCGAAGGCGGCCGGCTATTCTATCACGATCGATCCGGACCTCGGGAAGATCGAGCGCAGCTACTGGGCATCGGAGGGGGAGAGCTTCCTTGCGCTTGGCCAGCGGATCGCACGGGAGGTGGGCGGTACCTTCAAGCTTCGCGGGACACAGGCGATCCTGATGAAGCGGGGCAGCAGTCCACTTGCCGCCGTCGTCGCGTTCTCCGGTCCCGGGGGCAACCTGATCTCCTGGGACATTGCGCCGTTCACGGGACGCCGGAGCTTCACCAAGGCGAAGGTGCAATACTTCGACCGTGAAAAGGCAAAGTTCGAGCAGGAGGAGATCGAATTCGAAACGGATCGCGACCTGCCCGATGCGACCAACGTCATTCGCTCGACGGCCGGTGACAAGACGCAGGCGAAGGACATTGCCGAGGCCCGCAAGCGCGAGGCCGAGCGCGAGGGCGGCGAGGGCACGGTCGTGCTCGATCTGACGCCGTCGGCCCAGGCTGAGGCGATGCTGATCCTGAGTGGAACGCGGCCCGGTGTGGACGGCAGCTATCGGATTGTCACCGTCAGCCACAAGGCCGACCGGACCGGTGGTGCAACCACGTCGCTCGAGCTGCGGCAGCCGACAGGAAGTGCCGGCAAGGATAAGCGCTAGAGAGGGTTTAACGGGCGGCCCGGGGAGGCGGCGAACGCAAAACAGATCGCCTGACATTAAGGTGAGGGGCTGTCACGCCCGACCCGATGAGGGCGAGTAAAGGATGCCAAATCAAGTCGTTATGGCATACCTGTGCGTCCGTATCCGGTCGATACAAAAAAAGGATAGTTGCCGCAAACGCCGGCGGTAGGCAGGGGTGCCCTGATGATTGATACGCCTGTCACAATGTTCCAATCCGGGCGGCTTGATTGCTCAAGCGGCGAACTTAACGTTCGTCCGGAGTCTATTGGGAAAATAGGCAGCCGCGCCCGCGCCCGGCAAGGTGGGCGAAGAGGATGTATCACGATTCCATAGTCGCGTGATCCCTGCTCATTTGAGCTATGGCGACTGACGGGCGGCCTGAACAGGCAGGCGACGAACGGGGAAGCTCGCCCGACTTCATTCTTGGGGAATTTAGCAGTCGCGCCCGGCCCGCCGAGGGGCAGGCGAGCATTGTTGCATTGCGACCTTGGGTTGCCAAGGCCCCGCGCAAAAATCGTTCGATCTGAAAGGAAGCATCATGAACCGCAGCGCATTCTATGCGTCTGTGCGCTCGCCGCTATTTGGCGGCCGGTTGACACAGGGACAGGTCAAGGGGATGGAGACCATCCTGAACAAGTGGCAGGCGGACGGCCTGACCGACGCCCGCTGGCTGGCTTACATGCTGGCGACCGCCTTTCTCGAAACCGGCCAGACGATGGAGCCGATCACCGAGAACCTGAACTATTCGGCCGCCGGCCTGCGCAATACGTTCTCGAAATACTTCACCGTCGCGCAGGCGAACGCCTACGCCCGCCAGCCGGAGCGGATCGCAAACCGCGCCTATGCCAATCGCATCGGAAACGGCAACGAAGCGTCGGGCGACGGCTGGCGATACCGGGGACGTGGGCTGGTGCAGATCACCGGTCGGGCGAACTATCGGACCTATGGCCTGGAGAACTCGCCTGGCGATGCCACGCTCGATGCCATCGCCACGCGCATCATGTTCGACGGCATGATCAATGGTCGCTTCACCGGGAAGAAGCTGGCCGACTACTTCAACGAAACCAGCGCCGACTGGAAGAATGCCCGGCGGATCATCAACGGGCTCGATCGCGCCGACGACATCGCCGGCTACGCGCAGAAATTCCACGCGGCCATTCTCTCGGCCTCCTAAAGCCCAGAAAGGAAAGCACCATGGGTAGCATTGAACAGCTCGTCCGCATCGGCCTCCAGTTCGGAGCGGGCATACTCCTCGGCGATGCCGCTGCGAATAGCGCAGAGACCCAGGCGGCCATTGCCGGGATAATCAGCATCGGGACGTTCGTCTGGTGGCTTATCCGCAACCGCAAGAGGGCCTGATTGAATCCTTCGATCGTCCAACCACACAGCGTCGCTTTGGAGCCGAGATGTCACCACCCGAAATTGATGCCGCCGTGCACCAGCAGCTCGGCTCCCTTGATGCCAAGGTCGACCGCATCCTCGCCGATCAAGATCAGGCGAGGGTGGATCGAAAGCAACAGTACCAGAAGTCGGAGGCCATGGATCGCCGCATCGACGATGTGGACCGAAAACTCTCCGATCTCGATTCCCGCCTTAAGACGATGGAGCCGATCACTGCCGATATCGGGCGCTGGAAGGAGCGCTTTATTGGCATGCGCTTGTTAATCGTGATGGTGGCCGCGGCATTCGGTGCGACCCTCGCGACCTTTGGCAAGTGGATTGCCGTGAAACTCGGGTTCATTTGAGTCGCGTGGTTATAGAGCTGAAATGGCTCGTTATGTCCATTTAATGGCTGCATCGCTGAGTTGTGGTTCCGTCATTGCTAAGTCGGAATCTGAAGTGTAGAGCGCAGTGGCAAACCTTAACAGAGAATCTCGATGCAGACTGGAATGCGCATACTGGAGCGCCTCGTCGAAGCTCGGACGCTCGCTGAGGGTGAGAAGCTGGGTATGCTGCACTACCTCATCGAACAAGCGATAATAGAAGCTAAGTAGGAAGTTCTGCGGAATAACCATATTCCGGAGTAGAGACCTGAACGGCACGTTCAAATGGGCGGTCAAGGTCATACTCGGGGCCAAGTTGGCTGCTGTGGTTGCCTTAATGGTGAAGGGCGGGTCCACATCCCAGGCCGGATCACCACCAGCCAAGCGCCTGCCCAAGCCGCCCCGCGAAACTCGCCGCCGCGCTCAATGCGGCGACGATCAAGATAGCGTGGACCCACCAGGGATCACGCCTCATCAAAGAATGAAATCTCCGGCCTTGAAGTTGACGATGTTGTCGATGTGGAGGACGAAATCCGCCTTGCCGTCGCCGTTAACGTCGCCATAGACGTAAGTGTCGGCCCGCTCTTTCACATAGCGGAGCTCTCCCGCAGTCTTGGAGAAACTGTCTGTGCCGATAAAGTCGAACGCCTGGTTGCCCTTCTTTGCTGTGTTGGCGTCAATCCCGGAAAAATCGATCAGATCCTTTTCCTTGCGTGAAAAGTCGAAGATCGAGTCGGTCTGGCCTTTGGACTTGGAGAGCTCCGTCACGGACTTGAACACAAAGGTGTCTGCCCCTTTGCCGCCATAGAGGTCGTCCGCTCCCTTCCCGCCGATCAGGGTATCTCTACCGGCGCCACCGCGAAGGATGTTGTTTTCATCATCGCCAATTAAAACATCGTTTCCCTTGCCGCCGGTGGCATTTTCGAAGTTGCGGATCAGGAAATTGCCGTGCCCTGTCTGGACGGTGTAGGTGCCGCTGAGAGCAACTGTCATCTTTGTGGTGAAAGCGGAAAAGTCGATGGTATCGGAATCCTTGTTGGACGGGCTGGAAACGCGGGAACCACCGTCGATCACGACAGTCATGGACTTGTCCGCGAGGCGGCTGACCTTGATGAGATCGGAATCGCGTCCGAGCGAGATGTAGCCCGCACCACCGCTGCCGAGGATGACCGCGTCGTTGCCGCGGTCGGCGTCAATGGTGCCCACCCAGCCCTTGCCGGCCTTGATCGTGTCGTCGCCGTGGCCGGCAAGAATGCTGTCGACATCGCCGTTCACGGTGATGCGGTCCTGGTCTCTGCCGGCAAGGATGACGCCCGCGCCGCCTTTGCCAACGGTCACGTTGTTGTTGCCGTCGCCGACGTTGATCGTTTCGACGTAGCCAGCTTTGGTGACCACGGTGTCGTTTCCGGTCCCGAGGTGCAGGGCGCCCACGAATGTCGAGCCGATAGTGATCTTGTCTGCGCCAGAACTGCCGGTGATCACGGCGACGGTCGTCTTGTTCAAGGTGACCGAGTTGCCGCCAGCATTGCTGAGGGCGACATGCTCGATGTACCTGCCGCTGCCTGTGGCGGAATCGTTAATGACAGCCTTGGCGTTGCCGGCGAAACGCAGCAGCGCCATCCCCCAATCAGAGCCCGTGAGGGAGAAAGTTGCCGTTTGCGCGGCGGAGCTCATCGGCACCCAGACGTCGATATGCAGAAGATGGCGGTCGGCGCTCCACCAATAGGTATCACCTCCTACGACGACGCTCGAAAAGCCGTTCAATGTCCGGCTGATGTTGGATGTTGGTTGCCCCATATGAATACCCTCCAGAATGGCTTCGTTTAGTATCGGGCTATCCGGCATCTGGCCTCCCGGCATCCCCCGACCGGGGGATGTCTGCATTTTCTGCATGGCTCGTGTGGGCGGTTCCGGTGTTCTGGTTAGGCAAGGATCAACAAGTGTACGGTCCGCAGCGGTGGTGTAGCTGTTGACGCGCTCTTCAGTTCAGGCGGAGGATACCAGTGGCCAATCGCACCACGTCAGCCTGGCTTGCCGTCCCGGTTTTAGCGAAGATGGACTTCAACTGTGTGCGCACTGTCTCTCGTTTGACGCCATTTGACCGAGCGATTTCTGTGAGGCTTTGCCCGGCCACGATACTGGAGAACACCCGTAGTTCCGCCGGCGAAAGCCCGTGTGTTTTCGCGACCTCCAAAAGGTGGGGCCGAAT
The DNA here is from genome assembly GCA_023404095.1 of Pseudomonadota bacterium. GTDB lineage: Bacteria > Pseudomonadota > Alphaproteobacteria > Rhizobiales > Rhizobiaceae > Mycoplana. The sequence continues at coordinate 338,981 of JAEYDD010000072.1, read as the reverse complement.
TTTGGGAACGGTTTCGCCAAACAGGATGGCCACCATTGGTGCGGCAAAGAACTCCAAAGCCGGATTGCCGGTGAACCTGACGAATTGGACGCCGAACCGGGGATCGCGAAAAATGTGTGCCGCCTGTGCCGACCGCCGGCGATCCAGCATAAGCCGCAGCCGTGACTGTAAATCTGGGTCTGCGAACCTGACTTTCCCCATGGCGTCGAAACCGGCCGGTTCGCCGGCAGCAAGGACCTCGCCCCCGGCGGAGGATGCCCGGACCACACGCAGCTCGTCATTGACCACAACGAGACCTATTCCGCTCGCGTGGCCGATGCCTTCTCCCAGATTGAGAGCGGATGCATGGAATGCGCCTGATCGGTAATATCGGAATGCGCGCTGCAGATGCGGGGCAATTCGCGTTAGTGTCTCAGCGCGTTCGAGATTGCGATCAAGGTCCTCGTCGTCCGTGAGTGTGCTTAGCAGAAAGTAGCAGCCATTATCCCTATGAAGGGTCAGACCAATGCCGGTTTCCAAGCCGTTTCGGCAGATGTAGTCGTTGTAGTATTCGCTGCGATTGAACTCGTCGCGGGAGACGATCTCTTCGCCGATGATGCCCTTGCCGATGGGGGTCGTTGCGACCTTGCGCATCCATGGGTTCAAATTGCTGTAGTAGCTCTCATAGTCTTGGAGCGCTCGCTCCCGACCCTCTGTGCCGGAAACGTAGGCGACCGCGCCAGTGCTCGCCCGCAGATCATGAAAGAAAAGAGTGGAGAGCGCACCTGGATGAGCGCCATTCAGTCGGTCGAGAAAGTCCTGCCAGCTCGTCTCGCCTAAGAATGCAGCGTATATCGTCTCGATCAGCTCATCCACGCGTTCACTACCAAATCTGAAAATGTCAGCCTTGATCTACATCGCAAGTTGCAAACATTGAGTGCCAGGAAGCCGGAGGTGTCAACCACTGGGCGCGAAAAAAGCCCCGCACGGGGGCGGGGCAGTAGCGCGCCGCTGTTTGGCTCCAGTTCGACGCGAGGGAGGCTCGCGATGAACGAGCCGGTCTCTGTCTACGACGTGAAATGTCGCTTCGGGAAGGTCTGATTCCGCGATTTCGGTACGGTTGAGGAAATAAACTCGGCAAGTGTGAACACAGCATTTAAATTGAAACCCGGCGACATTGCACATGCCGCCGGGCTGCTGCATAACCTCATACACAGCTCACCCGCGCAAACGCGAGTGATGCAATTCTAGGTGCAATTCCCCAATTTTTAACTAATTTGCTTGCCGGGTCACGTAGCGAGGGGCGCCGAATGAGCGAGGCACGAGGTGAATTCATCAAGGCAAAACTGATGGAACTGCTGGCCTTGAGCCGGCACGAGGGAGAAAGGGCCGCCCTGTTGAGGTACCTCCTCTCAATGGCCTGGAGGAAGCGCAGCAAGTCTATTGGGGTGAGCGGCGCTAGGGTTACCCAGGCTATCCAGCCGGCAGGGGCGGCTGCACAAGCAGAAGGTCTGTGTCGGGCAACGGGCGCTGAAGTCGTTTTGCTTCCTCCCAGGGCGCTGTGAGCCAAGTCTCGGTTTCGTCTCCGGGCCGAAGAATCACAGGCATTGCCTTCTGGTGGATCGGCGCGACCACGCCATTCGGTTCGGTCGTCAGAAATCCGAAAAGATCGGTCGTGATCATGCCCTCCTTGACCTTCCGGACGCTTTCCCACTGCGGCACCCAAATTCCCGCGAAGAACAGCAGCGGCTGGTTCTCATCGGCTGCGAACCACGCGTTCGGCGTCCTGGCTCCCTCGGCCTTGCTTGCGGGATCCGGCTCAGCAAAACGGGTGAACGGCACGACGCAACGGTTGTCCACCCCCAGCCAGCGGGTCCAGTGCTTGCTTGAGGTGTTGCGGACGTTGGTTGTGCCGCCGTCCGGCTCCATGCGCATCAACTCGATGAAGTCGACGTCCTTGCCCTTGGCGCGAAGCTTTTCGGCGCGCTTTTGTGCCGCCTGGAAGAGAGCCTTGTCTCGAGGACGGTAGTCCCCACCGCACCATGGCAGCCTCGCGACCGGCCGGAGTGTTGCGCACGATTGGCGCCTTGTAATCGGGATAGATGTCCAGCGACGGTTCGAGGTTGCCCAAACTATCGATCATCGCTCGCGTTGCCTGAAGGATCGCAAGCTGGTTCGTCGTGACATTGTACAGGTTGCACATGGCGGTCCTCCTGTCCCAAACGTGGCGGCGTTCTTAGAGCACTGTCAAGCTGACGCCGTTACCCGCGGACGTCCTTCCACACCGGCACCTTCACGTTTTTGATCCCAACCAGGTGGCGAACTGTCATCTTCGCCCTCTCCGCAGCGCTCGGATGCACGAGGGTGGCGTTCACCGCATCCTTCTTTCCGCAGCGGCTGCACCGGAAGCTTCCGTCGAGTTCGAGAATAGTCAGGTCTCCAATGAGTTGGACGATATGGCCTGGCCGGTAGAAATGGGTGACGTTGCAGTAGCCGCACCGCACCTTGACAAGCTGGCCGACCTCTTCCGCTTTCGACAGGCAGTGCATTTTGGCGCGCACGCCTGGATGAACCAACTCGCGCACGTATCCCTCAGGCATCGTCTCGCTCGTAGCGCGGGGACCAGCCACGCGTCATGCCTTTGCTCATTGCGCCCTCTGCGAGCGCCAGCTGCAGGCGGAGGTCCTGGCAGTCCTTCAACAGCGTCTCGATCGCGGCGCGGGCATTGCCGTCGTGGTAGGCAAGCACGATATCGAGTTCGCTGATTTCTTCATTTGCGGGGGTTGCGCCAGAGGCTGGGCACACGTCCTCGTTCTCCTGTGATGGTCACAGCAGGGATGCTGTCGGGTTGTTAGGGTGGCGGCCGCATTCGCCGGTTTGTTCTTAATATGTTCTCATGGCCGGCGGAGTCAATCACACTTAGAAACGAAAAAGGGCCCACCGATGCGAGCCCTCGAGATTCAGCGATTGATCTATCAATCAGAGCAGGAAGTCGCCCTTCGAAAACGACAGACCATCGTCTAGGTGAATACCGAAGTCGGCTTTCCGATCGCCGTTCACGTCAGCCTGTATATACGTGTCCGACTTGTTCTTGATGTAGCGCAGTTCGCCGGCCTTGCCGTTGAAGTCGTCTGCACCGATGAACTTGAATGACTGGTTGCCAGAAGCCTTCGAGTTTGCGTCGATCGCGCTCAGGTCGATCTTGTCGCCCTGCTTTTTGCTGAAGTCATAGATCGTGTCGCGACCGGTCCCGGACACGGTGCTGTCGCTGAGCTTCTTGAAGATGAATGTGTCCTTGCCAGCGCCGCCGTACAGCTTGTCACCACTGGCTCCGCCATAGAGCTTGTCGTTGCCAGCGCCGCCATAAAGCTTGTCGCGTCCGGCGTTTCCGACGAGCGTATCATTTCCATCGTAGCCATAAATGATATCGGCATACTGCCCGCCGCTCATCTTGTCGTCGCCCTTCAGGGTGGACTTGAGCAGTGAAAGCGCCTGCGTCTCCGAGCCCGACTCCGCGACCTTGACCAGAGTCGTCACTGAGAGGTTCAGGCCGGTGAGCGAAATCGACGTTTCGCCGGCGTAGCTCAGTTGGACGCTTTTGATGGTGCCGGCTGGCTTGAGGTATCCCTCGGCGTCCGTCGTGAAGCCAGAGCCTTTGATGGTGATTTTCTCACCGGAGATGTAGCCGACAATCTGCGTCGAGCTAAAGGACACAATGTCCGCGCTTCCTACGCTGCCAATGTCATAGTCGAAGTTGGCCATATCGACCCAATAGCCGGCTCCAACTTTCAGAACGATACCCATACCTGCCCCCATAGATGCTGTGCACCTCACGGATAGCGCACTTAAGGATTGCGGGCAATTGCTTCACAACTTAAGTGGTGACGCTGCGGCAGGTCGAGCAACGTTTAGGATCAAGCTCAGCGGATGAAGCCGGCGCGTACGCAATGACAAGTCGCGCCTCTCGGAATACTGCGCATACATCCGGAACATTTTCTTAACTTGCCCAGCCGCGGGTCGGCGTCGCGGCTCCAGGCAACTACGCCGGCATGGCTCCCCGCCAGTAATTTGGCCGCGCGCCGTGGCTGGATAACCTCGTAAAGTCAATGCTTAAGACACGGTAGATTTACTGTCACGCCTTCCGCCAAGATGCAAAAGTGCGAGAAGGCTTCTCATGTGGCGCTCTCATCCTGAACCTCCGGCGCGATTTCATTCAGCCATTCCCAGCCCAGGTACTTGTCGCTGCGTTGCCTGATATGGGTATACCTCTTGAGCGAGTTCCATGACCTGTGCCCGGAGACTGCCGCTACATGCGGGATGTTCCAGCCAAGTTCGAACAGGCGTGATATGCCGTCATGTCGCAGATCGTGGAAGTGAAGATCATCTATACCCAGCAACAGGCACGCGCGCGTGAAAGATGCGCTGACTGATTTGCTGTCGTAGGGGAATATTCTGGCCTCCGCCGTGCGTGGCATGGCATTCGCGATCCGCAAGGCTTCGGTCGGCAAATCGCACCAAACGTGATTGCCGATTTTTTCACCGGGGTTCTTCATGTCCCTGACCAGCACACGGCCGTGTTCCGTATCCAGGTCCTCCCACGTTATGCGCGTTATTTCCTCCTGTCGTCGGGTCGAGAAGATTGCAAAAGCGACGAGGCGACGCATCGGCAAGGCGTTTGGATGGCGAACTTCTCGATCGCCATAGTAGGACATCAGCGCGTCCAGTTCGGCGAGCGTTGGTCGTCTGTCGCGCTGTTTCGACCGCGAGGTTACTCCGAGACGTTTCAGCACTACCGCGGCATCGGTCATCGCATTGCGATCGAGATCGATGTCCCATGCGGGACGGGCGATAGCGAATACGCTCGCCAGATGGGACAGATAATTGCCTACGGTCTGCGGCTCACGCCCGTCAGACAGCTCGGTGGCGAGTTGGACGATATCGGACGAGCCGATGTCCCGGCACACTTTAGATGCAATGGGAAAACCTTTCAGCGTCTCCAGGCACTGCGCCTTTGTCCGCCCCATCTGCCGGCGGCTTTCTTTGATATAGCGGTCAATTGCGTCAGCCAGTGTTGCCTGACGCTTGGTGAGCTTCTTGAGGACCCCGGGTTCGGAAAGCTCGGTCTCTCGCTTCTTGAGCCAGGCGGAGGCGGCCGGCCGCCGGTCGAACGTCTGCGCCTCGCTGTGAACGGTGGCACCGTCTCGCATTATCCGGATCTGTGCAATATAAGCCTTTGATCCGTCACGCCGCTTTCGCTCAGTAATGGTACCCATTTGCTACACGCCATAATCATTTGCTACAATGTAGCAATATCACGATGCAAATGGGCAAAAAAGAGCTGAAACCGCGTCAAATGAGACAAGCAGGAAGAGACGCAAGTGTCTGATTTTTATGAGAAGGCGTTGATTTCCGGGACGAAGCTTTTCGCCACGGCGCCCATGATCGACTGGTCCGACCGCCATTACCGCTATTTCGCTAGGCAGCTGACGAAGAGCGCCGTGCTCTACACCGAAATGATCGTCGCCGATGCCATCCTTCGCGGCAACCGCGACAGGCTGCTCGGCTTCGACGCCGTCGAGCACCCGCTGGCGCTGCAGCTCGGCGGCAACGATCCCGCAAAACTCGCCGAGTCGGCCCGCATCGGCGCGGAATTCGGCTATGACGAGATCAACCTGAACGTCGGCTGCCCTTCCGACCGGGTTCAATCCGGCACCTTCGGCGCCTGCCTGATGCGCGAGCCGCAACTGGTCGCCGATTGCGTTGCGGCGATGAAGGCGGCGGTGAAGATCCCGGTCACCGTGAAGTGCCGCATCGGCATCGACGACCAGGTGCCGGAGATCGCCCTGCGCGACCTCGTCGCGCGCGTGAAGGCGGCCGGCGTCGACGCCGTCTGGGTGCACGCCCGCAAGGCCTGGCTGCAGGGGCTGTCTCCGAAGGAAAACCGCGACATCCCGCCGCTCGACTATGGTCTCGTGCGCCGCCTGAAGGCGGAGAACCCGGACCTGTTCGTCGGCCTCAACGGCGGCCTGCACACGCTGGAGCAGGCACAGGCAGAGATTTGCAGGCCTGGGGAGGCGCTGGATGGCGCCATGCTCGGCCGCGCCGCCTATCAGGACAGCAGCGTACTGACCGGCGTGGATGCGGTGTTCGCGCCGGTGGGCATCCGCAACGGCGATGCATCGCCGTCCGCAGCCGTCGAGAACCGCTCGCTCGTCCGGCCAATCGGGTCCTCTTCTCGGCGGGAAGAAGGAGGTGGCCCACGCGATGCCGCAGACGGCCTGTCTGCCAGCACCGGCGACCCGCGCCCCGTTCCTGGCAGCGGGGAGACGTGTGGTGCAGCGCGACGCGACGAGGGCGGTGCTGCCGCCAGCGCCGCCGCTGGCGGTTCCCTCGTCCGGAATGCGCCCGCTCTCCGCGGGGGAGACGGTGGCGCGCCGTCCGACACCGCCTTCTGGGAAGGCGTGCGTGATGCGATGATGGCCTATGCGGACGGCGTGATCGCCGGCGGCGGACGGCTGAACCACGTGACCCGCCATATGGTCGGCCTGTTCCAGGGGGTTCCGGGCGCACGCCGCTACCGTCAGATCCTGTCCGCCGACGCGACCCGGCCGGGCGCGGGCCCGGAGGTGATCGCGGCGGCCTTTGCCGCGGTGCTCGAGGCGGGCGCCGACAGGGCGGCGGCCGAGTAGCGGCCCACGGGGCAACGCGGCGTCAAGGCGGCTTCGGTGCCGCCGCGGGACCGAAGCGGTTGCCTTCCAGGCATGGCGGGCATGACCACCGTCACTTACGTCACTGTCGTCATGGCCGTCACAGCGGTCGCCGCCATGACCAGCCTCACAGGCATCATCGCGATCACAGCGATCGCAGCCGTCATCGCCAGCGCAGCCATTGCAGCCGCGACTGCCAGCACAACTGCCCAAGTCTTCACCGACATGGCAGGCATTACGGGTGCGCCGTCCGGATGGACGGGGCGTTCGGGCGGCACTTCAGCTCCGGGGCGATCCGCCGGGCGTTGATGAAACGCAGGAAGTGCCGGTATTCCGCGAGGTCGCGGCCCGCATAGGGCGGAGCGGTCGCGGCCTTGCGGGTGCGATGCCATGTGTTAAACCGCGCCTCCAGCAGGCCGCCGCGCGGCAGCATCGCGCGCACGATCGCGGCCGCCGCCTCCTGCACCTCGCGCTCGTCCGGGTCGCGGCTGGGCGGCGTGACCGGCGTCGACGGCCCGAAGGCCAGCATCTCGATCAGCCGCAGCGCCTCGCAGCAGATGCCCGGTGCAGCGCGCGCGCCGAAGGCGTCGCCTCGCCGAGGCAGGGCCGGCGGTCCCGGCCGTCGAGCAGGACGCAGCTCAGCGCCCGCCGGCACGGAGGGCGGCGGCAGACGAATTCCGGAAAGAGCAGCAGGGCGCAGGCGGCCCGCTCCACCTCCCGGTGGATCGGCGGATCGAGGCGGCGGCCGGCGGCATCGGTCCGGTCGAGCTGGAATGGGTCGTCGGACATCGTTCGGCTCCATGGGCTGGTGGACAGGGCGGCGGCGATGGCGTGCGGAAGGAGGGCAGGCGAGGGCATGGCCGCGCGATCGGTCGGCGATGGCGGCGGCGAAGGGACGGCTCGCCGGCGCGGCGCCCGACCGCAAGACCCTGCCTGCGCGATCCTGCCCGCGCGAACTCGCCTGCGTAAACTTGGCTGCGCGACCGTGCCCGAGCGGTGTGGACTGGGCGGTGCGGACTGAATGGTTCGGACTGGGCGGTGTGGACTGGCCGGCGTGGACTGGGCGGCGTGGACTGGGCCTTCCTGACGGGGCCATCCTGACTGGGGGATCCAGCCCGAGCGACCGTGTCGATCTGCACCGAAGTGATGTCCGCCCGTCCTCGCCACCTTTCGGCTCCTCCTGCGCGGATGCCCGCTTGTGCGCCATCTGCCATTCGGCTTGCGCCATCCACGCATGCGCCTGCGGCCACGCCCGGCAAGCCGTCGCGGTTCACGCCTGCTGTTTCGGACGGGGCGCTGGAAGCTGCCTCATCTGAAAGTGTTGTATGTGGCACCTTTCAGCGCCCCGTTCGGCGGTTTCTGCCCGCAAACGCGGTCCTCTGCCTCGCCCGCCGGTGAGGGCGGGCGCTCTGTGTGCCGCCGCTCGGGCACGTCCGGTGCGCAACTCGGGCCAAAGGCCCGCCGTCACCGGAGGGGACCAGTCTCGCAGGCCCGGACCGTGAGGTCTCGCGTCCCTCCCTCACACCCCGCGCCGTCCCCGCCTCGCCGCAACGCCTTGCGGTGTATCCGCGGCGGGATGGGGGGATTGTGGCACGGGGGTGAGGGGTGAGGATGACGTGGGGGTGGGGGTGTTGATTTTGTTGGGGGAATGGGGGTGGGTGTGCCCGGATTGAGAGGTACGGTCGGTCAATGCCTTATTTGACGATACTAAAAGCATCCGAATCGATTTAGAGTTTATGGTAATTTTAGGGAGGCTGCATTGAAGATAGCATCTGTAAGAATAAAAAACTATCGTACGATTAGAAATGAAATAAGTTTTGACACTCCTAGTCTTGTTAGTATCGTAGGGCCAAATAACTCTGGAAAATCTAATATAGCCCGAGCTTTAGAGATTTTCTTCTCCGGGAAAGTTCAAAATAAATACGACCCAAAGATTGATCTTCCACATGGAATCGTGAGGGAGAAGACGAGTATAACCGTGTTCTTTAAGCCAGAGGAAGTTTTGGATTGGGACAGAGAATTCCTGGAGCTTCACGATCAACTCAGAAATTTACATGAAAACCCACCGGAAAGTGATGGGATAGTATCGCTTAATTTGTATTTTGCCGAACGGAAGCCCGTTTACCAATTCTTTGGAAACGTAAAAAGACCTAAAGATGGAGCAAAGAATGCTCAGTATTCACGAATACAGGGTGAACTTCTTGATTTAATCTTTGAGCATTTCAAGGTGTATTATGTTCCTTCTGCAAAAAGTTTTTCAGATATATTCACTGATTTTATATTTCCTGAATTAAAAAGCGAAATAAATCCGGCAATAGTTTCCGTCGTCCCTGCGGTTAATTCCATACTGGCAAACACCTCAATTTCGATCAACGAATATCTGTCAGATGCAGGTTTGGCGGATATAGCCGCTGATATATCAATATCCGAGTCTTCTATTGATTCTTTGGTTAGTAAAATTGATTTTATGATATCTGACAATATCAGCACTGAACTATCAAGAAAAGGAACTGGAATTCAGGCAGCCGCAATATTTTCAGGCCTTCGTTGGATTGATGAAAGAAAAAGAAACGAGGGAAAAGACGTTCTTTGGATTGTCGAGGAGCCTGAATCATATCTGCATCCAGAGCTAACAAAAACGGTCAATAACCTAATATCGAATCTGGCGGCACACTCAACCGTGATCATTACAACGCATTCTCTCGCATTTGTTCCTAAAAATGTTGAAAATATTCTTGGATGCGAAAAAAATTCGGGGAATACTGTCGTTTCGAAATTTCAGAATTTTAATGATGCGACTTATAAAATCAGGAAATCCATCGGCGTCAAGTTCTCAGATTACTACAATCTTGCTCCTTATAATATTGCCGTTGAGGGTAAGACTGATAGGTCGATCTTTGAGTCCGTTTTTCGTCACATGAAGGACATCAAACTCATTGGAGATGGAGAATTCACTCATATTGAGAAAGCGAAATTCATCACATTTACTGGTGTTAGAGATCTAGCGGAATTTGTGAGAGTTACGTATGAATTTGTATCTAAGGAATGCGTGTTTGTTACTGTACTTGATGGTGATGAAGCTGGCGTAAAATATAGGAAGGATCTTCAAGGTTATCTTGGTGGTAGGAAGCCGCCGGTTTCCTTCGAAAGCAACAGACACTTTGTTTCCGTCCGAAACGGATTTCCAATTGAGGGGCTGTTTCCGGACCGTTTGATCAAATCCCTCTACCAAAGTAACCGCAATTATTTTACGGCATACTCGGAAGATGCTGCTGGATCGGTTGAGCCGTTTCAGTTCTCTGATAGTGGTAAGTCGAAAGCCCAAGACAGGCTTGTCTCAGATCTTCTGCAGTCGGATTCCGTTGAGGACTTCCAGCGTTTTCGCGCGGTCTTTCAGGCCATTGACAACGCTTTAGCTACACTATCGCAGAATGTTAGTGGTTCCATTTTCGATTGACCAACATCGGTGAAAAACATGCCGGACCTGATCCGGCATCCAGCCACGGCGCGTCGGCGCCGTGAATGACTTCATGGCAATCACGAAAAGGAGTCTACTGCGCGATGGACATCGTGCGCTGGATGCCGGATCAGGTCCGGGATGACGGAAGAAAAGGACGGCGTGGGACTGGCTACCGTCCCGGCCGGCCCGTCTTGGCCTTACGCGCCTGCTCGGCGGGGTCCTCGTAGGAGCCGGCGCCGATCTTGCCGCGGACGACGGTCAACAGATTCTCCTTCATGCCGGACTTGATCCGGCATCCAGTGCGCGATGTCCATCGCGCGGGAGATGCATTTTTTCATCGTCAAGAGAGTCATTCACCGCGCGGACGCGCGGTGGCTGGATCCCGGATCAAGTCCGGGATGACGGGTGGAGAGTGTTGGTGCGGGCGGGGCCGATCACAGGCCGTGCAAGTAATGTGCGATGTCGTCCCAGTCCGGATTGGCGGTCTCGATCAGGTCGAGCTTCCATCGGCGCGGCCAGTTCTTGATGGCTTTCTCACGGGCGATGGCGTCGGTGACGAGGTCGTGTTCTTCGAACCAGACCAGCGTCTTGACGCCGTAGCGGGAGGTGAAGCCGGGCGTCAGGTCGTTCTGGTGCTCGAAGAGACGACGCGGCAGGTCGGTGGTTACGCCGGTGTAGAGCGTGCTGTTGCGTTGTGAGGCGAGGATGTAGACGTAGCCCTTCATGCGGCGATGATGCGGGTGGTCTTGCGTGAAGGCAAGTCGGGGTTGCATGGCGGTCTGTTTCACCCGTCATGCCGGACTGGATCCGGCATCCAGACACGGCGCGTCTGCGCCGTGAATGAAGTCTCAGGACCCTTCAAATGGAAGAGTCTTCTGCGCGATGGACATCGCGCGCTGGATGCCGGATCGAGTCCGGCATGACGGGAGAGAATGGGGCGGCACGCAGGATCTGTCGCCCCGGTCCGCCCCCGTCGGGGGTGCTACCGCCCCGGCCGCCCCGTCTTGCCCTTGCCTTTGGCCTTCCGCTTCTCCTCGCCCGGATCCTCGTAGCTGCCGACGCCGACCTTGCCGCGGACGACGGGCTTGGCGTCGTCGGTGGAGCCCCGGGGGGCGCCTGATGACGGCGTGGGGGATGACGGGCGCGGGGCGGGGGCGTCGCCGCGCTCCGGCTGGCCTTCGAGCAGCGGCGAGAAGCGCTTCTTCGTGCCCTTTGCCGCTTCGGGCTTTTCCGGCAGGGCGCCCGTGACCGGCTTTTCGGTGCGGCCGACGGTCATTTCGTCCAAGCTGTTTTTCCGGAACAGCGACTGCCCCTCATCCGCCCCTCGGGCTCCGTCTCCGCGGGAACGGGGAGAAGGGATTTCGGTGTCGGTCCCCGGACCCATGTCGTCGAGCGAGGGTTTCTGGAAGAGGCTTTGCCCCTCAACCCGGCCGTCTGCCGGCTGGCGGGGCGAGGGGGATCGAGAGGCTGCGGCTTGTCCCTTCTCCCCGTCAGACGCGGTGGTGCCCGGCAGGGCGGATGAGGGGCGGCCAGCCTTGCCGCTTCTTTCCAGGCTCCTTGCCTCCTCCCGCGCCATGGGGTCGTCCATCACGGCGAGTTCGGCGGCCTTGAGGCGCTTGATCTCGTCGCGGATGCGGGCGGCCTTTTCGAAGTCGAGGTCGGCCGCGGCGTCGCGCATCTGCTTTTCCAGCGCGTTGAGATGGGTCTGCAGGTTGGCGCCGACGAGGTTGCCGCCATCGGCAAAACCCTTGCCGGAGACGCCGGAAATGTCGGCGCGGACGTGGTCGCGCTCGTAGACCGAGTCGAGGATGTCGGAGATCCTTGCCTTGACCGATTCCGGCGTGATGCCGTGCTCGGCATTGTAGGCCATCTGCTTCTCGCGGCGGCGGGCCGTCTCGTCCATCGCCCGCTGCATCGAGCCGGTGATCTGGTCGGCATAGAGGATGACCTTGCCGTCGACGTTTCGCGCCGCGCGGCCGATCGTCTGGATCAGCGAGGTCTCCGAGCGCAGGAAACCTTCCTTGTCGGCGTCGAGGATGGCGACGAAGCCGCATTCGGGAATGTCGAGGCCCTCGCGCAAGAGGTTGATGCCGACCAGCACGTCGAAGGCGCCGAGCCGCAGGTCGCGGATGATCTCGATGCGCTCCAGCGTGTCGATGTCGGAGTGCATGTACCGGACACGAACTCCCTGCTCGTGCAGGTATTCGGTCAGGTCCTCGGCCATGCGCTTGGTCAGCACGGTGACGAGGGTGCGGTAGCCGCGCTGCGCGGTGTCGCGGATCTCGCCGAGCACGTCGTCGACCTGCGTCTTGGCGGAGCGGATCTCCACCGGCGGGTCGATCAGCCCGGTCGGCCGGATCACCTGCTCGGCGAAGACGCCGCCGGCCTGCTCCATCTCCCAGTTGCCGGGGGTCGCGGAGACGGCGATCGTGTCGGGGCGCATGGCGTCCCATTCCTCGAAGCGAAGCGGGCGGTTGTCCATGCACGAGGGCAGGCGGAAGCCGTATTCGGCCAGCGTCGCCTTGCGGCGGAAGTCGCCGCGGTACATGCCGCCGATCTGCGGGATGGTGACGTGGCTCTCGTCGATGAACACCAGCGCGTTGTCGGGGATGTATTCGAACATCGTCGGCGGCGGCTCGCCCGGCTTGCGGCCGGTGAGGTAGCGCGAATAGTTCTCGATGCCGGCACAGGAGCCGGTGGCCTCGAGCATCTCCAGGTCGTAGCGGGTGCGCTGTTCCAGCCGCTGCGCCTCCAGCAGGCGGCCGGCCTTCTCCAGCTCCGCCAGGCGCTGCTGCAGCTCGTCCTTGATCGACTTGATCGCTGCGTTGAGCGTCGGGCGCGGGGTGACGTAGTGCGAGTTGGCGTAGATCTTCACGCTCTTCAGGTCGCCGGTCTTGGCGCCGGTCAGCGGGTCGAACTCGGTGATCGCGTCGATCTCGTCGCCGAACATGGAGATGCGCCAGGCGGCATCCTCGAGGTGGGCGGGGAAGATCTCGATGGTGTCTCCCCGGACACGGAAACTGCCGCGGACGAAATTGATGTCCTGGCGCTTGTACTGCTGGGCGACGAGGTCGGCGAGCAGCTGGCGCTGGTCGAGGCGGTCGCCGACGGTCATCTGGAAGGTCATGGCGGTATAGGTCTCGACCGAGCCGATACCGTAGATGCAGGAGACCGAGGCGACGATGATGCAGTCGTCGCGCTCGAGGATGGCGCGGGTGGCGGCGTGGCGCATCCGGTCGATCTGCTCGTTGATCGAGGAATCCTTCTCGATGTAGGTGTCCGAGCGCGGCACATAGGCCTCGGGCTGGTAGTAGTCGTAGTAGGAGACGAAGTACTCGACCGCGTTGTCCGGGAAGAAGTTCTTGAATTCGGAGTAGAGCTGGGCGGCGAGCGTCTTGTTCGGCGCGAGGATCAGCGCCGGGCGCTGCGTCGCCTCGATCACCTTGGCCATGGTGAAGGTCTTGCCCGAGCCGGTGACGCCGAGCAGGACCTGCGAGCGTTCGCCGCTGTTCAGGCCCTCGACGAGATCCTTGATGGCGGTCGGCTGGTCGCCGGCGGGCTCATATTCGGAGACCATGCGGATCTCGATGCCGCCCTCGGACTTTTCCGGACGGTGCGGGCGGTGCGGCGTCCAGATCTCGCCGTTCTTGTGCAGCGGGTTGCCGCTCTCGATCAGCTTCGCCAGCGCCTCGACGGTGGCGGTGACGGCCGCACCGGCGTTGAGCGAGGAGGCCTCCTCGAGGTTGACGTCGAGACCGGCGACCGGATTGAGCCCGGCGGCCGCGCGGGTCTTCGGATCGGAGGAGGCGCCGATCGAGACGCCGCGGGAGGTTTTCTGGGCGGTGACGGCCGTACGGCCCTTCGCGCTGCCGGCGGATTTTTCCAGCGCTACCTTCTCGGCGTGCTGGCGGGCGGCGTTCTCCACCTTCTTGCGGTGCTTGCCGGCCTTCGAGGCGATGTCGCGCTGGCTTTCCAGCGCGGAGGACTCCGCATCCGCTTCCAGCTGCTTCACCCAGTCGGAGACGCTGCCGGAGATCGGCGCGCCTTCGAATTCTGACTGGGGAGCTTCCTCGAAGCCGGGTTTCGAGGGGGACGATTTCTTCGGTGATCTGGCCATGGGCGGAATATGGAGAGAGTCACCGGGAAAGGGAAGGGGGCACGAGTACAAAAGGGAAACGGATCGCGCGCGGCGTCCCCAGGCGCGGGCCATCATGCCGCCATGGTTTTGGCGTTCCGCTTCGGCGTCGCGAATGCCTTTCGCAGGCTACGCGAGAATCGTCTATGACGTTGCGAAATCCTCACAGGAACCGGACCCCGCCCATGCCTTTCGCTCTCAATCCCGCGGCCGTGTGGCCGATCGTGCTGCTCTGCCTGTCCAACGTCTTCATGACCTTCGCCTGGTACGGGCATCTGAAGGTCAAGGCGGCACCGCTCTATCTCGTCATTCTGGCGAGCTGGGCGATTGCCTTCTTCGAGTACTGCCTGGCGGTGCCCGCCAACCGCATGGGCCATGAGGTCTACTCCGCCGCGCAGCTCAAGACGATCCAGGAGGTCATCACGCTGGTCATCTTCGCCGGCTTTTCGGTGTTCTTCCTCAAGGAGAGCCTGACCTGGAACCACCTCGTCGGCTTCGCCCTGATCGCCGCCGGCGCCGCCTTCGTCTTCAAAGGTTAGTGAACGCGGTTTCCGCCGCGAAAGAAGTCGCATTTGCGCGCTAGCGATGGTCCCCACACAGGAACAAGTCCATGGTCCCGTCCTTCGGCATGATCGCGGCGCATCGCTTCGGCCTCGGCCCGAGACCGGGCGAACCGCCGCCGGAAGATGTCGATGCGCTGATGGCGCAGCTGCAGCGCGGCGTCGCGGAGACCTGTCCGTTCCCCCATGACGGGATCGATGGACGGCGGACGAGCTTCGCGCAGTTCCGGACCCTGTTTCGCGCCAACCAGGACGCCAAGAAGAACGGCACCGTCCGCATGGTCGGCGACCGTACGGTCAACCCCTACGAGATCGGGCTGACGGCGGCGTCCTTGCGCGACCAGCATCTCAAGATCCGTCACGCGGTCGAATCGCCGAACGGCTTCTTCGAGCGGCTGGCCTCGTTCTGGTGCGGCCATTTCGCCATCAGTGCCGGCAAGTCCAGCGTCATGCGGGTGCTGGTAGGGCTCTACGAGGCGGAGGCCTTGCGTCCCAACCTCGCCGGCTCGTTCGTGCAACTGCTGACCGCTGCGACGCTGCATCCGGCAATGCTGATCTATCTCGACCAGACCAAGTCGGTCGGTCCCGGCTCCGCCTACGGCCTCAAGAAGGGGCTCGGGCTGAACGAAAACCTCGGGCGCGAGCTGATCGAGCTGCACACGATGGGCGCCGGCAGCGGCTATACCCAGGACGACGTCCGTGCCGCCGCTTATGTCCTGACCGGCTTGGACAGCGAAAGCTGGAAGTTCAGGATGGGCTATCGCGCGGACCGGGCCGAACCCGGTATCCACCGCGTTCTGGGCACAGACTATGGCGGTCCGGTGCGGCGCCTGGAAGACGTGCGGGCCCTGTTGTCGGATCTGGCAGGCAAAGAGGCGACGCGGCGCCACATCTGCCGCAAGCTCGTCGTCCATTTCATCGCGGACGATCCGCCCACGGAGGTCGTCGAGGCCATGGTGGCGGCTTGGTCCAAAAGCGATGGCAACCTGCCGGACGTCTACCGCGCCATGCTGGAGCATCCGCGCAGCTGGGAGCAGGAAGGGCAGAAGGCGCGGCAGCCCTATGATTTCGTCGTCGCCGGGCTTCGCGCGCTGAACGTGCCGGGCGAAGCGCTGGCACCGGTGCGGGTGGCAGACGTGCAGCCGATGGCTGCGGCTAGAGTGGAGGCAGGAACGATGGCTGAGCCGGCCCGGCCGGCCATGGCGCAGCCGGTGGCTGGCAACGACATGGACATGACGGGAGTTTCCGGTGTCGTTGTCGAAAAAAACGCACCGGCGGCAATGCGCGAGGAAGGCGGGGCGGGGCTTGTGGCCGCCCCGACGGCCGACGGGCGCAACCCCTTCCGCGCCAATCCATATTCCGTGGGCGCGCTGAACAGGCTCGGCCAACCGATGTGGAAGCCGGCCAGCCCCGCCGGATGGGACGAGGAGCTCGCGAGCTGGATCACCGCCAGCCAGTTGACCGAGCGGATCGCCTGGTCGCGTGCGCTGGCGGCACGGTACGGCGAAGGCCAGGATCCGCGCAGGCTGCTGCAGGCGACACTTGGCGATCTGGCCCGGGACGACACCATTCAGGCGGTTGCGCGCGCCCCGAGCCGCGAGATCGGTTTGGCGATGGTGCTGGCCGCGCCGGAATTCAACAGGCGCTGAGGAGACGACGCGATGACGACAGACCTCAGCCGCCGCACATTCCTCACCGCCGCTTGCTGCATTGCGGCCGCGCCGATCGCGACCCCCGTTACCTTCGCGGCCGTGCCCGGAGACAACCGGCTGGTCACCATTGTCCTGCGCGGCGCGATGGATGGACTGGCGCTCGTGCAGCCCTATGGCGATCCCGCCCTGCGGCTGCTGCGCCCGAAGCTGTCGCTGTCGCCAGAGCAGGGCCTGCGCGATCTCGACGGCTATTTCGGCCTGCACCCGGCGGCCGAGGCCTTGCTGCCGTTGTGGCGGGCGGGCGAGCTCGGTTTCGTTAACGCCATTTCGACGCCCTACCGCTCCGGCCGCAGCCATTTCGACGGGCAGGACATTCTGGAGAACGGCGGCGCCGCGGTTCAGGACGAGCGGACGGGATGGCTGAACCGGGCGATCGCCGGCATACCGCGCAGCAGCGCGCGAAAGGCGATCGACGTCAACACGACGTCCGAACTGATTCTTGCGGGGCCGAACCCGGTCGACGTCTGGTCGACGCGGGCGAACCTGGAGCTTGCCGAGGACGAGCGCAGCTTTTTCACGCGTCTCTACCGCAGTGATCCGGTCTTCGCCGCCGCGATGGAGGAGGCTGTCGAAACGGACATGTTCTCCGACGGCATCCATGCGGGCGAAAAGCGCAACAGCGGAGTCGAGTCGGTGGCAAGGCTCGCCGCCGGGATGCTTTCGGGCGAGCACCGCATTGCCAGCTTCTCGATCTCCGGCTGGGACACCCATGTCGGTCAGGATCGCACCTTCAAAAAACCGGTCGCCGAGCTTTGCACGGCGATCCTGACGCTGAAGGCCAACCTGCGGCCGGAGGTCTGGCGCCGGACCGCGATCCTTGCGATCACGGAGTTCGGTCGGACGGTGCAGGAGAATGGTTCTGCAGGCACCGATCATGGCACCGGTGGCGTGGCCATCATTGCAGGCGGTGCGGTTGCCGGTGGCAGGATACACGGCACCTGGCCAACGCTCTCCGAAGCGAGCCTTCTCGACGGGCGGGACCTGCAGCCGACCACTGACTTGCGGCAGCTCGCTGCCGCAATGCTCTATCAGCAGTTCGGTATTTCCGCCGAGGCGCTGGGCAGCAACGTGTTTCCGGGGATGACCCTGGAAACCGGCGCGAGCTACCTGCGCGGCTGATCAATTGACGACGTCGAAGGCGCCTAAGATCCAGCTGATCTGGTAGATCAGGCCGGCGGAGACGAAAGCTGCGTGGAACGTCCGGTTCGACGTGATCATGGTAATAGCGCACAGCAGGATATAGGTGCCGTTGCGCAGCGGATACTCTTAGCCGAAGGCCGCGTGTTCATTGCAACCTTTGCGGCAGATTGTCAGACGTGTGCGGCGAAATCCACCCTTCGCGCCGCCACAAGCGTGCAGCGCGTCTTATTCTGCAGGAACGACGGCCGGACGGCCTTCGTGGTCGAGCGCCACCATGACGAAGGTGGCGCCTGTAACCTTGTCGAGCCGGCCGATGAGATAACGGTGGGCCCAGGCTTCGACCAGGAGCGTGATCGACGTGCGCCCGACCTGGGTGACCTCGGTGTAGACGTTGATCGTATCGCCGATCTTCACAGGCAGCTCGAACGCCATTTCGCGAACGGCGCGGGTGACGACGCGGCCGCGGGCGCGCTCGGCGGCGCGGATACCGGCAGCAAGGTCCATCTGCGACATGACCCAGCCGCCGAAAATGTCGCCGGCCGCATTGGCGTCGCCGGGCATGGCAAGCGTCCTGAGCGTCAACTGGCCGAGTGGAGAGGCGGGGTCGGTCATGAATCAGTGCTCCGTGTATGGCACCCATGCGTTTAGCCCAGTCTCGCGCGGTGAGAAAGGCGGCGATGGTGCGCCCGGTGCCTCGCAAGCGGAAAATGCCGCGAAACCTGCTTCCAGGCCCATGATTTGATATGTGATAATTTAGTCGAATTTAACCTATCCCGCGAAATATCCGTGGTAACCGGGAGGAATTGGCGACCGGACTTTAAGGGGGCATTTCGTGAGCAAGTTGAAGATTTCTGCCAGGCTCTATCTGCTGGTCGGCGTGGCCTTGGCCGTGTTTTCCGCCGTATCCATCTATACGCTGTTTCACTACCAGGACCTGATGGTGGTGGAGCGCAAGGCGAAATTGCGGGCGATGGACGAGAGCCTGGTCAAGCTGTTCGAGTTCTATCACGGGCAGGAGACGGCCGGGGTGCTGAGCCGTGATGAAGCGCAGGCGCGCGCCAAGGACGCTGTTCGGGCGCTGCGCTACGAGGGCAGCGGCTATTTCTGGATCAACGACCTCGATGCCCGCGTCCTGATGCATCCGATCAAGCCGGAAATGGACAACACCGACCAGTCCGGCATGAAGGATCCCGACGGCAAGTTCATCTTCAAGGAATTCGCCCAGGTGGCCAAGACCAAGGGTGAGGGTTTCGTCGATTACTATTGGCCGAAGCCCGGTGCCGACGAGCCGGTGCTGAAGTACTCGCATGTGGCCGGGTTTGCGCCCTGGGGCTGGGTGGTCGGCACCGGCGTCTATTCCGACGATCTCGCCGCCATGTTCCGCAGCAACACGCTCTTCATGGCGGGCCTCCTCGGGCTGGGCGCGGGTGCGATCGTGCTGCTCGCCTATGCGATTGTTCGCAGCGTCGTGCTGCCGATCGACCGCCTGAAGGCATCGATGGAAGCGATCGGACGCGAGGATGTTTCGGGCGAGGTCCCGGAAACGGGGCGTGGCGACGAAATCGGCGACATGGCTAAGGTGGTCTCGGTCCTCCGCGACAAGGTTGAGGAGCGGGCCGAACTGCGCCGTCGCGAAGGCGAGCAGCAGCGCCGGATCGACGCCGAGCGCAGCGAGGGCGAACACCGTCAGCGTGCGCTCAGCCAGTCCCAGGCCGACGCGATGGCGATACTCGGCACAGCGCTGGAAAAGCTGGCGCGCGGCGATCTCTCCGTCCGCATCGGCGCGATGGCGCCGGAATATGCCAAGTTGCGCGACGACTTCAATCAGGCGGCGCAGGCGCTCAACGGCGTGATTGCCGCCATCGCCCACTCGACCGACGTGGTGCACGGCAATGCGGGCGGTATTGCCGCTGCGGCCGACAATCTCTCCCACCGCACCGAGCAGCAGGCCGCTTCCCTCGAGGAGACGGCAGCTGCGCTGGACGAGATCACGGTCGCCGTTCGCAACGCGTCCGATCGTGCCTCCGAGGCGAGCCACATGGTCGCACAGACGCGCGACAGTGCCGGCCGGTCCGGCGCTATCGTCCGCGACGCGGTGGCGGCCATGGGCCGGATCGAGGACGCCTCCAGCCGCATTGGCCAGATCATCGGCGTGATTGACGAGATCGCATTCCAGACGAACCTGCTGGCACTGAATGCGGGCGTGGAGGCGGCGCGCGCGGGCGAGGCGGGCAGGGGGTTTGCGGTCGTGGCGCAGGAAGTTCGCGAACTGGCCCAGCGCTCCGCAAAGGCCGCCAAGGAGATCAAGGGGTTGATCGGAAACTCGGCGACGGAAGTCGAAAACGGCGTGGCGCTGGTGCGCTCGACCGGCGAGGCGCTGGCGGAGATCGAGCAACTCGTCAACCAGGTCAACGATCAGGTCAAGCTGATCGCGACGGCGGCCCGCGAGCAGTCCGTCGGTCTTGCCGAGGTCAATACGGCGGTCAACCAGATGGACCAGATGACCCAGCAGAACGCGGCGATGGTGGAAGAGACCAGCGCGGCCGGCCAGACGCTGACGCAGGAAAGCGCGCAATTGCGGGCGCTGCTGCAGAAATTCCGCCTTGCGGCGCAGGAGGAAGCCGCGCAGATGCGTGCGGCCTAGCATCCAGGTCCGCAGTCGCCAGAAAGGGGCATGGCGGCAACCGACCTTTTCCCCATCAGTAAGCGGCCCGGCGCCTTTGCCGGGCCGCTATCGTTAGTCGTCACCGCATTCCGATCTCTTCGGTGAGTGCCGGCGAAACCCTTCGTTTACCCTGACGCTCTAAAATTTCCTTGAATTGCAGGGGTGTAACTCCGCGCCGCGCGGCGTGTCCGTTTCGTCCCGAATGCGAACACAGGATGTCTGCACCATGCCGGAACACGTGGCGGTCGGCCTTCTGCCGGCTGCCGGACGGCAAGCGGGACGGGAAGTGCCATGAGTATCGCGTCTGCCTTTTCATCCGCTCTTCCGGTCGCGCTGCTGGCGATGCTGCTGGCCGGGTGCTCGGACGGCTTTACGCCTCCGGTAAGCATCGACGGCGAAAGCACGGTCAACGCGATCCGGCCGACAGGCGAGCAGCGCGCACGGCGAGCGTCCGGCAATGCGGCGGCGGCATATCCCGCGGGCGGGACGCCGGTGACGTCGGCGGGAAACACCGAGGTGGTCATGGACGACGTATACGGTGAGGTGGCGGCCGAGCCGGCCGGCGCCCTGCCGAAGATCGACAGCGACGAGGCAATGGGTGTGACGGGGGCGCAGGCCGCCTCAGGGACGATGCAGGTGCCGCAGGAGGGCGTGAACATGGACGCCGGGCTCGGCGTTGCGCCCGTCCAGGGGCTTGCCGAGGCCCAGGCCGCGGAGATCGCTGAAGGAAACGCCACCCAGGTTGTGGTCGACGGCATCGGCACGGATGAGCCGCGGCAGCTTGGCGAGCCCGCGTCCATGCCTGAACCTGCGACAATGCCGATGACAATGCCCATGTCTGACGCCGGCGCGGAGCTTGGCGGTTCGGCTCCTGCGGCCGCAGGGGCAGCGCCGTCATCGCAGCAGGACAAGGTCGCCTATATTCCCCGCTTCAGCAATCCGATGTCGGTTCCGGAAACCCTGGGCGGCATGCCGGCAGCGGAGAAGGCCTGCCGGCAGCGACTGCAGCGGCTGGGCGTGAAGTTCCGCGACCTGCCGCGAATCGGCAAGGGCAACTCCTGCGGCATTGCCTATCCGATCGAACTGCAGGGCCTGTCCGGCGGCATCCAGATCAAGCCGGCCGCGCAGGTGAACTGTCAGATCACCGAGGCTTTCGCGCGCTGGGTGAAGAACGAGCTCGCACCGGCTGCGCGCCTGCGCTACCTCTCCGGCGTCAAGTCGATCCATCAGATGTCGTCCTATTCCTGCCGCACGATGAACTCGCGGCGCGGCGCTGCCATGTCGGAGCATGCGAAGGGCAATGCCATCGACGTCGGCAAGATCGTCCTCAATAGCGGCAAGGCGATCCTCGTTCGCAACAAGAGCTTCTTCGCCTTTCGCGAGAAGGGTTTGCTGAAAGCGGTGCGCAGCGACAGTTGCAAGTACTTCACGACCGTGCTCGGTCCGGGGAGCGACCGCTACCACAAGGATCACTTCCACTTCGATCTCCGGATGCGCAAGTCGGGATACCGCCACTGCAGCCTTTAAGCGGCTGCCGCCGGGCCGAGACCGGAAAGTTTGCGAAAAAAGACCGGCCCTGGAGCCGGCCAAGTTACGCTTCATAGGGCGTCACGGCCGCGCCGACGCGGTACATATGGCCAGCGGAAGGGGCTCCCGCCGGCGGCGCTTCCCTGCGGATGGTTCATCCATCCGTCCGACCTTGCAAAGGGGACAGCAAGGCGGAGGCGATGTCGCAATCATTGCGAGCGGAAAGCGCCGGGCGACGCGGTGGCGGCTTCCTGCCTCGGGTTGGAGAATGATCGAAAACGTCACGGTTTCATGACGGTTGAAGAGACTTTTCTCCTGCCCTGCAACAGCCTGGCGCCTCAACGTGTGGGCGAGACTTTTTTTGCCCCCGGGGGATGAAATCGGCCGCACACGGTCCCATATAGCGGCGCGCACCCCGCCATATCCGGCAGGCGCACGTCCTCTCGCTATCGGAGGACGTCCTGCCTGCTTCCCGCCTCTTGCATTGGTCCCGTCCATGGCTCCCATCGTCAGCATCCAGAACCTCACCAAGAGCTATGCCAGCGGCTTTCAGGCTCTGAAGGGGGTGAGCCTCGATATCGAGGAAGGCGAGATCCTCGCGCTGCTCGGCCCCAACGGTGCCGGCAAGACGACGATGATTTCCATCATCTGCGGCATCGTCATGCCGAGCGGAGGCCGCGTGACCGTCGCCGGCCACGACGTGATCAAGGATTTCCGGCGCACACGCGAGATCATCGGCCTCGTCCCGCAGGAACTGACGCTCGATGCCTTCGAGACCGTGTTCAACACCGTGGCCTTTTCCCGCGGGCTGCACGGCAAGAAGCCCGATCCGGCCCTCATCGAACGCATTCTTCGGGACCTGTCGCTGTGGGACAAGAAGGATTCCATGCTCCGCCAGCTGTCCGGCGGCATGCGCAGGCGCGTGCTGATCGCCAAGGCGCTCTCCTACGAGCCGAAGGTCCTATTCCTCGACGAGCCGACCGCAGGCGTCGATGTGGCGCTCCGCAAGGACATGTGGCAGCTGGTCGAACGGCTTCGCGCCTCCGGCGTGACGATCATCCTGACGACGCACTACATCGAGGAGGCCGAGGAGATCGCCGATCGCGTCGGCGTCATTAACAAGGGCGAGATCCTGCTTGTGGAGGAGAAGGCGGCGCTGATGCAGAAGCTCGGACGCAAGACACTGACGGTCGAGCTTGCCGAACCGGTGGCCGTCGTTCCCGAAACGCTGGCGCGCTACAATCTGCGGATCGGCAGCGAGGGCCGGACTCTGATCTACGACTATGACACGAGCGGCGAGCGCACCGGCATTACGGGGCTGTTGAGCACGATCACCCAAGAGGGGTTCCGGCTGAAGGACGTATCCACGCAGCAGAGCACGCTGGAAGACATCTTCGTCGAACTGGTTGGAGAGGCGAAATGAATTTCGAGGCCATCAAGTCGATCTACCTCTTCGAGATGGCGCGCACCCGCCGCACCCTCATGCAGAGCGTCATCTCGCCGGTCGTGTCGACCTCGCTCTATTTCATCGTGTTCGGCGCGGCGATCGGCTCGCGCATCCAGGAGGTTGACGGCGTACCCTACGGCGCCTTCATTGCGCCCGGCCTCATCATGCTGACGCTGCTCAACCAGTGCATCGGCAACGGCTCGTTCGGCATCTATTTTCCCAAATTCACCGGGACGATCTACGAAATCCTGTCGGCCCCGATCTCGGTTGTGGAGATCGTCATCGGCTATGTCGGCGCCGCCGCGACCAAGGGGCTGCTGATCGGAACGATCATCCTCGTCACGGCGTCGCTCTTCGTGGACATTTCGATCGCCCATCCCTTCATGATGGTTCTGTTCTTCGTCCTGACAGCGGTCAGCTTCAGCCTCTTCGGTTTCATGATCGGTATCTGGGCGAAGGATTTCGAACAGCTGAACGTGATTCCGATGCTGGTGATCCCGCCACTGGTCTTTCTGGGCGGCAGCTTCTACTCGATCGACATGCTTCCGCCGTTCTGGCAGACGGTCAGCCACTTCAATCCGGTGCTGTATCTCGTTTCCGGTTTCCGCTGGAGCTTCTTCGAGATCGCAGACGTCAACCCGCTCATCAGCCTTGGCATCGTCGTCGTGTTTCTGGCCGCCTGCCTTTCGATCACGGCCTGGATTTTCAAAACCGGCTACAAGCTGAAGAACTGAGAGTTTTCTGCCGCCGATGACGCCGCAACTGCCCGGAGGGTGGCGGTCTTTGCCGGGCATGGGCGATTGGGGTGCGGCTGTCATTCCTCTTTCGGTTGCAATTTAAGTAAATGTAAACGCTCGACCGCTTATCTTCCCGGCCAGTACGGACCTTCCTTTCAGCATGGCCCGATCAGGACTGTGCCTGTTCCTCAAATAAGAACGTTCTTTACTGGAGTCGGATAATGTCGTTGCTATCGTTCGGCCGCACGGTCGACGCCGCGGCCATCCTCGAGGCCATGGACAGGTCGCAAGCCATCATCGAGTTCGACCTGGACGGAAAAATCCTGACGGCGAACCGGAATTTCTGCGATGCACTCGGATATGAGCTGTCGGAGATCGCCGGTCGGCATCACAGCATGTTCGTGGAGCCGCAATACGCCATGAGCGGGGAGTATCGCGAGTTCTGGCGACGTCTGGGGCAGGGCGAATTCGATCGCCGTCAGTACAAGCGCATCGGCAAGAACGGGCGCGAGGTCTGGATCGAGGCGTCCTACAACCCGGTGTCCCGTGGCGGGAAGCCGTACAAGATCGTGAAGTTTGCGACCGTCATCACCGAGGCGAAGCAGAGGAACGCCGAATATGCCGGCAAGCTGGATGCGATATCACGCGCCCAGGCGATCATCGAGTTCAGCACCGACGGGAAAATTCTGACGGCCAATGACAACTTTCTGCAGGCTCTCGGCTACGGGATCGACGAGATCGTCGGCCAGCACCATTCGATGTTTTGCGACCCGGGCTACGTCGCTAGCCGCGAATATGGCGAGCTGTGGAGCCGGCTTGCAGCCGGCGACTTCGTTTCCGATGAGTTTACGCGGATCGGCAAGGGCGGCAGGAAGGTTCATATCCAGGCGTCCTATAATCCGATCTTCGACATGAACGGCAAGGTCTTCAAGATCGTGAAGTTTGCAACCGACGTGAGCGACCGCGTTCGCGCGGTCAACGAGCTGGGCGGCGCTTTGCATGAGCTCGCGGACGGCAATCTCGGATGCAGGTTGGAAAGGCCTTTCGGTGCGGCGCTCGACAAGCTGAGGGCGGACTTCAACATGTCCGTTGATCGTCTCTGCGGCGCGGTCCGGACGATTTCCCAAAACGCAGCGACCATGGCGTCGGGCTCGCAGCAGGTCCGCATCGCCTCCGAGGCGTTGGCGCGCGAACTGGAAAGACAGGCAGCCGCCGTCGAAGAGACGGCTTCCGCGGTCAACGAGATCACGGTGACGGTGAACGAGACGGCGACGCGTGCCGCAGAGGCGGGCACGCTCGTCGAAGGCGCAAAACTGAGCGCGGACATGTCCGGCGATGTCGTACGGCAGGCCGTAGACGCAATGGCGAAGATTGAGACATCCTCCACGCAGATTGCGGGCATCGTCGGTGTGATCGACGTGATCGCGTTCCAGACGAACCTTCTGGCGTTGAACGCCGGCGTGGAGGCTGCACGGGCCGGGGATGCCGGCAAGGGCTTTGCGGTGGTGGCCCATGAGGTCCGCGAGCTTGCGCAGCGAACAGCGACTGCGGCGAAGGAGATCAAGGCACTTATCGCGGAATCGGAGAAGCATGTCCGCGACGGGGTCGGTCTCGTCGGGCAGGCCGGTGGCGCGCTGGAGAAGATCGTCGGGCAGGTGACGCGCGTGCATGAAAATGTCGGCGCCATCGTGGAGGCCACGCGCGAGCAATCGGCAAGCCTGAGCCAGGTCAACGAGGCGGTGAACTCGATCGACCAGGGAACGCAGCGCAACGTTGCACTGGTGGAGGAATCGGCTGTCGCCAGCGCGGGGCTTGCGGAGGAGGCTGCGGAGCTTTCGGGACTGGCGGGGCAATTCCGCACCGGCACTCGACGGGCCGACGAACCGAGCCGCATCCAGCAAAGTCTGGTTGCCTGACCCGAAGGGGAGGGCGACGGGAATTCGGCCGTCCTCTGCTGTCTGGATGGTTCGTGCAAAGCTGTCGCGCAAACGGCAGCGCGCGCTGGCCACGACAATGGGCAGTTCAACGGCGATAGTGCAGGAAGCGGCAGCCGGAGACTTCGGCCCGTCTCAGTCCCGCAAACGCAGTTCATCACCGCGAATTTCGACCGATCCGAGCGTTCCGAGGAATGTCATGCCGAGCAGGCTCTGGTCCAGCCTTCCCTGACCCGTCACCATCGCGCGGACGTTGCGACGCTCGATCGGGCCGATGGCGACGCTGTCGAGGCGGACCGGCGCGGCGACGGCCGTGCCGTTGGCGGTCGAGACCATCAGGTTGAAATCGAGCGTCTCGGGCGAAAGGCCGAGACGCTCGGCGTCCGTATAGCTGAGGACGACCGAACTCGCGCCGGTATCGACCAGGAGATTGACGCTGCCGCCGTTGATCGTTGCATCGACCTGGAAATGACCATGCTCCATTTTGTGCAGAACGAGAATCTGCTCGCCGGAGGCGTCGGTCGTGACCACGGCGCGGCCGGGCACGAGTCCCGCCGTCAGCCGCCCCGCCACCGATTGCAGGTCGTCGCGGTAGATGTAGCCCGCAACGAAGAGGAGCGCGATCAGCAGCCACAGTGCCGCATTGCGCAACGTCTCGCTCATGCGGCCGCGGCTGGCGAGGAAGCCGGTGGCGAGCAACGCGCCGATCGCTGCCAGCTGAACGAGTTGACCGAAGTCGTCGTTGCCAAGGCCGAAGGTGCGCCCGGTGCCGTGGTTCAGCAAAAGCATCGCCAGCCCGAAGCCGAGGATGCCGAGGACGATCCACATCCTCATGCCTCACCGCGCTCCCGCGCGATTCGCGTCCGCCTGGTTTCGCGGCGGGGCCTGCGTTCGATGGTGGCGAGCCGCGCCGGCAGTTCGGCCATCACAGTGCGGCGCTGGTCGACGCTGTAGCCAATCCAGCCGCCGATCTCTTCGCGCGTCCTGCCGCAGCCGAAACAGAAACCAGTGGTGTCGTCGATCGAACAGACGAGGATGCAAGGCGATTCCATCGGGTCTCCAGCGGATAAAGCTGCCATTCTATATCGTCGGCTCAGAGCGCCAGCGCAAGGGCGGCGAGCGCTGCAATCTCTGCGATCTGCTCGCTGGCGCCGATCGTGTCGCCGGTATGGCCGCCGATCTTGTCGGAAACGACGTCGCTGAAGGCGAAGACGGCAGCGGCGACTGCGAGCACCATCGAGGCGATGCCGAGCAGCGGCGCGGTTGGCAGAAGCAGCAACAGGACGAATGCGGCGCCGGAAACAAGTGCGGCGCGGGCCGGACCGGCTTCCGGCTGGCCGGCTGCGGCGGCAACGCCATCCGCACGGGCCGGGGGTAGTGCCTGCCAGTGCCAGACCATCGCGGCGCGGCTGGCGGCGGCCACGGCGAGCAGCGCGCAGGCGGAGCCGATCGGCGACAGGGCGGTCATGATCGCTGCGAGCGCAGATGCACGAAGGCCGAAGGACAGGACGAGGGCGACGACGCCGTAGGAGCCGACCCGGCTGTCCTTCATGATCGAGAGGGCGCCCTCCCGGTCGCGCCCGCCGCCGAGCCCGTCGGCGGCATCCGACAGCCCGTCCTCGTGCAGCGCGCCGGTCAAGAGCGTCTGGACCGCGAGAACGAGGAAGGCGGACAGATAGGGCGCGGTGTCCAGCAGCGAAAGGACTGCAAGCAACGCGGCTGCCGGCAGCAGGATCAGGACGCCGGCGGCAGGAAACGCCCGAACCGTCATGCTGAGGCGGCCGTCGTGCCCCTCGAAGTAACGCCCGGGGACGCGTATACGGGACAGAAAAGCCACTGACCGGGCCACGTCGTTGATATAGTCGCGCAGTTCCACCTGCATCTCTCCTCGCCCCCCGGCACAAAGCGCAGGGCGGCATCATCCTAGCGTGTCGCAGCCGCGTTGCCATGCCGAAACGACGACAGCCTCCGCCGCAAATTCGGTTGTCGGACGCGACGCCGATCTCTAATAGGGGGCAACCGATCCTGCTTTGGAAGCCGAATACGAGGAATTCCCCAATATGAGTGCCAGCGGCCTGCCGTTCGATGATTTCCGTGAATTGCTGCGCAATCTGCCGGGGCCGGATTCGGCAGCGCTTGCGGCGGCGCGCGACCGTGACGCCCAACTGACCAAGCCGCCGGGTGCGCTTGGCCGGTTGGAGGAGATCGCCTTCTGGCTTGCCGCCTGGTCCGGGCGCGCGCCGGCGGTGACGCGTCCTCTGGTCGCGATCTTTGCCGGCAACCACGGCGTGACGAAGCAGGGCGTGACGCCCTATCCGCCTTCGGTAACCGCCCAGATGGTGGAGAATTTTGCCGCGGGCGGGGCGGCGATCAACCAGATCTGCGTCACCCACGACCTAGGGCTCAAGGTCTTCGACCTCGCGCTTGACTATCCCACGGGCGATATCACGCAGGAGGCAGCACTTTCCGAGCGCGATTGCGCGGCGACCATGGCCTTTGGCATGGAGGCCGTGGCAGGGGGCACCGATCTTCTGTGCATCGGTGAGATGGGGATCGGCAACACGACGATTGCGGCGGCCATCAACCTCGCGCTTTACGGCGGCACTGCCGCCGAGTGGGTCGGTCCGGGCACCGGCTCGGAAGGCGACGTCCTTGCCCGCAAGATCGCCGCAGTGGAGAAGGCCGTCGCCCTGCACAAGGCCCATCTCTCCGATCCGCTGGAGGTGCTTCGGCGTCTCGGCGGGCGGGAGATCGCCGCGATGGCCGGCGCGATCCTGGCAGCACGCATGCAGAAGGTGCCGGTGATCCTCGACGGCTATGTCGCCACCTGCGCGGGGGCTGTCCTCAAGGCGGCCAACCCGGCCGCGCTGGATCACTGCCTGATCGGCCATGTCTCGGCGGAGCCGGGGCACATGCGCGCGATCGAAAAGCTCGGCAAGACGCCGCTTCTGGCGCTCGGCATGCGGCTCGGCGAGGGGACGGGCGCCGCGCTTGCTGCCGGCATCGTCAAGTCCGCCGCCGCCTGCCATTCGGGCATGGCGACGTTCGTTCAGGCCGGCGTCAGCAACAAACAGTAGTTGCGGGACGGACCCGTCGGCAACGCGTAGGCCGCGCGGTTTGGGTGGACATGGCGGCTGCTCGGCCGGTCTTGGCCTTGTTTCCGCCACCTGACGCCAATATGGCCCGAACCGGCGAGCCGGCAATGCTTTCGTCGCGCGTTGCTGGCATGATAGAGATGACAACGTGGACGTGCGCGGCCGCAATCGTGCGAGCGAGAGAAGAACGATGACCATGGCGGAAGGCAGGATCGATACGAGCCCGGTGAAGAAGCAGAAGGGCTTCCGGCATCTTTTTGCCGCCGCCAGCTACTCGCTGGGCGGGGCAAAGCGTCTGCTCGGCGAGGCCGCATTCCGCCACGAACTGCTGGCCTTCGGCGCGGTGATGATCGGCTTCGTCGCCACCGGCGCCACGCTCTTCCAGTATGTCGCCATGGGGATCCTGTTTCTGTTGATGATGGCCTTCGAGGCGATCAATACCGCGATCGAGGAAATCGTCGACCGGGTCTCGCCCGAGATCTCCGAAATGGGCCGGAACGCCAAGGATCTCGG
This sequence comes from Pseudomonadota bacterium, assembly GCA_023404095.1. Lineage (GTDB taxonomy): Bacteria > Pseudomonadota > Alphaproteobacteria > Rhizobiales > Rhizobiaceae > Mycoplana. The sequence goes on along the minus strand of JAEYDD010000072.1, from coordinate 309,370 downwards.
CTCGTTCGCCTGCTTCTGCATGATCGTGGCGAACGCGCTCTACGCAGCCTATGTGGTGATACTGTCTCGCTGGTTGTAATTTGCAATTAATGCAACCTAGAGATTGACGACCGAAGTGCCGCCCCCTATGATTTCGCTCAAACGGGGAGGGCGTCATGAGCGTGGGTATCGTCACATTCACAGACCTGCAGCAGGAGGAGCGGGAGGAGCGAGACCGGAACGGGAAGGCGAGATTCCTCGGGCTCGTGGCTCTTGTGCTGCTCGGCATTTCCGCACTGTTCCTCATCGCGTCGCAGACCTACGGCTATCTGGCGGCGATCGGCATCTGTGGCCTGATCTTCGCCATGGCGGCAGCACTCGGCGGTGTCGTCGGTTTCTTGTTTTCAGTCCCGCGAATCCTTGCGAAAGATCCGCTGGCGCCGGTCTCGGAACTGGAGGACCAGCAACCGGGCGATGACGTGAGAGGCAGGCGGCGGCTCAGTCTGCTGCGATCGAACTCGAATCTGGAGCGCATTTCGGAATGGCTGACGACGATGCTGGTCGGCGTCGGCCTGACCCAAATCGGCACTCTTGATGATCGCCTCTTTGGCTTCTCCGAATACCTGAAGTTAAATACGGCGCATCTGGGGCCGTCGGGCCAGTCCATACCGATCGTCGGCCCGTTCATTCTTCTTTTCGGCCTCGTTGCCGGCTTCATATTCTTCTACCTCTATACGCGGATCTACCTTTCGGCGCTGTTCCAGTATGTCGAACGCGTGCTGGGCGATCACCTCAACGATCCAATCGAGGAGGGCGCGGATGAAGTCACAAGGGCGGCAGAGGAATTGAGCCCGGACAGTGAGAACCCGTCTGTGAAGATGGTCTCGGGCGGTGCTGCACCCTCGGTCAACCAGACGCTCGATATCATTCGCTCCCTTCTCTACGTCGAGGACGGGTATCAGCGCGCGATCGACCTCGGAAACCGGATCAGTGGAAGCTCCGCGCGCAGCAATCCGGAATACTGGCTACTGATGGCATGCGCCTTCGGGCAGAAGCATCACGCTCTCCTCGAGCAGTTGGAGCATGCCGGTGGACCGGACGATAAGACGCAGAAGGCATTGATCGACATAAAGAACAGCGTGCTGACCTGCGTCCGCAACGCGGTGGCGCTTGACGGAAGGTACAAGCAGCGCCTGAAGAACCTGTCGCGGCCGAGCGCCTACGACAACGACCTGCGTGATTTTTACGATTATCAGCCGTTCCTCGACCTTGTCGGATGACCGGCAGACAAGAGCGTGAAAATCAGGCGAAGCTGCGCTTTTTCGGTGCGACGGTCCTGATCTCTTCCACCGGCAGCAGGCTCTGAAGGACCCGCTTGGCGGGCAGGATTGCGATCGCTTCTGTTCCCTCGCGCAGCTTCGACTTCAGGATGAACTCGCCGTTGTGCTTGGCGAGGATCGCCTGGACGATCGGAAGGCCGAGGCCGGTGCCTTGCTCGGCGCTCTTGATCGCGATGGAGCCCTGGCCGAAAGCCGACAGAACGATCGGGATTTCCTCTTCGGGAATGCCGGGTCCGTTGTCCCTGATCGAAATGTACTGGCCGCCGCCGGCGGTCCAGCCGACCTTGACGGTGACCTCGCCGCCCTGGGGGGTGAACTTGACGGCGTTGGAGAGGAGGTTGAGCACCACCTGCCGCAGCGCCTTCTCGTCCGCCCATACGTCCGGCATGCCGCTTTCGAACTGCTGGCGGATGGAGATGTTCTTGGCGCGGGCGCGAAGCTGGACCATCCCGACGCAGTCCTCGCAGACCTCCACCAGGCGAATGGCTTCTTCCGTCAGGTCGTACTTGCCCGCTTCGATGCGCGAAAGATCGAGGATCTCGTTGATCAGGTTCAGCAGGTGCTTGCCCGAGCGGTGGATGTCGGCGGTATATTCCTTGTAGGTGGGATTACTGAGCGGTCCCAGCACCTCGGTGCTCATCACTTCGGAAAAGCCCAGGATGGCGTTCAGCGGCGTGCGAAGTTCGTGGGACATGGAGGCCAGGAACCGCGACTTGGCGAGATTGGCCTCCTCCGCCCGGCGGCGCGCCTCGTCCGACATCGATTTCGCCACCTCGAGTTCGGCGATGAGATCATCTTTTTCAGACTGCGACGACAGCAACTGTATGCTGGTGCGGCGGAGGCGATGGGTGATGAACGTCAGGAAGATCAAGGCGGCCGAGATGATGGCCGTCATCCCGAAAAGCGCTCCGTCCGGCTTGCTGCTTGCGACCAGGAACATGACGATCACGGTCGGCATGAACGCATAGAGCGTGGCGTTACGCAGCATCAAAGAGCCGATCGAGGTGACGCACAAGGCGACGAGCACGGAAGTGCCCTTGTAGAAATCGAAGGTGCTTCCGCCGCAGCTGTTGCAATCCTGCAGGGCAAAAACCGCCCAGCCCAGGCCCATGAGGATCTGTGCTGCGAGGAACCACCTCTGCCAGCGCCGAACCTCTTCCGCCGCCAGGCCCTTCCTGTGGACGTGCCTTGCCAGCAACACGGTGATGGCGTGCAGGCTCAGTGCCAGAAGGCCCCAGGCGACGAAGACGGGGTCGCGGGAGAGCCGGAGCCCGATGCCGGCGATGATCGTAATCAGGGCGGGAATGACGAGGGCGCTGTTCAGAATGGCATTGATATAGAGAAGGAGCATCTCGCGCTCGAACACGGGTGATGTGCCGGTCGCGGTTTGCAGGCGTTCGCGGGTCGCGCGGACGGCGCGCGAGACAGCCTTGTTTCTATGGCTGCGCGATCTGTCGACGATATTCTTGTCGGTCGTGGTGCTGACGCCGGGGCCCATGGTCTACGAAACGCTTGTGATCACTTGCGAAAGTCTATTGTGGAATTCTTAAGAAGATGCTGCCGCGCGTTAGGAATTTGCGAACCATTTCACCGCTAATCGCGGATGGTTGCCTCATCGCGGGACGGATGTGCCGCGCAATGCAGCAACCGCTGGCAACACATTGAATTTGTGCATGCCTTGGCGATAGGTCACGATGACGGCAGGGCAAACGCGAGGTCGGGCAGTAACGCCCGGCCGGTATGACGAAACGCGGCATGAATGCCGGTCGGGGCAGAACCCGAAGGTGCATACGATGTTTGGATATAGAACCGCGCCGAAGATCGGCAAATGGCGCGATGCGGTACTGACGGTTGCCATTCTGGCCCTGATGGCCCTGATCGCCGCGCGCGTGAACGACCAGCCGGTTGCCGAGCTGCTCGGCGGAGCGGCGCGCGCGGCCGATGGCGATACGCTGACGCTCGGCGGTCGACGCATCCGCCTGTCCGGTATGGACGCCCCCGAATTGACGCAATCCTGCCGCAGGGGCGAGGAGGACTGGCTTTGCGGGGCATCCGCCCGCTCGCATCTGGCTGAGATGCTGCGCCGCGGCGACATTGCCTGCAGCCTGATCGGTACGGACAAATATAGCCGCACGCTCGCGCGTTGCCGTCTTGGCGAGGAGGATGTCGGCGAGCGCATGGTCCGGGACGGGCTCGCCGTCTCCTACGGCGATTACGAGCAGGCCGAGGCCTTGGCCCGCGCAGAAGGTAAGGGACTTTGGAGCAGCACGTTCGAAATGCCGCAGGACTGGCGCCGCCAGCACGGAAGGCCGCAGGAAGAGCCGCATGAGCCGGTCGCGGGCTATCTCACCGCTGCGCTCAGGTTCCTCGGGCTTCGATAGGGCGCGTGCGGCGGTGACCGATGCCGTCGTCACGCCGGGCGTCGAGGAGCTGGGTGCGGCGATCGCTAGATGTCGGCTCTGTCGAGACGCGCCGATGGGCGGCCCGAAGTTCCGCCTGCCGCACGAACCACGCCCGGTTGCGGTGATTTCCGGCAACGCGCGGATACTGATCGCGGGGCAGGCGCCTGGACTACGGGTTCACGAAACCGGCCTGCCGTTTAACGATGCGTCCGGCGACCGGTTGCGAGACTGGCTGCAGGTGGGCCGCCAGGAATTCTATGACGCGGACCGGTTTGCGATCGTGCCGATGGGGTTCTGCTTTCCCGGTTATGACGCCAAGGGCAGCGATCTGCCGCCGCGGCGCGAATGCGCGCCACACTGGCGCGGGCGCGTCATGGCGGCGATGCCGCAGATCGAGCTTGTGCTGGCAATCGGCCAGTATGCCCAGAAGTGGCATTTAGGCCCTGCGCGGGGAAGGACGATGACCGAGACAGTGATGGACTGGCGGCGCCACCTGGGGCGCAACGAGCAGCCGGCGGTGCTGCCCATGCCGCATCCAAGCTGGCGTAACACGGGCTGGCTCAAGCGCAATCCGTGGTTTGCGGAGGAATTGCTTCCAGAGCTGCAAAAGCGTGTGAAAACACTTGTCGGCTGAAATCTTGTTCTTTCTTTTGCCACGAGAGTGGTTCAAATAGGAAATTCGTTTCACAGGGGAATGTATTCATGGACCGTCTCGACCGCAAGATCTTGCGCCTGCTGCAGGAGGATTCCACGCTGGCCGTGGCCGATCTTGCCAAGAAGGTCGGCTTGTCCACTACACCCTGTTGGCGGCGCATCCAGAAGATGGAAGAGGATGGCGTCATCCGTCGCCGGGTGGCGCTGCTCGATCCCGTCAAGGTCAACACCAAGGTGACGGTATTCGTTTCCATCCGCACGAGCTCGCATTCGACCGAGTGGCTGAAGCGCTTTTCCGAAGTGGTGGCGGAGTTTCCCGAGGTGGTCGAATTCTACCGCATGAGCGGCGACGTCGACTATCTCCTGCGCGTGGTCGTTCCGGACATCGCGGCCTATGACGCGTTCTACAAGCGTCTCATTGCGCGCATCGAGATCCGCGACGTCTCCTCGAGCTTCGCCATGGAGCAGATCAAGTACACGACGGAACTTCCGCTCGACTACATGGCGGTTGACAACCAGAAATCCGCCGAAGACTGAGCAGACGTGCACCAGAGGCATGGCGGATGCGGCGCGCCGCCCACCCATGGCGGGAAGACGGAGGGACGATGCGAACAGAGCAGGGCGTGCTGCGCATGTCGATCGCGGCGACCGTCGCAGTCGCCACCTTCGGCATCGTTTTCGGTCTGCTGTCGGGCTCCTTTTCCATCGTCTTCGACGGCGTCTATGCGCTGGCCGACGCCGGCATGACCGTGCTGGCCCTGTGGGTGTCGATGCTGATCGTGCGGTCCGTTCAGGGGGCGTCTCCGAAAGGGCGGTTCGCGCGGCGCTTCACGATGGGCTTCTGGCACCTCGAGCCGATGGTCCTCGGCCTGAACGGCGTGCTGCTGATCGCCGTTTCCATCTATGCCTTCATCAATGCGATCGCGAGCATCCTTAACGGCGGGCGCCAACTGGAGTTCGGGCTGGCGATCGTCTATGCGTGCGTGACGCTGGTCGCCTGCCTCGGCATGGCCGTCTATGGCTGGCGGGCGAACCGCAGCCTGCGGTCCGATTTCGTCGCCCTCGACGCGAAGGCCTGGGTAATGTCGGGCGGCATCACCCTGGCGCTGCTCATTGCGTTTGTGATCGGATACGCGCTGCAGGGGACGGCGCATGACTGGATCGCGCCGTATGTGGATCCCGCCGTGTTGGCCCTGGTCTGCCTCGTGATCATTCCCATGCCGGTCGGCACGGTGCGACAGGCAATGGCGGACGTGCTTCTGCTGGCTCCCACCGACCTTCAGGAAATGGTCGATCGCGTCGGGGCGGAAACGGTGGCAAGACACAACTTCCTTTCCCATCGCTCCTATGTCGCGCGCGTCGGACGTGCCCGCCAGATCGAGCTGTACTTCATCGTCCCGTCCGGTATGCCAGCGAAGCGAATCGAGGAATGGGACGCGATCCGCGACGAGGTCGGCCAGGCAATCGGCGGCGACATCGACAATCGCTGGCTGACGATCGCCTTTACGGCCGACCCGGAATGGGCGGAATAGGCAGACGACAGGCAGGCCACTGCCGTCTGCCCGGATTGCGATCGGCCGGCGAGGCTACTTACGTTCCAGCCGTGCGAGCAGCGACGAGGTATCCCAACGGTTGCCGCCCATGTCCTGCACGTCGCCGTAGAACTGGTCGACGACGGCGGTCACAGGCAGCTTGGCGCCGTTGCGCCGCGCTTCAGCCAGAACGATGCCCAGGTCCTTGCGCATCCAGTCGACGGCGAAACCGAAGTCGTAGCGTCCCTCGTTCATCGTCTTGTGGCGGTTTTCCATCTGCCAGGAACCGGCAGCTCCCTTGGAGATGACCTCCACCACCTTTTCGATGTCGAGGCCCGCGCGTTTGCCGAAATGAATGCCTTCGGCCAGCCCCTGGACGAGGCCGGCGATGCAGATCTGGTTGATCATCTTGGTCAACTGTCCCGCGCCGGCCGCTCCCATCAGGCCGACCATGCGCGCATAGGCCTCGATGACCGGCCGCGCCTTCTCGAAATCCGCCTCGTCGCCGCCGCACATGACGGTGAGTACGCCGTTCTCCGCACCGGCCTGGCCGCCGGAGACAGGCGCGTCGATGAAGGCGCAGCCGCGTGCCTTGGCCGCCTCGTAGAGCTCGCGTGCCACTTCCGCCGACGCCGTGGTGTTGTCGATCAGGATCGCGCCGGGTTTCATGCCCTGCAGGGCGCCGTGCTTGCCGGTCGTTACCTGTCGGAGGTCGTCGTCATTGCCGACGCAGACGAAGACGAAGTCGGCGTCGCGGGCGGCCTCGGCAGGCGTGGGTGCTGCCGCGCCGCCATATTGCGCCGCCCATTTCTCGGCCTTGGCGGATGTCCTGTTGTAGACGGTAACCGTATGTCCGCCCTTGACCTTGAGGTGGCCGGCCATGGGATAGCCCATGACCCCGAGACCGATAAAAGCGACGTTTGCCATGCATCAATTCTCCTCTGGATGTCGCCGAGGTGTATCGGATCCGGTGCGACAGGAAAAGGGTGCGATGGACCTTCGCGGGCCTAGTGGGCCGCCCCGGCAAGCAGGGTTTGCGGGAGAAGCAGATAGCCGGCGAGGCCTGCGCCGATGCTGGCGAGCGTCGCAAGGCCGAGCCGGACGACAAAAGTTCCCCTGCGGTCGATCGATCCAGCCAGCGCCACCTTGGCCACCATGTTGACGCCGGCGGCGATCAGGATGGCGTCCAGTGCGGTGGCAAGGGAGAGGCCGCTGGCGGTCAATCTGGCTGTGGAAAGGGTGATCGCATCGACATCCATCAGGCCCGAGACGGCCGCGACGACGTAGAACATCGCAGGCCCCGCATAGTCGATGATCAGCTTGGACAGCCAGATGATCAGGCCGAGCAGTGCGCCGAACTGCAGGACCACCCGTAGCTCGAACGGGTTTTTCAGTTTCAGTGCCGGCGCTTGTGCATGGTTCGAGGCCTGCCGGATTGACCAGACGGCGGCGGCGAGCATGGCCAGAAGCGCCGGCAGGAGCGAAACAGCGAGCGCGGCGGCAAGATCCGGGGCAAGCAGTGCCGCAATGACGAGGATGCGGCCGATGGAAAGGCTCCCGGCGATCATCGCCCCGGCGGCGAGCTGGCCGCCGTTCTGCGGGGTCTCCTTTGCAAAATTTGCGAAGGAGAGGGTCAGCGCGGTCGAGGAGACGAGACCGCCGGCTGCGCCGGCAAAGAGAATGCCGCGATGGGGGCCCGCCACGCGCACGGCCACATAGCCGGCGTAGGAGAGGGCCGCGATCATGACGGTCATCAGCCACAGGCTGTGCGGGTTCAGCGCGTCCCATGGATCGACGGTGCGGTCGGGCAGAAGCGGCAGGGCGATCAGCGTCATGGCCAGAAGGACGAGCGCGGAGCGCAACTCCACCCAGGTGAGCCGCCGCAGGAAGCCGTGCAGCCGCGTGCGCGCCGCCAGCATCGCCGCCGCCGCCACGCCGCCCGCTGCGGCGACCGCCTGGTCGCCGGTGACGGCGAGCGCGCCGAGCGCGAAGACGACGAGGGCCGCGACGTGGCCGGTGATGCTGTAGTCGCCGTCTTCGTTTGCCTCCCGCCACTTGAGGAGCGTGTAGATCCCGCCGACGAGGACAAGCAGCGAGATCGCAAACATCGTTCCCATCGCCGGCCGAAGATAGCCGGCGAGGCCGCCGAGCAGTCCGATCAGCGTGAACGTCCGCACCCCGGCGGTTCGGCCGCCGGCGCGGACCTGACGCTCCTGCCAACCCCGCTCGATACCGATGAGCAGCCCGATCGCGAGCGCCACCCCAAGGCGCTGAAAGGCTTCGATAGTGTCCATGTTGCCAGCATATCCGCGACGGCAGCCGGAGCAAGCTATTGAGGATCGACGGGTGGCGTTTGTCTGTCGCCCCGAGGCGTGTCTTCGGGTTTGACGTCCGTGAGACGGACGGCCCTCGAACCGAGAGAATCGGAGATGTCGTTCCAGATCAGCCGCAGGCGGCGGACATGGAGATCGTCGCCGATCCAGCGCATGACATGCTCGATGCATTTCGTGGTCTGCTCGGGACTGGTCCCGATGACCTTGCGCGCCCAGAGGCAGAAATCATCGATGGAGGCGGCGCTGATCTTGCCATCTTCGATGATCATCGGATGACTATTGCCGATTTCCGCCACGGTACGCAGGTTGTTGGTCGCGGCAAAGAGGATCCCCGCATAAAGCGTGTCCACTTCGTCCGGCTCGCCTCTGCCGTCGATTGCCCGTTCGAGGTCGAAGATGGTGCGGATGTTGAGTTCGCGCATCATCAGGAACTTCCGATGCCGAGGATGTGGCAGAGTTGCGCCTGCGCGACCCAGTCGATGCACTGGTAGATGCCGAAGGGTGACTCGATGTGCAGCATGATCGGATTTGCCGCGGCAAGGTTTTGCACGTCGTAGATGCCGCAATCCTCGAGCCGAAAGCGCGTCGCGAAGTCGATGCCATCGATCACGTCCGTCGGCGCGATTCGGGTGACCTTCTGGTATCGGTCGTCCTCGGATTTGAACCAGCTGACGAGATTTCTCGTCTTGGTGTAGACGAACTGCGTTGCCGAGCGCGGTGTGAGCCCGAGGATGGGCGCTAGCGCGATCCAGACACCAGAGATTTGCCCGGTATGCTCCGGTGCGTCCGCGTCGCTGTTGAGCGGGGCAAACAGCCAGAAGGGATCGGGGAAGGCGGCGTAGGCGATCATTGCAAAGACGCTCGCCGCCAGGATTTCGCAGCTGTACTTGATGAAGGTGAAGGAGCCGAGATCGTAGACCGCCAGATTGCGCAGGAAGTTGCGGACGGCGCCGACATAGGCGCCCGCAAAGGCCAGTGCCCCGATGACGATCAGATTGTCGAAACTCAGCCTCCCCCCGTCGTCGGACACGGCGGCGACGGCGGGGCAGGCTGTGAACGCGGTGGTTGCGCAGGCGCAGGTCGCGTTGTCGAAACCGCAGCGCACCGCGGCCATCAATGCGTCGAAACCGACATAGACGATCAGCATCAGGCCCGTTGCCGAAAGGAACAGGCGAAGGTCTCGTCGCAGCCCCTGCCTGCGAATATTGTTGAGGAGCTCGGTCAACGGCTGGCCGACGGGCAGAGGCGAGCGCGGATCCCATCCGTTCTCGAAATCGACGTCGGACAGGTACTTGCTGCGCACAAACTCGAATGACGGATTGATACGCTTGTCTTTTCCCGATTCGAGGAGGCTTCCGAACGTGTGTTCGAAGTCGTAGATCTGCCTGACCCGTTTCACCCGGATTTCCTGCCGGCTGAAAATGATCAGCGCCGGCGTCAGGATCGCGATCAGCAGCGCCCAGCCGTTGACATGACTCCATGCGTAAAGCAGTGGCCCCAGAATATATCCATAGGTCGCAATGTCGGATGCAGCCCCCGCGCCTTCCATCTGCGTCGCCCCCGCTAGCGAGATACAGGCGCAACTCTAGGAGGTTTCCTGCGTCCGTTCCAGAAACCGGACGCAATCAATGGTTGCTTTACTGCTCTCCGCGGTAGCGGGCGATCAACAGATGGCCGGCGATGGGTTCGCCTTCTTCCATCCGGACGGTGATGTCGGAGATCTCGACCAGATCGAAGCCGGTGGCGTCGAGGCGCTCGCGGACGTAGCGCTCGGCGTGGGCGAAGCGCTGGTGCGGGCCGACCATGAAGCCCCGGCCGGAAAAGCTATCATCCGGCAGGGTTTCCGACGAGAAGATGAAGTGGCCGCCGGAGACGAGATTGTCCGCAGCCCCGAAGAACAGCGGTTCGAGCGCGCCGAGATACGGCAGCACATCGGTTGCGGTGATCAGGTCGAAAGGCTCGTCATCATTGTCGTCGAGAAAGTCCACGGCCTCGGAGACATAGAGCGTCTCGTAAAGATCCTTTTCATGGGCGACTTCGACCATGTTTTCCGACAGGTCGACGCCGGTGATGTCGTCGCACATGTCGCGCAGGGCGCCGCCGGTCAAGCCGGTACCGCAGCCGAGATCGAGCATCCGCTTGAACGGGCCGAGCTCCAGCGCCTGCAGCCGCTGCCGCACCAGCACCGGCACGGCATAGCCGAGCTGTTCGACGAGCACATCCTCGAAGACGTCCGCGTGCTGGTCGAACAACGTCGCCACATAGGCGTCCGGCGCCTTTTCCGGCGTGTCGCCGCGTCCCATCGAGGCGAGCCGTACGGCAGCCCCGCCGTGATCTTCCGGATCGAGCGCCAGCACCTGCGCATAGGCCGCCGCCGCCGCATCGAAATCGCCGGACTTTTCCAGGGCAAGGGCGCGGTTATAGGCTTCCGCAAGCGCTTCTTCGTCGATCTTCTTCATGGCTGTCTCATAGGGCCCGCGAAGTCGTTTGGCAATGTGCGTGTCGGCGGGGCGCCTTCGAGGTGTAAGCCGAAAATGACATTTCACAATCGGAACAAAGAAGAGCATGATTCCTTTCAACATAAATGGAAATAGGGGAGGTGAAGATGCCTGGCGAGGTTGCGGCGTTCTCGACACAGACAGAGACGGACTTGGCGCGGTCTCCGGCGCTGCCGGCCACGTCCATCGAGGCGATCAACCTGATGGTGCACTACTATCGCGGCGAGATCGCGCGGATGGCGGGCTGGCGCGACAGGATCGACCGGACGACGAACTGGGCGATTACGGTCGTGGCGGCGCTGCTGTCGGTCTCGCTATCCACGCCGAGCTCCCACCATGGCGTTCTCCTCTTTGCTATGCTGCTGGTCTCGCTGCTGCTTCTGATCGAGGCCCGGCGCTATCGCTTCTTCGACCTCTACCGCACGCGGGTGCGCCAGATCGAGAAGCGGTATTTCGCCGAGTTCCTGCATCCGCGCGGCGATCTGGCGCCCGACTGGGCCGCCTCGATCGCCAGCAGCCTGCGCAAGCCGCATTTTCTCATCAGCTATCGCAATGCCATGTGCCGGAGGCTCAGGCGGAACTATTCGTGGATGTATGATCCTGCTTCTGGCCTGGGTGCTCAAGATATCCTCTTCCATGATGACGGATGGAACCGGCACCTTCGACGTCGCCCTGTCGTTCAATCAGGTGCTGAAGAACGCCGCGCTCGGCCCCGTTCCCGGCGGCGCGGTCCTGGTGCTGGTGGCGTGCCTCTATGGCCTCATTCTGATCGGCGTGCTGCATCAGGATCGCGAGGAGAGCGAACGGGTGCGCGGCGAGGCGCATGTCTGACACATCCGACGAGATGGGCGGCGAGCGCTGTCGCCCCGTCCATCGTGCCCGCGGATTGGCGCCGATCGCCGACCGGGTCAATGTATGATCAGTTCGCCCTTCAGGGCCCGCCACTCCGTCGCCGAGATCAGCTTGCGATGAACGTAGCGTACTGAATGGAGCGGTCCTTCCAGTTCCTCCTGCCAGAACTTGAGGAATTGGCGCATTTCCGGGAAGTCTGGCGCCAGATCGTAGTGCTGCCAAACGTATGTCTGGAGCAGGGAAGGATGGTCGGGCATGCGATAGAGGATTTGCGCCGTCGTCAGGCCGTATCCCTTGAGCTGCATTTCCAGTTCAGGCGTCATTCGGGACCTCGTTTCATCGCGAAAGATGGTCCTTATGATTGAGCCGTCAAAACGGTTAATCAATTACTGATTATCGTCGATGAAAAAAAATATTTTTGTTGTAAAACAAGGTTTTGGCAGCATTTCGGTGCGAGTGCTGCCAAGCTCTGCGATGACGCTTCAGCGCTTCAGATGCCGCGTCAGGCGCGCTTCGAACCAGGCCCACAAGTTGCGGATGATCTCGACGATCATGAGGTAGAGAAGGGCCGCCCACAGATAGGTCTGATAGTCGAACGTGCGCGAGAATGCACGCCGCGTTTCGCCCATCAGGTCGAAGACGGTGACAATCGCGACGATGGCGGAACCCTTGATCATCAGGATGATCTCGTTGCCATAGGGGCGAAGTGCCACGATCAGCGCCTGCGGCAGGATGACCCTGAAGAAGGTTACCCGCTTCGGCAGTCCGAGCGAGGCGGCGCCCTCATGCTGGCCGCGCGGCACACTTTCAATGGCGCCGCGAAGGATCTCCGCCTGGTAGGCGGCGGTGTTGAGCGTGAAGGTCAGCAGCGCGCAGTTCCAGGCATCGCGGAAGAAGCCCCACAGACCAAGCGCCTTCAGTTCGGCGGAGAAGCTGCCGAGCCCGTAGTAGACGAGGAACAGCTGGGTCAGGAGCGGCGTGCCGCGGAAGAAATAGACGTAGCAATAGGCCAGCCAGGACAGGATCTTGTTGTTCGACATCCGGGCAAAGGCGATCGGCAGAGAAACGAGGGCGCCGAGCGTCACCGATAGCGACACCAGCAGAAGCGTCACGCCGAGTCCGGATAGATAGCTCGGCCCGTACTTGGCGAACTTGTCGGGATCCCAGCCGTCGACGACCGTCAGGAAGATGCCGACGGCCAGCGCAAGCCAGATGCCGAGGGCGACGCTGCCGAAGAAACGGGAAAGCGTATAGGGCTGTGCGGGTGCGGGTGGGGGCGCTTGCGGCGGGATAAGACTGGTCACGACGCTCATCGGCGCACCTCAGAACGCTTCACGCGGCTTTCGATGGCCGAAAAAGCCAGCGACGACAGGAAGGCAAGGACGAGAAACAGCGCGCAGGCGATGCTGTAGAAGAGGAAGGCTTCCTTGGTGACGCGCGCGGCAATTCCGGTCTGCCGCAGGATGTCGGTCAGGCCGACCACAGAGACGAGTGCGGTATCTTTCAAGAGTGCCATCCAGAGGTTGCCAAGCCCCGGAAGGGCGACACGGACGAGCTGAGGGAGGATGACCAGCCGCATCGTGCGGCCATGATGCAGGCCGAGCGCGTAGCCGGCCTCGTACTGCCCCCGCGGTATCGCCTTGAACGCCGACAGCAGCACCTCCGAACAATAGGCGGAAAAGACGACGCCGAGCGCGATCATGCCGGCGAAGAAGGCATTTATCTCGATCGTCCCCTGGTAACCGAGCGCGGAAAGCAGGTTCTGCACGAGGATCTGCAGGCCGTAATAGACGATGAACAGCGTCAGCAGTTCCGGCAGGCCGCGAAAGATGGTGGTGTAGATGTCGGCGGACAATCTGAGAGAGCGTTCCTCCGACTGCTTGGCGAGCGCGATGAAGAAGCCGAGCAGAAGGCCGACGGGCAGCGTCGCGATGGCAAGGCTTGCGGTGACGAGAAAGCCCACCGCGATCTCGTCGCCCCAGCCGGTGTCGCCGCAGGCAAGCAGGGTCCCCTCGGCGAACCAGCGAAACAAGCCGGCCGGACCGCACAGGGGATCGATGAAACCTAAAAATGCGGAGACCGCCTCCGCTATGGCGGAAAAGAACCCGCTCATGCCAAAAGAACCCCCACGGCGCTTCGCGCTCGTCGTTAAGGCGCTTCGAACGCCCTTCATTTCAGGCTGTTCTCAAACAAAAAAGACGGGAGGGCAAGCCCTCCCGTCCACAGAATGCCGTTATGGGCCCGTTATCGGGTCACAAAACGCCGGCATGGGCGGGCGGCCGATCACTCGCCGTAGACGTCGAAGGGGAAGTACTTGGCGTTGATTTCCTGGTACTTGCCGCTGGCGCGGATCCCGGCGATTGCCTTGGTGAACTTGTCGGCAAGATCGGTTTCGCCCTTGCGAACTGCTATGCCGGCGCCGTTGCCGTTGATGACCGGGTCGACCGGCAGCGTGCCGAGCAGCTTGCAGCATGCGCCATCTTCGCTCTTCAGCCATTCGGAGAGCACGACCACGTCATCGATGACGGCGTCGATGCGGCCGTTCGCGACATCGAGCTTGTACTCGTCGGCCGTCGGATAGAGCTTGAGGTCGGCACCCTTCATATGCGCTTCGGCATAGTTGGAATGGGTCGTCGAGGATTGCGCGCCGAGCACCTTGCCGGCAAGCGCTTCCGGGGTTGCGGCGGTGATGTCGGAGTCCTTCGGGACCACGATCGCCGGCGGGGTGTTATAGTATTTGGCCGAGAAGTCGACCTTCTGCTTGCGCTCTTCGGTGATCGACATCGAAGCGATGATGGCGTCGAACTTCTTGGCTTCGAGGGCCGGAATGATGCCGTCCCAGTCCTGGGTGACAAAGGTGCACTCGGCCTTCATCTCTTCGCAAAGCGCCTTGGCAATGTCGATGTCGAAGCCGGTCAGCGTGCCGTCCGCTTCAAGATTGTTGAAGGGCGGGTAGGCGCCTTCGGTTCCGATGACGATTTTTTCACCATCGGCCATCGCAGCCCCTGCCATCAGCGTGAAGACGGCGGCGGACGCTGCCATGGTGAGACGTTTTGAAATGCGCATTTCGATCCTCTCTTTTTTGATCCGGCGGGTTTGTTTTCATTTTCGCCGGTATGCGTACGGACGCCGGTGTGGTCCGATTGGGCGGATAATCGACTGCTTATTGAGCAAAAATCAACGGCTAATCGTATGACAAATAAAGTGCCGTTGCGGCCTTGTGGATTTCGGAACCGTTGGCGGCGCCCGACGTTCATTCCGAGCCTGCATGAATGTGGAGGCAACGCAACGTTCATCGGCAGTTCAGCCGGTGTGGATAGGCTCTAAATGACGAATCGGATCCTGCGGTTGAAACACAAAATCGCCCGGAATCACTGATTCACCGCTCGCCACGATGGGATCATCGGAGACAAGGAAGACATTATGGGAAATCGAACCAAACTGCTTGCCACGGTCGCGCTGCCGATTGCGTCGATGCTGTTGCAGCCTGCTTATGCGGCTCCGTATCGCGCCATGCAGCCGGTGGGTGACGCGCAGGGCGTGATTCTCGTCCAGTCGAATGACGGCGATCTTTCCGAAGAGGAGCAGCGCAAGCTGCGCCGCCAGCAGCGTCAGGAACAGGAACAGCAGGGCGGTCAGCAGCAGGAGCGCAAGAAGAACCGCGAGCAGGCGCAGGACGGCGAACAAAAATCCGACCGCGAGAAGGCCCGCGAGGAGCGCCGCAAGCAGCGCGAAGCCCAGCAGGGCGGCGGCAACGAAGAGCAGGGCAAGCCCAACCGCGAGCGCAAGCAGGCCGAACAGCAGGGCGACGGCCAGAACCGGCCGGCGCAGAGGGAGCAGCAGTCCGATCGCGAGAAGGCGCGTGAAGAGCGTCGCAAGCAGCGCGAAGCCCAGCAGGGCGGCAACGAAGAGCAGGGCAAGCCCAACCGCGATCGCAACAAGGCCGAACAGCAGGGCGAGGGCCAGAACCGGCCGGCGCAGAAGGAGCAGCAGTCCGATCGCGAGAAGGCGCGCGAAGAGCGTCGCAAGCAGCGCGAAGCCCAGCAGGGCGGCAACGAAGAGCAGGGCCGGCCCAACCGTGATCGCAACCAGGCCGAGCAGCAGGGCGACCGGAAGGACGCCGGCCAGAATCGCGGTGCGCAGGACCGAAACCAGGCCGATCGCGAGCAGTCGGACCGCGAAAAGGCGCCCGAAGAGCGCCGCAAGAAGGCCGAGGCGGACCGCGATCGCCGGACGTCGGAAGACAACCGCGAGCGCCCGCGCCGCGAACGTGATCCCGAACGCGAGCGCATTGCCCGCGACCCGTCGCGCACGACCGAGACGATCGACCTTCCCGTCGTGGGCGGCGCGGCCGTTCTCGACAGCGACAAGGACGCCGACCGCCGCGCCGGATCGCGCGAGTCCCGAGAGGAAAGCCGCAGGAAGCGCCAGGAAGAGCGCCGCAATGTCAACGTGCGCGTGCCCCGATCCGATGCCGACGCCCAGGTCGACCGAGACGGCAACCGCCGCAGCTACGAGCGTCGGGAAGCGATCGACCGCGAGCGTGGCGAGCGGCGCGACCGCAGGCCGAACTATCGCGATCCGGACAACGTGCGCATCGGCCGGCGCGAGGACAATCGCGTCATCTACAACATCGACAACCGCACCTTCGTGCGCCACTACGACAGCGACCGCCTGTCGCGCCGGGGGGGCGACACCTATTACGAGACCCTGCGCGGCGGACGCGTCCGCGAGACGATCGAGCGTCCCGGCGGCGTCCGGGTGGTGACGATCCGCAACGAGTACGGCACCGTTATCCAGCGCTCGCGCTTCGTCGGCGATCGCGAATATGTGCTCTACTACGTGCCGGAGGTCGACTATGTGGATGACCGCCCGTTCTATGATCCTGGCCTCGACCTGCCGCCGATGCGCCTGACCGTGCCTGTCGACGAGTACATCATCGACACGTCGTCCGACTATGACCGTGACTACCGCGCGTTCCTCGATCTGCCGCCGGTGGAACCGGTTGAACGCGTCTACACGCTGGACGAAGTGAAGTATTCGGCGCGTATCCGCGACAAGGTCCGCCGCATCGATCTCGACACGATCACGTTTGCGACGGGAAGCGCCGACATTTCGATGGAACAGGCGTCGACGCTGCGCCAGGTCGCCGATGCGATCAACGAAGTGCTCGATCAGGATCCGAGCGAGACTTTCCTGATCGAGGGCCACACCGACGCGGTCGGCTCGGACGAATCGAACCTGATCCTGTCCGACGAGCGCGCCGAATCGGTCGCAAACCTCCTGACGGACGTCTACGACATCCCGCCGGAGAACCTGTCGACCCAGGGCTATGGCGAACGCTACCTCAAGGTCGCCACCGACGGCCCCGAGCAGCTCAACCGCCGCGTCACCATCCGCCGCGTCACCCCGCTGGTGAAGCCGGTCGCATCTGCCGAATAAGCATTAGCACCACGAAATGATCTTGTGGCCGCCGGAGCGATCCGGCGGCCGTTCTATGTCCGGCTTTTGGCCGCATCCAGCCCGACGGTGCGAACGACGAAGTCAGCGATCGCGTCCGTATCGTCGAGATCGAAGACGGGCAGAGCGCTGTCCTCGACGCGATGGTCGGCGGCGATCGCCACAATGTGGGGATCTTGCGGCGCCAGCGGCGTCCGGTTGGCAGCCTCCAGCCGCCGCGCCTCGATCTTGGGGATCGGCTCGCGCTTGTAGCCCTCGATCAGCACCAGGTCGCAGGGAGCGATCCGGGCGAGGATATCCTCGAAGCTCGGTTCAGGCTCGCCGCGCAACTCGTGCATGATGGCAAAGCGGGTGCCGGATACGATGGTCACTTCATGCGCGCCCGCCTGGCGGTGGCGGTAGCTGTCGGCGCCGACCTTGTCGATATCGAAGTCGTGATGCGCATGCTTGATGGTCGACACCCGGTAGCCGCGCGAGACGAGCGTCTCGACAAGGCGCACGGCAAGCCCTGTCTTGCCGGAGTTCTTCCAGCCCGCGATGCCGAAAATCCTGGGACGTGCTGCCGTCATCGGTCGAGTGCTCCCAGCCAGTGCTGCGCGGCGACCAGATCGGCCGGCGTGTTGACGTTGAAGAACGGATCGAGCCGGCCAAGCCCGGTCTCGTGGTCGGCAAAATGCACCTCGGTAGCCCCATGGCGGGCGAGCCAGTCGCGCAGCCGCAGGCTGCGCCCACTGCTCAGCCAGTGTTCCAGGTCGTCGGCAAGCGCAAGCGGCCAGAGCCCGAAGACCGGATGCAGGCCTCCGCTGGAGGCGGCGACGGCGATGCGGTCGGGGCGGTCGATTGCACCGGCAAGCCTGGCGACGAGATCGGTCGGAAAGAACGGGCTGTCGATCGCAACGGTCACCACATGCGAGGAGGACCATGAGGCGACGCCGGCGTAACGGAGCGATGCCAGGATGCCGCCAAGTGGCCCGGCGCGGCTGTCGTCCAGATCGCTGAACACGGAGAAGCCGAGCGCCTCCAGTTCAGGCGGCCGGTCGTTGGCGTTGATCGCGACGGCGGTAACCTGTGGCGTCAGCCGGCGGGTGGCGCGAAGGACAAGCGATTCGGGTCCGAACGGCAGAAGGGCCTTGTTGCGCCCCATGCGGCTGGAGCGACCTCCCGCAAGCACGACACCGGGAAATTCCGGGCCGCTGTCTGCCGAACTCTTCAATGCCTTCATTCCTCAAATGCCTCTGGCCATCCATATGAGTCTGCGACAGAAGTTATAGCAAGTCTTGTCTCTTTCCGTTGTCTATGCAGGCCGCCGCGGCGATCGGGGACCGATCCGCGGGAGCTGCTGCATATGGAAGATGCTGCAATGCACGCTTCGCATTTCGTTAATGTTCGCGTCCTATCGTTACGTCACCCGAAAGACCTTCGCATGATGCGACGGATGGCCGGTGCGCGCGATTTTTCTCGCAGCGACCGTCGCTTGTTCTTTTCTGCTGTTGCGCCCGAGTTTGCGCCGGCGACCTATCCGCAGGACCGGCGATCCTGCCATTCACGGGGATGCAATCGGACAGAAGAAAAATATCCGGGGAACCCATGTCCATTATCGATCGCATGCTGCAGCGCCGCCGCATCGTCACCAAGGTGCTGCTTTTCGTCATTCCGCTGGTGGTCCTCATCGCCGGGATCGGTCTCGTCGGGTTCTTTACCGCCCGGACGCTGAACGGCCACATGACCGTAACGCGCGAGACCATCAACAGCCTGTCGGACTTCCAGAAGCTCAGGACGGCGCTGCAAGACTTCGTCGACGAGCCTACGGAAGGAAATCGCGACGCGCTGAGCGCGCGCGTGGACGATCAGAATGCCGGAATCGGGACCCTCAACGATCTGCTGCCGGAACAGGCCGTGAAGGACAAGATCGCCTCGGTCGTTGCGCTTGCGCCGAAGATGCGCGAAGAGACCGACCTTCTCTGGTCCATCAAGGTGGAGCAGGACAAAATCACCAACGATCTCGAGTCAGCGCTTGCCGGGCTGACCGAGCAAGGGCAGTTCGCCGAAAAGCAGATCGGCGTGATCCGCAGCGAATCGGACGAGAAGGAAAAGTTTGCCCGCACGCTTCTCTTCGATGCCGCCGCCTATCAGGGTCTCGCAGAGCGGGTCGGCAAGTTCCGCAAGCCCGTTGCGCTTGCGATGAAGGCCGAAGACAAGGTCAAGGCAGCGCAGACCTATCTGCCAGCGCTGATCAAGCAGATCGGCGAATCCGAAAAGATCGCTTCGCCGAAGGCTCTCGGACAGTTCGCCCTGCTGAAGCGGGAAGTCGACGCGATCCAGAAGGTTCTCGCAAGCCCGGACGATGCGGAAGCCAAGAAGCAGGCCTTCACGCCCATTCTTTCCAAACTGTCGAAGTATGACGCCGACTTCGTAAAGGCTGCCCAGGAGAATTCGGACCTCGCGGCGAAGCGATTTGTGACCATGGACGCCGAGATCGGCCTGCTCAAGTCGCTGATTTCGATCATGAACGACACCTTTACCAGTATCGACCGGACGCGGCTGCACATCAGCGAGCTTCACCGCAAGCTCGACCAGCAGAGCCGGGATCTGATCCTTGCAGATGTGCAGGCCGTCGCGGCGAGTGCTGCCCAGCTTTCGGAGCTTGGCGCCCGCAATGCGGCGCTGCGCGATCTTTCCGGGCGCATCGCGCCGCATCTTGCGGCGATCGAGGATGGGTCACAGGCTCTGATCGATGTCGGCCAGCGCTGGCGCGACGCGCGTCGCCTCGGCCGCTCTCTCGTCGCCGACGCCAGCCAGACATTGGAGGCCTTCGTTAGCAGCGCCCAGGAGGCAGGCAAGCGCGACAGCCAGCGTTCGGCCGATGTCTCCATCATCGCAATGGTGGCGGGAACGTTGCTTGCGATCATCGGCGGCCTGATGCTGGTCGAGACCTTGCGCGGCCCGCTGAAGCGGGTGACCGAGGTGATGTCCCGCCTTGCCAGCGGCGATCTCACCGTGCCGATCGAAGGCCGCAACCGCGGCGACGAGATCGGCGACATGGTCCGCTCCGTGGCCGTGTTCCGCGATGCCGCAGTCGAGAACGTCCGGCTTGAGCAGGAGGCCGAGGCGCAGCGGGCGCAGACGGCGCAGGAGCAGGCCCGGCGCGCCGCCGAGCAGGCGCGCATTGAGGCCGAGCAGATGGAAGCGCTCACGGCCCTCTCTAACGTGCTCGGCAAACTTGCCGAGGGCGACCTGGAGGAAAGCATGACCGAGACGCTGGCTGCGGAATACGTGACCATGGCCCGCACCTACAACAATGCGGTCGAAGCATTGCGGGCAACGCTGGCCGATGTCCGGGCGACGACCCTGGAGATCAACGGCGGCGCCGGAAATCTCGCGACTTCCGCCGACGACCTGGCGCGGCGAACAGAGCAACAGGCGGCAGCTCTGGAGGAAAGCTCCCGTGCCCTTCGCCAATTGACCGACATTGTCCGCTCGACGGCCGAAAGCGCCCAGCGCACCGCGCTCTCCGTGGACGAGACGCACGACTATGCGATCCGCTCCGGCGCGGTCGTGACCAAGGCGGTGGAGGCGATGGCGCAGATCAACACGTCTTCCGAGAGGATCAGCACGATTATCGGTGTCATCGATGAAATCGCCTTCCAGACCAACCTCCTGGCGCTGAATGCCGGCGTCGAGGCGGCGCGTGCCGGCGACGCAGGACGGGGATTTGCCGTGGTCGCCCAGGAGGTGCGTGAACTGGCGCAGCGCTGCGCCGGAGCCGCCCGCGAGATCAAGGGGCTGATTTCGGACAGCTCGGCCCAGGTCCGAAACGGCGTGTCGCTGGTGGAAGAGACCGGCAATGCGCTGTCGGTCATCAACGAGCACATCTCGACGATCCACCAGCTCGTCGGAAACATCGAGCAGGCGGCGGCCGCACAGTACGAAGGCCTCAACGAGGTGAACGCGGCGGTGCATCAAGTGGAACTGATCACCCAGCAGAATGCCACGATGGTGGAGGAGAACACGGCCGAAATTCACGGGTTGCGCCGGCGCGTGGAGCTGCTGAACCAGAAGATCGACCGCTTCAAGACGCGAGACTTCAATGGCAGGGACGAACACTACAGGGGCCACTACGCCGCCTGACGGCCATGGCGCCAGAAACAGCAGACCCCGGCGTTGTTTCGCGTCGGGGTCCCAGCGAAAGGTTAGCCGCCGGTAACGCTCATGTGGCGTGCGACCGCGGGCCGTCGGTTGCGGTCGATGATGAAATCGTGGCCTTTCGGCTTGCGGGTAATCGCCTCGTCGATCGCCTGCGACAGAAGCGCATCGTCCTCGGAGGCACGCAGCGGCAGGCGCAGGTCGGCGGCGTCGTTCTGGCCGAGGCACATGTAGAGCGTGCCCGTGCAGGTGAGGCGAACCCGGTTGCAGCTTTCGCAGAAATTGTGCGTCATCGGCGTGATCAGGCCGAGACGGCCGCCGGTTTCAGCCACCCGGACATAGCGCGCCGGTCCGCCGGTGCGATAGTCGATGTCAGTCAGGGTGAACTCTTCGCCAAGGCGCTGGCGCATTTCCGACAGCGGCAGATAATGCTCGGTCCGGTCTTCCTCGATCTCGCCCATCGGCATGGTTTCGATCAGGGTCAGGTCCATGCCACGGCCGTGGGCCCAGCGCAGCATCGCCGGGATTTCGCGATCGTTGAAATCCTTCAGCGCGACGGCGTTGAGCTTCACCTTTATGCCGGCTGCCTGGGCCGCATCGATGCCTTCGAGCACCTTCTGAAGGTCTCCCCAGCGGGTGATGGCGCGAAACTTGTCCGGGTCCAGCGTATCGAGCGAGACGTTGATGCGGCGAACGCCGCAATCGGCAAGTTCGGCGGCATGCCTGGAAAGTTGCGATCCGTTCGTCGTCAGCGTCAGTTCGTCGAGACGCCCGGCCTCGACATGGCGGCCAAGCTCGCGCACCAGGAACATGATGTTCTTGCGCACCAGCGGCTCGCCACCGGTCAGTCGAAGCTTACGAACGCCCTTGTGGATGAAGGCGGAACAGAGCCGGTTCAGCTCCTCCAGCGTCAGGAGATCCTTCTTCGGCAGGAACGTCATGTTCTCCGCCATGCAATAGGTGCAACGGAAGTCGCACCGATCGGTGACGGACACGCGCAGATAGGTTACGGCGCGGCCGAACGGATCGACCATCGGCGCGTCCGATTGCGCGAGCGCCTTCGCCTTGTCCATCGTGCCTGCGAAACTGTTCAATCTCATGCTCCGTTCTGAACCGCAATGTTGGGCGGTCGCCGTCAACCGTCAAGGCCGACGCGCGCATTATCTCACGAAAATGAACCTTGCCTACGTCCCGTTCGCGTCATACTGCTGCCCCAGCATGCAGGAGAGCGATGATGAGCGAGTACTGGCCGACGGAATTGCGGGTATCGAAGGATCGTCGTTGTCTGACCGTCACCTTCGACGACGGGCAGAGCTTTGATCTCTCCGCGGAAATGCTGCGCGTGCTTTCGCCGTCGGCGGAGGTGCAGGGGCACGGTCCCGGCCAGCGCGTCACCGTTCCCGGCAAGCGCAACGTCGCCATCCTCGCGGTGACGCCGACGGGGAACTACGCCGTGCGGATCGGCTTCGACGATCTCCACGACACGGGCATTTACACGTGGAGTTATCTGCGCGAACTGGGTGAGAAGGGCGACGAGCTCTTCGCCGCCTACGAGCGCGAACTGGACGAAAAGGGGATGACCCGCGACCGCGCCGAGAGGCCTCGCTAGGCTTTCCCGGTCGCGTCCGTCATTTCAGGCCGTAGCGGTCGGGCATGAGGGACTCGGTGCGTCAGACAGAAGCTTCACTGTTGTGCGCCTGTCATGAGAGAGTGCGATCACGGAGCGAACCCATTGACTGGAGCAAAGCATGACGGTCGTCACATCCGTGGAACAACTGAATGAACTTTATGGCGAGCCCGGCGAAGCCTCGCTGGTCAAGGTCACGAATTTTCTGACGCCGGAATATCAGGCGATGATCGAGGCTTCGCCGTTCATGACGCTGGCGACGGTCGGACCGGAGGGGCTCGATTGTTCGCCGCGCGGTGACGCTGGTCATGTGATCCATGTCGAGGACGAACGCACGCTCATGCTGCCGGACTGGCGGGGCAACAACCGAGTCGATTCGCTTTCCAACATCGTCCGCGATCCGCGCGTCGGGCTGTTGTTCCTGATTCCCGGGTCGAACACCACGATGCGCGTCAACGGTCGCGCCGTCCTGCGCATCGATGACGAACTGACCCGACGTTTCGAAATGGAGGGGCGCCACCCGCGATCGGTCGTCGTCATTACGGTGGACGAGGTCTATTCGCAGTGTGCGCGGGCAGTCCTGCGCGCCGATCTGTGGAACCCCGCGAAGCATCGCGATCCGGGGAAGCTGCCGAGTGTCGGACAGATGCTGGCTTCCGCCAAGAAAGGCTTTGACGGAGCGGCGTACGACAAGGAATGGCCCGGCCGCGCCGCCAAGACCATGTGGTAGGGCTAGGGCAAGACCCTTAAGCGTAGCTCGTCTTTCTGGCGGGACGCGTGCCCCCGGAAATGCCTCTCGGCACCCCGGAGGCGCGCACCCAGGTGCCCCACCTGCCGCACGAACGCTGGAGTGCCGGGAGGCCGTGGCGTTCGGTGCGATGAACCACTCCTAGCGTGCGGCGGGCTTCGTTGCGGTTTCCAGCGGAACTGCGCGAAAAAGAAGACGGCGCCTTCCGGCGCCGTCGATCAGTCTGCAAGCTGTGGAGATGCGCCGGAACGCGGCGTGCCGGTCGGCTACTTGCGATAGATGAGCCAACTCTTGGAGAATTCCTTCTTCATGCCGTCCTCATAGGCCATCGTGCGATTGCGGCCGGCGTTCTTGGCGCAATAGAGCGCGATGTCCGCCTTGCTGTAGAGCTCGGCCGGTGCTTCCGCGTCGGCTGCCATGCAAAGGCCGATCGAGATGGTGATCGGGCCGTAGTTCACGCCGGTCTTGGAGTTCTTGAACGGCGTGTGCTCAAGCGCAATGCGTACCCGTTCGGCGATCGTCATCACCTCGTCCGGATTGTTGCCCTCGATGATCATGGCGAATTCCTCGCCGCCGGTGCGGGCGATGAAGATGTCCTTGCGGATGCTCGCACGGATGATGCTGCCGACCGAGGCGAGGATCTTGTCGCCGACGGGATGGCCATAGGTGTCGTTGATCTTCTTGAAGTGGTCTATGTCCACGAGCACCAGCGCGGTGACGTTGAGCAGCATCGCATTGTCGTAGATCGCGGCCAGCTTGTCGTCGAAGGCACGCCGGTTGGAAAGCTGCGTCAGCGAATCCGTGTGGGCGATGCGCTTGTATTCGTCCAGCTCCCGGCGGACGACCGCCATTTCCAGCGACGTCTGCGTTACGTTCTCGACCATGCTGCGTCCGTGCGAGATCGAATCGCCGGTTGCATCGGAAAGGACGTCGATCGCGCTGCGGATGATCTCGGTGCTGGTCGTGTTCTTGTTGCTGATCCGGCTGTAGGTCTCGTCGAGGATGCGATTGTAGCTTTCCAGCGAGTTCTGCTCCTGCTTGAGCAGATGCAGAAGGCCTTCCAGCTGGGCGACCATCTTGGTGTGCGCGCCGTCTATGGCCTCGGCGCGGTGATGGTGGCCGAAGTACTGGCGGCCGATCGCGTCGAGCTCTTCCTGAGAGGCGCGGTTGCCGAGTGCGGCGATCTCCCGCGTCAGCTTCGGATTGGAACCGATGTAGGCCTCGTAGAACAGCTCGTAGTTCCGGGGAATGGGAGCGATGCCCATGACGCGCATCGCATAGGTCACTTGCGCTGCGATGTCCGGCACCTGGACTTTCTGCGCAACGGACGTGTTCATCTTCCGCTCCTATAGGGTTCCCTTATTCTGGTGTGTCAAATTAGGGAGAAAAGATTTGGAAACGATTAACGATCTTGTGGTTGCCCCAGCCGGCGGGCCAAAGAAAAGCGGCCCGGCGGGATTTCCGCAGGGCCGCTGATGCTTGCCGATTGATGTTCTGCCGACCTCAGCCGGGCATGATCATCTTCTCAGGACGCACGATCGCGTCGAATTCCTCGTTGGTGACGTAACCACCGCCGACGGCCTCTTCGCGCAGCGTCGTGCCGTTCTTGTGGGCCGTCTTGGCGATCTTCGCGGCGTTGTCGTAGCCGATCTTGGGGGCGAGTGCCGTCACCAGCATCAGCGAGCGCTCCAGCGCCGCCTTGATGTTGTCCTCGCGCGCCTCGATGCCGACGACGCAGTTGTCGGTGAAGGAGACGGCGGCGTCGGCGAGCAACTGGACCGACTGCAGGAAATTGTAGGCCATCAACGGGTTGTAGACGTTGAGCTCGAAGTGGCCCTGGCTGCCGGCAAAGGTCAGCGCAGTCTGGTTGCCGAAGACCTGGATGCAGACCTGCGTCAGCGCCTCGCACTGGGTCGGGTTGACCTTGCCGGGCATGATCGACGAGCCGGGCTCGTTCTCCGGCAGCGACAGTTCGCCGAGGCCGGAGCGGGGGCCCGAACCGAGCAGGCGGATGTCGTTTGCGATCTTGAAGAGGGCGGCCGCTGCCGAGTTGATGGCGCCGTGCGAGAAGACCATCGAATCATGCGCTGCAAGGGCTTCGAACTTGTTCGGCGCGGTCTTGAAGTCGAGACCGGTGATGCGGGCGATTTCCTCGGCCACCTTCTCGGCGAAACCGACCGGGGCGTTCAGGCCCGTTCCGACAGCCGTGCCGCCCTGCGCCAGTTCCATCAGGCCCGGCAGCGTCATCTCGATGCGGGCGATCGAGGAGGCGACCTGCGCGGCATATCCGGAGAATTCCTGGCCGAGGGTAAGGGGGGTGGCGTCCTGGGTATGGGTACGGCCGATCTTGATGATGTGGTCGAACGCCTTCGCCTTGGCCTCGAGTGCTGCATGCAGGTGCTTCAGCGAGGGCAGGAGGTGGTGAACGATGCGCTCGGCGCAGGCGATGTGCATGGCCGTGGGATAGGTGTCGTTCGACGACTGGCTCATGTTGACGTGATCGTTCGGGTGAACAGGCTTCTTCGAGCCCATCTCGCCGCCCAGCATTTCGATGGCGCGGTTGGAGATGACTTCGTTTGCGTTCATGTTCGACTGCGTGCCCGAACCCGTCTGCCAGACGACGAGGGGGAAATGGTCGTCGAGCTTGCCGTCGATCACCTCCTGGGCCGCAGCGATGATCGCCTCGCCGACCTTCGGATCAAGACGGCCAAGAGCCATGTTGGCGCGTGCTGCCGCCTGCTTGACGATGCCAAGTGCGCGGACGACGGAAAGGGGCTGCTTTTCCCAGCCGATCTTGAAGTTGCCGAGCGAACGCTGTGCCTGTGCGCCCCAGTAGCGGCTGTTGTCGACTTCGATAGGGCCGAACGTATCGGTCTCCGTGCGCGTAGATGTCATTTCGCTTCCCGCTTTGATCCATGCGTTGTACGGGTCGGCGCGCCGTCCGCCGCATGGAGGCGGGTGCCGCCGGACTGCGCGCTGCCTGCAATGGCACCGTGCCTCAAATCCGGGCATTCTCTGGCCCATAACGGCCGGCCTTGTAAAGAGGCCGGCAGGCTGCATCGCCTCAGTCTCGCGGTAAAATCGATTAGTGCGTATATCGTATGTGAAGGTCTGGATCTGACATGCCAAAGGCTGTGGCCGATGCGCGACACTCGCCGCATTTTGTTCGTCGTGCCATATCCGAACGGGTTTCGACTTGGGGCGCCCCGTCGGCAGCCGCAGAATATTTGTGTTGTTTTTCAAATTTTTGTACCCGGTGGCGCGTCCATGTGAACGATCCCGGGCTGGTGGCATCGGGCGCGGCCGGCAGGTCGCGTTTCCTTTTCATTCACTATCCCGTCCTATAGTTTCCGCACTCGCTCGCTCGGGTGCAAACCAGTTCGTGGCCGCTGCCGGCGGTACAGGGGAATGAAGCAGATATGACGTTCAAGAAGTCCACGGCGCTCACGGCGCTCATGATCACCTGCGCGGTAGCAGTTGTCGACGTGGCGCCTGCGTATGCGGCGCAGCCCAATCTTCTGGATCTCCTGTTCGGCAAGCGCAAGAAGCAGGAAGAGGCCCCGCCGCCCGGTGTGATGGGCCAGGGTGTCCAGACAGCCCAGCCGGCGCCGGCAAAGCCCGCGCCGCTGCCGCGCGTAATCGGACCGCGCTACTATAGCTACAAAGCGGAACCCTTGAAGGCGATCGCGCTGGACCGGCTTTCCGATCCGGTAGTGACGGGCTCCATAGAGGATGGTGCCGTCGAAGTGGCGCAGCATACGCCCGAAGGCGAAATCCGCCGCGAATTCTCTGCCGTCAAGGCCTTCGCTCCCGCAGAGAGCGCAAAGGCAGTCGAGGAATTCTACACCCATAATTCGCAGCTTATCTGGATTTCCGGCAACCACATCAATGATCGGGCGCGCGCTGCCCTTGCAGTCCTTGCCGATGCAGGCTCGGTCGGTCTCGACCCGCAGGACTACGCCGTGGAAGTGCCATCGGCGGTCTTCGATAGCGCCGCTGCCGCCGCGCGCTATCAGGAACTCGCAACGTTCGAGGTCAATCTGTCTTCGGCGGTTGCGACCTATGTACTCGATACGGTTCGCGGGCGGATCAATCCAAACCGGATTTCCGGCTACCATGATTTCAAGCGCAAGGAGGTCAACCTCGTTGCCGCGCTGAAGATAATGGCGCTGAGCCCCGACGTCGCGGCCTATCTGAAGAGCCGCGAGCCTTCGGGCAGCCATTTCACGGCGCTTAAGGCCGAACTGAAGGCGCTGAAGGCCGAGGAAGAAGCAAGCGATCCCGTCGTCATCGCCGACGGCACGCTATTGAAACCGGGCCAGAGCAATCCGGAACTGGCCAACATCGTCAAGGGTATCGTCCAGCACGGTTCCGAGGCCCTGAAGAGCGAACAGGCCGCAACGATTGCAGCCTATGCCGGTACGCCGGAATATACGCCGGAGCTGGTGACCCTCGTCGAGGCCTTCCAGAAGGAACGCGGCCTGAAGCCCGACGGCGTCGTCGGCCGGGCGACCATCCGCCACCTGACGGGCGGCGACAGCGTCGCCGACAAGATCTTCAAGGTGCAGGTGGCGATGGAGCAGGCGCGCTGGCTGCCGGCGGAACTCGGTTCTCGCTATGTCTTCATCAACCAGCCGGCCTACATGGCATACTACCACGACAAGGATGCCGAGCAGTTCTCCATGCGCGTAGTCGTCGGCTCGAAGTCGAACCAGACCTACTTCTTCCAGGACGAAATCCAGACGGTGGAATACAACCCCTATTGGGGCGTTCCGCAGTCGATCATCATCAACGAGATGCTGCCGAAATTGCGTTCCGACCCCTCCTATCTGGACCGAATGGGCTATCAGGTCGAGGTGAACGGGCGGGCAGTCTCCTCCTCACAGATCAACTGGAGTTCGACCAAGGGCGTCGCTGTCCGCCAGCCTCCCGGTGATGACAATGCACTCGGCGAATTGAAGATCCTGTTCCCGAACGCGCACGCGATCTACATGCACGACACGCCCTCGAAGAGCTTCTTCAACAAGGACATGCGGGCGCTGAGCCACGGTTGCGTGCGTCTCGCCGAGCCGCGCGTGATGGCGGCGGCGGTGCTCGGTACGACCGTCGATCAGGTCGGTGCGGAGATTGCCAAGGGCCGCAACAAGGCCGTCAGCGTGCCGGAGCGGATTCCCGTCTACGTCTCCTACTTCACCGCCTGGCCCAACAAGGACGGCAAGGTCGAATTCTTCGAAGACGTCTATGGCCGCGACGACTACATGCGCAAGGCGATCGAGGCGACGCGCTCGGCCCGCCAGATCCAGAGCTGACATCGCTGCTGCAACGCCTGCTGCAGACCAGAACGGCCCGCTCCATTCTTTATGAGCGGGCCGTTTCCGTTTCTTCTTGGTCTGGTGCTCAGGCAGCGGCGGAGCGTGCGATCAGCGCTTCAACAAGCTCCGGTCGAAGCTCATCGAAGCTCTCGATGACATGATTCGGCTCCAGCTGGATGACGGGGACGTCGGAATAGCCGAAGGGAACGCCGATAGAGGGGACGCCCGCGTTGCGGGCGACGAGCATGTCGTTGAGGCTGTCGCCGATCATCACGGATCTGTCCGAAACACCGCCGGCGAGCTGGATCGTCTCAAGAAGATGAGCCGCGTTCGGCTTGCGGACGGAGAACGTGTCTCCGCCGGTGATCGCGGAGAAACGGGATGTGAGCTGAAGCCCGTCGATCAGCCGCCGTGCCAGCCCCTCCATCTTGTTGGTGCAGACCGCGAGCCGGAAGCCGGAGGCTTCGAGGCGATCGAGTGCCGCCACCAGTCCGGGATAGGGCAGGGAAGCACCTGGCATGCCGGCAGCATAATGATCCACGAACACCTTCAGGTAGGAAGGCAGGTCGCGGTCCGTGAGGGTCTCGCCGCGCAGTTCGAAGGCGCGCTGGATCATCACCTGCCCGCCATGACCGACGAGGAAGGTCAGATCGTCGTAGCTGACGGGTTCGAGACCGGCCGTGCCGATCGTATGGTTGAGGCTGGCAATGAGGTCGGGGGCGGTATCGACGAGGGTACCGTCGAGGTCGAAGACGACAAGGGGAGCGGTCACGGTCTGTCTTTCTGCTGGAGGTCCTGCCTGCGGAGGTAAGCGATCGATGCGACGAATGCAAATTGTCTCGCCCGACACTTGCTCTCGATGGCTGTCGGAACGCCGAATTTGGCTTTCGTTCGTGCGTGAGGGCGTGTAAGTGTCGATCCGGAAATCCGCCGGAGAGCGGCGGGAAGCGCAAGAGGAGCGAGAGGCGGATGGACGCCCGCGAAATGAAGATCAAGGCGGCCGCGACCGCTTTGTCCTATGTCGAAAACGGCATGCGGCTGGGAATCGGAACCGGGTCGACTGCAGAGGAGTTTGTTCGGCTCCTGGCCGAACGCGTGGCCGATGGTCTGTCGGTTGTCGGCGTACCGACGTCCGAGCGGACTGCACGTCTCTGCGTAGAGCTCGGCGTTCCCTTGATGTCGCTCGACGAACTGCCGGAACTCGATCTCACCATCGACGGGGCAGACGAGGTCGATGGCAAGTTGCGGTTGATCAAGGGCGGCGGCGGCGCGCTGCTGCGCGAGAAGATCGTCGCCAGCGCCTCAAGCCGTATGATCGTCATTGCCGACGAGAGCAAGGTGGTCGAGACCCTCGGCGCATTCAAGCTGCCGATCGAGGTCAATCCCTTCGGCATCGTCACCACGCGCCTTGCAGTCGAAAGGACTGCGGCGCGGCTCGGCCTGACGGGTGCCATCGAGATCCGGCGTTCCGGAGACGGTGTGTTCACGACCGATGGCGGCCACCATATTCTCGACGCATCATTTGGCCGTATTCCTGATGCAGAGGCGCTTGCAACCGCGTTGAACGCGATTCCAGGCGTCGTGGAACAAGGCTTGTTCATCAACATGGCGTCGATTGCCATCATTGCCGGGGCGGCAGGTGTGCGGACGCTGAAAGCGGACAGTTAGACAGGAGCTATGACCATTATGACCATTTTTGCCGGCCTTGGCCGCACTCTTGCTGCAACCCTCGTTGCTTCGGCAACTTTCGCGGGGACTGTCCTGGCGCAGGACGCAACGGAGGAACAGATCCAGGCGGCCCGGGCTGCGATGACCGCACTGGATGCCACAGCACAGTTCGATTCGATCCTGCCGCAGATCGCGGAGCGGCTGAAGGGCACGCTGATCCAGTCCACGCCGAATTATGGCGACCTGATCAACAAGACGGTCGACGACGAAGCGCTGGCGCTGGCGCCGCGCCGGGCGGACCTGGAGCGTGAAGTGGCGAACATCTATGCCAAGACCTTCACGGTTGAGGAGTTGAAGGCGATTGCTGACTTCTACGGTTCGTCCGCCGGCAAGAAGCTGCTGCAATCGGGCCCGCTCGCCGCGCGCGAGGTCATGAAGGCAGCCGACATCTGGGCCGCCGGCATTTCCCGCGATCTCGCGGTCAACAGCGACAAGAAGCTCGAAGCCGATATCGGTGCACTGAAGCAGGCGGAAGGCCAGCAGGCGCAGTAAGCGCTGCCGCCTCTCTTGTCATCCGTCGAATTTTGAAAGCCCGGAGCGATCCGGGCTTTTCATTTTGCTGCCGCACAACCTATATCACAGCCGTCGCGACTTCCGCGCGCCGCGTTCCGCCTCAACATGACAGGGAGCTCCATGATGCCCGCCTTCGACTATGACCTCTTCGTGATCGGCGGTGGCTCGGGCGGCGTTCGTAGCGGCAGGCTTGCAGCCGCGATGGGCAAGAAGGTGGCGATCGCCGAGGAGTTCCGCTACGGCGGGACCTGCGTCATCCGCGGCTGCGTGCCGAAGAAGCTTTACGTCTATGCCTCGCAGTTTCACGAGCATTTCGAAGATGCCGCCGGTTTCGGCTGGAATGTCGGCGAGACGCGGTTCGACTGGAAAAAGCTTGTCGCGGCCAAGGAGCAGGAGATCACGCGCCTGGAAGGCCTCTATCGCAAGGGATTGGACAATGCCGGCGCGGAGATTCTCAACACGCGCGCCGTTCTGGCCGGCCCGAATTCGGTCCGGCTGACGGCGGACGACCGGCTGGTGACGGCAGAACGGATCATGATCGCCACCGGCGGTCACCCGACGCCGCACAAGGATCTGCCCGGCCATGAGCTCTGCATCACTTCCAACGAGGCCTTCGACCTTCCCGAACTGCCGAAATCGATCCTGATCGCCGGTGGCGGCTACATCGCCGTCGAGTTCGCCAACATCTTCCATGGGCTCGGCGTGGACACCACGCTGATCTATCGGGGCAGGGAGATCCTTTCGCGGTTCGACCAGGATATGCGCCAGGGCCTGCACAAGGCGATGACCGCCAAGGGCATCCGTATCCTCTGCGAGGACCTGCTGCAGAACATTACCGCGGATGCCGATGGCCGGCGTCACGTCCGCACGCTCAAGGGCGAGGATCTCGTCGTCGATCAGGTGATGCTGGCGCTCGGCCGCGTGCCGAACACGGCAGATCTGGGACTGGAGGTCGCTGGCGTTGAGACCGACGCCCGGGGCGCCATTGTCGTGGACCAGTATTCCCGCACGAACGTTCCCGGGATCTTCGCGATCGGGGACGTCACAGATCGCGTGCAACTGACCCCCGTGGCAATTCACGAGGCGATGTGCTTCATCGAGACCGAGTTCCGCGGCCGGCCTACCTCTCCCGACCACGATCTGATCCCGACTGCGGTCTTCTCCCAGCCGGAGATCGGCACGGTCGGCATGAGCGAGGAGGCGGCGGCAAAGGCGTATTCGGAAATCGAGGTCTATCGCGCCGAGTTCCGGCCGATGAAGGCGACGCTTTCGGGGCGGCAGGAGCGCATGATCATGAAGATCGTCGTCAACGCCGAAGACCGCAGGGTGCTCGGCGTGCATGTGCTCGGCCATGACGCCGGCGAGATGGCCCAGCTTCTCGGCATTGCGCTCAAGGCCGGTTGCACGAAGGACGATTTCGATCGGACGATGGCCGTTCATCCGACGGCGGCCGAAGAGCTCGTGACGATGTATCAGCCGAGCTACCGAGTGAGCAACGGCCAGCGGCTGTGAGCCGGATTGCCCCCGGCTATGCAAGCGCGGCATTCCAGTCTATAAGCCCGCATCCTAATGGAGGCTCGGCCTGCGCGGACAAGAACGCATGCCTCGAAACAGGTGAGTGAGATGGCACAGAATTGGAACCCGAATAGCTGGCGGCAGAAGCCGATCCAGCAGGTGCCGGACTATCCGGATGCTGCGGCTCTGGCCGCGACCGAGGAGCAGCTCGCGTCCTATCCGCCGCTGGTCTTTGCCGGCGAGGCCCGACGCCTGAAGAGCGCGCTGGCCAATGTGGCGGAAGGCAAGGGCTTCCTGCTGCAGGGCGGCGACTGCGCCGAAAGCTTCGCCGAACACGGCGCCGACACCATCCGCGACTTCTTCCGCGCCTTCCTGCAGATGGCCGTGGTGCTGACCTTCGGCGCCCAGCAGCCGGTGGTGAAGGTCGGCCGTATCGCCGGCCAGTTTGCCAAGCCGCGCTCGTCCAACGTCGAGAAGCAGGGTGACGTGACGTTGCCGTCCTACCGCGGCGACATCATCAACGGCATCGAATTCACCGAGGAGGCCCGCATTCCGAACCCGGAGCGCCAGATCATGGCCTACCGGCAGTCGGCAGCGACCCTGAACCTGCTGCGCGCTTTCGCCATGGGCGGTTATGCCAACCTGGAGAACGTGCATCAGTGGATGCTGGGCTTCGTCAAGGACAGCCCGCAGGCCGAGCGCTACCGCAAGCTGGCGCACCGGATCTCCGAGACAATGGACTTCATGAAGGCGATCGGCATCACCGCTGAGAACCAGCCGAGCCTTCGCGAGACCGATTTCTTCACCAGCCACGAGGCGCTGCTGCTCGGCTACGAGCAGGCGCTGACGCGCGTCGATTCGACGTCCGGTGACTGGTACGCGACGTCCGGCCACATGATCTGGATCGGCGACCGCACGCGCCAGGCCGACCATGCGCATGTGGAATACTGCCGTGGCATCAAGAACCCGATCGGCCTGAAGTGCGGCCCGTCGCTGACGGCCGACGGCCTGATCGAACTGATCGACGCGCTGAACCCTGCGAACGAAGCGGGCCGGCTGACGCTGATCTGCCGTTTCGGCCACGACAAGGTTGCCGAAAACCTTCCGCGCCTCATCCGCGCGGTCGAGCGTGAGGGCAAGAAGGTTGTGTGGTCGTGCGATCCGATGCATGGCAACACGATCACGCTCAACAATTACAAGACCCGTCCCTTCGAGCGGATCCTGTCCGAAGTCGAGAGCTTCTTCCAGATCCACCGGTCGGAAGGCACCCATCCCGGCGGCATCCATATCGAGATGACCGGCAAGGACGTGACCGAATGCACCGGCGGCGCCCGCGCGCTCTCCGGCGACGACCTCGCAGACCGCTACCACACCCATTGCGATCCGCGCCTCAACGCCGACCAGGCACTGGAACTTGCGTTCCTGCTGGCCGAGCGTCTGAAAACCGGGCGCGATGAAAAACGCCTCGTCGTGAACGGCTGATCGCTTTTCGTTCACGTTTTGATGCCATTCATCAATGGCATTGAAATGATTGGTGAATTCTCTGAATTTGACAGAGCCGGGCCCGCCTTCCAAGCTGGCCCGGTTTTTTGTTGCGCATCGGCGGCCAAGGCGAGCGCGTTCGAGGGAAAGGCTGGAGGGTCGATGAGCGACATACACACCGGACACTGCCTGTGCGGGGCCGTTCGTTTTCGGACAACAGGCCCGCTTCGCGACGTCGTCGCATGTCATTGCAGCCAGTGCCGGCGCCAGACCGGTCACTTCTACGCCGCGACGAACGTCGGCAATGCCAATCTCGAGATCGAAGGCGGCGACAATGTCGGCTGGTACCGCGCGAGTGATGCGGCCGGCCGAGGCTTCTGCCGGACCTGCGGCTCGGCGCTGTTCTGGAAGGCCGACGACGCTGACTACACCTCGATCATGGCCGGTGCCTTCGACGGGCCGACCGGACTGAAGATTGCCTGCCACATCTACTGCGCCGACAAGGGCGACTACTACGAGCTCGACGACGGCGTCCCGCAGTATCCGCAGAACTCCCGGTAGGCGCCCGCGGCGAGCGGGCACGCCGCCGGAGGCTTGGGCCCCGGGGTTCCGCCATGTCGGAGCAATCTGGGGCTTACTTGTCTGCTACCGCCTTGATTTCACCCATGCGGTTCCAGGCGTCGAGGCCGGCGATCTTGTAGGCCTCGGCAAGGGTCGGGTAGTTGAAGGTGTTTTCGACGAAGTATTCGACGGTGCCCTTCAGGTTAAGGACGGCCTGGCCGATATGGACCAGTTCGGTGGCGCCTTCGCCGACAATATGGACACCCAGCAGGCGCCGCGTCTTCAACGAGAAGATCAGTTTCAGCAGGCCCGAATCGAGCCCCATGATGTGGCCGCGCGAGGTCTCCCGAAAACGCGCGATGCCGCATTCATAGGGAATGCCGCGCTGCTTGACCTCTTCCTCGGTGAGGCCGCAGGTGGAGATTTCGGGGACTGCGTAGATGCCGTAGGGGAAGTACTTCTGCGGTTCCTTGGCGATGGCGCCGACGGCGACGCGCGCGGCAACGCGGCCCTGCTCCATCGACGTGGAGGCGAGGCTGGGAAAACCGACGACGTCGCCGGCTGCATAGATGTTCGGTACTGCCGTCTGGAAGGTCTCCAGATTGACCTTCAGCCGTCCGCGGTCGTCCGCCTCAAGTCCCGCGGCGGCAAGGTTGAGCGTATCGGTCGCGCCCATGCGGCCGGCAGCATAGAGTACCATGTCGGTGACAACGACCCGGCCGTTGTCGAGGGTGATGGAGCACTTTCCGCTGTCGAGCTTCTCGATCTTCTCCGCCTTGGTGCCGAGCAAAAGCTTCATGTTCCGGTCGCGCAGCTGGTAGGTGAAGTCTTCGACGATTTCGCGATCGATGAAATCCAGGATCGTCGACTTGGGATCGATCACGGTGACCTGCGCGTCGAGCGCGCTGAAGATTGTCGCATATTCGATCCCGATGACGCCCGCGCCGATCACCGCCAGAGAACGGGGAAGCTCCTCGATCTCCAGCAGTTCGTCGCTGTCGAGGATCGCCTTGCCGTCGAAGGGAATGCTGGCGGGGCGATAGGGCTTCGTGCCGACCGCCAGCATGATGCTCTTGCCGCTGACATGGAGGATTTCGCCGTCGTCCTTGACGACTTCGAGCGTGTCGGGCGCAAGGAAGCTTGCCTTGCCACGAATAAGCTGGACGCGGTTGCGGGCAAACTGATGCTCAAGCACCTCGACCTCGTGGTCGAGCGTAATAAGCAGGCGGCGGCGCAGGTCCTCGGCGCTGATCTCCTCCTTCACGCGGTAGGCGCGGCCATAGAAGCCGCGCTCGCGCCAGCCGGTCAGGTTCAGCGCCGTCTCGCGCAGCGTCTTGGACGGGATCGTGCCGGTGTGGACGGAGACGCCGCCGACGCGCTTGCCCTGTTCGATGACGAGAACCTTGTGGCCGAGCTTGGCCGCCTGGATCGCGCCCCTGCGTCCTGCGGGGCCACTGCCGACGACGACGAGATCAAACTGTTGCATGTGCAGTTCCGAAAGCTGGAAGGAATCTATGTTGCGGTGCCGCAATATCTATACCGTCAATGTGATGGCTTAACAAAGCCTTCGCAAAGCGATCCCCGCGCCGATAATTTTCTGCCGTTCGACAAGGGATGGTACACAGGTGCGGCGGCGGTTCAGATCAGGCGCAGCCCCTTCAGGCTGGCATGCCCTTCGCGGCCGATGATGATGTGGTCGTGGACGGTGATGCCGAGCGGGCGCGCCGTGTCGATGATCGTCTTGGTCATCTCGATGTCGGCGCGCGAAGGCGTCGGATCGCCCGAGGGATGGTTGTGGACGAGGATGATGGCAGTGGCTGACAGCTCCAGCGCCCGCTTCACCACCTCGCGCGGATAGACAGGAGTATGGTCGACCGTACCGCGTCCCTGCACCTCGTCGGCGATCAGTACGTTACGCTTGTCCAGGAACAGCAGGCGAAATTGTTCGCGGTTCTCGTGCGCCATGGCCGCATGGCAATAGCTGATGACCGACGACCAGGAACCCAGAACCTGCTTGTTGCGCAGTTCACTCTTCAGCATGCGCTGCGAAACCGTCGATATCAGCTTCAGGTCGAGTGCGACTGTTTCGCCGATGCCCTTGACCTCCTGCAGGAGGGCGGGCGGCGCGCCGAGCACGCCCGAAAGCGTGCCGAAGCGGTCGAGCAGCGCCTTGGCAATCGGCTTCGTATCGCGCCGCGGAATAAGCCGGAACAGAAGCAACTCCAGAAGCTCGTAGTCGGCAAGTGCCGTCTCGCCATGTTCGCGGAAGCGGCTGCGCAGGCGCTCGCGATGACCGTGATAATGCGCCTCGGCTGCCTCTTTCGGCGCGGGTGTCTGCGCCCCGACGATCGTCTCGCGTCGCGGCGAGCGTTCGGCGAAATGACCACGTTCGTCGCCGTCGTCTAAAAGGGAGCCGCCATACCCGGAAGACGTTTGCAACGGCTCTTCGGCCGCTTGCTCTTCGCCAATGGATACGGGGGGCTTGCCCATGAGGTCCTATCCGGGAAGGCCGGGCCGGTCGAGACCGGCGGGCGAAAGGGTGAAGACTTCGCAGCCATCGGCCGTAACGCCGACGGCATGCTCGTACTGGGCAGACAGCGACCGGTCGCGCGTGACGGCGGTCCAGCCGTCCGACAGAACCTTCACATGCGGGCGGCCGAGATTGATCATCGGCTCGATGGTGAAGATCATGCCTTCCTTCAGTTCCGGCCCTTCGTTGGCGCTGCCGTAGTGCAGGATGTTTGGCGCGTCGTGGAACAGCTTGCCGACGCCGTGTCCGCAGAAGTCGCGAACGACCGAGCATCGCTCGGATTCGGCGTAGCGCTGGATGGCTTCGCCGATCGCGCCGGTGCGAACGCCCGGCCGGACGGCGGCGATGCCGCGCAGCAGGCATTCGTAGGTGACTTCGAGCAGGCGCTCCGCCGAGCGCTTGATCTGGCCGACGGGATACATGCGGCTGGAATCACCGTGCCATCCGTCGAGAACGTAGGTGACGTCGATGTTGACCACGTCGCCCTCGCGCAACGGCTTGTCGTTCGGAATGCCGTGGCAGACCACGTGATTGATCGAGGTGCAGGAGGACTTCGTGTAGCCGCGATAGTTCAGCGTGGCAGGAAGCGCGCCGTGGTCCATGCCGAATTCGAAGACGAAACGGTCGAGCGTGTCGGTGGAGGTGCCGGGCTTGACCAGCGGGTAGATCTCGTCGAGCGCGCGCGCCGTCAGCTGGCAGGCCCTGCGCATGCCTTCGAACGCCTCGCTGCCGTAGAGGCGGATCACGCCCGTATTCTTCATCGGCGCGGAAAAGGCTTCGATATAGGTAACCATCGTCGGTCTTTCGATTGTTTTTCAATTTTTCATAAAACAGCTAGGGCGGCTTCGTCCATGGCGATCAGCGCTTCGGGACGAATTTCGCGCGCCGAAACGGAGCATTTTACCGCGTAGGCTTCGACCCCGCGCGCCAGGGCTCGCTGGAAGGCGGCTGCATAGAAGGGGTCGAGGTCGTCGCAGATTCGAAAGCGTTCGCAGTCGCTGCGCTGGATGAGGTAGAGCATGATCGCGCGATGCCCGCTTTCAACGACGTCGCCCAGTTCCTCCAGATGCTTGGCGCCGCGGGCAGTCGCCGTGTCGGGAAATTCGGCTACGCCGGTCTTGCGGCGAAAATGCACGTTCTTCACCTCGACATACGCCATGGGCCGGCCGGGCGCGGAAAGAAGCAGGTCGATGCGGGAATTGCGGCCGTACTTCCGTTCCCGCTGCAGGGTGGGATAGTGGGCGAGGTCGCTGACAAGGCCGGCGCGAATGGCCTCCTCGGCCAGCCGGTTCGGCAGGGCCGTATTGATGCCGACGACTGTATCATCCGCCTCGATCAGTTCCAAGCGGTGGCGATATTTGCGCACACCGTCGTGCTCCGAGAGCCAGATTCGAGAACCTGGTGCCGTAAGTCCCCGCATCGATCCGGTATTGGGGCACGAACCGGTGATCGCCGTGCCGTCATCGAGGATGGCGTCGAACAGGAAGCGCTTGTAGCGCTGCACGAGCGTTGCAGGAATGAGGGGCGGATCGAAGAGCATGGGATGATGTCGGGATTTCGTGGGGAGAAGAGGGGAAGTGACAGCGGATGTCTGCTTCACGCCTATATAGGCAGGAAGATATCCGGTTTCACGGTGGGCGTGCGATCACGCCCGGACGCGGACATAGGAGCCGGGAGCTTCCTCGATCGTGTTGAGCGAACCGCCGGGCTTTCTGGCCGGAACCTTGCGGCCGTCAAGCGCCTCGATCCAGGCGCGCCAATGCGGCCACCACGAGCCAGGCGTTTCCTTGGTTTTCGTCAGCCAGTCCTCGAAATCTCCGGTCGGCGGCCCACCAGTCCAGAACTGGTACTTCATCCTGTCGGGCGGGTTGACGACGCCGGCGATATGGCCGGAGCCCGAGAGCACATAGGTGACCTCGCCGCCAAACGCGCTGCTGCCCGCAAAGACTGACTTGGCGGGAGCGATGTGGTCTTCCCGGGTCGCGAGATTGTAGATCGGGATCGTCACGTCCTTCAGCGACAGCTTCTTGCCCGCCAGCATCATCTCGCCGCGGCTAAGGCTGTTCTTCAGGTAGCAGTTGCGCAGATAGAAGGAGTGGTTCGCCGCCGGCATGCGCGTCGAATCGGAATTCCAGTACAGGAGATCGAAGGGCAGGGGTTCCTGACCCTTCAGATAGTTGTTGACGAAATAGGGCCAGATCAGCTCGGACGCCCGCAGCATGTTGAAGGCCGTCGCCATCTTCGATCCCTCGAGATAGCCGACCGCCGCCATACCCTGTTCGAGCGCTGCGATCTGGTCTTCGTCCGCAAACACCTTCAGATCGCCTGCGAACGTGAAATCGACCTGCGTCGTGAAC
Source organism: Pseudomonadota bacterium (assembly GCA_023404095.1). Classification (GTDB taxonomy): domain Bacteria; phylum Pseudomonadota; class Alphaproteobacteria; order Rhizobiales; family Rhizobiaceae; genus Mycoplana. The sequence continues at coordinate 269,804 of JAEYDD010000072.1, read as the reverse complement.
AGCGTGGCGGAGCGGATGCGTCTGTCGCCTTCCTGTGCGTGCAAGGCCAGCGTCGCCGCAAGCAATGTGCCGCCGACGCAATAACCGACCGCATTGACCTCTTCCTCGCCGCAGGCCTGCTTGATCGTGTCGAGCGCGAAATCGATCCCTTCGCGGACATAGGCCTCCCAGTCCTTGCCGGCATGGCGTTCGTCCGGATTGACCCAGGAGATCACGAACACGGTCAGCCCCTGGTCGACCGCCCATTTGATGAAGGACTTCTGCGGGTTGAGGTCGAGGACGTAGAACTTGTTGATCCATGGCGGGCAGATCAGAAGGGGGCGCTTCAGCACTTCTTCCGTCGTCGGTTCGTACTGGATGATCTGGCAGATGTCGCTTTGGGCGATGACCATGCCGGGGGTGACGGCCAGGTTCTCGCCGATAGCGAACTTGCTGGTGTCGGTCTGGCGCAGTTTCAGATCGCCGCGGCCCGCGGCGATGTCCTCGGCAAGCATGCGCATGCCGCGCACGAGGTTCTCGCCGTTGCTGGCAACCGTCTCGCGATAGAGCTGCGGATTGGTGGTCACGAAGTTGGACGGCGAAATGGCGCTGGTGATCTGGCGCACATAGAACGCCGCCTTGTGGCGGGTGTGCTCGTCCAGGCCCTCGGCATCGCTTACCATCCGCTCAGCCCAGTCAGAGGTCACGAAATAGGCCTGGCGCAGAAAGTCGAAGAACGGATTTCTGATCCAGTCCTCGTCGGCGAAGCGCTTGTCGCTTGCAGATCTCTTGTCGGCAGGGGCTTCTATGTCCTCTCCGGAGAGCTTCTGCAGCGTCCGCGACCAGATGCCGAAATAGCTCCCGAGCAGGTGCGTCTGCGCCTCCAGCGTGCGGCGTGGATCGGAAAGCCAGTACTCGGAGACTTTCGACAGGGTCTTGACCATGTCGACCACGGGGTCGGCGAGCGTATCGACCTTTTCGCCGCGTTCGCGCGGCGCAAGCCAGGCAGACGCAGCCTTGCCCAGTTGTTCGACGGTTCGGGCGAAATTGACCGCGAGCGCCTCGGGATTTTTGACCACGTAGGGCTCGATCGTCTTGGGGTCGAAACCGCCAAAGCCGGCGGTCTCGTGTGTGTCGCCGTTCTTGTCCTGGCTCACCCCGTTTCCTCCGGATTTTGTTGTTAGTTCCGTTTTTACATCCTGCCGGAAAAAGATTACAAGGGCCATAAAGCTTTTTGCCGGCCGCACTTTTTGGGTGGCCGTCCGGGCGGCAATGAGGCCGGGCCGGAGAGGGATGGTTTGCTGCGCGGGGCAGGACGGGAATGGCGTTTGAATTCGGAAAACTGGCTGCTGCGATCCTCATTGGCGGTCTGAGCGGCGCGATCATGTCCGGATGCACGTCCGCAAGTTCGCCGTCGCAGGCCGCACTGGTCAATCCCGGTGCCGACCGCTCGCCGACTTACCCCGATATCACCGCTCCCGTGAATGCTGCGACCCAGCAGATGAGCAACGAGGAAGCCCAGAAGATCAGCGCTCGCGTCAGCTCGCTGGCAGCCCAGCGGCGGGCCGGAACGATCTCTGACGCCGAGTATCGCCGCGTGCTGCTCGAGATGGATGCGCTTGCGACGAATCACGGCGCCGACACGCTGAAGGAAATCCAGAATTAGCGCTTGCCTTTGCCTCCGATTGGACGCATTGGCTTGAATGGTCCCAAGGACTGCTTCGGAGGCGCGAAGTGTCATCAAATCGGACATATTCGCCCCTATCCGAACTGAAGGAATCGCGCGAAAGGGCGCAGCGTCCAATCGATGGACGCCTGTTGCGTCGCGCCAAACGAGGTCGAAGATGGAAGAGTTTCACAAGGTCCGGCGACTGCCGCCGTATGTTTTCGAACAGGTCAACCGTTTGAAAGCAAGCGCGCGAGCGGGCGGCGCCGACATCATCGACCTCGGCATGGGCAATCCCGACCTTCCGACTCCGAAGGCGATTGTCGACAAGCTCTGTGAGGTCGTCCAGGATCCGCGCACCCACCGCTATTCCGCCTCGAAGGGCATTCCCGGCCTGCGCCGCGCGCAAGCTTCCTACTATGCCCGCCGCTTCGGCGTGAAGCTCAACCCCGACACCCAGGTCGTGGCGACCTTGGGGTCAAAGGAAGGCTTCGCCAACATGGCGCAGGCGATCACCGCTCCGGGTGACGTGATCCTATGCCCCAATCCGACCTATCCGATCCACGCCTTCGGCTTCCTGATGGCGGGCGGCGTGATCCGCTCCCTGTCGGTCGAACCCGATGAGACCTTCTTCGGGCCGCTGGAGCGCGCCGTGCGCCACTCCATCCCCAAGCCGCTGGCGCTGATCCTGAACTATCCCTCTAACCCGACCGCGCACGTGGCGACGCTCGATTTCTACAAGGACGTGGTCGCCTTTGCGAAGAAGCACGACATCATCGTCCTTTCGGATCTCGCCTATTCCGAGATCTATTTCGACGATGCGCCGCCGCCATCCGTGCTGCAGGTTCCAGGCGCGATCGACATCACCGTCGAGTTCACCTCGATGTCCAAGACCTTCTCCATGCCCGGCTGGCGTATGGGCTTTGCCGTCGGCAACGAGCGCCTGATCGCGGCACTGACCCGCGTGAAGTCCTATCTCGACTACGGCGCCTTCACGCCGATCCAGGTTGCCGCCACCCATGCGCTCAATGGCGACGGCTCGGACATTGCCGAGGTGCGCAACATCTACAAGCGTCGCCGCGACGTGATGGTGGACACCTTCGGCAAGGCGGGCTTCGACGTTCCGCCGCCGGCGGCGACCATGTTCGCATGGGCCAAGATCCCCGAAAAGTTCCGCCATCTCGGCAGCCTCGAATTCTCCAAGCTTCTGGTGGAGAAGGCCGACGTGGCCGTGGCGCCGGGCATCGGCTTCGGCGAGCAGGGCGACGACTATGTCCGCCTGGCGCTGGTGGAGAACGAACACCGCATCCGCCAGGCGGCGCGCAACATCAAGCGCTTCCTGTCGTCGGCGGACGAGACGATGCATAACGTCATCTCGCTCAACGCGCACCGCTGACCCTTCTTCGCCCGCCGGCGTTCTGCCGGTGGGCACAAACTTACATCGATAGGACTTTTCATCATGGCTGATGCCCTCAAAATCGGCATAGCGGGCTTGGGGACCGTTGGGGCCTCGCTCGCGCGCATTCTCGTCGAGCGCCGGGAGGCCCTGGCGGCGACATGCGGACGTCCGATCGAGATCGTCGCCGTGAGCGCACGCGATCGTACGCGCGATCGCGGCGTCGACCTTTCCCGCGTCGCATGGTTCGACGATGCCGTGGCGCTGGCCGAAAACCCGCAGATCGACGTTTTCGTGGAACTGATGGGCGGGGCGGGCGATCCGGCCTATGCCGCCGTCAAGACCGCTCTTTCGCGCGGGGTGCATGTGGTAACGGCCAACAAGGCGCTGCTGGCGGCGCACGGGGTGGAGCTTGCCACCATCGCCGAGGAGCGCGGTTGCCTCCTGAATTACGAGGCGGCGGTCGCTGGCGGCATTCCCGTCATCAAGGCGCTGCGTGAATCGCTGACCGGCAATACCGTTTCGCGCATCTATGGCATCATGAACGGCACCTGCAACTACATCCTGACCAAGATGGAAAAGGAAGGTCTCGGCTTCGCCGATTGCCTAAAGGAGGCGCAGCGACTGGGTTACGCCGAAGCCGATCCGGCCTTCGACATCGAGGGCAACGACACCGCCCACAAGCTGTCGATCCTGACGACGCTCGCCTTCGGCAACAAGATCGCGGCTGACGACATCTATCTCGAAGGCATCAGCAATATTTCGATCGAGGACATCCGTGCGGCTGCCGATCTCGGCTACCGCATCAAGCTTCTGGGCGTGGCGCAGCGCACCGATACCGGTATCGAGCAGCGTGTGCATCCGACCATGGTGCCGATCGAATCCGTAATCGCGCAGGTCGACGGCGTCACCAATGCCGTTGCGATCGAATCCGACATCCTGGGAGAACTTTTGATGGTGGGGCCCGGGGCCGGCGGCAACGCGACGGCCTCTGCCGTGCTGGGCGACATTGCCGATATCGCCAAGAGCCGCCCCGGGGCGCAGATGGTGCCGGTGCTCGGGCGTCCGGCTGCCACGCTCGAGCCCTACAAGCGGGCGCAGATCCGCAAGCATCACGGTGGCTACTTCATCCGCATGACGGTGGAGGACAGGGCAGGGGTGTTCGCCAATGTCGCCGGCCATATGGCCGAAAACGGCATTTCGCTGGAATCGATCGTTCAGCACTCGAAGCACCACACCGAGGCGGTCGAACCGAAGACGATCATCCTCGTCACTCATGCGACGATGGAGGACAGCGTGCGGCGCGCGGTAGCGGCGATCACTCGGGAAGGCTATCTTGCCGGCGAACCGCAGGTGATCCGCATCGAACGGCCGAAGGCCGCCTGAGCCTAGGCGGCACAACGCCCCGTTACCCCATTTCCCTCGTGCCCCGCCCCGGTGCATGCCAAGGAGACCGATGAGCCAGGAGGTCGATCCCGTCCAGCGCGCCTTTCTCGGTGTCGAGCGATCGGCGACCGGGCAGAGATGGCTGGCCCGGCTGGACCAGGCGGGCGAGAACAGGGCGCTGGCGATGAGCCAGAGCCTCGGCATACCCGACCTGATCGCCCGCGTACTGGCCGGACGCGGCGTCGCCTATGACGAGGCGCTGGAGTTCCTGGATCCGACCCTGCGGCGGTTGATGCCCGATCCCTATCGGATGACGGATTGCGAGGCGGCGGCGGAGCGGATAGCAGGCGCGATCGCGCGGCGGGAGAGGGTGGCGATCTTCGGCGACTATGACGTCGACGGCGCCTGTGCCTCGGCGATCCTGTACCGTTTCCTCCGCCATTTCGACGTCGATGCGGAAATCTATATTCCAGATCGCATTTTCGAAGGGTATGGACCCAATCCACAGGCGATCGACACGCTGATCGAGCGCGGCGCCAGGCTGATCGTCACCGTCGACTGCGGTTCGACCAGTTTCGATTCCGTGGCGCATGCCGGCGAGCGCGGCATCGACGTGGTCGTACTCGATCACCATCAGGTCGGACAGGACCTGCCGAAATGCGCAGCCCTCGTGAACCCGAACCGCGAGGACGATCTTTCCGGGCTCGGATACCTCTGCGCCGCAGGGGTCGTCTTCCTGGTTCTGGTGGCGCTGCAAAGACTGCTGCGTCGCCGAGATCCGCGCGCAGGCGAGATCGATCTCCTGGCGATGCTCGATCTGGTGGCGTTGGCCACCGTCTGCGACGTGGTCCCGCTCAAGGGGCTGAACCGCGCCTACGTCGTCAAGGGGCTTGTCGCTGCGCGCCATCTCGGTAATCCTGGCCTGGCCGCGCTCGTCAAGCAGGCGGGGATCGGCGGACCGATCACCCCCTATCACTTCGGCTTCATGGTCGGACCGCGGATCAATGCCGGCGGGCGCATCGGGGACGCCGCACTCGGTAGCCGGTTGCTGACGCTGGACGACGCTTCGCAGGCCGAGGCGATCGCAATGCAGCTCGACGGTCTGAACCGCGAGCGCCAGGCGCTCGAAGTGGCGATGCTGGCAGAGGCCGAAGCCGAGGCGAGCGCCGAATACGGTTCCGGCGAGACCGCGGCCGTCATCCTGACCGCCCGCGAAGGCTGGCATCCGGGGGTGGTCGGCCTGTTGGCCTCGCGCCTCAAGGATCGCTTCCATCGACCCGCCTTTGCCATTGCCTTCGATCCGAACGGCAAGGGCACCGGCTCGGGCCGGTCGATCAGCGGCTTCGATCTTGGCCGCATGGTGCGCGCGGCTGTGGACGAGGGGCTTCTCGTCAAGGGGGGCGGCCACGGCATGGCGGCCGGCCTGACGGTCGAGCGCGCGCAGCTTGGCAGGCTCCGGAGCTTCTTCGAGGAACGGGCGGAAAAAACGGTGCGCGAACTGACGGCGAACCGCACGATGAAGATTGACGGCGCGCTGTCGGCGGCAGGCACCACCGTCGCGCTGGCCGAGCAGCTGGAGCAGGCAGGCCCGTACGGCTCCGGTCATCCGCAGCCCGTTTTCGCACTGGCCGCCCATCGTTTGCTGGATGCGCGACAGGTGGGCGTGAACCACCTCAAGCTGACGCTGGAAGGCCCCGACCGGGGCCGGATCGAGGCCATGGCGTTTCGCGCCGTCGACGCCCCGCTCGGCGCATTCTGCCTCGCCCGCCGCGGGCAACTCATGCACGTGGCCGGCTCGGTCTCCGCCGACCAGTGGCAGGGAAGCCGGCGCGTCCAGTTCCGCGTCAGCGATGCTGCGGAGGCATTCTAAGGCATCTCTTGCAAGGGCATGCAGCGGTCTTGCCGGAACGACAGACGCATAAACAATGTCTTTCGGTGTAAAACAGCGGCAGTTTTGGTGGGAAATGACTTCGGGTCCGATTGGTACGCCCAACGGGAATCGAACCCGTGTTTTCGCCGTGAGAGGGCGATGTCCTGACCGCTAGACGATGGGCGCCTACGCTTGCGGAAATATAGGGACTTGTGATTCGGACGGCAAGGTCACGGCTTGCGTCGCCGCAGATTCGCGTTTTCAACCGAACATTGGAATGGGTGAAGTGAAGAGGCGGGCAAGCCCTGAGCCTAGGGGCGTTGATTTCGCGCCCTCATACCGGACCAAAGCGACCTGCATCGAAACAGCACCGGCATTCACATCCCTGGCGCCCTCACGAGACTGGCCGCCGAGCGCACACCGTCTGCCGACGGTTGGGCAAAAAGGAGAGACAAGCGAGGAAAATCTCCTGAAAAACGATCAGGCTAATTGTCTCAATCCGCGTCTCGCGCCATTCATTTCATGGAAGGGGTGGCACGCCCTAGGGGAGTCGAACCCCTCTTTTCAGAATGAAAATCTGACGTCCTAACCGATAGACGAAGGGCGCGTGCGGTGGGCGTCTTCTACTCAGGGCGACGGCAGCGCGCAAGACGTAAAATGATGATTCGGCGAATTTTTTTCGGTTGCTGTGGATGAGCGGGATCTCGGCTGCTGAGCAGCGGCGTGCATGCACAAGGGCGCCAACGGTCGACCTCAGCATTGTCCCGGAATTGCGAAGACGAATGTAGACTCAGACGCGGGCGAGCTGTGCTGACGCGGCCGACGAACAGAAAACGACAGATCGTGTCGGCGAGGACCGCCAAAGCGAACAATCGAATTTTTCGAGAAAAAGTGGCACGCCCTAGGGGAGTCGAACCCCTCTTTTCAGAATGAAAATCTGACGTCCTAACCGATAGACGAAGGGCGCGTGCGATGGGCGTCTTCTACTCAGGCGAGCCTGTTTGCGCAAGGTGAAAAATGGCGCAACGGCGAATTTATTCACAGCTCCGAATGGCCCGGAACGGACAAGGCTCCGCCGACATAACGGACATGAAAACAAGGGCTTGCTGGAAGGGAGTGGCACGCCCTAGGGGAGTCGAACCCCTCTTTTCAGAATGAAAATCTGACGTCCTAACCGATAGACGAAGGGCGCGTGCGGGGCGGTTTATAGAGGGCGAATCCCGGTTCGGCAAGCGCCAATCGCCGCAAATGTCAAAAAATCTTCACACGCAGGAGGATGCTGTGCGGAAATCGAGATTCGTTATTGATTTCAATCCTTTACGAATCAGAAAGTTGATCCGGGCGCGGCGGCCGGATCGGTTATCGCCAATACGGATGACGGGCGAATTCCCGAAGCTGCACCGAGCTCTGACGTTATCCCCGGCAAGGCAGATCTATAAGAGACCGGAATCGATCCGGCCTGCAGATCATCCGTAGTGGGGCAGAATGGTGCCACGCTTCGATGCGCCGATATCACTTGCGCCTGCCGCGGCATCTCCAGTTCCAGTCGCGTTCCGGACCGATGTCGATATGCACCGATTCCGTATGGCAGTAGGTGCCGACGCCACCGCGGCCTGGCATGGAGCGAAGATACTCGGCCAGTTCCCAGCGGCTGACGCCCGCAATCTGGATGTCGGCTGCCTCGCAGCGCGTATGCAGCGATTGCTTGGCCCGGTTGCCCTTTATGGGGCGGACCCCGGACGTGACGATGACCGGCTTGCCATAGTGCTGCTCGATTGACTTCAGCGTGGCAAGCAGCTGCGGCTTGAAGCAGCCGGTATTGACCTTCTCCGTCTGCAGCCAGAGGCCGTTGGGCGACAGCCGCGCCAGTCCTGCAAGCGAGGCGACCTCGGTGACGCCGTTGTCCGCGCCGCCATCGTCCGGTCCGTTTTCCTCGACTTCGGAATGATCGTTCGGTGCAGCCGTCACCGTCGTGGCGACGCCGGGCAGGGCGGGCTGGCCGAGCGAGGCGGTCTGGTAGGAACCCGCCGTCTCCCGGTTGAGCATGCGCGGCTTCTGGCTCGTCGTCTTGGCGTTTTCCGCCGCGACGGGCGATTTTCGCTTCGACGCAAAGAGGGCGGCCAGCGTAACCGGCTTGCCGGTGTCGTTGCCGGCAGGCTGCCCTTGCGGAATAGCACCGGGCGCCGCGGCCGACTGTGCCTGCGCGATCGCCTGCTCGGCGGCGCTCTGCCCGGGTTCGGCAGCGAGTGCGGAACGCACGCTGGTCGGCAGCGGCACTCGGTCTGGCACCAGAGATGCTTCCTCGTCGGAAAGGGAGGAGGGGATGGAGCCCGTCGGCACTTCCTCGCTGGCGCTGGTTGTCGGATTTGCGCCGTAAAGATTTCCGATTGGCGGGCTCGCGCTCGGTGTAGCGGCGATCGCCCCGGAGGGCTGCGCCGCCCCGGCCGTTGCAGAAGCGTAGATGCTCGTCTGGTTGGCGTTGACCTGGGCGGGTTGCATGATGACGTCGCCGAGGTTGGCCGGTGTCTCTTCGTCGTCGCCTCCGCGCTGCTGCGTGGCTGCCGAGGCATCCTCGCCGCCCGAAGAGGCGGCTGCAACCATGGGGTCGCGATATCCCGACAGCGCCTGGCCGGCGCCGTCCGGCTTTGCGCCCTGCAGGGCCGCGGCGTCCGTCGCCGAACCGTCGTCATCTGAGCGCATGTCGCCGGTTGCCGAGACGCAGCCCGCGAGCGCCAAGGCCGATACTGCGATCAGCAGACCGCTTCGCGTCCGTTTCAGTTTGTCGCCCATTCTGCGTGTGAACAGCAAATTGGATCCCCGATTCATTCTGGCGGCCAGCCCGAGGGAGGGCCTGTCCGCATTCGGGAGACCGCCGGCTTCCATTTGGAAGTGGAATCGTCCCGCCACCCGCATCAAGCGGACGGTGTCTGAGATTGCCCTGACGGAAGCGTCCGAGCGGCGCTGTATCTCCTCCCCCGAGAATCGCCTTCGCCGCCGGCGCCAAGAATTGGGGCAAAAGGCGGCAAAACCGTGTTCTATTGAGCGCACGCATTGCAAAAAAGACGACGCCGCCACCCTGAATAGGCAAAAATTCGGCGCGATCCGCCTGCAACGGCGTGCGGTCTGTGGCTCGTCCTAACGGTCGGGCGTTGTGTGAGGCTTACCAGCTGCCGGTGTTCGGCATCGATGCCCAAGGCTCGGCCGGGGGCAGGTGCGCGCCTTTCTGAAGGATTTCGATCGAGATACCGTCCGGCGACCGGACGAATGCCATGTGGCCGTCGCGCGGCGGTCGATTGATCGTGACGCCGTTGTCCATCAGGTGCTGGCAGAAACCATAGATGTCGTCGACCTCATAGGCGAGGTGTCCGAAGTTGCGGCCACCGGTGTATTCTTCGGTGTCCCAGTTGTACGTCAGTTCGATACAGGGCGCGGCATTCTGCTTCACACTTTCCACGTCCTCGGCCGCAGCGAGAAAGATCAGGGTGAAGCGTCCCTTCTCGTTGTCTATGCGTCGCGTTTCGACCAGCCCGAACAGGTCGCAATAGAAATGCAGCGACTGCTCGAGATTGTTTACCCGGACCATCGTGTGGAGAAAGCGCATCTTGGTATCCTCGTCTGAAAGAACGAATCTGCGCGGGAAGATAGGAGTTTGCCAGCCAGAGGCAAGCCTCAGCGGCTATAAGGGGATCGGGCAAAACTTTTTACGGAGGCTTGCCCATTCGTAACGGGACGATGTTATTCTGATCTTCAAGAATCAGTTAACCGTAATTCATGTGACGCGTAATCGAGGGGCTGAGCAGATCATGACGGACAGGATATCGACGAAGGACGTCGCACAGCACGATGAGCAGGGTGGCGATGCCGTCGATCTGATCGAGATTACCGGCGTGATCAAATGGTTCGACGTCGCCAAGGGCTTCGGCTTCATCGTTCCCGACAACGGCATGCAGGACGTGCTGGTTCACGTCACCTGCCTGCGGCGCGACGGCCACCAGACCGTGCTGGAAGGAACACGCGTCGTCGCCCTCATCCAGCGACGCGAACGCGGCTACCAGGCCTTCCGCATCCTCTCGATGGACCAATCGACCGCAGTCCATCCCTCGCAGATGCCGCCGGTCAAGACCCATGTGCAGGTGACACCGTCCAGCGGGCTTGAGCGCGTGCTGGTCAAATGGTTCAATCGGACAAAGGGCTTCGGCTTCCTCACGCGCGGCGAGGGGACGGAAGACATTTTCATCCACATGGAGACGCTGCGCCGCTTCGGACTCACCGAACTGCGTCCCGGCCAGGTCGTGCTGGTCCGCTTCGGCGACGGTGAAAAGGGCCTGATGGCTGCGGAAATCCATCCCGATAATCCGCTGCCGGGCAACCGGGCACATTGACGGCGGCCCCACGATGGCTGCCCGACCTTTCTTGTCTCCTTCGCGCATCGGGAGCGTCCTCGTGGCGCTTTTTTTGTTGCTGGTCGGCGCAGGCGTCGCGACAGCCGACGAGAACTTTCAGCAAGGGCCCCTTACCATCGTCACGGCAAAAGGCAAGCGGCATGCCTTTACCGTGGAACTGGCATTGACGCCGCGCCAGCGCTCTCAAGGCCTGATGAACAGGCGTGAAATGGCAGCCGATCGCGGTATGCTCTTCGACTTTGGGGAAACCCGCCAGGTCCTGATGTGGATGAAAAACACCTATCTTCCGCTGGATATGCTCTTCATCGACGGGAAGGGAACGATCCGCACGATCCGCGAAAACGCCGAGCCGCTTTCGGAGTCGATCATCGATTCGCGCGTGCCGGTCGCCTACGTCCTCGAACTGAACGGCGGAACGGTCCGCAAGCTCGGCATCCGCATCGGCGATACGGTCGAAACCCCCGTCATTGGCAAGGTGGGCGAGACACCTTGATCCCCGCAGCGCGCCATCACGGGATTGTTACATTTTCGCCGGCGGCCGAATCCCTGTAAGAGGCGGCCAACGATACGGTAGTGAGGACGGACATGGCGGCGCGCGATCGATATTCCAGGAAGCTCGAATGTTCGAAATGCGGCCGCAGCGGGTTCGCCGAGGCTTCGGAGGACGACGATCCGCGGCGCAAGAACCCGGGCTTTCAGGTCGACGAGATGCCGGCCGGTTTCTCAGTTGAGCGTCCGTCGAACGATCCGGCCAAGTTCATGGTGCGTTGCCGCTGCGGCAATGTGTTCGCGTTCCGGCAGAAGACCTACTATCCTCCGGGAGGCGAGCCGTCCTAGGCGACCTGGCCCGATATGCGGCAGACGGGGCCTCAGACACCAATTTGCCGTCAGCATGAAAAGCGGTAACGACAAGGCAGAGATTTCGATGATCCTTCGCACCTTCCACGCCATCCTGACCTTGTTCGTGGCCATCGTCTTTACGGCGAATGCCTTCGCTGCGGAATTCAAGCATCCGGGCCTGATCAATTCCAGCGGTCGCCTCAATGCGCTGTCGCGGCTGGAGAAGGAAAGCCGCGCCTCCGACCGCAGGCAGAGCTACTACGACCTTCTCGACAAGGACAAGCGCTTCTCGGTCGACTACCAGCCTGCTCCGATGGATTATGTCATCGTCACCGCGCGCGGCATGAATCCGATGGAGCGGCGCTTTCGCAACGACATGATCGCGGCCTATTTCACGGCGCTGCGCTGGGTCAAGACCGGCGACAACCGGTATCGCTCCAAATCCATCGAGATCATGAATGCATGGGCCGACAAGTTCGTCGCTCTCGATCGGGAGAAGGGGACCTGGAAGGGCCAGATCCGGCTTGAGGCGGCATGGGCCGTGCCGATCTGGACGAATGCGGCCGAGATCATTCTCTATTACAAGCACCCCTATGGAGATCCGGGACCGGAATGGCGGGATCGGGACGTCAGGAAGTTCCGCTCGTTTCTGGGGCGCCTGCACGGCGAAATCGGCGAGGCGCGTGACAGGATCGACAATCAGGGCGTCGCGACCGCGCTTGCCGACATGTCGTTTGGCGTCTTCACCAACGATCGTCGGCTCTATGAGGCCGGGCTGGCACGTGCGCGCAATCTGATGCCGCAGATCATCTCCGACGACGGCGAGGTCAAGGAACTTCGCAAGAGCGACTGCGTGCATCCGCAGTATTCGCTCATCGGCCTCACCCAGGCAGCGCAGATCGAGATGAACCAGACCGGCAAAAGCACGCTGATCAACGCCCGGCGTCCGGGCAACAGCGAGCCGATGCTCGCCAGCGGCATCGAATACATGGCGCGCGCCCTGACCGACGGAACGGATGCCCGCGACTGCCGCACCGGTCGGCTGATCGACGGCTACGCGCCAATCGCCAAGAAGATGTATGCCAACGACAACAAGGCGCCGATGAAACAACTGGACAAGGCGATGTCGACGGTACCCCAGCGTATGTCGGGTCTGTTTCCCGAGGCAGCCGAGGTCACCCATGGCGCGGGCGTTCAATAGTGATTGACGTTCGGCGGACAGAGGCACCGCCTCCGTCCACCTGAGTGTCGCTGAAGGGGTGGCCAACATTCCGCCGTGGCTGCCGTTTCTGCATCGGCGAGCATGGCCCGCGGTAAGGGCATGCGGTTGCCGAAGGTGCCGAGCATGCAACTGCGACCATTGCGAAACCGCTTGACGTGTTCGCACATTTGGCTGATCTGCGGCTCCCGGCAAACCAGAGGGGGCGAATGGCTGGCGGTTTACCCGACTGTTTCGCTAGCTCCAAGCCTGTTTACAGCGATGGAGGCGGGCTTCCTTATGGGCCAAGGAAGGCCGAATTTCAGGGAAGGGGCGGAAAGCCAGCGTAGCTGTTCAATCTGTCGCGCATGAAAAAAGGGGCTAGCAATAACTCTAACCCCTCTTGTCCAGAATGGACCTTGAATTGACTGGCGACCCCTGCAGGATTCGAACCTGCGACCTACTGCTTAGAAGGCAGTTGCTCTATCCAGCTGAGCTAAGGGGCCGTTACCGACAAGCCGGGTCAGTGGGTCCAGGGCTGCATGCGGTTGAAACGGAAATTGTCGGGGTAGGCGACCTTCTTCCGCGTCGCGTCGTGCGGCTCGATTACACGATATTCCAGCCCGTTACGTTCGGCATAGGCGACCGCCAGTTCGCAGGTCTCGAATGTCAGCTTGACCTGTTGGCGCATGTCGCTGGAACTCGTATAGCCCATGATCGGATCGATTGTACGGGCGCGTTCCTGGTCGAATTCCAGAACCCAGCGATGCGTTTTCGCCTTGCCGGACTGCATCGCGGTCTTGGCGGGACGGTAAATCTTCGCGGACATCGGTATTCTGTCTCCAGCAAGTTCGATTTTGTGCCGCACCGGCATGGCCCATGCATAGCGCCAGAATCGGTAAACGGCAAATGTCAGGGCAGGGGAAAACCAACAAACTGAGCCACTTCGATCTTCGAACGGCCACAAATCCATACAGGCGCGCCCCGCCTGCGGGAGCCATAACACTGGCACGGCGGCATTTCAACGGTTCAGCTTCGGTGTCGGTCCTTGTCTTGTGGCTTCGGCAGACCAATTTGCTATTGCGGAACTGACGCCCGGACAGGACGTTGCGTGCCTGGCGACTGCCGCATTCAGGTCGCAAGGAGAGCCAGTGATGCTGTGTGAGTGGAAGGATTATTTTTCGCCCGTGTCGTTTGCTTCGAAATGGGCTGGCCTTGTCGCCATCGTCGCCCTTGTCGGCCTTGCGGGTTGCACGACGCCTCCCGCCGGCGGCTATCCGGAACCGATTCCGGGCAGCATCACCTATGGCGGCCAGCCCAGGACGAAACTGACGAAGTCGCCGATCGGCAGCTGGTTCCATCATCGGTTCACCGATCAGTTTGGTCGCACGGTCCAGGAGACCTATGTGATCCAGCCGGATCGTTCTCTGCTCCTGACCCGCCGCGTCGTCTTGGAGGATATTTTCGACTTCTGAGGGTATCCGCCGACCATCCCCGCAGATCCGGCCACTTTCCTTTCGGGTGGTTCATCTTCGGTAGTCGGCATTTGGGATCAGCGCATTTTGCTGTTGCGGCATGTGACGGATGCGTGTATCTCCGCCGCAACGGATCGGCGGAGTGTAGCGCAGCCTGGTAGCGCATCTGGTTTGGGACCAGAGGGTCGGGAGTTCGAATCTCTCCACTCCGACCACCGTATAGCCTCGAGCAGTCCATCCAAATTTTCTCGCGTATTGCCGTCCCTTAAAGGGCGTTCTTCTTTTGCCTCGATGATCGGTCGGGCTGCTCCTTGCGTTCCTGGAGACCGGCATCCTTGTCGAACCAGAGGCAAATCGTATTCTTCGCAAAAGTCCAATCATTCGTCCATCGAGATAGGCCAGCGCGCGCTTTTCGCCACCCGAGGCTTGCGTTTCTCTTCGCATCAGTACGCTCTCGAGATCGAGAAGGCCGGCTCGACAACCACATCGGGGTCAATCCGGTTGCAGAGTTTGCCCGGTCAAGGCAGTATGAATGCCGTTCCATAATATATTGGTGCACCCGACGATGTTGACCGGCTCATGCCATTGCGGCGGTGCGAAGTGGACGCTGAAGGGCGAGCCGGGGTCGATCACTGCCTGCAACTGTACGCTCTGCCGGCGCTACGGTACGCTCTGGGCATATGATTACGAGGGCGAGCGGATCACGTTGACCGGCGCGACCGCTTCCTACGTCCGCGCCGGTCGCGACCGGTCGTCGCTTGAAATTCTGTTCTGCCCGTCGTGCGCCTGTGTCCTGAGCTGGCGTGGTCTCCAGCTTAACAAAGAGGGCCGTCGGCGCATGGCCGTCAACGTGCGTCTCGCGCCGCCGGATGCCGTCTGCGATTTGCCGATCGATCATTTCGATGGCCTCGACACGTTCGACGATCTTCCAACGATGGGGAAATGCGTGCGCGATCTCTGGTTCTAGGAAATGGGCTACTGGCCGTTCGTAAAGTGGCGAGGCGGTCGCGGCTGAGTTCTGCCAGGGCATGCGCAAGGATGTTGTTGAACGCCTTGGCAACGGGAAGGAAGCGAAGTGATGGGCTGACGACGAACAACCAACGAGTGGCACGCCGCCTTGCTATTCCATGCCCAACTGATCGCAAACATGTTCCATAATCTATCTTATCTGATATATGCGTGTAGCCGCAAAGTTGAAGTGTCCTGATCCTGCAAAGTTGGAACGTCACTTCCCCGGGTTTTGCTGAGCTCGGGAGATTGCGAATTGGAATTGGGTGCCTGTGTGACATCGCTCGTCGAGCGAAACTGTCGGTTTGCGATTTTCCTGTTATGGCCGCACATGGTCTGCAATGCCGCCCCGTGAACTTCGATACGATCGAGCCCGGTTGCGCAGCAATTCGAGCCATTGAGCAAGAAAAAGCGTCACCGGACTGGCGCTTCGCGCGGCTTCGCGCCATCCTATAGGTGGAGAGAGTTGCGGTCCTTGGCAACGGAGGAATGCCGATGCGCTGCTTTGCCGTCCTGGGCCCGTCACAGACGGGCAAGACTACGCTTGTCGAAAGACTGGGGGCCCTGGCGGGAACGTCGAGGAAGACCGCCTCGCCCCACGGCCTGAACCTCTGCGAATTCGAATTCGGCGGCGATGTCTGGTGCGCCTTGGACGCACCGGGATCCATCGAGGCACTGGCGCATGCACAGAACGTGCTCCTCGCAAGTGACGCCTGCATTCTCTGCGTCTCGCCGGCGCCGGACGAGGCCGTGCTCGCGGCCCCCTACCTCCGCGTCATCGAAGCGTCCGGCACGCCCTGCATCATCTTCATCAACCGGATCGACGAGCCTCGCGGCCGTATTCGCGACGTGATCGCCGCCCTCCAGGACTATGCGAGCCATGCGCTGGTGCTCCGGCAGATCCCGATTCGTGAGGGAGACACGGTCATCGGAAGCGTCGATCTCATCTCCGAGCGCGCCTGGCGCTACCGTGAGGGCCAGACCTCCGCCCTTATAGCACTTCCAGACGATGTCGCCGAGCGCGAGCACGAAGCGCGCACCGAACTTCTCGAACACCTTTCGGAGTTCGACGACTGGCTGCTGGAAGAACTGATCGAAGATCGCCAGCCTGACAGCGGCGCAATCTATGCGATATCCACGCGGATCTTGAAGGACAACCGGATCACACCCGTCTTCATCGGGTCGGCCGGTCATGGCAACGGCATGCAAAGGCTGATGAAGGCCCTGCGCCACGAGGCCCCCCCGGTGGAAGCCCTGCGTAACCGCCTCGCCGCTGCCGGAGGAGTGGAGCCGCCAGCACTTGCCGCCGTCACGTTCCATGCCTTCCACCGCCAAAACATCGGCAAGACCGTCCTTGTCCGGGCGCTCGATGGGATAAAGCAGACTTCCGCACTGGGCGAGGCAGGGCTCGGCACCCTGCAGGATGCCGTTTCCGGCCGACCGCTTTCCAACGGCTTGCCCGTGCCGGGAGCGGTCTTCGCAACGGTGAAGTCGGAACGCCTGGCCGTGCCTGCGGTGATCGGCACCGGAACCGCCTACCCCGCCCCGGAATGGAGTTCGCCGCCCTCGCCCATGCTGCATCGCATTCTGGTTCCGGCCAGCGAGCGCGACGAAACGAAACTATCCGCCGCTCTTGCAAAGATCGCCGAGACCGACAAGGGTCTGCTGGTGGCGCAGGAAGAGGGTACCGGCGCCCATCTGGTGGGAACACAGGGGCCGCTGCATCTGAGAGAGGTGATCCGTGCGCTTGCCGAGGTCTTCAACATCGCCGTCAACGACGAACCGCCGAGCCCGGTCTATCGCGAAACCGTCTCCCGGACATCGGATATCCATTACCGTCATCGCAAGCAAACCGGTGGCGCCGGTCAGTTTGCTGATGTGAAGCTGAGCATTCATCCCACAGCCCGCGGCGACGGCTTTTCCTTTGCCGAGGTCGTCAAGGGCGGTGCTGTGCCACGCAATTTCATCCCAGCGGTCGAAGCCGGCGCGCGGGAGGCGATGGACAAGGGGCCGCTCGGCTTCGGCGTCATCGATGTCGGCGTGACGCTCACCGACGGTCAGCACCACACGGTGGACAGCTCCGAATATGCCTTCCGCACGGCGGCCAAGATGGGCGTGCGACAGGCGATGGGCCAGGCTCTGCCGGTGCTGATGCAGCCGATCATGCGGGTGGAGATCCACATTCCCTCGATCTACACCGGCGGGCTGGTGCAGATCGTATCGTCGCTTAAGGGGCAGGTGCTCGGTTTCGATCGTGACGAGAGTGCAAAGGGTTGGGATACGTTTCGGGCCCTGGTGCCGGGAAGCGCTTTGGAGGAACTCGCGCGTTCCCTGCGTTCCGCCACGCAGGGAATTGGGAATTTCTCCGGTGTCTTCGACCATTTCGAGGAAATGTACGGCAAGGAAGCAGACGCGATCGTCACCGCGCACGGCGCACGTGCGGCTCCGTCGTGAGCGAATGCAGAACGCAAGAAAAATACGCTATTGCGCTGTATTTAAAAAGGATATTTGAATTTGACGAGTGGTGATCCCGGCTTGTCTACTCCCGTCTGCTTCAGCCGGCATCGGACACGATTTCGTTCTTCACCTGCCAGCCTGGGGCGAAATCTGCGAGATCGTCGCCGTATGGCCTGGCAATTCGGTGTTGCAGCCCTACCCTTACAGGTTTTGCGGAGCATCAGCGCCATGAAGATCGCTTCCATCGCTACAGCCACAGTCATTGCCGCCTGCCTGTATATCTCGGCACTGCCAAGCCACGCCGGCGCACAGGAACCCGCCACCCTGGCGCAGGACATTATTACGCAGCAGATCGAGGCGTTCCTGAATGACGATGCGACGTCCGCCTATTCCTTCGCCTCTCCCACCATCCGACAGAAGTTTCCGGATGAAGCGTCTTTCTTCGAAATGGTGAAGCGCGGTTATGCGCCGGTCTATCGCCCCGGAAACTACGGGTTTGGGCGCAGCAAGGTCTCAGGCGACGTCATCTTGCAGGAAGTCGTGATATCCGGAAGCGGTGGCAAGCACTGGACGGCGATCTACCAACTCCTGCGGCAGCCGGACGGCAGCTACAAGATCAACGGCGTTCACATGACGCCGTCGAGGGGCGGATCCGATATATGATGCACGATCGGTAGCTTATCAATAACACGAGCGTTTTCCGCCAAAGCATTGATATAAAATAAAAGTTATACCAGAATCCTGACGTCACGCATGCTTCTTCGCCTCCGCCTCTCCGCGCGCCCAGGCCTCCTGCGTTTCAGCCATGAAATCCGCATAGCGCCCCCCTTCGATCGCCGACCGGATCCCAGCCATCAGTTCCTGATAGTAGGCCAGATTGTTCCACGTCAGCAGCATCCCGCCGAGCGACTCATTCGAACGAACGAGGTGGTGGAGATAGGCGCGTGAATAGTCGCGGCTGGCCGGGCATGACGACTGCTCGTCAAGCGGACGCTTGTCCTCGGCATGGCGGGCGTTGCGGATGTTGATTCGACCGTGCCGGGTGAACGCCAGCCCGTGCCGGCCGGAACGGGTCGGCATCACGCAGTCGAACATGTCGATGCCGTGGGCGACTGATTTCAGGATGTCATCGGGCGTGCCCACGCCCATCAGGTAACGCGGCTTCTCGAAGGGAAGATGCGGGCACGTGGTGTCGATCATGTCGAGCATGACGGCCTGCGGCTCGCCCACGGCAAGTCCGCCGATCGCATAGCCCTTGAGGTCCAGGCCGGTGAGCGCCTGGGCAGAGCGTACGCGCAGTTCGGGAATGTCGCCGCCCTGCACGATGCCAAACATTGCCTTGCCCGGCTGGTCGCCGAACGCCACCTTGCAGCGCTCGGCCCAGCGATAGGACATCTCCATCGCGCGCTCGATCTCTTTCGGTTCGGCGGGGAGGCGCACGCATTCGTCGAGTTGCATCTGGATGTCGCTGTCGAGCAGGCCCTGGATTTCGATGGAGCGCTCCGGCGACATGTGGTGCAGCGAGCCGTCGACATGGCTCTTGAAGGTCACGCCCTGCTCGTCCAGCTTGCGCAGGCCGGACAGCGACATCACCTGAAAGCCCCCGGAATCTGTGAGGATGGGATAGGGCCAGCGGATCAGTTCGTGCAAGCCGCCAAGGCGGGCGACGCGCTCCGCGCCGGGGCGCAGCATCAGGTGGTAGGTGTTGCCGAGGATGATGTCGGCGCCGAGATCGCGCACCTGATCGAGATACATCGCCTTGACGGTTCCGACGGTGCCCACCGGCATGAAGGCCGGCGTGCGGATCGTCCCGCGCGGCATCGATACCTCGCCGCGCCGTGCCTTGCCGTCGGTCGCGGAGAGTTTGAATTCAAAACGTTCAGTCATGGTTTCTTCCGGAAAAGCAGGCTGGCGTCGCCATAGGAATAGAAGCGGTAGCCGGTCTCGATCGCGTGGCGGTAGGCGTCCCGCATCGTGTCCAGGCCGCAGAAGGCGGAAACGAGCATGAAAAGCGTCGACTTCGGCAGGTGGAAATTGGTCATCAGCACGTCCGCCACGCGGAAGCGGTAGCCGGGCGTGATGAAAATGCCGGTCGGGCCGGACCAGGGCTCGACCGTTCCGTCCTCGCCTGCCGCACTCTCCAGCAAGCGCAGCGAGGTTGTGCCGACGCAGACGATCCGCCCGCCCCTCGCACGCACCGCGTTCAGCGCTGCCGCCGTCTCCCGGGATACGTGGCCTATCTCCTGGTGCATGACATGGTCGTCGGTGTCGTCCGCCTTGACGGGCAGGAATGTGCCCGCGCCGACATGCAGCGTGACGAAATGGCGCTCGACCCCGCGCGCATCGAGCTGTGCAAACAGCGCGTCTGTAAAGTGCAGACCGGCCGTCGGAGCGGCGACCGCCCCTTCCTCGCGCGCATAGATCGTCTGATAGTCGCGCCGGTCCTCGGCGTCGTCTGCGCGCTTGGAGGCGATATAGGGTGGCAGCGGGATGTGGCCGACGGAGGCGATGGCCTCGTCCAGCGCAGGACCGGAGAGATCGAAGCACAGCGTGACTTCGCCGCCCTCGCCCTTCTCCTCCACCGTCGCCTCCAGGCTGCCGAGCAGGCAGGCGTTGCCCCCATGGCCGAAGGCGATGCGATCGCCGACCTTGATGCGCTTGCCGGGCTTTGCGAAGGCTTTCCAGCGGTTGGCGGCGATCCGCATGTGCAGTGTAGCCGAGACCTGCTGTCCGCCCGCCCCGTCCCGGTGTCGGATACCCTCGAGCTGGGCTGGGATGACACGCGTGTCGTTGAACACCAGCGCGTCCCCGGGCTCCAGGAAACCGGCAAGGCCGCCGACGCGGTGGTCCTCAAGAGACTGGTCCGCATCAGGGCGAACGACGAGAAGACGCGCGGCTTCGCGCGGGGTGACCGGGCGAAGGGCGATCCGCTCTTCCGGGAGATCGAAATCGAACAGTTCTATACGCATGGTGCTGCAGCTATTGGTCCAAGTGCTGCCCGATAAACCATTTCGGCAGAAAAGGGAAACCCGCCCCGGCGCCTGCCGGGTTGAGACAGGCGCATGGAGCGGGTTCCGGAGATCGGACGCGATCAGGCGTCGGCTGCGACCTTCATCGAGACGATGGTGTCGGGATCCTTCACGGGCTCGCCGCGCTTGATCTTGTCGATGTTGTCCATGCCCTCGATGACCTGGCCCCAGACGGAATACTGCTTGTTCAGCCAGGGTGCGTCGGTGAAGCAGATGAAGAACTGCGAGTTCGCAGAATTCGGCATCTGGCTGCGGGCCATGGAGCAGGTGCCGCGCACGTGGCTCATGTTGGAGAATTCGGCCTTCAGGTCCGGCTTTTCAGAGCCGCCCATGCCGGCGCGGGCCGGATTGAAATCCTTGCCGCCGGTCTTGCCGTACTGGACATCGCCGGTCTGGGCCATGAAGTCCTCGATGACGCGGTGGAAGACGACGCCGTCATAGGCGCCCTCGCGCGTCAGCTCCTTGATGCGGGCGACGTGCCCGGGTGCCACGTCCGGCAGAAGCTGGATGACGACCTTGCCCTTCGAGGTCTCCATGATGATGGTGTTTTCCGGATCCTTGATCTCGGCCATGGTCTTTCTCCTTGGTTGGAATGCTTACTTGCCGACGGTGACCTTGATCATCCTGTCGGGATCGGTGACGGAGCCGTTGTTGCTCTCCTCGCCGCGCTTGATCTTGTCGACGTTCTCCATGCCCTCGACAACCTGGCCGACGACCGTGTACTGCCCGTTGAGGAAATCGCCCGGTGCAAACATGATGAAGAACTGCGAATTGGCGGAATCGGGATTCTGCGCGCGGGCCATGCCGACCGTGCCGCGCTGGAACGGGACGTCGGAAAACTCGGCGGGCAGGTCCGGCAACGAGGAGCCGCCGGTGCCGGCAGCAGCCGCGCTAAAGCCGTCTTCCATATCGCCATACTGGACGTCACCCGTCTGCGCCATGAAGCCGTCGATCACGCGGTGGAACGCGACGTTGTCGTATTCCCCCTTCTCCGCCAGCGCCTTGATACGCTCGACATGCTTCGGCGCGACATCAGGGCGTAGCTCGATCACAACGGGGCCGTCCTTCAGCTGGATCGTCAGATATTCCTTCGCCTGCGCCCAGGCGCTACCGCTGGCAGTGGCAAGAAGAAGGGCGCCGGCAAGGGCGAACTTGAAGAGTTTCATGGTCACTCCGTTTCGTTGAAAGGCGTATCAGGCGCGTCTGCGGGCCTTCAGCGCCGCATCGACGACCTTGGGAACGAAGGCGCTGACGTCACCGCCCATCCCCGCGATCTGACGAACCAATGTGGCGGTTATGGGCCGCGATGCAACCCCCGCAGGCAGGAAAACGGTCTGTACGTCGGGCGCCAACTGCTGGTTCATCCCCGCCATCTGCATTTCGTAGTCGAGATCGGTGCCATCCCGGAGCCCGCGGATCAACAGACTAGCCTTGTGCGACCGCGCGGCATCGACGACCAACCTGTCGAACGACACCACGGATACGTCGCTCGCGCGTGCCGGCAGAGCTTCGGCAATCGCCTGCCGGATCAGCTCGGCGCGTTCGTCGAAGGAAAAAAGCGGCGTCTTGCCGGGGTGGATACCGATCGCAACGATCACCTTTGGCGCGATGTTCAGCGCCTGGACGAGCACGTCGAGGTGTCCGTTGGTGATCGGATCGAAGGAGCCCGGATAGAAGGCGGCGGCCATGGTGTGCAGTTCCCGTTTCGCCCGCGTTTTGTCATGCGACGCGGCGTTAGGCAATAGTGGCCCGGCCTAATGTCCCCGGTGAAGTCGACAAGTTTCCGGCACCGATCCGTCCAAGACCTTTGTGCAATGCCGGTGGTTTACTTCGAATACAGGTTGTCGGGAACAAATCTCAAAGAGGATGCGTTCTGTCGCCAAGTTGAGTTCGAAAATGCGCTTCGCAAGATGGAAGGAAATGCAAGATGGCGCTTGCTCTACTCTGCATGACCATGTTCGTTGTTCTCACCACCGCAAGCATGCGCGCGACCCGCCACGAGGCCCGCCAGCGCAGCGCTGAGGGCAACCTGCGCGGCAAATGGATCCGCAGCCGGCGTGAGGTGAAGGCATGACCGTCCTCATGATCTTTTTCGCCGTTCTGATCAGCACAATCTTCACCATCGACTTCTCGCGAACAATCTACACGCTGCGCCAGGAGCGGGTCGCGATCAGGAAGATGAGACGGAAAGCAGGCGGCTTCGACGTGTAGCGCGCCGCGGTTCCGGAAGAAGGCAACACCGCAGACCGCGTCCGCCCACGTCCCCTTGCCGCCGTCCTAGCGGGTGGCACCCCCTCGGGCAGCCCGCAAAACAGAAAGGCCGACGCTTGTGCGCCGGCCTTTCTGGCTATTGTACGACGCTAGCGATACGCCGGTTATTCCGTGGCTTCCCCCTCGTCCGACGGCGACCCCGCGCCATCGCCGGCATCCGGAGCGGAAAGTTCGGCGCCGTTTGCCTCCTCGCCGTTCTCCTCGTCCTCGCCATCCGGCTCGTTGATGCGCTCGACGGAGACGACCTTCTCATCCTTGGCGGTGGAGAAGATGGTGACGCCCTTGGTGGCGCGGCTGGCGATGCGGATGCCGTTGACCGGCACGCGGATGAGTTGGCCGCCATCCGAGACCAGCATCAGCTGGTCGCCGTCATCGACGGGGAAGGCAGCCACGAGCTCGCCGATCTCGGCAGTCTTCGACGTGTCGGTGGCCCGGATCCCCTTGCCGCCGCGGCCCGAGGTACGGAAGTCGTAGGAGGACGACCGTTTGCCGAAGCCCTTTTCCGAAACGGTCAGCACGAACTGTTCGCGTGCCTTCAGCTCCTCGTAGCGGTCGTCGGAAAGCTGCCCCTCTTCAGTGACCTCCTCCCCAACGAGCGCGATCTCCTCGACCTCGCCGCCGGCGGCGCGGCGATCGGCCGCGGAGCGTTTCAGGTAGGCTGCGCGCTCCCAGGGTTCCGCATCGACATGGTTGACGATCGTCATCGAGATGATGCGGTCGCCCTGCCCCATCGAAATGCCGCGCACGCCGACCGAATTGCGGCCGGCAAAGACGCGCACGTCGTCGACGGGGAAGCGGATGCACTGGCCGAGCGCCGTCGTCAGAAGCACGTCGTCCTGATCGGTGCACGTCTCGACGGAGAGGATCTCGTCGCCCTCCTCCTCCAGCTTCATCGCGATCTTGCCGTTCCGGTTGACCTGGACGAAGTCCGACAGCTTGTTGCGCCGAACCGTGCCGCGCGTGGTCGAGAACATCACGTCGAGGTTCTCCCAGGTGCTCTCGTCCTCGGGGAGCGGCATGATGGTTGTGATCCGCTCGCCGGGCTCGATCGGCAGCATGTTGATCAGCGCCTTGCCCTTGGACTGCGGCGTACCGATCGGCAGGCGCCAGACCTTCTCCTTGTAGACGATGCCGCGCGAGGAGAAGAACAGCACCGGGGTATGCGTGTTGGCAACGAACAGGCGCGTGACGAAATCCTCGTCGCGCGTCGCCATGCCCGAACGGCCTTTGCCGCCGCGACGCTGGGCGCGGTAAGTGGCAAGCGGCACGCGCTTGACGTAACCGGCATGCGAGACGGTGACCACCATGTCCTCGCGGGCGATCAGGTCCTCGTCGTCCATGTCCGGACCGAAATCGGCGATCTCGGTGCGGCGCGGCGTGCCGAACTCGTCGCGGATCGCAATCATCTCGTCCTTGACGATCGCCTGGATACGCAGGCGCGAGCCGAGGATGTCGAGATAGTCGCGGATTTCCTCGCCGATCTTGTTCAGTTCCTCGTCGATTTCATCGCGGCCAAGCGCGGTGAGACGGGCAAGACGCAACTCGAGGATGGCGCGTGCCTGCTCTTCGGAGAGGTTGTAGGTGCCGTCCTCGTTGATGCGGTGACGCGGATCGTCGATCAGGCGGATGAGCGCATCGACGTCCTTCGCCGGCCAGCGGCGTTCCATCAGCTGTTCACGTGCCGTCTGCGGATCCGGCGCGCGACGTATCAGGCTGATCACCTCGTCGATATTGGCGACCGCGATCGCGAGACCGACCAGCACATGCGCACGGTCACGCGCCTTGCGCAGCAGATACTTGGTGCGGCGGCTGACGACTTCCTCGCGGAAGGTGACAAAGGCGCGCAGCATGTCGAGCAGCGCGAGCTGTTCCGGCTTGCCGCCGTTCAGCGCCACCATGTTGCAGCCGAACGAGGTCTGCAGCGGCGTGTAGCGATAGAGCTGGTTCAGCACGACGTCGGCAACGGCATCGCGCTTCAGTTCGACGACGACGCGGTAGCCTTCGCGGTCGGACTCGTCGCGCAGGTCGGAGATGCCCTCGATGCGCTTTTCGCGCACCAGTTCGGCCATCTTCTCGATCATCGTCGCCTTGTTCACCTGATAAGGGATCTCGGTGATGATGATCTGCTCGCGGTCGCCGCGCATCGGTTCGACGCGGGCCACGCCGCGCATGATCACCGAACCGCGGCCAGTCTCGTAGGCCTGGCGGATGCCGGCGCGGCCGAGGATCATGGCGCCAGTCGGAAAGTCCGGACCGGGAATGATCTGCATCAGTTCCGGCAGCTCTATCGCTGGATTGTCGATCAGCGCCACGCAGCCATTGATGACTTCGGACAGGTTATGCGGCGGGATGTTCGTCGCCATGCCGACGGCGATGCCGCCCGCGCCGTTGACCAGCAGGTTCGGAAACTTGGCCGGCAGAACCGTCGGCTCCTGCATGGTGCCGTCGTAGTTGTCGCGGAAGTTGACCGTTTCCTTGTCGAGATCGTCCAGCAGCGAGTGCGCGGCCTTCTCGAGGCGGCACTCGGTATAGCGCTGGGCCGCCGGCGGGTCGCCGTCGACCGAACCGAAATTGCCCTGGCCGTCGATCAGCGGGAGCCGCAACGACCAGTCCTGGGCGAGGCGCGCCAACGCGTCGTAGATCGCGGCGTCGCCGTGCGGGTGGTACTTACCCATCACGTCGCCGGTGACGCGCGCGCATTTGACGTACTTCTTGTTCCAGTCGATCCCCATCTCGCCCATGCTGAAGAGGATGCGCCGGTGCACCGGCTTCATGCCGTCGCGCACATCGGGCAGCGCACGGCTCACGATCACGCTCATGGCGTAGTCGAGATAAGACCGCTGCATTTCCTCGATGATGGAAATCGGCTCGATGCCGGGAGGGTTTTTACCGCCGGGGGTCGTTTGCTCTGTCAATTTCGATCACGATCTTTGTTCAGAATCAGTCGGGAATCTATAGCCTAACGGCTTGAACTGCGCCAATTTTGCCGGAGGTTTTGAACAGTCTTTTGCCAGAAATCCGCCAATTACCGCAATTTCATGGCGGCATCGGCACGCAACCCGGCGCGCCCCTTCCCTTGGTGTCGGCACTAGCCTAACAATAGGAAAAAATTCGGCGAGGGGAACGGCCGCATGTACGACTGGAATCTGATCGTAAATGCATTCACGACCATGCTGGTGACCCTTGACCCGCCGGGCCTGGCGCCGATTTTCCTCGGCCTGACGGTAGGAATGAACCGCGCCGAGCGCCAGCAGGTCGCCTTGCGCGGCTCCATCATCGCCTTCTCCATCCTCGCCGCCTTTGCCATCTTCGGCGCGGGAATTCTGGGCCTGCTCGGCATCTCGATCGCCGCCTTCCGGATCGCCGGCGGCCTCCTGCTGTTCTTCATCGCCTTCGAAATGGTCTTCGAACGCCGACAGGAGCGAAAGGAAAAGGCGAGCGAGATTGCCATCACCAAGGACCACATCCGCAACATCGCTGTCTTTCCGCTCGCCCTGCCGCTGATCGCCGGGCCTGGCGCGATCTCGGCGACAATCCTTCTGTCGGGCTCGCTGTCCTCCCCCGTCGGCCGCGCTGCACTTCTCGCGGTGATCGCGATGTGCGTTGCGATCGTCTACGTGACGCTCTACGTCGCCGAGCGTGTGGATAGATATCTGGGCGCAACCGGCCGCGCCATCCTCACCCGCCTGCTCGGGGTGATCCTAGCAGCCCTCGCCATCCAGTTCGTGGTCGACGGCATACGTGCGGCCTTCGTGGTCTGACGGCATCAATTTGCCGGCAGTGGCCACTGGTTGGCGCTCGGCGTTAACAACCTTTCAACCTTGAATTTGAACGTATTGCAGTCATCGAAAGGCTGGCGTGCGATCGCTACGAAGGTCCACCAATGGCGTAGGATGTGAACTCCCGGCGCTTCCAGATGCCGGCGGCAAAAACCTCCACCGCCTCAGCATAGACAGGGTAGTAGAAATCAGCCCTGGCCCGCAGGGTCACGATGAATTTCGAACTGGGTTTATTCCAGACTCGGAGTGACGCCGCTACCCCGCAGTAAGCCATGAAAACTGGCAACGTCACCGTCGTGTCGCGGACCTGCGTATCCGCTTTCCAAGGCACACGAGTTCGTTTGCCGGAACGTGTTATCGGCATTGCGCGCTCCTAGAATTTCAAGGTTCCAAATGACTCGTCTTCTTTCAGCTACTCGTAGTCTGTTAGTGAACCGACCTCAGTGTTCGGGACGTCGCGGTGTGGGGCGCTGGTGTCTCTCTCCGTAACCGAGCGCAACCCACCGAATCATTGTGATGCATTACCTACGCTGAAACACTGCCCTAAATATATAGGGCATACGAATCTTTATAGACTCCTTATGCGATAATAAAAGACCCCAAACGGTATTTGTTGACATTTTTCTTGGGCT
Organism: Pseudomonadota bacterium; assembly: GCA_023404095.1. Classification (GTDB taxonomy): domain Bacteria; phylum Pseudomonadota; class Alphaproteobacteria; order Rhizobiales; family Rhizobiaceae; genus Mycoplana. The sequence goes on along the minus strand of JAEYDD010000072.1, from coordinate 242,415 downwards.
GCCGACTTCTCGGATTGATGAGAATACCTGCCCCCCCCGATGCCCTCCGGGTCGCTCGCGCGCTCATGAACCTGTCACAGCGCGTTGCTGCAGAGCGCGCTGCCGTGCCACATCGATATCTCACAGTTGTCGAAACCTCGGACGCGCGTCTCAATACGAATCTCGAATTGGTCGATTTCTACGTCTCTGAAGGCATCGAGTTTCTGGGCGAGGCATCCATCGGAAAGGCCATCAGTTGCGCTGGAGCGAGATGGATACCGCCTAGCTCTCCCGAAATCAGCAACGCAGTGAAAGCCAGCTTTCACGCCGAAGACGCACGCGTTTCTTTCCGTGCTGCTAGAGCTTTGTTGAACAAGCGGCAGGATGAGATCGCGGCGCTAGCGGGTCTCAGCCGGGCCACCGTAAAAAGCCTTGAATCCGGCAAGGACTGGGAGGAGTCGCACCAAACGCTTCTGAACTTCTACGAGCGCGCTGGTGTCGATTTCATGGGATGGGGTGATCCGGTCACCGACAAGTATTTCGGCGTGGGGGTCAGATGGAAATCTCCAAAACACCAAGGCTGAGGTGTGGCGAGAGGTCGGCGCTGTCTTCGGTGGTGCTTTCCGTACCGGCCTCCATCCGCAGAGTGCCTCGGCACGAGCATTGCCACAGTGTCCGCAATGCGCCCCCAAGGCGGACATCTCGAAGATGGTTGGTGATGACCAAGATGGCGCTTCCCAGACTGACTGCTTCCCGAACGTAGTGGATGAAAACGGCTATACCACCGTGGCCTGACGACGTCGGCTATCAGGCCTCAAACCGGACATCGTTGCTCCGCTCAATATCCGACATCTTGTTGCCCTGCAGGCAGTCAAGCTGCGCCAGATGGGATCGATGGAGTAAATGTCTAGTTCAGCCGCATCAGGACGGAAACATCTTCATGCGTCATCGGATCGGTGTCCGGGCGGTTGGCAAACTTCTGTTTGTAAATGCCATAACGGATGCCAATTTCCGCGACGACTTGGTCGATGTCGGATTTTCCCGTTTCCCGCGATGCCGCTCTGACAATGGTGCTGGTTGCGGAGCGGTAATATTCTGCGGCATTGATGATGATGGATTCAAGATAACTTGGGGTGCGACCGGCGTGGACCAGCTGGTTTCTTGCTCGGTAAATACGATGAATCTGCCAGGACACCCGATTGAAGTGGTCCTCGATAGCGGAATAGGCCTTCTTGGGGTTGCTGTATTCCGCGTTGAGTTTCCATACCCTGTGCAGCGCGAGAGGGTTATCCGAGAGGAGATTGCAGAGTTCTGTGCGTAAGGCCCCATGCTGCGGTAGCAACATCATCCCCGCAAAGGTGCCGATGACATCGGGGTTGCGTGCGGGTACAGACTTCCACACGATATCTAGCAGCTTGCGCCTGTAGATGACCAGCAGCCCCTCATAGAGTGCGATGATTTGCCTTCTGACGTGACGGTAGGCAATGCAGGGTACGATCAGGTTGTTATAGTGCAGGATGCGCGGTCCCTCGCGCGGGTCACTGAGGAGAACTTCGATCGACGACCAGAGAGAAATCAGCTGGTTTTCGGAGTTCTGGGAACTTGTTGCGAGTGCGGCGGTATTGATCGAGCTGAGCAGGCGCTCGGTTGAGGCCACATCGAAACTGGTGTTAATAGCCTGCGCGTGGTTGGCGATGCTCCTCCACCTCGGGCTCCGGGGCGAGCGTGGTAGCGCCTGAGAGGTAAATTTCAGTTTGAAGCGCTCGCGGCTCACCTTTGTGCCGCTATTTGCTCGCGCCCGGGCGACATACATGGTCTCGCCCCAGTCGCAATTCATTCCGTGAGGGTCGAGAAACGCGATGGCCCGTTGGGAACTAAGCGTCTGGTAAGCGAAGTTTGCGGCCCCTAACGGGTCGAGCTGTTCCGTCGAAAGCTCTAACGTTGACGGCGTTTGCGTGAAGTTTGGGTTGGAAGCGAGGACCGTGCGCTGGGCTGCGGTGAGCCTAGCGACTGTGTGGACGGAAAACCGCGATGCAGAAAGGTAATTGCCAAGCTCGCTGGTGACAGTCGCGTGAACGACGAATTTCTTAGGCTTGCAGTCGAATTCCCGGAAGAACTTCGAGACCCTCGCTTGGCCCATCCGCTGGACAGGGTTCGCAAAGAAATATTCGTCCGCGGTGGAGAGGACGTGGCCTCGCATATAGCCGGCATTTATCAAAAAGCTGCAGTAGAACCCCGTGAGCTTGCGCAGATTTATGGCATCGCGAGGTTTGCCCAGAGATTCCAGGACCAGCCTCTCGATAGTGGCCTTGTACGAAGGGCTAACTAGCTTCAGTATGAGCTTCAGATGCGAAGTGAGTATGTCGAGCTGCAGATTATTCTTCGTACTTTTCAAAACGGCGAACAGCGATGCTATCTCGGCCCGTGCCAGCTCTTGGGCAACCAAATCCTTGTCGAAGGACCACTGCAGCTCGTCAATAATCGGGTTGAGAGTTTGAATGGGTATTTTTCCGCGCCGCACGTCGTCTGCGAGCAGCAGGGCTTCCTGGATACGTGCCACAGTGTCCAGGGAGTAGACCCGGAAACTTTCAAACGTCGATGGGGTGAGCATTTCTCGCACCAACTGTGCAAACATCAAAATGCTGCGATTGCCCGGCGTCGCGGGCCAAGGATACATTGGGAGGCGCAAGGTAGACTCGCTTGTATTTCACGTCGCCTGCAACCGTAATCAGAACGGCAAATCTTTCCATAGGCCGAATGTCGCCGGCAAGATAATCAACCAATTTATTTTGGTCCAATGCTTCGCCGTATTCGCGGATGCTTTGGCAGACAACAACCTTGAGATGCGGATAACGGATGATTTACAAAATGCATTCGTTCCGTACCTAGCAAAATGCCCGCCTGGGCAAGGCGGGCATTTTGTAAAGCGGAAAACTCAGTAAAATCGGGAAGATAATGCCCCAAATTTTACAATCTCAAAAACGTTCCCGCCTAGAACGGAATGTCGTCGTCCATGTCGCGCGAGAGCGAGCCGCCGCGGCTGGACGAAGAGGAAGGCGGCTGCGAGCCGTAATCGTCGTAGTTCTGGCCGCCGCTATAGTTGCCGCCGCTACCGCCGCCGTAATTGCCCGCGCCGCCGAAGTCGGAGCCGCCGCGACGGTCGCCGCCGCCCTCGCCGCGCCCGTCGAGCATGGTCAGCGTCGAGCCGAAGCCCTGCAGCACGACCTCCGTCGAATAACGGTCGTTGCCGGTCTGGTCCTGCCACTTGCGGGTCTGCAGGGCGCCCTCGATATAGAGCTTGGCGCCCTTCTTCACATATTGTTCGACCACCTTGCACAGGCCTTCGTTGAACACGACGACATTGTGCCACTCGGTCTTTTCGCGACGCTCGCCGGAATTGCGATCGCGCCAGGTTTCCGACGTCGCGATGCGCAGGTTTGCGATCGGACGACCGTCCTGGGTGCGACGGATCTCCGGATCCGCGCCGACGTTCCCGATCAGGATTACCTTGTTGACGCTGCCTGCCATCCGCTTAGTCCCTTTGTCGCACCGGGCGACTGCCCGGCTGCCGAAATTTCAATCCGCCCATCTTAACGATGCAGGCTGCCGTGCGCCGCCCCGGAGCCCGGTTAATCCACAGATGAAATTCCGATACTATTCGTTCTTTTTTTGTTCTAGTAAATCCGTAACATCTTGTCAACCGAATCGGAAAGAGGCAGGGTTTCGTCGCTACGCGCATGGACAGGAACGTTCCAGTCCCTACATAGGATGCGCTATCGAACAGCCACCTTCATCCGAGACCTGACACTCACAGACGACATCTGGCGCTGGACACATGAGCGAACTCAAGACCATTTCCATTCGCGGCGCGCGCGAGCACAATCTCAAGGGCATCGACCTCGACCTGCCGCGCAACAAGCTGATCGTCATGACCGGCCTTTCGGGTTCGGGCAAGTCGTCGCTCGCCTTCGACACGATCTATGCGGAGGGTCAGCGGCGCTACGTCGAGAGCCTTTCGGCCTATGCGCGCCAGTTCCTAGAGATGATGCAGAAGCCGGACGTCGACCAGATCGACGGCCTGTCGCCGGCAATCTCGATCGAGCAGAAGACGACCTCGAAGAACCCGCGCTCCACGGTCGGCACGGTTACCGAGATCTACGACTACATGCGCCTGCTGTTCGCGCGCGTCGGCGTTCCCTATTCGCCGGCCACCGGCCTGCCGATCGAGAGCCAGACGGTCAGCCAGATGGTGGATCGGGTGATCGATTTCGGCGAGGGGACGCGCCTCTACATCCTGGCGCCGATCGTGCGCGGCCGGAAGGGCGAGTACAAGAAGGAACTCGCCGAGCTGATGAAAAAGGGCTTCCAGCGGGTCAAGGTCGACGGGCAGTTCTACGAGATCGCCGACGTGCCGGCGCTCGACAAGAAGTACAAGCACGACATCGACGTTGTAGTCGACCGCGTCGTCGTCCGCCCGGATCTTGCCGCGCGGCTGGCGGACAGCCTGGAGACCTGCCTCAAGCTGGCCGACGGACTGGCGATCGCCGAATTTGCCGACAAGCCTTTGCCGGCGGGGGAAACGGCCGCAGGCGGTTCGGCGAACAAATCGCTGAACGACACCCATGAGCGGGTGATGTTTTCGGAAAAATTCGCCTGCCCGGTCTCCGGCTTCACCATTCCGGAGATCGAGCCGCGGCTGTTTTCTTTCAACAATCCCTTTGGCGCCTGCCCGACCTGCGACGGTCTCGGCAGCCAGCAGAAGATCGATCCGGACCTGATCGTGCCCGAGCCGCAGCGGACGCTGCGCGACGGAGCGATTGCGCCCTGGGCCAAGTCGTCCTCGCCCTACTACAACCAGACGCTGGAAGCCCTCGGGGCGGTCTACGACTTCAAGCTCTCCAATCGCTGGTCTGAGATTTCCAAGGAAGGGCAGGACGCGATCCTTCACGGCACCAAGGAGAAGATCGACTTCAACTACAAGGACGGCGCCCGATCCTACAAGACGACGAAGACCTTCGAGGGGATCGTGCCGAACCTCGAGCGGCGCTGGAAGGAAACGGATTCGGCCTGGGCGCGCGAGGAGATCGAGCGCTACATGTCCGCCGCCCCCTGCCCGGCCTGCAACGGCTTCCGCCTGAAACCGGAAGCGCTGGCGGTCAAGATCCACGGGCTGCACATCGGCGAGGTCACGCAGATGTCGATCCGCATCGCCCGCGACTGGTTCGAGACCCTGCCCGAGCACATGAACGCCAAGCAGAACGAGATCGCCGTGCGCATCCTCAAGGAGATCCGCGAGCGCCTGCGCTTCCTCAACGATGTCGGTCTCGAATATCTAAGCCTGTCGCGCAACTCTGGCACGCTGTCGGGCGGCGAGAGCCAGCGTATCCGGCTCGCCTCGCAGATCGGCTCGGGCCTTACCGGCGTGCTCTACGTGCTCGACGAACCCTCGATCGGCCTGCATCAGCGCGACAATGCCCGCCTCCTCGACACGCTCAGGCACCTGCGCGACATCGGCAACACCGTGATCGTCGTCGAGCATGACGAGGATGCGATCCTGACGGCGGACTACGTGGTCGACATCGGACCGGCGGCCGGGATCCACGGCGGCGAGGTGATCGCCCAGGGAACGCCGGACGAAGTGATGGCCAACCCGAAGTCGCTGACGGGCAAGTATCTCTCCGGCGAACTGGCCGTCGCCGTCCCCGCCGAACGGCGCAAGCCGAGCAAGAAGAAGGAAATCACCGTCGTCGGCGCGCGCGCCAACAACCTGAAGAACGTCACCGCCTCGATCCCGCTCGGCGTCTTCACCGCGGTCACCGGCGTGTCCGGCGGCGGCAAGTCGACCTTCCTGATCGAGACGCTCTACAAGTCCGCCGCCCGCCGCATCATGGGCGCGCGCGAGATCCCGGCCGAGCACGACCGCATCGACGGCTTCGAGTTCATCGACAAGGTGATTGACATCGACCAGTCTCCGATCGGCCGTACGCCGCGTTCCAACCCGGCAACCTACACCGGGGCTTTCACCCCGATCCGCGACTGGTTCGCGGGCCTGCCGGAGGCGAAGGCGCGCGGTTACCAGCCGGGCCGATTCTCGTTCAACGTCAAGGGCGGGCGTTGTGAGGCCTGCCAGGGCGACGGCGTGATCAAGATCGAAATGCACTTCCTGCCCGACGTCTACGTCACCTGCGACGTCTGCCACGGCAAGCGCTACAACCGCGAGACGCTCGACGTCACCTTCAAGGGCAAGTCGATCGCCGACGTCCTCGACATGACGGTCGAGGAAGGCGTGGAGTTCTTCGCCGCCGTCCCTGCCGTGCGCGACAAGCTGAAGACGCTGAACGAGGTCGGGCTCGGTTACATCAAGGTCGGACAGCAGGCCAACACGCTCTCGGGCGGCGAGGCGCAGCGCGTCAAGCTCGCCAAGGAGCTTTCGAAGCGTTCGACGGGCCGCACGCTCTATATTCTGGACGAGCCGACGACCGGCCTACATTTCCACGACGTCGCCAAGCTGCTCGAGGTGCTGCACGAACTGGTCAACCAGGGCAATTCGGTTGTGGTGATCGAGCATAATCTCGAAGTCATCAAGACGGCCGACTGGGTGATCGACTTTGGCCCGGAAGGCGGCGACGGCGGCGGCGAGGTCATCGCCAAGGGCACGCCGGAGGACATTGTGAAGGTCGAGCGCTCGTATACCGGGAAGTTTCTCAAGGAGTTACTGGAGCGGCGTCCGGCGAAGAAAGTGGCGGCGGAGTAGATCGGATGATCCTGATCGGCCAGTACGATTCATCCTTCGTCCGCCGCGTCGCCATCGCGCTCCGGTATTACGATTTGCCATTCGAGCATCGCCCCTGGTCGGTCTTCGGCGACGGCGACAAGATTCGCGCCATAAATCCGCTGATGCGAGTCCCGACCATGGTGCTCGACGACGGCGACGTTATTGTCGATAGCCCATCGATCATCGATCACATCGACGGACTCGTTGCGCCGGAAAGGCGCCTCATTCCAACCGCCGGCCCGGGCCGGCGGCGCTGGCTTAAGGTCATGGCGCTTGCCACAGGTCTTGCCGACAAGGGCGTGAGCCTCTTCTACGAGGAGCGGATACACAAGGAGCCTTCGGTCCTCTGGGTAGAACGCTGCAGGGTGCAGATCGCAGCAACGCTTGACGTGCTGGAGGCCGACCGTGCGCATGCGACGGGCCCCTTCTGGCTGGGCGAGCGCATCAGCCACGCGGATATTGCGGTCGCCTGTGCCGTCAGGCACATGAGCGAGGCTCATCCCGGCCTGATCCTGGCAGATCAGCGGCCGGCGCTTGCCGCCCATTGCGCAGCGATGGAGGCCCTCCCCGTCTTCAAGGAAATCTCGCAGCCCTTCATCGCTCCGGCCTGAACGGCAGCTCTTCAACATTCGCGTTCGGGAGAGACCCCATGAGCAAATCCGGCACCATCCGAACCGGCATCGGCGGCTGGACCTTCGATCCCTGGGAGGGAACGTTCTATCCCGAGAAGCTGGCCAAGAAGCGGCAGTTGGAGTTCGCCAGCCGTGAGCTGACGGCGATCGAGGTCAACGGCACCTATTACGGCTCGCAGAAGCCGGAGACGTTCGCGAAATGGGCCTCGGAGGTTCCGGACGGCTTTGTCTTCTCGCTCAAGGCCAGCCGCTTCACCACCAATCGCAAGGTCCTGGCGGAAGCTGGCGAATCGGTCGAGCGCTTCCTGACGCAGGGCCTGACCGAGCTTGGCCCGCATCTCGGCCCGATCCTGTGGCAGTTCGCCCCGACGAAGAAATTCGAGCCTGATGATTTCGAGGCCTTTCTGAAACTTCTGCCCTCAAAGCAGGATGGTCTTCCGCTCCGGCATGCGCTGGAGGTGCGCAACCCATCCTTCATGGTGCCCGAATTCGTGGCGCTGGCGCGCAAGTACAACGCGGCGATCGTCTACGCCCATCACGACGAGTATCCTGAAATTGCCGACGTGACCGGCGATTTCATCTACGCTCGCCTGCAGCGTGGATCGGACGACGTCGAGAGCTGCTATCCTCCCAAAGACCTCGACGCGTGGGCGGAGCGGCTGAAAACCTGGGCGGAGGGCGGGCAGCCGGCGGATCTGCCCACGATCAATGCGGAACATCCAGCAGCCAGGGAGCCGCGCGACGTCTTCGCCTTCTTCATCACCTCGGGCAAGGTCAAGGCACCGAACGGTGCGCGACAGTTGCAGATGCGGGCGCAGCCGCGCCTGTGAGGCGGATCGCCGGCCACGGCGGGCTGCGGCAGAAACGGCTCCGTGGTGACGCGACGATGAACGTCGCGCGCTGAAGGTGTCGCGTTACGTCTATGCCGTCACGGGGCGGCGCATGCGATCGACGATCCGGGGGCCGAGCGCGGTCAGCACTAGTCCGCAGACGACGAGGGCGGCGCCGGCGAGGCGCGCGCTGCCGAAACTCTCGCCGAGGACGAGGGCCGAAGAGCTCATTCCGAATACGGGGACCAGCAGCGAAAACGGCGCCACGGTGGAGACACCGTGCTTCCGGATCATGTAGCCCCAGACGCCGAATCCGAGGACTGTGGTGGCGTAAGCGATGTAGGCGACGGCTCCCATGCCTTCCCAGGACAGGGTGGAGAGTGCCGCCATATCGCGGTCCCATCCCTCGGTCAGAAGCGAAATGATGGCCAGCGGGATCGGCGGAACGAGGCTCACCCATACTATCAGCGCCAGCATGTCCACCTTTCCGACCTTCTTCATAAGGATGTTCGAAACGGCCCAGGACAGGCCGGCGGCCAGCACCAGGGCGAGGCCGGTGTAGGTGAAGCCGGCATCGACGGTTGTTGCGATCGCGGCCATTCCCCCGAGGGCCACGAGAATGCCGGCGATCTGTACCGGCCTTGGCCGCTCGCCATAGATCGACGCCGCCAGAATGACGGTGAAGAAGGCCTGCGACTGCAGCAGCAGCGAGGCAAGTCCGGCGGAAATGCCGATGTCCATGCCGATGAAGAGAAGGCTGAACTTCACGACCCCGAGAATGAGGCCGATGCCGAGAATGAGGCGCAGTGGCACGGCCGGACGCGGCAGGAAAAAGACCAGTGGCAGGGCGGCGAACAGGAACCGGAGCGCCGAAAACAGGATCGGCGGAAAGTTGGCGATCCCGATCTTGATGACAACGAAATTGAAGCCCCAGACGGCTGCGACCAGCACAAGGAGAGCGATATCGATCAGGCCCATGCCTCGGCTTCCACCATCTTCGCTGCGATTGGCAATGCTTTAAAGCCGTTCATCGCCAAATGAAAGTGTGCCGGAGCGGCATGAATGGTTATGGAGGCACAATGGGAAGGTCTGACTTGACCGAGCGGCAATCTTCGACGAAGCATGACGAAGACGCTTGCTCCGTCGACCCAAGACGCCCGCGATGCGCACGGGAGGTCCGCCCGGGCGCGTAGCCTGTGATGCGCCTCCGACCTGTCCAGCGGCGTGGTTTCGACTGCATCCCGGCTGGGATCGGAGCGCCGCAGCGGAAAGCGCGATCCTCTCCGCATCACTCGAACTCGGCGATCCCCTTCAGGAGACCGACCAGGTCTTCTGCGGTCATCCCGGGGCCGGCGCGGCGGGCGGCTTCTCCGTGTCGCCAGACACCTGCGGCCGCGGCCTCGAAGGCCGGCATGCCCTGTGCCAGATGCGCCCCGATGATGCCGGAAAGCACGTCCCCGGCGCCGGCGGTGGCAAGCCAGGGCGGCGCGTTGTCATTGATCAGCGCCCGCCCGTCCGGAGCTGCGATCACCGTGTCGGCCCCCTTCAGAACGATGACCGCATGGCTGCGTGCCGCTGCCGCCCGGGCCCTGTCGATCTTCGAAAGGGCCACATCCGCGGCAAGATCGGGGAAGAGCCGGGCGAATTCGCCGTCATGGGGTGTCAGTACGAGCCGCGTCTGCCCCCCGTCGAAGGCTTCGAACAGCGCTTCCGGCCGCTCGCGAAACGCCGTGATGCCGTCGGCGTCGAGAACCAGCGGCCGCTCCGAGAGCCTTGCGACAAAGGCCCTCGCCCGCTCCAGATCGCCGAAGCCCGGACCGAGCACAAAGGCGGAATAGCGGGGATCGGCGAGAAGTGCGTCGAGAGCCGGCACGCCGTGGATCTCGCGCAGCATCACCGCCGTCAAGTGCGCCGCATTGGCCGCACCTGCCATGGGTGGCGAGAGCACGGTGACGAGCCCTGCCCCTGCATGCAACCCGGCCGTCGCCGAAAGGCGCGCGGCGCCGGTGGCGAGCGGGCCGCCCGAGAAGACGGCCAAGTGACCGTGCCCGTACTTGTGGGCGCTGGCTGCCGCTTTCGGCAGGCTCATCGACCAGACGGCCGGCACGTTGACCCGCAGGTGATGGGACGCGGCAAGCACGATCCGGGACGGGATTCCGATATCGAACACCTCCAGCTCGCCGCACAGCGAGCGGCCGGGCATCAGCAGGTGCCCGGGCTTCCGGCACATGAATGTCACCGTGTGGACGGCCTCGAAGGCGGCGCCCCGCGGCAGGCCCGTACGCCCATCGACACCGCTCGGCAGGTCGACAGCCACCACCGGCAGCGCCAACCCGTTGATACGGGCAACGAGATCGCAAACGTCGGGATCGAGATTGCGCGCCAATCCCGCGCCGAACAGCGCGTCAATCACCACGTCGCCGACCGCCGGCATATACTGGTCGAGCGGGCTGATGGATCCGCCAAAGCGCTCGCTCGCCCTGGCGGCGTCGGATCGGGCGCGCGGCTTGGCCAACTGATAGAGGAAAACGGCGCCCCCCGCCTCGGCCAGCACTCTGGCGGCCACGTAGCCGTCGCCCCCATTGTTGCCCGGTCCGGCGAGCACGACAAATCGAAGCGCGCCCGGAAAGCGGCGAAGTGCAGCGGCAGCCACCGCCCGCCCTGCCCGCTCCATCAGCGCCGCGCTGGCGATGCCGCTGTCAGCGGCAGCCTTGTCGATGCCGGCCATCTCATCCGGCGTGACGACGATCGTTTCGAGTTCCCTGTGCATCGCTCGACAATGCACTCAAAGGATCACGGCCGCCAAGGCTTAAAATTTCAACCATGAATGAACAATAAATATGCATCTGCATCAATTTGGTGCTCAAAATACATGCGATAAGTGGAGCGCCCCGTCTCGCCGGTGCCGCGCCAACGAAAAATGCCCACTTGTAGACCGAATTTTAGGCAGAGACCGCCGCCGCCGGTGTTGGGGAAGTCGGCTTTTGCGAAGGGTGCGACAACTCGTCCGGCGTAAGCGACGTGCGCTTGTCGAAACTGGCACGCATTATGCAAAGATTGGCACGTTAAATGCATCAACATAGGCAGCAGGCTCCAAATCCTGCGCAAATGGGAGAAGCGGAGAGACATTTTCTCATGAAAAAGATCGAAGCGATCATAAAGCCGTTCAAGCTCGACGAAGTGAAGGAAGCGCTTCAGGAAGTCGGCCTGCAGGGCATCACGGTCACGGAAGCGAAGGGCTTCGGCCGCCAGAAGGGCCATACCGAGCTCTATCGCGGCGCCGAATACGTGGTGGATTTCCTGCCGAAGGTTAAGGTCGAGGTTGTCCTGGCCGACGAGAATGCGGATGCGGTGATCGAAGCGATCCGCAACGCAGCGCAGACCGGCCGCATTGGCGACGGCAAGATCTTCGTTTCCAACATCGAAGAAGTCATCCGTATCCGCACCGGCGAGACCGGCGTTGATGCCATCTAATCCCCGCCTGGCCGTCCGGCCAAGGTTTTCCACCTCGTCATCTCAAATAGGGACTTTCAAAACATGACGACTGCCAACGATATCCTGAAGCAAATCAAGGAGAACGACGTCAAGTTCGTGGACCTGCGCTTTACCGACGTTAAGGGCAAGCTGCAGCACGTGACGATGGACGTGTCCTGCGTCGATGAAGACATGTTCGCCGATGGCGTCATGTTCGACGGCTCCTCGATCGCAGGCTGGAAGGCCATCAACGAGTCGGACATGGTCCTGATGCCGGATCCGGCAACTGTCCACATGGACCCCTTCTTCGCCCAATCCACGATGGTCATCTTCTGTGACATTCTCGATCCGGTCTCCGGCGAAGCCTACAACCGCGACCCGCGCGGTGTCGCCAAGAAGGCCGAAGCCTACCTCAAGGCTTCCGGAATCGGCGACACCATCTACGTCGGCCCCGAGCCCGAATTCTTCGTCTTCGACGACGTCAAGTACAAGGCCGACCCATACAACACCGGCTTCAAGCTCGACTCCTCCGAACTGCCGTCCAACGACGACACTGACTACGACACCGGCAACCTCGGCCACCGTCCGCGCGTCAAGGGCGGCTACTTCCCGGTTCCGCCGATCGACAGCTGCCAGGACATGCGTTCCGAAATGCTGACGGTGCTGGCCGAAATGGGCGTCGTCGTTGAAAAGCAGCACCACGAAGTGGCTGCTGCCCAGCACGAACTGGGCGTCAAGTTCGACACGCTCGTTCGCAACGCTGACAAGATGCAGATCTACAAGTACGTCGTCCACCAGGTCGCCAATGCCTATGGCAAGACGGCAACCTTCATGCCGAAGCCGATCTACGGCGACAACGGCTCGGGCATGCACGTCCACCAGTCGATCTGGAAAGACGGCAAGCCGACCTTCGCAGGCGACGAGTATGCCGGCCTCTCCGAGAGCTGCCTCTACTACATCGGCGGCATCATCAAGCACGCCAAGGCCATCAACGCCTTCACCAACCCGACGACGAACTCCTACAAGCGTCTCGTCCCGGGCTATGAGGCACCGGTTCTGCTCGCCTACTCGGCCCGCAACCGCTCGGCTTCGTGCCGCATTCCGTTCGGCACCGGTCCGAAGTCCAAGCGCGTGGAAGTCCGCTTCCCCGACCCGCTCGGCAACCCCTACCTCGGCTTCGCCGCCATGCTGATGGCAGGCCTCGACGGCATCAAGAACAAGATCCATCCGGGCAAGGCCATGGACAAGGACCTGTACGACCTGCCGCCGAAGGAACTGAAGAAGATCCCGACCGTCTGCGGCTCGCTGCGCGAAGCGCTCGAGAACCTCGACAAGGACCGCAAGTTCCTGACGGCCGGCGGCGTCTTCGACGACGACCAGATCGACGCCTACATCGAACTGAAGATGGCGGAAGTCATGCGCTACGAAATGACGCCGCACCCGGTCGAGTTCGACATGTACTACTCGGCCTGATGCCGATCGCTCCGGCACATGCCAGGAGCACGAATAGGAGAAGCCCGGCCGTGTGCCGGGCTTTTTCGTAAGACGGCCAGGCGTGCCGAAAAAAGTGTGGCGGCGCGTTCAGCAAGCATTGGAAGGCCTGGCCATTGCGCCCGGTGGAGGGAGCACCAGGTGGCCCTGTCCGGACGTCGAAGCAAGGCGTTCCACTTAAAGCGGATATTACCGCAAATGCGTTAACCCCTTGAGTTCTACGCGATCCTTCCCAAATATACCTTGAAAGGAAGGCCCGATATGAAAATCAGAACTGCGAAGTACGGCATAGGAGACGTGGTCCGCCACCGGACCTATCCGTTCCGCGGCGTGGTCTTCGACGTCGATCCCGAATTTGCCAACACCGAAGAGTGGTGGAATTCGATCCCTACGGAAATTCGCCCGTCGAAGGACCAGCCGTTCTATCATCTGTTTGCCGAGAACGACGAAACCGAATACGTCGCCTATGTGTCCGAGCAAAATCTCGTACCGGACGACAGCGGCGTTCCGCTCAGGCATGCGCAGGTGCGGGCGCTCATGGCGCCTGACGATGGCGGAACCTATCACTGGAAGGTGGATGCCGGCATCGTCCACTAGCCGTCCACGGACGGACAGATTGCAAGGTGTCCTGAATCAAAAAACCCGGCCGCAAAGCCGGGTTTTTCGCATTTCCAGGGGAAGGCCGCTTACTGGCTCTTGGCCGCCTTCTGCGCGTCTTCGAGCTTCTTGCGTGCCTCGTCGGCCTTTTTCTGCATTTCTTCCTGCAGCAGGCGCTGGCGCTCCTCGAGCTTCGACTGCTCGATCGGCTCGCCGTCGAAGGCGCCGGTGAAGCCGGCGAGCGACATCTTGATCGGGTTGGGCGAACGCTGGAAGTTAATCGAGGTGAAAACGACCTCGCCGCCCTTCTTCAGGCTGGCCAGCATCTGGTCGGTCAGGGGCACTTCGGCCACGCACTTGTCGGGCATGCAGATGGCATAGTCGAGCTTCTGCGCCTTGCCGCCATCGATCTGCATGGCGACGCCCGGCGGGATCAGCCGCGCGCTCGGCACCGAGACCTGCATGATCTTGCGGTTGACCTTGCCCTCGACCGTGATCAGTCCAACGGCCGTCAGCAGTTGTCCGCCGCCGGCGGTCAGAAGGTTCTGGACGATGCAGACGTCGTTGTCTTCCTGCTTCGTGCAGACCTTGAACCAGCCCTGCGGCGCTGCGGCCTGCTGTGCGACGGCCGTCGAAGGCAGCGCGCTGGCAGCAAGCGAAACTGCAAATGCGGAAAGCACTGCCTGCTTGGTAAAGCTCGATTTGAAGATCATAACGGGTTCCGTCTCCTGAAGTCCGATGCCGAGCGTTTTGTCGCCCTTGAAATGTTCCGGTCAGCTGTGCGCTCTCTGTCGGCGAATTGAGGCATTTGCATGACCCGCTTTCAGGCTCCCTGTTACAATGCGGCGCGATGGATATCCAGTCTTTCGTCGCATTTTTACCCGCACTTCCTGAAATAGAGGACCCCTCATTGTTTGCCGCATGTCCAAGATTGTAAGTTGTCGCGAATCGATATGCGATGTTGAAGAGGAATCACGTTGCGAGTTCTGTTGACGGCACTCTGCCTTGCTCTTGCAGCCCCGTTCGGTCAGGCGCTTGCGGCACCGGTGCATGGTATAGCTATGCACGGCGAGCCCGCGCTCCCGCGGGACTACAAGCACTTTCCCTATGTGAATCCGGACGTCAAGAAGGGCGGCAGGATCACCTATGGCGTCGTCGGCACCTTCGATAACCTCAACCCCTTCATCCTCAAGAGCATGCGCACCACGGCGCGCGGCATGTGGGACCCCGAATTCGGCAATCTCGTCTATGAGTCGCTGATGCAGCGCTCGCGCGACGAGGCGTTCTCGATGTACGGCTTGCTGGCCGAGACGGTAGAATGGGACGACGAGCGCAGTTTCATCCAGTTCAACCTGAACCCGAAAGCGAAATGGGCTGACGGACAGCCGGTCACGCCCGACGACGTGATTTTTTCCTTCGAACTGTTGCGTGAGAAGGGGCGCTCGCCTTTCAGCCGCAGGCTCGACGTCGTGGAGAAGACCGAGAAGATCGGCCAGTACGGCGTCCGCTTCACCTTCAACGACAAGGCGGACCGCGAATCGCCGCTCCTTCTGGCATTGTCTCCGGTCCTGCCGAAGCATGCGATCGACGCGGAGGGCTTCGACCGCACGTCGCTGGCGTTCCCTCTCGGCTCTGGGCCGTATCGGGTCAAGGATGTCCGGCCCGGCGAGAAGATCGTCTACGAGCGCAATCCCGACTATTGGGGCAAGGATATTCCCTCCAAGGTCGGTTTCGACAATTACGACCAGATCAGCATCGAATATTTCCTGCAGGAGAACACGCTGTTCGAGGCCTTCAAGAAGGGTAGCGTCGACATCTTCCAAGAGGGAAACCCGACGAAATGGGCGCGGGGCTACGATTTCCCGGCCGTGACGTCCGGTGCGATCCTCAAGGAAGAATTCACGCCGAAGGTACCTTCGGGCATGCTGGGCTTCGTCTTCAACACCCGGCGCCCGATGTTTGCCGATGCGCGCCTGCGCCACGGGCTGTCGCTCGTCTTCGATTTCGAATGGGTGAACAGAAACCTGTTCGAAAACGCCTACAGGCGGACCGAAAGCTTCTGGCAGAATTCCGAGCTGTCCTCGCTGGGCGTGCCGGCGGACGAAAGCGAGAGGAAGCTGCTGGGGCCAGCACTGGCGCGAATCGAGCCCGAAATCCTGGACGGCACCTATCGCTGGCCGCAGACGGATGCGTCCGGCCGCGACAGAACGGTCCTGAAGCAGGCCGTCCTGTTGATGAAGGAGGCCGGATACAGCATCAAGGACGGCGTGATGAGCGACGCCAACGGAAAGCCGCTCGCCTTCGAGATCATGACGCAGAATGCCGACCAGGAGAAACTGGCGCTGGCCTATCAGCGCTTTCTGGCTGCACTCGGCATCCGCGCCGCTGTCCGAACCGTCGACGATTCGCAGTATCAGAGCCGCACCCAGACCTTCGACTACGACGTCATCGTCCGTGCCTACGCCTCATCCCTGTCGCCGGGGCTCGAGCAGGCGGTGCGCTGGCGGTCGGACTATCGCGACCGTGAAGGCAGCGAGGCCTTCGCCGGCGCAAACGATCCCGATGTCGATCGCATGGTTGATGCGATCCTGAACGCGCGCAGCGCCGAGGATTTCCGCTCGGCCGTCCGCGCCCATGACCGCCTGCTGCTTTCCAATCATTACGTGCTGCCGCTCTACCATCTCGGCCGCCAATGGGTTGCCCGGCACGACTATATCGCCCGTCCGGATACCGTGCCGCTCTACGGCTACCAGCTTCCGGTCTGGTGGGACGCACGGGCACAGGAATAGCATTGCGACCGCAACAGGCGCAGCTCGCTCCAGCAGCCGTGGCCATTGAAGTTGTCGGCGCGGCAAACTATCTGCGGCTCATGACCGACCAGGAAGGCGATCAGGACATGGAAAACGTAACGATCGACATCGTATCCGACGTAGTCTGCCCGTGGTGCTACCTCGGCAAGAAGCGTCTGGAGAAGGCCATCGACGCCGTCGCCGGTGATGTGAACGTCAACGTGACCTTCCGCCCCTATCAGCTTAACCCCGACGTGCCGGCGGCCGGCCTTGACCACAAGAAGCACCTGGCGGAAAAGCTCGGCGGCCGCGAAGCGGTCGACCGTGCCCATGGCATGCTGACCAATCTCGGCCACGAAGACGGGATTGATTTCAATTTCGACGCCATCGCGCTGAGCCCGAACACGCTCGATGCTCATCGGTTGCTGCGCTGGGCGATGATCGAGAGTCCCGAGGCTCAGAGCAGGGTCTCACAGGCGCTGTTCAAGGCCTATTTCGAGGACGGCAGGAACGTCGGCGATCGCAAGGTGCTGCTCGACATCGCAGAGGCCGCCGGCATGGACCGGGCGGTGGTCTGCGCCCTGTTTTCCGCCAACGCCGACATTGATTCGGTGAAGCAGGAAATCGGCATGGCGCGCGAAATGGGGGTGACCGGGGTTCCCTGCTTCATCATCGACAACAAATACGCCGTGATGGGCGCCCAGACCGTGGATGTCCTGGCCGGCGCACTTCGCGAGGTCGCGGCATTGAAGAAGGCGGAAGCGGCCACGGCGTCCGCAGAGGCCACAGAGGCCTGCGCCGCTTCCTTCTCCAAATGATACGTTTCAGGCGGGAGCCTTCGCCAACGCAGCCAGTTGCGTCATCAGTTGGGCCGCGCCCGTGAGCCGCTTTTCCGGCGTAGGAAGGTCGCGTGAGAGGAACAGGCTCTGGTCCGGACGGATCTTTGCCAACGTCCCCTGCTTGGCGATATAGCCGACCAGCGCCGCCGGGTTCGGAAACTCCTTGTTGCGGAACTGCACGACGACACCCTTTGGCCCCGCATCCAGCTTCTCCACATTGGCCACGCGGCAGAGCGACTTGATGTAGACGATCTTCAAGAGATGCTGCACCTCGATAGGCAGCGGTCCGAAGCGGTCGATGAGTTCGGCGCCGAAGGCGTCGATATCCGAGAGCTCGGTGATCTCGCCAAGCCGGCGATAGAGGCCAAGGCGCAGGTGCAGGTCAGGCACGTAGTCGTCAGGGATCATCACCGGGGTCCCGACCGAGATCTGCGGCGACCAGCCGGTATCAACGATCTGCTCGTCCCCCTTGATCTCGGCCACGGCCTCTTCCAGCATCTGCTGGTAGAGCTCGAAGCCGACCTCCTTGATATGGCCGGACTGCTCCTCGCCGAGCAGGTTGCCGGCGCCGCGGATATCGAGGTCGTGGCTGGCAAGCTGGAAGCCGGCGCCAAGCGTATCCAGCGATTGCAGGACCTTCAGCCGCCGCTCGGCCGTGACCGTCAGCTTCTTGTTGACCGGCAGCGTCAGAAGCGCGAACGCGCGTACCTTCGAGCGCCCCACGCGACCGCGAAGCTGGTAGAGCTGTGCCAGCCCGAACATGTCAGCGCGGTGGACGATCAGCGTGTTCGCTGTCGGCACGTCGAGGCCCGATTCGACGATCGTGGTCGACAGGAGCACGTCATAGCGCCCGTCGTAGAAGGCATTCATGATGTCTTCCAGCTCGGTCGCCGGCATCTGCCCGTGCGCGACCGCGACCTTCAGTTCCGGCACGTCCTGCTGCAGAAACTCCTGGATCTCGGCCAGGTCACTCAGTCGCGGGCACACATAGAAGCTCTGGCCGCCACGGTAATGCTCGCGCATCAGCGTCTCGCGGATGACGAGCGGATCGAAGGGCGAAATGAATGTACGCACGGCCATGCGATCGACCGGCGGCGTCGTGATCAGCGACAGCTCGCGCACGCCCGTCATGGCGAGCTGCAGCGTGCGCGGGATCGGCGTGGCAGACAGTGTCAGCACGTGTACGTCGCTCTTCAGCTCCTTCAGCCGCTCCTTGTGCTTGACGCCGAAATGCTGCTCCTCGTCGATGATGAGAAGTCCGAGATTGGCGAACTTGATCGAGCTGCCGAGCAGTGCATGCGTGCCGACGACGATGTCGGTCTTGCCGTCGGCCACTTCCTTCTTGGTCAGTGCCAGTTCCTTCGAACCGACGAGGCGCGAGGCCTGCTGCAGTCGGATGGGCAGACCACGGAAGCGCTCGGAAAAGGTCTTGAAGTGCTGGCGGGCGAGCAGCGTGGTAGGCACGACGACGGCCACCTGCACGCCGTTCATGGCGGCGATGAAGGCGGCGCGCAGCGCCACCTCCGTCTTGCCGAACCCGACGTCGCCGCAGACGAGACGGTCCATCGGCCGGCCGGCACCGAGATCCTCACGCACCGCGTCGATGGCGTTCGCCTGGTCCTCGGTCTCGTCATAGGGGAAGCGCGCGGCGAACTCGTCATAGACGCCGTCCTGGGCGGAAAGCACCGGCGCGTGGCGCACGAGGCGGGCGGCGGCGATCTGGATCAGCCCGTTTGCCATGTCCAGCAGCCGCTTCTTCAGCTTGGCCTTGCGCGCCTGCCAGGCGACACCGCCGAGCTTGTCGAGGATCGCATCCGTCCCCTCGCCGCCATAGCGCGACAGAAGGTCGATGTTTTCCACCGGGAGATAGAGCTTGGCGTCGTCGGCGTAGCGCAGTTCCAGACAGGCGTGCGGCGCGCCGGCGGCCTCGATCGTCTGCAGGCCGACGAAGCGACCGATGCCGTGCTCCGCATGGACGACGATGCTGCCTTCGTCGAGGCCGGCAACCTCGGCGATGAAATCCGCACCGCGCTTGCGCCGGCGCGAACGGCGGACCATGCGGTCGCCGAGAATGTCCTGCTCACCGATGAAGACCAGATCGCCGGCCTCGAAGCCGTTCTCCAGACTGAGCACAGCCGATCCCGCCTCGCCCGGCTTCAGCTTTCGCAGCTCCGCCACGTCGGCCACGGGCAAGACGTTACCGAGCCCGTGCTCGGCCAGCACCTGCATCAGCCGGTCGAGCGAGCCTTCGCTCCAGCCGGTGACCAGCACCTTCTTGCCCGCCGAGCGCAGATCCGCGATGTATTTCACCACCTGATCGAAGACGTTGACGCGTTCGGTGCCGTCCTCACCCTCCTTTGCCGCCTTCGCCCAGCGCGCGCCGGCACGTGCCTCCAGCGCAAAAACGCGGCGCGCCTCGCCCTCGTGCTCGTTGAAGGGCGAAATGCGAATCGCATCGTGTTCGTTGAGCAGGCGGGAAAAGCTCTCGTCGTCGAGATAGAGCTGGCCGGGCGGCACCGGCTTGTAGGGCGTCGCCTGCGCCAGTTGGCCCTTGGCGGAGGCCGAACTCAGTCGGGCGTCGTAGTAGTCCCGTACCAACTTCGAGCGCTCGGCGGCGGCTTCGCGCGCGGCATGGTCTGTGACGATCCGAAAGCCCGAGAGGTAATCGAACGACGTCTCCAGCTCGTCGTAGAACAACGGCAGCCAGTGCTCCATGCCGGCATAGCGCCGTCCTTCTGAAACCGCCTGGTAAAGCGCGTCGTCTCGGGTCGCAGCGCCGAACAGCGACAGGTACTCCTTGCGGAAATGGCTGATCGTCTCCGGGGTCAGTGTCACCTCGCTCATCGGATTGAGATCGAGGCTTCTGGCCTGCCCGGTCGTGCGCTGGCTGGCGGGGTCGAAGGTGCGGATGCTTTCCAGCGTATCGCCGAAGAAATCGAGGCGGACCGGCTCGGAACTGCCTGGCACGAAGACATCGAGGATACCGCCGCGCACCGCGTACTCGCCGACCTCCCGCACGGTCGCGACCCGGTCGAAGCCGTTGCGCTCCAGTCGGGCGGCGAGATCGTCCATCCGCACCTGGTTGCCCGGCCGGGCGGAAAAGGCTAGGTGCGCGATCACCTGCCTCGGCGCCATCTTCTGCAACATCGCATTGACGGTGACGAGGACGATCGCGGGATGCGGCTTCTTTCCATGCGCGATCAGGGCCGAAAGCGCTGAAAGCCTTCTGGCCGAGGTGTCGGCGCTCGGAGACACGCGGTCATAGGGCAGACAGTCCCAGCCCGGCAGTGTCAGCACCGGGATGTCGGGCGCAGAAAAGCCCAGCATCTGCTCCATGTCGCCGATCCGCTGGCCGTCGGACATGACATAGGCGACCGGCCCCAGCTTGCGGGCGAGTTCGGCCAGCACCAGCGGTTCGGCCCCGCTCGGCACGGCGCCGATGGTGGCCGGCTGCCCGATCGTTGCAAGGGCTGCGATATCGAGGCCTGGAATCATTTCGCTTTTCCGAAGCTTTCGGCCGTTACCGGCGAAAAATCAGGGGTGAAGGCGCAGATGCGCGGGAACAGGCCGGTGCGGAAACGCTCGGGAACCGGACGCTCGCCGGTAACCCACATCACCAGATCGCGATCGTTCTCCGCCATGATCTCCTCCAGTTCGTCCAGTTCGTCCGCCGACAGCGTCTCGATCTCGGCGTCGGCGAAGGAGCCGAGCACAAGGTCCATTTCACGGATGCCGCGGTGCCAGCAACGGAAGAGGATGCGCTTGCGCCGCGGTTCGATATCTGCGCTGGAGCGTGTGGTGCCGGTCATGGCCTTGTCTTTCCCGCATGAGTTCTCGCCCGTCCGCCCGTTCGGGAGCTTACGGGACCAGGCGCATCTCGGCACAAGCACCGCTCCGCGGCCGCCACGGCTTCATGCGCGAATTCAATCGCTTGCTACGCCCAGGTCTGTCGTGACCGGAAGCGCAGGACGAGCGTCCGCTGCAACGCAGACGACCCTCGCCGGCGTTTCTATAGACGCTCGAAAGACGATTGTCAGCCTTGCCAAGCGGCAATCGTCCGGCGCATCTTGCGGCCATGCGTCCTGCCCTGCTCGATCCCCTTTTCGCCTCGCTCGCCTCGCTTCCGGGCATCGGCCCGAAGACGGGCGAACTGTTTGCAAAACTCCTCGGCCACGAGAGCATCGACGACTGCCGCGTCGTCGATCTCGTCTTCCACTTGCCACACAGCGTGATCGACCGCAGCAACCAGCCCGGCATCGCGCATGCGCCGCAGGGCACGATCGTTACCGTCTCCGGCCGCGTCGACCGCCATCAGCCGCCACCGCGGGGCAAGTCGAACGTGCCCTATCGCGTATTCCTGCACGACGACACCGGCGAGCTGGCACTGACCTTTTTCCGCGCCAAGGGCGACTGGCTGGAAAAGAGCCTGCCGGTGGACGAGCAGGTCATCGTCAGCGGCAAGGTCGACTGGTTCAACGGCCGCGCCTCGATGGTGCATCCCGATTTCATGGTCAAGGCCTCGGAGGCGGAGACGATGCCGCTGGTCGAACCCGTCTACGGGCTGACGGCCGGCCTGTCGCCGCGCACCCTGCGCAAGGCGATCGAGGCTGCGGCGGCACGGGTGCCGCAACTTCCCGAGTGGATCGATGCGGCCCTCGCCGCGCGCGAAGGCTTTCCCGCGGCAACGGAGGCCATCTCCGCCCTCCATCACCCGCAGGACGGCCACGACCTCGACCTGCAGGCGCCCGCCCGTCGCAGGCTAGCCCATGACGAGTTCCTGGCCGGCCAGATCTCGCTGGCGCTGGTGCGCCAGACGTTGCGCCGCATCGCCGGCCGTCCAGTCATGGCGACGGGGAAGCTGTCCGCGCCGGTGCTTTCCGCCCTTCCCTTCGCCCTGACGGGCAGCCAGGATTTGGCGATCGCCGAGATCAAGGCCGATATGGCGACCGACCAGCGCATGCTGCGGCTCTTGCAGGGCGACGTCGGCTCGGGCAAGACGGCGGTGGCGCTGATGGCGATGCTGGCGGCCGTCGAGGCGGGTGGACAGGCGGTGCTGATGGCGCCGACCGAAATCCTTGCTCGACAGCACCACGCGACCCTGTCGAAGATGGCCGCGCCCGCCGGCATCAACATCGACGTGCTGACCGGCCGTACCAAGGGCCGCGAGCGCGACCAGATCCTCGAGCGCATCGAAAGCGGAGAGACGAACATCGTCGTCGGCACGCACGCGCTGTTCCAGGATAGCGTGGTCTATCGCGACCTGGCGCTTGCCGTCGTGGACGAACAGCACCGGTTCGGCGTCCACCAGCGTCTGCGGCTGACGGCCAAGGGTATCTCGCCGCACATGCTGGTGATGACGGCGACGCCGATCCCTCGCACGCTGGTGCTCGCCGCCTTCGGCGATATGGACGTCTCCAAGCTGACCGAGAAGCCGGCCGGCCGCCAGCCGATCCAGACGGTCGTGATGCCGCAGGAGCGCACCGGCGAGATCGTCGACCGGCTGCGCACGGCCATCGCCGAGGGCAAGAAGGCCTACTGGATCTGCCCCCTTGTGGAGGAGACCGAGGAATCCGAGCTGATGTCGGTGGAAGAGCGGTACGAGACGCTGAAAAGCGTCTTCGGCGACGCCGTGGGCCTCGTGCACGGACGCATGAGCGGACCGCAGAAAGACGAGTCCATGCTCGCCTTCAAGAACGGCGACACACGGCTGCTGGTCGCCACGACCGTCGTCGAGGTCGGCGTCGATGTCCCCGACGCGACGATCATGGTGATCGAGCATGCCGAGCGCTTCGGGCTTGCCCAGCTCCACCAGTTGCGCGGCCGTGTCGGACGCGGGCATGGCGCCTCCTCGTGCATCCTGCTCTACAAGGGACCGCTCAGTGAGAACGGCCGGGCGCGGCTCGGCATCCTGCGCGAGACCGAGGACGGCTTCCGCATCGCAGAGGAGGACCTGAAGCTGCGCGGCGAAGGCGAGCTGCTCGGCACCCGCCAGTCCGGTACGCCCGGCTTTCTCGTCGCCAGCATCGAAGCGCACGGCGATCTTCTGGAGATCGCCCGCAAGGAGGCTGCTTACGTGCTGGAAAAGGACCCCAACCTCGAAGGCGAACGCGGACAGGCAATCCGCACCCTGCTCTATCTCTTCCGCCGAGACGAGGCGATCCGCTTCCTGCGCGCCGGGTGAGAATTCCAGTCGAAGCCCCAATCGCTTCGGCGTCGGCTAATTGCAGGCAAAACATGGCTCTAAAGCAGTTCCGCCGAATCGGATCTCGACGGAATTGCTCTATTTGCGGAATTTCTCTTTCAGCTTTGCGGCGAATGGCGTCGGCGCGCTTAAAAGCTTGTCCGGCGGATTGACGAGGCCGACCGAGATGATCAGCTTGGCCGCGTCCTCTGCGCTCATGTCCAGCAGAACGATCTTCTCGCGCGGGACGAAAACGAGGTAGCCGGCGGTCGGGAACGGAGTCGGCGGCAGGAAGCACGCCACCATGTCGCGGCCCATGGCATCGAACTTCGATTTCATCTCGCCTTTCGCATCAGTAGCGATGAAGACGACGGACCACAGACCGGCGCTCGGATACTCGATCAGGCCTGCCTTGTTGAAGGACGTTCCCTTCTCCTTCAGCACCGATTCGAAAATCTGCTTGAGGCTCTTGTAGATCGTGCTGACCAGCGGCGTGCGGTTGAGGATGGTCTCACCGAAATTGACGATCGATCGCCCGATCAGGTTCTTGCCGAGAAAGCCGACCAGCGTGATGACGGCCAGTGCGATCAAAAGCCCGAAGCCGGGAATGGCGAACTCGAAGTAGTTCTCGGGATTGTACTTGGTCGGGATATACGGTTTCACCCAACTGTCTGCCCAGTGGATGAACGTCCAGGTCAGCCAGATGGTGATCGCGATCGGGGCGCAGATGACGAGCCCGGTCAGGAAATTGTTGCGCAGCCGCGTGGCCACGGAAAGTCGCGGAACGATATCGGTCATCGCCAGTGTGCCGCCGGAACCTCAGCCGAAGAAAGCCGGATGATAGGTAACCGTCCCGCCCGCGTAAACCGGAGAAAGAGCCAGCCTCATGAAATACTCGTGAGGGATGCCGGGCGAAGAAAAAGCCGGATCGCAGGCAAAACCGAAACGGCCATAGTAGCCGGGATCGCCTGCCAGCACGCACCCGTTTGCACCGATCTGCCTCAGGCGCTCCAGCCCCGCCCGCACTAGAGCGCTGCCGATGCCGGCCCGATGCCGCGCCGGCGCAACCGAGATCGGCCCGAGGCCGAACCACCCTTCGTCCTCACCGGATATGGTGACCGGCGAGATCGCCACGTGGCCGATGATGCCCCCGTTTTCCTCGGCGACGAGCGAAATTGTCAGAGCGCCGACAGCCCTCAGGCGCGCGATGATGGCCGGCTCGGATCCGTCGCTGTACGGCATTATGGCAAATGCCTCCGCCGTCAGGGCGCCGATGGCTTCGACGTCCGCCGGCGTCTCGTCGCGGATGATCATTCGACCGTCACGGATTTCGCAAGGTTGCGCGGCTGGTCTACGTCCGTGCCCATGAAGACAGCGGTGTGATAGGCGATGAGCTGGATCGGCAGCGCATAGAGCACCGGCGCGATGATCTCGTCGACGGCCGGCAGCACGATCGTCGCCATCGTTTCCAGCTTGGTCGCAGCCGCCCCGCGCTCGTCGGTGATGAAGATGATCCGGCCCCCGCGTGCCGCCACTTCCTGCATGTTCGACACGGTCTTTTCGAAGAACCGATCGAAGGGCGCGATCACGATGACGGGCATGTTCTCGTCGATCAGCGCGATCGGCCCGTGCTTCAGTTCGCCCGCCGCATAGCCTTCGGCGTGGATGTAGGAAATTTCCTTCAGCTTCAGCGCGCCCTCCAGCGCAAGCGGATAGCTGGTGCCGCGGCCGAGATAGAGCACGTCCCGGCACTTCGACAATTCGCGCGCCAGGAGCTCGATGGACGGCTGGATGGTATTGAGAACATTGGCAATCAGCCGCGGCGTTTCTGACAGGCTTCGCACCAGCGCGCCCTCGTCTTCGGCAGACAGCGTGCCGCGCGCATGGCCGGCCTGGATCGCCAGTGAAGCAAGCACGGCGAGCTGGCAGGTGAAAGCCTTGGTGGAGGCGACGCCGATCTCCGGTCCGGCCAGCGTCGGAAATACCACGTCGGCCTCGCGGGCGATGGTCGATTCGGGCGCATTGACGATGGCACCGATCTTCAGCCCGGCATCCTTGCAGTAGCGCAGGGATGCGAGCGTGTCGGCCGTCTCGCCGGATTGCGAGATGAACAGTGCCGCGGACTTCGGGTTGAGCGGCATTTCCCGGTAGCGGAATTCGGACGCGACATCGATTTCCACCGGCAGCCGCGCCAGCCGTTCGAACCAGTACTTGCCGACGAGGCCGGCGAGGTAAGCCGTGCCGCAGGCGGAGATTGCAAGGCTGGAAACAGAAGAGAAATCAATTTCTTCCGCAGGCTTTCTCACCTTGTTTTCGATGAAATCGATATAGTGGCTGAGTGTGTGCGACACCACTTCGGACTGTTCATGGATCTCCTTCTCCATGAAATGCCGATGATTGCCCTTGTCGATCATGTAGGCCGCAGCGCTCGAGACCTGCCGGCGGCGTTCGACCGGATTGCCCTCCAGATCAAAGATGTGCACGCCGTTGCGGCCGACCACCGCCCAGTCGCCATCCACCAGATAGGTGATGTCGGAGGTAAACGGCGCAAGCGCAATCGCGTCGGAACCGAGGAACATCTCGCCTTGACCGTGGCCGATTGCCAGCGGCGGACCGTTGCGGGCGACCATGATGGTCGACGGATCGTCCTCGAACATCACCGCCAGCGCGTAGGCGCCACTCACCCGCTGCAGCATGGCGAGCATGGCGTCGCGCCGGCCGTAGCCTCCGCGGCGAAGCTTTGCCAGCAACTGCGCTACGACCTCAGTGTCCGTCTGGGTCGCGAATGTCGCGCCATCGGCGATCAACTCGTCCTTGATTTCCGAGAAATTCTCGATGATGCCGTTGTGGACGACCGCGACGCCATCGGTGAAATGCGGGTGGGCGTTGCTCTCGGTCGGCGCGCCGTGCGTGGCCCAGCGGGTGTGGGCAATACCGATCGTGCCTGCGAGCGGCTGCTCAGCGAGCCGGGCTTCCAGATTGACGAGCTTGCCCTCGGCACGGCGGCGCTCCAGCCGTCCGTCGCGGATGGTCGCCACGCCGGCCGAATCATACCCGCGGTACTCCAGACGCTTCAACGCCTCCACCAGCCGCCCGGCGACAGGCTCCGTCCCGACGATGCCGACAATACCGCACATGAAAACCACTCCGTCCTTGGACTGCCGCCGGTTTCGCGTCCGACAGCGGGACAGGAAAATGCGGCCATTGCATTCGGCGCATAACCCGAAGGGAAAATCGATTCCGACTTTCGGCGGTATGCGGTGTAAGTGCCGCATTCTGGTAGTGATTTTTGGAGTGAGCGCAATCGTCCGGCGCTCACTTTCGGTTTCAGGCGTTAACGCCGAAGGCTACTCGGCCGCCTTCTTCCGTGCTGCCTTGAGCGCGGCATTGCGTTCGCGTACGAGCCTGGCGCGCTCCGGCTTGTTTTCCTGGCGCGCCCGGCCGAAAGCCACCGCATCCGCGGGCACGTCCTGCGTGATGACGCTGCCGGAGGCGACGTAGGCGCCGTCGCCGATCGTCACCGGGGCAACCAGAGCCGAATTGGAGCCGATGAAGGCGTTCTCGCCGATCCGCGTCTCGTGCTTGTTGATGCCGTCATAGTTGCAGGTGATGGTGCCTGCGCCGATGTTGCTGCCCGCGCCGATGAAGGCGTCGCCGATATAGGTGAGGTGGTTGACCTTCGCCCCCGCCCCTATCTCGGCCTTCTTGACCTCGCAGAAGTTTCCGACCTTCGAGTCCGGCCCAAGGTTGGCCCCCGGGCGCAGGCGCGCGAACGGGCCGACCGACGCGCCGGCGCCGACATGTGCGCCCTCGATATGCGAGAAGGCGTGGATGACGGCACCGCTTTCGACGGTCACGCCTGGACCGAACACCACGTTCGGCTCGATCGTTACATCCTGCCCGACGGCGGTATCATAAGACAGAAACACGGTTTCGGGCGCGACCATCGAGACACCGGACAGCATCAGAGCGGTGCGGCGGCGCTGCTGCCAGAGGCGCTCGATGAAGGCGAGTTCGCCGCGGGTGTTGCAGCCGGTCAGTTCCTCCTCCGGCGCCTCGACCGTCGTGGCATGGCCGCCGGCAGCGCGGACGACTTCCACGATGTCGGTCAGATAATACTCGCCCTTGGCGTTGGCGTTGCCGATCTGCTCGATCAGGCCGAGCGCCTTGCGCCCGTCAATCGCCATCAGCCCGCCGTTGCAAAAGGCAATGGCACGTTCCGCCGGTGTCGCATCCTTCTCCTCGCGGATCGCGACCAGCTCTCCGTTCTCGACGAGGAGCCTCCCATAGCCGAACGGATCGGCGGCCATGAAACCGACGACGACGACATCGCTGCCGCCGGCAAGCCCGGCGCGCGCGTCTTGCAGCGGCGCCTGCGTCAAAAGCGGCGTATCACCGAAAACGACCAAAACGTCGTCATAGCCTCTAGCGATCGCCTCGCGGGCCGCCAGCACCGCATGTGCCGTTCCCAACCGCTCCTTCTGGATATACGTCTCCGCCCTGACGGCGGGATGGCGCGCCGCCGCCTCGACCTTTTCCGCGTCTCGGCCGAGAACGAGCGCAATCTCACCGATCCCCGCAGCCGCCAGCGCGTCGACGACATGGGCGATCATCGGCCGGTTGCCGATAGGATGCAGCACCTTCGACTGGGACGACTTCATCCGGGTGCTTTCCCCGGCCGCCAGAATGACCGCCAGGCAGCTGCGTTTGGTCTCTTCCTTTTGCATCGTCATCCCCGTTTCATGCTGTTGGATGCGGTTGCATACCAAACGCACCCCGCGCCAGACAAAGGAAATTCACAAGCTACTCCGCTTCCCGCAGACGGCTTTCGACCAGAAGTCCGCTTTCGTCGAGGATCGGATAGGCGACGGAAACGAGGTGGGCGGTGATGCGCTTGAGGTCGCGCAGCATGTCCAGGTGCAGCGAGCTGGTCTGCAGACTGTCCAGCCGTCCGTCGCGCAACCGCGCGAGATGCCGCTCGGCGGACTGCTTCTCCATGTGCCTTACCGACACCTTGACCTCGACCAACTGCCGGGCGAGCGAAGCGTCGCGGGTCACGAGGATGGTCTGAGCGATCCGCAGGTTCTCGATGGTGAGATGGAACAGGCCCGACAACTCTTCATAGCCGTCGGTGGAAAAACGCAAGCCGTTCAGCACCTTCTTGCGGACCTGCTCTTGCAGCCCCTTCTCGATGATGTCGCCGATGTGCTCGAGGTTGATCGCGTAGTCGATGACGACGATCGACCGGCCGGCGTTGTCTTCGCTGAGCCCCTTGTGGCCGAGCCGTGAGAGATAGATCTTGATCGCCTGCTGCAGTTCGTCGACCTGTTTCTCCAGCGCGCCGATTCGGTCGAGTTCGGCGAGATTGTTCTCCTCGAAGGCCTTCATCGTCTGGATCAGCATCGCCTCGATCAGGTCGCCGACGCGCAGGACTTCGCGGGTCGCGCCGGACAGGGCGACGACGGGTGTCGCCAGTGCCGCCTCATCCAGATACTGTGGTCCCGTTTCGCCCGGCGGCTCGTCCGGCACGAGCTTTTCCATCAGCCTGGCCAGCAGCGGCGACAGCGGCCAGAAGACCGCGGCCACTATCAGATTGAAGGCCAGATGCGCGTCGACCGGCAGTTTCGAAGGCGGCAGCGGCAGCATTGCCAACGCGTCGGCGGCAAGACCTGCAAACGGAAGCGCTATGAGGCACCCGACCGCACGCACGAAGAGGTTGGCGATCGTCACCCGGCGCGCTGGCGCCGGCGCCTTGAGCGTAGCGATGACTGGGGGAATGGCGCCACCGAGATTGGCGCCCAGCACCAGGACGACCGTCAGCCCCGGAGAAACGATGCCGGTCGAAGCCAGCGAGAGAATGAGCACGACCACCGCAAGGCTCGACGACGACAAGAAGGCCAGAACGGTCGAAAACGCCAAGGCCACCGGCCACGCTCCGTCTAGAAGGGTGAGAAAGGCCGCAAGCGCCTGGGATTGCCGCATCGGCTCCGTCGCCTGGCTCAGAAGATGCAGCGACAGGAGCATGAGGCCGACGCCGACCAGTGCGGCACCCGCCCCCTGCCGCCACGTCGAAGTCCCCCGATAGAGGATGACGCCGACGAGGATGACGAGCGGCGCGACCCACTCGATCCCGGTCGCGACGATCCAGGCCGTCACGGCGGTGCCGACATTGGCGCCGAGAAGGACGATCTGCGCCATCCGCGAGCGAATAAGGTTCTTCTCAACGAAGGAGGCCGTCATCAGCGCCGTCGCAGTCGAACTCTGCAGCGCGAGGGTGGCCACAAAACCGGACACAAAGGCGCGCATGGGGCCGCCGGTGCCCAGGGTCAGGCTCTTGCGAAGCCGCCCGCCCAGGGCGCGCGTCGCCCCGTCCTTGACCTGCGCCAGACCGAACAGCAGCAAAGCCACCGCCCCGAGCAGGTTGACCATGACGATCATCGACTCCATTCCGATGCCTTTTTCAGCTACTCGATCATTGCCCGCACCCGCCTGCCGGGTACATGAAGATGCGAACTTGGCATAAAGCGCAGATAGTACAATTCATCAATTATTTCAGAATAAATTCCTTTGCCGGCAAAGGAAATCGTCAGTTGCTGGTCCGTTTGCGGCGCAAGAATTTGATATCGGCGCAGACCCTCTCGCATGATCGGACGCGCACATCCTGCAGCTCTCGCCGACCGTGCTGCCGCCGCGTCATCCATGCCCTTCTATTCCTGCGAACTTTCCGTTATGAGACGGGTTCCGTACGGCCCCGTGCCGAGCAAGCGAGGAATGCGAAGTATGCTCGAATCTTTGAGAAAAGGCGCCCAGACCTGGGTGGCCAAAGCCCTGATGCTGATCCTGGTGGCCTCCTTTGGCGTTTGGGGCATTTCGAGCTCGCTGGTGACTGGCACATCCAATGCTGTGGTAACGGTGGGTGACGTCAAGGTTTCGCCAACGGACTTCCGCCTTGCCTATGAGCGACAGGTTTCCGCGCTGTCCCAGCGCTTCGGTACGCGCCTGACACCCGATCAGGCACGAGCGCTCGGTGTTGAAAACCAGGTCTATGCCGAACTCGTCGCCGGTGCCGCGCTCGACCAGCTTTCAAGCGACATGAGCCTCGGCCTGAGCAAGGATCGCCTGGCGCAGCTGATCGCCGAAGATCCCGCGTTCCGCGGGCCGAACGGTCGTTTCGACCGCGTTGCCTTCTCGTCCATCCTCCGCAATGCCGGGCTTCGCGAGGACGATTACATCAACAACCGCAGCCAGGTCGCCGTCCGCAGCCAGATCGTCGAGGCGATCTCCGATGGCTACCGTGCGCCGGAAGCGCTGACCAGCGCCCTCAGGCAGTACCGCAACGAGGCGCGTACAGTCGACTACCTGCTGCTGTCCAACGCCAATATCGACCCGGTCAAGGCGCCGGCCGACGACGTGCTGGCGGCCTGGTTCGACAAGAACAAGGACAAGTACCGCGCGCCCGAGTTCCGCAAGTTCACCTATGTCGCCCTCGCCCCGAAGGACATTGCCGATCCGTCGACGATCGACGAAGCAGCGGTGCGCGAAGACTACGAGAAGAACAAGGACAAATACCGCACGGCGGAGACACGCACCGTCCAGCAGCTGACGTTCCCCGATCGCGCAGCGGCCGATGCCGCGGCCGTCAAGCTGGCGTCCGGTACGACTTTTGATGCCCTCGCAGCCGAACAGGGCAAGACGGAATCCGACGTCACGC
The DNA here is from genome assembly GCA_023404095.1 of Pseudomonadota bacterium. Classification (GTDB taxonomy): domain Bacteria; phylum Pseudomonadota; class Alphaproteobacteria; order Rhizobiales; family Rhizobiaceae; genus Mycoplana. The sequence continues at coordinate 211,117 of JAEYDD010000072.1, read as the reverse complement.
TTGGCGATTTCACCAAGGCCACGATGCCCGATCAGACGCTGGCCGAGGCCGCCTTTGCCATCCCGGCGGCCGGCGGCACGTCCCCGGTCGTCGAAGGCGTCTTCGGTCCGGTCATCCTGCGTGTGTCGAGCATTCAACCGGAAACCACGAAGACATATGAAGAGGTGAAGGACGAACTGCGCAACGAGCTTGCGCTTTCGCAGGCAAGCCAGGACCTGATGGCTGTCCACGACCGATTCGAGGAGGCACAGGCCAATGGTGCCGGGATCGCCGAAGCGGCCACGGCGGCGCATTTGAAGCCTGTGACCATCGATGCTGTCGATTCAACCGGCCGCGGCCAGGACGGCGAGGACATCGTTCTTCCCGAGGAAACGGGCCTGCTTGCCGAGGTCTTCAAGACCGACGTCGGACTGGAAAGCCCGCCGGTCAACTACGGGCGTGACGGCTATATCTGGTACGAAGTCAACGACATCATGGCAGCACGCGACCGCACACTCGACGAGGTCCGCGAGACTGTGGCGGCTGACTGGACGGCCGAGCAGCAGCGGGAGGCGCTGGCCGCCAAGGCCGCTGAAATTGCCGAACGCATCCGCAAGGGCGAGAAGATGGCCGATATCGCAGCCGACATGGGCATGGCGGTCGAGACAAAGGCCGGCCTGACCCGCGGCGTTGAAGACATTACCCTGAGCCCGGCCGCCGTTGCCGCTGCCTTCGGCGGCCCCGCGGGGCATGTGGCGAATGCGCCGGGCATCGCCGGCGAAGGCCAGATCGTGCTTCAGGTAACCGACGTCAACAGCGAAGCGGCCGGCGACGCGCTCGCCAATTCCGATCAGCAGATCGAGGCAATCGCCCGCGCCAGCGGCGACGATATTCTCGACCAGATGGTCACGAGCCTGCAGAGCGCCTATGGCGTGTCGATCAACCGGTCGGCCGCCGAGCGCACCATGCAATGATGAAGCCGGGATCCGCACCACATGTCTGACCTGAAACCCTTCATCGCCAAGGTTGCCACCGGAGCGCCGCTCGATCGCGAGGACGCGCGCGCCGCCTTCGAGATCATCATGTCGGGCTCGGCGACACCCTCGCAGATCGGCGGCTTCCTGATGGCGCTGCGGGTACGCGGCGAGACGGTGGACGAGATTTACGGCGCTGTCGGCTCGATGCGCGCGCGCATGCTTCCCGTCAGCGTTCCGCACGACGCGATCGACATCGTCGGCACTGGTGGGGACGGTGCCGCCACCTACAACATCTCGACGCTGGCCTCGATCATCGTCGCCGGCGCCGGTGTGCCGGTCGCCAAGCACGGCAACCGTGCGCTCAGCTCCAAGTCAGGCACTGCCGACGCCCTCTCCTGCCTTGGCGTCAAGCTCGATATCGGGCCCGATGCGATCGCCCGATGCGTGGCCGAGGCCGGCCTCGGCTTCATGTTCGCCCAGCTCCACCATCCCGCCATGAAGCATGTCGGCCCCTCTCGCGTGGAGCTCGGCACGCGGACGATCTTCAACCTGCTCGGTCCACTGTCGAACCCCGGCAGCGTCAAGCGGCAGCTCCTCGGCGTCTACTCCGCGCAATGGCTGGTGCCGGTGGCTGAAGTCCTGCGTGACCTCGGCTCCGACCGGATCTGGGTTGTCCACGGTTCCGGCCTCGACGAGATCACCACCACGGGCATCACACAGGTTGCCGCGCTCGAGGACGGCCAAATCCGTACCTTCGAGCTGACGCCTGCCGATTTCGGCCTGCCGCAGGTGACGCTGGACGATTTGCGTGGCGGCGACGGTGCGCATAACGCCGAAGCGCTCCTTTCCGTGCTCGGCGGCGCCGAGACGCCCTACCGGGACATTTCGCTTGCCAATGCCGCGGCAGCCCTGCTGGTCGCCGGCAGGGCCGGCTCGATCGCCGAGGGGATGGCACTTGCCCGCCAGTCGCTGGAAAGCGGCAGCGCGCGCCGAGCACTCGAGACGCTCGTTGCGGTTTCCAACGCCGAACTTCAGGGGTAGGCTCTGCCGATGACCGATATTCTCAAGAAGATCGAAGCCTACAAGCGCCAGGAAATCGAGGCTGCCAAAGCGCGCGTGCCGCTTGCCGAGCTGCGCGCGATCTGCCGCGACCAGGAGCCGCCACGCGGCTTCTTCGCCAGCCTGTTGACGAAGAAGGCGCGAGGCGAATTCGGACTGATCGCGGAGATTAAAAAGGCAAGCCCCTCCAAGGGACTGATCCGGCCGGACTTCGATCCACCGGCGCTCGCCAGGGCCTATGAAGTGGGTGGGGCTGCCTGCCTTTCGGTCCTGACGGACGGCCCGAGCTTCCAGGGCGCACCGGAATTCCTGACGCAGGCCCGTGCGGCCTGCGCTCTTCCGGCGCTGCGCAAGGACTTCATGTTCGACACCTATCAGGTTCAGGAGGCGCGTGCCTGGGGCGCGGACTGCATTCTCCTGATCATGGCCTCGCTTTCCGACGACGAAGCCAAGCGTCTGCAGGACCATGCCTACTCGCTCGCCATGGACGTTCTCGTCGAGGTGCATGACGAAGAAGAGATGGAGCGGGCACTCAATCTGAAATCCAAGCTGCTTGGCATCAACAACCGCAACCTGCGGACGTTCGAGCTCGATCTTGCGGTTTCCGAACGTTTGTCCCGCATGGTACCGGAGGATCGGCTTCTAGTGGGCGAGAGCGGCATCTTCACCCATGCCGACTGCGAGCGCCTGAAGGCGTCGGGCATCTCGACCTTCCTGGTCGGCGAAAGCCTGATGCGAAAGGACGATGTCGCAGCTGCCACCCGCTCGCTTCTCAACGGAAGCGATCCGATGATGGCGGCAGAGTGATGACGGCCGGCGGCGCCCTCACGCATATCGGTGCCTCGGGCGAGGCCAACATGGTCGATGTCGGCGACAAGGCAGAAACCGTCCGGATCGCGGTCGCCGAAGGGATGGTGCGGATGCGGCCGGAAACCCTGCAACTAATTCGCGACGGCGACGCGAAGAAGGGCGACGTGATCGGCACAGCCCGGCTGGCCGGCATCATGGCGGCGAAGCAAACAGCCAGTCTCATTCCGCTTTGCCACCCGCTGATGCTGACCAAGGTTGCCGTCGAGATCACCGAAGACGCCGCCCTGCCCGGCCTGCGGGTCGAGGCCACCGCGAAGCTCACGGGTCGCACCGGCGTCGAAATGGAAGCACTGACCGCCGTCAGCGTCGCCTGCCTGACGATCTACGATATGGCGAAGGCTGCGGACCGGGAGATGGAGATCGGCGGTATTCGGCTCGTGGCCAAATCCGGCGGCCGTTCCGGCGATTATCAGCGAGGGGAGCACGGTTAGACATGTCGCTTTTGCCGGTCGAGGATGCGCTTGAACGTTTGTTGCATTCGGCAAGTCCACCGGACAAGAGCGAAAGCGTCCCGCTGCACGAAGCCTGCGGGCGCGTGCTCTCGAGCGATGTGACCGCTCGGCTGACCCAGCCGCCCTTCGATAGTTCCGCCATGGACGGCTACGCGCTGCGCCACGAGGACATCGTGGAACTCGGCTCAACGCTGAACGTCATCGGCCGCGCCGCTGCTGGCCACGCCTTCTCCGGCACCGTAGGAAAGGGCGAAGCGGTGCGGATTTTCACGGGAGCCCCGGTCCCCGCCGGCGCCGATACGGTGCTGTTGCAGGAGGACGCCGAGGCGCTGGAGGGCGAGCGCATCCGCACCACCTTCGTCCCGCCGAAAGGCCGCCACATCCGCCCCCGCGGACAGGACTTCCTCGAAGGCGAATGCGTGCTGAGACAAGGCGAACTGCTGGACGCCGGCAGGCTGACCGTTGCCGCCGCCATGAATCATCCCGTGCTTCACGTCTATGCCCGGCCGAAGATTGCGCTGCTTGCCACCGGTGACGAACTCGTGCCGCCCGGCTCGGCGCTGAGCGCCAGCCAGATCGTCGCCTCGAACGGCTATGGGGTTGCCGCGATCGCCCGTGAGGCGGGCGCCGAAGTGATCGACCTGGGTATCGCCGGTGACGACAGCAACGCCATCCTCGATGCCGTCGACTGGGCCAAGGCCTGCGGCGCCGATGTGCTGGTCACGCTCGGCGGCGCATCGGTGGGGGATCTCGACCTGGTCCAGCCGGTTCTCCGGTCCGCGGGGATGGAGCTTGATTTCTGGCGTATCGCCATGCGCCCGGGAAAGCCGCTGATGGTCGGTCGGCTGGGAGGAATGCAGATCGTCGGCCTGCCCGGAAATCCTGTCTCCGCAATGGTCTGTTCCCTGCTTTTTCTCGATCCGCTCCTCCGGCGGCTGGCGCGCCTGCCCGGGCCCGAGCGTCGCGCGATCGCAGTGGCGGGATCGGCCCTGTCCGAAAACGATCACCGTCAGGATCACCTGCGCGCGAGGTTGTCGCTGCGGGAGGACGGCGCGATGGTCGCCACGCCGTTCGAGAAACAGGACTCGTCGATGATGAAGATCTTCGCCGCAGCCGACTGCCTGATCGTGCGCCCGCCTTTCGCGGAACCGGCCGAAGCGGGGGACCCGTGCGAGGTCCTCCTGCTTCGGCCGCCGCCCACTAACCGTTGAATCGGCAAGACGACGCCACGTTCGCGCCGCCGGGCAACGGGAATGACCGTTTCGAACGTGCAGTGCTTCGCATGTGACTTGCCGTGCAAGAAACAGAGAACCGAATACTCTTGCACGCTTTTGCATAGGACGTTTGGCACGGTCAATCCAATCGACCTCCGGTGATCGATTTCCGAGACCAGATGTTCGCACCAACTCGGGCAGGCTCCGCTTTATCGACATTTCCACCGGCATTTGAGGATCTGGAGAAGAATGCGATCTGGCGATGCCTTGAGACGGGCATATTCTCCGATTATCGACGGATAGACCGGCCGGTCGGCGGCTTGTTTCCTCGATGGCTGCGTCGTTGTCTTTCGTACTCCGCATCGCAGTACAGCGGGAGAACTTGCGCGATGGCGATGCATCTTGCCGCGGGCGTTGACATGACTGCGGCGTCCCACATCAGAACCCGGAGTTGCTGACCGGACGTTGCCGGAACGTGACGAAATATTGAGAATCGACCTATAGTGGTGGCCGAGCAATGCCGTTGATTGCGCTTCGTTCGCTGCTGCACTTGTACAAGGACCCTTGAATGACCGGAATTGGAAAGACTACCAAGTCGATAACGGCAACCGGCTCCGACTTTGTCGATTCCGTGCTCGGCGACACCGCCTGGAGCGGCAGCGTCACCTACGCCTTTCCGACTTCGAGCTCCCAGTATGATTATTCCGAGTCGTTAGAGCCGCTCTATGGCTTCGGCGCCGTTTCGGCCAAGGTTCGTTCGACTGCGCTTTTTGCGATGGAGCAATCCTACGGCACGAAGGCGAATGACGGGTTTTCGATCGAAGGCTTCACCAAGCTGAATGTCTCCCAGGGGAGCGCCACGACCGCCAATCTTCGCTTCGCGGAATCGACCTATGACAACGAAACCGCGAAGGCCTATTTTCCCGGCGAGTACGAAGAGGCGGGCGATCTTTGGTTCGGTACCGAATATGCCGGAACCGCCCTCGACATGCGTAACCCGGTTGCGGGCAACTATGCCTGGCACACGGTGATCCATGAGCTCGGGCACGCCTTGGGCCTCAATCACGCCCACAGCGGCGAAGGGCTGGCCACGATGCCCTCCAAGTACGATTCCATCGAATATACCGTGATGACCTACCGCAGCTATGCCGGCGCGGACTGGTCGGCCGGATACCTCTATGAGGAGTACGGCGGACCGCAGACCTTCATGATGGCCGATATCCAGGCGCTGCAGTACATGTACGGCGCCGACTACACCACCAATTCCGGCAGCACCACCTACAAATGGAATCCGTCGAGCGGCAAGACCTATGTCGATGGCCAGGTCGCCATCAGCCCCGGCGCCAACCGCATCTTCGCCACCATCTGGGACGGCGGCGGTGTGGACACCTATGATCTGTCAGCCTACCAGACAGCGCTGAAGATCGATCTCGCGCCGGGCTCCTACTCCGCTTTCAGCGACGAACAACTCGCCAACCTCGGTAACAACCAGTATGCCCGCGGCAACATCTTCAACGCGCTGATGTTCGAAGGCGACACGCGCTCGCTGATCGAGAACGCCAAGGGCGGATCCGGCAATGACTCCATCAGCGGCAACCAGGCGAGCAACACGCTCTCCGGCAACGGCGGCAACGACAAGCTTTACGGGCTTGGCGGTAAGGACATCCTGTCTGGCGGCGTCGGCAAGGATACACTCGACGGCGGCAGCGGCAACGACATCCTGCTCGGCGGCGCAGGCGCGGACAGGCTGATCGGCGGGACCGGCAACGACACCGCATCGTATTCTTCCGCCCGAGCCGGTGTCGTCGCAAGCCTTGCCAAGCCATCCATCAACACCAACGATGCCGCCGGCGACACCTACTCGTCGGTCGAAAACCTCAGCGGCTCGGCCTATGCCGACAAACTGACGGGCAACGGCAGCGCCAACAAGCTGACTGGTGGCAAGGGCAACGACACGCTGGATGGCGGTGCGGGCAAGGACATCCTGATCGGCGGCAGCGGAGCGGACAGGCTTGTCGGCGGCAAGGGGACGGACACGGCTTCTTACGAGACGGCATCGAAGGGCGTGACGGCAAGCCTTCTCTCCCCGTCGTCGAACACGAACGACGCCAAGGGCGACACGTACTCTTCGATCGAGAACCTGTCGGGAACGGCCTTTGCCGACAAGCTGACCGGCAACAGTGCGGACAACCGCCTGGCGGGGGGCAGCGGCAATGACGTCCTCAAGGCTGCAGGGGGCGCCGACATACTCGATGGCGGCCGCGGCAGCGACACGCTGACCGGCGGCCCGGGCAGCGACACCTTCGTCTTCCAGAAGGGATACGGCAAGGACACCATTCTGGACTTCAAGGATGGCACCGACCAGATCGACCTTCGCAGCTACGATTTCGACGGCATTTCATCGGTTCTGAAAAAGGCCGCGCAAGTCGACGACGACGTTCAGCTCAAGTTTGCCGCGACCGACATTCTTCTTCTGAAGAATTTTGAGAAAGCCGATCTCGACGCGGGCGATTTCATTCTCGCCTGAGCAATGCCCGTTAGCGGGCGGAACACGCGTGCCGGTCGCGGCCGACAATCGCGTTAAACGCCTGCGGAGATAAGGGGCTTCAGGCAGAAACAGAAGAGCCGGCGACACGAGTGTGCCGCCGGCTTTTTTCACGGATCGGGAATGTCGCGATCAGGCGGCGACGACTGCCTTTGCCGCGGCCGTTGCCTTGGCAACCGGCGCCTCGTAGGGCTTATAGGCATCCTTCGCGAGATCGGAATACATCTCCCCGATCTTCGTTGCCTCCGCGATATAAGATTCGTAGCTCTTCTTCAGGTAGGACGTCTGGAGTTCGAAGGCTGCTTCGAAGCTCTTCGCGCTCGACAGCTTCTCGAAATGCGCAATGCCCTCTTCGAAGGACTTCTTGGAATAGTCGGTCGCCTCGGTGGCAATCGCCTGCATGCCCTTGGCCAAGGAAGAATAGCTCTTCACGACTGTGTCCACGGCTTCTTTCCCCCTCTTGTTGGCCTCTTCCAAGTTGAACATGGGACGCTCCTTTCGTTCCGTTCAGATGACCGAAAATTATATGCAATGCACAATAAAGTCAACGAATTGCCGCATCGCAATATTAGTCAATAATTGCAAATACTTGATGACGGAAGCGTACAGAACGCAAAAACCCGGCGCCTGGGCGCCGGGTTCACGAAAAATCCTTCGAGAAGGAGACTTTTTTAGAGGTCGATGTCGAGGATGGCCATCGAGAAGTTGTAGGACAGTTCGCCGTCCTCTTCGTCGCGGAACACGACGCCCAGAAACTCGTCCGCAAGATAGACTTCCGCAGACTCGTCCTTCTTCGGACGCGCCTTGATGACCATATCCTTGTTGAAGTTCCGCTTGAAGTAGGCCTCAAGCTTCCTGATCTCTTCGGGCTTCACGATTGCGTCTCCGTATCGGTTCGTTCGCGCCGCTTCTCGCACCTGCGCGGGGTGCTGTAAACCCTCAATGAGGCCAGTTTCCAGCAGATTTGCGTTCAGATGTCGAAGCCTGCGCCATGCAGGATCTGGTCCATGGCTCGCGACGGTTCGGAACAGCCGGCCTCGCCCACGACCTTGGCGGGAACGCCAGCGACAGTCGATTTCGGCGGCATGTCCTTGAGCACCACCGAACCCGCGGCAATGCGCGAGCAGTGGCCGATATGGATACTGCCGAGTATCTTGGCACCCGCCCCGATCAGCACGCCGTTGTCGATCTTGGGATGACGATCGCCGCCTTCCTTGCCGGTTCCGCCAAGGGTGACGTTATGCAGGATCGAGACATTGTCGCCGATCACCGCCGTCTCGCCGACGACGAGGCCGGTCGCGTGGTCGAGGAAGATCCCTTTGCCGATGCGCGCGGCCGGATTGATGTCCGTCTGGAAGACGCTCGAGGAGCGGCTCTGCAGATAGAGCGCGAAGTCACGCCGGCCGTTGATGTGGAGCCAGTGCGCCAGCCGGTGGGTCTGGATCGCATGGAAGCCCTTGAAATAGAGCACCGGCTCGATGAAGCGCGTGCACGCCGGATCACGGTCGTAGACGGCCTGAATGTCGACGCGCAGGATCGAGCCCCACTCCGGCCAGGCGGACTGCATCTCCTCGTAGGTCTGGCGGAGCAGGTTCGCCTGCAGGTCCGGGTGATCGAGACGCTCACAGATCCGATGAATGACACTGGCTTCCAGCGAGGGCTGGTTGATCACGGTCGAATAGAGGAATGCCGCAAGCAGCGGATCCTCCTGAGCTGCGATGCGCGCTTCCTGCTGAAGGCTATCCCAGATCGGATCCATCACCTTGAGCTTTTCGTCGGCTCGCTTCTCGTTGCTGGCGACCATCGCCCTACTCCTTCTCGCATACGGCCCCAGTTATAGAGCAAACGGCGGCCAAGCGAAATGCCCCGCCGCATGCAGCGTCCCCTAGCGCCCGTCGATCGCGGCATAGAACTCCAGGACCGCCTTCTTGAACACCCTGTCGCCCACCGCCAGCATGTGATCGCGTCCTGGGATGTCGAGCGCCCGGGCGTCCGGCATCAGTTCGGCAAGCGCTTGCGCGGAGCCTGCAATGTCGTCCTTGGTGCCGACGGCCACGAGTGCGGGCACGTCGATGCGCGCCATGTCGGCCGGCGTCAGGAGATCGCGCGACGTCATGATGCAGGCGGCGAGCGCGATACGATCCGATTTCGTCTGCTCCGCGAACGAACGAAACATGCGGCCGCGCTCATGGTCGACGTCGTCGAGAGATTCGGCAAGAAGCGCACCGGCGATCGGATCCCAGTCGCCGACGCCGTCGACCATTCCGATCCCCAGCCCGCCGAAGACGACCGAGCGGACCCGGTGCGGGTGTCCGAGGGCCATGAAGGCAGTGATGCGGGCCCCCATCGAATATCCCATGACATGGGCTTCGGGGATGCCGAGATGATCGAGCAGGGCCGCAGCGTCGCCTGCCATCGACGGCGGATGATAGAGAGCGGGATCGTGCGGCTTGTCGCTGGCGCCGTGGCCGCGATTGTCGATACCGATTACCCGGTATCCGGCATCCCCGAGCGTCTTCACCCACCCGGGATAGACCCAGTTGACGCTCGCGCTGGAGGCAAACCCGTGGATCAGAAGCACCGGAGCGCCGGAGGGATCCCCCTCGTCGAAAAAGGCAAGTTCGAGCCCTTCGTGACGGAAGCGGGAAAAGGTCGGAGGATCGAGATTCATGAGATACCTCTGGCAGGCGACTGTCTACCCGCTCTTAGGACGCTTTGCCGCGCGATGGAACGCCCCGGGAGCGCTTTTTCTCGCCCAAGACATGATGTTTGCCGCTACACATTTCGATTCAACGGCTATATGGTCCGCCGAAATATACGACATACCCACATCGGAGCATCCCATGGCTGGCCACAGCATTCCTCACTTCCAGAACGACGGCGGACACGCGGCGATCGAGATCGGCGTGAAGGAATTCATGTGCGTCGGCGCTTCGGTTCCGTTCGACCATCCTCACATCTTCATCGACATGGGCGACGATAACGAGAAGGTCTGCGGCTACTGCTCGACGCTGTACCGCTACAACCCGTCGCTCAAGGCGACGCAGACCAACCCGGTCGGCTGCACCTTCGCAAACCAGGCCGCCTGACCTCATGCCTTCCGACGTGCTGCGTCGATGAGCGGCCGGACAGTTGCGATCGTCGGGGCCGGCATCGCCGGTCTGACGACTGCGCTTTGCCTTGCCCGCAAGGGCATTTCCAGCCACATCCTCGAACAGGCCGGCAGGCTGGAAGAAGTAGGCGCAGGCCTGCAGATTTCGCCGAACGCTTCTTTCGTTCTGTCGGCGCTCGGCGTGCTGCAGGCGCTTGAACGTCAGTGGATCGAGCCCGAGCGAATCGTACTGGCTTCGGGGCGGAATCTCCGAACGCTCGCGGAGGTTCCCGCCGGCCGCGATGCGCGAGACCGCTGGCATCAGCCCTACGGCATCCTTCACCGGGCAACATTGCAGCGCGCGCTGCTCGATGCCGTGGCCGAATGTCCCCTCGCCCATCTTCAGACCGGCATCCCGGTCGAGCGCTACGATCGCGACGTGATCGGCGAGATGATCGGCACCCGCCCGGACCTCACGATCGCCGCCGACGGGGTCTGGTCGAAGATGCGCGCCAGTGTTCCCGGCGCCGCCCTGGCGCACTTCAGCGGGCACGTCGCATGGCGCTTCATGGTACCGTTCGAAGGGGCACCGGACCTTCTTCATCCGCGGCGCGTCACCGCCTGGGTCGGTCCGCAGGCGCACCTCGTTGCCTATCCGCTCCGCGAGGCGAAGGCCTTCAACATCGTCGCGATCCATAAGAGCGTGTCGGGCGCCCATGGCTGGTCGCACCCCTCCGGCGCCGCTGGCATGACCTTGCGCACGGACAAGTTCGCGAGCTGGAACGACGACATCGTGAAAATGCTGCAGCAGGCAGCGGCACCTCTTGCATGGCCGCTGTACCAATGCGGCGACGGGCGCTGGTTCGACGACGAGGCCCTGCTTTTGATCGGAGACGCCGCGCATGCGACGACGCCGTTTGCGGCCCAGGGCGCGGCAATGGCGATCGAGGACGCTGCAGAGCTCGCCGAGGCAATCGAGAACGCCTCCCTGCTCGCAACCGCGATTTCCGACTTCGAGACGCGCCGCCGGAAGCGCGTCCGCCGGGTTCGCTCCCGCGCCGATTTCAACCGCTTCGCCTATCATGCCCGCGGCCCGGTCGCACTGGCACGCAATACCGTGCTGGCACTCCGCAGCCCGCAAAGCCTCGCCGCCGATTTCGACTGGCTCTACGGGTATCGCCCGAAAATCTGAAGATGCCGCGGACGCGGCGAATCTACCTCAGATAGCCCGTGCGGCCGCAAGGCCGCGCTCGACGTCGGCACGGATGTCGGCAATGTCCTCAAGGCCGATCTGCAGCCGCAGCACCGGACCTTCCTTCGGAGCGGTGCAGATCTTGCGGTCGCTCAGGTTGACGTGCACGGCAAGGCTCTCATAGCCGCCCCAGGAGTAGCCGAGGCCGAAGATGCGCAACGCGTCGAGGAAGGCATGCGCCTTTGCCTTGAAGCGGTCCGGGCTGCCGCCCTGAAGCACGAACGAGAAAATGCCGCTGGCGCCCTTGAAGTCCCGCTTCCAGAGTTCGTGACCGGGGAAGCTCGGCAGGGCCGGATGCAGGACGCGGGCGACGTCATCAAGGCCCTCCAGCCATTCTGCCAGCCGCAGGGCGCTTTCCTGATGGCGCTCCAGGCGCAGCCCCATCGTGCGCAGGCCGCGCAGGATCTGATACGAATCGTCCGGCGAGCCGCAGATGCCGAGTGCGAAATTTCCATCCCACAGTTTCTGCCAATGCTTGGCATTGGCCGAGACGGTGCCCATCAGGATGTCCGAATGCCCCGAGGGATACTTGGTTGCGGCATGGATCGAAATGTCGACGCCATGGTCCAGCGGCCTGAAGTAGAGCGGGGTCGCCCACGTATTGTCGAGCGTCACGACCGCGCCCCCCCGGTGGGCGGCGTCGGCGATGGCGCGTACGTCCTGCATTTCGAACGTGTTGGAGCCCGGTGCCTCGAGATGCACGAGTTTCGTGTTCGGCTTCATCAGCGCGGAAATTCCCGTACCGATCGCCGGGTCGTAATATTCTACCGTCACGCCAAGCCGCGTGAGCATCGTGTCGCAGAAATGGCGCGTGGGGCTGTAGACCGAATCGACGACGAGCGCGTGATCGCCCGACGAAAGGAACGCCAGGAATGGCACGGTCACGGCGGCAAGGCCGGAAGGGACCAGAATGGTACCCGCAGACCCTTCGAGTTCATCGATCGCGGCGCAAAGCGCATCCGTCGTCGGGGTTCCGCGGGTGCCGTAGCTGTATTTCTGCGCGCGCTTCTCCATCGTGGCCGCATCGGGGAAAAGCACGGTCGATGCATGGACGACGGGCGGATTGACGAAGCCGAAGAAGTCCGCGGGGTCGTTGCCGGCGTGAGCGAGACGGGTATTTGGCCCAGCCGCGGCGAACACTTCTGCTTTGTCTTTCATGTGGCGCTTCCGAAAAATTGTGCATTTGCTAAATTCGCGACTTTTCTGCGCCTTGAATTCTCCGGTCAAGCCAAAAATCCTGAACAACCCATCACGCGGAAGTTACATGTCACCCCTTCCCCCGCCGGCCATTCCGTTTGATTTTTAGGCGAGGACGATAATTTTCCCTATGATTTTGCTCAATAATTGGCCAAAGCGCGGGTAATCGATGGCTGTGCTTGGAAAAAAGGCTGCCTCTCTTGACCGTGCGTCGATTTGCGCATGAGATAGGCCATCTCGCACCGGGAGGTTTGCGAGTGCGCGTTGCTCCCGCACAAAGCCAGCGCGACGCGAAACAAACAAGAACGTAGAAAAAAGGTTGTAAAACATGGCAAAGAAGATTGTGGCAGCCGTCATCGGTGCAGCCGTCATGGGGATTGGCGCTCAGGCCGCACAGGCGGACACGCTTTCGGACGTCAAGGCCAAGGGTTTCGTGCAGTGCGGCGTGAATGGTTCGAACCTCGCCGGTTTCGGCGCGCAGGATTCGGCCGGCAACTGGTCGGGGCTGGACGTGGATCTCTGCAAGGCTGTCGCCGCAGCGATCTTCGGTGACGCGACCAAGGTCAAGTTCACGCCGCTTTCGGCAAAGGATCGCTTCCCGGCCCTGCAGTCCGGCGAAATCGACATGCTGGCCCGCAACACCACCTGGAGCACCAGCCGCGATTCGCAGCTCGGCTTCGATTTCCGCGCTGTTAACTACTATGACGGCCAGGGCTTCATGGTGAAGAAGGAACTGGGCGTCAAATCCGCGCTCGAGCTCAGCGGCGCGTCCATCTGCGTACAGTCCGGCACCACAACCGAACTGAACCTCGCCGACTATTTCCGCGCCAACAACATGGACTTCAAGCCGGTAGTCTTCGAAGCCCAGGATGAGGCGGACGCGGCCTACAACGCCGGCCGTTGCGACGCCTACACGACCGACGCCTCGGGCCTCTACTCGATCCGCCTGAAGATGGCCAATCCGGACGATCACATGGTCCTGCCGGAAATCATCTCCAAGGAACCGCTTGGCCCCGCCGTTCGCCAGAACGATTCCAAGTGGCTCGACGTCGTAACGTGGTCACATTACGCAATGGTCGCAGCCGAAGAATTCGGCATCAACCAGGAAAACGTCGAGGAAATGAAGAAGTCCGCCAATCCGGACATCAAGCGCTTCCTGGGCGAAGAAGCTGATTCCACGATCGGCGCCGACCTCGGCCTGCCGAAGGACTGGGCTGTCCAGATCATCAAGGCCGTCGGCAACTACGGCGATTCCTTCGAACGCAACGTCGGCCAAGGTTCTCCGCTCAAGATCGACCGTGGCCTGAACGCGCTCTGGACCAAGGGTGGCCTGCAGTACGCACCGCCGATCCGCTAAGCGGCAGGCACTCGCAGAGAGAATCGGGAGGGTGGTTCGCCACCCTCCCTGCAAGGACAAACGCCCGGAAAACAGGGCGAAAACAATGACAGGGGTTCTGAATGGCAATTGCGGACGCCCGTACCGGGTCCGGCGACCCACCGAAAGTGTCGCTTCTCTACAACCCAGCTCTGCGCAGCTATGTCTACCAGATCGTCACGGTGGTCGTGATCGTCTGGGTCATCTGGTATGCCTGGCACAATGCCTCGCAGAACCTGGCGCGCGCCAACATGACTGCCGGCTTCGGCTTTCTCAACAGCCGCGCCGGCTTTGACGTCGCCCAGAGCCTTATCGCCTATTCCAGCGATTCCACGTATTTCCGGGCGCTGCAGGTAGGCCTGATCAATACGCTCGTCGTATCGGCCGCAGGCATCGTTACCGCCACGATTGTCGGCCTGCTCGTCGGTATCGGGCGCCTTTCGCAAAACTGGCTGATAGCGCGGCTCTGCACGGTCTATGTCGAGATCTTCCGCAACATCCCGCCGCTGCTGGTCATCTTCTTCTGGTATCTCGGCGTACTCGCGCTGCTGCCGTCGATCCGCACCATCTTCCAGCATCTGGAGGAAAATCCGGACGCGATCTTCTTCATATCGAACCGCGGCATCTACATGCCGGCGCCCGTCTTCGGCGAAGGTTTCGGCTATGTGCTGGCAGCGTTCGCCATCGGGATCCTCGGGTCGATCGCGTTCGCGATCTGGGCGAATGCCCGCCAGCGCGCCACCGGCAACCGTCCGCCCGTACTGATGGTCAGCTTGGGGCTGATCGTGCTCATGCCGCTTGTCGTGTTTCTGCTTGCCGGCATGCCGCTTTCCTTCGACTATGCGATCCCCGGATCTTTCAACATGCGTGGCGGTATGTCGATCGGGCCGGAATTTTTGGCCCTCTTCCTGGCGCTCTCGCTGTATACCGCGTCGTTCATCGCCGAGATCGTCCGCGCCGGCATTCGCGGCGTTGCGAAGGGCCAGACCGAAGCGTCGTATGCGCTCGGGCTCAGACCGGGCCAGACGACGCGGCTGGTCGTGCTGCCGCAGGCGCTGCGCATCATCATTCCACCGCTCACCTCGCAATATCTCAACCTCATCAAGAACTCCTCGCTGGCCGTCGCCGTCGGCTACGCCGATCTCGTCGCCGTCGGGGGCACCATTCTCAACCAGGCCGGAAAGGCGATCGAGATCATCGCGATCTGGATGCTGGTCTATGTCTCAATCAGCCTCGTGACGTCGCTGTTCATGAACTGGTTCAACGCCAAGATGGCACTGGTGGAGCGCTGAGATGGCCGATAGCATTTCCTACGTGCGTGAAAGCTTCATACCGGCCGAAAGCCCGCCCATCTCGGATGCATCCGCGTATGGCTGGATCCGCCGCAACCTGTTTGCCTCCTGGGGCGACAGTCTTCTGACGATCGTCGCGATCCTGGCAATCCTCTACTATCTGCCGCCGGCGATCGACTGGCTGTTCCTGTCCGCCGTCTGGACGGGCACGGACCGGACCGCGTGCCTGACGGTCGATCAGGGCGGCGCCTTGCCGACTGGCTGGAGCGGTGCGTGCTGGGCCTATGTCGGCGACCGTTTCGTGCAGTTCATGTTCGGCTCCTATCCGCGCGACCAGCTCTGGCGGCCATTGCTGGTGGCAGCCGTTTTCGTCGCCTTGCTGGTGCCCTTCCTGATGCCGAAGGTGCCGCGCAAGGGTTTGAACGCACTGCTCCTGCTCGTCGGCCTCCCGATCTTCGCCTACATCCTGCTGCTGGGCGGCCGCTTCGGGCTGCGTCACGTCGAGACCTCGCTCTGGGGCGGGCTGATGGTGACGCTGATCCTCTCCTTCGTCGGCATCGTCATCTCGCTGCCGGCGGGGATACTTCTCGCGCTCGGCCGCCGCTCGCAGATGCCGATCCTGAAGACGGCCTGCATCGTCTTCATCGAACTCATCCGCGGCGTGCCGCTCATCACCGTCCTGTTCATGGCCAGCGTGCTTCTGCCGCTGTTCCTGGAGCCGGGCAACAACATCGACAAGTTCCTGCGCGCGCTGATCGGCGTGTCGATCTTCGCGTCGGCCTATATGGCGGAAGTCATCCGCGGCGGGCTGCAGGCGATCCCGAAGGGCCAGTACGAGGCGGCCGACGCGCTCGGCCTCAACTACTTCCACAAGATGGCGTTCATCGTACTGCCGCAGGCGATCAAGCTCGTCATTCCCGGCATCGTCAACACCTTCATCGGCATGTTCAAGGACACCTCGCTGGTGACCATCATCTCGATGTACGACCTGCTCGGCATCGTGAAGGCCAGCTTCGGGGATTCCGGCTGGATCACGCCGGTGACGCCGCTGACGGGCCTGATCTTCGCAGGCTTCGTCTTCTGGCTTTTCTGCTTCGGCATGTCGCGCTATTCAGCATTCGTGGAACGGCGGCTCGACACGGGCCACAAACGATAATCAAGGGGATAAAACAATGGCAAACCTGGCCCAGCCCAAAGCGATGACCGTGTCAGCGACCGACGTCGCGATCGATATCATCAACATGAACAAGTGGTACGGCGACTTCCACGTGCTGCGCGACGTCAATCTGAAGGTGATGCGTGGGGAGCGCATCGTCGTTGCCGGCCCGTCCGGTTCCGGCAAGTCCACGATGATCCGATGCATCAACCGTCTCGAGGAACACCAGAAAGGCCAGATCCTCGTCGACGGGATCGAACTGACGAACGACCTGAAGAAGATCGACGAAGTGCGCCGCGAGGTCGGCATGGTGTTCCAGCACTTCAACCTGTTCCCGCACCTGACGATCCTTGAAAACTGCACGCTTGCACCGATCTGGGTGCGCAAGATGCCGAAGAAGGAAGCCGAGAAGGTCGCCATGCACTACCTTGAGCGGGTGAAGATCCCCGAGCAGGCGAACAAGTATCCCGGTCAGTTGTCCGGCGGTCAGCAGCAGCGCGTGGCGATCGCCCGCTCGCTTTGCATGAAGCCGAAGATCATGCTGTTCGACGAACCGACCTCGGCATTGGACCCGGAAATGGTCAAGGAAGTGCTCGACACGATGGTGTCGCTCGCCGAGGAAGGCATGACGATGATCTGCGTGACCCACGAGATGGGCTTCGCCCGCCAAGTGGCCAACCGCGTGATCTTCATGGACCAGGGGCAGATCGTGGAGCAGAATGATCCGCAGAACTTCTTCGACAATCCCCAGCACGAGCGCACCAAGCTCTTCCTGAGCCAGATCCTGCACTGATCCTCTTCACTCAAGGGCATCGAAGGGGCGGCCTGCGGGTCCGCCCCTTTTTGTTTTCGGCAAGCGCTGCGGGCAGGATAGAGTGCCTATTCAGCCCGCCCGGCGGCCTTGACCTTGGCGGCCATGCCTGCTTTAGCCCTACGACATTTCTTTAATGCGAGACTTGGCCATGAGCGAACTGCGCGTACTTTCAGATGCATTCATTCCCGAACTGCCGGGGCGCTACAACGGCAAGGTCCGCGAGAACTACGATCTCGCCGACGGCAGCCGCATCATCATTGCGACCGACCGCCTCAGCGCCTTCGACATCATCCTGACCTCGATCCCCTTCAAGGGGCAGGTCCTGACGCAGACGGCGCGTTACTGGTTCGAAGAGACGGCCGACATCTGCCCGAACCACGTCCTGGCCTATCCCGATCCGAACGTCGTCGTGGGCAAGCGCCTCGACATCCTGCCGGTGGAGGTCGTCGTGCGCGGCTATCTTGCCGGAACGACGAGCACCTCGATCCTGACGAAGTACAAGAACGGCGAGCGCGACATGTACGGCATCACGTTGCCGGACGGCATGCGCGACAACGAAAAGCTGCCGCATCCGATCATCACGCCGACCAGCAAGGCTTTCGACGGCGGCCACGACGAACCGCTTTCCGGGGAGGAAATCCTCACCCAGGGGCTTTTGACGGCCGAGCAATGGGAAACGGTCTCGCGCTATGCGCTGGCGCTGTTCGCCCGCGGCCAGAAGCTCTCGGCCGAGCGTGGCCTGATCCTCGTCGACACCAAGTATGAGTTCGGAACCGACAAGGACGGCCGAATCGTGCTGGCCGACGAAATTCACACGCCCGACAGCAGCCGTTACTGGATCGCCGACAGCTACGAGGAGGCTTTCACCTCCGGCAAGCGCCCACAGAGCTTCGACAAGGACTTCGTCCGCGCCTGGGTCACCGAACGCTGCGATCCCTACAAGGACCCGATCCCGGAAATCCCGACCGACCTGATCGAGCAGACATCGAAGGTCTACATTCAGGCTTACGAAACGATCACCGGCAAGTCGTTCGCTCCAGACATGTCGGGCGCAACCGTGCTTGACCGGATTCGAGAGAACCTGCGGCCGTACTTCTCAAAATAGATTTTTTTCATATGGATACGGAGTTCTTATAAAGTTCCGTATCCACTCCATGACTCAACAACTTTATGTCGATGCACATCAGGTCTGGCAATCCATGACGATTCCAGGCGCGTATGTGCCGCGGCGTCAGTTCGCCACTGCCACCAATGCCTTCACCTCGTTGGTCACGTCGAATTCGATGGCAAGCTGGTCGTAGCCCGGCTCGACATGGTCCGGCGTCTCGCGCATGACGGTTTCGTAGTCGAGCGGCACGTGCATATGGGTCAGTACGGCCCGGCGCGGTTTCAGCCTCTCGATCCATTCAAGGGCCTGGCCGAGCGAGAAATGGCTGACATGGGGGCGATACTGCAGCGCGTCGATGACCAGCAGGTCGAGACCGCCGAGACGCGCGGCCGTCTCATCTGGAAAGGCGCTGACATCGGCGCAGTAGGCGACGTCGCCGATACGAAAGCCGAGCGAGTGGATCGCCCCGTGCACCTGCAGCAGCGGCTGGAAGCTGATCGGCCCGCCCGCGCCGTCGATGACGAAAGGCCGTTCCGGCGGATCGATCAGGTTCGCGCTGACGATCGGCGGATAGAAGCCGCCCGGCGGCGTTTCGATGCAGTAGGGAAAACCCTCGCGGATGCGGGCCATCGTCGGCACGTCCGCCCAGATCGGCATCCGGCTCTGGTTGTTGACGACGAAGCCGCGGATGTCGTCGATGCCGTGAATGTGGTCGGCATGGGGATGCGTATAGAGGACAGCGTCGATGTGCCTGACCTTCGCAGCAATCATCTGCTCGCGAAAGTCAGGCCCGGTATCGATCACGACCGTCGTGCGGCCTTCAGGTCCCACCTGCTCGACCAACAGCGCCGCGCGCGTACGGCGGTTCTTTGGGTTGCCCGGATCGCACGCGCCCCAGTCGCCGGTGATCCTGGGCGTGCCTGGGGATGATCCGCAGCCGAGAATGGTGAAGCGGCGCGTGTGGATCACGGTGTCAGACCCTCGGCATCTTGGAAAAGATGCGGAATGCATTTTCGGTGGTGGCAGCCGCGATCTCCGCTTCGGCGATTCCCAGCGTCTCAGCCAGGACGGCGGCGGTATGGGCGACGTATGCCGGCTCGTTGCGCTTGCCCCGGAATGGTTTCGGCGCCAGATAAGGTGCGTCCGTCTCCACCAGCATGCGCTCCACGGGTACCGTCTTTGCGATCTCGCGCAACTCTTCGGATTTCGGGAAGGTCAAGATTCCCGAAAAGGACACGTAGCCGCCGAGCTCGACGCCGATCCGCGCCAGCTCCGGCCCGGAAGAAAAGCAATGGAGCAGGAAGGGAAAAGCGCCCTTTTTCGTCTCCTCCGTCAGGATCGCCGCCATGTCCTCATCGGCCGAACGGCTGTGAATGACGAGCGGCAGGCCGGTGATGCGGGCGGCGGCGATATGGTTGCGCAGGCCCTGCGCCTGTGCATCGCGCGGGGCGTTGTCGTAGAAATAGTCGAGCCCGGCCTCACCGATCGCAACGACGCGCGGATGCTGCGCCAACCGGACCAGTTCGTCCACGGTCACGTCCAGCTCCTCGTCGGCATTGTGCGGATGCGTTCCGACCGAGCAGAAGACGGTCGGATACTTTTCCGCGATCGCCAGGATTGTCGGAAACTTTCTCACCCGCGTCGAGATCGTCACCATCTGCACGACGCCGGCGGCATGGGCGCGCGCGACGATCTCGTCGCGCTCCGCCTCGAAGTCGGGAAAGTCCAGATGGCAATGGGTATCAATCAGCATCAGCGCGCCCTCAAGCCTCCGGAGCCACGTAGCGCGGGAAGACCGGTGCCGGAGCCGCAAGCGGCGTGCCGCTGACGAGGCGACCGGCTTCACCGAGAGCGGCAAAGTCCCGCTTGTCGGCCGGTGCGGCGACCAGATCCAGAAGCTTGCCGGCGGACTCGGGCATGAACGGCTGCAGCAGGATGGCGATCTGGCGGACGACTTCGGCCGTCACGTAGAGCACGGTACCCATCCGGTCAGGATCGGTCTTCTTCAACGCCCACGGCGCCTCGCCGGCGAAGTAGCGATCGGCTTCCGACACGACAGCGATGATCGCCGTCAGCGCCCGATGGATCATCAGCTTGCCCATCTCGTCTCGGGTGACCGAATGTAGCGCATCGGCAGAAGACAGCATCGCCCGGTCCGCCTCGTTCAGCGGCCCGCAGGCGGGGATCTTGCCGTCGCAGTTCTTGACGATCATCGACAGCGAGCGGCTTGCCAGATTGCCGATGCCGTTGGCGAGGTCGGAGTTGATGCGCGTCGCGATCCCCTCCTCGCTGTAGCTGCCGTCCTGGCCGAAGGAGACCTCGCGCAGCAGGAAATAGCGGATCTGGTCGAGGCCGAAGTGCTCGACGAGATTAACGGGATCGACCACGTTGCCGAGCGACTTCGACATCTTCTCGCCCTTGTTGAGCAGGAAGCCGTGCGCGAAGACGCGCTTGGGCAGCGGCAGGCCCGCCGACATCAGGAAGGCCGGCCAGTAGACGGCGTGGAAGCGGATGATGTCCTTGCCGATCATGTGAATGTCGGCCGGCCAGTATTTCGCGCGCGGTCCATCCGGATCGCTGAGATAGCCGGTCGCGGTGATGTAGTTGGTCAGCGCGTCGACCCAGACATACATGACGTGCGCCGGATCATCCGGCACCTTGATGCCCCAGTCGAAGGTCGTGCGCGATACGGAGAGATCCTTCAGCCCCGACTTCACGAACGATACGACCTCGTTGCGGCGCTCTGCCGGCCCGATGAAGTCCGGATTGTCCTCATAGAGCTTCAGCAGCCGCTCCTGATAGTCGGACAGGCGAAAGAAGTAGCTTTCCTCCTCGACCCACTCCACCGGAGTCCCCTGCGGACCGTACCGCACGCCATCATCGCGCAGCTCGGTTTCGCCCTCCTGGTAGTAGGCCTCGTCACGGACGGAGTACCAGCCCGAATAGCTGTCCTTGTAGATGTCGCCGGCGGCAGCCATTCGCTTCCAGATAATCTGGCTGGCTTCGTGGTGGCGCTTCTCGGTGGTGCGGATGAAGTCGTCGTTCGACGCATTCAGCAGGACCGTCATCTTCTGGAATTCGGCCGTATTGCGGTCGGCAAGCTCCTGGGCGGAGATCCCCTCCTTGCGCGCAGTCTGCTGCATCTTCTGGCCATGCTCGTCGGTTCCCGTCAGGAAGAACACGTCGCGCCCGTCGAGCCGCTGGTAGCGGGCCACGGCATCCGTCGCGATCAACTCGTAGGCATGACCGATATGTGGCTTGCCGTTCGGGTAGGCGATGGCCGTGGTGATGTAGAAGGGCGAGGTATCTCTCATGGCGAAGCTTTGCCTGTCTTTTCTTGTGATGGTGGCAGCTATTACCGCATGCGGGCAGATAGGGAAACAGCAAGTTTGCGCGCCGGTCCCGCCCCATACGCAGCCCGGCATCGCTTGACACAGGCCAGTGCCCCCATTAACCGCGTTATGCCCGAGACTCGTGAGGTTTCGAACCGACGATCGTCGAAAGCGCTCGGAACCGTAAGGAAGCACTGTTTGGATCTCTGGAATTCGTTCAATCCACTCTTTTCCGTCTCAGGCTTCTTTGTAGGACTTCTCGTCGGTATAACCGGCGTCGGTGGCGGTTCGCTGATGACGCCGCTTCTCGTTCTTCTGTTCGGCGTCCATCCCGTCACCGCAGTCGGTACCGACCTGCTCTATGCCGCCATCACCAAGAGCGCCGGGACGGCCGTGCACGGCCGCAACAAGACGGTCGACTGGCGCGTCGTCGGCAGGTTGGCGGCCGGCAGCCTTCCCGCCGCCGCCGTCACCCTCTGGCTGATTTCGGGCATCGACCGCAAGAACGTGGCAGCCGTCGGCGCGATCACCATGGCGCTCGGCTACATGCTGATCCTCACCTCGGTTCTTCTGCTGTTTCGTCGCCGGATCATAGAGAAGATCGGCGACATCAGGCGGACCAAGAAAAGCGTCGATCCCGCGACCGTGGGCGTTCTCACCATCGTGCTCGGCCTCACGATCGGCGTGCTGGTGACGCTCACCTCGGTCGGCGCCGGAGCGCTCGGCGTCACCGTGCTTCTGGCGCTCTATCCGAGCCTCGCAGTGCGCGAAGTCGTCGGTTCCGACATCGTGCACGCCGTTCCCCTGACCTTCGTTGCCGGCATTGGTTACTGGGTGATCGGTGAAGTCGACTGGCTGCTGCTGGCAACGCTTTTGCTGGGCTCCATTCCCGGCATCGTGATCGGCAGCCACATTTCCCCGCGCCTTTCCGAACGGTTCGTCAGCGTCATGCTGGCCATCACGCTGGCGCTGGTCGGATCGAAGCTCGTCCTCTCCTAGAAGTCCGTCAGCCGCCTGCCTGCAGAGCGATCTCGTCGAGCACTTCGATGACCGTCTGCTTGCGGTCGAGGTTGTAGGCCGCCGCGACGGTGATTTTTTCCGACAGCGAGGACACGAGCCGTGCTGTCCGCTCGGCGGCAACGACGTCGCCGGCTATTCCCGCAGCCCTCGCCTTTTCCACCATATGATCGATGGCCTGGCTGCAAAAGAAGTCGTAGAGCGTGTCGCCGTCGCGCGCAGCCAGCACGTCTGCCAGCTTGTGCACGTCCTTGCGCGGTGCGGCACCCGCCTGCGATACGATCGCCCTGAAGGCCTCGAGAATGTCGAAGCCACCGTAGTTGATCAGCTTCAGCGCCGTAGCCACGCTGCCTCCGGCGGCGGTAAGCACCCGTTCCGTCTGTTCTGCAGGCAGCGTCACACCGAGACTGTCCAGAGCATCCGCCACTTCGCGCTCCGTCAGGGGCGAAAGGCTCAAGGGAAGGCAGCGCGACCGGATCGTCGGAAGGAGCCTGCCCGGCGCATGCGTCAGTACGAGGAAAAGCGCATTGCGCGGCGGCTCTTCCAGAATTTTCAGGATCGCGTTCGCAGCGTTCCTGTTCAGATCGTCGGCCGGATCGATGACGACGATGCGCCAGCCGCCGGTGCCGGACGTCTGCGAGAAGAATTTTCCGGCGCGCCTCACCTCGTCGACCGTGATCGCCGCGCGCATCTTGCCCGTCTTCTCGTCTACCGGTCGGGACAGATGCAGCAGATTGTGTGATGCGCCGGAGGCAATCTGTCGGCCGAGAGGGGAGGAAGGGTCGGGATCCGCCATTATTTCCGGCGCCCTGCGCGGATCGGGATGCGAGAGTATGTGATGAGCGAAGCGGAATGCGAGTGTCGCCTTGCCGATCCCCTCCGGCCCCTCGATCAGGATCGCATGATGCCCCTTGCCCGATCGATAGGATTGGGCGAGGAAGGCCGCAGCTTCGCCGTGGCCGAAAAGTCGCCTCTGCTCGGCAGGCGCCACGGCACCGTCGAGCACGCCTGGCTGCTCCGCACTCAACTCGCATCCTCCGAAATGGCCGGCCGGTCGCGCCGCGACAGCGGCAGCAGCGGTTCCACCGTGGCAAGCACCTGGCGCGCGATTTCCTCGCGCGATTGCGTCGCGTCGATCACCCGGCACCGTAGCGGCTCGCGATCGGCGAGATCGAGAAACGCCTCGCGGCGCTTTTCGTGGGTTTGGATCTCTTCCTTCTCGAAGCGGTCCGGTTCGCTGCCGATCGGGCCCCCGGCGCGCTGGCGGGCCCGCTCCAGGCCGATGGCGGCCGGCAGGTCCAGGATCAGCGTGCAATCCGGCATCACGCCGTTCACCGCGACGCGCTGCAGCCGTTCGACGAAATCGGGTTCCAGATTGCCCGTGATGCCCTGATAGACGCGTGACGAATCCATAAAGCGGTCGCAGAGCACGACCTTGCCCGCGTGTAGCGCCGGCCGGATGATCTCCTCTACGTGGTCGCTGCGGGCGGCAGCGAAAAGCAGCGCCTCCATCCGCGTGCCGAAACGCTCCGCCGCGCCCGAAAGGATCACGTGCCGAACCGCCTCGGCGCCCGGCGACCCGCCCGGCTCGCGCGTCAGAACGACGCTGTGGCCGCGTTCACGAAGCGCTTCCGCAAGCAATCGGATCTGGGTGGACTTCCCGGCCCCCTCGCCGCCCTCGAACGTTATGAACAATCCGCCCAAACCAGCCAAACCCGACCTTCTATCGTCCGGCGCCACTGCCGGTCACAACCCTTGCAGGCCAATTCCACCCAATAGAGCATGTCGCGCGATCGCGTGCAGCGATTTTGCGACGACTATGCCTACATGGTCAAAACCAGGGCGCCGATCACGAATCCGGAAACCAACGCCGCGCTTTAGTAGACCAAATCGGCGGCAACGGAAAATCGATTTGCGGTCCCGCGCCGGGAAATCGCTCCCCGTGGATAACCGCCTACCCTCGACATCACAGCCAGAAGAACAGAAGTTCCTGCAGGGCATCGCGCGCCCGGCGCGTCAGCGTTCCCACCTCGACTGCACCTGCCGTCTCGAGAGGCACCTCCCGGAGGAAGCGATCGCCGTTCCAGATCCGCAGAACGCCGACCTGCTGCCCGGGTGCGACTGGCGCGCGCAATGGCCAGGAATAGACGACGCGTGCCGACAGGCGCTCGGCGTTATCGACGGGAAGAAGCACGTCGACGTTCTGCGGCGTAACCAGCGTCACCCCGCCGCTGCTGCCACCATAAACGCTGGCTTCGGCCACTGTCTCGCCCGCCTTGAAGAGCGTCTTCGTCACAAAAGCCGTCATTCCCCAGTCGCTAATGCGCCGGGCCTCGTCAAGCCTTTCCTTGTCGCTCGAAAGGCCGCTCATCGCCAGAAAGAGCCGGCGCCCGTCCCGCTCCACGGAAGCAACGAGGCCGTACCCGGCGTCCTCGGCAAATCCCATCACCAGCCCGTCTGCGCCGATGTTCATCGAAACCAGCGGGTTGCGATTGCGCTGCTTGATCCGGTTCCACTCGAATTCCGGCTCGGCGTAGTAGCGATAGAATTCCGGATAGGTCTGCTGCAGATAACGCGCCAGGGTCACCAGATCGCGCATGCTGACGCGATTTCCGGGATCGGGCAGACCGGTGGCGTTGGCAAAATGCGAATTCGCCAGCCCCAGCGCCTTGGCTTCCTCGTTCATCCGGGCCGAAAACGCCCCCTCCGAACCGGACATGCCTTCGGCAAGGATGATGCATGCGTCGTTCGCCGCCTGAACGGCGACGCCCCGGATGAGATCCTCGACACGCACCTGCGACTTCAGTGCCGCGAACATCGTTGCCGTGCGCGACGGTGCTCCGCCCGTGCGCCAGGCATGTTCCGAAACGGGATAGGTCGTGTCGAGGCTGATCTCACCCGCACGCAATGCCTTGAAGACGACGGCAAGCGTCATTGCCTTCGCCAGCGATGCGGCGGTGACCGTCTCGTCTTCGCGACGCGAAAACAGGATGGTGCCGGTGCGGCCATCGACCAGGAACGCCTGCTTCGCCTTGGTATCGAAGGCGCCGGATACCGGCGCTGTCTGGGCAAGCACGCCAAGGGGCAGGAAGAGGCAGAAAAGGAGGACGGCGAGCGAGCGCAAGGACATGTAATCTCCCTGGGACCTCCTTTGAGCCTGCCACACAAACCTGAGCGGTTTGCGGTGACGACATGCGCAAAGTCAAAGCCCCAAAGCATCAGGAGCGATTCTGAAAGATCGCGACCTGATCAGGGTCCTACACCTCGGCGCATTCGGCAAGCGGCCGAAAGCCCCTTCCCTCAGCTTCTTTGAGCAGGATCGCCTTCTTCACGCAGGATCGGCCGGCCGCGACAGCAGGATCATGGAACCGTCGCGCTGAAGGATGGCATCGAAAGCAGCGGCCGCGGAAGGTTCGGCAGCATCAGGGGCATAGGCTGCGGCAAAGCCTGGATTGTACCCCGAACCCGAATCGGGGCGCTCCCGCGGAACGGGGCCGATTTCCGGCAACATCACGAACTGACCCATCGTCGCGAAAGCCGGCGTTTCCGGCGTTTCCGCGGCAAGCGCGGTCATGCCGGAAGATGAAGGCTCCGCGCTGCGTTCGGCGAAGGTCGGAACAACGGCTGCGAAGGTTTCAGACATCGGGGCGGCCGACGCGACCATCACGCCGGTCGCGATCTGGCCGCCGGGATCGACGACCGGGCCACGGGCGCCCTTCGGCACGTAGGACGCCATCAGGAACGGCATGTCATGACCGTCGAGCGGCGCTTTTCCGACATACTGCACGCGGACATTCGCCGTTCCCTTGCCCTTCACGTCCAGCATCTCTGCCGCCTTGGAGGATACGTCGATGATGCGGCCTTTCGAATAGGGACCGCGATCGTTCACGCGCACGATGACGGAGGAGCCGTTCTCGAGGTTGGTGACACGGGCGTAGCTCGGCAGCGGAAACGTGGGGTGGGCGGCGGACAGGTGGTACTTGTCATAGACTTCACCGTTGGCGGTGTAACGACCATGAAACGCAGAGCCGTACCACGAAGCGAGACCGGTCTTGTTGTAATTCGGATCTTCCTTCGGCGTGTACCACTTGCCACGCACGACATAGGGCTGGCCCACCTGGTAGCGACCGCCGCCCTTTGGCACCGGCTGCCCTTCCCGGACCACCCTCGGGCTTGCTTTCACGCCATATTCGGACTCGGCGAAATACTCCTTGCTGCGACCCGCCTTCTTCGCCGTTTCGCCCGTCGTGTTGCAGGCCGCAAGGCCGACACACATGGCCGGGATGGCCGCAAGACGGATAGCCGTGCGCGTGCCGGCCAAGAAAATACCGCGATTCATATGTCCCACGCCGCTAGTCCCCGTCGAATTCGGTAGAAGATCGCCTGCCCTGCGATCGGCCGTTCGATAGTCGTCTGATCAAAACAATACATTAATCATGTCCTCAAAATGGCAAAAATGCGAACGTGGATGCGCGGAAATGCTGCAACAGACGAACAGATTTGAATCATAGTTAATGAAAACTTTAATCAATCCGCAGCCCTGCCAGCCGTATGGATATATTTGCAGACGGCGGAAAAGACGACATTCCTACAAGCGTGCACGACACCGATGACTTTTCCATCTGTAAAAGGACCGATGTCGACTGCAACGTTTCCAGGCTCTCTCTGCACAAGGTTGCACCCCCTCGAAACTCGCTTCCGGTGCCGTCGAAACGCCTCAATGCGAAGCGACGAGTGAGGCGTCAGATTCGTCTTCCACGGAACCTCGCGGATGGAGCCGCGTTCCTGTCGTCGAACCACACGCATTGAATAACGGCGCGCAATCAACGCGTTGCCGAAACAGGAGAGAATGAAATGAAGAAGTTTATTGCCGTTGCCCTGAGCACGATGACCGTTGTCGCAAGCGGTGTTTCGGGCGCGCGTGCTGCCGACATGGTCAAGCCCGACGTTCCGGTCGTCGTGGAGGCCGGCGCTCGCGACGGCGTTCGGATCGGATACCTCGAGTGCTCCATCGGCGGCGGCGCGGGCTATGTCCTGGGATCGGCCAAGGAGGTGGATTGCGCCTTCGTGACCACGATGGGCAGTGAACCGGTCGATCACTATCGCGGCGAAATCCGCAAGCTGGGCGTCTATCTCGGCTTCACCACGCGCGGTCGCCTTGTGTGGGCCGTCCTCGCGCCGACCGCGGGTTATCACCAGGGTTCCCTCGCCGGCATCTACCAGGGCGCAACCGCGGAAGCGACCGTCGGAGCGGGCGTCGGCGCCAACATCCTTGTCGGCGGCACCTCCGGATCCATCCATTTGCAGACGATCAGTGTGACTGGCCAGCTCGGCCTCAACATCGCCGCCACCGGCACCTCGATGACGTTGACCTCCGTCAACTGATCCCCGGCCCAGCCCCTGCCCGGCCTCCGCGGCTTGCCGGAGGCCGGGCACCGCCTGGCGGGCGGGATGCCTCCTTAGTCCTTTCGGGTTGTGCGGGATATCCGTCGTCTGCCGTTTGCGTGGAGGCGCAGCACCCTGCTTCCCCCGTTGTATTGCCGCTGACGCAGCCGCGAGACGGCCCCACCAGCGGGCATAATTTCGCCTCTCCCCTTTTCCGCCGCTCGGCGCGACCTTTATGTTTTCCTTATGCCGTAGCGGCATCTTCCCAATCGAAACATGACCTTGGACGGACGTAACGTTTCCTGATCATCAATCAGGAGTAACGAACATGTCCGACTTTGTCTTTCTGGCGCTTGGGGGCGGCACTCTGCTGTTGCTGGCCCTCTATGCCGGCGCGCTGTCGCGGCTCTGAAAAGGAGGAACCATGCTGGAGCCTCTTTTCGGCCTCGCCGTCGCCATCGCGCTCGGCATCTACCTCGTCGTGACGCTGTTGCGTCCCGAGCGTTTCTGATCTTTCGGGAGAACAATCATGACCCTCATCGGGTGGCTGCAAATCGGCCTCCTTTTCCTTGCCGTTCTCGCAGTCGTCAAACCGCTCGGCCTTTACATGGCCAGGGTTTTCTCCGGCGAAAGAACTTGGCTTTCCCCCATTCTCGCTCCGGTCGAGCACGGCCTTTATGCAATGGCCGGCGTCGACCCGAAGAAGGAACAGGGCTGGCTCGGCTATACGCTTGCCATGCTCGCCTTCTCGCTCGCGGGCTTCATCGCGCTTTATGCGGCCCTGCGGCTTCAGGCCTACCTGCCGCTGAATCCCCAGGGTTTCGGCAACGTTCCGCCCGATCTCGCCTTCAACACCGCGGTTAGCTTCGTGACCAACACGAACTGGCAGAACTATGCCGGCGAAACCACGATGAGCCATTTCAGCCAGATGGCGGGGCTGACCGTACAGAATTTCCTGTCCGCTGCCACCGGCATGGCACTCGCCATGGCGCTGACGCGCGCTTTCGCCCGGTCGCAGGCGGCGACGATCGGCAATTTCTGGATAGATATGACGAGGGCGACGCTCTATGTCCTGCTACCGCTGGCATTGATCGTCGCTCTGGCTTTCGTTGCCATGGGCCTGCCACAGACGCTCAGCGCCGGTGTCACCGCCCAGACGCTTGATGGTGCGCAGCAGGTCATCGCGCTCGGCCCGGTCGCAAGCCAGGAAGCGATCAAGCAACTTGGCACAAACGGTGGCGGCTTCTTCAACGTCAATGCCGCGCATCCCTTCGAAAACCCCTCCGCATTTGCGAACTACCTCAACATCTTCGCCATGCTGTCGGTCTCCGCGGCCCTCGTCTTCACCTTCGGCCAGATGGTCGGCAACCGCCGCCAGGGCTGGACGCTGCTGCTGACCATGATGATCCTGCTCGTCGCAGGCGTGGCCGTCGTCTACTGGGCCGAAACAGCCGGCAATCCGATCCTGACCGCGCTCGGCGTCGACAGCGCCCAGGGCAATATGGAAGGCAAGGAAGTCCGCTTCGGCCAGGCAATGACGGCACTCTACGCGGCGGTCACCACCGGCCTTTCGGACGGCGGCGTCAACGGCATGCTTGGTTCGTTCACCGGTCTTGGCGGGCTCGTCCCGATGTTCCTGATCCAGCTTGGCGAAGTGCTGCCGGGCGGCGTCGGCTCCGGGCTCTACGGCATGCTCGTATTCGCCCTGCTCTCGGTCTTCGTCGCCGGCCTCATGGTCGGACGCACCCCGGAATTTCTGGGCAAGAAGATCGAAAGCCGTGAAATGAAGTATGCCATGCTCGCAGTGCTCATCGTGCCGCTTGCCATTCTCGGCTTCACTTCAATCTCCGCAGTCCTTCCGGGGGCGGTTGCAAGCGTTGGGACCGCCGGGCCGCACGGGCTTTCGGAAATTCTTTACGCCTTCACCTCCGCTGCCGGCAACAACGGTTCGGCCTTCGGCGGTCTGTCCGGCAATACGCCGTGGTACAACACGACGCTCGGGATCGCGATGCTGCTTGGCCGCTTCGCCTATGCCGTTCCGGTCATGGCGATAGCCGGTTCGCTGGCAAAGAAGGTGCGCTCTCCCGCATCCTCCGGCACGTTCCCGACCGACGGCCCTCTCTTTGTCGGTCTTCTCATCGCCATCATCCTCATTCTCGGCGGGCTGCAATTCTTTCCCGCGCTCGCCCTTGGCCCCATCGTCGAACATTTCGCGATGCTCGCCGGCCAGACCTATTGAAGGAGGGATCTCATGTCCCAACACCGCCCAGCTAAACCAAATCTCTTCGATCCCGCCATCCTGGGTCCAGCCGCGAAGAACGCCTTCGTCAAGCTCGATCCGCGCCAGTTACTGCGCAATCCGGTGATATTCGTCACCGAGGTCGTGGCGGCGATGGTGACACTTCTCTTCGTTCGCGACCTGATCGCAGATCCCGCCGGTGCTGCCTTCTCCGGGCAGATCGCCGCCTGGCTCTGGTTCACCGTCCTCTTCGCCACCTTCGCCGAAGCGGTTGCCGAAGGCAGGGGCCGCGCGCAGGCAGACAGCCTGAAGCGGACCCGTTCCAACCTGTCCGCCCGCAGGATCGGCGCAAACGGCGCCGAAGAAGAGGTCCCCGCCACGATGCTCAAGGTGGGCGACGTGGTGGTGGTCGACGCCGGAGAACTGATCCCCGGCGACGGCGAGGTGGTCGAAGGCGTTGCTTCCGTCAACGAAAGTGCGGTGACAGGCGAATCAGCCCCCGTCATCCGCGAAGCCGGCGGCGACCGCTCTGCCGTCACCGGCGGCACGCAGGTGCTGTCCGACCGGCTCCGGATCCGAATCACGACACCGCCCGGCGCAAGCTTCGTGGACAGGATGATTGCGCTCATCGAAGGCGCCGAGCGACAGAAGACGCCGAATGAAATCGCTTTGTCCATCCTGCTCTCGGGGCTTACGCTCGTCTTCCTCATCGTCGTCGTCACGGTCTGGGGCCTCGCGGGCTACTCGGGCACACTGGTCTCGGTTACGGTTCTCGCCGCACTGCTCGTTACCCTCATTCCGACCACCATCGGCGGCCTGCTCTCGGCCATCGGCATTGCCGGCATGGATCGCCTCGTGCGCTTCAACGTCATTGCCACTTCGGGGCGGGCCGTGGAGGCGGCGGGCGACGTGGACACCCTTCTCCTCGACAAGACCGGCACGATCACTTTCGGAAACCGAATGGCCACGGACTTCATCCCGGCACCGGGTGTCACGCCCCGGCAGTTGGCAGAGGCCGCGCTGCTCGCCTCGCTTTCCGATGAAACGCCGGAGGGCCGCTCGATAGCCGCGCTGGCGACGGGCGAGTTCGGGCTGGCCGTGCCGAAAACGCCAGTCGATGCGACCATTCCCTTCACCGCGCAGACCCGGCTCTCCGGCGTCGACATGGGCGCACATCGGCTGCGCAAGGGCGCGGTCGATGCGATCCTGAAATTTGCCGGCGTGCAGCAGAGTAAAGCCCCTGCGGAGTTCTCGCAGGCCGTGGATCACATCGCGCGCGCCGGCGGTACGCCGCTCGGCGTGGCCGACGGAGACCGGCTTCTGGGCGTCATTCATCTGAAGGATGTCGTCAAACCCGGCATCAAGGAGCGCTTTGCCGCACTGCGCGCCATGGGCATCCGCACCGTGATGGTCACCGGCGACAACCCGGTGACGGCGGCGGCGATCGCATCGGAGGCTGGCGTCGATGATTTCCTGGCGCAAGCCACGCCCGAGGACAAGCTTGCCTACATCCGCAAAGAACAGCAGGGCGGCCGCCTGATCGCCATGTGCGGCGACGGCACCAACGACGCACCCGCGCTCGCCCAGGCCGATGTCGGCGTCGCGATGCAGACGGGCACGCAGGCCGCGCGCGAGGCCGCCAACATGGTCGACCTCGATTCAAGCCCGACCAAACTGATCGAGATCGTGGAGATCGGAAAGCAGCTGCTGATGACG
Source organism: Pseudomonadota bacterium (assembly GCA_023404095.1). GTDB lineage: Bacteria > Pseudomonadota > Alphaproteobacteria > Rhizobiales > Rhizobiaceae > Mycoplana. Next base: position 179,047 of record JAEYDD010000072.1, on the reverse strand, counting down.
CGCGGCTCGCTGACGACCTTCTCGATCGCCAATGACGTCGCAAAGTACTTCGCAATCATTCCGGCGTTGTTTGTCGCCACCTATCCGGCCCTGGGCGGCCTCAACATCATGGGCCTCGCCTCGCCCCAGTCGGCGATCCTGTCGGCCGTGATCTTCAACGCCCTGATAATCATAGCGCTCATACCGCTGGCCCTGAAAGGCGTCGCCTACCGGCCGGCCGGCGCAGCCGCGCTCCTGCGCCGCAACCTCTTCATCTATGGCCTCGGCGGCCTGTTGCTGCCGTTCGCCGGCATCAAGGTCATCGACATGGCCGTTTCAAGTCTTCATCTGGTGTAGTCATGCTGAATCAACTTCGCCCCGCCCTCGTTACGGTCACCTTCTTCACTCTGGTGACGGGCCTGTGCTATCCGCTTGCCGTCACCGGCCTCGCGCAGACCCTGTTTCCCGCACAGGCCGAAGGCTCGCTTGTCCAACGCGGCGAAACGGTCGTCGGTTCAACCCTGATCGGCCAGAATTTCACGAGCGATCGCTATTTTTGGCCGCGACCGTCCGCCACCGCACTGGAGGCCTACAACGCCTCCGCCTCCTCCGGCTCCAACCTCGGCACCACCTCGGCCAAGCTGCGCGACCGTGTCGCGGCCGAGGTTCAACGTCTGCGCGCAGCGGGTATCGCAGGCGCTATTCCGACAGACGCGGCGACAGCCTCCGGCTCCGGTCTCGATCCGCATGTCTCTCCGGATTTTGCCGCAGCACAGGTGGATCGGGTGGCACGCACCCGCGGTCTTGAGCCGGAGGCCCTCCGTAAGATTGTCCGCGACCACATCGACAACCGTGCATTAGGTTTCATCGGCGAACCACGGGTGAATGTGCTAGAACTCAATCTGGCGCTGGATGCGCTAAAGAGTTGAGATGCCGGCAGACGAACGAGACGATCCATTGCGCGCCGACCCCGATGCGCTGCTTGCCCTGACGGAGAAGGACCGGCGGGGCAAGTTGACGATTTTCCTTGGGGCTGCACCCGGCGTGGGCAAGACCTATGCAATGCTGAGCCGCGCCCAGCGCCTGAAGCGCGACGGCGCGGACATCGTCGTGGGGCTGGTGGAGACGCACGGGCGAGACGAGACCTCCTCCCTTCTCGATGGGCTCGAAGTGCTTACCCGCCTGCGCATGCCCTATCATGGCCGGACGCTGGAGGAATTCGACCTCGATGCCGCCCTTGCACGCCATCCGCAGGTCCTTATCGTCGACGAGCTGGCCCATTCGAACCCGAACGGCCTGCGCCACCCGAAGCGGTTTCAGGACATCGACGAGCTACTGGCGGCCGGTATCGACGTATGGACGGCGCTCAATATCCAACACCTTGAGAGCCTCTCCGACCTCGTTGCGCAGATTACCGGCGTCACGGTGCGCGAACGCGTGCCCGACATCGTGCTGAAGCGTGCCGACGAGGTGTTGCTGGTGGACCTGCCGCCAGCCGAACTCATTGGCCGACTCAAGGAAGGCAGGATCTATCTGCCGGAGAGCGCGCGCCACGCCGTCGAACGCTTCTTCCGGCTAGGGAATCTCACGGCGCTGCGCGAGCTTGCGCTGCGCCGGGCCGCCGGCCGGGTGGACGATCAGATGGTCGACTATCTGCGCCAGAACGCCATCGAGGGGCCGTGGGCCACCGGCGAGCGGCTACTCGTCTGCATTGGCCCGGATGCGCTGTCCGAAAAGGTCATCCGCGTGGCGAGCCGTCTGGCTGCGGGCTTGAACGCACCATGGACCGTGGCCAGCATCGCGCGCGCCGATCGGGAGACGATGGACGAAAACAGCCTGCGGCGGATCGATGAACTGTTTCGCCTGGCCGCGCGTATGGGCGCGGAAACAAAGCATGTGGCGGGCAACGATTTCGTGGCCGAGATCCTCCAGTTGGCAAGGCGCGAACATGCAACACAGATCGTCATCGGCGCGCAGAAAAGAGCGTGGTTCCGTCACCCGCTCCGTTCCGGCCTGGCCGATGCGCTGACTCGGGAGGCGAGCGCAATCGGTCTATATCTGGTGATGCCGGATGGCCGTCCGCAGCGCCCGGCGCCCCCGGTGCGCCTGCGTCCCCGCTTCTCCACATTTGCGAAATCGCTCGGCGCCGCACTTTTTTTCGTCGCGCCTGCGACGGCGCTCGGCGTCGTTATCGACCGTTTCACGCAACTGCCCAACATCTCGCTGGTGTTCCTTCTTGCCGTGCTCGGGGCAGCCGCCTATGCCGGTTTTGCCGCGGCGCTGCTGGCGGCCCTTCTGTCGGCGCTCACCTATAATTTCTTCTTCATCCCGCCGCTCTACACGTTCACGATCGCCTCTCCGCACGAAGTCTTCGCTCTGTGCGTCTTCGTGGCAGCGGCCGTCCTAGCCGGCAGCCTCGCCTCCCGCATTCGCGACCAGGCCCGTTCGGCGGGGCGGCGCGCCGCCGCCGTTCAGGCGCTCTACGATTTCGCCCGCAAGCTGACGGGCACCGCCAATCCCGACGACGTGCTCTGGGCCTGCGTCACGCAGCTTCACGCAAGCATCAGGCGCAATGTCGTCCTGCTCATGCCGCGCGGCACCGAACTGGAAACGGTAGCAGCCTGGCCGCCCGATACGGAACTCGGCGTCGGCGAACTTGCCGCAGCGCGCTGGGCGAACGAGCGGAAGGAGGTGGCCGGGGCCGGTACCGGCACCCTGCCCGCTTGTCGTTTCCAGTTCCGGCCATTGACCAGCCCTCACGGGATCGTCGGCGTGTGCGGCTACGAGTTCGGGCAGGACGGACTGGATTCCAGCTCTGAGCGCATGCTCGCCGCGATCCTCGACCAGGCAGCCACCGCCATCGACCGCGCCCGCCTCACCTTGGAGAGTGCAGAACACGTCGCACGGCAGGAAAGCGAACGCTATCGGGAGGCGCTGCTTTCATCTATCTCGCACGACCTGCGCACGCCGCTGGCAACCATTACCGGTGCGGTGACGAGCCTGCGCGAATATGGCGAGCGCATACCTCCGGAAAGTCGCGACGATCTGCTGCAGTCGATCGAGGAGGAAGGCGCGCGCCTCAGTCGCTTCGTCGCCAATCTTCTCGACATGACGCGCATTGCCACCGGCACGCTGGTCGCAAGCCGAGATTGGGTGGACGTCGCAGACGTCATCCGCACCTCTGTTACAAGAGCACGGAAGTATTTTCCGGCCCAGCCGTTCTCGATGAGCGTCGACCGAGACCTGCCGGTGATCCGGGGAGACGCGATTCTGCTCGGGCAGGTTCTGTTCAACCTGCTGGACAACGCCGCCAAATATGGCGCCGGCGAAGCGGTGGACGTGGATGCCAAGCGTAACGGACGCGAGGTCACGATCTCCGTAACCGACCGTGGCAGGGGAATACCCGCCGAAGACCTCGACCGCATCTTCGAGAAATTCTATCGTCGCTCCAGTACGGACGGGCGCGCGCCCGGAACGGGCTTGGGCCTTTCCATCGCGCGCGGCTTCGTCGAGGCGATGGGCGGGCGCATTCATGCGGAAAGCCCGGCCGCCAATAGGCGCGGTACCCGCATCGTCCTGCGCTTTCCCGCAGGCGACGCGGTGGCGGGAAAAGAGGAAAGATGACGCTCGGCCGCATTCTCGTCGTCGACGACGAGCCCCAGATCAGACGCTTCCTCCGCCCGGCGCTCACGGCGGCAGGCTATGACGTGGTGGAGGCCGAAAATGGCGCCAATGCTGTCAAGACCGTCGCCACCGGCGCACCCGATCTCGTCATACTCGACCTCGGTCTGCCCGACATGGATGGAAAAGACGTCATCGCCAGCCTGCGCGGGTGGTCCACGGTGCCTATCATTATTCTTTCCGCGCGCGACCGCGAAAGCGAAAAGATCGCCGCCCTTGACCTTGGCGCCGACGATTATGTGGAGAAGCCTTTCGGCATCGGTGAACTGACGGCGCGCATCCGCAGCGCGATGCGCCACCACGGCAGACCCGATGCCCCGCCAGCACCGGTCACCGCAGACGGCCTGACCGTCGACCCTGCCCTTCGGATGGTCGCCCGCGACGGGGTAGCGATTCGCCTGACGCCGAAGGAATACGAGCTTCTCGCGCTGCTTGCCCACCACGCCGGCCGGGTCGTCACGCACCGCACCCTGCTGACATCGGTCTGGGGACCCGCACACGCGGAAGACCTGCACTATCTCCGCGTCTTCATCGGTCAGCTTCGCCAGAAGATCGAGCGCGACCCGGGCCAGCCGCGCATCGTCCAGACCGAACCCGGCGTCGGCTACCGCCTCATTGCCGACACAGACGAGCGCAACGCGGACCGCTAGCGAGCCGGACGCCTTGAGAAAATATATTTAATTAAATGACTTATGGCGGAAGAGGTGGGATTCGAACCCACGGTACGGTTTCCCGCACGCCGGTTTTCAAGACCGGTTCCTTAAACCACTCGGACACTCTTCCGTTGCACGGCCTACATCCCCACTTGGAGCATTGGGGCCTCGCTGAGCTTGGCTTTACAACCGTTCGCCATGCGCCGTCAACGTGCCATCCGTCTGGCAGCGAACAAGACCGGATACGCTAATATGTTCACGAAATTTTAGAGGCTTGCGGAACACATATGGAACAGATAGTGTTTGTTCCGGATTTGTTTCGTGATTTTGGTGGACGAGCCATGCTGACCCGCAAGCAACAGGAATTGCTTCTCTTCATTCACGAGCGGATGAAGGAGACCGGTATTCCGCCTTCGTTCGACGAAATGAAGGACGCGCTCGATCTCGCCTCCAAGTCGGGGATCCACCGTCTCATCACCGCCCTCGAGGAACGGGGCTTCATTCGCAGGCTGCCGAACCGGGCGCGTGCGCTTGAGGTGATCAAGCTGCCCGAAGCCTACACCCCAAGCCTGAAGGCGCGCCGCGGCTTTTCGCCATCCGTCATCGAAGGCAGCCTCGGCAAGGCCAGACCCGCCGAAGAGAAGCAGCCGCCGGCAGCACCCGACGGCTCGGTATCGGTGCCGGTCATGGGCAGGATCGCCGCCGGCGTTCCGATTTCGGCGATTCAGAACAATACGCACGACATTGCCGTTCCCATGGAAATGCTTGGCGCGGGCGAACACTACGCCCTGGAGGTCAAGGGCGATTCGATGATTGAGGCCGGCATTCTCGACGGCGATACCGTCATCATTCGCAACCTCAACACCGCCTCTCCCGGAGACATAGTCGTGGCGCTTGTCGACGACGAGGAGGCGACGCTGAAGCGCTTCCGCCGCAAGGGCGCCTCCATCGCGCTTGAGGCGGCGAATCCGGCCTACGAGACCAGGATCTTCGGGCCGGACCGCGTCAAGATCCAGGGCAAGCTCGTGGGCCTCATTCGCCGCTATCAGTAGGCGTCTCTCCGTCGCGCGCACCGACGTATTGGTCCGTTCGCCAGTCATAGAGCCGGTGCAGGTTCCAGGGACGATTGAGTCCCGTTACCGCCTGTGTGACGACGTAGGCGGTGCCATCGACGGTCGGGTTCGCATCCTCGACAGGCGAAAATTCCAAGGCGCCGGTTCTTCGAAGTGTGCCAGCCGTGACCAGCCGCGCGCCTGAGCGGCATGCTTCGATACCACGATGATGGGTCGAGACGACGATATCGGCGCTGTCGCAGGCGACACCGAGATAGCCTGGGTTTTCGATCCAGACGACACGCCAACCGGCCTGTGCAACGCCGGCGCACCATGCCGCGCGCCGGCATGCGAAGCGCCTCTCGTCGCCCGCTTCGGCAAGGGCCGCCGGTATCTCCTGGTGCGCAAGGTCAAGGTCGGCGTCAGTAAGCGCGTTGCGTCGCGGGCCGGGCCCGGTTGCCGGCGGCGGCGCACTTTCACCCTGCCCTGCTCCGTTTGCAACGGCAATCATCCGCGGGGGCTGGTGGGTATGGAGCTGCAAGGCACGGCGCCACTGGTCGTAGACAAAGTCCGGAGGCCGTGGCCGGTTGGTCGCCGCGCCGTCGCCTGAGACGAGCGCGACGAGTCTTGCGTCCTCCGAAACCAGAAGGTGCGGCCGGGGCGTCGGCCTGTCGACCATCGCAAGCGACGCCCCAACTGCAACCGGCAGCAGGCCCAACAAGGCCAGCCGGGTGCGGAACAGACAGACGAGCCCGCCGCCGAGCGCGACAAGCACAAAGGCCAGCGCCGGCAGGCGCCCGGTGACAATGTCGCCGTCCCAGCCCGACACCCACGCCGCCATGGCGATCATCCAGTCGATGCCCCAGCCCATGATCTTGAGCGGCAGCCAATCGAGCCCGAACGGCATCAGCATCATAGCGATGACCGCCATCGGCATCACCACGATCGAGATGATCGGCATGGCGACGAGATTGCCGACCAACCCGTAGGCCGGAATGCGGTGAAAATGGCCGACCGAGTAGATGAACGTTGCGGCACCGCCGATCAGCGACGAGAGCAGGAGGCCGGCGAAAAACGCCGATGCTGCCTCGGCCAGCCGGAGATAGGCAGCCCTCGGTCGCTCGCGATGGACGGAACGCTCCCGCCAAGCGGCATAGCCGGCGACAAGCCCCAGCGTGGCGGCGTAGGACATCTGGAAGCCCGGCCCCGTGATGGCCGATGGCGTCACCGCCAGGATGATGAGCGCCGACAGGGCGATGTTGCGCATGCTGATCGCGACGCGGTCGAAAAGAACCGCGGTCAGCATGACGACGATCATCAGCCACGAACGGATGGCGGAAATCGCCCCGCCCGAGATCAGGATGTACAATGTCACCATCACAAGTCCGCCGACTGCGGCGATCTTCTTGACGGGGTATCGCTCGGCGACACCCGGCAGAAGGGCGAGCAGCAGACGAGCGCCGACGAGGAAGGTGCCGGCAGCCAGAACCATGTTCAGGCCGGAGATCGCCAGCACGTGCGCCAGTCCGGCCTGGCGCAGCGCCTCGACCGTATCCGGACTGATGCCGCGCTGCTCTGCGGTCACGAGCGCTGCAGCGATCGCCCCGGCATCGCCACCGATCTGGCCGCGGATTCTCTCGGTTATCGCGTTGCGCCAGCCGGCAATCATCTTCTTGGCGTCGATGGTCGGGGAGGCGCCACCTGCTGGGGACGCCGGAGGAAGTGCGGTCGGCCTGCCATAGAAGAAACCGACCGCGCCAGTCCCGGCGAAATAGGCATCGAAGGCGAAATCGTTGAGGCCTGGCAGGGCCGGCCCCGACGGCGGGCTCAACCGCGCGCGTCCCGCAATCGTTCCACCGATGGCGATCGCCTCGTGCGGGCTGCGGGCAAGAAGGTTCACGACGGTCGGCGGCCGCCTCAGCACGGGATCTTCGGTACGCTCGAGGGCAACGCGATAGCGCATGCGTCCGCGGTCGTCGGCCTCCCGCGACAGCACCTGCCCGGTGACGAATGTCGTGACCGGCTGGTCGAGCAGCACCGTCGACAGCCGCCAGCTTTCGATCGCCGCAAGCACAAGCCCGAGAAGCAGGAGGAAGCCAAGCCGTGTGGCCATCGGAAGGGGGCCCGGCCGATGCCATGTCAGACAGGACGCAAGGCCTAATGTGACAAAGCCGGTGAGCAGCAGATAAGGTCCTGGCGCATAAAGATACCAGATCCAAGCGCCGGCCCCGACGAAGAGCGGGACGAAGAGAAACCCGGCTCCATATTCCCTTTCCCTGCGCCAGGCTGCGCTGAGGCCTGCGGGATTGAATGCGGCCGACAGAGCGGCTCCTGTGGCGGCAACGGCGTACCCTGAGCGCTTCGGGAGTGCTCCACCCGGCTTGGCCGCCTGCCCGACGGCCGCCAAGGCCGTGGACGGCGTCTCGGCCGGTATCCGCACCGGATTCGCGGCTTTTGTCGAAGTTACCAATGCCATGTCGAAGCCCCTCGCCCCCAGGCTGCACCATACTGCAACTCAGGATTTAGAGCCGCAACAGAAAATTGTTAACGCCGCGCATTCGCGTACGAAAAAGGATGCCACCTCAACAATCCCGGCAGCTCCCTCATAAGTTGCTTGCAACTGCTGCGGAAGAGTAGATATTGCGTTGCCGGAACGTCGATTTTGCATCGCACAAATGTGCCTTTAGTTCTGCTTGGCAGGGCCGGGCAAATGGGGTAGCAAGGCGGCACCGCAAGGTTTTGGCACGCCCGTGCCACAATGAAGCAATGGAGGTCCTCATGACGGGAAAGAGCGCGGACGTCACCATCGGTGACAAGAAGGTGGAGCTACCCCTGCGACAGGGTACGATCGGTCCGTCGGTCGTGGACATCGGCACGCTGTACAAGCAGACCGACACTTTCACCTACGACCCAGGCTTTACCTCGACGGCCTCCTGCGAATCCAAGATCACCTATATCGACGGCGACGAAGGCGTGCTGCTGCACCGCGGCTACCCGATCGAACAGCTTGCAGAACATGGCGATTTTCTCGAAGTCTGCTATCTGCTGCTCTATGGCGAACTGCCGACGAAGGCCCAGAAGGACGACTTCGACTACCGCGTCACGCACCACACCATGGTGCACGAGCAGATGTCGCGTTTCTTCACCGGCTTCCGCCGTGACGCCCACCCGATGGCGGTAATGTGCGGCTGCGTCGGCGCCCTGTCGGCCTTCTACCACGACTCCACGGATATCACCGATCCGCATCAGCGCATGGTTGCCTCGCTGCGCATGATCGCCAAGATGCCGACGATTGCTGCGATGGCCTACAAGTACCACATCGGCCAGCCCTTCGTTTACCCGAAGAACGATCTCGACTACGCCTCGAACTTCCTGCGCATGTGCTTTGCCGTTCCTTGCGAGGAGTATGTCGTCAATCCGGTGCTGTCGCGCGCGATGGACCGCATCTTCATCCTCCACGCCGACCACGAGCAGAACGCGTCGACCTCCACCGTTCGCCTTGCCGGCTCCTCCGGTGCCAACCCGTTCGCCTGCATCGCGGCCGGCATCGCCTGCCTGTGGGGCCCGGCCCACGGCGGCGCCAACGAGGCGGCGCTCAACATGCTTGCCGAAATCGGCTCGGTCGACCGTATTCCGGAATATGTCGCAAGAGCCAAGGACAAGAACGATCCGTTCCGCCTGATGGGCTTCGGCCACCGCGTCTACAAGAACTACGACCCGCGCGCCCGCATCATGCAGAAGACCACGCATGAAGTTCTCGGCGAACTCGGCATCAAGGACGACCCGATGCTGGAAGTCGCGATGGAACTGGAGCGCATCGCGCTGACCGATGAATACTTCATCGAGAAGAAGCTGTATCCGAACATCGACTTCTACTCGGGAATCACGCTGAAGGCTCTGGGCTTCCCCACCACCATGTTCACCGTTCTGTTTGCGCTCGCTCGCACCGTCGGCTGGATCGCGCAGTGGAACGAAATGATCGAGGATCCGGAGCAGCGCATCGGCCGTCCGCGCCAGCTCTACATCGGTGCGCCCAAACGCGACTATGTCCCGGTGTCCAAGCGCTGATATCCGGCGTCCACCAAGAGAAAAGCCCGGTCAGATCAGACCGGGCTTTTTCTGTTTCAGCATGTCGATGACGACGTCAGCGGCCTTGTCGCCAGGCGATCGCTCCTCGCGCATCCGCGAGAGAACAAGATCGAAGCCTTCCAGCATCGCCTGGCGCTGCAGCGTGTCGTGCGACAAGCGGACGGCCCACCGCGCAAGGCTCCCGGGGCGAACCACTTCGTTCAGGTATTCCGGTATCACCGGGTAGTCCGCGATCAGGTTCGGCAGGGCCCCCGTCCAGGTCTTGATCTTTCGGGTCATCAGTTTTGCGATCCAGTCCAGCTTGTAGCAGGACACGACCGGCACGCGTGCAAGGCCGAGTTCGAGCAGCACAGTACCCGAAGCAGCGATGGCGACGTCCGCCGCCTGAAACGCTCGCCACTTTTCAGAGGCTTCGACGGTGACTGCCGGCTTCACGGGCCAGTCCGCAATAATCGTGCGGACGAGTTCCGCCTGCCGCGGGACGGTCGGCAAGCGAAAGTCGAAGGGCACCTCGCCGTTGGACAGCTCCGCGACCGCCTCGCCGAAGGCCGGCAGCAGGCGGCTGATTTCGCCAGCCCGCGATCCCGGCAGCAACAGGCAGGTCCTCCGCGCTCCGCTGCCAAGCAGCGGCGCGGCCTTTGCCAACTGGGCAGACCTGACGGCACTCACATCCGGATCGCTGGAAAGCCGGTGCCCGACATAGCTCGTCGGCGGTCCCTGTAGCCGCGCCATCACCGACGGCTCGAACGGAAGAACAGCAAGGACGTGGTCGACATAGGAACGCATGCGCGGCGCGCGCTCCTCCTTCCATGCCCATACGCTCGGGCAGACATAGTTCACGACCGGAAGATCGGGCAGCTGCTTGCGCACAAGCCGGGCGACGCGATGGGTGAAGTCCGGACTGTCGATGATGACCAGCATGTCCGGCCGCGCTGAAACGATCGCCGCAGCGGTCTTCCGTATCAGTCGCATCAGCTTCGGCAGCTTCGCGACGACCTGCGAAAAGCCCATGATCGACAGTTCGGAGTAATCGAACAGCGACACAAGCCCCTCGGCCTGAAGGGCCTCCCCGCCGACGCCGACCAGCGAAATTTCGGTTTTGGTCTGCCGTCGCAACGCGGCAACGAGATCGCCGCCGAGAAGATCGCCGGACACCTCTCCGGCGATGACCGCGAGTTTCAGCGACCGTGTCACTTTCCCTCTCCCGCGATCCGCGGCACGATACCGGTGACGAACAATCCCGCTCCGTCTGCCTCCTTCACCAGCAGGTCACGGTCGAGCACGAGCGAGCGCCCCGCCTCGCAGGCAATGCCGGCCAAACCCGCCGCGGCGGCGCGTCGCACCGTGTCCGCCCCTATCGAGGGCAGATCGGCCCGCGTATCCTGTCGCGGCTTACAGAGCTTGACGAGGACACCTTTCCGCCGGCTGGATATCCGTCCCTCCTCACGCAATGCCTGCACCCGTTCCAGCATCTGGTCCGTTCCCTCGGCCCCTTCGAGGGCGATCACACGCCCGCCAACGGCGACCGCGCCCTGCCCGACATCGAGCGCGCCGAGCGCAAGCGCGGCAGCCGACGCCGCCGCAATATCGCGACGATCATCGGCATCCGGCGATACGCCACCAATCGGCCCTTCAGTCGCAAGCAACTCTGGCGCGATCTCGTCGGCGCCGACCACCCGCACGCCGTTGGCCTCGATCAGGCGGATCACCATCTTCAGGACCGTGTCGTCGCCGCCGTTCAAAAGCGTGCGAATGATGCCGGGAACCTGCAGCAGCGTGCGGATGTTCGGTCGGATTTCGCGCCATTCCGGCCGCCTCCGGACCGCACCGGAAAGCACCACCCGCCCGATGCCTTCGCGCGCAAATATGCGGCTCATTCCACCATAGTCGCCTACGCCGACGACGGCGTGGTCGAACGCTGCCCAGTCCTGTTCGGATTCGTCTGTCAGAGCCAGAATGTAGGGATCCTCACCGTGAACCCGGGCGGCCTCCGCCACATAGAGCGGCAGCCGCCCGCCGCCGGCGATGATGCCCAGCCGCGAACCCGTCTCCGGCCGGGAGGCCTCCATGCGGATCAGCCCTTGTTTCGGTTCGGCGAGGAAAGTGCCCGATCGCTGTCGGCGGCGATGAAGTCGAGAATATGCAGGACCTGCTCGCTGTCGAAATACTCGTCCCGGATGGCGGCGGCGTTTGCGCGGATGGAGCCATCGCCCTCGAAAATCTGCTTGAAGGCGCGACGAACGCGATGGATCGTCGCCTTGTCCATACCGGAACGCGACATTCCGACAACGTTGATGCCGCCGAGGATGCCGGGATTGCCGTTCAGCATGCCATAGGGAATGACGTCGTATGCGACGGCGGAAAGCCCGCCGACAAAAGCATGACGGCCGACCCGGGCAAACTGGTGCACCGCCGAACCGCCTCCGAGAATGGCGCGGTCCTCGACCGTTACGTGGCCGGCCAGCATGACATTGTTGGACAGGATGACGCCGTTGCCCACGATGCAGTCGTGAGCAATGTGCGAGTAGGCAAGAAACAGGTTGTCGTCGCCGACCACCGTCTTGCCGCCGCCGCCCGTCGTACCCGTATTCATCGTCACGCCTTCGCGGATGACATTGCGTTCACCCACTGTCAGTGTGGTTTCTTCGCCGGCGTGATGAATGCTCTGGGGATCCCCGCCTATCACTGCGGAAGGGAAGATGCGCGTGCCGCGGCCAATGGTCGTACGCCCCGTGACCACGACATGGGTCAAAAGCTCGACTTCGTCGCCCAGAACGACCTTCGGCCCCACGTGACAGAATGGGCCGACAACCACGTTCTCGCCGATCACCGCCCCGTCTTCGACGACGGACAGCGGGTGGATCTTGGCACTGGCAGCAATCATTTTCAGGCGTCTTCCTTATTGACGATCATCGCGCCGATATCAGCTTCGGCGACAAGTTGCCCATCAACTTTTGCATCGCAGTGAAATTTCCAGATATTGCCGCGCTGCTTCTGCTTGACCACATGATACTCGACCCGGTCGCCGGGGACGACAGGCTTGCGGAAGCGGGCATTGTCGATCGTCATGAAGTAGACGAGATTGGTGCCCGTGCCGGTCTTGCGCGCACAGATGGCACCGGCCGTCTGTGCCATTCCCTCGATGAGGAGGACACCCGGCATGATCGGATGGTCGGGAAAATGCCCGGTGAACTGCGGCTCGTTGACGGTGACGTTCTTTACGCCGATCGCGGAGTTGTCACCATCGATCTCGATAATTTTGTCAACCAGCAGGAACGGGTAGCGGTGCGGCAGAAGCTTGAGGATGTCCCTCAGTTCCGCGACGCCCAGTGCTTCCTTCTTTTCCTCGCTCATTCCTTGTCACCCGTCTTTTTTCTGTTGTTGGTTCGCGCTGTCATCTCGGCCACGTCACGGAGAAAGTCGCGCATCGGCCTTGCCGGTATGCCGCCATAGCGTTCCCCGGCCGGAATGTCCGCCACCACACCGCTCATCGCGGCTATCTGGACGCCGTCGCCGATCTTAATGTGACCGTTGAGGCCAGCGGCGCCGCCGATCATCACACCGTCACCCACCGTCGTGCTGCCGGCAATCCCGACCTTGCTGACAATCCCGCAATGACGACCGACGCGGACGTTGTGGCCAATCTGCACCTGATTGTCGATCTTGGTGCCTTCCCCGATGACGGTATCGTCCATCGTTCCACGGTCGATCGTCGTATTGGCGCCGATCTCCACGTCGTCCTGGATGATGACCCGACCGACCTGAACGATCTTGATCATGCCGCCTTTGGGGCTCGGACCGTAGCCGAAGCCATCCTGCCCGATGCAGGCGCCGGGGTGGAGAATGACGCGGTTGCCGATCAGGGCGCATTGGATCTTGGTCCCGGCCGAGATCGTGCAATCCCGACCGATGCGGACGCCCGCGCCAATCACCACGCCAGGTCCGATGCGCGTCCCCTCGCCGATCTCGACATTCGCACCGATGACGGCCATCGGCTCGATGACGACATCCGGCTCGAGTCGCGCTGTCGGATCGACATACGCCATCGGGGAAACACCGGAAGCCTGCGACGTAACAAAAGCCGGCCGCATGGCATCAGGCTGGAGGATTTCGCCCGCAAGGGCGAAGGCCATATGCGCACGCGGCGTCAGCAATACGGTGATGCGCGCGGGGATCAGGGAGGCCAGCGACGGGTCGCAAATAATTGCGGTCGCCTGACAGGTCTCGAGCTCGGCCTTGCCCTTGCGCGAAAGAAGATAGCAGAGGTCGCCGTCCTTCGCCCGATAGACGGGCGACACGTTGCGCACGACCTTTGCAGCCGCCCCCTCATCGGAGAGTTCCGCCCCGAGACGCGCCGCCAGATCATCAAGGCGAACGCCGTCACGCGGCGGGAAGAACCAATTGTGTTCCATTAGCATAGACTCCAGAACAGTCCGTACTACGCAGTTCTGGACTGCTACGATCAGAAGGTCGACGAAATGCCGAACTTGAACCGCTGCGTCTTGTCGAAGTCTTCCTTAACGACCGGCACGGCGTAGTCGACACGCAGTGGACCGAACGGCGAAGACCAGATCAAGCTCGCACCGACGGAGGCACGCCAGGCCATGCTCGTGCCACGGGCACTGTCATCGCCGATATCGACGTCGTTGCCGTAGAGCGTGCCAGCGTCGGCGAAGAATGCGCCACGGAAGCCGGCGTCACGCGCGATGAACGGCAGCGGGAACGTCGTCTCGGCCGACAAGGTGAAGTAAGTGGTACCACCGAGCGCATCGCCGTTGGCCATGCGCGGGCCGATGCCGCCGCTCTCGAAACCGCGAAGATCATTGGCGTTCAACTGGAACTGGTCGAACACATACAGGTCGCCGCTGGTCGGCGCCATGTAGCCGGCGCCTGCAGAAAGCGAACCGACAACGTCGGCATCTTCCAGAAGCGTGCGGAAATAGCGCGCCTTGCCGTAGATCTTGTAGAAATCGGAATCACCGCCAACGCCTGCAAATTCCTGCGTGAACGTCGCATAGATGCCGTCGCGCGGCAGCTTGCGGTCATCAAGCGTATCGTAGGTCATCGAATGAGAAATCGACGAACGCACCCAGGGGCTGCCATCGACAGCGTCCCAATACGGACGCGACAGCTTGCGATCTTCCGGCGCCTTGGCCAGATCCTCTTCCTCATCCACGCTCGTGGTGTAGTCGAGCTTAGTGTAGTTGTAGCGCAGCGTCGTCGACAGATCTTCGGTGATCGGCGCCGTCACGCGCAGCGTGAAGCCCCGGTTGTCGACGTCGTAGAAGTCTTCCGAATCGTCCGTGTTGCTGAAGATGTCGAAACCTGCAGCAAGACGGTAACCGAGGAAGTAGGGCTCGGTGAACGAAAGGTTGTAGTTGCGGGTATCCGAGCCACCGCCTGCGGCGATACGGATATACTGGCCACGACCGAGGAAGTTGCGCTCCTCGATCGAGGCTTCGAGCTTGAAGCCGCCGTCGTTGCCCGTCGAATAACCGGCGCCGATCCCGAAGGTACCGGTCGACTGATCCTGAACGTCGACGATGAGCACGACGCGGTCCGACGCGCTGCCCGGAGCCGTCGTGATGTTGACGCTCGAGAAGAAGCCGAGAGCATCCAGCCGCCGCTTGGCGCTGTTGACGACTTCCTGATTGAACGCATCGCCTTCACTGATGTCGAATTCGCGACGAATGACGAAGTCGCGCGTGCGGGTGTTGCCGCGAATCTCAATCCGCTCGACATAGGCGCGATCGCCCTGGTCGACGAGGTAATCGACTGCGATCGTGTGGTTTGCGAAGTCGCGGTTGCCGCGTGGCGTGACGCGTGCAAACGGATAGCCCCTTGCCGACACGACGCGGGAAATCTCCGACATCGAATCCTGAACGTCGTTGGCGCGATAGACTTCACCGGCGCGGGATTCCAAAAGCCCCTTCAGCTCGTTCGCATCGACGCCTTCGACTGTCGACTCGACCGTAATGTCGCCGAACTTGTAGCGCTCACCTTCCTCGACGGTGAAGGTGATGGTGTATTCGTTCGTGGCCTCATCGAGGACAGCATCCGAAGAGACCACCTGGAAGTCCGCATAGCCGCGGTTGAAGTAGAACTGGCGCAGCGCCTCTTCGTCGGCGCGCATCTTCATCTCGTCATAGACGTCCTTGCGGGTCAGGAACGAGAGCGGGCCGGACTTCTTCGTGTTGACAACAGCGCGCAGGCGACCGTCGCTATAAGCGTTGTTGCCAACGAAATTGATCCCCGCAATCTTCGTGCGGTCGCCTTCGTTGATCACGAAGGCAAGGTTCACGCGACCGTTGCCGACATCATAGGTCTGCGTCGTGACCGTCGCATCGCTGCGCCCGATCGCCGCATAGGCATCCTTGATCGACTGGATATCGCTTTCGATCGTCGACTCGCTGAACGGGCCGAGCGACTGGGAACGGACGATGCCTGCCAGCTTGTCGTCCTTGATCTTGCGGTTGCCGTTGAAGACGACCTGGTTGATCAGGCGATTCTCGTCGACGACGACGACGAGCGTGCTGCCGGAAACGCTGATGCGGACATCGGAAAAGTAGCCAGTTCCAAACAGGCGACGGACCGAAGCATCGATATCGGAGTTGCTGAAGGTCTTGCCCGGCTGGATGGTCAGATTGGCCCGAACGGTTTCAGGGCTGACACGGCTCGCACCACGCACATCGATTCGCTGGATGACAGCAGCCTGCGCAGCACTGACTGAAACGAGCGAGACGGCTGCTCCACCAGCCACCACCATGCTCGTGGAAAGGGCAACGGCAGACACCGCGTTCAAAAATCTTGAACCAGCTTTCATTTTCACAACTTACCTTTGTTTCAATGTCTCGCGGCGAATTCGTACCCGACTCCGGTCACGCTGCCGTTTTAACCGCTTTTGCCATACAAGCAAGCTCGGCCGTTAATTTCTGTTTACTTCGAATCGAACCGTGGCCCAATGGTCACTAAAGCTTTCATTTACGGTAAACAGCTCCTTAGCAAAACGTCGCTTTTCCCCTCTTGCCTGCCGGCATGACGCCCCTCGCCGCTCAGCCGATACGCCCGAAAGTATCGTTCCAGGTCGCAAACACTGTCAGCATAAGGATCAGTCCCATGCCGATGCGGAATGCGATTTCCTGCGTCCTTGGGCCGACCGGCCGTCCGCGAAGAGCTTCAATCGCATAGAACATCAAATGGCCACCATCAAGTACCGGAACCGGCATAAGGTTCAAAAGTCCAATGGAAACAGACAGAACCGCGGCCAGCTGCAGCAGGGCTGCAACACCCAGCGTCGCCATCTGGCCCGACGCCTCCGCGACCCTAATCGGGCCGCCGATCTGATCCGCCTTCATCCGGCCTGTGACCACGTTCGACAGGTAGTCGAACGTGCCCGTGACGATCTGCCAGCTCTGGATTACGCCCTGCCCGACCGCCTCCAGCGGTGTGTAGTTGACGACGCGGAAGTTGCCGGCGGCCTCCGTCGTAACAATGCCGATGACGCCCACTTCCATCTTGTTGCCGAACTGGTCGGTCAGTTCCGTCCGCTGCGGCACCATCCGCAGATCCCTGTCCGTACCGTCACGCCGGATCGTGACGACGATTGGCATTTCGGGACGCACGCTCACATAGCGCCGGACGTCGTCAAACGTGTGGATGGGAACGCCGTCGATCGCCACGAGCAGGTCGCCCGGAATGATCCCGGCCTCGGCGGCGGCACTCGCTTCGCGCACTTCGGCGACGACCGGATCGGCGATCTGCCGGCCGTAGCTTGCAAAGGTGACGCTGAAAATGGCGATCGCGAGAATGAAATTGGCGATCGGGCCGGCGGCCACCGTTACCGCGCGCTTCCACAACGCAGCCCCCAGGAAGGTGCGCGACCGTTCCTCGGCCGTCAGCCCGTCGAATTTCTGGTAGTCCGGGGTGGAGGCGGCATCCTCGTCGCCGTGGAACTTCACATAGCCGCCGAGCGGTATCGCCGACAGTTTCCAGCGCGTGCCGCGTCGGTCGGTAAAGCCGGCCAGCTCCGGGCCGAAGCCGACCGAGAATGCGGTGATGCCGATGCCGCACCAGCGGCCGGCGAGATAGTGCCCCATCTCGTGGATGAAGACGATCAGGGTCAGGACGACGAGGAACGGGACAATCGTGCCGGTAAGGAGGCCGAAAGCCTGCTGAAACAGTTCCATTTCCGAGATGGCCTCCTTGGAAAAACGGCGTCAAAGGCCGAGAAGAAACGCGCCCGTCGAAGCGACCGGGCGCCCCGTCGCGATCGCAGCCAATCCTAGCAGGAACGCCGCGAAACAGGCAAAAACAAGACCGTCAACGCGGTCCATTACGCCGCCGTGTCCCGGAATGAGGCGGCTGGAATCCTTGACCCCGAAGCGACGCTTGATGAAGGATTCGAAAAGGTCGCCCATTTGGCTGCACACGGACAAGACAAGCGCAATCAGCACGATCCAGAGCCCGGGCCATGAGAAGAACGACAGATAGAGCGCGCCGCCGGCCACGATGGCCGAGACAGTCCCACCGATCGCGCCGGACCAGGTCTTTCCCGGAGAGATCGACGGCGCCAGCTTCGGCCCACCGATGGCCCTTCCGACGAAATAGGCGAGGATATCGGTTGCCCACACAACGGCGAAGACGAACAGCATGGCGATCAGGCCGGTGTCGTTGTCGGCGCGGATTGCGGCAAGCGACAGCGCCGTCAGTCCGGCATAGGCAATGCCTCCGGGCAGCCAGTAGCTCTTTTTGAAGATTGCCGTGTGCGCGAGGGCCAGCACGGTCGCTGCGGCAACGGTCGCGAGCGCAAGAACGCCCTCGCCCGACACCGTGAGGACGGCGGCAAGGGCGGTGGCAGCCCAGCCGAACGCATTTCCGCGCGCATCGACCTCGCCCAGACGCGTGATCGTCGACCATTCGTAATAGACGAGCAGCGCCATCGCCGCCGCCAGCAGACGGAACGGGAAACCGCCAGCCCAGGTGGCGGCGAGCACGACACTTGCGAGTACGATGGCGGAGATGATGCGAAGGCGCAGTTCTGTGCTCATCAGGAGCCTACAGCCAGGGTCGGCGCTGCAGCCGTCACGCCGCCGAACCGGCGCTCACGCCTGGCATAGTTCCGAAGCGCGTTATGAAAGGTTTCCCGCGAAAAGTCGGGCCAGAATTCGGGTATGAACATGAGTTCCGCATATGCAGCCTGCCACAGCAGGAAATTGGACAGCCGCTCCTCCCCGCTCGTGCGGATGATGAGGTCGGGGTCTGGGATGTCGGCCGTATCGAGCTGGGCACTGATGCGTTCAGGCGTCACGTCCGCGGGATGCAGGATCCCGGCGGCGACGTCCCCCGCAAGCGAGCGCACAGCGCGCGCGATCTCGTCGCGGGCGCCGTAATTGAAGGCAATCACGAGCGTGATCGCCGTATTGTCACGCGTGCGTTCCTCCGCCTCGAGAAGAAGCGGCAGAATGTCGCTGCGCAGATTGGACCGGTCACCGATCACGCGTATGCGCACATTCTCCTTGTGCAGCGTCTGCAGATCACGGCGAACGAAAGTCTTCAGCAGCCCCATGAGGTCGCTGACCTCGCTTTCCGGCCGGCTCCAGTTTTCCGAGGAGAAAGCAAACAGGGTCAGGTATTCGACACCGAGTTCGGCGGCGGCGCGAACCGCCTCGCGAACTGCCTCGACCCCCTTACGATGGCCCATGCTGCGCGGCAGGCCACGAACATTTGCCCAGCGCCCGTTGCCATCCATGATGATGGCGACGTGGCGCGGAATGTTCTTCAAAGCATGTTTGGTCATCGACGATCCGTGAAAGAAAACGGGAAATCGGGCAAGCCTTCAAACTAGACTTGCATGATTTCCTTTTCCTTCTCGGCAAGCAAGCTATCGATATCGGAAATCATATCGTCGGTCATCTTTTGGACCTTCTCGGACTGGCTACGGCTGATGTCCTGGCCGATATCGCCATCCTTCTCGGCCTTTTTAAGTTCGTCCATGCCGTCGCGACGCACGTGACGGATGGCGACCTTGCCCTTTTCCGCATAGTCATGCGCAATCTTGACCAGCGAGCGGCGCCGCTCCTCGTTCAGTTCCGGCAGCGGGATGCGCAGGTTCTGGCCGTCTACGATCGGGTTCAGGCCGAGATTGGATTCCCGGATGGCCCGGTCGACAGCGCCGACCATCGACTTGTCCCAGACCGATACGGCCAGCATGCGCGGCTCCGGAACGGTGATGTTGGCCACCTGGTTCAGCGGCATGCGCGAACCGTAGGCCTCGACCGTGACCGGATCGAGAACGTTGGCCGAGGCGCGGCCCGTACGCAGCGATGCGATATCGTGCTTGAACGCGGAAATGGCACCATCCATGCGGCGCTTCAGTTCCTTCAGATCAACACCTTCACTCATAGCTTGGAACTCCCGTTATAAGGAAACGATGCGCCAGGCGGCGCCGTCTCGGAATCAGTTGTCGGATACGATGGTCCCGCGACCGCCGCCGGTCAATATTTGTGCAAATCCGCCCTTCTCGTGGATCGAGAAGACGACGATCGGGATGGCGTTCTCACGCGCCAGCGCGACGGCAGCGATGTCCATCACGGCCAGCCCCCTTTCCAGCACTTCGCCATGCGTCAGACGGTCGAAGCGCGTGGCATCGGGATACTTCTTCGGATCAGCCGAATAAATGCCATCCACCTGCGTGCCCTTGAAGATCGCCTCGGCGCCGATTTCGGCCGCACGCAGTGCCGCTGCGGAGTCTGTAGTGAAGAACGGATTGCCCGTGCCGCCGGCAAAGATCACCACGCGCCCCTGCGACAGATGGTGCAACGTCGCGCGCTGCGAGAAGCTTTCACAGATCTCCGGCATGGCGATGGCGGAGAGCACCACCGTGTCGATATCGAGCTTGCGCAGCGATGTGGCCAGCGCTAGCGCGTTGATCACGGTGGCCAGCATGCCCATGTGGTCGCCGGTCACGCGGTCTCCCCCCTTGGAGGCGACCGCCACGCCGCGAAAGATGTTGCCGCCGCCGACGACGACGCCGACCTCAACGCCCAGCGCACGCGCTTCGGCGATGTCGGAGGCGATACGGTCGGCCACCGCGACGTCGATGCCGAACCCTTGCGACCCCATCAGCGCCTCGCCCGAGGCTTTCAGCAGCACGCGTTTGTAGATCGGATTGGCGGACATTGGCGCTCCTGGCTCTTGTTATGAACTTCGTGGCGAAGCGGTTGCGGCAGCAGCGGGACGCACGCGATGGCGCGCGCGGCGCCCAAGCTTCACCGTGAGCCGGATACACGAAGGGCACCGCGTTGTCACGCGATGCCCCGTTTCTTTTCTGATGTCGCTGGTCTTTTCCCAAATCGGGTAAAGAAATCAGCCCTTGGCGACGGCTGCGACTTCGGCTGCGAAGTCGGATTCTTCCTTCTCCACGCCTTCGCCGAGCAGCAGGCGCGCCATGCCGACGACTTCGATCGATGCACCGGCAAGCTTCTCGGCGTCCTTGACGGCCTGGCCCACAGTGATTTCCGGGTTCATGACGAAAGCCTGAGACAGAAGCGCGACTTCCTCGAAGAACTTGCGCATGCGGCCTTCGACCATCTTCTCGATGATGTTGTCCGGCTTGCCGGAAGCGCGCGACTGTTCGATGAAGACGTTGCGCTCGCGCTCGGCGACGGCCGGATCGACTTCCTCGGCGCGGATGGCAAGCGGGTTGGTGGCGGCAACGTGCATGGCGACCTGGCGGCCGACCGAGTAGAGCACTTCCTTGTCACCGACCGACTTCAGCGCGACGAGGACGCCGAGCTTGCCGATGCCGTCGCCGGCAGCGTTGTGGATGTAGGTCGCAACCACGCCGTCCTCGACCTGCAGCAGCGCTGCGCGGCGGAGCGTCATGTTTTCGCCGATGGTGGCGATCGCGTCCTTGATCGAGTCCTCGACGGACTTGCCGGTTGCCGGATAGGTCGCCTTGGCGATCGCTTCGACGGTGCCGTCGGTCGAAAGCGCCACATTGGCGACGCCGCGGACGAGTTCCTGGAAGGCCTCGTTGCGGGCAACGAAGTCTGTCTCGGAGTTGATCTCGACGGCGACGGCCTTCACGCCGCCGCTGACGATGCCGATCAGGCCTTCAGCTGCGGTGCGGCCGGACTTCTTGTCGGCCTTGGCGATGCCCTTGGCGCGCAGCCAGTCGATCGCGGCTTCCATGTCGCCATTGGTCTCGTTCAGGGCCTTCTTGCAATCCATCATGCCTGCGCCGGACTTTTCGCGCAGTTCCTTCACCATTGCTGCAGTGATTTCCATCGTCTCGCCTCTTTGCGGGTTCTGCGCACCGTTTCGCGGAAATCTGACAATTCCCGCGCAAACGCTAACGCGATTTCAATTCAATGGCGCCGTTGGCCGCATCCCGCGGACAAGACCAGCGTGGCGGCAGCCAATCCACCTTGCGCATGACAGGGTGATGACGGATCAGCCCCTGCCGCGCCATGATCGCGCGGATCTCGCGCGCATCTGTGGCAAAACAGACAAGGCCGCTCGACCTTTTTGGAGGCAAACGGCCTTGTCCAGATTCCTTTACGGACGCAATCAGTGCGTTCCGCGCCCGACCCTATCAGGCCTGGGCGTCGTCCAGAGCCGGCTCGAGCTGGGCTTCAGCCGAAGCGCCGAGATCGCGGCCCGACGAACTCTGCTGGCGGGCGATGCCGTCGATGGCAGCGCGCGCGATCAGGTCGCAGTAGAGCGCGATGGCGCGCGAGGCGTCGTCGTTGCCCGGGATCGGGAAATCGATCGGGTCGGGATCGCAGTTCGAATCGATGATGGCGACGACCGGGATGCCGAGACGCTTGGCTTCCTGAATCGCGATCGACTCCTTGTTGGTGTCGATGATGAACATCAGGTCCGGCGTGCCGCCCATGTCCTTGATGCCGCCGAGAGCCTTGTCCAGCTTCTCGCGCTCGCGCTCGAGGTTCAGACGCTCCTTCTTGGTGAAGCCCGAAGCTTCCGAAGAAAGGATCTCGTCGAGCTTGCGCAGGCGCTGGATCGAGTTCGAGATCGTCTTCCAGTTCGTCAGCATGCCGCCGAGCCAGCGGGCGTTGACGTAGTACTGGGCCGAACGCTTGGCGGCATCGGCGATGATGTCGGATGCCTGGCGCTTGGTGCCGACGAACAGGACGCGGCCGCCACCGGCAACGGTGTCGCTGACGACCTGCAGCGCGCGGTGAAGCAGCGGAACGGTCTGAGCGAGGTCGATGATGTGGACGTTGCTACGGTCGCCGAAGATGTACGGCTTCATCTTCGGGTTCCAGCGGTGGGTCTGGTGGCCGAAGTGGACACCAGCTTCCAGAAGCTGGCGCATGCTGAAATCAGGCAATGCCATGCCTTTTCTCCTTTTTCCGGTTGAACCTCCGCAAGGCGAACAGCAGAACCCCTTGGCCCTGCCACCGGCGGAGCGCTCCGGATTTCTCCCGGAAAGCCCCATGCCTCACGTGTGGAATGCGCTGCCCTTAACCTCAGTTGGCGGCGAAATCAACCCCGCCGGAAGAAAAAGCAACGCGATACGGACCGTCTACTTGCAGTCCGCGGGCTGAAACAGCTCGAGGTTTGCAAGCTTTCCCGTCAGCACGAAATCGCCGTAGTCCATCGTCAGGTCGCGGGTAATGCCATTCTCGTAGAGCTTGAACGACATGCGATAGATCGGAAGCGCGTCACCTTTTGTATCGTCGTTGTAGTAGGCGATCGTCACCGGCCAGAACGCCTGCTTGGCGAAAGTGCCCGCCTTGGCGGCATCCGGATCGTCAGAACCCGGCATTTCCTTCTTGCCGAGGATCGTCGTCGTCATCAGCGCCTTGTCACCCGAATCCGAACCGTCGAAGATTCGCGCCTCGAAGAACCGCTCACCCTTCTTCGCCCGCTCAATCAGTTCCAGCATATGCTCGGTCGGAAAGACGCTTTCGCCAAGCTCCACGGCCCGCGTATCGGGCGCCGTCAGCTCGACGTTGACGCCGTTCTTGTCGTCCCGCGCATTGCCGCGCACTTCCTTGTCGAGCTTGTCATCGGTGAAGGAGCGGGTCAGGAAGCGGAAGCTGCGATTCTTCAGGTCTTCGTAGGTGGTCGTCTGCTGGTCGGTCAGGCGCGTCTCCTCGCCCGTATTGATCTGGGTGACGAACCGGAAGCTGACGGTATAGCCCTCGCAGGCGTTGCCGTTGAACTCGTAGACCATCCGTCCGTACATGCCGGCGATCCCGGAGCGCTCGGACGCGTCCTTGAGCTGCAGGTCGTAGACCGCCCGATGCGGTGCCAGGCCGGCTGCGGAAACGGAACCGAACGGCATCGCTGCCAGGATGGCCGCGGCGGTCACGGCCGGGACAAAGGTTGAGCGAAACATCCGTTTCCTCCTGTTGAACTCGGCCGCGATGTTATAAGAACACATTCGGCAAGAGCGAGGCGCATTTGCATTTGCATGCCGCATTGTAACAGAAAACGCAATCGAGGCGGCGCGCCTGCGCACAGCTCCGGGCATGCCGTCCTGAAAAACGACAATCGGCGCCTGCCGCCCCTTCGACGGCAAGGCCAAAATGATCGCAAGGATGGAGACGAAGCATGTCCGCTGAAATCGAGACCAGGGTCAAGGAACTCGGCTACACGATCCCAGACGCCGCGGCTCCTGCCGCAAACTACGTTCCCTACGTGATCAGCGGCTCGATCCTTCACATATCCGGCCAGCTTCCCATCGCCGACGGTAAGATCGCCGTGACCGGGCACCTCGGCAAGGATGTGGACGTTGCGACCGGCCAGAAGGCCGCCGAGCTCTGCGCCGTCAACCTGCTTGCCCAGGCGAAGGCCGCCCTCGGTGATCTGTCACGAATCAAGAGAATTATAAAGATCAATGGCTTCGTTGCTTCTGCTCCAACATTTGTCGAACAGCACCTCGTCATCAACGGCGCCTCCAACCTCCTCGTCAGCGCGCTCGGCGAACCGGGCAAGCACGCGCGCGCGGCCGTGGGCATGGCCGCGTTGCCGCTGAACGCGGCCGTCGAGATCGACGCCATCATGGAAATCGCCTGATGCCGCGCAACATTCCCTGGCTGACAGCCCAGCCGATCGCCCATCGCGGCTACCACGACATGAACCGCACCGTCTGGGAAAATACGCTCTCGGCATTTTCCCGCGCGGTCGAAGCAGGGTTTGCGATCGAGTGCGACCTGCAATACGCCTCCGACGGCGTGCCGGTCGTCTTCCATGACGACGACCTGCAGCGGCTATGCGCCATCCCCGGCGACGTCCGCGCAAAGACTTCGGGCGAGCTCGGCATGCTCTCGGTGGGGGGCACGAAGGACCGGATACCGACGCTGTCGCAGTTGCTGAAGCTCGTCGACGGGCGTGTGCCGCTCGTCATCGAGCTGAAAGGCCGCCGCGACGACGACGAAGGCTTTGCCGCAAGCGTGCTGGAGATCATCGAGGACTACAAGGCTCCGATTGCACTGATGAGCTTCGACCATTGGCTGCTGAAGGATCTGAAGGAACTCGACGCTCCGCGTCCCGTCGGCCTGACCGCCGAGGGCGCCGAGCCGGAGACCTTCTTCGTGCACGAGGAGGCGATGCAACTCGGCCTCGACTTCATCTCCTATCACTACGGCCACTTGCCCAATGCCTTCATCAGCAAGGAACGCAAGGCCGGCATCCCCGTCATCACCTGGACCGTCCGCAATCCGGAGGGCGTGGAAAAGACCCGCGCCGAAGCGGATCAGATGACCTTCGAGGGCTTCGATCCCCGTGAACAACTGGTCGCCTGACAATGCCTGATGCCTACCGGATACGCGTCGTCCAGTCTTTTGCCGACATCCCGGCGGATGGCTGGGCGCGCCTTTCCGGCGCCGCGCGCGATCTGCCCGGCACGGCTTACAATCCCTTCGTCAGCCATGCCTTCCTGTCCTCGCTGGAAGAGTCGGGCTCCGCCACGGCCAGGTCCGGCTGGCTCGGACAACACCTGCTGCTGGAACAGGAAGATGGCACGCTGCTGGGGGCGGCGATCGCCTATCTGAAGAACCACAGCCAGGGCGAGTACGTCTTCGACCACGGCTGGGCTGACGCCTTCGAGCGCGCCGGCGGACGCTACTATCCGAAGCTGCAGGCCTCCGTTCCCTTCACCCCGGCGACGGGGCCACGACTTCTTCATCGCCATGATCTCGACCCCGCTCCGGTGCGCCAGGCGCTGGCCGGCGGACTTCGGGAACTGGCGCGCCGCAACGAACTGTCATCCGCCCACGTCACCTTCGTCGAGGCGGACGACATGCCGGCGCTCGAGGAGGCCGGCTTCCTGCACCGCACCGACCAGCAGTTTCATTTCCTCAATACCGGCTATGGTTCGCACGACGACTTCCTGCAGACCCTGGCCTCCCGCAAGCGCAAGGCGCTGAAGAAGGAGCGGCGCTCCGCGCTGGAAAACGGAATCGAGATCGACTGGCTCACGGGCGACCACCTGACCGAGGAGGTCTGGGACCAGTTTTTCACCTTCTACATGGATACCGGCGGGCGCAAGTGGGGACGCCCCTACCTCACCCGGCAATTCTATTCGCTGATTGGCGAGCGCATGGCCAAAGACATCCTGCTGGTCATGGCCAGGCGCGGCGGCCGCTATATCGCCGGCGCCATCAATTTCATCGGCGGGGATGCGCTCTACGGCCGTCACTGGGGCTGCATCGAGGATCATCCCTACCTGCATTTCGAGGTTTGCTATCACCAGGCGATCGACTTCGCGATCGACCATGGTCTCGCCCGCGTCGAAGCCGGCGCACAGGGAGAGCACAAGCTGGCGCGCGGCTACATGCCGGTGACGACGCACTCGGCCCACTATATCACCCACCCGGGACTGCGCCGCGCAGTGGCGGACTATCTCGAACGTGAACGCCGCGACGTCGCCGAGACGGGCGAATGGCTGGCCGAGCACGGGCCATTCCGCAAGGGCGGCCAACGCCTTCCCGAACAGGACTGACGTCCCAGCCCCGCAGCAAACCATTCCGGCCATTGGCCACATATTCAGAGGAGACCGAAATGAGCACCTACGATCCCGGTAATATTTTCGCCAAGATCCTTCGCGGCGAAATCCCCTCGCACAAGGTTTACGAAGACGAGCATGCGGTGGCCTTCATGGACGTGATGCCGCAGGGTACCGGGCACACCTTGGTCATACCTAAGACGCCGTCGCGCAACATCCTCGACGCCGATCCCAAGACGTTGTCGCAGGTGATGCCCGTCGTGCAGAAAATCGCGATTGCGGCCAAGGGCGCCTTCGAGGCGGATGGCGTCACCGTGATCCAGTTCAACGAACCTGCATCCGGCCAGACCATCTACCACCTCCATTTCCACGTTATCCCGCGCTTCGAGGGCATACCGCTCAAGCCGCATTCCGGCACGATGGAAGACCAGGGCATATTGGCGGCCAACGCGAAAAAATTGCGCGACGCCCTCGGCGCCTGACGCCTCGACCAACCCTTGCACTTGGCGCTCAGGCGCCGAGGGCAAGGAGCCCGACGGCGAGCGCCCCCATCGCAGCCACGATGACGGCGAGTTGGTTGCGGCGGAAGGCGAAGAAGGCGGCAGCCCCGATCGCGATTGCGCCGACCCGCAGCCAGAGCGGCGACGTCTCCAGTTCGCCGGTCGGATAGACGATCAGCTTCGCAATGACGGCTGCCACAAGGGCCGTCGCCACCGCCCTCACCCAGTTCATCGTCTCCGAGTTCTCATCGATCCTGTTGCCGGCCAGCACTCCAAGCCAGCGCCAGATGTCGGTTGCCAGCCAACCGGCAACGGCGATGAAGATGTAAGGCCAGAGAGCGTCGATGGTCACGGGGCGCTCCCTTTCTGTCGCAGACGCCAGTGGCGCTCTGCCGCCCAGGCGAGCGTCCCGCCGATCACGCCAGCGAGCAGGATATCGAACTCCGGCGCCACTTCATGAAAGAAGACACCCGACACCAGCCCGGTGCCAAGCGCCCAATAGATCACCCGGTGGCGGGCTGAGACCCAGATCGAGCTCAGGAAGTAGACCGGCGTCAAGAAGAACAGGCAGGCGCCGACAATGGGCGGAAACTGCGCGACCAGGAAATAGGAGACGCCGACCAAAAGCACGTTTGCGAGCGTCAGTGTTATGCTGAAACCCGCGAAGAAGGCCACCCGCCCCGTCCGCGGCACATGATGCGCCCGCTCCATGGCAAACACCCAGGCCGTGATGGCGACGAAATGCGACAGGATCAGCAGGAGCCATGTGGGTGTCTTGCGCGTGCGGATTTCCGGCACCAGTGCCGCCACCATCGGCATCATGCGCACCGAGGACAGCGTCACCGCGATAAACGCGGTCAGCAGGTTTGCCCCCGACAGCATCGTGCCGACGAGTATGACCTTGGCCGGCAACGCCCAGACCACGCCGGTCATGAACATCACCTGCTCCACCGGCATTCCGACTTCGGCCGTAAACGCCGCAAAGCCGACGAAGGAGAGCATCAGGATGATCGCGGGCAAGCTCAAGATACCGCGCATGCCCTGAACGAACCAGTAACGGCTCGTCTGTTCATCGGTTGTCGCCTCGGCGTCCATTCTTCATCCTGGCATGACACATGAAAATGCCGGGCGGTTTCCCGCCCGGCATCGGACCTGCATCGGCAGGCTTTACTTCTTGCGCGGCACCTTCGGCACGCCGCTGCCCTTGCGCGCCGGTGAGGCCGGTTTGTCGGCCTCCGCCTTGACCGCCTTCGACTTCGGCGCAGCACTTGCCGTAACGGTTTCCTTCGCCTTCTTCGGCTTGGCTGCCTTGCTGGCGGGGCTTGCGATTTCCGCCTTGGGCTTGATCGGAGCTGTCTCCGGCACGGCGTCGAGGATGATGCCCTTCGTGCCATCCTCCTTCGTACCGACGGAGACGCGGACGACGCCACCCTTCTTCAGCTTGCCGAACAGGATCTCGTCGGCGAGCTTCTTTTTGATGTTCTCCTGGATGACGCGGGCCAGCGGCCGTGCACCCATCTTTTCGTCGTATCCCTTCTCGGCAAGCCAAGCGATCGCCTCGGGCTGCAGTTCGAAGGTAACGTTACGCTCCGACAGCTGAGTTTCCAGCTGCATGACGAACTTCTGCACGACCTGGTGGATCACCGGCGTCGGCAGCGAGCCGAACGGGATGATCGCATCGAGACGGTTACGGAACTCCGGCGTGAACAGGCGGTTGATCGCCTCCATGTCGTCGCCCTCGCGCTTGGACGAGCCGAAGCCGATGGCAGCCTTGGCCATGTCGGAAGCGCCCGCATTGGTCGTCATGATCAGGATGACGTTGCGGAAGTCGATCTTCTTGCCGTTATGATCCGTCAGCGAGCCGTGATCCATGACCTGCAGCAGAATGTTGTAAAGGTCCGGATGCGCCTTCTCGATCTCGTCCAGCAGCAGCACGCAGTGCGGATGCTGGTCGACGCCGTCGGTCAGAAGGCCGCCCTGGTCGAAGCCGACATAGCCCGGAGGTGCGCCAAGCAGACGCGAAACCGTATGCCGCTCCATGTATTCCGACATGTCGAAGCGCAGAAGCTCGACGCCGAGCGACGCAGCCAGTTGCTTGGCCACCTCGGTCTTGCCGACGCCGGTCGGGCCTGAGAACAGGTAGCAGCCGATCGGCTTGTTCGGCTCGCGCAGACCCGCCCGCGCCAGCTTGATAGCAGAGGCAAGTGCCTCAATTGCAAGGTCCTGGCCATAGACGACCGAGCGCAGTTCCTTTTCCAGGTTCGCAAGCACCTGCTCGTCGTCCTTGGAAACCGTCTTCGGCGGAATGCGCGCCATCGTCGCAATCGTAGCCTCGATCTCCTTCTCGGTAATCAGCTTGCGCCGCTTGCCGGCCGGCAGCAGCATCTGCGCCGCCCCTGTCTCGTCGATCACATCGATCGCCTTGTCGGGCAACTTGCGGTCGGAGATGTAGCGAGCCGACAGTTCGACGGCGGTCTTGATCGCCTCGTTCGAGTACTTCAGCTTGTGATAGTCCTCGAAATACGGCTTCAGGCCCTTCATGATCTCGATCGCGTCGTCGATCGTCGGCTCGTTGACGTCGATCTTCTGGAAGCGGCGGACGAGCGCCCGGTCCTTTTCGAAGAACTGACGGTATTCCTTGTAGGTGGTCGATCCGATGCAACGGATCGCACCGGAGGAAAGCGCCGGCTTGAGGAGGTTCGACGCGTCCATTGCGCCGCCCGAGGTGGCGCCGGCGCCGATCACCGTGTGAATCTCATCGATGAAGAGCACCGCACCCGGATACTCCTCGAGCTCCTTGACGACCTGCTTCAGCCGCTCCTCGAAGTCGCCGCGGTAGCGGGTGCCGGCAAGCAGCGTACCCATGTCGAGCGAGAAGATGGTCGCGTCCTGCAGCGCCTCGGGCACCTTGCCCTCGACAATGCGTTTGGCGAGACCTTCGGCGATTGCCGTCTTTCCGACGCCGGGATCGCCGACATAGAGCGGATTGTTCTTCGACCGGCGGCACAACACCTGGATAGTGCGATTGACCTCGGCGTGACGGCCGATCAGCGGGTCGATCTTGCCGTTCTTGGCCTTCTCATTGAGATTGACGCAGTAGGCCGAGAGCGCGTCCTGCTTCTTGCCGGCCTCCTCCTGCTCGCCCTGTGCCCGCGTCTGCTTCTGCTCGTTATCGCCTTCCTCGGCCCCCCGCACCGAGCGCGCGTCGGAGGAACCCGGACGCTTGCCGATGCCGTGCGAGATGAAGTTGACCGCGTCGTAGCGCGTCATCTCCTGCTCCTGGAGGAAATACGCGGCGTGGCTTTCGCGCTCGGCGAAGATCGCAACCAGCACGTTGGCGCCGGTCACTTCCTCACGGCCGGACGACTGGACGTGGATGACCGCGCGCTGGATGACCCGCTGGAAGCCTGAGGTGGGCTTTGAATCCTCCTCATAACCCGTCACCAGGTTGGCAAGGTCGTTGTCGACATAGTCGGACACGGTCTTGCGCAGGCTTTCGAGATTGACGTTGCAGGCGCCCATGACCGCGGCCGCGTCGGCGTCGTCGATCAGCGCCAGAAGCAGATGTTCAAGCGTGGCGTATTCATGGTGGCGCTCATTGGCGTAGGTCAGTGCCTGATGAAGCGCTTTCTCAAGACTGGTCGAAAAAGTTGGCACGTTATGTCCTCATTTCTTTTCCATGACACATTGCAGCGGATGCTGGTGCTGGCGGGAGAAATCCATCACCTGTGTCACTTTGGTTTCGGCAACCTCGTAGGTAAAAACGCCACACTCACCCACGCCGTGATTATGCACGTGGAGCATGATCCGCGTCGCAGCCTCCCGGTCCTTCTGGAAGAACCGCTCGAGGATATGGATCACGAACTCCATCGGCGTGTAGTCATCGTTCAACAGCAAAACCCGGTAGAGGCTAGGCTTCTTCGTTTTCGGCTTCGTGCGGGTGATGACGGAAGTGCTGCGACCCGGAGTGTCGCCGCTTCCTTCATTGCCCTGCAACCGGACCGGTATCGCATTCATTCCAGTTCATTCCTCGTGAGCACGGCTATCGCATGGGAAGCAGCCGCGGCGGCGATGATTGCCGTCATCATGCCTACGTAATCTAGTGGTTTCTTGCGGGATTTTAAGGCCCCCGCGTCGTCCTGCAAGGATAATCCAGCCGCAGGGGATTGAAAGCGGGAAATTGAGCGACACCCCGCGATTTGACGAGCCGCCGCTTTCTTGCCCACAGTTGCCCCCAACACGACCGCTGCAAGGGCGCGATGCCATTCGCCTGACTGCGTCAGCCGCCTCCCATTCTGCTTCGCCGGCAGAATGACCGGCGACGCCAGAACGAAAAAGGCGACGCCGTCCCCGGCATCGCCCCCAATCCAGGCATTGCCGTGCACACTCAATCGACGAAAGCGCGCTCGATGACGAATTCGCCGGGCTTGTTGTTCGCACCTTCCGTCAGACCGGCCTGCTCCAGCAGAAGCTTGGTCTCCTTCAACATGGCCGTCGAACCGCAGATCATCGCCCGGTCGATGGCGGGATCGAAGGGATCGACACCGAGATCAGCAAACATCTTGCCGTTGCTGATCAGGTCGGTGATGCGGCCCTGATAGGGGAACGCTTCACGGGTGACGGTCGCATAGTGGCGCAGCTTGCCGCCGACCACCTCAGACAGAAGTTCGTCCTGGGCAATCTCCTCGACCAGATCGAATCCGTATTTCAGCTCTGACACCTCGCGGCAGGTATGGGTGAGGATCACCTCGTCGAACTTTTCATAAGTCTCCGGATCACGGATCAGGCTTGCGAACGGCGCGATGCCCGTGCCGGTGGAGAACATGTAAAGGCGTTTGCCGGGCGTCAGCGCGTCGAGCACCAGCGTGCCAGTCGGCTTCTTGCGCATCAGAACCTGGTCGCCCTGCTTGATCTGCTGCAGGTGCGAGGTCAGCGGACCGTCCGGAACCTTGATCGAGAAGAACTCCAATTCCTCGTCCCAGGCAGGGCTTGCGATCGAATAGGCGCGATAGACCGGCTTGCCGTCGACCATCAGGCCGATCATGGCGAATTCACCGGAACGGAAGCGGAAGCCGTCCGGGCGCGTCATGCGGAAGCGGAAGAGACGGTCAGTATAGTGCTCTACGCTCGTCACCTTCTCGGCATAGACGCCGGCGGGAACGGTGGCTGCGAGATCTTCGGTCTTTGCGGGCGCGTTCATGCGTGGTCGGTTCCTGCGGTCAAAGCTGATGTCGTATAGGCAGATATTATAACCTGACCGCGGAAGGAAGGCATCGCGTTCCAAAGGAAGCGGCCATGTGCAAATTGCATTTCAACGGTCGCGGTCCGATTGCATGCCCTATATAATGTGCAGCGCAGCAAGAGAAAAGGCCCGCACTCCAGCCAAGCTGGAAAACGGGCCCTTGCGCGACAAAATGCGTCAGCCGACGCGGCGCCAGCTGTAGGACTTCGCATCCGCCGAAGGACGCGCCGTCGGCTGGTAGTGATTGTCGATCCCGGGCAGGCGGTTTTCCGAAAGCCGCTTCAGCGCCGTCGCATTGCTGACGGCAAAACTGTCGATGCCGCAGCGAAGCATCAGCGGGATCTGGTCGATCAGCACATCGCCCACCGCCCTCACCTCGCCCTTGAAACCGAGCCGCGAGCGAAGCAGCGACGCATGGCTGAAGGCCCGGCCGTCGTTGAAGGCCGGGAAAGAAACCGCTACCAGCGCGATGCGGTCGAGATGGTCGGCCAGCCGGCGCACGTCATCGGCGGGGTTGACCAGGACACCAAAGCCCTGCTCGTCGACTTCCGCAGCCCTCGCCAGAAAATCGTCGATGCCGAGGATCGCCTTCTCGTTCGAGCCGGCCTTGGCCTCCTCGCTCTCGATGACCCAGGGATCGTCGGTCACAAAGCCCGTCTCGTTCCAGATTTTCGTCATGACCATTCTCCTCAGGCTGCCGCGGCCGTCTTGTCACCGTAGAGCGCATCCTTGAACGGCTGCGGCCCCACGCGGCGATAGGCGGTGAGGAAGGTTTCGGACGGATCGAGACGCAGCCCGAGATAGGTATTGACGATGACCTCGATGGCGTCCGTCACCTTTTCTGGCTCGAAGCCGCGGCCGATGATTTCGCCGATCGACGTGTTCTCGTCGCCCGAACCGCCGAGCGTGATCTGGTAAAGCTCCTCGCCCTTCTTCTCCACCCCGAGCAGGCCGATATGGCCGACATGGTGGTGGCCGCAGGCGTTGATGCAACCCGAAATCTTGATCTTCAGCTCACCGATCTCCGCCTGGCGCTCCGGCGAGCCGAAACGGTTGGAGATCTCCTGCGCCACCGGGATCGAGCGTGCGTTCGCCAGCGCGCAGTAGTCCAGCCCGGGACAGGCGATGATGTCGGTGATCAGCCCGGCATTGGCGGTCGCAAGCCCGGCGGCCACCAGCGCGCGGTAGACCGGCTCGAGATCGGCCAGCGCAACATGCGGCAGAATCAGGTTCTGCTCATGACTGACGCGGATCTCGTCGAATGCGTATTCCTGGGCGATGTCGGCCACAGCATCCATCTGCGCATCGGTCGCATCGCCCGGAATGCCGCCAATGGGCTTCAGGGAGATCGTGACCATGCCATAGTCGGGATGCTTGTGCGGCTGGACGTTCTGCTGAACCCAGCGCGCGAAATCGGCATCGGCCTTCTTCCACTGTGCGAGCTGCGCCCAGCCTTCCGCGCGGGCCTCCAGCGCCGGGGGCGCGAAGTAAGCGGTGATGGCCGCAATATCCTGCTCGGGCAGCTTCAGCTCGGTGTTCTTCAGATCGGCGAACTCGACCTCTACCTGGCGCGCAAGTTCTTCCGCACCGGTCTCGTGTACGAGGATCTTGATGCGGGCCTTGTACTTGTTGTCGCGCCGGCCGTGCAGGTTGTAGACCCGCATGATCGCCGTCGTATACGACAGAAGGTCCTCTTCCGGCAGGAAGTCGCGGATCTTCTTGGCGATCATCGGCGTGCGCCCCTGTCCACCGCCGACATAGACGGCAAAGCCGATCTCGCCCTTCTCGTTCTTCTTCAGGTGTAGTCCGACGTCGTGCACCTGGATCGCGGCGCGGTCGCGCTCAGCACCCGTGACGGCAATCTTGAACTTGCGCGGCAGGAACGAGAATTCCGGATGGACGGAGGACCACTGGCGCAGAATTTCCGCGTATGGACGCGGATCGGCGACCTCATCGGCGGCCGCGCCGGCAAAATGGTCGGCTGTGACGTTGCGAATGCAGTTGCCCGACGTCTGGATCGCGTGCATCTCGACGGATGCGAGATCGGCGAGCGCGTCCGGCAGTTCGGAAAGCTTCGGCCAGTTGTACTGGATGTTCTGCCGCGTGGTGAAATGCCCGTAGCCGCGGTCGTACTTGCGTGCGACATGGGCGAGCATGCGCATCTGCCGGCTGTTCATCGTCCCGTACGGAACGGCCACGCGCAGCATGTAGGCGTGAAGCTGCAGGTAGACGCCGTTCATCAGGCGCAGCGGCTTAAAGGCATCCTCCGCCAACTCGCCGGAGAGGCGCCGGGCGACCTGGTCGCGGAACTGGGCGACGCGGTCGTTGACGAAGGCGTGGTCGAATTCATCGTAACGATACATGTGTTGTCCTTCAGGCGACGGCCGAACGGATTGCGCTCAGGCCGGCATAGCCGGCTGCATAGGGAATGGTCGGGCCGGCTGCCCGGATACGCTCGCGCATCCGCAACGGCCGCAATACGCCATCGACCTCTTCGACGTCCACGACATTGACGTCGACGACCTTGTTGTCGGCGAAAGCCTGCTTGCCGGTTGCCTCCAGTGCGTCGGCAGCCTCCTTGTGGCGCGCCACAAAAGCCTCCTGCAGGGATTCGTTCCAGTTGCCCGCGGCGTCGAGCCAAACGGATATGCCGTCCGACAGCCGGTTTGCGGTCAGAACCTTGTCTGTCATGTCATACTCCCTGCAATGCTGCCTCCGCCGTGGCGCGGCTGCGCACGAGCGGAACGGAATGTGTGAAATTGGCGCCGGCCACCGCGTCGCCGATGATAACCATGACCGGTCCGGTCAATTCGTCACGATTCTCAAGATCCGGCAGGTCCTTCAACGTGCCATGCATCAGGCGTTTCTCCGCACGGCTTGCATTCTCGATCACCGCCACGGTGGTCTCCGCCGGCAGGCCCGCCTGCATCAGCCGTCCGGCGACCGAGGCCGCAACCGTCCGCCCCATGTAGACCGCAATGGTCGCCCCGGAAACCGCAAGCCGCGCCCAGTCGGGCAGAACGGCGCCAGTCAGGTCGTGGCCGGTCGTGAATACCAGCGACGATGCCACGCCACGGAGCGTCAGCGGCAGCTCGAAATCGGCGGCGGCAGCGAATGCAGACGTGATGCCGGGGACGATCTCGTAGGCAATGCCCGCCTCCCGCAGCGCCGACATCTCTTCGGCCGCGCGACCGTAGACGAGCGGATCTCCGGCCTTCAGGCGGACCACGCGTTTGCCGTCGTGGCCGAGCTGCACCAGCAGCTCGTTGATTTCGTCCTGGGACTTCGAATGACAGCCCTTGCGCTTGCCGACGGAAATCCGCTCGGCATCCCGGCGGCCCATGTCGACGATCGCCTGCGGCACCAGGGCATCATACACAATCGCATCTGCCTCCATCATCACCCGCTGGGCGCGCAGGGTCAGGAGGTCTTCCGCACCCGGCCCGGCGCCGACGAGCCAGACACGCCCTTCCACCTTGTGCGAATCGGCCAGAAGCTGGGTCACCTTGCGGCGCGCCAGTTCCTCGTTGCCTTCGCTCACGGCGTCGGCGACCTGCCCCTGGAAGAACTGTCGCCAGAAGAGGCGGCGCGCGACGCCGCGCGGCACCATAGCTTCGACGGCGTGGCGATAGGATGCGGCAAGCTTGGCGAGCCTGCCAAGCGAGGGAGACAGCAGCTGGTCCACCTGGCTGCGGATCATCTGGGCCAGCACGGGACCGGCCCCTTCGGTGCCGATGGCGACGGCGACCGGCGCGCGGTTGACCAGCGCCGGCGTGAAGAAGTCGCAGAATTCCGGCTGATCCACCGCATTGACGGGAATGCGAAGCTCCCGCGCCCATGTCGCAATGGCCTGGTCACGTGCATTGTCACCCGTCGCGGCAAAAACCAGCGCCGACCCGGCGAGATGCGCGCCCGAGACCTCTTCGAGGACCGATTCGATGCCTTCCTTCCCGAGATAGCGGGCGAAAGCGGTATCGAGATCTTCCGAAACCACCACGATCTCGGCGTCCGTGTTGCGCAGCAGGCGAACCTTGGCATAGGCCTCGTCGCTACCGCCCACCACAACGACCTTCTTCCCCTTCACGCGGAAGAAGGCCGGAAATACCGAAAGCTTTTCACTGGTCTGCTGCATCTGCACGATCCGGTTCGAATGTGCCGGCAATATCGCCAATCCGGAACTGAAATAAAAGAAACAGGAATCTGCCGCTCGTTTGAGGCGCGTATTGTTTTGCTCGACACCCGCCGATTTCGGGTAAATCTCTCCGGCGCCGCCTTGCCCCTTGCCTCGCCGACAGCCGCACCGCTAAGGATGAGGCTACTTCGCACCATCAAAGAGGCAGTCCCATGGAACAACGGCCCCTGGCTCGACGTCTGCTGGACGTCATAGAGAACGACATTCTTCCATTGACGGAAAAAGGCGTCGCAGCAGGAAACAAGATCTTCGGGGCAGCCATTCTGAAGAAATCCGATCTCTCGCTGGTACTGGCGGAAACGAACAACGAGACCGAGAATCCTCTGTGGCATGGTGAGGTGCACACCCTGAAGCGCTTCTACGAGCGGGCCGACAAACCGGACACAAAGGAGCTTGTGTTCCTTTCGACCCACGAGCCGTGTTCGATGTGCCTATCGGCCATCACCTGGGCAGGCTTCGACAACTTCTACTATTTCTTCACCCACGAGGATTCGCGCGACGCGTTTGCCATTCCACACGACTTGAAGATCCTGAAGGAAGTGTTCCGCCTCGATCCGGGCGGCTATGCGAAGCAGAATGCGTTCTGGGGGTCGGCTGCGATCGGGGACCTGATCGCGACGACTTCGGGGGCGGAAAAGGGTGAGTTGCAGGCGCAGGATATGCGCATCCGCGAAGCCTACGAAAAGCTCTCGGCCGCCTACCAGTCCGGCAAGGACGACAACAGCATCCCCCTCAACTGAGCGCCAACCGGAGTGGAACCATGCAGCCGTCCCGCGACATCAAGGGCCTTCTCGACATAATGGCGGCACTTCGCCAGCCCGAAACCGGCTGTCCGTGGGATGTGGTGCAGACATTCGAGACGATCAAGCCTTACACAATCGAGGAGGCCTACGAGGTGGCGGATGCGATCGAACGCGCCGACATGCACGACCTCTGCGACGAGCTCGGCGATCTGCTGCTGCAAGTAGTCTTCCATGCGCGCATTGCCGAGGAAGCCGGCGACTTCTCCTTCGCCGACGTCGTCGAGGCGATCACGCGCAAGATGATCCGGCGCCATCCGCACGTCTTTGCGCGATCCGACGCCGATACGCCGGACGCAGTCAAGGTTCAGTGGCACGAGATCAAGCAGGCGGAAAAGCGCGAACGCACTGAACGGCGCGCCAACAGCGGCATGCCGCCGGAGACCGACAAGGGCTATCTCGGATCCGTACAACGCTCGTTTCCGGCACTCGTCGAGGCACTGAAGCTGCAGGAGCGCGCTGCGAAGGTCGGCTTTGACTGGTCGGAACCCGAACCGATTCTCGACAAGATCGAGGAGGAGATCGGCGAACTGCGCGAGGCCTTGCGCAGCGGCGACAGGGCGAAGGTTGCTGACGAGCTCGGCGACCTACTCTTCGCCGTCGTCAATATCGGCCGCCACACCGAAACCGATCCGGAAATGGCCCTGCGCGGTACCAACGCGAAGTTCCGCCGCCGCTTCGCCCATATCGAGACGCAGTTGGAAGCCTCCGGCGAAACGCTCGAAGCGGCAACGCTGGAGCGGATGGAGGAGCTATGGCAGGCTGCGAAGGCCATCGAGCGCCAATTGGGCTAGCGCCAGAAAAAGTCACCTCCTCCCAAAAGCGACCTAAAACGTTAAAATTCAATATTTTCCTTAAGAAATCTCGCAAACGAGATTAGGACGCAACCACGACGTCAGTGTTCCCAGTCCTCGATCGGGCGCTTCGCGCCGTGCCCAAGCCTGCGGTCCAGTTCCGCAGCCTCCGTCTCCGTCAGTCGCGCCGAGATACGCACGCTGCCATCCTCCTGATCCTCGCGCTCATCGACGATCGAGTGGTCGTAGAGCCAGGGAAGGAGTTGCAACTTGTCGACGGGAAGAACGACATCCCGGTCGACGAGAACACCGGAGAGCCGTCGGTTCACCTCGTCCAGGAGGCGGTCGACGCCCTCGCCCGTCAACGCCGAAACAGCTATCGTGTTCGGCGTCGTTGCAGCCTTCTGCACCAGCGCCTCGCGTGCCTCCTCGGGGAGGTCGTCGATCTTGTTCCAGACTTCCAGGATGCGCTCTGCCCCGTCTTTCTCGTCGATGCCAAGATCGGCGAGGATACGCAGCACGTCCGAAGCCTGGGCGCCGTTGTCCGGGTCGGACATGTCGCGCACATGCAGGATCAGGTCCGCTTCCAGCACCTCCTCCAGGGTCGCGCGGAAGGCGGCCACCAGATGGGTGGGAAGATCGGAAATGAAGCCGACGGTGTCCGAGAGGATGACAATGCGGCCCTGCGGCAGCTTCATCCGGCGTAGCGTCGGGTCGAGCGTGGCAAACAGCATGTCCTCGGCCAGAACGCCCGCGCCAGTGATCCGGTTGAACAGCGTCGATTTGCCGGCATTCGTATAGCCGACCAGAGCCACGATCGGATGTGGAACCTTCTTGCGCTTTGCCCGGTGCAACTGGCGCGTACGACGCACCTGCTCCAGTTCGCGCTCCAGCCGCACGATGCGCTCCTGCAGCAGCCGGCGGTCCGCCTCGATCTGCGTTTCGCCCGGGCCGCCCATGAAGCCGGCACCGCCGCGCTGACGCTCAAGGTGGGTCCAGCTGCGGACGAGCCGGCCCTTCTGGTAGTTGAGATGGGCAAGTTCGACCTGCAGCGTGCCCTCCTTGGTGGAAGCCCGGCGGCCGAAGATTTCCAGGATGAGGCCCGTCCGGTCGATGACCTTGGCGTTCCATTCCTTTTCGAGGTTGCGCTGCTGAACCGGTGTGAGCGGGTGATCGACGATGACCAGACCGGCATCGTTTGCGTCCAGCGCCGTCTTGATTTCGGCGATCTTGCCGGTGCCGAGCAACGTGCCCGGCTTCGGCTGGCTGACCGGGACGACAGCGGAGAACACCACCTCGAGATCGATGGCGCGTGCAAGCCCGATTGCTTCCGCCAGCCGCGCTTCATCGGAACGGGAAACGCCGGCGTTCGGGTCGGCTTTCCCCTTCTTGATCACCGGGGCGATGACGACTGCCCGCGAATCGTCGCGGCGCTTCTCGAGCTCCGGCACAATGGAATCCTGGCTTGTATCGCGCTTGCTAATGAGCCTTGACCTTTGTCAGGAGGCGCCTTCCTCGGTCTCGAACATCTGCAGCGGCTGACCGGGCATGATGGTGGAGATCGCGTGCTTGTAGACGAGCTGCGAGTGGCCGTCGCGCCGCAGGAGCACACAGAAATTGTCAAACGACGTTACAACGCCCGTCAGCTTTACGCCATTGATAAGGAAGATTGTGAGGGAGATCTTTTGCTTGCGAACAGTATTTAGAAAAAGGTCCTGCAAATTCTGAGAACGTTCCGCCATGGCGCCGCTTCTTTCTTGATTGCCGATCCTGACGACCGGTTGACTAAAACTTTATGCCCCGTGAGGTTCGAAGCATCGTTCGCCCCTCCATCCGCTTAGGTATCAAATCGCAATCTTCTCCGCAACGTCGAAAAAAGCATCACGCAGTTTCTGCGCACTCCCGCCGGGATGGCCGTTTGCGACGGGTTTTCCATCGATCTCGACGACCGGAAAGCAGATGCTCGTCGCTGCGGAGATGAAAACCTCACGCGCGGCCATCATCTCTGCAACCGTAAAGGCGCGTTCCACGACCGTCATCCCGACGCGTTCGGCCACATCCATCAGCGACGTCCGCGTGATTCCCCTGAGGATGCCGTGGTCTGCCGGCCGCGTCACGAGGCGGCCCTCGCCGTCCACGATCCAGACATTGGTCGCCGCCCCTTCGGTGACGTTGCCCTCCGCATCGACGAAAATCGCTTCCTGCGCCCCGCTCTCCTTCGCCTGCTGCCTTGCCATCACGTTGGGAAGCAATCCAACGGTCTTGATATCCACGCGATCCCAGCGATTTTCCGGCACGGTGATCGCCCTGATGCCGATTTCGTTCTTCCGCGCGATGACGCCAGGATCGGTCGATTTCGCAGTGACGACGACCGATGGCGGCACGTCCCCTGCCGGAAACACATGATCGCGCCGCGCCACCCCGCGCGTGACCTGCAGGTAGAACAGTCCGTTGCGCACCCTGTTTCGCCGCAGCACCTCGCGGATCACCACCACAAGCGCCTGCCGTGACATCGGCCAGGCGATCCGCAGTTCACCCAGCGACCGGCCCAGGCGGTCGAGATGCCGCGTCAGATCGACAATAAGGCCGTGGCGAACCTCGCAAACCTCATAGACGCCGTCGGCGAACTGGTAGCCGCGATCCTCGACGTGGACGGCCGCCTCGGCGTGACGCACATACTGACCGTTGACATAGGCAAAACGTGGCATGGAACCGCCTAAAAATACTGGATGCTGACACGGAAAAGCTGCTGGACATGGCGGACGGCTTCCACCGTCGCAAACAGGACGACCCTGTCCTTCGCCTTGATGCGAACGTCGCCGTCAGGCCGGACCACCTTGCCGTCGCGCAGGATGGCGCCGATGCGAATGCCCTCGGGCAGGTCGAGATCGCGGAACGGCCTGCCGACCAGGGGCGAGGTCTCCAGCGCCTCCGCCTCGATCACTTCGGCCGCCCCGCGCTGGACGGCATAGACCCGGCGTATGCGCCCCTTCCGGACATGCTGAAGGATGCCGGAGATCGTCACCGCCCGCGGATTGATGTGCGCGTCGATGTCCATGCTGCGGATGAGTTCCTGATAGGACGGATCGTTCAGAAGGACGAGGTTGTGCTTGCAGCCGAGCGCCTTGGCCATCACACCACCCAGAATGTTGATCTGGTCGTTGTTGGTCAGCGTGACGACGAGATCGGCGTCCTGGATATCGGCCTGCTGCAGAAGCTTCTGGTCGAGAGCCGACCCGTGCAGGACGACGGAGTTGCGCAAGTCATCGGCGATATGGACGGCACGCTCCCGATCGCTCTCGATGATCTTGATGCGGGTGCGCGGCTGAAACTCCTCGATCGTCTTGGCAACGAAGAGACCGATATTGCCGCCGCCGGCAATGACGATGCGCGCGGCCTCCTGCTCCTCGTGCCCGAATAGCGACAGGGTGCGCCGCACATGCGTCGCATCGCAGACGACATAGGCAAGGTCACCTGTCTGCAATTCGTCGCCCGAGCGCGGTACGAACAGCTTGCCATCCCGGTAGACCCCGGTCACCGTGGCCATAAGGTCGGGAAAGAGTTCCGTCAGCTGCTGCAGCGGCGTGTTGACGACCGGGCAGTCCTCCATGCACTCGATCGCAAGCATCACGATCCGGTCGTCGGCGAAACGCACGACGTCGGTGGCGCCGGGAAACGAAATACGGCGCAGAACCATCTTGCCGACCTCGATCTCCGGAGAAATCGCCACATCGATCGGCATGTCGTCGCGCGAGAAAAGATCGGAATACTCCGGCGCCAGATAGCTTTGCGCGCGGATACGCGCGATCTTGGTCGGCACCTTGAACAGTGAATGCGCCACCTGGCAGGCGACCATGTTGATCTCGTCGTGCAGGGTGACGGCGATGATCATTTCGGCCTGGTCCGCGCCCGCCCGTGCCAGGACGTCGGGATGCGCCCCGTGGCCCACCACGCCACTCACGTCCAACGTCTCGGTGATTGCCGAGATGAGCGAAGCCGAGGTATCGATGACCGAGACGTCGTTGCCCTCCTGCGAAAGACGCTCGGCAATGCCGTAACCCACGCGGCCGGCGCCGCAGATAATGACTTTCATGTCACGCCCCTCGCAGCGCCCACATCATCCTCAGACGCCGAGCGACTTCAGTTTGCGATGGAGCGCAGAACGTTCCATGCCGACGAACTCGGCGGTCCGCGAGATATTTCCACCGAAACGGTTGATCTGCGCCACCAGATAATCGCGCTCGAACATTTCGCGCGCCTCACGGAGCGGCAGCGTCATGATGTGCTGGTCGCCCTGGGTGGACACCTTCGGCAGCATGTCACCGACGTCGGTCGGCAGCATGTCGGCGGAAATGACGCTGTCGGGGCCGTCGCTGCGGGCAAGGATCATCAGTCGCTCGATATTGTTGCGCAGCTGGCGGATGTTGCCGGGCCAGTCATGCGCCTGCAGGACTGCCAGCGCGTCGTCACCAATCTTGCGCGCCCGGATACCGGCCTGCTCGCTGATCTGGCGCATGAACATGTCTACGAGGAACGGAATGTCCTCGCGCCGCTCGGCCAGTGCCGGCACGCGCACGGGCACAA
Organism: Pseudomonadota bacterium; assembly: GCA_023404095.1. Lineage (GTDB taxonomy): Bacteria > Pseudomonadota > Alphaproteobacteria > Rhizobiales > Rhizobiaceae > Mycoplana. The sequence goes on along the minus strand of JAEYDD010000072.1, from coordinate 136,503 downwards.
CGGCGAGACGGTGATAGAGATCCTCCCGGAACGCACCCTCGGCGATCTGGCTTTCCAGATTGTAGGCGGTGGAGGATATGATTCTGACGTCGACCTTGACCCGCTTCGATCCGCCCACGCGCTCGAACTGTTGGTCGACGAGAACGCGCAGGATCTTGTTTTGCGTCTCGCGCGGCATTTCGCCGATCTCGTCAAGGTAGAGTATGCCGCCATGCGCTTCTTCGAGCGCGCCGGTCTTGCGCTGCTGTCCCGGCCCGCCCTCGGTACCGAACAGCGCAATCTCCATACGATCGGGCGTAATCGCGGCTGCGTTCAGCACGACGAAGGGTCCGCCGGCGCGCGTCGACTTGCGATGGATCATCCGCGCCACGAGTTCCTTGCCGGACCCGGAGGGCCCGAGGATCATGATGCGGCTGTTGGTCGGCGATACCTTTTCGATCGTCTGGCGCAGCTGCGAGACGGCAACCGACGTGCCGATAAGCTCGGCTGCGTCGCCAGACCGGCGCTTCAGTTCCGTCACCTCGCGACGCAGCTTCGAATTTTCCAGCGCCCGTTCCGCGATCAGGATCAGCCGATCCGCCTTGAAGGGCTTTTCGATGAAATCGTACGCGCCGCGGCGGATCGCGGAGACGGCGGTCTCGATGTTGCCGTGACCGGAGATCATTACGACCGGCAGGTCCGGATAGCGGCTCTTGATTTCGTCCAGCAGGGCAAGGCCGTCGAGCCGGCTGCCCTGCATCCAGATGTCGAGAAACACCAGCCGCGGAACGCGATCGCTGATGGCCTGCAGCGCGCTGTCGCTGTCGTAGGCGGTGCGCGTCTCATGCCCCTCGTCGGACAGGATTCCCGACACGATCTCACGGATATCCTCTTCGTCGTCCACAACCAGAATGTCAGAGGCCATGTGTCAGTTCCTTGTCACTTTTTTCCGCATCGACAGCCACACTGTCCTCGACGGGCAGGATCACGCGGATCATCGCCCCGTGGCCGTTGTCGAAGTCCGCGGGGGCATCGTGCAGTTCCAGCTGCCCGCCGTGGTCTTCTATGATTTTCTTGACGATCGCGAGACCGAGCCCGGTGCCCTTTTCGCGCATTGTCATGTAGGGCTCGAGAATCCGGTGACGGTTCTCCGTCGGCAGTCCCTTGCCGTTGTCGATCACGTCGACGACATATCGTCCGCTTCCCTGCTCCCGCCGTGCCCGGACGAGCACCTTGCGCTCGTCGCGCTGCCCGTCGGCCGGCAACGCCTCGATCGCCTCGACGGCGTTCTTGATGATATTGCCGAAGGCCTGGCCGAGCATGCGGGAATCGAAATTGCCGATCAGCGGTTCGGCATCGAAGTCCTTCACGAAGGTGACGTGATTGTTGCCCATCTCGCGCAGGAACACCGCATCCTTGAGGATGCCGCGCAGGTCCGCCTGATCCTTGGTCGGCTTCGGCATGCGCGCAAACGAAGAGAACTCGTCCACCATGCGACCGATATCCTCGACCTGGCGCACGATCGTGTCGGTACACTGGTCGAATACGGCCCGGTCGTCCTGGTTGATCTGCTTGCCGTAGCGCCGCCGGATCCGCTCCGCCGAGAGCTGGATCGGCGTCAGCGGGTTCTTGATCTCGTGGGCGATCCTGCGGGCCACGTCGGCCCATGCGGTCGAGCGCTGCGCGATCACGAGATCGGTAATGTCGTCGATGGTGATGACGTAGGATTCCTTCGCATCCTTCGCCTCCTCGCGCGTGACCTGGACGTTGAGCGTGCGTTCTGTGCCGCCGCGCATGATGTTGATCTGACGGCGGTAGTCGTTGCGGTACCGCAGCGAGGCTTCCTGCAGGACGGCCGCGACCTCGGGCGCGAGCTCCGAAAGCTGTGCACCCACAAGCGCCCCTGCGCCCCGACCGAATAGATGCTCGGCGGAAGAATTGGCGATCGTCAGGCGTCCACCCTCCTCCACGCCGATCACCGCCGCCGTCACGCCTGAAAGCACCGCCTCGATGAAGTGGCCGCGCTGCTCCATCTCGTCCTTCGCATCGAGAATCTGGCCCTGCTGGGCGCGGATCTCCGAGATCATCTTGTTGAAGGTCCGCGACAGGCTGCCGACGTCGCCGTCGGCCGTGCGCACCGGCACATGGACGTCGAGGTTGCCCGAAGCGACGGCATCAGCAGCGCCGATCAAAAGCCGGATCGGACGGACGATACGGTCGGCGACCGCAATCGCGGTCCAGATCGCCGCCAGCAGCACGATCAGCGCAAAGCCGAGATAGAGCACCCCGAAGGCAAGCTGCAGCGACGTCCTGCCCGCCTCCAGCGCCCGGTATTCGGCCGTATTGTCCTCCATCTGCCGCATCGAGCGCATGACTTCGGGATCGACCGTCCGGACCGTGTAGAGAAAGGCGTCGGGAATGTTGTCGATCTTTATGACGGCGCCGACGAGGTTGGTGGTGCCCGGCGGGATCAGCGTCGGCTGGCCGGACGCCGCCGCCTCCAGCGCTTCTTCCGGAACGGCCGGAAGCGGCTTGTCGGTTGGAATGTTCGCCTGCAGGATCGGCGAACCGTCGCCGCGCACAAGGAATGCCCCAAGCATGCCGCGACCCCGCGCCTGCCGGGTGATCAGTTCGGCAAATCCGGTGCGGTCGAGGCTGTAGAGCTGGCGGTTCCGCTCCAAGTCGTTCGACATCGAGACCGTCTGCCCCTGGAGATAGCTGGCATTCTCCAGGACATAGGCCTGGGCGACGTTCAGCGACGAACTGACGATCGACTGGGTGCGGATGGAAAACCAACGGTCGAGCCCGACATCAAGGGTGATCGAGGCGAAGATGGCGACCAGAATCGCCGGCGTGATCGCCACGACCGAAAACAACGCGACGATGCGCACATGCAGCCGCGCAGCCGCACGGCCGCGCGAACGCGCCTTCAGCAGCCGCGCGATCTCGCGCCCGATGAGGATGATGAGGCCGAGGACGAACAACGCGTTCACCGCAACGGAGGCGATGATGACGTTGGCCTCGGGCTTGATCGGCGTCAGCCCCAGCAGGATGAAGAGCGAAACGGTCGCAGCGATCAGCGCCCCGCCGGCGAGAAGCAGCCCCGGAAGCGCGAACGATGCCCTGCGGTCGCGACCGTTGCCGGCCGTTTCGTGTCCGCCCCCGATCAGGGTCGCGTTGTCGTTCATTCCCTGCACTCGCTCCAACCGACCATGGCTGGCCGGCACCCTCGTTCATCCTGATTCATACGAATGAAGGCGGGGATCCCATACCGTACAGGGGGAACGGCAGATGCAATCTGCCTATTCGCCCACCGCGCCCATCTGTTACCACCAAGCAACACAATGTGGCGAAAATGCAACGCGGTTTGGGGCTAAGTCAAGCCAGCCGGGAGCTTCGGTAGACCGAGACGCCGAGTTCGCGAATCTTCTTGCGCAGCGTGTTCCGGTTGAGACCTAGAAGATCGGCCGCCTTGATCTGGTTTCCGCGCGTCGCCGTCAGGGCGGCAAGGATCAGCGGATACTCCATTTCGGCCAGAACACGGTCGTAAAGCCCCGGAGGCGGCAGGCCATCGCCGAAACTGGCGAAGTACTGACGCATGTTCTCCTCCACCGCCTGCGAGATCGAAAGCGAGCCGTTACGGGCGGACGCCTTCTCGATCGGGCTGTCGGGAACGTCGGTGCGCAGCTCGGTTTCAATGATTTCGCGGGTGATGACATCCTGTGGATAAAGTGCCGTCAGACGCCGGATGAGGTTCTCCAGCTCGCGAACGTTGCCAGGCCAGGAATGCGCCTTCATCAATTCCAGCGCTTCCTGGTCGAATCGCTTGGAGTCCAGTCCTTCCTTTTCGGCCTGCTGGACGAAATGGCGCACCAGGTCCGGAATGTCCTCCGCCCGGTCGCGAAGCGGCGGCAACCGCAGCGGCACGACGTTGAGGCGGTAGTAGAGATCTTCCCGGAAAAGACCCTGATTGATCGACTGCTTCAGGTCCTTGTTGGTGGCAGCGACGATGCGCACGTCGGTGCGGATCGGTGTGCGGCCGCCGACGGTGGTGTATTCCCCCTGCTGGAGCACGCGCAGAAGCCGTGTCTGCGCGTCCATCGGCATGTCGCCGATCTCGTCGAGGAACAGGGTGCCCCCCTCTGCCTGCTCGAAGCGGCCGGTCGAGCGATTCTGCGCACCGGTGAAGGCGCCCTTCTCGTGGCCGAACAGCTCCGACTCGATCAGGTCGCGCGGGATAGCCGCCATGTTGATCGCCACGAACGGCCCGTTGCGGCGCTTGCCGTAGTCGTGCAGCGCGCGCGCCACCAGCTCCTTGCCGGTACCCGATTCGCCGGTGATCATCAGTGTCAGGTCTGTCTGCATCAGCCGGGCCAGGACGCGGTAGATTTCCTGCATGGCGGCCGAACGGCCGACCAGCGGCATGCCGTCCTGCGTGTCATCGTCGAGTTTCGCCGGCTTCTTCTTCGGCTCCGCCAGCGCCCGGCCGATGATCGCGATCAGTTCGGTCAGGTCGAATGGCTTTGGCAGGTAGTCGTAAGCGCCGCGCTCCGAAGCCTTGATCGCCGTCATGAAGGTATTCTGCGCGCTCATGACGAGCACCGGCAGGTCGGGCCGCGCCTTCTTGATCCGCGGCAGGAGGTCAAACGCGTTCTCGTCCGGCATGACAACGTCGGTCACGACGATGTCGCCCTCGCCCGCCGAGATCCAGCGCCACAGCGTCGCGGCGTTGGAGGTGATGCGGACATCGTAGCCTGCCCGGCTTAGCGCCTGGTTGAGAACGGTTCTGATCGCCGCATCGTCGTCGGCAACAAGGACTGTGGCGCCTGTCATCTGCTATTTCCTCTGCTCTCCGGAGGTATCGTCTTCCTCGCGCAGCCCCTTGGAGGCGGGCATCAGCACGCGAAACGTTGTGCGGTGGCCCTGGCTGTCGCATTCTATGATGCCGCCATGGCCGCCGATGATCTTGGCGACCAGCGCCAGGCCGAGACCCGACCCGTTGGTCTTGGTCGTGATGAAGGGGTCGAACAGGTGCGGCAGCAAATCCGGCGGCACGCCAGGGCCGTTGTCGTGAACGCAGAATTCGAGCGGCAGCGACACCTTCTCGCGCGTGCCAGCGACGGACAGGCGGATGCCTGGACGGTAGGCCGTCGTCAGCATGATCTCGCCGTCCGGCCTGTCGCCCACCGCCTCGGCGGCGTTCTTGATCAGGTTGAGGAACACCTGCACCAGTTGGTCGCGATTGGCGTAGACCGGCGGAAGCGAGGGATCGTAGTTCTCCGTGATCTTGATGTGGCGGGCAAAGCCGGCGCTCGCCACCGCCTTCACATGGTCGAGCACGGAATGGATGTTCAGGGCCACCCGGTCGACGGGACGCTCGTCCGAAAACACCTCCATCCGGTCGACCAGCGAGACGATCCGGTCCGTCTCGTCGCAGATCAGTCGCGTCAGCGCCCGGTCGTCGTCGAGTACGGACGTTTCCAGCAGCTGTGCCGCGCCACGAATGCCTGACAGCGGGTTCTTGATCTCGTGCGCAAGCATCGAGGCCAGACCCGTGACGGAGCGGGCAGCGGCGCGGTGCGTCAGTTGCCGGTCGATCTTGTCTGCCATCGATCGCTCCTGCAACACCACGACCACGGAACCGGCGGCGGTCGCAACCGGGGCAACATAGAGATCGACGAGCTTGTCGGCGCCAAGCCGCGGCGAACTGAGGTCCACCCGATACTCGTTCACCGGAGCGCGCCGCTCCCTGACCTGTTCGATCAAAGTTAAAAGAGGACTGCCGAACGGTATGAAAGTGCTGATGTTATAGCGGGCAAGATGGCTTGCGCTGGCACCGAAGAAGCTCTCGGCTTCCCAGTTGGCGAAAGCGATATGGCCGGCTTCGTCGACCAGGATGACGGGATGCTGAATGGCGTTCAGCACCGCCATTGCCAGGCCGTTCGTCTCGGCCTGAGGAGTGTCCTTGTCCGAACTGCTCATTACGCCGCCTTTTCCTTCATTGGCCCGGCAGCAGCACCGCCTTCGATCAGGGCTGCCGCCAGACGATCGGCGACGAATTCAGCGTCGGTCGACACCATGAGTGCACCTCTCTGCGCCGGCGCGATACCGGGCGCATGCCGATCCAGGTACCAGCCCACGTGCTTTCGCGCGTGGCGAAGGCCGGCAACGGCCCCATGGAAATCGAGCATCAGCCGATAGTGCTCCACCGCGCAGGCTGCGAGCTCGGCACCCGCAGGCGCAACGCAGGCACCGGCCACGACTGCCGGGTGCCAGGGACGTCCCTGCGCGGCGCGGCCGACCATGACCGCATCGGCTCCCGACCGGCGCAGGATTTCAGCGCAATCCTCAGCGGAGTCGACGTCGCCGTTGGCAATGAGCGGGACCTTGATACGGTCGCGCACGGCGCGGATAGCATCCCAGTCGGCCTTGCCCTCATAAAACTGCATGCGGGTGCGTCCATGCACGGTGATCATCTGCACGCCTGCACCCTCGGCACCCGCAGCGATGTCCGGAGCATTCAGGCTGTCGTGATCCCAGCCGAGCCGCATCTTGACCGTGACGGGCACCGTCACCGCCTTCACGGTCGCCTCGATCAGCCGCAGGGCGTGGTCCGGCTCCCGCATCAGGGCCGAACCGGAATAGCCGCCGATCACTTTCTTCGCTGGGCATCCCATGTTGATGTCGATGATGTCGGCACCGTTCGCCTCGGCGAGGCGGGCCGCCTCCGCCATCCACACCGCATCGCGACCAGCCAGTTGCACCATGTGCGGGCGGATCCCGCGGTTGCGGATGCGCGCCCAGGATTCCGGCGCATTCGCCGCTAGCTCCCGGCTCGCCACCATTTCCGTCACCACCAGCCCCGCGCCGAACCGCCATGCAAGTTCTCGAAACGGCAGGTCGGTCACGCCTGACATCGGCGCGAGCACAACGCGGTTGCGCAGAACCTGTCGTCCGATCGACAAGGGTTCGGAAAGGCTCACCTCTGTCAAATGCTCATCTTTCAAGCAGACCAAAATCGTGCCCTATTTTTAGACAATCAGAACGGTATTGCCAAGTCGTTTCCGTCACCTGCCGCAAAATTCCGCAAGTCGGCTGGCATTGAGGCGACGATCGTTCTAAATCGGCTCAAACCGCTTCGATCGCGAGGACCCACAACACGATGAGCGCACAAAATCGGATCAATTGCGGTGTGATCGTCGTTGCGGCGGGACGCGGAGAACGAGCCGGATCGCACCCGGATGGTCCGAAGCAGTATCGGCGCGTTGCAGGAAGGCCGGTTATCTCCCATACGCTGGATGCCTTTGTCAAATGGGCGGACGATGCGCCGATTGTCGTCGTCATCCACGCGGACGACAAAGATCTTCTTGCCGCGGCGCTGTTACAGGTGAATGGCAACACCGGCAATATCCGCGTGGTCACCGGCGGTGCGAGCCGCCAACAGTCCGTACTGGCCGGCCTGGAAGCCATGGCGGACGCCGACATCGACCATGTCCTGATCCAGGACGCCGTCCGCCCGTTCGTGGATCTCGCACTGCTCGATCGCGTGGAGGGCGCGCTCGCCGCCGGTGCCCGGGCGGTGCTGCCGGCGGTCGCCGTCGCCGACACGCTCAAGCGCGCCGGAATGGAGGGCGTCATCGTAGAGACCGTGCCGCGAACAGGGCTATATGCCGCGCAGACCCCGCAGGCATTTCACTTCAAGACGATTCTCGATGCGCACCGACAGGCAGCCGCCGACGGCCGAAGCGATTTCACCGACGACGCCGCTATCGCCGAATGGACGGGCGTACCTGTGCGCCTCGTCGAGGGTTCCGTCGGAAACGTCAAGCTGACCTTGCAGAAGGACATCATCATGGCAGACGAAAGACTGTCCGCACCCCTTCCCGACGTGCGCACCGGCAACGGCTACGACGTGCACCAGCTCGAGCCCGGCGACGGCGTCACGCTCTGCGGCATCTTCATCCCGCACGACCAGCGGCTCAAGGGCCATTCGGATGCCGACGTCGCCTTGCATGCGCTGACGGACGCGCTGCTCGCCACCTGCGGCGCCGGTGACATCGGCGATCATTTTCCGCCGTCCGACCCGCAATGGAAGGGCGCGCCCTCGCGCATATTCCTCGAGCACGCGGCAAGCATCGTCCGCCAGAACGGGGGCACGATCATGAATGCCGACGTCTCGCTGATTGCCGAGGCCCCCAAGGTCGGCCCTCATCGGGAGGCGATGCGGATGAAGCTGTCGGAGATCCTCGCAATTTCGCTCGACCGCTGTTCGGTCAAGGCGACGACGAACGAGAAGATTGGCTTTATCGGCCGTCGCGAGGGAATAGCCGCGATCGCCACGGCAACCGTCGTCTACAGCAAGCAGGAGCCGTAAGCATGTGGCCCGCCGATATCGAGGCCACCGCGCGTGACATTGTCGCGGACTGGACGAAGCGAGGCCTCGTGGCGGCAACCGCGGAGTCCTGCACCGGCGGGCTGATTGCAGCGGCACTGACCGAGATCGCTGGCTCCTCGGCCGTAGTCGATCGCGGCTTTGTCACCTATTCCAACAACGCCAAGATCGAGCTTCTCAAAGTTTCGGAAGGAACGCTTGCCACCCATGGCGCCGTTTCGAGGCAAACCGCAATCGAAATGGTCGAGGGCGCGCTCGCGGCCTCCCGTGCCGACATTGCGGTCGCGGTTACCGGCATCGCCGGTCCCGGCGGCGGCTCTGGCGAAAAGCCGGTCGGTCTGGTTCATATCGCAGCCGCAAACCGAAACGGCGCCACGCTGCACCGGGAAATGCGCTATGGCGACATCGGCCGCCAGGCGATCCGGCTTGCCACCGTCCGGACGGCGCTCCAAATGCTGATCGAGGCGGCCGCCCCCTAAGCCGGTGCCTTCATCGTGCGGGCGAAAACCGTTTCATGCCGGTCGCATCCGCGCCGGCCATCGATGCCGCAATCGAGGATTGCGTTCTGCCGCCGTCGTCGCCGGCCGAAGTGAAGACGAGAAAGGCTGCGACCGCGATCGAAGCGGCGTTCAGCGCGAGCAGGATTGCGTGCATGGTGCCGACCTCTGTTGCCGTGTCCTATCGGACTGACGGCCAGCCACCAGCATTTGTTCGCCAGAAATCGATATTTCTCGACCGGATCTCCCTGTCGCCGTTATCCAGACAGACAGGTGTCAGGCGTAGATCTTCTCGGCACGCTTCTCGAAGGCTTCGGAGAACATGTGGAAGGCGCGGTCGAACATCGAGCCCATGACCGCGCCCAGGATGCGGCTCTTGAACTCGTAGTCGATGAAGAAGTGGACGCTGCACCCCCCGTCGTTGATGGGTTCGAAGCGCCAGCGGTTGTCGAGGTAGCGGAATGGACCGTCGATATACTTCACGTCGATCGCCTGATCGGCCGGATTGAGCAGCACCTGCGTCGTGAACGTCTCGCGGATGGCCTTGTAGCCCACGGTCATGTCGGCGACGAGAAGCTCCTTGCCGTCCCGCTCCTTGCGGGAGCGAACCACAAGCCCTTCGCACAGCGGCAGGAATTCGGGATAGCGCTCCACGTCGGCGACGAGCGCATACATCTGTTCGGGCGAATGCGGCACCTGCCGCCGGGTTTCGAATTGGGGCATGTGCTGGAGATATTCAAACAGAGGCGCAGAAACAAGATGCGATGCGCCTCGAAAGCGCGCGGATCGGGACAGCGCGACGGTTTCGGGCACACCGTACCGGCAACGATACAAGACCGGAGCGCTACTTCACCTCTCCCAAGACGCGCCCGAGGGCCGAGAGGATCGCCGCCGCGGCAATCTCGGCCTGATGCACGTCGGTCTGGAAGTTGCAGACGGAGATCCGCATCACGATCCGGCCACGCCACTGCGCGCCGCCGACAAAGATCTGGCCTTCCTTTTGCAGCGCGGCGATCACCTCCTGGGTTACGCGGTCGCCCGCCTCCGCGTCCATGCCGAAGCGGACGATGACCTGGTTAAGCACCACCTCGTTGAGCACGAGCACGTCCTGCCGCTGTCCGAGGATTGCGGCGATCGCTGCGGCCGCTGTGCAATTGCGCTCGATCATTTCCGCAATACCGCGACGGCCGAGGTGCTTGATCATCGCCCAGGTCGCAAATCCCCGCGCGCGGCGCGACAGTTCCGGCACGTAGTGCGAGGGATCGCGTTCGCCCTCGCCTGCAAGTGGCAGGTAACTCGCGGCAATGGTCATCGCGCGGCGATGGGCAAGCTCGTCGCGGACGATCGCGTAGCCGCTGTCATAGGGCGTTTGCAGCCATTTGTGCCCGTCCGTGGCCCAGCTATCGGCATCTTCCACCCCCGCTGCGAGCGCCCGCCTTTCCGGGCTTGCGCTTGCCCACAGGCCGAAGGCGCCGTCGACATGCACCCAGGCGCCCTTGCCCTTCGCAAGAGGTATGAGCGCGTGAAAATCGTCGAACGCACCGGTATTGATCTGCCCCGCCTGGAGGATGGCGATTGCGGGTCCATCCACGCCCGACAAAGCCTCCTCGAAGGCTTGCGCTCGAATCCGCCCTTCCCCGTCGGTCGCCACGCGGATGACCCGGTCGTGGCCGAGGCCAAGAAACTGCAGGGCGGAAAAGACCGTCGTATGCGCGTCGTCACCGATCAGCACCGTTATCGGGGGCGCGCCGAACAGACCGCGCGCATCGGCATCAAAGCCGTGCCGCCGCAGGACCGCCCCGCGTGCGGCGGCAAGACAGGTGAAGTTGGCGACCGTCGCGCCCGTTACGAAACCGACCGAGCACTCGTCCGGAAGATGAAGCAGTTGCAGCAGCCAGCGTGCGGCCACCGTCTCGGCGGCCGCCGCCGAGGGCGCGGCCGTATGATTGCCGGCATTCTGTCCCCAGGCGGACGTCAGCATGTCGGCCGCCACGCCGACCGGGTGCGACCCGCCGATCACCCAGCCGAAGAAGCGTGGCCCGGCCATGAGGTGCAGGCCGGGATCGGCGCGCGCGGCCAGGTCAGAAATGAGCGCGGTCGCCTCTGATTGGCCCTCCGGAAGCGCCTCGTCGAACGCGTCGACGCTGCCGGCATAGTCGCGACGCGGTCGGTGCGGCCGCTCCGCTACGGCATTGCGGAACCGGGCGGCGTTTTCCGCCGCCAACCGGAAAAGGGCTTCGGTATCCATCCGCGATCCTCCCTGCGGACAAATTCGCAACGTCAGCCGATGCGATTGTCCCAGCCTACTTCGGCGCGCCGTTGCCGCCAAACGATTTCGGGTTCGGACGTGTGGTGAAGGGCTGACCGGGCCAGAACGCGGCTAGCCGTTGGATCCCGTCTTGACCCTGTCGGCCGACGCAGAGACGGTCTGATCCAGGCGATCTCTTAAAGCCTGCACCAGGCGCTCATTCTGTGCATGCGAACGCAGGACCACCACCGGAACGCTCGGGTGTTCTCCCAAGCGCTCCTCTATCTCCGGGCTTTCGGTCCGCTCGAAGTTCCAGATGTAGCGCAGGAATTCGAGGCTCAGACGTTCCGGGCACCCCTCGGCCATGGCCGGACGCGACCGTCCCCGATATCTGAGCCATCGTGCGAACACACCCCGGATCGACTTCCATCGCGGCGGGCGCAGCCACAAGACAAGATCGGTGCGCGGCAGTCGAAGCGACAGCGTTCCGGGACTTGTACCATCAATGATCCAGCGCGGTTCGCCGACGACTTGCCCGAGCCGGGCGAGCGCTTCGGCCCGCGGCCGCGGCTGCCAGCCCGGCAACCAGAATATCTCCCGGTCCATCGGGACATGCGGCAGGTCGAGCATGCCCGACAGGCGCGCCGCCAGCGTGCTCTTGCCGCTGCCCGAACAGCCAATGACGAGCACCCGTGACGCGCTTGCGAGGCGTGCCGCCGCCCCATCGACATCTTCGGCCATGGACGCCTCTCCTTCTCCTGAAACGCATTCGGGCCGCGGTCTTGCAACCACGGCCCCGTATGGATCTGGCTGTGTTATCTATTCCGCGGCGGCCAGCAGCTTCTTTTCGCGCGCGGCCTTCAGGCGGGCGAAATCTTCGCCGGCATGGTGCGAGGATCGCGTCAGCGGGCTCGACGCCACCATGAGGAACCCCTTGGTATAGGCGACCGTCTCGTAGGACTTGAACTCGTCGGGGGTGACGAACTTCTCCACCTTGTGGTGCTTGCGGGTCGGCTGCAGGTACTGGCCGATCGTCAGGAAGTCGACATCGGCCGTGCGCAGGTCGTCCATGAGCTGCAGTACCTCGTTGCGCTCCTCCCCGAGCCCGACCATGATCCCGGACTTGGTGAACATGGTCGGGTCCAGTTCCTTCACCCGCTGCAGGAGGCGGATGGAGTGGAAGTAGCGCGCGCCCGGTCGGACCGTCAGGTAGTTTCCGGCGACTGTCTCCATGTTGTGATTGAAGACATCGGGCTTGGCGGCGACGACGCGCTCGAGCGCGCCCGGCTTCTTCAGAAAGTCCGGTGTGAGGATTTCGATCGTCGTCGAGGGCGATGCTGCCCGGATCGCCCAGATCACCTTCTCGAAATGCTCAGCACCGCCATCGTCCAGGTCGTCGCGATCGACCGACGTGATGACCACGTGGCTGAGGCCCATCTGGCGCACGGCCTTGGCGACGTTTTCCGGCTCGGCCATGTCGAGCGCGTTCGGCTTGCCGGTGGCGACGTTGCAGAAAGCGCAGGCGCGGGTACAGATCTCGCCCATGATCATGAAGGTGGCGTGCTTCTTGTCCCAGCATTCGCCGATATTGGGGCAGCCCGCTTCCTCGCAGACCGTGACCAGCTTGTGCTCCTTCACGATCGAGCGCGTCTCCTGGTAGCCCTTGGAGACCGGCGCCTTCACACGGATCCATTCGGGCTTGCGCGCGACCTCGGTGTCGGGGCGATGCGCCTTTTCCGGATGACGAAGGCGCTTTTCTTCGCCCGGAACAGTCCTGTCGAGAATGGTGACCATTTCAAACCTGCCTTCAGCCGCTTCTTACAATCGCATGTCTTGGCCGCAAAACCGCTATACACTTTTGCGCGGCATGCGTGCGCGCGAAAGATCCGTCAACGCCTGACGAGCTTGGCGACAAATAACAAAATGCACGAGCCGACGAAACCCTGCACGAGGTAACCCAGCCAACCGCTGGCGACATGGATCCCGGCGCGGTCGAAGATCGCGTTCGCCAGCACTGCGCCGATCATGCCGATCACGACGTTCATGAGGATGCCAAAGCGAAGGTCCATCAGCTTGCCGGCAAGCCAGCCCGAAAGCCCGCCGATGATAATCCCAGCAAACCAGCCCACATCCATGCCATCAGTCCCTTTGTATCCGTGTCTGAAAAGGCTTTCCCGCCCCTTCTTCATATGGACGACCAAACCGCCACATTGAAGGTGGCGCCAGCGCACACACTCGTTCTCCGTCATGCCGGACTTGATCCGGCATCCAGCTCGCGCAAATCCTAGCGCGAGATGTGCATTTCCCGCCGCGGACGCGGCGCCGCTCGATCCCGGAACGGGTCCGGGATGACAGACCCACGGCGGCGCCAAAACTGGACGCATAGCCTTGTCCGCCAAAACCCTCCAGCCTTCGACGGTAAGGCCGCCACTGGCCCCGTTCTCCGTCATGCCGGACTTGATCCGGCATCCAGCCCGCGCAAGTCCTTGCGCGGGAAGTGCATTTTCCGCGAGGCGGCGCCGCTGGATCCCGGATCAGATCCGGGATGACGATAGAGGAGAGCCGTCCCATTGCCCCTCATCCGCCTGCCGGCACCCTTTCCCCGCAGGCGAGGAGAGGGTTACTGTGAGGGGCAAAGCCGAGCCGCCCGCCTGATCTGCCCTACGCGTTCAGCGCCCGGCCATATGCGTCGAGCACGCTTTCCTTCAGCGTCTCCGAGATCGTCGGGTGCGGGAAGATCGTGTGCATCAGCTCTTCCTCGGTCGTCTCGAGGTTCATGGCAACGACGAAGCCCTGTATCAGTTCGGTCACTTCCGCCCCGACCAGATGCGCGCCGAGCAGTTCGCCGGTCTTCTTGTCGAAGATCGTCTTGACCAGCCCCTGGTCCTCGCCGAGCGCGATCGCCTTGCCGTTCGCGACGAAGGGGAAGCGGCCGACACGGATGTCGCGGCCCTGCTCCTTGGCCTTGGCTTCGGTCAGCCCTACGGAGGCGACCTGCGGATGGCAATAGGTGCAGCCCGGGATCTTCAGCTTGTCCATGGGATGGACGTTCGGTAGGCCCGCGATCTTCTCCACGCAGATGACAGCCTCGTGCTCGGCCTTGTGGGCCAGCATCGGCGGGCCGGCAACATCGCCGATCGCATAGATGCCCGGCACGTTGGTCTTGCCGTAGCCGTCGATTGCGATAAAGCCGCGGTCGGTCTTCACGCCAAGCGCCTCGAGGCCGATATTCTCGATGTTGGCCTGAACGCCGACGGCCGAGATCATCCGGTCGGCGGTGATCTTCTCGACCTTGCCGTCCTTCATCTCCACGTGGGCGGTGATCGAATTCGCGCCCTTCTCCACCTTGGTGACCTTGGCCTCCAGGTGGATCTTCATGCCCTGCTTTTCGAACTGCTTCTTGGCGAGCGCGGAGATCTCGGCATCCTCGACCGGCATCACCGTCTTCATCACTTCAACGACCGTGACGTCGACGCCGAGCGTGCGGTAGAACGAGGCGAACTCGATGCCGATCGCGCCCGATCCCATGACGAGGAGGGATTTCGGCATTTCTTCCGGCTTCATCGCCTCGAAATAGGTCCAGATCAGCTTGCCATCCGGCTCGATGCCGGGCAGCGCGCGCGGACGCGCGCCAGTGGCGACGATGATGTGCTTTGCGGTGTAGGTGCCCTCCGGCAGCACGTTCTTCGGCAGCGGTGCCTGCGGCTCGACCGGCTTCTTCGACGTCTTGGAAACAACGATCTCGCCGGGTTTCGAAAGCTTCGCCTCGCCCCAGATGATGTCGACCTTGTTCTTCTTCATCAGGAAGCCGACGCCCCCGTTCATGCGCTGGGCGATGCCGCGCGAGCGGGCGACGATCGCCTTCAGGTCCGGCGTCACGCTGCCTTCGATCTTGATGCCGTAATCGCCCGGATGCTTCGCATAATGAAAGATCTCGGCCGAACGCAGCAGCGCCTTGGTCGGTATGCAGCCCCAGTTGGAGCAGATTCCAGCCAGATGTTCCCGCTCGACGATCGCGGTCTTGAGGCCGAGCTGGGCGGCGCGGATCGCAGCAATGTAGCCGCCGGGACCCGAACCGATAACGATGACGTCGTAAGCATTCGCCATGAGCGCTTCCACTCCTCTTTTTCTCTTGCGCGGGCGCGCTCCGATCGGAGGCGGCACCCGCTGTCGCTATCGAGGACCGGAAAGCGCGCTCGCCGTCCCTCACGGAAGCTCGTCGGCGGCTTCGAACCGCGTGAGCATTCCAAAGATTTCATCCTTGAGCCGCATCCGCTCCTTGCGCATGTCCGCCATGCGAAAGTCGTCGGTCGGTTCTATATCCGTCTCTGCCCGATGGATCGCCCGGTTCACAGCGTCGTACTCGTCGGTGATGCGGTGAAAATGTCCATCGACTTCCCGCAAATGCCGGATCTTGCCGACATGCTCGGGAAACTCTTCTGCAAGCTGGTGCGGGGTATTCGACATGGCTGCATCTCCTGTTTGAAGTCGATGCGGCCAGCCTACCTCGCCGGGTGTGTCACTCCTTGATCCCCGTCAAACGCCATTGGTCAAAGTCCGAGCATCATGCGAACGACGGGCTCCAGTCCCCGGCCAATCGCCCGCGTGTTGGCCGCATCCAGATGCACGCCGTCGAGAGGCGTCGTCTCGGCAACGGAGCCGGCATCGAAGAAGCCGCATCCCTTCTCGTCGGCAAGGTCCGCATAAAGCGTCGCCAGCATCGCCGACTGTTCGACGCCGCCCGCAAACATCGCCGCAAAGGCCGTATTCGCCGTCTCGCACAGCGGCGGCGGCGAGACGATCAGGATATCGGGCCGCTCGTCGCTGTCGAAAGACCAGGCGTGGTGACGCACAAGTTCGATCAGCCGCTCCATGCCCTGCACCGCGCCGAAGGCCGTGCCGCAGATCGCAGGCTTCATGTCGTTGGCGCCGAGCATGATGATCACGAGGTCGATCGGGTCGTGGCTGTGCAGGATCGTCGGCAGGATGCGGGCACCGTTGCGGTCGCAATCGGCGAGATGGTCGTCATAGGCGGTCGTCCGCCCGTTGAGACCTTCGGCGATCACCTGCACATCCACACCCAGCGCATTCTGAAGCACGCTCGGCCAACGGTCCTCCAGCGCATGGCGCCCGAGCGTCTCCGCGTCATAGCCCCATGTCAGGCTGTCGCCATAGCAGAGAACCGTCTTCATGGCCGAACCACTCCGTTAGACGAGCATCCCCATCGGGTTCTCGATGTAGCGCTTGAAGGCGCCCAGAAGTTCGGCCCCGAGCGCCCCATCGACGCAGCGGTGATCGGTCGACAGCGTCACCGTCATCGCTTGGACGATGGCGATCTCGCCATTCTTTACCACGACGCGCTGCTCGCCCGCACCAACCGCAAGGATCGTCGCATGCGGCGGGTTGATGACGGCGGCAAAATTCTTGACGCCCATCATGCCCATGTTCGAAACCGAGGTCGTGCCGCCCTGGTACTCTTCCGGCTTCAGCTTGCGTTCCTTGGCGCGCTTGCCGAGGTCCTTCATCTCGTTGGAGATGGCCGACAGGCTCTTCGTTTCCGCATGGCGGATGATCGGCGTGATCAGGCCACCCGGGATAGAGACGGCGACGCCGACATCGGAATGCTTGTGCTTGACCATCGCCTGTTCCGTCCACGAGACGTTGGCGTCCGGCACATCCCTGAGCGCCAGCGCCATGGCCTTGATGACCATGTCGTTGACCGAGAGCTTGTAGGCCGGCTTGCCGTCCCGCTCGGGGGCTGCGGAATTCAGCTGCGCCCGCAGCGCCATCAGCGCGTCGAGCTCGCAATCGACCGAGACGTAGAAATGCGGCACGGTCTGCTTGGATTCCACCAGGCGGCGGGCGATCGTCTTGCGCATGCCGTCGTGCGGCACAAGCTCGTAGGAGCCTTCCTCGAACAGCTTGAGAACGGCCTCGTCGGAGGCACCCTTGGCAAGCGGTGCCGCGGATGCGGCGGCCGCAGCCGGCGTGGCGGCAGCCTTCTTTGCACCGCCGCCCGAAGTCGCAGCCTCGACATCGGCCTTGACGACGCGGCCATGCGGGCCGGAGCCCGTGATCGCGGAAATGTCCAGACCGGCTTCCTTGGCGAGGCGACGTGCCAGCGGGGAAGAGAAGGTGCGGTTGCCGTCTGCCTTTGCAGCCGAAGCAGTTGCCGGTGTCGGTGCGGCTTGAGCCGGAGCGGGTTCGCTCTTGGCTGCGGGCGCAGGCGTTGCGGCAGGTGCCGCCTCAGCCTTCGGCGCGGGCGCATCGCCGCCAGCGCTTGCAGCCGCCTTCACGTCCTCGCCGTCGGCGGCGAGGATCGCGATCAGCGAGTTGACCTTGACGCCTTCGGTACCGGCCGGAACGACGATTTTGGCAACGGTGCCTTCGTCCACGGCCTCGACTTCCATCGTCGCCTTGTCGGTTTCGATCTCGGCGATGACGTCGCCCGACTTGACGGCGTCACCTTCCTTGACGAGCCACTTGGAGAGATTGCCCTCTTCCATGGTCGGCGACAGGGCAGGCATGGTGATGTTGATCGGCATGTCTCCGCCCTCCCGTTACTTGTAGCAGACGGTCTTCACCGCCTGGACGACTTCGCCGACGTTCGGAAGCGCGAGCTTCTCGAGGTTGGCTGCGTAGGGCATCGGCACGTCCTTGCCGGCGATCGTCAGGATCGGCGCATCGAGGTAGTCGAAGGCCTGCTGCATGACGCGCGTGGCGATCTCGGTGCCGACCGAGCTCTGCGGATAGCCTTCCTCGACGGTGACGAGACGCCCGGTCTTCTTCACCGATTCGATGATCGTCGGCAGGTCCATCGGGCGGATGGTGCGCAGGTCGATCAGTTCGACGTCGATGCCGTCCTTCTCGAGTTCGGCAACCGCCTTCGTCGCATAGGTCATGCCGATGCCGAAGGAGACGATGGTGGCGTCCTTGCCCGGCTTGTGGATGCGCGCCTTGCCGATCGGCAGCACGAAATCGTCGAGCTTGGGCACGTCGAAGTGCTGGCCGTAGAGGATTTCGTTCTCAAGGAAGATGACCGGATTCGGATCGCGGATAGCAGCCTTCAGCAGGCCCTTCGCGTCGGCCGCCGTATAGGGCATGACGACCTTGAGGCCCGGGATATGGCTGTACCAGGCGGCGTAGCACTGCGAGTGCTGCGCTGCGACGCGTGCGGCAGCACCGTTCGGGCCGCGGAAGACGATCGGGGCGCCCATCTGGCCGCCGGACATATAGAGCGTCTTGGCGGCCGAGTTGATGATCTGGTCGATCGCCTGCATAGCGAAGTTGAAGGTCATGAACTCGACGATCGGACGCAGGCCGGTCATCGCGGCGCCGACGCCGACGCCGGCAAAGCCGTGCTCGGTGATCGGCGTGTCGATGACGCGCTTGGCGCCGAATTCCTGCAGGAGCCCCTGGGTGATCTTGTAGGCGCCCTGGTACTCGGCCACCTCCTCGCCCATGACGAAGACGTCGCCGTCGCGGCGCATTTCCTCGGCCATGGCATCGCGGAGCGCTTCGCGCACGGTGGTGGAGACCATTTCCGTGCCGGCCGGAATATCCGGATCAGCTGCAACTTCAGTCTTTGGCGCTGCCGGAACGGAGGCAGGGGCGGCCTGCGCCGCCATCGGAGCTTCGACCTCGGCGCCTTTGGCACCCGCGGCGACCTCATCCTGACCGACGCCCTTGCCGAGCTGGTCGACGTCGTCGCCTTCTTCAGCAAGAAGCGCGATCAGCGTGTTGACCTTCACGTTCTCGGTTCCGGCCGGAACCACGATCTTGGCGATCGTGCCCTCGTCGACGGCTTCCACTTCCATGGTTGCCTTGTCGGTCTCGATCTCGGCTATGACGTCGCCGGCCTTGACCGCGTCGCCCTCGTTCTTGAGCCACTTGGAAAGCGTGCCCTCTTCCATCGTCGGCGACAGGGCGGGCATGAGAATATCGATTGGCATGGTGTTTCCTCCGCCCGGATCAGATCAGAATATCGGTGTAGAGCTCGGATGCATCCGGCTCCGGATCGGACTGGGCGAAATCGGCCGAGTCGGCAACGACGTCACGGACATCCTTGTCGATCTGCTTCAGTTCATCCTCGGAAGCCCACTTCCTCTCCAGCAGGCGCGCGCGCACCTGTTCGATCGGGTCGTGCTCGGAGCGCATCTTCTGCACTTCGTCCTTGGAGCGGTACTTGGCCGGGTCGGACATCGAGTGGCCGCGGTAGCGGTAGGTGAGCATCTCGAGGATGATCGGGCCCTTGCCCGTGCGGCAGTGCTCGACAGCCTCGTCGGCCGCAGCCTTGACAGCACGAACGTCCATGCCGTCGACCTGATAGCCGGGGATGTTGAAGGAGGCGCCGCGCTGGGAAAAGTCGGTCTGGGCAGAAGCGCGCGAAACGGCCGTGCCCATGGCGTAACGGTTGTTCTCGATGATGTAGATCACCGGCAGCTTCCAGAGAGCGGCCATATTGAAGCTCTCGTAGACCTGGCCCTGGTTGGCCGCACCGTCGCCGAAATAGGTCAGCGAAACGTTATCGTTGCCGCGGTAGCGGTTGGCGAAGGCCAGGCCGGTGCCGAGCGACACCTGCGCACCGACGATGCCGTGGCCGCCGTAGAAATGCTTCTCCTTGGAGAACATGTGCATGGAGCCGCCCTTGCCCTTGGAAAGGCCGCCCCGGCGCCCGGTCAGCTCCGCCATCACGCCGCGCGCACTCATGCCGCAGGCCAGCATGTGGCCGTGGTCGCGATAGCCTGTGATGACCTGATCGCCTTCCTTCAGCGCCATCTGCATGCCGACGACAACGGCTTCCTGGCCGATGTAGAGGTGACAGAAGCCGCCGATGAAGCCCATGCCGTAGAGCTGGCCCGCCTTCTCCTCGAAACGCCGGATCAGCAGCATCTCGCGATAGGCGTTGAGATCCTCATCCTTGGAAAAGTCGGCAAATGTGCCGCCGTTGAAATCTTTTTTGACAGGCTTTGCCGCAGACTTGCGGCTCGATACGGACGCGTTTTTGCGCGGAGCCATACAATCCTCCCCGAGTTATGCCTTTGAGGCAAACATAGGGGAAGAATGAGGCATCAGCAATGCTATATTTGCATGGCTATTATTCAGTGTAAATATTTGATTTTTATACAATAACTTAGATTAACCTGTTTCCGGTTAATCGTATCAGTCAGTGAAAAATGACGATTTCGTCGGCTCTTGACATGTTAAGCGAAAAGCGCGCTTTCTCGTCCAGCATGTCGCGCTCGAGCGAGCCATCGCTCATCAGCGCTACCTCGCGCTCAAGCCGCGTGCGCTCCTCGACGAGCACATCAAGGCGCGCCTGACGCGTGATCCGCGTGCGCTCGAACTGCTCCATCGCGCGCAGGCCGAACTCGCCATGGACCGAATGATAGCTGAAATAGGAAAGGAAGGCGACCGTGATCGCCGGTACGACAAACCGCCCGAGCCGGCGCTTCTTATGATGCTTGGTCCACATGGAAAGGTCCCGATACGCAGTACGTAGAGACTGTAGCGCGCATCGGTTAACCGAGCGTTGACCATGACGGGATTGACGATGGGGTTCATGCCGGAGGCGAGCCTGCCCTGCCGGCCTCCTTCGTCTTGCGAGCGGGGCTAAGGGCGGTACGGCGTCGAAAGGCCGCCACCCCAGAGGTTCAAATAGTCGAAAAGAAGATAAGCTGCCCAAGGCAGGCCGAGGATCAAATCGGCGCAGATGCCGGGACGTCTTCGGCTCATGCCGCGTTCCCTCGCCCCGCTTGCGGGGAGAGGGTCAGGGTGACGGGCAAATGGCGGACGGATCCCCTCCGGCACCACCCAAATTCCGACAGCCTCAGCCGCGCAGGATCGAGCGGCCGGCGTACTTTGCCTGCGGGCCAAGCTGCTCCTCGATGCGGATCAGTTGGTTGTACTTGGCGGTGCGGTCGGAGCGCGCCAGCGAGCCGGTCTTGATCTGGCCGCAGTTGGTGGCGACTGCGAGGTCCGAGATCGTGGAATCCTCAGTCTCGCCCGAGCGGTGCGACATCACGGCGGTGTAGCTTGCCTTGTGTGCGGTCTCGACGGCGTCGAGCGTCTCCGACAGCGAACCGATCTGGTTGACCTTGACGAGGATCGAATTGGCGACGCCCATCTTGATACCGTCGCGCAGGCGCGAAGAGTTAGTGACGAACAGATCGTCGCCGACCAGCTGAACCTTGCCGCCGATCTTGTCGGTCAGCGTCTTCCAGCCATCCCAGTCGTCCTCGGCCATACCGTCCTCGATCGAGAAGATCGGGTACTTGGCGGAAAGTTCGGCAAGGTACTCGGCCATGGCGCCCGGCTCCAGCGTGCGGCCCTCGCCTTCGAGAACGTACTTGCCGTCCTTGAAGAATTCGGTCGAGGCGCAGTCGAGCGCGATGAACATGTCGTCGCCCGGCTTGTAACCGGCCTTCTCGATCGACTTCATGATGAAGTCGAGCGCAGCCGGAGCCGATTCGAGGTTCGGGGCAAAGCCGCCCTCGTCGCCGACATTGGTGTTGAAGCCACCGGCCGACAGCTGCTTCTTCAGCGTGTGGAACACCTCCGAGCCCATGCGGACGGCGTCGCGGATCGTGTCGGCGCCAACCGGAACGATCATGAACTCCTGGAAGTCGATCGGGTTGTCGGCGTGCGCGCCGCCATTGATGATGTTCATCATCGGAACCGGCAGGACGCGGGCGTTCGGACCGCCGACATAGCGGTAGAGCGGCAGGCCGGCCGATTCGGCGGCAGCCTTGGCCACGGCCATCGAGACACCGAGGATGGCGTTCGCGCCGAGGCGCGCCTTGTTCGGCGTGCCGTCGAGTTCGATCATCGTCTGGTCGATCAGGATCTGGTTTTCCGCATCGAGGCCGCCGACCGCCTCGAAGATTTCGCCGTTGACGGCCTCGACTGCGCGCTCCACGCCCTTGCCGAGGTAGCGGGTGCCGCCGTCGCGCAGTTCGACCGCCTCATGCGCGCCGGTGGAGGCGCCGGAAGGAACCGCCGCGCGGCCGAAGCTGCCGTCTTCGAGGTGAACATCCACTTCGACGGTCGGATTGCCGCGGCTGTCGAGGATTTCGCGGCCGATGATGTCGATGATTGCGGTCATGGTTTTCTTCCCTGGTTCATGAAGGGGTCAGCGATTTTAATCGATTGAAATCTCTTAATCGAAGCCGATGAAAATGCAAGCGCGTCGGTGCCGGGCTAACGCAGCCGTGTGACACCAGCATGATGACACCGTCATGCCTTCGCGATCGCGTCGAAGGCGAGCAGCTTTTCCAGAAGCCGCGGCAGATCCTTGATCGCCACCATGTTTGGACCGTCCGAGGGCGCATTGTCCGGATCCTCGTGAGTCTCGATGAAGACGCCAGCGACACCAACGGCGACCGCCGCCCGGGCCAGGGTTTCCACGAATTCCCGCTGACCACCGGAGGAACCGCCCTGCCCGCCCGGCTGCTGGACCGAATGCGTGGCGTCGAAGACGACGGGTGCGCCAAGCGACGCCATGATCGGCAGCGAACGCATGTCGGAAACGAGCGTATTATAGCCGAAGGAGGCGCCGCGCTCACACAGAAGAACGTTCGGATTGCCGCTCTGGGTAAACTTCGCCAGCACGTTCTTCATGTCCCAGGGTGCCAGGAACTGGCCCTTCTTGACGTTGATGACGCGCCCGGTCTTCGCAGCAGCGACGAGCAGATCCGTCTGCCGCGACAGGAATGCCGGAATCTGCAGGATATCGACGGTCGGCGCGACCAGGCCACACTGCTCTTCCGTATGGATGTCCGTCAGCACCGGAAAGCCGAACTCCGTCTTCAGGTCGGCGAAGATTTCCATCGCCTTTTCAAGGCCGATGCCGCGCTTGCCCGAAATCGAGGTGCGGTTGGCCTTGTCGAAGGACGACTTGTAGACGAGGCCGAGGCCGAGCTTGCGACACATCTCCACGAGCGTGCCGGCGAGCATGAAGGCATGGTCGCGGCTTTCCATCTGGCACGGGCCGGCGATCAGCGTCAGCTTGTCCTTCTGCGAGAAGGTGACCTTGCCCTTGCCTTCCCCGGCGGTGACGACTGCATTGGTTTCCATCTTATTCTCCAAACGCAAAAAGCGCGCCCTGCCCCGCAGCGGGCGCAACGAGCAGGCGTCCGCCAAGCTCGGTGAATTCGATATTGTTCTCTTCCATCTGCGCTCTGCAGCGCGCCAGATCCTTCACGCGGAAGACGACCGCAGCCCCTTTCAGGCCGCGATCGGTTTGCGAAGGTTCAATGCCATAAAAGCCCTTCATTCCGGCAGGATTGAGTACGGAAATCCGCCCGCGCGGCGTGTCCACGCTCATGCCGAAAGAATGCGCTTCCACGGCGCGTTCGTCGGCTGCGACCTGTACCAGATACTGGAAATCCGTCGGATTCTGCTCACACAGAACCACTTCCGAAAGGGCGACTGCACCATTTGCATGCTGCTCGAGCGCGCTGCGGTCGGACGGAAGCGCAACCACGCGCTGCGACGAAAAGAAGAAGAAATCCGGTGCCCGCCTGTCGGCGGCGAAGGCGAGGCGGAAACTGCCCGTCGCACTGCCGCCATCGGGGAGTTGCATGTCACGCGAGAATTCAAGCATCTGACCGCCCGAAAACCCGTGTTCGGCATAGCGACGGTCATCGTCACGCGCGTCGTTCGTCGCCATCGCGATCGCGGAAAATCCATCCATGCCGCGACGGAAGCGGAAAGACTGGTCGCGCGCCACGAACTCGTTGCCGCTACGCGCCGCCTGCTCGCATTCCTCGCGATTGGCGATGCCGAGTGGTTCCAGGTAGCTGCCGTCGGACAGGAATATGCAGCAGTTCTCGGTTCCGAAGGGATGCCGCGCATCCGCCGCCACCGTAAAACCCAGCCGCGTCAGCCGCTCGCGCGCGATCGAAAGCTCGGCAACCGGCAGAACGAGATGGTCGATCGGGCGGGGGGTCGTAGGCTTGGCTGTCATGCTGGTCCGAGCTCATTCATCCGGGGGTGCTTTGCCCTTTTTGCTTAGCCAATGCAAGGGCGCGTAGGTTTCCGATGCGCGATTGGCTGCCCCTCTCGCATGATCTCCCGTAACGTAAGGCTGCATTTCTACAGAAAAGCATCCACAAAGTTGTTGATTGCACGAAGATATGGGTCTGAACTTCCATCTGCGCTTTGACAATTCATCGTCCAACGCCTTTGCTGTCAGCTGGGGCTCCACATTGCGAAGTCACTGTTTTAGTTAAATGTTTACATGGATCAAGCGTTGCGCACAGGCCGCTTGAGCGGCCGCAACATGCATTCCTGCTCAGGCAGGAACCTGTTCGGGCTCGAACGAGATCGGCGACATTCACCCGACAATTATTGCCGGACTGTCGCCGCCGGCTGAACAAGCCGGATTGCCGGCGGAGAACATGATGTTTTCCGCCGGCAACCAGTTGGCAGACACGCTGCGGCCCCAGCCGCACAAGCCAACCGCAGATGGCATCCGACCTGGCGGAAAAGTATATGTTGTGGCTGAAATGGCAGCGATTCGAGCGAACCTTGCCGCCTGCCCTGACGGTTGCTGTCAGACTGTCGAGCGGCGAGGTTCCTTGAGCTGAACGCTGGTCGAGGGGGAATAATGCGTCGATTCAAACGTAAGCGACAGGACGCGCACGCCTCCGATGACCGGTCCCTCAAATGCGAGACGAACGATGCGGGTGACGCAACAGTGACGACCATCGAGAATTCGCAACCGTCGGGCGGAAAGACGTCGGGCAGCCTCCTTCGCGCCATGGCGGCTCCAGCCGTGTCCGCGCTCATCCTGCTGTTCGCCCGCGCGGTGACCGCGGTCCGCGCCATCTGGTCGCACGACGGCCCGCCGACCCGGCAGTGCGTCTATTTCGCCAATCATAGCAGCCATGGCGATTTCATCCTGATCTGGACCGTTCTGCCGCCAAGGTTGCGCCGGGTGACACGCCCGGTCGCGGGTGCGGAATACTGGCTCAGATCCTCGCTCACCCGTTTCATCGGCAGGGACGTGTTCAATGCGGTGCTGATCGAACGCGAGCGCGAGACACGCACGGAGGATCCGATCGCCCGCATGGCGCAAACGCTCGATGGCGGGGCCTCGCTGATCCTCTTTCCAGAAGGCACGCGCAATCAGGGCGACGATCCGCTGCTTCCCTTCAAGAGCGGCATCTACCATCTGGCGCGGTCCCGCCCTGACATCGAGTTCGTGCCGGTCTGGATCAGCAATCTCAATCGCGTCATGCCGAAGGGTGAGTTCGTTCCGGTGCCCCTCATCTGCACGGTAAGCTTCGGAGCGCCGCTGCGACTGCGTGACGGCGAGGCGAAGGAACCCTTCCTCGATCGCGCGCGCGCAGCACTTCTTTCGCTTTCCCCGCATGCAGGCGAGACCCCATGACCGACCCGCACTCCCAGCTCCTCACCCTCGTATTCGGCATCGTCGTATTTCTGGTGATGGCGACCGTGATCGGCCAGGTGTTGCAGCGCAGGCTGTCTCCCGATGGAACGAACGCCGGAATCGAAAACCTGAACGCTCGCATCTATGCCTGGTGGGTGATGGTTGCGCTGCTCGGCATCGCCTTTATGGCGGGCCGCGCGGGTGTCATTGCACTCTTCGCCTTCTGCTCCTTTGCGGCACTTCGCGAGTTCGTCACCCTGACCCGCACCCGCCGCGCCGACCATTGGGCGCTTGCCGCCGCCTTCTTCGTCGTGCTGCCAATCCAGTATTATCTGGTCGCCACCGACTGGTACGGCCTCTACGCGATCTTCATACCGGTCTATGCGTTCCTGCTGATGCCGATCGTCGCCGTGCTCCGGGGCGATACCGAGCGCTTCCTTGACCGCGTCGCCGAGGTACAGTGGGCGCTGATGATCTGCGTGTTCTGCGTATCCCACGTCCCGGCGCTGCTGACGCTGCAGATTCCTGGCTACGAGGGGCGGAATGTACTTTTGATCGCTTTCCTGGTGATCGTCGTCCAGATGAGCGACGTCCTCCAGTATGTCTGGGGCAAGATCTTCGGCCGGCACAAGATCGCACCGAAACTGTCGCCCTCCAAGACCGTCGAGGGTTTTGTCGGCGGTGTTGCCAGCGCAACGCTGATCGGCGCCGCACTGTGGTGGATCACGCCGTTCTCGCCGCTGCAAGCGGGACTGATGGCGCTTGTCATCACACTGATGGGCTTCTTTGGCGGGCTGGTCATGTCGGCCATCAAGCGCGACCGCGGCGTGAAGGACTGGGGACATATAGTCGAGGGGCATGGCGGACTGATTGACCGGCTCGATTCGGTGATCTTCTCCGCGCCGATCTTCTTCCACATCGTCCGCTACGGGTGGTCGCTGACATGAGCGGCAAAACGCACCCGCTTGCGCAGAGCAGCGCCGTTCACATGGGCGTGGCTTTCGTGGCCATGGGAGGCTGGGCGATCCTCGCCAACCGCGGCCACGCGCCGGCGCAGATGCTGCTCGCCGGTGCGGTGCAGGGTGCGGTATCTGCTGCGATCACCCTTTTTCTCAAGAAGGCGATCGAGAGGCTGGCTGGGATTTTCACGGGCGCGGGAAGGCTCTGGCTGCCGCCCGGGATCGTAATTGCTGTGTCGGCAACGGCGGTTGCATCGATTCATCGCATCGCCGGTACGCCGGAAATCCTGCGCACGATCGCCGTTCCGCTGCTGGTGTCGGCCAGCTATGCCGCTGCATACAACTATTCGCTTCATCGAAAGGAACCGAGATCGCCATGACAGAGAGCGGAGACCGCCGCCCCCTTTCCAGCCGCGATACCCACTGGGCACGATCCGTGGCGCTCTGGCTGGCGAAGCGATCGATCACGCCCAACCAGATCTCGCAGGCGAGCATGGCGGCGGCAGCACTCGCCGGCCTGTGCTTCTGGCTGGGCGGGCGGCAGGAGGGAACTGTCGCAGCGCTCCTCCTGATCGCCGCCGCCCTCTGCTGCCAGTTGCGGCTGCTCTGCAATCTTTTCGATGGCATGGTCGCCGTCGAAGGTGGCAAGGGGCAAGCCGATGGCCCGTTCTGGAACGAGTTTCCCGACCGCATCGCCGATATCCTTATCCTTGCCGGTGCCGGATACGGTATCGGCATGCCCGCACTCGGCTGGGCGGCCGCAGCCTTCGCCGTGCTGACGGCCTATGTGCGCGAACTCGGCCGAGCCACCGGAGCACCCGGCGACTTCTCCGGTCCGATGGCCAAGCAACACCGGATGGCCGTGATGACGGTCGCGGCCGTTCTCGCCGCAGTTACGACTGTGTGGGAGCGGCAAATGACGGTTGTGGAGATGGCACTCTGGATCGTCGCGGTCGGGGCCGCTTTGACGGCCATGCGCCGCGGACGCAATCTCGTGCGCCACCTAACGGGCAAGGGCTGAGGCACCTTTCCTGCACGGCGGGTGCAACCATCGCAGATGCCCTTCGACTTCGTTCGCCACGAGGTGCAGCGCGAACCGATCCCAAGATGCAGAAGGCCCGGCAGTCTTCACTGCCGGGCCTCTAACTGATGGCGACCGGTCTCAGACGAGACGCGACTGCTCCAAAGCAGCCTCGATGAAGCTTGCGAACAGCGGATGCGGGTCCAGCGGCCGGCTCTTCAGCTCGGGGTGATACTGCACGCCGATGAACCAGGGATGGTCGGGATATTCGACCGTTTCCGGCAGAACGCCGTCCGGAGACATGCCGGAGAAGACCAGCCCGCAGTTTTCCAGCCGGTCCTTGTAGTCGACATTGACCTCGTAGCGGTGGCGGTGGCGTTCGGAGATGTCGGTGCTGCCGTAGATCTCGGCAATCTTGGTGCCTGCCTTGAGGCCGGCGCGATAGGCGCCGAGCCGCATGGTTCCGCCAAGATCGCCGGATGCGCTGCGCTTCTGCAGTTCATTGCCCTTGACCCATTCAGTCATCAGGCCGACCACCGGCTCCTCGGTCTTACCAAACTCCGTCGAAGACGCCTTCTCGATACCGGCGAGATTGCGGGCGGCTTCCACCACGGCCATCTGCATGCCGAAGCAGATTCCGAAATACGGCACCTTGCGCTCGCGGGCAAACTTCGCGGCGCGGATCTTGCCTTCCGAACCGCGCTCGCCGAAGCCGCCGGGGACGAGAATGCCGTGCACCTTTTCCAGATACGGTGCCGGATCTTCCTTCTCGAAGACCTCAGATTCGATCCAGTCGAGCTTGACCTTGACGTGGTTGGCGATGCCGCCGTGATAGAGCGCCTCGATCAGCGACTTGTAGGCATCCTTCAGCCCGGTGTACTTGCCGACGATGGCGATCGTCACCTCGCCTTCCGGCGTATGGATTCGATCGGAAACCTTTTGCCAGGCCTCCAGCCGAGGCTTGGGAGCCGGCTCGATGCCAAATGCGGCCAATACCTCGTCGTCGAGGCCTTCCTTGTGATAGGCGAGCGGCACGTCGTAGATCGACGCGACGTCGAGCGCCTGGATGACGGCGGTCGGGCGAACGTTGCAGAACAGCGACAGCTTCTTGCGCTCGGCTTCCGGGATTTCCCGGTCGGCGCGCACCAGCAGGATGTCGGGATGGATGCCCATCGCTTGCAGTTCCTTGACGGAGTGCTGCGTCGGCTTGGTCTTCAGTTCGCCGGCTGCCGGAATATAAGGCATCAGCGTGAGGTGGACGTAGACGGCGGTGCCCCGTGGCAGGTCGTTGCCGAGTTGGCGGATCGCCTCCATGAACGGCATCGCCTCGATGTCGCCGACGGTGCCGCCGATCTCGCAGATCACGAAATCATAGTCCTCATTGCCTTCGGTGACGAAGTTCTTGATCTCGTTGGTGACGTGCGGAATGACCTGCACGGTCGCGCCCAGATAGTCGCCGCGCCGCTCCTTGTCGATGATGTTCTTGTAGATGCGGCCGGTGGTGATGTTGTCAGTCTTGGTCGCAGAGCGCCCGGTGAAGCGCTCGTAGTGGCCAAGATCGAGGTCGGTCTCCGCGCCGTCGTCGGTCACGAAGACCTCGCCGTGCTGCGTCGGGCTCATCGTGCCCGGATCGACGTTGAGATAGGGGTCCAGCTTGCGCAGCCTGACCCGGTAGCCACGGGCCTGAAGCAACGCTCCGAGAGCGGCGGCCGCAATTCCTTTTCCGAGAGAGGAAACCACGCCGCCAGTGATGAATACATATCGCGCCATGGGAGTCACCGGATACCTTTTCATAAATGATTCCGCCACCGAAAAATCGCCTGCGTGGCAAGTTTCCGTGGAGGATTGTCACTGGTCTACACAAGAAGAAGGCCGGCGGGCTTGTCGCCTGCCGGCCGGTTCACGTCATTTCGTCCGCTTACTGCCCGGTCGGAACGTCCGTGTTCGGAGCCGGGGCGGCGGGAGCGGCGGTGCCGCCCTGCGGGGCTGCCCCTGTCGTCGCCGGAGCGGCGTTGGTCGCAGGCGCCGTGCCGCCGTCGGTCGGAACGCCATTGCTTTCCTGCGCCGGAGCCTGCGGGGCAGCCGGTGGCGTCGCCTCGCCTCCGAGCGAATTGAGAACGCCGTTGCCGTCTCCCGTCGTGCCGGGGATCCGGTCGAGGATATCCGTCGGCCTCGATTCGTAGCGCGAAAGGATGCCCATGCCGAGCGCCAGAACGAAGAAGAGCGTGGCGAGGATGGCGGTGGTACGCGTCAGTGCGTTCGCAGCGCCCCGGGCCGACATGAAGCCGGAGCCGCCGCCGATACCGAGACCGCCGCCTTCCGACCGCTGGATCAGCACGATGCCGATCAGCGCCACGACGACCATGAGATAAATGACAAGCAAAACGGTCTGCATAATTTGAACCCTGCCCGAAGGCACAGAGAAAGAGATTGGCGGCTCAATATACCAAGCCGCCCGCCATTCCAAGCCCCACCCGGCAAAAGCCGGCTTCAGGCCACCAGTTCCTCGTATGCGCCGTAGATGGCAAGAAAGTCGTCGGATTTCAAGCTCGCTCCACCGACCAGCGCGCCGTCGACGTTTGCAACTGCCATCAACTCCTTTGCATTGCCCGGCTTGACCGAGCCGCCGTAGAGAATGCGCATCTTCGCGCCCTCCCCGCCGAAGCGCGCCTTCAGTTCCTGGCGCATGAAAGCATGGGCCTCTGCGACATCGGCCGTCGTCGGCGTCAGGCCCGTGCCGATCGCCCAGACGGGCTCATAGGCGATGACGGTATTTTCCGCGAGCGCTCCATCCGGGACAGAGCCCGCAAGCTGCGTCTTCAGAACGTCGAGCGTTCTGCCTGCCTTACGCTCCGCCTCCGTCTCGCCGATGCAGACGATCGCGACCAGTTCAGCGGCGTGTGCGGCTTCCGCCTTGGCACGTACCAGCGCATCGGTCTCACCATGGTCGGTCCGCCGCTCCGAGTGACCGACGATGACGTGGGTGCCAAAGCAATCCGCGATCATCTCCGCAGAGACATCGCCCGTATGTGCCCCGGATACCTTTTCGTGGCAGTCCTGCGCACCGATCAGGAGCGGGCTGTCATCGCAGAGCGCCGTCGAGACGTAGAGCAGTGTCACCGGCGGGCAGATCAGGGCCTCGACCTTCTCCGAAAGCGCTCCCTTAACGCCCTCCGCCATCGCCTTGATCTCGTTCAACGAAGCGCGCGTGCCGTTCATTTTCCAGTTTCCGGCCACAAGCGGGGTCACATCCGGGGTCATCTTGCCTCCTCAAGGTTTCGTTCGGTTCCCTGCGCCCTAGCAAACCGGCGCGGTCATTGTAAGGGCAAAGGACGGTAAGCCAGCACCCTCACGCTCATTTCATCCAATCCACGTCGTTCAATGCGCAAAAATCCAGTTCAGCGTCTCGCGCCAGTCCGTCATCCGGACCGGCGTCCCGTGGGAACCGGTACGGAAGAGCACGAACTGCGTCGGCACGCCGGCCTTGAGAAGCTTGCGAAACTGCGCGACCTGATCCTGCGCCGCATAGACCTTGTCGCCCTCTCCATGGGTGAAATAGATCGGCAACTTCGCCTTATAGGCGGCGCTGTCGGCAAAATTTGGATCCGTCGCGCCGCCCATCACGATCATGCCGGCGAGGTTCCTGACCGCTTCCGGATCGCGGGCGATCTGCCAGCAGATGAAACTCCCCATCGAGGCACAGGAGAGCACGACTGGGGCGCCCGGCGAATTCTGCCGCGCCTCCTCGATCAGGCCTGCGATCTGCGCTGCCCCCTTCTCGTCGAAGCTCTTCACGCTTGCCGAATAGTAGACCCCGCCATTGCGCACCGCGAGGTTCTTGAGGCGGTTGAAATTGCCGCCGAAGCTCCAGTCGTTGTTGCCGAGCCGTCGATCGCCGCCGCGGCCGTGGATAAAGATGACGGTGAAGCTCGCGCCCCTCGGCCTTCCGGTGACGGCCACGTCCACGGCGCCGCGAGGGGTGGAAACCGTCAGGCTTTCCTGGTCGCGCTTGACCGCGGTGGATACGTAGGCCGCCTTGGCTCGGCGTTCCGGCACCTGGTCGCGACCGTTGATGTCCCGCATCTCCTGGTAATCGACAACGCGCATGGCGCCGCCGTCGCTGCTTTCAATGACCGCCGGATAGGCGAAGAGCTCATCCTTCCACGGCGCCAGCGATGCGGCAGCGGCAGGCATGGCAGGCAGCGCGGAGACGACGATTGCGGCCAGAACAAGCCGGGCGCCGCGCAAAAGACGCGTTTTCCGGCAATGAATTGTGGACTGCGGCATCAAGTCGGGCTCCCTTCGGGCGGCAAGTCTTGCCATTCCGGGTCTGGCGACGCAATCCTCGCAGCAGACATTTTCACCGGAGCGATGCCGGCCTCGAAAGAGAACGAATCGCGAAACCAGACGAAATCTGGCACACTGCCGCTGATTCGCCGATCCGGTGCGAAACCTTGAAATTCCAAGCCGTCACGGCCATCTCCCCGCGGCCGCAAGCTACGAAGTCTGAACAGCCCGATGGACGATAACAACGATCTCTTCGCCAATCTCGACAGCACGCAGAAGCCTGCCCCCACAGCAGGAACGCGGCCGGCTCCGGCTGCGCCCGCCGCTGCGCCCCCTCCGGCAGCAGCGCCTTCGGCAACCGCACGCCCGGTGAGCCCGGCGAGCGACGGCAGCGGCTATGATGCCTCGGCGATCCGCGTGCTCGAGGGGCTGGAACCGGTACGCATGCGTCCCGGCATGTATATCGGCGGAACGGACGAAAAGGCGCTGCATCACCTTTTCGCCGAGGTGATCGACAACTCGATGGACGAGGCAGTCGCCGGCCACGCCAACTTCATCGAGGTCTCGCTCGACGCCGAAGGCTTCCTGACCGTTTCGGACAACGGCCGCGGCATCCCGGTCGAAAACCACCCGCAGATGCCCGGCAAGTCGACGCTGGAAGTGATCCTGACGGTGCTGCATGCCGGCGGCAAGTTCGACGGCAAGGCCTATGAGACCTCGGGCGGTCTGCACGGCGTCGGCGTCTCCGTCGTCAACGCCCTCTCCGACCATCTGGAAGTCGAGGTCGCCCGCAACCGCAAGCTCTACCGCCAGCGTTTCTCGCGCGGCGTCCCGCAGGGACCTCTGGAAGAAATCGGCGACGTCCAGAACCGCCGCGGCACCAAGGTGCGCTTCCATCCCGACCCGGAGATTTTCGGTCCGCACGCCCGGTTCGACCCCGCCCGCGTCTTCCGCATGGCCCGGTCGAAAGCCTATCTGTTCGGCGGCGTCGAGATCCGCTGGAGCTGCGATCCGGCCCTTCTGCAGGAAGGATCCGAAACGCCGGAAAAGGCCGTCTTCCATTTTCCCGGCGGCCTGAAGGACTATCTGCAGGCCACGCTTGGCAAGGAATACACTGTCACCCGCGAGATCTTCGCCGGCAAGACGGAGAAAACCGGCGGCCACGGCGCGCTGGAATGGGCCGTCACCTGGTATGGCGGCGACAGCATGATCCATTCCTACTGCAACACCATCCCGACTGCCGATGGCGGCACGCACGAGGCGGGCCTGCGCATCGCGCTTACCAAGGGCCTTAAGAACTATGCCGAACTGACGCAGAACAAGCGCGCGGCGATCGTGACGACCGACGATGTGATGATCTCCGCCGTCGGCATGCTGTCCGTCTTCATCCGCGAGCCCGAATTCGTCGGCCAGACGAAGGACAAGCTCGCAACTGTCGAAGCGCAGCGTATCGTCGAAAACGCCCTGCGCGACCCCTTCGACCACTACCTAGCCGACAATCCCGCCGAAGCCGCCAAGCTTTTGGAATGGGTGATCGAGCGCGCCGAGGAACGCGTGCGCCGCCGCAAGGAAAAGGAAGTCAACCGCAAGACGGCCGTGCGCAAGCTGCGTCTTCCCGGAAAGCTTGCCGACTGCTCGCAGAACTCCGCCGACGGCGCCGAGCTCTTCATCGTCGAGGGCGACTCGGCCGGTGGCTCCGCCAAGCAGGCCCGCAACCGCTCCAACCAGGCGATCCTTCCCCTGCGCGGCAAGATCCTCAACGTCGCCAGCGCCGGCCGCGAGAAGCTTGGCGCAAACCAGCAGCTCGCCGACCTGATCCAGGCGCTCGGCTGCGGCACACGCTCGAAGTACCGGGAGGAAGACCTGCGCTACGAGCGCGTCATCGTCATGACCGATGCGGACGTCGACGGCGCGCACATCGCCTCGCTGCTGATCACCTTCTTCTACCAGGAGATGCCGGATTTGATCCGCGGCGGGCATCTCTTTCTGGCGGTTCCTCCGCTCTACCGGCTCAGCCAGGGCGCAAAGGTCGCCTATGCCCGAGACGACGCCCATCGCGAACAGCTGATGCGTACGGAATTCTCCGGCCGCGGCAAGGTCGAGATCGGCCGTTTTAAGGGTCTCGGCGAGATGCTGCCGTCACAGCTCAAGGAGACGACCATGGACCCCACCAAGCGGACGCTGCTGAAAGTCGAGGTCGACGACGTCGATTTCGAAGGCACGCGCGACGCAGTGGACAACCTCATGGGGACCAAGGCCGACGCGCGCTTCCGCTTCATCCAGGAACGGGCGGCCTTCGCCGAAAACCTCGACATCTGATTGCAATTCGCCACGCCACAATTTCGCGGAATTGCCGGGATCTAAGATCCGCACCGGTTCGCGAGTGGCGAATCGGTTCAGGTCGTTCGCGAGCAGGGCTGCGGACGCTTCGTCCCGGTTTGCAGGAAGGACACGTCCATGAAGGCAGCTCTCATCGTCATGACCATACTGGGCTGCGACGATTCTGTGACCCAGTGCCACTACATCGATACTGTCGACACCACATGGCAGACGGTCGCGCTCTGCGATGCCCAGTCCGAAGCGCAGATGACCCGCTATCAGAACAGCAACTACCCCGTAGTTGTCGCAGTCTGCGAAACCAACGGCAACCAGCAGAATGTAGACGTACAGGAAGACGTCGCCCCATCGTCCGACGGTGAAGCGGCTTCGGCACCGGCCCCCACCACGGGAACGGAGCCTCTGGCAGCGGATGCCGGTCTGGCATCCCGTACCCTGACGATGCTCAGGCAGCACCTTCCCGACGCGCCATCGCTGCGCGAGACGGTGGCGAAACCCTTCCGCTATGCGGAAAACGGCTACAGCTGGGTCGTGCGGAAATTCTCACATTAAGATCAGGTCCGACTACTCTGCCGCGATCGGAATGGCGCAGCAAACGCCCGATGCCGGCCCAACCGAACCGGCAGACAAACCCTACGCCGCGTCGGCGGACGCAAGCGTCGCGAAGCTTCGTGCCGACTGCCGCTTTTCCGCCATCGCCAGCCCCTCGATCATATCGAGCAGTGCCTCGGCCGCAGCGCTCCGCGCCTCGCGTGTCTTCGCTGCCAGCCGCGCCGTTACCGTCATGTGGCCGCTGCCGGCCTTCGCATCGTTGCGCCACAGCAGAACCGCTTCGGCAAACAGCGCACTGATGTCGCAGCCGAGCCCGGTCGTTTCGAACAGGGCGCAGATCGCGGCCTGACGTCCGTCGGCCAGGATAGAGCGCACGCGTCGCTCGTTCTGCCCGGAGAGATTAACGATTGCGGCTGCGAAGAACTCCACCCTGCCCGCGCACAGCGACTGCATCAGGAGGACCGGGGTCAACCTGCCGGAAATGCGAAGATGCTCGACGAGGCCGGCAAGTTCGGCCTGCGGGATATCTGCAGCCAAGCCGATCGTAGCAAGGTCGCAGGCCTCGCGGGTGATTCGCGTGATCCGGCTACCGCCGACGACGGCCTGCACGATCGAGCTTCCGGCCAGTGCCGCGCCGACTTTTTCGACCAGGGCGTGACGGGCATCGCTGGGCAGGTCTTCGCGATCGAGCACACGCGCGCGGATTTCGGCATCGTCCCCGTGTCGCTCGCAAATCCGCTTGAGCGTTCGTGGCGATAGAGCCGCACTCTCGCCGTCGAGCAGCGTCAATGCATCGAAGACGCTGCCGACTTCGATCAGGGCCGCACATACAGCGCGCGACAGGTTCGGCCGGTGCGCAATCAGCGAGCGGGTGAAATCGCTGCCGCGCGCGGCCAGATCGACAAGATCGGCGTCCGTCAGCACTTGCGAACGCAGGATGATCTGCGCGGCGATTTCCGGCTGGTCTTCCGACAGCGGCAGGATGACGGCACGCGGCGCTTCCGCGTAGTCGGCCAGCGCCTCGGCCAGCGCGAGGCGCACTTTCGGCGCCGGGTCGTCCAGCAGGAAGATCATCGCCATCTCGGCGGAATGTCGCTCGTCATACCCGATCGAGGCATTGGAATAAGCCCGACCCAGGGCTCCGGCCGCCCGCGCCCGATCGCCGGCCTTGGCTGTTTCCACCCATCGGAGAAAGGCATTGATGATCAAGGTTTGCCCCAGCGTCTCGGATTCTCTTGTGCGATGGGAGAACGCTAGCCGGAAATGGTTTACGTTTGGTTCACCACGTTTGTTAACGCCGCAGCGGCCGGACCGATATTGCGGGACATGTCGTGCGGCCCTAAAAGGTTTCATGGCCGAAACGCTTCATTCGCTGCTGCTCGTTGAATCCGGAACCGCGCCGCAGATCCCCTCTGGCGCCGATGCGATCATCTGCCGTGCCGCAGCAGTCGCCGGGCCCGGGGCCGCAGATCCTGTCGTTCTCCGCCTCGAGGACGACGATGAAACGAGTATACGCGCCCTCGTGCGGCTTCGGCCCCGTGCCGTGACGCTGGAGCACTGGCGCACCGGCGCAGACCTGCAGCGGCTCGACGTGCTGCTTTCCGTAGCCGAAGCGGAAGAAGGTCTTTCACAGGGGCATACCCGCATTCTCGCCTGGACCGACGGCGTTCTGCCGACGCGATTCGCAGAGGCGGGAATGGCCGGCAAATCACGCCGGCTGTCGGGGGTCATCTGGGATTGGCGCACCCTCGCCGCCGCGCTCGGCGCCACCCGCACCTTCAACCGCGCCGGAGAATGGACGCCGGCCTTTGCCTATGGCCGCGCCGCCACCTTGTTGGCGGCAAAGGCGGCGGGCGTCGCGGCCTATGACGTGGCGCCACCGGGCGATGGCGAAGGGTTTGCGGAGGACTGCCGCGACGCCCGCGCCGACGGCTTTTCCGGCAGGGTGGCGTTGGAGCCCACCCAACTGGCAGCCATCAACGCCGCGTTCGCGGAACCATGCTAGCCCGACACTCCTCGCCTACGGCCGCTTCGGCCGCATCATCTCGAAGACGTCGCCGGCATCGCAGTAGTCCATGTAGCCCATGCGGCCGATCGGCCGCGCGGTCGCCATGTCGAAACGCCCTTCGCGGATCACCTCGTCGCGGATATGAATGCCGACCACCTGCCCGAAAACGACCCAGCTCTCGCTTTCCGATCCGTCCAGGGTGCGCGGCCGCATCACCTCGGTCATCCGACATTCGAGAACGGCAAGCGCCTCGCCGACGAACGGCGCCTCGACCAGATGACCGTACTGCACCGTCAGGCCCGCGATTTCGAACTCGCTTTCTCCGTAAGCTGCGGCGATCGAAGTCACGTTCATCTGATCGATGAGATCGCGCCCGACGAAGCTGCAGGTGAACACCCCCGTAGCCTCGATGTTGCGCACGCTGTCCTTGTGGCCGCTGGAGGAGAACATCACCAGCTTCGGCCGGTCGCTGATCGCATTGAAAAAGGAATAGGGCGCAAGATTGTGCGATCCGTCCGCACCCCGGGTGCCGATCCAGCCGATCGGACGTGGCGAGACGATCGCCTTGAAAGGATCGTGGCTGAGCCCGTGCTTGTTGGAGGTGGTATCGTAGAACATTCCTGCCGCCTCAGCCCACCTCGCCGACCCAGGAGACGATCTCCTTGAGATCGGGCCGCGGGCGCTCCGTCGGCGGCACCATGGCCGTGCCGATATGGATGAAGCCGGCGACCTTCTCACCCGGCTTCACGCCCAAGATCGGATAGGCGCGCTCGTCGAAGGCGAACCACTCGGTCAGCCAGTTGGAAGCGTAGCCGTGCGCATTCGCCGCCATAAGAAGG
Source organism: Pseudomonadota bacterium (assembly GCA_023404095.1). Taxonomy (GTDB): domain Bacteria; phylum Pseudomonadota; class Alphaproteobacteria; order Rhizobiales; family Rhizobiaceae; genus Mycoplana. The sequence continues at coordinate 98,989 of JAEYDD010000072.1, read as the reverse complement.
TTGAGGCAGACCGCACCGGCGGACATCAGCTGTTCCCATTCCGGAATCTTGAAATGCGGCGCGGCGGTGCTGACGACGGCGACGACGACCGGGGCGCGCGTGAGCCGCGTGTTCTCGACCGTGACCATCTCCGCCGACAAGTCCGGCTTGTCCGCCATCGCGATCTTCGCCAACTGCGCGCTGATTCGCGCCCGCTCCTCGCCGCGATAGACGATGAAGCGCCAGGGCGCGAGCTTGCCGTGGTCTGGCACGCGCGAGGCGAGCCTGAGCATCTGCTCGATTTCGGCTTGCCCGGGTCCGGGCGCGCCCATCTGGAAGGCTGGAATGGAGCGGCGGTTGGAAAGATAGTCGATGAGCTTGATATCGGTTTTCATCAGGCGGAAGTTCCACTAACGTGCGGCCGTCGGTCGGCCATGAAAATGCCATTTGCCGGGCATTGAAGTGGAACCAACGATAAAGGAAGTCAACCTTCACCATGCCCACCCAACGCATTTCCGCTCTCGCGGGGAAACTCTGCCTGTGCGCCGCAATCGCTTCGGCCTGTCCGGCGATGGCGCAGGACACGCTGGATAGCTTCTCGCAGATCACGGCACCGCGGAAAAGCGGCAAGCTCACCTCCTTCAATCCGCTTGTAACCGGCGACGTCGAGCCGAAAAACTTTCGCGAGATCAATTGCGAGGCGTTACTGACCAAGGATGGCAAGCCCATGCAGCATGGGCTGAGCTGGCGGGTCTTCTCTCCCATTCCGGGCGCGGACGGCAAGCTGCCGCTTCTGGCCTCTTCCGAAGGCGGCTCTGCCGTCTTCCAGCTCGTTCCGGGCGAGTATTTCGTCAATGTCGCCTTCGGCCGTGCTGCCGCGACCAAGAAGCTGCTGGTTCCTGAATCCGGCGCCGTCGACAAGCAGGTCATGGTGCTGGACGCCGGCGGCCTCATGTTGAACGCGGTCTCCGGATCGGACGTGCGGATTCCTCCAAACGAGCTGACCTTCTCCATCTACTCTTCGGAGGTCGGCGAGGACGGTGAGCGCAGTCTCGTGGTTCCGAACGTGAAGCCAAACACGGTCGTGCGCCTCAACGCGGGCACCTATCATGTGGTTTCCGACTACGGAACGGTGAACGCGGTCATTCGTGCAGATATCCAGGTGGAAGCCGGAAAGCTGATCCAGGCGACGATCCAGCACCGCGCAGCCAAGCTCACGCTCAAGCTCGTCTCCGAGGAAGGCAGCGAGGCGATCGCGGACACCGCCTGGTCTATCCTGACCTCTTCGGGCGACGTTGTCAGCGAGAGCGTCGGCGCCTTCCCGACCATCGTGCTGGCCGAAGGCCAGTATACCGCCGTCGCCCGCAACAAGAACAAGATCTATCAGCGCGATTTCACTGTGACAGCCGGCCAGAATACGGATGTAGAGGTGATTCTCGCCGACACGCCCGAGCAGCAGGCCCAGGCGGCGACCGAAGCCGACTGACCGTCAAGCGGACGAGAACAGTGGCACGCTATCCCGCCCGCCGGAAACGGCCACGGCGCGGCGGCTGCATGGCGAACACCGCGTCGTAGATGCGCGCCAGCAGATCCTTTCGGTCCGAAATCGCACGCAGCTGCTCCCAGCCGATCATCGGCCCGATCTGCGCCGAAATCGTCGTACCGGACAGCCGCTTCAACTCACGGATCAGAAGCGACAGCCGCAGCGTCAGAGAGATCTTGCTGGCGATGTGGAACAGTGCGCCGTTCTGGCCATCGAAGAAGATCGGAATGACGTTGGCCTGCGCCGCCTGGATCAGCTTGGCCGGAAAGATCTTCCACGGCAAATCCTCGGCCCGGCCAAAGCCGCGCTTCGCCGTCGCCACGCCGCCGGCGGGAAAGACGACGATCGTCACGCCTTCCTTGAGAAGCCGCACCGCCTCATGGCGCGTACGCATGTTGATCGCCAGCGCCTCCTTGGTTTCCTCGAAGGAAACCGGCAGCGAATAGGGCTCCATCTCCGGAACCTTCAGGAGATCCTTGTGGATCAGCACCCGGAACGGCCGCCTAAGCTGTTCGGCAAGGGCCAGCACGGCGATACCGTCGCCGATGCCGAAGGGATGGTTGGCGACGATCACGAGCGGCCCATCCGGCAGGCCGCAAGGCGGCCAGGCGCCTGCTACGTCCATCTTCACGCCGATGATGTGGAGCATCTCGCCGAAGACGCGCGCACTGCGTCCGACGCTTTCGGCCCGCCAGCGCTCATAGAGCGCCGCATAGCGGTCGCGCCCCGAAAGCCCCTCGATCGCTCGGATGAACCACCGCTTCAGCCGCGGGTCGTTCTCATTGGCGTAGGACAGTTCCTTGAACCGCACCGGCATCCCCTGCACCTCTCAATTGCGACCTGTCTACGACAGTTTTGTTGCATTCATCTGACAGGTGCAGGGAACGAGAGGCGCAAACGCGCCTCTCGCGCGGTAGTCGATTCAGGCGGCGGCGCGTGCTGCCGCCTTGCGCTTGACGTCCGGCGGCGTCGCCTCGTCGATCAGCGTCGCCATTGCCTCGTCCAGTGACATCGCCGTCTGGTTCTGCGAACCGAGCCTGCGGATGTTGACGGAACGTTCTTCAGCCTCGCGCTTGCCGCAGACGATGATGACCGGCACCTTCGTCACCGAATGCTCACGGACCTTGTAGTTGATCTTTTCGTTGCGAAGATCGGTCTCGACCGTCAATCCTGCATCGCGCAACTGCTCGGCCACTTCGCGGGCATAATCATCCGCTTCCGAGGTGATCGTCGCAACGACCACCTGCAGCGGCGAGATCCACAGCGGCATGTGGCCGGCGAAGTTCTCGATCAGGATGCCGAGGAAGCGCTCCATCGAGCCGCAGACGGCCCGATGGATCATCACCGGCTGGCGCTTCTCCGAGGCGTGGTCGATGTAGAAGGCGCCGAAGCGTTCCGGCAGGTTGAAGTCCACCTGCGTGGTGCCGCACTGCCATTCGCGGCCGATCGCGTCCTTCAGCGTATATTCGAACTTCGGACCGTAGAACGCGCCCTCGCCCGGCAGGATGCCGGTCTTGATCTTGCCGCCGGATTGCGCCTCGATCTGCTTGAGCACGTCCGTCATCACGCTCTCGGCGCGGTCCCACAGCTCGTCCGACCCGACCCGCTTGTCGGGACGGGTCGAGAGCTTCACGACGACCTCGGAGAAGCCGAAGTCCTCGTAGACAGACAGGATCAGGTCGTTGATGCGCAGGCACTCCGCCGCCATCTGCTCGTCGGTGCAGAAGACGTGCGCATCGTCCTGGGTGAAGCCGCGCACGCGCATCAGCCCGTGCAGCGCCCCGGACGGTTCGTACCGATGCACGTTTCCAAATTCCGCAAGCCGAACAGGCAGTTCCCGATACGACTTAAGGCCATGCTTGAAGATCTGCACATGCCCCGGGCAATTCATCGGCTTCAGCGCGAACACCCGGTCGTCATCGGTGTCGTCACCGGCGACCGTCACCTTGAACATGTTGTCGCGGTACCAGCCCCAGTGGCCCGAGGTCTCCCACAGAGACTTGTCCAACACCTGCGGCGCATTGACCTCCTGGTAGGTGTTGGCGAGGCGGCGGCGCATGTAGGCAACGAGCGTCTGGAACATCCGCCAGCCCTTGCCGTGCCAGAAGACCACGCCCGGCCCTTCCTCCTGGAAATGGAAGAGGTCCATCTCGCGGCCCAGCCGGCGATGGTCGCGCTTCTCGGCCTCGGCGAGAATGTTCAGGTAGGTGTCGAGCTCCTCCTGGGTGTGCCAGGCGGTGCCGTAGATGCGGGTCAGCATCGGGTTGTTGCTGTCGCCGCGCCAGTAGGCGCCGGCCACCTTCATCAGCTTGAAGGCAGTGCCGATCTGGCCGGTGGCGGCCATGTGCGGCCCGCGGCAGAGGTCGAACCAGTCGCCCTGGTAGTAGATCTTCAGGTCCTGTCCTTCGGGGATAGCGTCGACGAGTTCGACCTTGTAGCTCTCACCCTTGCCGGCGAAGACCTCGCGCGCCTTCTCGCGCGACCAGACTTCCTTGGTGAAGGGCTTGTTGCGCGCGATGATTTCCTTCATGCGCTTTTCGATTTTCGGCAGGTCGTCCGGCGTGAACGGCCAGTCCTCGCCGCTTTCGGGATGGATGCGCTTGAAGTCGTAATAGAAGCCGTTCTCGATCACCGGGCCGATGGTCACCTGCGTTCCCGGCCACAGCTCCTGCACAGCTTCCGCCATGACATGGGCGGCGTCGTGGCGGATCAGTTCCAGCGAGCGCGGGTCGTCGCGAGTGACGATTTCGATCCGGCCGTCGGAGACGGGATCGGAAAGATCGCGCAATTCGCCGTCAAGCGCGATCGCGACCGCCTTCTTGGCGAGCGACTTGGAAATCGCCTCGGCGACATCGCGCCCGGTCGAGCCGGCGGCGTATTCGCGGACGGAACCATCGGGGAAAGTGAGGGAAACGGCATTCGACATGATGAACTCCTATCCAGTCCCGCCAACGAATGCGGGTGGTATGCGGGAAAGTGCCCGATGCGGGCGCGTGAGCGGATATAGAGGCAAAGGCGTATGTTGGGAAGGGCCGCAAATCCTCGACGGTCACAAGAACTGGCCGACGCCCCCTGATCAGGCGAGGAACGGCTGACGCTTTCTGCCTTCGTCTGTGCAGGTCTGCTGAACTATGGCATAAATTGGCGATGGCGATGAATGTCTTGGCGGTCCATCGCGACAAACGCGGGACGGAAGAGGCGGCGGGCGGTTCGCTTGCGACCGCCTATTCCGTGGCGGTCCTCTGCTGGCTGCTGTCGGCCGGCGTCTATATCGCAGCGAAATGGGTCTCCACCGAGATGCCGCCCTGGGCGCTCTGTTTCTGGCGCGTACTGATCGCCTTTGCAGTCCTGCTTCCGATCGTCCGGCGGCATTTCGGCGACATGGTTGCGCTTGTGCGGGCGCGTGCCGCCGAACTGCTCATCATCGGCGGGATGGGGCTAGCAATCTGCCAGGGCATGATCTTTGTCGGCCTCCGGCATGCCGATGCCACCACCGCCGGCATCATCATTGCCCTCATCCCGATCATCACCATGATCCTCGCCCGCCTGTTCCTGGCCGAGCCTATGGGGAGCTGGCAGGTCGTCGGTTCGATCCTCGCCTTTCTCGGGATTGTGGTCATCATCGTCAAGGGCAGCCCGGCGGCGCTGATGCGCCTCGACTTCAATCCCGGCGAACTTTGGATCGTCGCCGGCGCGTTCTGCTTCAGCCTCTACACCGTCATGCTTCGCCGCGCGAAATTCGAGCTGGATCGCCTTGCGCTCCTGGTCCTCCTTCTCGGCGCAGCCGTGCTCACCGCGTTCCCCTTCTACCTTTTCGAACTCGCGTCCGACGAGCGCTCGACGCTCAACGGCAGCGGCCTTCTGGCGCTGGCCTACGTGGCGCTGCCCGGCGGGGCGCTTATGTATTATCTCTTCAACCGAAGCATCGAGGCGCTGGGCGCGGCCCGCGCAGGCGTGTTCCTCTACATCCAGACGATCTTCATCGCCTTGCTTGCCTATCTGATTCTCGGTGAACAGCTTCAGACCTACCATCTAGAAGGTGCGGCCCTCATTATCGCAGGCCTGCTGCTCATCGTCCTGCTCAAGCCGAAGACGGAACCGGAATCGGCCTGACCGCGCGACATTCCTTGATTTGCCGTCGCTCGTTTCTTTGTGTTGCGCTGGAGCTATTGCGGGTATATACCCGAACAAATGAAAAGCGACACCTGTCACTGCATCCTCCTGCGCAAGGCCGCCCGCAAGGTCTCGTCCTACTACGACGAGGCGCTGGCGCCGCTTGGAGTGAACATCGGCCAATTCAGCCTGCTGAGGAACATAAATCGCATGGCGCCAGTGTCGTTGACGGAACTCGGCGCTCGGGTGGAGCTCGACCGCTCCACCGTCGGTCGCAACGCCAAGGTGCTGGAACGAATGGGGCTGGTTGCGATCTCGACAGGCGAAGACCACCGGGAAGCGATGCTGACGATCACCGAGGCGGGCCATGCCGTTCTCAAGGCCGGCGCGCCACTCTGGGACGGCGTGCAGGAGACGATCGAGGCCCGGCTCGGGCCGGACAAAACCGAACAGTTGCGGGAGTTGCTGAAGGCGCTCTGATTTTTCCAACAAACGGGTATATGCCCCAAAATACGGGCATCTACCCGTAAATATTCGATAGGCTGCGGCCGACGGGAAAGGGACTTCGAACATGCTCTCGACACGTATCGCCGGCTGGATGGCCGGTCGGAACTTGCACTACGGCTGGGTGGTCGCCGCCACCACCTTCCTGACGATGCTGGCAACCGCCGGCGCCATGGGGTCGGCCGGCGTCATGATCCAGCCGCTCCACGAGGAATTCGGGTGGGAGATCGCCGACATCTCCTCGGCGATGGCGGTCCGGCTCGTGCTCTTCGGCCTGCTCGGCCCCTTCGCCGCCGCCTTTATGAACCACTTCGGCATCCGCCAGGTGGTCGCGACCGCGCTTGCCCTGATCATGTTCGGCATCGCCGCCTCCTTCGTCATGGCAGAGGTCTGGCAGCTGCTGCTGCTCTGGGGCGTGGTGATCGGCGTCGGCACCGGCATGACGGCGCTGGTGCTCGGCGCCACCGTCGCCTCGCGCTGGTTTTCCAAGCGTCGCGGCCTCGTCATTGGCCTTATGACGGCGAGCAACGCCACCGGCCAGCTCATCTTCCTGCCGGTGCTGGCCGCCCTGACCGAGGCCTATGGCTGGCGTACCGCTCTGACGCTCACTGTCGCAGTCATCGCCGTCGCCATGGTGCTCGTGCTGCTCCTGATGCGCGACTATCCCGCCGATGTCGGCCTGCCGGCCTATGGCGAGACCGCGGTCATGCCGCCGCCGAAGCAGGACCACAAGCTGCTCGCCACCCTCGCCTCCCCGCTGGTGACGCTGAAGAGCGTGTCGGGCAATCCGGTGTTCTGGGTCCTGTTCGGCACCTTCTTCGTCTGCGGCCTTTCGACCAACGGTCTGATCCAGACCCACTGGATCTCCATCTGCGGCGATTTCGGCATGGCGGCGGTGACGGCAGCCGGCACGCTGGCGGTGATCGGCATCTTCGACTTCTTCGGCACGATCCTCGCCGGCTGGCTCTCCGACCGCTACGACAACCGATTCCTGCTCTTCTGGTTCTACGGCCTGCGCGGCCTCTCGCTGATGTACCTGTCGATCTCGGGCTTCACCTTCGTGGAGCTGTCGGTCTTTGCCATCTTCTATGGCCTCGACTGGGTCGCGACCGTGCCGCCGACCGTCAAGCTCGCCGCTGAAAACTTCGGCCGCGAAAAGGCGGGTCTCGTCTTCGGCTGGGTCTTTGCCGGCCACCAGCTGGGCGCGGCAACGGCCGCATTCGGCGCCGGTTACTTCAAGGGCGACTTCGACACCTACATGCCAGCCCTGCAGATCGCGGGCGTCATGTGCCTGCTCGCAGCCGTATTGGTGCTCTTGTTGAAAAGACCGGGCTCTGCTGCCCTCGCCCCGCAGGCGGCGTGACTGTCCCGGACGGCAACTGCCAACGTCGGGTCGCAACACTGTTGCGGCCCGACGCCCCAAGAGGTTCAGGTAGCGTCGCGCTTGTGGTGGGAGGACAGGTGCCACAGCCTCCACGGCGCGCGCCATGCCCCGCGCTCGAGCCGCTCGGGCACGGGATCGAAGCCGCTCGTACCACCAGGACCGCAGCGCACGACGCGGAACAGCGTCATCCAGCCACCGGACCACAAGCCATGCCGCGCGACGGATTCGTAACCATATTCGGAACAGGTCGGCAGGTGCCGGCAGGAATTGCCGATGAAGCCGGAAAGCGTCAGCTGGTACAGGCGGATCAGGCCGAGACCGAAGAGCCGCCCCGGCGTGCGGTCGAACCGGCCCGACCAGTTGCGCGACTTTCGCTCCGGCCGCACATCGGTTGTGACGGGATCGGCCTTCGGCTGGTCGCCTTCGCCTGATGCCGGCGCGATCGACGCCATTTTACCGACCGGCGCTTCCCGTTCGACCGAGCAGAACACGCACATGTTCAGACGACCTCGGCGGTCGCACGCTTTGCCTCGACCTGCCCGATCGCGTCGACGACCGCATCAAAGGTCAGCATGGTGGAGGCGTGGCGTGCCTTGTAGTCGCGCACCGGGCGCAGGAACCGCATCTCTTCGAAACGCCCCACCGGTCCATCGCCATCGGCCTTGAGCATCGCCAGCATGTCCTCGCGCGCCTGCCGCACCTCTGCCGCCGTGGCGCCGATCACATGGCGGGCCATGATCGACGACGACGCCTGCCCCAACGCGCAGGCCTTAACCTCATGGGCGAAGTCGCTGACGCGATCGCCGTCCATCTTGAGCCAGATCTTTACACGGGAGCCGCACAGCTTGGAATGGGCGCTCGCCTCGGCGTCCGCATTGTCGAGTGTACCTGTCCGCGGGATGTTTCCGGCGAATTCGAGGATGCGGCTGTTGTATATGTCGTCCATCGGGAACTTTCCGACTTGAAGGTATTTTCACGATTCTGCGCGATTAGGGCAGCTTATTCCAGCGTGTCCGCGAAAAAAGCATTCCGTGTCGCGCATGGCCCCTTTCGCAGGCAACCTGCGATACTATATGCTATGTCGTGTTGGGGCGACCGTTTTCAATATGGAAGGGTCGCCTGTTGTTTGGGAAACCGTGCCGGAAGATCCGTCGTAGAAGCTCCTTCGTACAAGCAATGGATCGGAAAGCCCCGGAGCCCGCCAACGGAACCCAAGCCTGCAGGGTTAGGCGAATGGCCAGTGGCGAGTCCGACATTCGACTAAAGTCAACCTGCAGAAAGGCCATCGGATCATGGACGCCGTAATAAAGAATTTCCCCGTCGGCGAGGAAAACTCGTGCCGCCCGACCCAGAAGGAAGCCGAGGATGCGGTTCGCGTGCTGTTGCGCTGGGCCGGAGACGATCCGTCCCGCGAAGGCCTGCTCGACACCCCTTCGCGCGTCGCCAAAGCCTATAAGGAACTGTTCTCCGGTTATGAACTGGATCCCGAGGACGTGCTTGGCCGCACCTTCGAGGAGGTCGCCGGCTACGACGATATCGTTCTCGTCAAGGACATCCCCTTCTATTCGCATTGCGAGCACCACATGGTGCCGATCATCGGTCGCGCCCATGTTGCCTACCTGCCGAACGGCCGCGTGCTTGGCCTTTCCAAGATCGCCCGCGTCGTGGAGATCTACGGCCGTCGCCTCCAGACGCAGGAGACGATGACCGCGCAGATTGCCAGCGCCATCGACGAAACGCTCCGCCCGCGCGGCGTCGCCGTGATGATCGAGGCCGAGCATATGTGCATGGCGATGCGAGGCATCCAGAAACAGGGCTCGACAACGCTCACCACCACCTTTACCGGTGCCTTCAAGACCGAGCCTGCCGAGCAGGTTCGCTTCATGACAATGATCCGGGGTCGCGGCTGAGTTCCGCCGGCTCCGCTGCGGAGCCCGACATGGCGATCGAATTCCAGCCCCCATCCAAAGACAAGGTCGAACTCGAGGCAGGCGGCGCCTTTACGCCGCGCTTCGATGAAAACGGCCTTCTGACGGCCGTGGTGACCGATGCGCGCGACGGCGAGCTTCTGATGGTTGCCCACATGAATGCGCAGGCCCTTGCGCTGACGATCGAGACGGGTATCGCCCACTACTGGAGCCGCTCCCGCAAGGCGCTGTGGAAGAAGGGCGAGACCTCGGGCAACGTGCAGACAGTCGTCGAACTGAGAACGGACTGCGACCAGGATGCGGTCTGGCTCAAGGTGTCCGTCGCCGGGCACGATGCGACCTGCCACACCGGCCGGCGATCCTGCTTCTACCGCACCGTCAGCCATGCCGGCGAAGCGGCTCAACTGCAGTTCATAGATGACGACGTCCATTTCGATCCCGCCACAGTCTATCGCGACAAGAACGGCTGATGCCTGAGCCCGTCCCCTTTCGGTACGCGATTAACACTTTGGCAACGAAATGAGCGCGTACTGAGTGCGGTGGCGCAAGCGCGCGCAACATGGTCGAACCGATGCCATTTCGCAGATGCCGAACAGACATGACGATACCCTCGACCGCGGCCCTGTTTCGCGCTCCGTCACCCTTCCGCCCCTTCTACTCCTTATTGATGAGCCAAAGCCATGGAAACTGGCTTAACGGGGCAAAGGGTGCCGCCCATGCGCCGGGTGCCAGCAAGCCGTCCATGCGCTATTTTTCAGGTCGTAGTGGCGCGGCTTCGGAACCCAATGGGCGACACTGAAGTTCTTCCGAGACCGGAGGCCTGACATGTTGAACTGGAACTTCAACCGAAGCATGTTGACGACGAACCCGTCGGATCCGGATGGTCCCTCCATGAACCACTTTCAGCCCCCGATCGAGCCGGAGAAGGTACGCTCCCGCATAGCGCTTGCGCTTGGCGGCGGCGCCGCCCGCGGCTGGGCCCATATCGGCGTACTGCGCGCCCTCGACGAGGAAGGCGTCGAGGTGAGCATGATTGCCGGAACGTCGATCGGCGCACTGGTCGGCGGGTGCTATCTCGCCGGCAAGCTGGACGAGTTGGAGAGCTTTGCCCGCTCGCTGACGATGCGCAGGATCGCAAGCCTCTTGGACTTCACCATTCGCGGAAGCGGGCTGTTCGGCGGCATGCGGCTGACGCGGCGCATGCAGGAGCATCTGGAACATCATTCGATCGAGGAACTCGATCGCCCCTTCGTCGCCGTCGCGACAGAAATCAACACCGGCCACGAGGTCTGGATCACAAGCGGCTCGCTGATCACCGCAATCCGCGCCTCCTATGCGCTGCCGGGCATCTTCGAGCCGATCAAGTGCAACGGCCGCACGCTGGTGGATGGCGCCCTGGTGAATCCCGTTCCGGTTTCGGTATGCCGTGCACACGAGGAGCCGCTGGTGGTCGCCGTCAACCTCAACTACGACCTCTACGGCCGCTCCGCCGTGATCAAGCACACTGCATCCATCCAGCAGATCGACAGCCCTCCGCGGCAGGAGACCAGCGAATCGCGGCTGGGGCTGACCGGCGTCATGGTGCAGTCGTTCAACATCATCCAGGATCGGATTGCGCGCGCGCGTCTGGCAGGAGATCCGCCGGACCTCGCGCTACACCCGCGCCTCAGCGACATCGGCCTGTCGGAGTTTCACCGCGCCGGCGAAGCGATCGACCGGGGCTATCTGGAAGCCAAGGCGAAGATTTCAGAGATCAGGCGAATGCAGGAAGTGCTGCTTCGATGAAGCACGCGCCGTCGTTCCGGCGGCCATGTCTCAGCGTATACGAGAAAAGCTTTGAGAGCGCAGACCGCGCAATCACGCTGTTGGGATCCGCCTTCCCAAAAAGATGTCTGCTTGGATGATCCGGCCAAGGACGGGGCACACACCGCGCGCGCCCCGCACAAGAATGGCTCAGCCGGAAATGTAAGCCTTGATCTCGGCGGCCTCCCGCTCGATCGAGCGGATATGCGCCTTCACCACGTCGCCGATCGAGATGATGCCGACAAGGCGACCGTCCTTTTCGACCGGGATATGGCGCGCGCGAAGCGTGCTCATCATTTCCATGACTTCTTCGACGCTGGCGCTTTCGCCGCACCGATGGACGTTGCCCCACATGATGGAGGAAATCGGCTTGTCGAGACAATCCGCGCCGCTCTTGGCGATCGCGCAGACGATATCACGCTCGGTCAGGATGCCAGAGATCCTGTCGTTGCGATCGACGATGACGATCGCGCCGATACGATTGTCGCGAAGATAGACTGCAGCTTGACGAACTGTGATCTGTGGGCCGCCCGTAACGACGTTGCGCCCCTTTTCGTCAAGAATGGACTTTACATACATGCATTCCTCCCGTTGCAACATGACGCAGAGAGGCGGCAACCCGACGGGTTTTCCGCCCACAGACGGCACTACCCTCCAGTAGTCCCGCTCAGTTTCCGGCGTGCATGTGCGAACCGGAACGTCACAATCGTGCGCCACGAATGGAGCGAAAGCAAGTCCACACAAAGATTAGGCTTAATCGGCGGGGCGTCCGTAAGCGGGTATAGCCGGCAATCTGTCAAAGAGCGGGAAGAAGAAGAAACCGAAGAGAAAACCGCCGATATGCGCCTCCCAGGCGATAGAAGCGCCGTCTCCGCCGGCAAACATCTGGCCGAACCCGATAGCGAAATTGGTGAGGAACCAGATCGCCGAAAAGACGAGGACGGAGCGGTTGGACAAGGCCTCGCGGATGGTGAGCCGGCGGTTGAGATGCGCGAACTGCCGACTGATTCGCCCGCTGGGCGAGAACACGAACCGCGCCGCCGCTCCCATCAACCCGGACACCACGCCCGATGCACCGATGACGACGACCATTTCCCCCCAGTGGAAGAGGCTGTGCAGCGCCACGGACGCTGCTGCCGAAAGGCACCAGAAAAGCACGAATCGGGCAGTCCCGATGCGACGGACGACCGGCGCCCCGAACGCCACCATCCAGAAGCTGTTGAAGATCAGGTGCTCCCAGCTTCCATGCAGGAACGAGTAGGTCACGGGCGTCCAGACCCATGCAAGGCTCTCGGCCATGAACTGCGGCAGGTAACGGGCCGAGATGAAGGCGAATTGCAGAAGAACCCAGTCATCCTGCTGCGGCGAAAGGAGATAGGTGCGTACGACATGGATGAACGTCAGCAGCGCCAGCGCGGTGACGAGGCTCCCGGGCAGGTTGAAAGCCGGCTCCCGTTTCCTGGGGTTCAGCGAAACCTCGCTCATGCCGTCGCCTGCATTACTCATACCACCCGCCGCAAATGAACAAACCTGCGTGCTTATACAGATAAAATAAGGGCCGTACAGCTTTCGCCATACGGCCCCGAGCCCCCAAACCCCGGCCCTGAAGTGTGTGCTGAAGGTTTCCCCTCATGACGTGATGGACTTTGTGTGCCATGGCCGAACGCGACGCACAATCGAAACCAATGGTTAACCTTAATGTCGGCGCTGGCACGATCTTCGCTTGGAAATGGCGAACCGGCAGCAAGCGGCGCATGACGTGCCGTTTCGCTACAGCACCGATGAGAATGCAATGCAGACGACGACAGCCAGAGCGATTTACGAATACTGGACCCGGGTAAAGGGAGGCCGCGATGTACCGAATCGGCGCGACATCGATCCGGCCGAACTGCGCCATCACCTCCCCGATCTTTTCATCCTGGAGCAGTCCGCCGGCACAGTCGCGACGTTCCGGCTTGCAGGGACACGTCTTTGCACCCTGTTCGGGCGTGAGATGCGCGGCGCCGATTTCCGGGAGATGTTCGCCGCAAACATGCAGGCCCGGGCGTCGCGCGCCTGTGCGACCGCACTGTCCCGCCGGGAGCCTGCGACGCTTCAAGCGAGCGCCTATGGAACGTCCCTCGAAGCCGTCCCGGTAGAGATCCTGCTCTTGCCGATGACGTCACACACCTCGCGCGCCGATCGCATCTTCGGTGCTGCGGTACCGCTCCGCCCCGTGCAGCACCTCGACGTTCCGTTTCGCTACATGACGCTGGAAAGTGTGGAGATGACTCACGAACAGGTAACAGCGCTCCCCGCTGCCGAAGCAGCCCCCTCACCTTCACTGGTCGCGGTCAGCCGCAGCGATATCGGCTGCACGATGCGCCGCATCTTCCATCTGCGCGTCTTCGACGGCGGAAGATAGGCTATTCACCCGCCACAATGACTAACAGTCGCAACGGATCAAAACGAACTATTAACCGCGACCGGTTAGAACTTGGAAAGAGATTTACGTCAGGCGCCATCCGTCCATGTATTCGTTTCAGCAATCGTCGACCACGGTTCACAGACCGCAGCCGGAGCAGAGAAGCTTCCAGCGCGTGTCGGTCAATCTCGCCGGCCGCCTCATGCTGCCAAGCCACGACGAGTACGACTGCACCGTGATCGACATGTCGCCCGGCGAAGTACTCTTTACCTGCCACGCACAGCCACGTGCCGGCGAACGTATCATCGCCTATATCGATCATCTCGGCCGCATCGAGGGCACGGTGGCGAAGGTCACCGACGACGGTTTCGTGATCCTTGTCAACGCCACCGACCGGAAGCGCGAGAAACTTGCGGCCCAGCTCACCTGGATCGCCAACCGGCACGAACTCGGCCTTCCGGAAGACCGCCAGCACGACCGGCTTACGCCGCGCAACGGCCGTACCGAACTCGCACTGAATGACGGCCGCCACTACCCCTGCCGCATCATCGACCTCTCGCTCTCCGGTGCGGCGATCGACATCGAGGTCCGCCCTGCCATCGGCACGCCGGTCCAGCTCGGCAATATGCGCGGACGCGTCGTCCGTCATTTCCAGGAAGGCGTGGCGATCGAATTCTCCAGCGTCCAGTCCAGGGAAGCACTGACGCAGTTCCTCTGAGGCTCGACGGCAAAGACAGGCCCGGCACGGGGCATCGAACGCAAGTCGTGCCAACAAAAAAATCTGTCCCGATTTTTCCCCTCATCAGCCGACATCGGCCGGACAGAGCGCTGTAGCGCGCCGCCACCCCATCATCGATCCGGGACTCTCCTCCGGTTGCCCCGCCGCGACCGGATACCGGCCGCGACCGGATTTCCCGCGTCAAAACAATAAAAATGAAGCAGATTCAGTCCCTTAGGCGGGACGCCGCCGCAAGCGCCCGCGGCATTTCCGGGCGGTGAATAGCTACAATTTTAATAAAAACATCCTCAAATACAGATCAAATTAAGCTCAATATTTATTCTTATGCCGTGAAATTTTGAACTTAATTATACTTCGCAACTTCGCGCAGGATAAAAATATTCCTGTCATTGTCGCCTCACTAACGGGGATAAGACAATGAAAAACAAAATCGCTTGGACAGGGACATTCGCCGTTCTGCTCGCCTTCGCCTTCAACGCACAGGCCGGCGCATTTCAATCGAGCATGACCGTCACCGGACCGACCAACCAACCGATCGGCCACTACGAATTCTGCAAGCAGTATGCCGACGAGTGCAGGGCGACCGCGGTGGCAGCCCCTATGGTGCTGACGGAAGACAGCTGGAGGCAGATCCTGCAGGTCAACTTCGAGGTCAACAGCGCCATCCAGCCGCTGACCGACATGGAAATCTACGGCGTCGAGGAACGCTGGGCCTATCCGGAGACCGTCGGCGACTGCGAGGACTACGTCCTGCTCAAGCGCAAGAAGCTGATCGAAGCCGGTATCGCGCCTTCGAATCTTCTCATCACGGTCGTGCTCCAGCCCAACGGCGACGGCCATGCCGTCCTCACCGTTCGCACCGACCGCGGCGACCTCGTTCTCGACAACATGCGTGACAAGGTGTTGGTTTGGTCGGAAACCGAATACCGGTTCCTCAAGCGCCAGTCCGAAAAGAACGCCGGCAAGTGGGTGAAGCTTGAAGACGGCCGCGCCACCGTCGCAGTCGGCAGCGTCCGGAAATAACAGTTCGCATCATCCATGCAGGCCGATCCTGACCGGCCTGCATGCCTCCCTCTCAGGGCCCGGTCATTCATCCCCGTCCCGACCCAAGGCCCTCTGCGGCCGGCTTCTGTCCCTGAGCCGGCCGCATTTTTATGCGCCCTGAGGTTGCGCAATTAACGCAAGATTAACCATGATCGAAACAGGCTACGGGCATAGCGAGCAAGCCCCGCGCCGGTTCCGTGCCGTAGCGTGTCACTTGGCGCCAACGTTATCGGACACGCAAAGCTCGCCATGCACGCCAAGGGCCAAAGGGACGACATCCACGAGGAGCATCTCTTCTCGGCGCGGTTCATAAGGCGTCTCTGCGTCGGCATCGCCGTTATCGCCGGCCTGACGGGCGCTTTCAGCTATGCCGGGCGGCAATTGGGCGACAGGATCGCACTGGCCGGTCACACCGAAGACCGCACGACCCTGAACATCCTGATCGGCGAAGACCACCTGCGGCTGCCGTCCAACGTGATCCGCTTCCAGGACCGGCGGCAGACAGGACGCACCGACCGGCTCGACGTCTACCTGACCTGGCCCGAGATGGAGGGCTACACCAGCGAGAACCGCGACCGCTTCAACGACGTCAGCCAGCCGGAAAACCTGATTTTCCTGCAGTTTTCGCAAAGCACCATGTCGCGCGACATGTCCGGGCGGGTCGGGCCGATCTACTCCCACCTCTTCGAGGGCGCGCCCGAAAGCGGTCCGGCCGGGCTCACCATGCGACATTTGCGTGAAGGCTCCGGCTATGCCGGCGAGACCCTCCTCACCGGGACCATGCCGGACGGGTCGATCTATGCGGTCCGCTGCATCCTTCCCGCGCGGGGGCAACCGTCCACCAGCGCCGACTGCCAGCGAGATATCCACACCGGCGACGATCTGTCGCTGCTCTTTCGATTTTCGAGCAGACTTTTGCCGCAGTGGCAGGAGATGGAAACGGCGGTCCGCTCCTATGCCCGCCAGCACATCGTCCCGGTGGCGGCCCCAACACGGATGCCTGATAAAAACGCGCCGGAATGATCAAGGAATGATTCATCATAAACCGATTGGTAACCCTGCGCAGCTAACCTCATCCAGATCGTCGTTCAGGTTCGCCTCAGAACGAAACAACAATCCAAAGACTTGAAGAGTAACAGCGTGTTCCGTTCCGTTTTCTCCGCCATCATCTCGCACGCGATCGGCCTGGCAGGCAAAACATCGAGGCGCCTCGTTATCGCCGGCGCCGTAACGGTCGCAGCCGCAGGCCTTGCGCATGCCAATCCCAAATATTCCGGAATCGTCATCGACGCGAAGACGGGCAAGGTGCTTTACAGCCAGGATGCAGACGATCTGCGCTATCCCGCGTCGCTGACCAAGATGATGACGATCTACCTGACCTTCGAGGCGCTCGAATCAGGCAAGATCACCAAAGACACGCTCGTCCCCGTATCCAAGCACGCAGCCGGCGAGCCGCCTTCCAAGCTCGGTGTCCGTCCCGGCAGCAAGCTCACCGTCGACCAGGCGATCAAGGCGCTCGTCACCCGCTCCGCAAACGACGTCGCCACGGCGCTCGGTGAGTTTCTCGGCGGTTCGGAGGATCGTTTCAGCCGGATCATGACGCAGAAGGCGCGCGCGCTCGGCATGACGCGCACCGTGTACCGCAACGCGCATGGTCTGCCGAACACGGCACAGGTCACCACGGCCCGCGATCAGGCCCGCCTTGGTCTCGCACTGCGCCAGCACTTCCCGCAGTATTACGGTTATTTCAACACCCGCAGCTTCAATTACGGCAAGCAGACGATTGGCAACCATAACCGTCTCCTCGGCGTGGTTCGCGGCGTGGATGGCATCAAGACAGGCTACACCCGCGCTTCAGGCTTCAATCTCGTCACCTCTGCCCAGGCGGATGGCCGCAGCGTCGTCGGCGTCGTCATCGGCGGCCGGTCGGGCGCCTCGCGTGACCAGCAGATGAAGAAACTGATCGCCGCCTATATGCCCAAGGCCTCGCGTCGTGGCGGCGGCAACTTCATCGCGGCGACCGAGTCCGCGCCGACGCTCACTGCTTCGGCCGCGTCGAACGCCGTATCGGCCAATGTGGCCTCTGCCGGCACGTCGGCAGCCTTCGAACTTCCCACAAGCGGCCCCGTCCCCGCCTATCGCTACGAAGAGACGCGCATCGAGACCGCCTATGCGGCAACCTCAGGTTCCTCTCAGGTCGTCGGCAAGGACGCTCTGGCTGCGACGCTTCGCATCCAGCGCGGCGCCGAACCCGCCGCAGTCGAAACCGAAATCGAGCAGGGCGACGCGAGCACCTCGGTCGATGCCCTTACGACCTCCTCCACCGCCGCCGCTTCTCCGAAGTCGATCCCGGCGGGCTGGGTGATCCAGATCGGTGCGACGCCCGACCGCAGCCAGGCGCAGGCTCTGCTGGACAGCGCCAAGGACCGTGGCGGCAAGGCTCTGGCCGGTGCACAGCCCTTCACCGTTGCCGTCGGCTCCGGTTCGAGCCAGCTTTACCGCGCCCGCTTCGCCGGCTTTGCCGGACAGGACAATGCCGTCAACGCCTGCAAGGTGTTGAAGAAGAAGGGCATCGCCTGCTGGGCGAGCCAGCAGTAAGAAATCGGGCTGCGCGAGGTATCGGACATGATCCAGCGCAGCCACGGAACTCGCCTTGATCGTCAATGCTGCCGGATGGGTTTGATTTCCGGTGACGACGGCAGGGCGGATGGGGCCGGAAGCGGCCATCCATCGACCTCGATTAGGTATTGCGTACGAGGGATATCATGGCGATGAACGAGAATATGAACGGTACCCTGTCAGGCACGAAGCGCAACCTCAGGAGCGGTCTTCATCCGCTCCACGAAGCCGCGCTCCGGATCGCAGACATCGGCCTCAACCGTTCGCGCGCCAGGACGAAGGATCTGGTCGGCATGCTGCTCGCGCACGGCGCGCGCGCATGGCGAACCGGTCAGCCAGAGGTGGGCATCCACCTGCATGTCGGCCGTGACGGCCGCCGCCACCCGATAAGGATGCGGATACGCTGATTTCAGCCTTTCGCGCTATCGGCGCGCGCAGCGGGCCTCCCCCTTCGTTTGCCGCAGCATTCGCTGTACCGTTTGCCGGAACCACACGGACAGGGATCGCTGCTGCGGCGCTGCAACTTCCCGATCAGCGGCAACAACAGCGCATGCGGAATGGCTGAAGCGGTAAATGCCGCCAGCTTGGCCGATATCCCCGGCACGACCAGTCTTCGACCCGACCTGAAAGCGCGCCATGCGCGCTTGGCCACATAGTCCGCATCGAGACGTGGCAGCACCTTGAACAGCATCGACCTCCCGGCACCCGATCTCTGCAGGAATTCGGTGGAGACGGGACCGGGCGCGGCACAGGTAACCGTGACGCCGGTCGCGCGGACTTCCTGGTGCAGCGCCTCCGAAAACGACCGGACAAAGCCCTTGGTCGCATAGTACATCGCCATCCCGGGTCCGGGTGTAAAGCTGGCGATCGAGCCCAGATTGAGCACCCCACCCCTTCTGCGCGCGCACATTGCCGGCAGAAAATGCAGGGTCATGTCGGCAAGCGCACGGATGTTGATATCGATCATGCCGACCTGCTCATCAGCCGGCAACAGCGTCGCCGCACCTCGTAGACCATACCCGGCACTGTTGACCAGCACGTCGCAGTAGAGACCCACGCTTTCGAGATAGACCTGCAGCCGCTTTGGCGCATCGACGCTAATGAGATCGAGTTCGAGGACGAATGGTTCGCCGCCCGCAACACGGACTTCACCCGCGACTTCTGCCAGGGCGTCGGGCGCACGCGCGACGAGCACCACCGGGCAACGCTCGCTTGCTGCGACCTTGGCGATGGCACGACCGATCCCGCGCGACGCGCCGACCACGACGACGGCCGGCCTCGACGATGCCCCTCCGTTCATCCTGCCGTCCTTATCGCGGCGGCGTCACGCGAAGGTGCTTCGCCGGACATGGCGTCCACTTCCGCCGCAACTGCGCCGTTCAGTATCGCTTCGAAGCGCTCCAGCGCACGGGCGACGTTCGCACCGTCCATCACCCGGTGATCGTAGAGAATACGCACGGTGACCGTGCCGTCCTCGGCGATCGGGCCGTAGTTCAGCAGCGTCGTGAGCGGCGTCAACGGGTTGAGCGATTCGGCGCCTAGCCCCGAATAGACCGAGAACTGGAAAGTCCCGAAGTGGCGTGCGCGCCGTCTGGCGATGTTGAGGCCGAGCCACATGATAACCCAGCGTAGCACCCCCGGCAGGCGCGCGAATTTCAGTGCGCGTCGGAATTCCTTTATCGCGGCGATCGGCCGCGTTCTGGCCGTCTCGATCAACGCCTGCAGTTCGGAAATCGCCCGGCGTTCCGGGCCCTTGATGGTTCCCAGCAGCACGATGCGCTCACCGTCATGCTCGCGCTCATGGGCGACCGAGGCGATGCTCAGCGGATACTCGTAAAAGTGCGGCCAGGGCAGTTTGACATAGGCGCGCCGAAGTTCGGGTACCTCCTGCGACAGCAATCCGTACCCCTTCAGGAAAAGCGCTGTCCAGGACGGCCGGCGGGGCTGCTGTGCCCGGGCCTGCAGAAGCGGTGCAAGGTTCATCTGCCGTTGCACCGTCACGCGCGGGATGCCGATCGAAAACCGCATGAGATCTCCGACGAGCCTTCGTGGCGCCGAAATCTTCAGGGTCCTTCCTCGCAAACCTGCCTCCCTCTCTCGAATTCCAGCGAGACGACTAGTAGATATATGGGATGATCCGCTTGGTCCTGTCCATGTACCGCCGGTATTCCTCGCCGAAGGTGTCGGTCATCATCCGCTCTTCCTTGTCCACCCGCAGGAAAAAGAGTGCCGCGAAACCGGCAAGGCCGGCAAGACCGACGATCCAGTTCGCAAGCAGCAGGGCCTGCCCAAGAGCCAGCATGAAGAACGACGTATACATGGGATGGCGGACCAGCGAATAAGGCCCGCTGCTGATGAGCTTGTGCTTCTCACGGATTTCGAGTGAGATCGACCAGTTCTTTCCGAGCTCCTTGTGAGTTCTACGGAACAGCCACACCCCGCCGAAGAACAGGATTGCCCCAAGGGCAACGCCCCAGGCACTCGCCGCATGTTCGCCGGCCCTCGGAAAGCCTGTCGCGACATAGATACCAGGAACGACCGCCATGCCGGCGAGCGCTGCGCCAAGGCCGATCCGGTCGGTCAGCGAGCGGCGATTGACCACGACGCGTGTGCGCCGTGCCCGGCGCTCGAAGGGGAACCGGATGACGTACCAAGCGACGATGCCCAGAACCCATAGGATCTGGCCTGCGTTTTCCACTGACATGTTCATGGGCGTCACTCTAGCCTTACGGCCATCCCCTGCGCCAGTCGCGCGACCCCGCCCTCACTGTCATCCACCGTTCATCTCGCGAAGCTTGGTGACGAACTGCTGCGGACGCAGCCATATTGCTGGCGTCTTGTAGCCCATCGATTTCGCGATCTCGGCCACGAAGGCGTTGCAGTTGTAGACCGAGGCTTGCCAGACGCGTGAACGCGCCTTGAGATCGCGTATGAATGCAACTGTCTTGCGGTACTCGGCTTCCGTCAGCATGACGCGCCAGCTTGCGGAACGATACTCCTCCTCGAGGTCACCGTCGCTCGCTCCCGTTTCCGCCGGGACCGGAACGAAATGCCCGAGCACATAGGGTGCAGGATTGTTCGAGGCGGGTGCTAGACCGGCCACCTCCTGGGTGGCAGGGCGGCCGGATTTGTCGAGCCTGCCGTAGATGACGTAGGTATGACCATAGGACAGCGCGTAACGCGACCGGAACTCGATGTAGTAGCGGGCGTCCCTGCGGATTGCCTTGCTGTCTGCGCCGGCATAGCCGCGATAGTCGGAAACATAGCGGGGTAGCGGCGGCTTGTCCTCGGATTGGCAGGACGTGATCGCAAGGGATAGAAGGATCAAAAGCGAAACGCGGCTTTTGCCCAACGACATGGACACGCTCCATTTCACGCTACCAATGCAGTAGCTCATGTCTGCTAAGAGGGTCTTCCGGGTGAGGATCCGCCTGGAAACCGGAAGAGCGTTTTGGCCGGGGAAGCGCGCTACCGCACCTCCCCGGGCCAAGGTCAGGCATGTTACTTGTAGACCGGTGCCGGCTGTTCGACCGGAGGCGGAGCCTTCCCCTTACCCTTGCCGACGGTGTCGCAAGCGGTAAGGCCGGCCACGGAAATCACTGCTACTGCCAAGATTAGAAGTCTGCTCATCAAGATGTCCTCTCCTTCACACGGAATAGGTTATCGAAGGCAACGACTCTAGTAATAGCCGCAAATGCCGATAACGCCTAGTGCGCAAGCACGACAAAGTTAACGCATGCGAAGTGCGCTCAAGATCAGTTTTTTCAACGGCTTGTAGCATTTGCGTGAAGATGGGTGCGCGATTGTGCCATTGGCGCCGGACAATACTTCCTTCGAACGAGGAGGCGCGGCGACGAATCGATTTTCGTCCGAAAGTGGTGCTGCAAGGCATGGCTCCACAATCCCCGGGGATGAGTGAAACACCCGCCCTGCCCGTTCATATAATGAGCACCCGCGCCCCAACCGGTGTCCGGTTGTAGAGGTTGATGATGTCGTCGTTCGTCAGGCGCACACAACCGTTTGAGACCGCATGGCCGATGGACCACGGCTCGTTGGTTCCGTGAAGCCGAAACATCGTGTCCTTGCCGCCTTGGTAGAGGTAGAGCGCCCTTGCGCCGAGGGGATTGTTCGGCCCGCCTTCGACGCCGCCGGCATACTGCGCAAGATGCGGCTTGCGGCTGATCATCGAGGCGGTCGGCGTCCAGGACGGCCATTCAGCCTTCCGACCAACCGTCGCCTCTCCCTTGAACGTAAGGCCCTCCTCACCGACAGCGACGCCATAGCGCGTCGCCAATCCGCCGCCTTCGACAAAATAGAGATAACGCTCCCGCGTATTGACGACGATGGTTCCGGGCGCCTCGTATCCGGCATACTGCACGGTCTTGCGCCTGTAGCGCCGATCGACACGGTAGTTTTCGTAATTGCTTCTGGAATACCAGTAGGTTGTGCGGCACCCGGAAGCTCCGGAAACCAGAAGGCTCAGGCTGGCGAGCATCAGGGCTCGGCGGCTTTTGGCGAAGTCTCTGTCCATTGGCACCTGTCAGCGATCTGACGAACCCTCGCCGCTAGACTTACCATTGCCGCGCCGTTTGGCCAAGCCTCCCCTCAGGTTCAGCCCCAGTGGAGGGCAAAAACTGCAGACGAATGCAGACGCCTGCGTGCCCTTCCGTTTGCACCGAAAGGACTTGCGTCCTCCGCCCGCGTCTGTTCGACTGGTCGACACTCGTGATTTGGGAAGGACACGATGGCATCGAGTTTTGCAGGAAAAGTCGCGATCGTGACGGGCGGCGGCTCGGGCATAGGGGCGGCTGTTTGCCTCCGCCTGGCCCGGGATGGCGCCGAAGTCGTCATCGCCGATATCGACCCCGCAAGCGCAGCGAAGCTGGCGGCCGACATCGGCGCTGATGGCGGCAGGGCGCATGCGGTCACAACCGACGTCACCGATCCGGAGGCGGCCCGCAAGCTCGTCGATTTTGCTGTCGAGACGTGCGGCGGGCTGCACCTTGCCGTCAACAATGCCGGCACCCACGGCGCGCTGGCCATGACGGCGGACTATCCTCTCGACAACTGGCGCAAGCTGATCGACGTCAACCTCAACGGCGTCTTCCACTGCATGAAGTACGAGATCGCCGCCATGCTCGCTTCGGACGGCGGCGCGATCGTGAACATGGCATCGGTGTTGGGCACGGTCGGCCTACCTGCGACCGCGGCCTATACGGCAGCCAAGCACGCCGTCGTCGGCCTGACAAAGGTCGCGGCGATCGAATACGCAAGGCACGGCGTGCGAATCAATTCTGTAGCACCCGGATGGATCGAGACGCCGCTTCTGTCCGAGCATTCCCGGATCGCAAGCAACCGCCGCATGGAGGCCCTGCAGCCGATGGGGCGTCGCGGCACGCCGGAGGAGGTGGCATCCCTCGTCGCCTTCCTGTTGTCCGATGAAGCAAGCTTCGTCACCGGCAGCTGCCATGTCGTGGACGGCGCGTACACAGCCCACTGATCGGGCCGCTGGTCGCTGCGTCAGAGTAAACCGAGTTCGGCCAACTCTCGCCGCAGTTCGATCGGCAGGTCGCCGCCATCGGCGCCAAGGCTCATTAGGTCGCGCGGCGCGTCTTCGTCCGTGAGGTAGCGCCATCCCTGGAAGGCGCGCTTCGGCTGGGGCTCGGTCTCGATGACTTCCGGGCCGAGCACCAGTTCGCAGCGCGTGATCCCGTCCGTGTCCTTGAACGTCTTGAGATCCAGCAGCGGCTGCCGCGCCTGCACCTGCCCCTTGATCACCCAGTACAGCGAGCCGCCGCCAAGCAGTTCGTCCGCCCGCTTCGGTATCATGCGCGTGATATGCGAGGAACTGGGCTCGATACCGGCGGCGATCGCGACGAGCGCACGACGGGATACCCAGTCACGCAGATCCTCAATCGAATCCGCTCCGACGCAAAGTTTGATGAGATGAAGGGCCATGGCTCCTTGAACGCCTTTCCGCCCATTCAGTCAAGCAGCGAAAGCCTGCCTTGCGCCCCGCCCGCAGGCACGCCGGCACATCAACATTCAACGACGTTGACGGCGAGGCCGCCTGTCGAAGTCTCTTTGTATTTTTCGTTCATGTCGACGCCGGTCTGCCGCATCGTCTCGATGCAGGCGTCAAGCGGCACGAAATGGGTGCCGTCACCCTTGATCGCAAGCGACGCTGCCGTAACCGCCTTGACCGCGCCAAGCGCGTTGCGCTCGATGCAGGGAACCTGCACGAGACCGGCGACCGGGTCGCAGGTCATGCCAAGATGATGTTCGAGTGCGATTTCGGCGGCATTCTCAATCTGCTCCGGGCTGCCGCCCATCACCGCTGCAAGCCCTGCCGCCGCCATTGCCGATGCCGAGCCGACCTCGCCCTGACAGCCGACCTCGGCGCCGGAGATGGAGGCATTGTGCTTGATGATGCCGCCAACTGCAGCAGCGGTGAGCAGATAGTCGCGAATACCGTCGGCGTCGGCATCTTCGTGGAAATGCAGATAGTAGCGGATCGTCGCCGGCACGACACCGGCCGCACCGTTGGTCGGCGAGGTCACGACCCGCCCGCCCGCGGCGTTCTCCTCGTTGACGGCCATGGCGTAGACGCTCAGCCAGTCGTTGGCGAGCAGCGGATTGGCCTTGTTCGAGCGCCACTCCGCCTGCAGCTTGTCATGGATCATGCGGGCGCGGCGCTTCACCTTGAGGCCACCGGGCATGATACCCTCGCCCTGCAGGCCGCGGTCGATGCAGCCCTTCATCGCCGCCCAGATGCGGTCGAGCCCGGCATCGAGTTCCTCGCGCGACATCACGGTCTCTTCGTTCGCGCGCTTCATCTGCGCGATCGTCAGGCCGGAGCGTTGCGCCATCTCCAGCATTTCCCTCGCGGTGGCGAACGGGAACGGCACCTTGCGGTCGCCGGCCTGGGCCTTCGTCGCCCGCATCGCCTCCAGCTCCGTATCGGTGACGACGAAACCGCCACCGACGGAATAGTAGATCCGCTTCAAAAGCAGCCGGCCGTCGCGATCATGGGCCGAGAACGTCATGCCGTTGGCGTGCCCCGGCAAGGGCGTCTTCTTGTCGAAAACAAGGTCGTTCCTCGGCTGGAAGGCGTAGGACGGGTGGCCGGGCGGCGTGATGCGGCCGGTGCGCTCCACCTCCGCCACGATTTCGTCCATGCGATCCGGGTCGACGCTGTTGGGCCTCTCGCCCATCAGCCCCAGGATGACCGCGCGGTCGGAGCCATGCCCTACCCCGGTATAGGCGAGAGAGCCGTGCAGGCTCATCCTGATCGCGGCAACAGCCGCTCCCGCCGGACGCGGCCAGTCTGGCGACAGGATCAGGTCCAGGAAGCGGTTCGCCGCAGACATCGGTCCCATCGTGTGGGAACTCGAGGGGCCGATACCGATCTTGAAGACGTCGAAGACCGAGAGAAACATGCGCTGGACCTGCCAATACCTGCACCCGCGTGGAGTGCGACCTCGCCACCGCAATGCCAGCCAGATGACTGGCTTCGCTCGCGGCAACATATGGAACATGTGGTGAAAGCTACGTCATACCGCAAGGCGCATATGGCGGCGGCCCGACATCCTGTTTTGCGCCTGCGACATCAGGCCTGCGTACGAAACGCCCAAAACAAAAACGGCGCGCCTGAAGCGGCGCGCCGTTTTTGCTAGTCACGAGATCTTGGTCTCATGCGCCCCCGAAAAGATAGACCAGGGCAAAAAAGCCTGCAAATGCGATGACCATGCGGCATGTGAGGCCCCAGCAGGCCTTCTGAGCGGTACTTTCCATGATTTCCCCAAGAGAAAAACGATCGTCGCCGGCAAAAAAATCCGCCCGCGCCGGCCCTCTTTAGTGAAGAAAAGATGAAGGAGCAACAGCAAAGATGGCGAAAGCGTGGCGCCAGCATCCGTGACTGGACCACATCCGGAAACGCGATATAGCAATATCAATATGTTAGCGCGAATGCTATGCGCCAGGCGCTTACCTGCCCGCCACACAAATGCCGGCAGTCTAAACGGCGGATGACAGGCCGGGTGAACGCGGTGACGGTTTCCAAAATGCGCAATCCATGGCAAATCACGAATCCATGTCCATCGTCGATCCGATCGCCTTCGTTGTCTTCATCCTGCTGTGGCTGGGCTACGCCTGGATCACCGACAAGCGGCGTTTTCTGAACCGGGTGAGCCTGACGCGCGCGATGAATGCGCAACGTGCGGCCTGGATCCGCAATGCCATGCGGCGTGACCTGCGCATGATCGATACGCAGATCATGTCCGGACTGCAGAACGGCACCGCCTTCTTCGCCTCCACCTCGATTCTCGCGCTCGGTGGCTGCTTTGCGCTTCTGGGCGCGACGGAAAAGGTCTTCATGATCTTCGGCGATCTGCCGCTGGTGTTCCAGGCGGGGCGCGCTGGCTTTGAACTGAAGGTCGGCGGCTTGGCCGGCATCTTCGGCTACGCCTTCTTCAAGTTCGGCTGGTCCTACCGGCTTTTCAACTACTGCAGCATCCTGCTCGGCGCGGTTCCCATGGCCGGCGACGTCCACAAGGACCCCGCAGCCGCCGATCTGGCCGCCGACAAGGTCATCCGCATGAACATTCTGGCGGCCAAACATTTCAACGCCGGCCTGCGGGCGATCTTCCTGTCGATCGGTTATCTCGGCTGGTTCGTCAGCCCCTACCTGTTCATGCTGACCACGTGCTTCATCACCATCGTGCTCATACGCCGTCAGTTCTATTCCGAGGCGCGGCTGACGGTACTGGAGACAGACGAGTAGTTCGAGCCCTGCCCATTCGTGGAAACGCTCGGCCAGCCAGAATTGCGAAGTACCGCACCATGACCCAGGAATTCTCAGACAAGGTGGCCGCAACGGCGGAGGGCACAGCGCCTGCGAAGCAGCGACTGGCCTGGCTCGATGCCGCGCGCGGCGTGGCGCTGCTTGCGATGGCGGTCTATCATTTCACCTGGGATCTAGACTATTTCGGCTACATTGCTCCGGGCACGGCCGCCACCGGCGGCTGGCGCATCTTTGCCCGGCTGATCGCCGGAAGCTTCATCTTCCTCGCCGGCTTCAGCCTCGTGCTCGGGCATCGCCATGCCATCCGCTGGCGCCCGTTCTGGCACCGGTTCGGCCGCATCGCTGCCGCCGCGTTGCTGATCACGACCGCGACGTATTTCATCTTCCCGAGCACCTTCATCTTCTTCGGGATCCTTCATCACATCGCCCTTGCAAGTCTGCTTGGCCTGCTCTTCCTTCGCCTGCCGCTCGTGGTCCTGCCGATGGTCGCCGCCGTAGCATTCGCAGCCCCGCAATTCCTTCGCTCCGAAATGTTCAACATTCCGGCGCTGTGGTGGGTGGGGCTATCGGAAGCGGCGCCGCGTTCCAACGACTACGTGCCGCTGCTGCCCTGGTTCGGCGCCTTCCTGCTCGGCATGACCGCTTCCCGGCTATGGATCGCGCGCACAGCGAATGCGTCGACAGGTCGTACGCCGCGCACGCCCGGCAAGGCGACCTCGCTCTTTGCCATGGCGGGCCGGCATAGTCTGGCGGTCTATCTCATTCACCAGCCGGTGCTGATCGCGCTCGTCTATCTTGCCACACAAGTCGCACCGCCGCCGAAGCCCGATCCGGTCGAAAGCTATCGCCGCAGTTGCGTCGCAGCCTGCAGCGTCGATACAGACGCGGCCTTCTGCAAAGGCTTCTGCGACTGCACCATCAGCGAACTCCAGAGCAGAAACCTGTTCGACGCGCTGAACGCCGGCGCCCTCGACGTCCAGACGGACGAACGCATCGCCGACCTTTCACAGCAATGCACGGCGCGCGCTTTCTCAGACGTACCGTCGCCGCAATAGGAGGCGCCGGGACAGGTGCCCGGCGCGGTAGTGCCTGTTGCAGCTGGTAACAAGATTCAGGTGCCGACGCCGATTTCCGCCAGGCGCGTCAGGCAGGCTTCCTCGACATTGTCCAGTTCGGCGAGCGTCTCGTCGATGTCGCGTCGCTTCTGCCGAAGGTCGTCACGTTTCTCCACCACCTTCTGCATCAATAGCTGCAACTGGCCGATCTCGCCGGGGGGGTCTTTGTAGACCTGGATGATCTCGCGGATTTCCGAGATGGTGAAGCCGATGCGGCGACCGCGCAGGATTTCCTTGATCAGGTGACGATCGGCGGGCCGGAACAGCCGTGTGCGGCCGCGCCGTTCGGGGTGAATGAGCCCCTCATCCTCATAGAACCGCAAGGTCCGCGTAGAGACCCCGAACTCGCGGGTCAATTCCGTTATGGTATAGTACTTTTCCACGCCGACTCCGGTGGTTATGCGCGGGGCCAATCTTATTGACTTTTACGTGAAAGTCAATTTTTACGGCTAAGAGATCGAGAACCACCAGGTCGCAAGGCCCAGAAACGATAAGAATCCGGTCGTATCGGTGACCGCGGTCACGAAGACCGCAGATGACACGGCGGGATCGGCGCCCACCTTGTCCAGCACCAGCGGGATCATGATCCCGGCCAGCGCCGCCGCCATCATGTTGATCAGCATCGCGGTTGCGATGATGCCGCCAATATTTGGGTCGTGGAACCAGAGGCCTGCGACGCATCCGATCAGCGTGCCACACAGGACCCCGTTGAGCAGCCCGACACCGGCCTCGCGGCGCACAACGCGCCAGGCATTGTGAATGTCGAGATTGCGCGTTGCAAGCGCCCGCACCGTCACCGTCATCGTCTGCGACCCGGCGTTTCCGCCCATGCCCGCCACGATCGGCATGAGGATCGCGAGCGCAACGATTTCCTCGATCGTCGCCTCGAACAGCGAGATGACGGAAGCGGCGATCGATGCAGTGAAAAGATTGACCAGCAGCCACGGCACGCGCGAACGCGAGGTCTCCAGCACCGTGTCCGACAGTTCCTCGTCGCCGACGCCGCCAAGGCGCATCAGATCTTCTTCGGCCTCTTCCTGGATAACGTCCACCATGTCGTCGATCGTTAACACGCCGACAAGCCGGCCGTTTTCGTCCACGACGGCGGCCGACAGCAGGTCGTACTGCTCGAAAAGCTGTGCCGCCTCCTCCTGATCCATCAGCGCCGGAATCGGATGGCTGGTCTGGCGCATGATCGCCTCGACCTTGACCTCGCGCTTGGACCGCAGAACGCGGTCGAGCTCGACCACGCCGAGCAGGCGGAAGGTCGGATCGATCACGAAGATTTCGGTGAAGCTGTCGGGCAGGTCTTCGTCCTCCCGCATGTAGTCTAGCGTCTGGCCAATGGTCCAGAACGGCGGCACCGCCACGAATTCCGAGCGCATGCGCCGGCCGGCCGTGCTCTCGGGATAGTCCAGTGACCGGCGCAGACGGATCCGCTCGGTAAAGGGCAGCTTGGCGAGGATCTCTTCCCGGTCCTCCTGGTCGAGGTCTTCGAGAATGTAGACGGCGTCGTCCGAATCCATTTCGCCGATCGCCGCGGCGATCTGCTCGTTGGGAAGGTGCTCGACGATATCGAGACGAATCGCCTCGTCGACCTCGGTCAACGCGGCAAGGTCGAACTCCTCGCCCAGCAGCGACACGAGCGCCCGCCGCTGCTCGGGCTGGATCGCCTCAAGCAGGTCGCCCATTTCCGATTCGTGCAGCTTGGCGACGTGGCGGCGCAAAAAGAGCGTGTCGCGGTCTGCGATCGCCGCACCGACCTGCATGAGGAAATCGGAACGGACTGAGCCGTCCGGCGCATAGATGTCATCGCCATCCACGGCACTCGCTTCGGCAGCCCGGGCGCGCTCGCGATGATCTTCGCCGGTGTCCGTCATCCGAGCCGCTCCTCGAAAATGCATTTCCCGGCTAAGCGTCCCTTCAGGGACACGAGGCCGGGGCATAGAATGGGAATTGTGATGCCGCCTGTCGGATCGGGCGTGAGTTTCCTGCCCTTCCGACCGGAATCGTGCTAGCCGAAACCTCTGACATGGTCCACAGCCAGCTAACGCATTTCACCTGGCGCGTCGCGTAAATTTCTCTGACTGTTGCGTTTCTGGGAGGCATCGAGAGAGACGCTGCCATCGGCCTTGTATTTGCAGGCCCTGCAAAGCCCGGCAGGTCGCAACCGCGCTGCCAAACCGCAATTGGAGACCCGACATGCCGATCCGCCCCATTATACGGTTTCCAGACGAGAGGCTGCGAACGCCCTGTGGCACCGTCGAGCGCTTTGACGAAAGCCTTGCGGCCCTTGCCAAGGACCTCGCAGAAACCATGCGCGCGGCCCCCGGCATCGGCATTACCGCAGCGCATGTCGGTGAATTGCTGCGGCTGACGGTGATGGAACTCGACGGCCCATCTTCAACACGCGTATACGTCAACCCCGAAGTCGAGTGGAGCTCCGCAGAGATGCGACGGCATGCGGAAGGCAGCGTCTCCATGCCGGGCGTGACAGAGGAGGTGGAGCGGCCGGCCCGCATTCGCGTCCGCTATCAGGATCTGCTTGGAAATTCGCACGCGGAAGAAGCGGACGGTCTCCTCGCAGTCTGCCTTCAGCACGAGATCGACCAGCTCGATGGCATCTTCTGGATTGACCGGCTGTCGCGGCTGAAGCGCGAGCGCATTGCCAAGAAGTTTCGCAAAATAAACAGTTAGCATGGAGGGCGGCGCGGCGCGCAGGGGCGCTCTGGCACCCGTCCCCGGGTCTCCTTTACCCCTCGGGTCTATAGTGATCCTCGATAACTTCCCAGCTGGCATCCATCGCATAGGCAGAAGAGATGAGCGGAATGCCCACATGGCCGAACAAGAGTGAGAGCTGTCGCTCTGCCCGCTCCTCGCTCCGTCCCGCCACGCGGTAGCTGTAGAGGGCGGACACAAGCCCCGTCCGGTCTGATCCGGCCTGACAGTGAACGAGGATCGGCTTCGGTGCAGCGGCCATGATCGCGACCAGTTCATCCGCCTTAGCCGGCGTAAGCATGCTCGAGGCAGACATGCGGTAGTCGATGTGCTGGACACCGAGCCGTCGTGCCGTGGAAAGCTCGTTTTCGTACCAGCCAGCACTCGCATCCTCCCCCCGCAGATTGATGACCGTCTTGATGCCGTGCGTGCGGACATAAGAAGCCAGTTGTGTCGCACTCGGTTGCGCCGAGCGGTAGAATTCACCCTCTATGACCGTATGAAAATTGCCGACTACCTGAAGATAAGCGGCATAGACGCCGTATCCGACACCTGCAAACAGACAGGTGCAAGCAATCCAAAGCAGGTATCTCCGTGCCAACCGCATCGGTCTCGCCCATTCTGTGGTGTACGGCGAAACGAATGCGCGAACTGCCTGACACTGATCTGAACAGGGCGATTTTCAGTGCTTTACCGGAAATTTACTCTATCCGCCTAAGGTCCCTACAGGCGCGACTAGAGTATAGCGTACGCGCCACTCCCGGAATTCGCCCGCTTCGGCGGGCTTTCTTTTGCCCGCCCTGTCCATGCACACGGCGCGTTCATGTTCATGTCAGCCAAGCGGCGCACCGTGGAAAAGTCCGGGGCAGAGCCAGCCGCGGACTTGAAGACAGGGAAGCGACCGGAAAAGCCGCGATCGCCGGTCGCTTCCTGTCCCCGACCTTGTGATCCAGGAGGCTAATTCTAGCACTATCGGAGGTGGCAGGCTTCGCGTACGTTTTTGCTGCTGCCCACTTGGGCGCTGTTCCCCTCTAAGGCTTCCGTGGAGGAGCCCAATTGCCCCGCATCCGGCGGGGCTTTCTTTTACCCCGCAGGCAGACCTCAACGCTTCGATTTCCGGCCAGCGCCAGGATCGCTCGACTTCGGCATTCTTCCGACAAGGACCAGATCTGCGGAGGCAGTGGCGCATCGGCGCCGGAAGTTGTTGAAAGACAACAAAAAACCCGGCCGAAGCCGGGTTCTTGGTGCGGTCGAGAAGACTCGAACTTCCACGGGTTGCCCCACAGCGACCTCAACGCTGCGCGTCTACCAATTCCGCCACGACCGCATCGTGGTAGGTGTCGACTTGCGCCGACGGGGGTGCATGTAGCAAAAGCATTTTGGGTGCACAAGGCCATTGCGACAGAAATCTGACGAGAAAAACAACAATTTCAACAGCCCCTGTGCACAGCCCGTTTCACCCCTGAAATCCTTGCATCATCCCGCCTATATTGGCAGAGAAAGGTCGAAGGGATTGCATATGCAGCGCGCCGAACTCGAAAAATCCATGCTCGCCGTTCCGGGCTCGCCGCCGATCCGCTGGCGGGTGGAGCAGGGCCTCGTACCCTACGACGTCGCCGTGGAGACGATGGAGCACGAGGCAGCCTTGATCGCCGCCGGCGAAGCCGACGAACTCATCTGGCTCGTCGAGCACCCCCCGCTCTACACCGCCGGCACGAGCGCCGATGCGGTCGACCTCGTCGATCCGAACCGCTTTCCCGTCTTCGAAACCGGTCGCGGCGGGGAATACACCTATCATGGTCCCGGCCAGCGCGTGGCCTATGTCATGCTGGATCTCAAGCGCCGCCGCCAGGACGTCCGCGCCTTCGTGGCCGCACTGGAGGACGTCGTCATCGACGCCCTCGCACAGATGAACGTCCGCGGCGAGCGTCGGGAGGACCGTGTCGGGGTATGGGTCCGGCGCCCCGAACGGCCGCCCCTGCCCGACGGTTCGCCGGCAGAAGACAAGATCGCGGCGATCGGCATCCGCCTCCGGCGCTGGGTCAGTTTCCACGGGCTCTCGTTGAACGTTGACCCCGATCTCGACCACTTTAGCGGGATCGTTCCCTGCGGTATCCGCGGCTATGGCGTCACCAGCCTCGTCGATCTCGGCCTGCCGGTGACGATGGACGATGCAGACCTCTGTCTGAAGGCATCCTTCAATAAAATGTTCGGTCCCCTCGCGCTGGTCAACTGATTCCGACTGGCGCGCACGCGGTGCTCAGCCCGAGCGGGAACACCGCCGACCAGCCCCTCATCGGTTCGGCCTCGAATTTCCGGTGCAGCCGCAGCGTTTGCTGACCGAGCGGCGCCGCCATCAGCAGCCAGACGAAACCGAGATTGATCGTCAGCAGAAAGGTCACGGAAAAGGTGGTCGACATGGACACGCTCCATTCCGCCCGATTGACCCCGTCATGACGCTAAAGCGGAAATCTTAAGAACGCGCCGCGCCGGCTGCGGCGCGTCTTCGGCCTTTCGGCGCGGTACTGTGCCGTAACGATACGGCTATCAACCGGCCGCCGCAGTCTCGCGCGTCCGTGCCGCCCTCTGCTCCCGCCAGATGATGAAGAGACCGGAGGCGACGATGATAGCGATGCCGACCCATTTCCACACATTCGGGAAATCGCCAAACAGCGCATAACCGAGGATCGTCGCCGAGATGATCTCGAAGTACTGGAACGGCGCCAACAGAGACAGCGGCGCCAGCCGGAAGGCCCGCACCACGAGCAGGTGCGCGTAACCCGAGAGCGAGCCGAGGATCAGCAGCAGCGCCAGGGTGAGCGACGAATCCGGGAGGGAAACCGCGAAATCCTCGACCCCGCCCAGATTACCGACCGCAAGCGCCGCCGCCATGAACATCATGCCGCCGAAACCGGAAATCGTCTGCATCGTCAGCGGGGAATCCCCTTCGCCGATCGCGCGATTGAGGAACATGTAGAGTGCGTACAGAAACGCGCAACCGACCGGCAAAAGCGACGTGAAGCCGAAGACGGCAAAGCTCGGCTGGATGACGATCAGCGCGCCGCCGAAACCGACCACGATCGCAAGCCAGCGCCGCCAGCCGACCCTCTCCCCGAGAAAGATCGCCGACATAGCGGTCAGGATGAAGGGTTCGACGAAATAGATGGCGAAGACGTCCGCGAGCGGCATGTATTTCACCGCGATGAAGAAGAGCAGGCTCGCCGCGCCGTGCAAGACACCGCGCAGAATGTTGAGCCAGGGGCGCTTGGCCCGGAAGGCATCGCGTCCCATGACGCTCAGCAGCAGTGGCAGCGTGCAGACGAGCTGGAAGAAGAAGCGGTAGAACGTCACCTGCCCCGGCGACATGCCGCCATAGGTGGACAGGTATTTGGCGATCGCATCCATGCCCGGCAGAATGATCATGGCGAACGCCATCAGCCCCATGCCCTGCATGATATGCTGTCTCAAATGGTCTGCCGTGGCCGTCTGCATGTGGATCTTCCAGAAAGGGCCGCCGCAGTCGGCGGCAGCGTCGGTGCGGTCGCAATCGCTGGCCCGCTCATTGCGCTCTTCAACAGCACTCCCCGTCACGCGGTCAAGCCCCGGTTTTCAAGGGCCTTCGTCGGCACCTGTGCTGCGCGCGACGCAATTGGGGTAGAAAAGCAAACAGCCGCCCCATAAGCTTGTCGTAACGACAACGGAGGCCGTCATGGCAAATTCCGGCGACGACCGACCCATTCCCTTTCGTTCCCGCCGCGCCGATGGCGACACGCTCGGCGGCCGCATCTGGCATGCACGCGATGCGCTGGACATGTCGCTTGCCGAACTGGCGGCCCGTCTCGGGCTTCCCGAAGAGACCGTCGGCAGCTGGGAGCGGGACCACGCCGAACCCCGTACGAGCGCGCTGTTCATGCTGGCTGGCGTGCTGGGCGTGTCTCCGTCCTGGCTGATCGCAGGCATTGGCGACGCACCCTCGCCGAACGACGAACTGGCGAAGCCATTGCTGGAGCAACTGAATCAGATCCGCATGCTGCACGAGCAGACCGGCCGCGCGATAGACGCCCTCGAGGCCGAGATTGCCAGTCTTGCGATGCGATGCCGCCACAAGGAAGATTGATCAATATCGGGCTTGAGTAGCCGCGTGCGCTCTGCAATGGTCCGCGCCCGAGAGATTCCATCGTCATATAAGGAGAAAAATCATGGACGTACGTGCAGCCGTCGCCGTTCAGGCGGGCAAGCCGCTGGAAGTCATGACCGTGCAGCTGGAGGGCCCCAGGGCCGGCGAAGTGCTGATCGAGGTCAAGGCCACCGGCATCTGCCATACCGACGACTTCACGCTCTCGGGTGCCGACCCGGAGGGCCTGTTCCCGGCCATCCTCGGCCACGAGGGCGCCGGCATCGTCGTCGACGTCGGCCCTGGCGTCACGTCCGTGAAGAAGGGCGACCACGTCATTCCGCTCTACACGCCGGAATGCCGTGAGTGCTATTCCTGCCTTTCGCGCAAGACCAACCTCTGCACCTCGATCCGCGCCACCCAGGGTCAGGGGCTGATGCCGGATGGAACGAGCCGCTTCTCCATCGGCAAGGACAAGATCCACCATTACATGGGCTGCTCGACCTTCGCCAACTACACCGTCCTGCCGGAAATCGCGCTCGCCAAGGTCAACCCGGACGCGCCCTTCGACAAGATCTGCTACATCGGCTGCGGTGTCACGACCGGCATCGGCGCCGTCATCAACACCGCCAAGGTGGAAATCGGCTCCACGGCGATCGTCTTCGGCCTCGGCGGCATCGGCCTGAACGTGCTGCAGGGCCTGCGCCTTGCCGGCGCCGACATGATCATCGGCGTCGACATCAATCCGGACCGCAAGGCATGGGGCGAAAAGTTTGGCATGACGCACTTCGTCAATCCGAAGGAGGTCGGCGACGACATCGTGCCCTACCTCGTCAACATGACGAAGCGCAATGGTGACCTGATCGGGGGCGCCGACTACACCTTCGACTGCACCGGCAACACCAAGGTCATGCGCCAGGCGCTCGAAGCCAGCCATCGCGGCTGGGGCAAGTCGGTCATCATCGGCGTCGCCGGTGCGGGTCAGGAAATCTCCACCCGACCGTTCCAGCTCGTGACCGGCCGCAACTGGATGGGCACGGCCTTTGGTGGCGCGCGCGGACGTACCGACGTGCCGAAGATCGTCGACTGGTACATGGAGGGCAAGATCCAGATCGATCCGATGATCACCCACACCATGCCGCTCGAAGACATCAACAACGGCTTCGACCTGATGCACAAGGGCGAAAGCATCCGTGGGGTCGTCGTCTATTGACGGCCACCCTGCCCTATAGGGTCGACGTGCGGGGGCTCGACGCGTTCTCCGCACGCGATCTCTATGCCATGCTGAAAATGCGGGTGGACGTCTTCGTCGTCGAGCAGAATTGCCCCTATCCCGAGCTCGACGGCAATGATCCGGACTGCCTGCATTTGCGCCTTCTGGACGGGGACGAACTCCTTGCCTGCGCCCGCCTGTGGCGGCCGACGCCGGACGCCCGTCCCCGCATCGGCCGTGTCGCCGTCTCGCCCGACCACAGGGGAAAACGGCTCGGCGAAGCCCTGATGCGCGAGGCCATCGTGGAGTGCCAGAAGGCCTACCCGAACGAGACGATCGAGCTGTCTGCCCAGAGCCATCTCCAGCGCTTCTACGCCTCCTTCGGCTTCGAGCCGATTTCCACGGAATACCTGGAAGACGGCATCCCGCATGTCGACATGTTGAGGCCCGTTCAGTGATCTACGTCGACGCAGATGCCTGCCCGGTGAAGCCGGAGATTCTCAAGGTCGCCGAACGCCACGGCCTGCCAGTGACGTTCGTCGCCAACTCCGGCTTGCGGCCCTCGCGTGATCCGATGGTGAAGAACGTCATCGTATCAGGCAGCTTCGATGCGGCCGACGACTGGATCGTCGAGCACGTACAGTCTGGCGACATCGTCGTTACCGCCGATGTCCCGCTCGCGGGGCGCTGCGTCGGCAAGGACGCACTGGTGACCGGGCCTACCGGACGGCTTTTCGACAAGGCGAACATCGGCATGGCCACCGCCATGCGCGACCTTGGCCAGCACCTGCGCGAAACCGGCGAGAGCAAGGGCTACAACGCCGCCTTTTCGCCGCGCGACCGTTCGGCCTTCCTCGAGACGCTGGAACGGCTGTGCCGGCGGGCCAAATCCTCCCACGGCAGCAGTCGGGAAAGCGGGCAACCGTGAGCACGCCGCCCGTCTCCCCGACCACGCTCGGTCGTCACCGCCCATTCTACATAGCCGCGATCGCGGCAGTCTGTGTCCTGCCGGTAGCACTCTGGCTGCGCGCGGTGGTCGCCCCGCAACTCGCCGCGATCACCTTCTTCACCCTGTACCTCGCATTGATCGCGCGTCGCCTGCCGCTTCTGTCGGGCTCCTATCTGCGCAAACATGCGCTGGACAGCGACGCACCGGCTCCCATCATCCTTTCGGTGACGATCGGCGCCTTCGCCATCTCTCTTGCCTCGCTCTTCGTCGTTCTCAACGAGGCCGGCGCGGTCGATCCGCTGGATGTCGGCATCTCCTTCGCTTCGGTGGTGCTCGGCTGGTTCACCATCCACACCATGGC
This sequence comes from Pseudomonadota bacterium, assembly GCA_023404095.1. Classification (GTDB taxonomy): domain Bacteria; phylum Pseudomonadota; class Alphaproteobacteria; order Rhizobiales; family Rhizobiaceae; genus Mycoplana. The sequence continues at coordinate 61,656 of JAEYDD010000072.1, read as the reverse complement.
ATCCGTCCACTACGCGCACATGTACTGGCGCCCGCATGGTGGCAGGAAGCTGGAGCCGGTGCAGCGCGGATTCGATTTCCCGCAGACCGAATCGCCCGGCATCTACGATTTTCTCTATTTCGGCTTCGTTGTCGGCATGACCGCTCAGACCTCCGACGTCGCCGTTACCACGACCGAGATGCGCAAGCTCAATCTCATCCATGCGATCGTTTCCTTCTTCTTCAACACCGTGCTGGTCGCGGCCGCCGTCAATGCGGCCGTCGCACTCGCCTCGTGACTACCAACATTTCGGAGTTCCCATGAAAGTCCTTTCCCAGAACCAGGCCTTCGGCGGCATGCAAGGCGTGTTTGCCCACGATGCGCTCTCCACCAATTGCGAGATGACGTTCGCCGTCTTCGTTCCGCCGAAAGCGATCAAGGAGCCCTGCCCGGTCCTCTGGTATCTTTCAGGCCTCACCTGTACCCATGCTAACGTCATGGAGAAGGGCGAGTATCGCCGCATGGCAGCCGAACTCGGCCTCATAGTCGTCTGCCCCGATACGAGCCCGCGCGGCAACGACGTCCCCGACGAGCTGACGAACTGGCAAATGGGTAAGGGAGCCGGCTTCTACCTCGACGCTACCGAGAAGCCCTGGGCTGAACACTACCAGATGTATACCTACATCACCGAGGAACTGCCGGCATTCGTGGCTCAGCATTTCCGTGTCGACATGGACCGGCAGGGCATCTTCGGCCACTCCATGGGCGGTCACGGCGCGATGACGATCGCGCTGAAGCACCCGGACCGCTTCAAGAGCTGCTCGGCCTTCGCCCCGATCGTCCAGCCCTCCACCGCCGACTGGTCCTCCGGCTCCTTCGAAAAATATCTCGGCCCAGACCAGGCGGCCTGGCGGCAGTACGACGCGTGCGCGCTGGTCGAGGACGGTGCCCGTTTCCCGGAATTCCTGATCGATCAGGGCAAGGCGGATGGATTCCTCGAAAACGGACTGCGGCCCTGGCTCTTCGAGGAAGCGATCCAGGGCACCGACATCGGCCTGACGTTGCGCATGCACGAACGCTACGACCATTCCTATTATTTCATCTCGACCTTCATGGACGATCACCTGAAGTGGCACGCCGCCCGTCTCGCGTAAGGCGGCTGCCGATCTTGACGGAAAGCCATGGCGGCCGCGCATGACCGCATTGCGCGGACGCCTCTTGCCATTTCCCGCCTGGATGGCGATATAGACGGCCAGCAGACGGCTGCTGCTGCCACGTCGAAGGCGTTGCGGTGACGATCGCGGGGACGGCCCCGCTCCTTTGAAACGGAGCAGGACATGTCCTGGACATTGCTCGTACTCGCCGGCCTCTTCGAAATCGGCTGGGCCATCGGCCTGAAATACACCGAAGGCTTTACCAAGCCCCTTCCCACCGCCCTGACCGTTGCCGCCATGATCGTCAGCATCGTGCTGCTCGGCCTCGCCGTTCGCAACCTGCCGATGGGCACCGCCTATGCGGTCTGGACCGGCATCGGCACGGTCGGGACCGTCATCCTCGGAATCGTACTCTTTGCCGAGCCGGTGACGGCGATCCGCCTCGGCTGCATCGCCCTCATCGTCACCGGCATCATGGGACTGAAGTTCGCAGCCTGACGGCCCGCTCTCAGCTTCGCCGGTTGTCGAGCGCGAATGCGCCCGGACCGGCGAAGACCAGATAGAGAAAGATGAAGCAGAAGGATATCGCGGCGTCGCCGCGATTGTTCACCGGCCAGAAGTCCGCCGGCATGTGCGCCATGAAATAGGCAACCGCCATAAAGCCGCACAACACGAAGGCGACAGGTCGGGTGAAAAGGCCGATCAGCACCAGGCCGCCGCCGACGATTTCCAGCGCGCCCGCAACCCCAATCAGGTTCATCAGCTCGCCGAATGGCTGGACCGCCGGCGGAAAATTGAAGAACTTCTGCGTTCCGTGCTCGATGAACTGCAGCGCCGTCATGATGCGCAAAGCCGCCAGTGCGAGGGGCTGATAGAGGGAAAGCCGTTCCGAGATCGTCATGCTCACCTCCCTGCGCGGCGGATACCGCCCGAAGGAGAATTATCCCGCCTTCACAGGGGAGCGATCAAGAGCGAAAGAGGCAGTCCTCACGAGCGAGACAGCAGAACGGCCCGGCCGCCCCGCCCTCCGATGCGAAGCCGTAACCCAAAGGGCGGTTCTTGCAGCAATCGGCTCAGTTGCAACTCGTCGTCGCGGTGACGACGCAAGGCGCCGTCGCCGCACCGGCGTTTGCATTGGCTTCCGTCTTCGGCTTGCGCACGCGCGGGCGAACCGTCAGCGCCGCCTCGCTCGGAATGATGACCGGCTCGCTCGCGGTCGCGGCAGACCTTTTCGAAGACTGTGAAGCGGAAGTCTTGGCCGGCCGATGCGGGCGTTGGGCCTTTGCCGGACGGTTGCGGACCGCCGGTACCGCCCTGACCGGCGCGAGGCTGTAGGTGATCGCCACGCGCTGCGCGATCGCATTGGCCAGCGCGCGGTCGGCGGCCTTTTTACCTGTCATGAAGCTGTTGACCGTAAAGCGTTCGCTCGAAACAGGCGCGCCTGCACCGTCCCTCAGCACAACGGTGACGTCAGCCGAGTTGCGTCCGGCGTGCGGACCGCCCCCCCGAACCTCGTTCGACAGGCGAACGTCCATCACGACCCGCGGCACGGCAACCGGCCGGCGCGTCGATCTGGCCGCGCGCTGCAGTTGCTGTGCAGTGAGCTTCGTGACGACCGGCGAAACGGAAGCGTCGGACGCCACGGATACCTTGCGGATATCCTTCAGCGTTTCGGCGTGGGCAGGAGCGGAAAGTGCGAGCATCGCCAGCACGGCGAACGATGCACGAAGGAAGGGCATCAGCATAAAAATTGCATCCGAATGCTGGAGCATTTCCTGGAAAGGCTTGAAGCGGCCTTTTTGAATCGAAAATGCATCAATACAAGGCGTTTGAACGTTGCCGGGGGAACCCGTTTTCTTCACCGGAAATGATCTGGTCAGGCGCAGCACGCGACGAATCGTCCGCCCCATGGCTTTGCATGGATGGCAACGCCGGTGCAATCGCGCCAGCCGCCACCATTCGGCGGAAAACCCTAAAAATGGGTAAATCGTATCGGGACTATCGAAGTGCGACGGAATGCGAGCCAGTGAAATTCGGCGAGGATAGTGCTCCCGTCGCATCCGGCGCCACTCAGCGCGCCTTCAGAGCCTCGAAGACGGTTGCTGCGACCTGCATTTCTTGCCAACGCAGCTCGCGCCGGCGAAACGCTTCCTCGTCCGTGCCCCAATGCTCAATCTGCCAGTCTTCGTCGACATGGGCAAGCTTCCACACCGTCTCGGCATCGAGCCGACCATAGGCAAAGGCCAGCGCAAGGATGGCCGATCCGGTCAGCGTCGTCACCGTGTGGATGCAGGCGATTTCCAGCGGCGAGGTGAACGGCGCAAGTGCCGCCGCGAAGGCGGCGATTGCAGTAGCCGGCTGCTCCTGATGGATCACGCCCTCGGCAAGAATGAAGCGTGCGCCAAAGGTATCAGCGGCCCAAGCCAGCACCGGATCCCAGCTTAGGCGCTGGATTTCCACCAGCCGTTCCGGACTGTCGGCGCGGTAGCAGATCATGTCCGTTCCGGCAAATCGGACGATTTCCTCGATCACGGCCTCGCGGTTGTCGGCGACGCCGTCGAGCGCGGTGTTGACGAGGCGCGTGACCGGCATCTTCGCAGGATCGACCTCTTCGGCCTGCGCGTCCCATTCGTTCCGCAGATATTCCGCCAGTGCCGCAGTCTCGACCGCGAGGGCCCGCTTGGCCGGCGTGCGCACGACGCGCCCGTCGAGCTGTACGGCATGGCCGTCTTCCGTCAGAGCCACTGCCACGTCCTTGTAGAACCGTTTCGGCAGCGGTCGCCTCATCTGGATCTGCGCCCGTCGCACCGGATCGGGATCGCTCATTGCTTCGGAGAGGTCTGAGAGAATGTCACGCATCAGCAAGTTCCAGCCATTCGAGTAGTTCGGCCGGCTCCCTTAGAATATGGTCAGCACCCGCCTCGACGAGCTGGGGCACGCTGGCATAGCCCCAGGCGACGCCGACGGCCTGCGCACCGGCGGCCTTTGCCATCTGCATATCGTAGATCGCATCGCCGATAACAACCGTGCGCGCAGCATCGATACCCGCTTCAGTGCAACACTCGGCAACCATCGCCGGGTGCGGCTTCGAGGGGCAGTCGTCCGCCGTACGCGAAACGAAGAAGGTCTTCTCGAAGCCGTGCGTCAGCCGGATCGAATCGAGCCCGCGCCGCGACTTGCCGGTCACAGCGCCCAGCAGCATGTCGTCCTGGCGTTCCAGCCGGCGGATCAGCGGCTCGATGCCGGGAAAGAGCGGCTCCTGGAAGCCGGCCTCGGCCCGCACGCCCATGAAGATCTTCTTGTAATGCGCCGTCATAGCCGCGGCCTCCTCGTCGACATGGCTCTTGCCGTGCAGGCGGGCAATCGCGATATCGAGCGTGAGCCCGATGATACTCTTGGTCGCGGCCAGTTCCACCCGCTCGTAGCCGAAATCGGCAAACGTTCGCGCCATCACCTCGTGGATCAGCTTCGCGCTGTCGACCAGCGTGCCGTCGCAATCGAAGAGGACAAGCCGCATCAGTCTTCCTCTGCCGCCGCGTTCAGGTCGAAACCGAAGACGTTCCAGGTCTGCACCATGTGCTGCGGCAGCGGCGCGGTCACGCGCAGCCGCCCGCCCGAGGGGTGCGGAATGTCGATGTGGCGGGCATGCAGGTGCAGCCGATTCTGGATGCCCCCCGGAAAGGTCCAGTTGGGGTCGTCATCGAAATATTTCGGGTCGCCGATGATCGGATGGCCGATATGTGCGGCATGGACGCGAAGCTGGTGAGTGCGGCCCGTATAGGGTTCCATCTCCAGCCAGGCGAAGTTCTGCCCGGCCTGCTCGACGATGCGGTAGTAGGAAACCGCGTGGTCGGCTCCGTCTTCACCATGCTTGGCGATACGCATGCGGTCGCCGTCGGGCGTCTGTTCTTTCACCAGCCAGGTGGAGATCTTGTCCTCGCGCTTGCGCGGCACGCCTTTGACGATGGCCCAGTACGTCTTCTTGGTATCGCGCTCGCGAAACGCCGCCGTCAGCTTCTGCGCCGCACCACGCGTCCGCGCGATGACGAGCACGCCGGAGGTATCACGGTCGAGCCGGTGGACAAGCCGCGGCTTCTCGCCCTTCTGGCTCGTCCAGGCCTCGAGCATCTTGTCGATATGGCGCGTGACACCCGAGCCGCCCTGTACGGCAATCCCGGCGGGCTTGTTCAGAACGAACACCTTGTCGTCTTCATGCAGGAGCATGCGTGACAGAAGCTCGCCGTCTGGCGAATGCTTCAGGTCCCGTCCGCCGATCGGCCCGGTCTTGGTGCTCTTTGCGTCCACGCCTACCGGCGGAATGCGCACCGTCTGGCCCGGCTGTACGCGGGTATCCGTCTTGGCGCGGCCGCCATCGACGCGCACCTGCCCGGATCGCAAAAGCTTCTGCAACTGGCCGAAGCCCAGTCCGGGATAGTGGACCTTGAACCACCGGTCGAGCCGCATGCCCGCCTCGTCTTGGTCCACCTGCCTGTGTTCGATACCTGCCATCTTTGCCTTCTCTCGGTAAGCGCCGTGCTTTAGCGCATAACCGGGAAAAGCGAAAACGGTTTTCCAGGTCGACGGACGCAATGCACCATCCGGCGTGCCCAGTGGGCGAGTGCGGTCAGAACGCCCGGAAGGTCAGCGTCGTGAGCGAGCGCACGATGCCCGGGATCGTTGCGATGTGATCGTTGATGAACTTGCCGATGTCCTCTTCGCTCTCGACATAGATTTTGAGCAGGAGGTCATAGTCGCCGCTGGTCGAATAGAGTTCCGAGATCAGTTCGGTGGCGTAAAGGGCATCGGCGACCTCGTAGGTCTTTCCGGGGGCGCATTGCAGTTGCACGAAGATCGGCTTCATCGGACCACTCCGCCGCCTGTCGGCGGCACCTTTTCAACCCGGCCCCGACGCGGAGCCTTCGGCGGCTTTATGACGGAGATCGCTCGGATGACGCAAGAGGGCGCTGTGCTTTTGCCACTGGCCCTTGCAGCCAACCGTTAAAACTTGCCTAAAATCCGACCACTGGTCTTAGCCACCGTGAAATCCGTTCGGGCTAATGAAGAAGGATTGCACAAAAGGTATTGCCGTACGCCATGACCCAGATCATCTCCGTTTCCCCCGGCACCGCAGCCTATGCGGCGCAAGCCTACAAGACCACGTCTCGAGCCGCGACCGCCCTTGAGCAGCAGGTCGAAAACGCAGCAGAGAAAGTAAAGGCAGACAACGACCGGCTGAAAGCGGAGCGCCTGGCGATCAGGTCGACGTCACTGGATCTGGCGCTCCTCACCATGCAGCGCCGTCGCGAGACCAACCCGGAACTGGTGGCACGGCTTTACGCCGAACATGCCGAAGAGAAAGACGCAGGCGAGGAGCGCTGAGGCGAAGCTGCCGCAATTATCCCCCGTCGAAATCTCCGCCTCCCGCGCCCCGGCATTGTCCGGGGCGTTCTCGCATGTGGGATCCGGTCGACGGCCGGATTATCGAGGGCGACAAATAATTGTCCATGGACGACGCTACACTCTTGCCAAATCGCCGGCCGCGCCGTTATGTGACGAAGACCTCGCTGGGAGAAACCGGTTGCGAACCGGTGCCGAAGGAGCAACCGCCCCGGAAACTCTCAGGCAAAAGGACCAGCAAGGTGCCGACAGGACTCTGGAGAGAGGTGCTCACGCGCCCGCCGAAGGGATAACAATCTCAGGCGACAAGGACAGAGGGGGCTCATGAGAACGGCGCGAAAGCGCCAGAGATGGGCCGGCGCGCGAGCGCCAGAAGACTGGAGGGCGGCTTTGAACGTCGCGTCTGACCTCAAGAAAACCCCGCTGCACGACCTCAACGTCTCGCTCGGCGCGCGCATGGTGCCGTTTGCAGGTTACGAGATGCCGGTGCAGTTTCCCGCAGGCGTGCTGAAGGAGCACCTGCATGCCCGGGCTGCGGCAGGCCTCTTTGACGTGTCGCACATGGGTCAGGTAATCGTGCGCGCCCGCTCGGGGGACAATGCCGATGCGGCGCGTGCGCTGGAAAGCCTTGTGCCGATCGATGTCGCAGGGCTGCCCGAAGGCCGCCAGCGCTATGCGCTATTTACCGCCGGAGACGGCGGCATCCTCGACGACCTGATGATCGCCAACCGCGGCGACCACTTCTTCGTCGTCGTCAACGCCGCATGCAAGGAGGCGGACCTCGCGCACATGCAGGACCGCATCGGCGACACCTGCGAGGTGACGATGCTTGGCGACCGTGCGCTGATCGCCCTGCAGGGGCCGCGCGCAGAAGCGGTGCTTTCGGAACTCTGGGCCGACGTTGCCGGCATGCGCTTCATGGACGTGCGCGCCTGCGACCTGCACGATGCCGACTGCATCGTCTCCCGCTCCGGCTACACCGGCGAGGACGGATTCGAGATCTCCATCCCCGCCGGAAAGGCCGAAAAGGTCTGTCGCCACCTCCTCGACCATCCCGACGTCCTGCCGATCGGTCTCGGTGCCCGCGATTCGCTGCGTCTGGAGGCAGGCCTCTGCCTCTACGGCAACGACATCGACACGACAACGACACCGGTGGAGGCGGCCCTCGAATGGGCGATCCAGAAGGTGCGCCGCACCGGCGGCGACCGCGCCGGCGGTTTCCCCGGCGCGGACGTCATCCTCGGCCAGTTCGCCTCGGGCGCCGCCCGCCGCCGCGTCGGCCTGAAGGTTGACGGCAAGGCCCCCGTCCGCCCGCCGGCCAGGCTCTATTCGGATGCGGAAGGCAAGGCCGAGGTCGGCCACGTCACCTCCGGCGGCTTCGGCCCCAGCATCGAGGGCCCCATTGCTATGGGCTACGTGCCGGTCGCGCTCTCAGCGCCGGGAACGCCGCTCTTCGCCGAGGTGCGCGGAAAGTACCTGCCCGTCACCGTCGCCGCCCTGCCCTTCGTCCCCAACACCTTCAAGCGCTGACCGATGATTGCCTTTGCATGCCGATTGTCCCTCGCCCTGACCCTCTCCCCGCAGGCGGGGAGAGGGAACGGAAAAGGGGCGCCCAGCCACCTTCTCCCCGCCTGCGGGGAGAAGGCTCCGGCAGGGAGATGAGGGGCAACCGCACAGTTTCAAATACAGACTTTCCCAGAGAGGAACCGACATGTTGAAATTCACCGCAGAACACGAGTGGCTCAAGATCGACGGCGACGTTGCCACCGTCGGCATCACCACCCATGCTGCCGAGCAGCTTGGCGATCTCGTCTTCGTCGAACTGCCGGAAGTCGGCTCAAGCTTCGACAAGGGCGGTGACGCCGCAACCGTCGAGAGCGTCAAGGCCGCATCCGACGTCTACAGCCCGCTCGACGGCGAAGTGGTCGAGGTCAACCAGGCGATCGTCGACGACCCGTCGCTGGTCAACAGCGACCCGCAGGGCGCGGGCTGGTTCTTCAAGCTCAAGCTGAAGAACACGGCCGACGCCGAGGGCCTGCTGGACGAGGCCGCCTACAAGGAGCTCGTCGGCTGATGAACCTGCCCAAGGACTTCACCTTCACCGATTACCAGCCCTACGATTTCGCCAATCGCCGCCACATCGGTCCCTCGCCGGCGGAAATGGAGGCGATGCTGCAGGTGATCGGCTACGACAGCCTGGATGCGCTGATCGACGACACGGTGCCGAAGTCGATCCGCCAGACGACGCCGCTTCAATGGGGCGCGCCGATGTCGGAGCGCGAGGCACTGGACAAGCTGCGCGAAACCGCCAACAGGAACAAGAAGCTCGTATCGCTGATCGGCCAGGGCTACTACGGCACCATCACCCCGCCGGTGATCCAGCGCAACATCCTGGAAAACCCGGCCTGGTATACCGCCTACACGCCCTACCAGCCCGAGATCAGCCAGGGCCGGCTCGAGGCGCTGCTGAACTACCAGACCATGGTCTGCGACCTCACCGGTCTCGACATCGCCAACGCCTCGCTTCTGGATGAGGCCACCGCAGCCGCCGAGGCCATGGCGATGGCAGAGCGCGTCTCGAAGTCGAAGGCGACCGCCTTCTTCGTCGACGAAAACTGCCATCCGCAGACGATCGCGCTCCTGAAGACCCGTTCCGAGCCGCTCGGCTGGACGATCGTGGTCGGCAATCCCTTCGAGGACCTGGTTCCGGCCGAGGTGTTCGGCGCGATCTTCCAATATCCCGGCACGTTTGGTCACGTGCATGATTTCACCGGCGTCATCACCGACCTGCATGCCGCCGGCGCGATCGCCGTCGTTGCGGCCGACCCGCTCGCACTGGCGCTGCTCAAGTCGCCCGGCGACATGGACGCCGACATCGCCATCGGTACGACCCAGCGCTTCGGCGTACCGGTCGGCTACGGCGGCCCGCACGCGGCCTACATGGCCGTCAAGGACGCCTACAAGCGCAACATGCCCGGCCGCCTCGTCGGCGTCTCGGTGGATGCCCGCGGCAACCGCGCCTACCGCCTGTCGCTGCAGACCCGCGAACAGCACATCCGCCGCGAAAAGGCGACGTCGAACATCTGCACCGCCCAGGTGCTGCTCGCGGTCATGGCCTCCATGTATGCGGTCTTCCACGGTCCGCAGGGGATCAAGGCGATCGCCCAGCAGGTACACCGCAAGGCGGTCTTGCTGGCAAAGGGCCTGGAGAAACTCGGTTACACCGTCGAGCCCGACGTGTTCTTCGACACGATCACCGTCCATGTCGGCAAGCTGCAGGGCATCATCCTCAAGACCGCGGTCGCCGAGGAAGTGAACCTGCGCAAGATCGGCGACGACCGGATCGGCATCAGCCTCGACGAGCGCTCGCGCCCGGTGACACTGGAAGCCGTCTGGCGCGCCTTCGGCGGCGACTTCAAGGTATCGGACTTCGAAGCCGATTACCGCCTCCCGGAAGCCTTGCTGCGCACAAGCGCGTACCTGACGCACCCGATCTTCCACATGAACCGCGCCGAAAGCGAGATGACGCGCTACATCCGCCGGCTCGCCGACCGCGACCTCGCGCTCGACCGCTCGATGATTCCGCTCGGCTCCTGCACGATGAAGCTGAACGCGACCGCCGAGATGCTGCCGATCACCTGGCCGGAATTCTCCGAGATCCACCCCTTCGTCCCCGCCGACCAGGCGGAAGGCTACCGGGAACTGATCGACGACCTCTCGGCCAAGCTCTGCGCCGTCACCGGCTACGACGCGATCTCGATGCAACCGAACTCCGGCGCGCAGGGCGAATATGCCGGCCTGCTGACAATCCGCGACTACCACATCGCCAACGGCAACCCGCATCGCGACGTCTGCCTGATCCCGACCTCCGCGCACGGCACCAACCCGGCCTCCGCACAGATGGCCGGCATGAAGGTGGTTGTCGTCAAAGTCAGCGATGACGGCGACATCGACATGGATGATTTCCGTGCGAAAGCAAAGCAGTACGCCGAAAACCTCTCCTGCTGCATGATTACTTATCCGTCCACGCACGGCGTCTTCGAGGAGAACGTGCGCGAGGTCTGCGAGATCGTCCACAAGCACGGCGGCCAGGTCTATCTCGACGGCGCCAACATGAACGCCATGGTCGGGCTCGCCCGCCCCGGCGATATCGGCTCCGACGTCAGCCACCTGAACCTGCACAAGACCTTCTGCATTCCGCATGGCGGTGGCGGTCCCGGCATGGGGCCGATCGGCGTGAAGGCGCACCTGGCGCCCTTCCTGCCGAAGGATCCGCGCACGGCTGAATCCGGCGCGGTCTCCGCGGCTCCCTTCGGCTCGGCCTCGATCCTGCCGATCTCATGGAGCTACTGCTTGATGATGGGCGGCGAGGGCCTGACGCAGGCGACGAAGGTGGCGATCCTGAACGCCAACTACATCGCCGCCCGCCTGAAGGGCGCCTACGACGTTCTGTACAAATCAGCAAAGGGTCGTGTCGCACACGAGTGCATTGTCGATACGCGCCCGCTGGTCGACAGCGCTGGCGTGACGGTCGACGACGTGGCCAAGCGTCTCATCGACTGCGGCTTCCACGCACCGACCATGAGCTGGCCCGTGGCGGGCACGCTGATGATCGAGCCGACCGAATCGGAGACCAAGGCCGAACTCGACCGCTTCTGCGATGCGATGCTGGCGATCCGCGAGGAGGCCCGCGCCATCGAGGAAGGCCGGATGGACAAGACCAACAACCCGCTGAAGAACGCGCCCCACACGGTGGAAGACCTCGTCGGCGAATGGGACCGCCCCTATTCGCGAGAACAGGCCTGCTATCCGCCCGGCGCCTTCCGCGTGGACAAGTACTGGTCGCCGGTCAACCGCGTCGACAATGTCTATGGTGACCGCAACCTCGTCTGCTCCTGCCCGCCGCTGGAAAGCTACGCGGAAGCGGCAGAGTAGTCAGACTTCACAGCACTGACCTCGGCCCTGCGGGCCGGGGTCAGCCCCGCTCCCGGCATGGATCACAAGTGCCATCGGACCTTTTCCGGGTGAGGTCCGTAACCGGCAGCTGCGTCGTCCGGGCACCGCCCAGGCGCGTCCCGCTTCTAGCCGCGGGGTAGCACGACGACGAAACGGGCGCCGTTCGTGTAGGACGTATCGAGCGCCACGGTGCCGGAATGGCTTTCGACGATCCGCTGTGCAAGCGCAAGGCCGATGCCCGTCCCGTCATATACCTTCTCGTCCTGATGCAGGCGCTGGAAAAGCCCGAAGATCGTTTCGGCATGTTGCGCATCGATGCCGATGCCGTCATCCTCGATAACGATGCGAACGCTGTCTGAGGACCCCTCTCCATAGATCCGTACGGTGGGACTGGAGTCCCTGCGCCGATATTTGATGGCGTTTCCGATCAGGTTCTGCATCAGGCGTCGCAGCAGTTCGGGGTCGCCCCTCACGGGGGGAAGAGATTTGACTTCGATTGTCGCGCCGGCCTCCCGGATATGCCCCTCAAGCAACGACAGGGCATCCGCAACGATCGCGTCCAGCGACACGGATTTTACGTGCCGGATCTGGTAGGCGATCTGAGCATATTCCAGAAGGCGATCGACCAGCTTCTGCATGCGGAGCGCAGCCCGCCGCACATAGGCGGCATGCGTCGAAAGATCATCCATTTGGCCGCCCTCGATATCATCCAGTATCATCTCGGCGAAGGAGGCAATGTGGCGGATCGGGGACTTCAGGTCGTGTGAGACGGTTGCTGCGAACTGGTTCAGCGCCTCGTTCTTGCGCTGCAATTCCCGCGCCTGTTCGGTGAGACGCTCATGCTGACGCTTCAACTCGGTCACGTCGCGACCAGCGCCGACAAACTCCGTCGGGAGGCCATTCTCGAAACTCGCCGTTGCAGTCCACAGTAACCAACGTTCCTCGCCCGCAGCGTTGCGGATTGCAAGTTCCACCGTCGCAATGGGATTGTCGGGCGTCAGCCGTTCGAGTTCGTCAAGGACCGGTTGCTCGGTAGAAACCAAGTTCATCACATGCGTGCCGACGAGCTTTTCGGGCGTAGAACCGTAAAAAGTGGCGTACTGCTCGTTGCAAAAGCGGATCACCAAATCCCTGTCGGTCCGCACGATCAGATCCGGGAGAAGCTGCAGGAGCTTCGTATGCTGCCTGTTCTTGGTTTCCAGCTCATGCTCGATCGCCTTGAGGTCGGTGATATCGATTCTCAGCCCGACCACCTCGCCGCTGTCCATCACGTGGCTCTCGGAACGAATCCAGCGACCATCCGCACGCTGGACGGTGTGCGCCTGTCCACCCTCCCCGCGATGATCCCTGAGCCGGGACTGGATCATGGCCTCCGCCTCGGGAGTTCCCGGCACAATGCCCTGGTAGTTGCCGGCGCCGACATTGGCCCGGATAATGCTTTCGACCGTTGCGCCGACGCGAACGGCATCCTTCGCGGCTCCGCACCCGTCACGAAAGGCGCGGTTGAAGACCAGAATCCTCTCGTCGCGATCGAAGATCGCGACCCCTTCGGGAATGGTGTCCAGGGCGGAGTAGATGCGGCTGCCGAGCAGAACCTGCTCGCCGTGGCTTCCCCCCGTCAAAAGGCTCCGCAGAAGAAGCGCATAGCCCGCCTCGCCGTCGGTGCTCCTTATGGCGATCACATGCGCAGCCGCCTCGAAGTCCGATTCGTCGGCCCGGTTGAAGCGGAGGCTGTGACTGTGCGCCCGGCCCGAGACCGCATAGCCCTCTAGCCTCGTCACAAGGTCGGCTTGTCCGAGAACCGCAGCAAGAGGTTCGCTGCCGTCCCCCTTCCATCCGAGCGCCCTGCGAGCCGCGTCGTTCAGGAAGAAGCGGGTGCCTGCGGCATCCGTCAGGAGTACCGGGAACGGCATCGATTCGTAGAGCGATTCAGAAAAGTCCTGCGGCGACTGCATGTCGGTGAACGCTACCTCCCGGGAGCATCTGCCGATCGTTCAATGGTCGCGCGGCCGACAGCCCGAAACCCGTTGCTCGGCAATACCGGCAAGTATCAACGCGGATTGAAAATGAATGCAAGCAAAGCGTGCCCGAAGAAGCAACTGGCCGCTCAAACGACCGTGCGGAAGTGTCTGCAGAGGTCCCTGCTTATCCGACGCGCACGGTGGGCGCCCCGGCAGCAGCCAGCGCTGCGAGGTCTGCCGGCTTGAGCTCGACCGATTCACCGCAGCCACAGGCGGACGTCTGATTCGGATTGTTGAAGGTGAAGCCGGAACGGAGCGTGGTCATCTCGAAATCCATCTGCGTGCCCAGCAGGTAGAGAACAGCTTCCGGTGCAATCCAGACGCGGGCACCGGCGTGCTCGACAAGGTCGTCCTTCTCGTTCGGCGCCGTCACGAGGTCGACGGAATATTCCATTCCGGCGCACCCGCCCTTCTTTACGCCGACGCGGATGCCCTTGGCGTCGCCGCCGGCATTGTCCACGATCGCTTTCACACGATCGGCGGCAGCATTGGTAAGGGTCATCACTGCAAAGGCCATCAGCCAGTTCTCCTTCGCCGGCCGGGTTCAAGGCCCGGCGGTTCCGAAACAAATGTAGAGGCGGCCGCCTGCGGGATCAATAGTTTGGCACCGTCATTTCGATTGGGTGCCTCGCCCGTCGGCGGCCCGGTCAGTACCAGCCTACCGCGACCTGCGCCTCTTCGGACATGCGATCCGGCGTCCACGGCGGATCGAACACCATCTTCACCTCGACGCCGGAGACGCCTTCGACTGCGCTCACGGCATTCTCGACCCAGCCCGGCATCTCGCCTGCCACCGGGCAACCGGGCGCGGTCAGCGTCATGTCAATCTTGACCATGCGGTCGTCTTCGATGTCGATCTTGTAGATCAGGCCGAGTTCGAAGATATCGGCGGGAATTTCCGGATCATAGACCGTCTTCAGGGCCGAGATGATGTCGTCGCTGAGGCGCGCCAGCTCATCGCCGGGGATTGCCGAATTGACGATCCCGTCACGGGCATCGGTCTTGTCTTCGGTGGCATCGACAGACATTTCGAACTCCTCAGGCGAAGAACTTGCGGGCATGGTCGAGCGCATCGGCCAGAACATCGACCTCGGCGCGGGTGTTGTACATGCCGAAGGATGCACGGCATGTGGAGGTCACGCCGAAGCGTTTCAAGAGCGGCTGGGCGCAATGGGTGCCGGCGCGGACGGCAACGCCCGCCCGGTCGATCACCATCGAGACGTCGTGGGCATGGATGCCTTCCAGCTCGAAGGAGAAGATCGAGCCCTTGCCGGGCGCGGTCCCGAACATCTTCAAGGAATTGATGGACGACAGGCGTTCGTGTGCGTAGGCGGCAAGATCCGTCTCGTGCGCCGAAATCGCCGCACGCCCGATCTTCTCCATGTAGTCGAGCGCATAGCCGAGCCCGATCGCCTGGACGATCGGTGGCGTGCCGGCCTCGAAGCGGTGCGGCGGATCGTTGTAGGTGACGATGTCTTCCGTCACTTCCACGATCATCTCGCCGCCGCCCTGGAACGGGCGCATTTCGCGCAGCCGGTCCTTCTTGCCGTACAGCACGCCGATGCCGGAGGGCCCGTAGAGCTTGTGCCCGGTCATCACGTACCAGTCGCAGTCGATGTCCTGCACGTCGACCGGCAAGTGGACCGCACCCTGCGAACCGTCGACCAGCACCGGGATGCCTCGCTCGCGGGCGATCGCGCAGATCTCCTTCACCGGCACGATGGTGCCGAGCGCGTTCGACATGTGCGTGATCGCGATCAGCTTCGTCTTTTCGGTGAGGCACTTTACGAAGTCCTCGACGTGGAACGCGCCCGTATCGTCTACCGGCGCCCAGACGAGCTTCGCGCCCTGCCGTTCGCGGATAAAATGCCAGGGAACGATGTTGGAATGGTGCTCCATGATCGAGATGACGATCTCGTCGCCTTCGCCGATCTTCGGCATGCCGTATCCGTAGGCGACCGTATTGATCGCCTCGGTCGAGGACTTGGTGAAGACGATATCGTCGACGGACGGCGCATTCAGAAAGCGCCTCACCTTCTCGCGCGCCGCCTCATAGGCATCGGTTGCCGCATTGGAGAGGAAATGCAGGCCACGATGCACGTTCGCATACTCGTTCGAATAGGCATGCGCGACCGCATCGATCACCACTTGCGGCTTCTGTGCGGATGCGCCGTTGTCGAGATAGACCAGCGGCTTGCCGTACACTTCGCGCGACAGAATCGGGAAATCCCTGCGGATCGCCTCGACGTCATAGGTGGAAACCGGCTTGATCTGGTTCATCTCGACAATCCCGTCACGCGTACTTTTCGAGCCAGTCGGAAATGACGCCTTCCAGCGCCTCGACCAGCGTCTCGTCTTCCAGTTCCTCGACGATCTCGGCGACGAACGCGTTGACCAGCATCGCGCGTGCCTTGTTCTCCGGAACGCCGCGCGCCATCAGGTAGAACAACTGCGTGTGATCGATGTCGATCACCGTCGCACCGTGGCCGCACTGAACGTCGTCGGCGAAGATCTCCAACTCCGGCTTGGCCGAGAACTCGGCGTCGTCGGAGAGAAGCAACGTGTTGCACGACATCTTCGCGTCGGTCTTCTGCGCGTCCTGCGCGACGCGGATCTGCCCCTGGAACACGCCGCGGGCGCGGTCGAACACGACATTTCGAATGACTTCGGTCGAGGTCGTATGCGGAACGTCATGGCCGACGGTGAAGGTCACGTCGGTGTGGCTCTCGCCGCCGAGAAGGTTGATGCCGCGCAGCGTCAGGTCGGAACCCTCGCCGGCAACGGCGATATGGATCTCCTGTCGGACGAGCTTGCCGCCGCCGTTGATGACATACAGGCGCAGCTTCGCATTGGCGCCGAGTTCGGCCTTGAACTGTGCGAGATGCGTATCCGCCTCGCCTTCCGACTGGAAGATGATCCAGGTGACCTCGGCATTGTCCGCGAGCCGCATGTCGGTGACGGATGTGACAAGTGCCGCATCCTCGCCGGTTGCCAGATGCCGCTCGATCACCGTTGCCCTGGCGCCGGCACCGAACCGCACCGGAAAGCGCGTGTTGACCTGCCCGCAATTCTGCACCGACTGGATCTCGATCGGCGCTTCGAAGGAAGCACCCTCGGCAACCTCGACGATCAGGCCGTCGCGCACGAACGAACCGTTGATGCGCCCGATGACGTCGTCTGCGTCGCGAGCGACGAGCCCTTCCGCAGCCGATCCGTCAAGCAGCGTATCGGCGTAGCTCTTCGCCGTGATGCCCTCCGGCAGCAACCGCGTATGGGCCTTGCCGTTGACGACCGAAAGCACTGTGGAGCCCGGCACGATCGGCTCGACCCTCTGGGCGCTGGCGCCGTGAAGGAAGGCCGGCACGGCTTTCAGCAGTGCCTTGAGATCCGTATAATGCCATGCTTCTACGCGTCGTGTCGGCAGACCGGCATTCTTCAGGTCGCTCAACAGCGTATCGCGGGCAAGAAGGGTGGCGCCGTCGCCCGGCAGTTCGCCGACCTGTTCGTTATAGGATTCGACCAGAGCTGCTTCCGCCGCCGTCAGCTTGATCCCTGCTTGGATGTTCATGGATCGTCCTTCCCGGCTCAGGCGGCTGCCCCGATGATGTCGGCATAGCCGTTGGCTTCGAGTTCATGCGCCAGCGTCTTGTCGCCCGACTTGATCACCTGGCCCTTGTAGAGAACGTGCACCGTATCCGGCACGATGTAGTCGAGCAGGCGCTGGTAGTGGGTGATGACGATGACCGAGCGATCCGGAGCGCGCAGCGCGTTGACGCCGTCGGCGACGATCTTCAGCGCGTCGATGTCGAGGCCCGAGTCCGTCTCGTCGAGGACGCACAGCTTCGGCTCGAGAAGTGCCATCTGCAGGATTTCTGCGCGCTTCTTTTCGCCGCCGGAGAAACCGACGTTGAGCGGACGGCGCAGCATCTCGGGCGAGATCTGCAGTTCGGCGGCAGCCTCCTTGACGCGGCGCATGAAGTCCGGCGTCGTCAGCTCGTCCTCGCCGCGCGCCTTGCGCTGCTCGTTCATCGCAACCTTCAGGAACTGCATGGTGGCGACGCCCGGGATCTCCACCGGGTACTGGAAGGCCAGGAAGATACCCTTGGCGGCGCGCTCGGACGGATCGAGCTCGAGGATGCTCTCGCCGTTGTAGAGGATGTCGCCTTCGGTCACCTCGTAGTCCTCGCGCCCGGCAAGGATGTAGGAGAGCGTCGACTTGCCCGAACCGTTCGGCCCCATGATGGCGGCGACCTCGCCGTCGTTGACGGTCAGGTTCAAGCCGCGGATGATCTCGGTGCCGTCTTCGGCGATGCGTGCGTGCAGATTTCTGATTTCAAGCATGATGTATCCTCTGAAGGATCGAATGGGACACGGCGCGCGTCCGCGCGCCCGATTTCTCGACAATGCGGCTTTAGCCGACGCTGCCTTCCAGCGAGATGCTGATCAGCTTCTGCGCCTCGACGGCGAATTCCATCGGCAGTTCCTGGATCACTTCCTTGACGAAGCCGTTGACGATCAGCGCGATCGCCGCTTCCTCGGGAATGCCGCGCTGCAGGCAGTAGAACAGCTGGTCCTCTGAGATCTTCGAGGTGGTCGCCTCGTGCTCGAACTGAGCCGACGAATTCTTCGCCTCGATATAGGGCACCGTATGCGCGCCGCAGCGATCGCCGATCAGAAGCGAATCGCACTGGGTGAAGTTGCGCGCGTTCTCCGCCTTGCGGTGGGTCGAGACCTGGCCGCGATAGGTGTTCTGCGACACGCCGGCGGCAATGCCCTTGGAGATGATGCGGCTCGACGTGTTCTTGCCGAGGTGGATCATTTTGGTGCCGCTGTCGATCTGCTGGTGACCGTTCGAGACCGCGATCGAGTAGAACTCGCCGCGCGAACCGTCGCCGCGCAGAATGCAGGACGGATACTTCCAGGTGATGGCAGAACCGGTTTCCACCTGCGTCCAGGAAATCTTGGAGTTCTTGCCGCGGCAATCGCCCCGCTTGGTGACGAAGTTGTAGATGCCGCCCTTGCCTTCCTTGTCGCCCGGATACCAGTTCTGGACGGTGGAATACTTGATCTCCGCGTCATCCAGCGCAACGAGCTCGACCACGGCCGCGTGCAGTTGGTTCTCGTCGCGCTGCGGCGCGGTGCAGCCCTCGAGGTAGGACACGTAGGCGCCTTCCTCGGCGATGATCAGCGTGCGCTCGAACTGGCCAGTGTTCTTCTCGTTGATGCGGAAGTAGGTCGAAAGCTCCATCGGGCAGCGAACGCCCTTCGGCACGAAGACGAACGAACCGTCGGTGAAGACCGCCGAATTCAGCGTCGCATAGAAGTTGTCGGTCGTCGGCACGACGGAACCGAGATACTTCTTTACCAGCTCCGGATATTCGCGGATCGCTTCCGAGATCGACATGAAGATCACGCCGGCCTTCTTCAGCTCTTCCTTGAACGTGGTGACGACCGAGACCGAATCAAACACGGCGTCGACGGCGATCTTGGAGGTCTGCACCCCGGCAAGGATCTCCTGTTCGCGCAGAGGAATACCGAGCTTCTCGTAGGTCTTGAGAATTTCGGGGTCCACTTCGTCGATCGACTTCGGGCCGCTCTGGTTCTTCGGCGCGGCATAGTAGTAGAGGTCGTTGAAGTCGATCTTCGGATAGTCGACGCGCGCCCAGGTCGGCTCCTCCAGCGTCAGCCAGCGGCGATAGGCTTCCAGGCGCCATTCGAGCATCCACTCGGGCTCGCTCTTCTTGGCCGAAATGAAACGGATGATCTCTTCGGAAAGGCCCTTCGGTGCCTTTTCCATTTCGATCGTCGTCTCGAATCCGTACTTGTACTGGTCTACGTCGATCTGACGGACCTGATCGATCGTTTCCTGCACCGCAGGCATCTCGTTCTCCAATCTTTCCGGATCCAAGGTCCGGAAGCTTGTCAACGTCTGGCGGGTTTCCGCCGGTTATGTAGGCGCCAGAAGGGGCTTTTCACACCTTTTGGCAAGCAAAATCTTGCGCTTTTGCAACTTTCATCACGCCGCAGCGACGCCTTGCCGCCGCCGGCCCGCAATCCTGCCGAACGCTTCGAGAAAGCGGTCGACGTCCGTCTCGGTCGTCGTTGAACCCAGTGAGACGCGCAGCGCCCCGAGCCCGGCATCAAACCCCATCGCCGTCAGCACGTGGCTGGCGCCCACCTTGCCCGAGGAGCAGGCCGAACCCGCCGAAATCGCAATCCCCTCGAGATCGAAGGCGATCTGCCCGGTCTCGGACTTCAGTCCCGGTAGACTGAAAAATGTCGTGTTGCACAGGCGCGAAACGTCGCGGCCATGGATGATCACGTCGCCCGCCAACTCGGTCATTCGGGCCTCCATCCCGTCGCGCAGGCGTGAAATCGCAGCCGTGCGCTCTTCCAGCGTATCTGTCGCCTCGCGCGCCGCTGCCGCAAAGCCGGCGATGGCAGTGGCATTTTCCGTGCCGGAGCGGTGACCCTTTTCCTGCCCGCCGCCATGGATCAGCACTTTCGGCATCAGCACCTCGCCGCGCGAGACCAGCGCACCGGCGCCCTTCGGTCCCGAGAGCTTGTGCGCCGAGACGATCATGAAGTCCGCGTCGAGTTCGACGATCGAAAGCGGCATCCGGCCCGCGGCCTGCACCGCATCGACCACGAATACGCCGCCGACCTTATGAACGATCTCCGCAGCCTGGCGCACCGGTTGCACGATGCCGGTTTCGTTGTTGGCCAGCATGATAGCGACCATCGGCAGCCCCGCGGCCCTGTCATGGACTTCGAGGAGAGCCTTCAGCGCGTCGAGATCGACGATACCGGCCGGCGTAACGGGAATTTCCGTGACGTTTGCCCGATCGAAACGCCCACCCTCGCGCACGGCCGGATGTTCTATTGCAGAGACATAGAGCCTGCCGACCGAAAGAGGCGTCCGTCCCATGCGGAAATCGGGGGTCAGCACCATGTTGGCGGCCTCGGTCGCGCCGCTGGTGAAGATCACATGCGCGGGCTCTGCGCCGACCAGCGCCGCAACGTCACGGCGCGCGCCGTCGATCAGCGCGCGTACCGCCCGCCCCTCGCCATGCACAGACGAGGGATTGCCCGGCAGGTCGAGCGCGGACAGGACAGCCTCGCGCGCCGCGGCCGATAGCGGCGCGGTCGCGTTCCAGTCCAGATATGTCCTCTTCCGTCCAGACATGATCGCAAATCAGCTCCGATGGTGCTCCTGTGGCAGCGCGGCGAGCATTTTTCTTGAAATTTCCGCCGGGCTTGCCGTAAGAGACGAACCTCGATACGCGCATAGCGTAGCAAAGTTTCGAATGGTTCTAAACTAGTTTCTAGAAAAGCTGACTGGTTTCGTCAAGACTTCCAGCGCCGTCGAAACAGTTTTTGATCCGCAAACACGTCGGAGTACGAATGCCCGAAATCATCTTCAACGGACCTGCCGGTCGCCTCGAAGGCCGCTACCAGCCTTCAAAGCAGAAGAACGCCCCGATCGCGATCATCCTGCACCCGCACCCGCAGTTCGGCGGCACGATGAACAATCAGATCGTCTACCAGCTCTTCTACATGTTCCAGAAGCGCGGCTTCACCACGCTGCGGTTCAACTTCCGCGGCATCGGACGCAGCCAGGGAGAGTTCGATCATGGCGCGGGCGAGCTTTCCGACGCGGCCTCCGCGCTTGACTGGGTACAGAGCCTGCATCCGGATTCCAAGAGCTGCTGGGTGGCCGGCTATTCCTTCGGCGCCTGGATCGGCATGCAGCTTCTGATGCGCCGGCCGGAGATCGAAGGCTTTATGTCCATCGCTCCGCAGCCGAACATCTACGACTTCTCCTTCCTCGCTCCCTGCCCGTCCTCCGGCCTGATCATCAACGGCGATGCCGACAAGGTCGCGCCGGAAAAGGACGTCAACGGCCTGGTCGAGAAGTTGAAGGCGCAGAAGGGCATCCTGATCACCCACAAGACCATTCCCGGTGCCAACCACTTCTTCAACGGCCATGTGGAAACACTCATGGCCGAATGCGAGGACTACCTCGACCGCCGCCTCGCCGGCGAACTGACGCCGGAACCGGCGGCAAAGCGCATCCGCTAATCCAAAGCTGCCCGCCTATCCAAGGCAAACTGCCGTCATCCTCGGGCTTGTCCGAGGATGACGCATTCCCGGAGGCAGTTTCCGCAGTCCTGCCACGCGACCGGGTCCTTCCTGCAATGGGAGAGATAGGCGGGAGAGATCCCCAGGCGCTTACTCAGGCACCGCCAGCACCCCGCCGGTGATCGCCGTCTCCACCCCCGTCGTACCCGGAAAGGTCAGCGGCAGCCCGTCCAGCGAGCGCACCGCAAGATACGCCCAGGCTTCCGCTTCCATGCTGTCGCCGTTCAGCTTCACCGTTTCAGCCGGCATCACCTGCGCACCTTGCGCCGCTGCGAGTTCTTCGAGGTCGCCCATGATGACGCGGTTCAGCCGGCCGCCACCGCAGACGATGTAGGTTTTCGGCACCCGAGGCAGGTGCCCCGCAGACTTCACGATCGCCGCAGCCGTGACGTGCGCCAGCGTCCGCGCGCCGTCCTCCAGCGACGCGTCGGCACCGGCGGGCGGCAAGAAATCGTTGCGATCGAGCGACCGGCGTTCGCGGGCGGTGAAAAAGGGGTGGTCGAGATAGCGTGAGGCGAGGCCAGCGAGCACCCGCCCCTCGCTTGCGATCATCCCGCCCTGGTCGAAGGGGATGCCGGCCTGCGCCTCCACCCACTGGTCGATCAGCGTATTGCCCGGCCCGCTGTCGAAGGCGGCGATCTCGCCGTCCGGTCCGACATAAGTGAGGTTGGAAATTCCCCCGATATTGACGAACACGACGGGAAAGGCGCAATCCGCCGGCAGGTTGCGGGCCAAAGCTGCATGATAGACGGGAATGAGCGGCGCGCCCTGCCCGCCATGCGTCATGTCGTTCGCCCGCATGTCGTAGACGACGGCGATACCGGTCTGGCGCGAAAGCAGCGCTCCGTCGCCGATCTGAACCGTCAGCCGCTGCTCCGGCCGGTGCAGCACCGTCTGACCGTGAAAGCCGACGACGTCGATGTCGCCCGCTGCCAGCCCGTTCTCCGAAAGAAAAGCCGCGACAGCATCCACATGGCGGAGCGTCAACTCCCGTTCGAGTGCGGCGAGATCGCCCGGCCGCTCGTCGCGCCGGGTGATCGCCTTCGCGCCTTCGAGCGCCGCCTGCAGCCGCCTGCGGAAGGCGGGATCGTAGGCAAACCCTTTTGCCGGCCCGCGCCCGACCATGTCGGCGCCGTCCGTCCTCACCAGCGCCACGTCGATGCCGTCCATGCTGGTGCCGCTCATCAGCCCGATCGCCGTTCGTATCTTTTCCATGCCGAAATCCCGGAATCACTTTTGGAGTGATTATGCGTAAAAACAGTGCTAGATGCCGCGCCATTCGTTCACAGAGCTCCCCTACAAGAGAGAAGACCAATGTCGGGTTTCAAGTCAGACTTCCTTCGCACGCTTAGCGAGCGCGGCTTCATCCACCAGATTTCGGATGAGACCGGCCTCGACGATCTGCTCTGCAAGGAAACCGTGACGGCCTATATCGGCTTCGACCCGACCGCGCCCAGCCTGCATGCCGGCGGCCTGATCCAGATCATGATGCTGCACTGGCTGCAGCAGACCGGCCATCGCGCGATCTCGCTGATGGGCGGCGGCACCGGCATGGTCGGCGATCCCTCCTTCAAGGACGAGGCGCGCCAGCTGATGACGCCGGATACGATCGCCGGCAACATCGCCGGGATCAAGAAGGTCTTCTCCAACTACCTGACCTACGGGGAAGGCCCGAAGGACGCGCTGATGATCAACAATGCCGACTGGTTGCTCAGCATCAACTACCTGGAATTCCTGCGCGATGTCGGCCGCCACTTCTCGGTCAACCGCATGCTGTCATTCGACAGCGTCAAGATGCGCCTCGACCGTGAGCAGTCGCTGTCCTTCCTCGAATTCAACTACATGATCCTGCAGGCTTACGACTTCGTCGAGTTGAACAAGCGCTACGATACGCGCCTGCAGATGGGCGGCTCCGACCAGTGGGGCAACATTGTCAACGGCATCGATCTCGGCCACCGCATGGGCACGCCGCAACTCTACGCGCTGACCTCGCCGCTGCTGACCACCGCATCAGGCGCCAAGATGGGCAAGTCGCTGTCCGGCGCCGTCTGGTTGAACCCGGAGATGCTGTCGGCCTATGACTTCTGGCAGTACTGGCGCAACACCGAGGACGCCGACGTCACCCGCTTCCTGAAGCTCTACACGACGCTCCCCATGGATGAGATCGCGCGCCTGTCGGCGCTCGGCGGCTCGGAGATCAACGAGGTCAAGAAGATCCTCGCCACCGAGATCACCGCGATGCTGCATGGGCGGCAGAATGCCGAACAGGCAGCCGAGACCGCGCGCAAGACGTTCGAAGAAGGTGCGCTGGCCGAAAACCTGCCATCCATCGAGGTGGCGAAGAGCGAACTGGAAAGCGGTCTCGGCCTGCTCGCGCTGATCGTCCGCGCCGGCCTGGCATCCTCGAACGGCGAAGCACGCCGCCATGTCCAGGGCGGCGCAGTCCGCATCAACGACAAGGCCGTCAGTGACGAACGCATGTCCATCGGCAGCGGCGAGGTCACCGCCGACGGCGTCATCAAGCTCTCGCTCGGCAAGAAGAAGCACATTCTGGTGCGCCCCGCCTGAATCTGGGCCGGATAGCCAACAGTTTCGGCCCGCGGCGGAACGAACGCAGCGGGCCTTTTTCGTATACGGATCAGAATTCGAAGATGTTGCGGAATACCCCCGGCGCGATGATCGACAGCGGATTGACCATCAGCCTGGGCTGATCGAACGCGCCCGTCAGCTTGAAGGTGATGCCGATCAGCCCTCGGTCGCTTCCGTTTCCAAGGATGAAGCCGATCAGCGGCAGTTCGGCGAAGAGCCGGTTGAGTCCGTAGGCTGGCATGAAGGTGCCGGTCAGTTCCATATTGTCGTTGGCATCGCGCACCATCCCCTGGAACGTCGCACCCACGGTATCGCCGCGCACGACGCCGTTTTCGACCCTGAGCGTGCCGTCCTTCGAAGAGACGAAAGCGAAGCCGCGCTCGAACCGCATAGAGCTGGTGTCAATCTCGCTTCGCACCGCCTGATTGAGGCTGCGCCCGCCGGCGGGCGTCGTCACGATCGAGCGCAGTTTTTCCTCGCCAGACAGGGTGAACTTGCGGATGTCGAGCGGCCCGCGCCAGCCGCCATCGGCTCCGGCCTTGAGGCGCATGTTCAAAAGCCCGCCTTCCATGTGGCGGTAAAGATTGGCGAGGCGCGCCAGCGCGCCCGCGTCACCCGTCGTCAGCTCCAGCGTGTCCGTGCCTTGTGCGTTGGAAAGCTTCGCAACGAGGGCCTGCCCGCTGCCTGTGACCGCCGAAAGATCGAGCGCGGATGTCCGACTCCCGTTCGTCCCGTAGGCGAGCTTGACATTGCCCAGCGTTTCGCCGTTGAAGCCGATGACACGGTCCAGCGCGGCGCGAACCGTTACCGACACCGGCTTTGCGCCGCTGTCGGTCCCGGTAGGGTCTGCCTTCAGCTTGGCAAGTACGGGCCTAAGGTCTGCCGAGCTGCCGTTGACCTTGACGGAGTAGCCGGATTTCACGCGGGAAATGTCGAGCGCATAGTCGTCCTGGGCGGACAGCCTTACCTTGTCGAAACGGGCGATGCTCAAGGCGCCGCCATTGATGCTAACCTCCCCGGAAACAGAGAACCCGTCGCCGGAAAAGGCGAAATCGGAAAGCCGCGTCGTCCCCTCCTGACGCTCCAGCGAGAACTGCGCCTTTGCCGGCACGCCGGCCCCCTTCGTCCACCCGATCCAGGGAAGCGATACGACGCTTCGCCCGAGATTCGTCTCCACCTTCTCGTGACCATCGTCGCCAAGTGTCACGGCAACATCGAGAGGTCCCTGCAGCAGGTCGTTGAGACCGGGGAAGAGACGCGATCGGTCCGCATCCGATATCGTGCCGGAGACGGAAAGATCTCGCTTCAGCCCGGACGTCGTGCTCACGGGCTCGACGAGAACGACGTCCAGCGGCACGCCGTCGATCTGCGCCTTCGCCTTGAGGTCGGCGCGGACGGGCGTCACGACCAGATTTCCATCGACATGCGTAATGGTGCGTCCGGCGATCGGCTTCTTGACGTCGACGCCTTGCAGATCGATGTCGGCAATCCATTCCGGCGGCGGCGGCTGCTGGTCGCGCACCAGCCCGAACCTGGCCTTGACGTTGGCCGCTACCGGGCCGGTGAAGTCCGAGGGCACGTATGGCGTCCGCTTCAGAACGTCGATCGGCTTGTAGGTGATGAGTTCAGCGATCGCATCGCCTGCTCCGGCGATGTTCAGGTCGATCTCCGCCATCAGCGGCTTCTGGTAGGTGTTCGGCAGCGTGAACGTACCGCTGGACAGCGACACCGAGCGACCGGATGCCATATAGGCGGTGCCGGCCTTGAGCCCGATGTCGATGCGCTCGCCGTTCAGCTGGAAATGGCCGGCAGCGTCCCTGAGCGGCGGGATCTCGCCGGCGATATTGAGGCGCGTATCGGCGATGTCGAAAGATATCATCAGCTCGCCGCGCCCGAGTTCGATACGTCCGTCGGGCTGCGGCGGCCGGTCTGCGGCCATGGACACCTCGATCCGTCCGTTCGTCACCGTGCCGCCGTAGATGTTGGCGACAACCCATTGGCGCGCGCGCCGCCCGAGCCAGTAGGGCCAGAGCTGCTTGACCGTCGTCGCGTCCAGCCTGTCGCTGACCATGGCGAAATTCACTTCGGGGCTTTCCCCGCCAAAGGTCAGGCCGAGCGACCCGGCCAGTTGCCCCCTGGGACTGGACACCCCCAACTGATCGAACAGCACCTGCCTTGCTTCCGACAGGATGCGCCCACTGATCTTGGCATCGAAGCGAACGGGCTCCTCGGTCGTATCTTCTGGCGCACTGACGGCATTCTGCACGAGCAGATCGATCGCGTAGCCGGCCTGCACCGGCTGCGCGGCATTCGGCATGCGATCGAGATCGATCACCCCTCCCGTCAGCGGGAAGGAAGACCGTGCGACATGGATCTCGGAATTCCGGATCTCGACCGAGCGGTTTTCATAATCGTAGTGGACCGAGACCTTGCTCGGCTTCAGGCTTGTTGCAATACCGCCGAAGTAGAGCGCGCCCCCATTGCTGGAAACGTCGAGTTCGAGCTTCGGATCGACGCCGGTCGTACCCCGCATTGCCGAAAGCGCGATGTCCGCCTGCGCATCGAGACCGGTTCGAAGCTCCCCTGCGGCATTGTGCTGAAGCGTGAAAAGGCCGAGCGGAATGCCGGAAACATTGCCGCGAAGCTGGTCGTTGTCGCCAGCGCCATCGGCAACGAGTGCGATCGTTCCCGATTTTCCGTCCAGCCCGAAACTTCCCTCGATCGCCAGTTCGTCGCCCTCGGAGCGACTGAAGGTCAGTTGCTCGACGTCGAGCGTGCGCAGACGTCCGCCGGTTCCCGTCACCGGCAGGGAAAGATTCGTGATACCAACGCGGGACAGCCCCGTGCCGGTGATCATCGACTTGAACTGGTCCAGCCGATCGAACGCCATGCCCTGATAGCCCGGCAGGGAATCAAGCCGGAACTTGGACAGGTCGATCGGTGGGCCTTTCGGCAGCAGGGCCGGATTGAACATCGCCCCGTCGATATCGAGGCTGGTCGGAGCAACGCGGCCGGTCATCAGGGCCAGCGGGTCCAGGACGATCAGGACGGCGCCTGCATTTGCGACATTCTCTCCGTCACTGCGCTGGGAGAAGGCGACGTTTTCCGCCTTCAGCGCCAGCCCGCCGAATCCGGAAAAGCGCATCACCGTCTTGGCGACAGAGACCTCGTAGTTCGGCCCCACCGCCCGGTTAAGCGCGGCGAGCGCCCGCGAGTTCAGCGGGCCGTCCACCAGTCCGCTCTCCACGGTGGCGACGATGAGGATCATGAGAAGAAGCGCAACGCCACCGAACACGGTGAAAACACGAGTCATCACTGACAGGTGGCTGGGCCGGTCGGTGCAGTGCAGGACGATCGGCTCATGCGCGCGGGCGGACGGCAGGTCATGCAGGGAAACGATGTCCCCCCGGCCAAACTTCACCTTCTCGCCGCGAATTTCGCTCATGTCGCGGTTGTTCCGTTCCTCATGTCGGCGTGAGTATCGTCGGCACGGCAATCGACTGATTGTGGCTGGACGATTCCCGCAGGGACTATATACCGGGGATCGGTCCCGCATGACGGAAAATCCTGTCCAAAGAAAGGAAATACCATGGCAGAATTGGCGGAAGGCAAGCAGGCGCCCGATTTCACGCTGCCGGCTGATGGTGGCGGTCAGGTGGAACTGGCCGGCCTGCGGGGAAAACCGGTGGTCCTGTTTTTCTATCCCAAGGACGACACCCAAGGCTGCACGGTCGAAAACGTTGCCTTCTCGGCGCTTCTGGACCAGTTCGAAGCCTCCGGTGCCGCGGTTCTCGGCATTTCGCCCGATCCGGTCAAGAAACACGACCGCTTCAAGGTCAAGCACGATCTGAAGGTCAGGCTTCTTTCGGACGAGGACCATCAGGTGCTCGAAGCGTACGGCGTCTGGAAGGAAAAGAGCATGTACGGCCGCACCTATATGGGCGTGGAGCGAACCACCTTCCTCATCGACAAGGACGGCCGCATTGCAAAAATCTGGCCGAAGGTGAAGGTCGAGGGCCACGCCGAGGCCGTACTGGATGCCGTAAAAGAACTTCAATAAAATGCCGCATGCAACTGAAATAAGACAAGTACCGAAGATCGAAAGCCTGCGTGGGGGTGCTACGCTAGCTATCCTTTCCGCCGATCTCGACATGAAGACCGAACTTGCGCAGGAAACTGCGCGGCGATGGTTCGCGCGCACGCTTTCCGTCCGCTCTCCGCTCGACCCGGCCCTGCCCGAGCGTCCCGGCCGCCCGGACAAGCCGGAGCTGGTCCCACCGAAAAACATGAAGAAGCGCTCGCTTCACACCCTCAGCGGACGGATCGCGCTGCTGCATGCGCTGGCACACATCGAACTCAACGCGATCGATCTGGCGCTCGATATCGTCGCGCGGTTCACCACCGAACGCGTGCCGCATTCCTTTTTCGACGGCTGGATGCAGGTCGCCTTCGAAGAGGCCAAGCACTTCCGGCTGATCCGCGACCGGTTGCGCACGCTGGGCGCCGACTATGGCGACCTGCCCGCCCATGACGGCCTTTGGCAGGCAGCCCACAGCACGCGCAACGATCTCACCGCGCGGCTGGCCGTCGTACCGCTGATCCTCGAGGCGCGCGGGCTGGATGTGACACCGGTGCTGCAGGAAAAGATGCGGGAGACAGGCGACACCGAAAGCGCCGAAATCCTCGATATCATCTACAACGACGAGAAGGGGCACGTCGCCGTTGGTGCCAAATGGTTCCGCTTCCTCTGCGCAAGGGAGAGGAAGGACCCTTCCGCCACGTTCAGGGATCTGGTGCGAGCGAACTTCCGCGGTTCGCTCAAGGCTCCCTTCAACGACGTGGCGCGCGCCGAAGCCGGCCTGACGCCGTCCTTCTACCGCAGCCTTGTCGCCGTCAGCCAGAGCTAGCGTCGCACCGGCATCAAGCCTTTGTTAACCTTAACAGTGTGTAATTTCCGGCAAGTGTGGGACAGACTCATAGGTTGTCGGGGGTTGTGTTGGCGGATCGTCCGGAAAATCGCGTCTTCGGCAAACGTGAGAAGCAACACCTGATCATTCTGGCGAGCGGCGATCGCGTTCGCCACATGACCGTCCGCCCCTGGATGACGGCCATCGCCTTCTCCGTCGCCGGCATGTTCACGATAGGCTACCTTGCAGCAACCTCCTACCTGGTCCTTCGCGACGGGCTGATCGGTGCGACGATGGCGCGGCAGGCGCGCATGCAGCACGACTACGAGGACCGCATTTCCTCCCTGAGAGCCCAGGTCGACCGGGTCACCAGCCGGCAACTCCTCGATCAGCAGGTTGTCGAGGAAAGGGTCGAAAAGCTCTTCCGGCAGCAACTGGCGCTGACGGAGCGAAACGGCAAGCTCGATACGCTTTTGAACCGCGCCGGCAACGCCGGTCTCTCCGCCACCCCGGAAGCCAATCCCGCGCCTGACGGCGAGCCGGCGCCGGCATACGATCGTCAGGCCTCCGCAGGACAGAAGGCCATCGACAGGCTGCTCGGACGCGACGACGGTGGGGCCAAGCAGGCCTCCCTCTCTGCGCTTTCCTACGCCGCTCCCTCTGCCGGCACAGGCGAATCAGTTGCCGACCGCGCCGACCGGATGTTTTCCAGAGTGACGCTTTCGCTGAAGGACATCGAACGCCAGCAATTGTCGCGCATCCAGGCGCTGACGGCCGGCGCCGAACAGACTGCGGACGCGATCGAGTCCATCCTGAACCGGACCGGCATCGAGGTCGCCGATACGTCCACAGAAGCCGCCGACGCCATCGGTGGCCCGTTCATCGAGCCGGTGGCGAGCGACAGTTTCGAGCAAACGCTCGGTGGCCTCGACACGGCCCTCAACCGCCTCGACCAGATGCGCGAGACGGCCCGCAGGCTGCCCTTCGCCAACCCGTCGCCCGGCAGCCAGATCACCAGCCGCTTTGGCAATCGCACAGATCCCTTCCTCGGTCGCCTGGCGCTGCATGCCGGCATCGACTTCCGCCTGCCGACGGGCAGCGAGGTCCGCGCCACGGGCGCCGGAACGGTGCTGACGGCGGGGCGCAGCGGCGGCTATGGCATTCTCGTCGAGATCGACCACGGAAACGGCATCGTCACGCGCTACGCCCATCTGTCCCGCACGCTCGTCAAGTCGGGCGACACGGTCGACACCGGTGATGCCATCGGACTGTCGGGGACGACCGGCCGCTCGACCGGTCCGCACCTTCACTACGAGGTTCGCCGGGACGGCCGCGCAACCGACCCGGGCCGCTTCCTCTCCGCTGGCATGAAGCTCTCGGACTACATGAACTGACGGGATCGGACGGGATGCGGCGAACGCAATTCGCACCCGTTTTACTTGCAAATCTTCAATAACCGCGCGTTTCCTTGACTTTCCGGCGCTTTCAGCATATGTGCGCTGCATCCAGCGGCCACGACAAAAGCTGAAACCCCAAGCGTTCGCCAGAACCGGAACGGAAACAGATTTCCCTTTGACCACTTTTTCTGATCTTGGCTTGAGCCAAAAGGTACTTTCCGCAGTCACCGACGCGGGCTACACGATCCCCACCCCGATCCAGGCCGGCGCGATCCCGCCTGCCCTGCAGCGCCGCGATATTCTCGGCATCGCACAGACGGGTACGGGCAAGACCGCTTCCTTCGTGTTGCCGATGCTGACGCTGCTGGAGAAGGGCCGCGCCCGCGCTCGCATGCCACGCACGCTGATCCTGGAGCCGACCCGCGAACTGGCCGCCCAGGTGGCGGAGAACTTCGACAAGTACGGTAAGAACCACAAGCTCAACGTTGCGCTCCTGATCGGTGGCGTTTCGTTCGACGAGCAGGATCGCAAGCTTGAGCGCGGCGCCGATGTCCTGATCTGCACCCCCGGCCGCCTGCTCGATCATTGCGAGCGCGGCAAACTGCTGATGACCGGCGTCGAAGTGCTCGTCATCGACGAAGCCGACCGCATGCTCGACATGGGCTTCATTCCCGACATCGAGCGCATCGCCAAACTGATCCCCTTCACGCGCCAGACACTGTTCTTCTCGGCCACCATGCCGCCGGAAATCCAGAAGCTGGCCGACCGCTTCCTGCAGAATCCGGAGCGTATCGAAGTCGCCCGCCCGTCCTCGACCGCCAAGACGGTGACGCAGCGGTTCGTGGCGGCCCACGCCAAGGACTACGAGAAGCGCGCCAAGCTGCGCGATCTGATCCGCGCCCAGGACGACCTGACGAACGCCATCATCTTCTGCAACCGCAAGAAGGATGTGGCCGATCTCTTCCGATCGCTCGACCGCCACGGCTTCTCCGTCGGCGCGCTGCATGGCGACATGGACCAGCGCTCTCGCATGACGATGCTGGCGAACTTCAAGGACGGCAACATCAAGCTGCTCGTCGCCTCCGACGTTGCCGCCCGCGGCCTCGACATCCCCGCCGTCAGCCACGTCTTCAATTTCGACGTGCCGATCCACGCGGAGGACTACGTCCACCGTATCGGCCGTACCGGCCGCGCCGGCCGCTCGGGCGCCGCCTTCACGCTCGTGACCAAGCGCGACACCAAGTTCTCCGAGGCCATCGAGAAACTGATCGAGCAGAAGGTCGAATGGCTCGACGGCGACCTTTCGGAACTTCCCGCGCCCATGGAAAGCGAAGAACGCGAGAAGCCGCGCAGGGGCCGCGGCCGTGAGCGTGGCGAGCGTGACCGGAGCGAACGGGGTGAGCGGGGCGCCGAACGCGAACGCGGTGATCGCGAACGCACAAACAGTCATAAAAGCGACAACCGTCGCGACGACAATGGCAAGGAAGCCATCGTGGCGGACAAAGGGAGCGATACCGTGAAAGCAGAACGCCGGAACGAAAACAGGCCGAGCCAGCCGGTACGCAACCAGCGTCCTGCCAACGACGACAACCGCGACCGTCGCAACCGTTATCGTCGCGACGAGGACGACGGCCCGACACCGGTCGGCTTCGGCGACGACATCCCCGCCTTCATGCTGATCGCCGGCAAGGCCTAATTGTTCTCCCATGCCCGTTCCAGGCATTGACGTCCCCGGCGTAGGCTGCGGGCTTGCGATCGTGCGCGATGGCAAGCTGCTGCTCTATCGCCGGACCCGGCCGCCCGAAGCCGGCCATTGGAACATCGTAGGCGGCAAGGTCGACCACATGGAGCATTCCGCCGATGCCGCGCGCCGCGAGGCCGCGGAGGAAACCGGACTTGATTTCGGTCGGATCGATTTTCTTTGCCTGTCCGAACAGATCATCGACGCTGACCGCCAGCACTGGCTTTCCGTCATCTATGTCTGTGACGATTTTTCCGGCGAGCCGAAGGTGATGGAACCGGACAAGCTGCCGGAATTCGGCTGGTTCGCGCTCGACCGGCTGCCAGGTCCGCTGTCGCGTTTTACCGCAGCGGCAGTTACAGCCTTGCTGGAACGAGACGCCCGCGGTTGATGCCGGGTGTCGGGGTGCGAGACAGCTTGCCTCCCCCTCTATCGAGAGCCCCGTCAGGCGGCATCTCAGCGCTTGTCCGGATTGGCCCTCAACGCTGCATCGAGCGCCAGACGCACCCATTCCGCCATCAGATCCGGATCGTCGAACGCATCCTCGGGGATGCTCCAGTAGGGCATCCTCAACGGCGCGCCCGTCTTCTTGCCGGCATAGACCCACTGGCGACTTCCGGAGAGCTCGAATTCGGGGATCGTCACCTCGTCGGCCTTCAGGAGCACTTCGCCATCGACTTCGAGCGCGACGATCAGGTCGCCGACATAGATGCCCTTGCCGCCGAACATGCGCTTGATCGTGACCGGCCCCAGTGACTGGAACATCTCCTCGATCGCACCATTGTCCATGCCCGGCACCTCCGCCCGCTCCAACATTGCGCGGAAAAGACCGCGCGCTCGCCCGCGCACTCTGAGGGCAAGGCGTTGAACTTGCGCATATTTTCGGCAAAAATCCAGATGAAAACAACGTGTCTTCCGCTCAGTCGCGCAACACGCCGCCGGCCTCCGTCACCGCTTCCGGCGTATCCACGTCGAAGTGCGCCGCCGAACCGATCTCGACATCGATGACGGGAAGGCCGGACGTCTCGATGATCTGACGCGCGCCGACATCGCCGGAAAGCCTTCGGATCGCTGCAAAAGTGGAGCGCGGCAGGATCACCGGATTGCCGCGCTTGCCGTCCGAGACGGCGCGGACGACGACGTTCCCGCCGGCTTTGCGGAAGGCCGCCAGCAATAGGCGCAGGTCGCCGGCAGAGACCCGCGGCATGTCCGCCAGGTGCACCAGAACGGCGCCGCACTCAGCCTCCACGGCCGCCATCCCGGCATTGAGCGACGTCGACATTCCCTCTTCGTAAAGCGCATTGCGGACGATCCTGACCGGCAGGCCGGAAATGGCTGCCTCCACCTCCTGCGCGCGATGGCCGGTCACGACGACCACGCGCTCCGCACCCGCCGCAAGGGCTGCATCGACCGACCTGCGCACGAGGGGACTGCCGTCGAATTCTGCAAGCAGCTTGTGCTTGCCGGAAGAGCCCATCCGCCTGGCCTGCCCCGCGGCAAGGACGAGTATTGCGATCCGGTCGGCCTGCTCTCCGCCCGGTCGGCTCCCTTCCTTGGCGTCGCGCGGCCGCGGTCTCGATGGAATTTCGGCAAGGAGGCCGCCGACGCCCATCCCTGTCAGCACGCTTCGGTCGGGCCTCTCCCCAGCCAGGATGCGCGCCAGCACCCAGTCGAAGCCGTTCTCCTTCGGGCTGCGCGCGCAGCCCGGCGCGCCGATCACCGGCGTAGCACCGATATATCCGAGCACCAGCAGATTGCCCGGATCGACCGGCATGCCGACGTGCTCGACACGCCCGCCCGCCCGCCGGATCGCCGCCGGAATGACGTCGTCGTGATCCGATACCGCCGAAGCGCCGAAGACGATGACCAGTTCGTCGGCCCGCGCCGCATCGACCAGCGCATTGGCAAGCGCGCGCGCCTCATGTGGAATCCGCACCTCATGGCTTAGCCGGCTACCGGACGGCGAAAGACGGCTTTCCAGCAGCAGCCGCGTCTTGTCCATCACGGACGGCTTCAGGTTCGGCAGGACCGTCGCTACCAGCCCGACGCGATGCGGACGAAAGGGACGGACGAATAACGCGTCTGCCCCTGTCAGAATGGCCGCGGCCCGTTCCACGATCTCCTCCGGCACCGCCAGCGGAATGATCTTGATCGTCGCCACCATGTCGCCGGGCCGAACAGAGGCATGATCGGGCAGGGTCGCCAGCGTGATGGCGGGATCGATGCGATTAAAGCGATCGATCGCCGTGCGATCGGCCAGAAACAGCCCGTCGACTGAAGCGTGAAGATTGACGCGACCCGTCGCCGCAGCACTCAGCCGCATATGATCCGTTCCGATGGCTTCGGCGAGGCGCTGCGCTGCCGCGTCCTCGCCGAGATCGCCGGGCTCAAGCCGCACTGCGATGACGGTCTGGACGCCGGCCTCGACCAGACGCCGGCAGTCGTCCTCGGAAAGGCGATGCCCTTTGGACAACGAGACCGCTTC
The DNA here is from genome assembly GCA_023404095.1 of Pseudomonadota bacterium. Lineage (GTDB taxonomy): Bacteria > Pseudomonadota > Alphaproteobacteria > Rhizobiales > Rhizobiaceae > Mycoplana. Next base: position 26,888 of record JAEYDD010000072.1, on the reverse strand, counting down.
GGCTCTTATGCCGTGCGCCAGAATTGCGCCGGCGGCCGAGCCTGCAGGCATGTCGCCGAAAATCATGGCTTCGCCTCCGCGCGCAGGTTGCGCCTGCGAAACGCCTGGATGATTTCCGCCATGATCGCCACGGCGATTTCGGCAGGGCTGGTCGCACCGATATCGAGCCCGATCGGCGCGCTTATGCGCTCCAGCATGTCTTGCGGCACGCCCGCAGCAAGCAGACGCTCCACGCGCCTGGCATGCGTCTTGCGGCTGCCCAGCGCGCCGACGTAGAAGCATCCGCTCTCCAGCGCCCTCTTCAAAGGAAAATCGTCGATCTTCGGATCATGCGTGACCGCCACCAGCGCCGTGTAGCGGTCGAGCGGGCGAACCTTCAGCACGTCCTCGGGCCAGTCCGCAACAAGATCGACGCCGGCGAAGCGCTCCTCGGTGGCAAAGGCCGTCCGGGGATCGATGACGGACAGATCATAGCCGGAGACCTTTGCCACGGCCGCCAGCGCCTGGCTGATATGAACGGCGCCGATGACGACGATGCGGGCGGGCGGCAGATGGACGTTGAGGAAGAAATTCCGCCCTTCGGCCTCGACGATGCCAGATCTTCCCGAAAGGAACGCCGCATCGATCGCCGAACCCAGCGGACCTGCGACGGTGTCGCCCTCGCGTACGATCCGGTCGCGCCCGCCTCCGAGTTCGGTCACGTGGATGACCGCCCGTCGGGCACGGCGTTCGGTGTTCAGCTTGCGCAGGAGAAGCGGATCCATCAGCCGAGCCGCTCCACATAGACGCGGATGCGCCCGCCGCAGGAAAGGCCGACCCGCCACGCCGTCTCGTCGGCAACACCGAATTCCAGCATCTTTGGCTCGCCACTGACGATCGCGTCGAGCGCCTCGGTTATGACCGCGCCTTCGACGCAGCCTCCCGACACCGAACCGTGGAAGTTGCCCTCGCTGTCGATCACCAGATGGCTGCCGGTCGGGCGCGGGGCAGAGCCCCAGGTTTCCATCACGGTCGCGATCGCGACGTTTCGCCCCTCGTCCATCCATCTCTCCGCCACCATCAGCGGATCAAGCGTTTCGATCCCGTCGCCCATTGCGAACTCCGTCATCCCATCGCGGCAAGATAGCGGCGCGGATCGGCGTTCACGCCGCCATCACCGGACAAGGCTGCCACCAGCTCTGCCATGGATTCAAGATTGTGTACCGCCCGCAGTTCGTCAACATGCGGCAGCATGGCGCGCACGCCGCGCGCCCGCGCCTCGAAGCCCTCGAAGCGCAGCAGCGGGTTGAGCCAGATCAACCGCCGGCAGGAGCGGTGCAGCCTGTCGATCTCCGCCTCCAGCGTCTCTATCCCCTCGCGTTCCAGACCGTCGGTGATGAGAAGCACGATCGCCCCCTGTCCCAGCACGCGGCGCGACCACAACCGGTTGAAATCCCTCAGCGTCTCACCGATCCGCGTTCCCCCCGACCAGTCTTCGACCGCGCGCGTGCAGTCCTCGACCGCCTCGTCGGGATCGCGGCTGCGCATCTGCCGGGAAACGTTGGTCAGGCGGGTGCCGAAGAGAAAGGCATGCACGCGCCGCCGCCTTTCGGCAATCGCATGCAAAAAGTGCAGGAAGATGCGCGTGTACTGGCTCATGGAGCCTGAAATATCAGCGAGCACGACCAGCGGCGGATGCACCAGCTTCGGTTCCCGGTAGCGCGGCAGGATCAATGTTCCGCCGGTGCGCATCGCCCGTCGCATCGTCGCGCGGGGATCGACCATGGCACGCCCCGTGCTCGGGCGGTAACGACGCGTGCGCACCTCATCCAGCGGCAGGCTGAGATTTGCAATCGCACGCTTGGCTTCGCGCAGTTCCGCCGCCGTCATCTGGGCGAAATCCGTCTTGCGCAGAAGCTCGCTGCCGGATGCGGTAAAGCGGGCATCGATCTCAACATCGGGCTCGTCGCGCGGCCGCTCCCTCTCGCGCTGGCCGGCGAGCAAAGCGTCGGCGACACGCGAGGCCCCCGCCTTCTTCTTTTCCGTCTCAGCGTCGCGGCGCACGGCCGGAGACATCATCGCGATCATCTTCTGCACCAGGTCGCGCGATCGCCAGAACAGCCGGAACGCTTCGTCGAAGATCGCCTGGTCTTCGTGCCGCGTGACCAGCGTGCAGTGAAGCGCGGTATAGAACGCGTCGCGATCGCCGATGCCGATCGCCTGGACTGCGGCGATGGCGTCGGCGACCGCCGCCGGGCCGATGCGCAGTCCGGCCTTGCGCAAAGCGCGGGCGAAATGGACGATGTTGTCGGCCAGCCTGCCGTCGCCCGGCGCCATGGGCGGAACGACCAGCCCGTCTGCGGCGCCTGCGTCCATGGTCAGCCCGCCGCGCGAAGTTCGGACCTGACCTCGTCCAAGAGCTTGCGCCCTTCGCCGCCCTCGATCCGGGCTATGTCGTCCTGATACTTCAGAAGGGTGCCAAGCGTGTCGGAAATCGTCTCCGGGTCGAGTGCGGAGCGATCCAGTTCCGTCAGCGCGCTCGCCCAGTCGATGGTTTCCGCCACACCGGGATTCTTGAACAGGTCGAACGTGCGCAGCCTCTGGACATAGGCGACGATCTGGCGCGACAGGGCCTCGTTGCAGCCCGGCACCTTGCGGCGGATGATTTCCAGCTCCTGCTCCGCCTTCGGATAGTCGACCCAATGATAGAGGCAGCGCCGCTTCAGCGCGTCGTGAACCTCGCGCGTGCGGTTGGTTGTGATGATGACGATCGGCGGCTCCGCCGCCCGGATCGTTCCCAACTCCGGCACCGTTACCTGGAAATCGGAAAGCACTTCCAGCAAAAACGCCTCGAACGCCTCGTCGGTCCGGTCGAGTTCGTCGATCAGGAACACAGGCGCCCGCCCGTCCGGCGACGAAAGCGCCTGCAGGACAGGACGGCGGATGAGGTAGCGGTCGGAGAAGATGTCGGCCTCGATGCGCTCGCGGTCGGTGGTGCCCGCAGCCTCGGCAAGCCGGATTTCCAGCATCTGTGCGGGATAGTTCCACTCGTAGACCGCCGAAGCGATGTCCAGTCCCTCATAGCACTGCAGTCGGATCAGGCGCCGGTCCAGCGCCTTGGCGAGAACCTTGGCGATCTCCGTTTTGCCGACGCCGGCCTCTCCTTCGAGGAACAGCGGTCGCTGCATCTTCAGCGACAGGAACAGAACGGTCGAAAGCGCCCTCCCGGCCAGATAGTTGCCGGCGGCCAGCATTTCCTGTGTCTCTTCGATTGATCGGGGAATGCTCCCCTTCTGACGGGCTGCCATGCTTCCTCCACTTTGGAGGCAAAGTTACAGCGTGCGGTAGTCGCGGTCCATATAGATCAGGGCCGGTTTTTGCGGCCCGTAGGTGATGCCGAGAACCTCGCCGAACAGGATCATGTGGGTCGCCATGACCTTCACCTCGGTCAGGCGGCAGTCGAACGACGCCAGCGCATCCTTGAGGATTGGCGAACCCGTGACAAGTTCGCCCCACTGCCCTTCGGTGAACCGGTCGCCGGGAATGGTGGGATCGCGACCGGAAAAGATGTTGGCAAGCGCCACCTGGTCGGCGGCAAGCGCGTTGAGCGCGAAATGGCCGCTGCGCCGGAAGATCTCATTGCGCGGATTGGAAACGTTCAGGCAGGCAAGCACCATTGCCGGATTGTCGGATACCGAACAGGCGGCGGTAATCGTCACACCACGCCTTTCGCCCTCGAACGCAGTGGTGACGATCTGGACGTGCCCCGCATAGCGGCTCATGGCGTCGCGGTAGAGCGGCGGATCCAGCATCAGTCGGTCCAACACAACAAACTCCCTTGTTGTAAAAGGGGATACATGGAAAGAATAAAAAAATATGTAAGCCCGAAGCCGGCGTTTTCCAATGCCTTTTGCCTGCACGGCATCGGATTGCGTCATGGCCCTCGCGCGCCCTTGCGGCCCGGGGCGTGTCATTTCTTCAGAAGTTGCAGCCAGATCGCCCGGACCCGTACATGCCACGCCCCCTCCTAGCCCTCGCTACCGCAGTCGCTCTGTTCGCCGGCGAGGCCGCCGCCGCGGCGCCGAAGATTGCCGTCGTGGCACCCGACCAGGGACCGCTCGCAATCCTCGGCGACCAGGTGCGCGCCGGTGCGCGCTTCGCGGCTCGGGCAGGCGGCGCCGAACTGGTGGAGATCGGCGAAGCATGCACCGAGGACGGCGACGAGAACATCGCGGCAAGCATTCGCGCCTCCGGGGCGACGGCGGCGATCGGCTTCCTATGCACCGAAGACCTGCAGGCCGCCCTGCCCGCGCTGGCGGACGGTGGCGTCGCAGCGCTCACGCTGTCCGCGCGCTCGGGCGTTCTGATGGAGGACGCACTGAAAAACGGCTGGCCGCTGTTCCGCCTGGCTCCCGCGCCCGGCATGGAGGCCGAAGCGACAACCGACATCATCGTTGCGCATTGGGCCGCCGAACCCTTCGCCCTGATTGACGATGGTACGATCCACGCCCGCGAACTGGTCGAGGCGGTCCGCATCAAGCTTGAGGAGAACGGCATGAAGCCGGTCTTCGTCGATACGTATCGTCCCGCCCAGGAGCAGCAGATAGGCCTCGTGCGCCGACTGGCCAAGGCCGGCGCCACCCGGATATTCGTCGGTGGCGACCGGGGGGACATGGCGATCATCCAGCGCGATTCGCGCGCCGAGAAGCTGCCCCTCACCTTCCTAGGCGGCGAAGCGATGATGGCGGCTGAGGGACCGGTGCCCTTGCCGGAGGGTGCGCAGGCCATTGTCCTGCCGCTCGACGGCGCCACGCAGGCAGCCGCAGCCCTTGCAGACGAGATGAAGGCGGACGACATCGCCGCGGAAGGCTACGTCCTGCCTGCGCATGCGGCCGTCACGCTGCTCATGGAAGCCACAACAGCGTCCGAAAGATCGGGTGTGCCGCTGATGGAGACGCTTTCCAGCGAGACCTTCCCCACAGTGCTGGGCACCATCGGTTTCGGCGCCGACCATGAGCTGCGGACGAACCCCTATCTTCTGATGGAATGGAAGGGCAGCCATTTCGTGCCGGTCATGGAGAGCAATTGACATGCGACCCGGTCCGCGCAACCTGATCACCGACGTGCGGGGCCTCACCGTCGGCAACGCTTCGGACGAGAAATTGAAATCCGGCGTCACGGTGATCGTCTGCGAGCAGCCTTCCGTCGCCGCGGTGCAGGTGCTGGGTGGAGCGCCAGGAACGCGCGAGACGGATCTGCTCGACGTCCACAACACCGTGCAGACGATCGATGCCATCTGCCTGTCCGGCGGCTCCGCCTTCGGGCTCGATGCCGCCTCCGGCGTTCAGGCGGCCCTGCGTGAACAGGGGCGCGGCTTCGAAGTCGGCGCGTTCCGCATCCCGATCGTCCCCGCAGCCATCCTCTTCGACCTGACGAACGGCGGCGACAAGGACTGGGGACGCTATCCGCCCTATCGGGAACTCGGTCACGCCGCAACGCTGGCTGCTGCGGAAGATTTTTCGATCGGAACGGCGGGGGCTGGCGCAGGCGCCACGACCGCCACCTTCAAAGGCGGCCTCGGTTCGGCCTCGACCGTGATGGAAAACGGTATCACCGTCGGCGCCCTGGTCGCCGTCAACGCGCTCGGCTCGGCAACGGTCGGCACCGGGCGGCACTTCTGGGCCGCGCCGCTCGAAGAGAACGGTGAATTCGGGGGCCTCGGCCTCCCGGCAGCACTTTCGGACGATGCCCGGCAGTTCCGGACGAAGCTGAACGCCCCCGCATCCGGGCTGCAGAACACGACGATCGCCGTGATCGCCACCGACGCCGTCCTCACCAAGGCCGAGGCGAAGCGGCTGGCCGTCTCCGCCCATGATGGCTTTGCGCGCGCCCTGTGGCCGGCACACACGCCGCTCGACGGCGACCTCGTCTTCGCGATCGCCACGGGCCGTAGCGGCAAGGCCATGACGCTGGAAGATTTCGTGCCATTGTGCGCCGCGGCGGCCTCGACGATGGCGCGCGCCATCGCCCGCGGTGTCCATGCGGCAACGCCGTCCGCGGGCGATCTGGTGCCACCATGGCAGGAAGCGATACGCTGAACGTTGATGCGAGCGGCGATCCGGCGTTGTCCGCCGCTGCCGCCGGTGCTATGGGCAGGCCTGACCAATCACGCCCTGACGCCTGGAGCAGAACATGACGCCGCCCATCCGGATCGCCCCCTCCATCCTCGCCGCCGACTATGCCAAGCTGGGCCAGGAAGTGCGCGACGTCGTCGCTGCCGGCGCCGACTGGATCCACCTCGACATCATGGACGGACATTTCGTTCCGAACATCTCCTTCGGGCCCGATGTCATCAAGGCGCTGCGGCCGCATACGGACGCCCTCTTCGACTGCCACCTGATGATAGCGCCTGCTGATCCCTATCTCGAAGCCTTCGCCAAGGCGGGCTGCGACAGCATCACCGTCCATGCCGAAGCCGGCCCCCACCTGGACCGGTCCATTCAGGCGATCAAGGCCCTCGGCAAGAAGGCGGGTGTCTCGCTCAATCCCGCCACGCCCGAGGCGGTGTTGGACTACCTTCTGGACAAGCTCGACCTCGTCCTGATCATGACCGTCAACCCGGGTTTCGGGGGGCAGAAGTTCATCCCGGCGATGGAAGAGAAGATCGCCCGGGTGCGCAAGATGATCGGCGACCGTCCGATCGAGCTTCAGGTGGACGGCGGCATTGCCGTAGACACCATCGCACGTCCTGCCGCCGCCGGCGCCAACGTCTTCGTCGCAGGCTCGGCCATCTTCGGTGGCGGCCATGTTGACGCTTACCGAAAAACAATCGACACTCTGCGCGCAAATGCCGAAAGGGCTCGCGATTGAGGAAGACCGGAGTATTTGCCGCCTTTGCCGCCTGCATGATGCTCGCGCCCGCGGCCGCCGTGGCAGGCGATTTCGCGCAGGTTCGGCCGATCGGTTTTTCCGCGGATGGCGGGATTTTCGCCTATGAGGAGTTCGGGATCCAGGATGGTTCCGGCTCCGCCTACTCCAATATATACTTCATCGACACCGCGAAGGACGAGTACCTGCCGGGTTCTCCGATCCGCGTTCAGGCGCCCGAAAACGACTCCAGCCTCCGCCGGGTCCGCGCCGAGGCCGCGGCAAAGGCCAGTCCCGCGGTTGCGCATTACAGCCTCAACGAAAATCCCGGCCAGCTTGTGGCCCTCAATCCCTACAGCGAAGTCGGCCCCGTGGGCGACACGCTTCGATACTACGCCTTTCCCGCAGAGCCCCGCGTCGGCGAGCCCTACACGCTGAAGCTCACCGAAACGCCCGCGCCGGTTCCGGAAATCTGCCACGGCCTGATCGAGAAAGGCGCCGGTTTCCGGCTCGAGTTCACCGAGAAATCCGGAAAGCCTGCCAATCAGCCCGTCTATTCGGAGGACCGGACGCCGCAGAGCCGCGGCTGCCCGACCGGCTACCGCATTGCCGGCGTGGTCACCTATGACGGCGCGCCGCGGACGATCCACATGGCGCTCGTGATGGTGCTGCGGTTAGGTTTCGAGGGGCTGGACGGCCGCTGGCTCGCCGTGCCCCTGAAGCCCTGACCATGGACGCGCAGCCCCGGCATTTCCGCCTTCAGAATGCCGGCCAGGGTCGCAAGCTTTCGGTGTCGCTCCCCTCCCGTATCACTCGCCTTGTCGGGGGCGCGCTCGCATGGGGCGGCCTCATGGCAGTGTCGGCGTCGATCTCGCTCTACTTCCGCAACGGTTTCGAGACGCTCCATCTGGCGGAACTGGTGACGCTTTTCTTTCTAGGCGGAGCACTGGCCTGGCCGTTCATTGTGCTCGCATCAGGTCTTGTCGCAAGAAACGCGGCAGTGGAAACGAGGTTTGCCGCCTGCTTCGTGCTGCTGGCCCTCGGCACGATCAGCGTGACCGCACTGCTCTTTACCATGGACTACCGCGTCTTCTATGCGGAATGGCACGAGCCGCTCCTGTCGAAGATCGGCTTGAAGCAGCTCTTTGGCACGACCATGTCCGCCTCCTACCAGTTCGCCGTACTAGGCATGCGGCTGTATCTGCCGGTTGGCCTGCCCATCCTTGCCGGCGCGAGCCTGTGGCTGGCCAAAGCGATGCGTTGAGCTTTTCGGCCATTCTTGGTAGAGGGGCGCCAACGCCCCTTCCAACGAAAGCAGAAAGCCCATGATCCCCCGCTATTCCCGTCCGGAAATGGTCGCCATCTGGTCGCCCGAAACGAAGTTCCGCATCTGGTTCGAGATAGAGGCACATGCCTGTGATGCGCTGGCCGAACTCGGCGTCATCCCCAAGGAAGCGGCCAAGACGATCTGGGACAAGGGCGGCAAGGCCGTCTTCGACGTGGCCCGCATCGACGAGATCGAGGCCGTCACCAAGCACGATGTCATCGCCTTCCTCACCCATTTGGCGGAGATCGTCGGTCCGGACGCCCGCTTCGTCCACCAGGGCATGACGTCGTCGGACGTGCTCGACACCACCTTGAACATCCAGCTCGTGCGCGCCTCCGACATCATGCTGGCAGGCCTCGACCGTGTTCTCGCCGCGCTCAAGGCCCGCGCATTCGAACACAAGGACACGGTTCGCATCGGCCGCAGCCACGGCATCCACGCCGAACCGACGACGATGGGCCTGACGCTCGCCCGCTTCTATGCCGAGATGGACCGCAACCGCGCCCGCCTCGTCGCAGCCCGTTCTGAAATCGCAACCGGTGCGATTTCCGGTGCCGTCGGCACCTTCGCCAACATCGACCCGCGCGTCGAGGAGCATGTCTGCGCCGCCCTCGGCCTCGTGCCCGAGCCCGTCTCCACCCAGGTCATCCCGCGCGACCGCCACGCGATGTTCTTCGCAACGCTCGGCGTCATCGCCTCCTCGATCGAAAACGTCGCCATCGAGATCCGCCACATGCAGCGCACGGAGGTTCTGGAAGCCGAGGAGTTCTTCTCGCCCGGCCAGAAGGGCTCGTCCGCCATGCCGCACAAGCGCAACCCCGTGCTGACCGAGAACCTCACAGGTCTCGCCCGCCTCGTTCGCATGTCCGTCGTTCCGGCCATGGAGAACGTCGCCCTTTGGCACGAGCGCGACATCAGCCATTCGAGCGTCGAGCGCGCCATCGGCCCGGACACGACGGTCACCCTCGACTTCGCCTTGAACCGGCTCGCCGGCGTCATCGAGAAGCTCGTGGTATATCCCGAGAATATGGAGAAGAATCTCAACAAGTTCCGCGGACTTGTTCACTCGCAGCGCGTGCTTCTCGCCCTCACCCAGGCCGGCGTTTCCCGTGAAGACAGCTACCGCCTCGTTCAGCGCAACGCCATGAAGGTGTGGGAACAAGGCAAGGACTTCCTGGAAGAGCTGCTGGCCGATCAGGAGGTGCGGGCCGCCCTCTCCGAAGAGCAGATCCGCGAAAAGTTCGACCTTGGCTACCACACCAAGCATGTGGATACGATCTTCAAGCGCGTCTTCGGCGAGGCCTGATCCGGCAAGTCCGATTGTATGCATCGCATGAGAAAGGGCGCAGCCATGGCTGCGCCCTTTCTGTCTAGCGTTTCGAAATGCGGTCGACCGTCAGTCTTTCTGGAGCTGGTCGATGGCGACGCCGAGAAGCTCGACCATCTGCAGACGGATATCGTCCTCGCTCTTGGCGACACCGGCCGCATCGAAGTCGGCCTTGACCTTGCGCACGACGTCCTCGTGACCAGCTTCCTCGAAATCGGCCGCCACGACTTCCTTCGCATAGGCGTCGGCATCGCTCTTTCCGAGCAGCTGAGCGGCCCAAAGCCCCAGAAGCTTGTTGCGCCGCGCCTCAGCCCTGAAGCGAAGCTCCTCGTCCTTGGCGAATTTCGCTTCGAAGGCCTTTTCGCGATCTTGCATGGCGGTCATGTCTCGACTCCCGTATATTTGGATCTGTTCCGGTTGGGACTACGATCCATAAATCAAAAGCCTGTCAAAAGTGCAATGTGAAGTTTTCAGGCGCACGATGCCGATTGCGTGAAAGCCCGGAAATAAGGGGATCGATCGACGGACCGATTGTTAAACTGGTACAATTCGTTTATGGACCCGGGAAGAATTGATATATGCGCTACCCAAGGGCGCCAACTACAGAGAAAAATCCATGAACCGTCGCCGCCGTATCTACGAAGGCAAGGCCAAGATTCTCTACGAGGGTCCTGAGCCGGGCACGCTGATCCAGTTCTTCAAGGACGACGCCACCGCCTTCAACAAGAAGAAGCATGACGTCATCGACGGCAAGGGCGTGCTGAACAACCGCATTTCCGAGTATCTTTTCACCCATCTCAACAAGATGGGCATCCCGACCCATTTTATCCGCCGCCTCAACATGCGTGAGCAGCTGATCAAGGAAGTCGAGATCATTCCGCTGGAAGTCGTCGTGCGCAACGTCGCCGCGGGCTCCCTGTCCAAGCGCCTCGGCATCGAGGAAGGCACCGTTCTGCCGCGCTCGATCATCGAGTTCTATTTCAAGGCCGACAACCTCGAGGATCCGCTCGTTTCCGAAGAGCACATCACCGCCTTCGGCTGGGCAAGCCCCCAGGAACTCGACGACATCATGGCGCTCGCCATCCGCGTCAACGACTTCCTCTCCGGCCTCTTCCTCGGCGTCGGAATCCAGCTGGTCGATTTCAAGATCGAATGCGGCCGTCTCTACGAAGGCGATATGATGCGTATCATCATCGCCGACGAGATCTCGCCGGACAGCTGCCGCCTTTGGGATGTCAACACCCAGGAAAAGATGGACAAGGACCGCTTCCGCCGTGATATGGGCGGACTGCTGGAGGCCTACCAGGAAGTGGCGCGCCGTCTCGGCATCATCAACGAGAACGAGCCGATCCGGGGCACTGGCCCGGTTCTGGTAAAGTAATCAAGGGCGGGACTTTTCCCGCCGGACCCCTGTGGCCATATATGAAAGCGACTGAAGAGGAACACATGATCAAGGCACGCGTAACGGTGACGCTGAAGAACGGCGTTCTCGACCCGCAGGGCAAGGCGATCGAAGGCGCGCTCGGCAGCCTCGGCTTCGACGGCGTCGGCCACGTCCGTCAGGGAAAGGTCTTCGATCTCGAACTGCAGACCGCCGACAAGGCGAAGGCGGAAGCCGAGCTCAAGGACATGTGCGAGAAGCTTCTGGCAAACACGGTTATCGAGAATTATACTATCGCCCTCGCCTGATGGTTGAAGGAGCGCGCGAATGGCAGAGATCGACGGCACACTCATCTACGAAATGCTGAAACGCATTCAGGCGGACATCGGTACACTCAAGGATGGCCAGCGCGACCTGCGCCAGGACAATCTGTCGCTACGAAACCAGATGCACACGCTGCAGGGCGACGTTAACAACCTTCGCGGCTCGGTCGCTCATATCGAGGACCGCCTCGACCGTATCGAAAACCGCCTCGAATTGCGCGAGCTTGCCGAGGCACAGGCAAAGTTTGAGCCACACCCATGAAATCAGCAGTCGTCCAGCTCCCAGGCCTCAACCGTGACCGCGACATGATCGCGGCCCTCACCAAGATCGGCGGCAAGGCGCCCGTCACCGTCTGGCAGACGGAGACCGAGATCCCGGCCGGCGTCGACCTGATCGTGATCCCCGGTGGCTTCTCCTACGGCGACTACCTGCGCTGCGGCGCGATTGCCGCGCGCATGCCGGTCATGCAGGCGATCAAGGCGAAGGCAGAGGCCGGCGTGAAGGTGCTGGGCGTCTGCAACGGCTTCCAGATCCTCCTCGAGGCGGGAATGCTGCCGGGCGCGCTGATGCGCAATGCCTCGCTGAAGTTCGTCTGCAAGGAAATCCGGCTGGAAGTGACCAACGCCGAGACGGATTTCACCCGCGCTTATGAGAAGGGCCAGATCCTCCGGTGCCCCGTCGCCCACCACGACGGGAACTTCTTTGCCGATGCCGAGACGGCAGCCAGGATCGAAGGAAACGGCCAGGTGGTGTTCCGCTACGCCGAAGGCACCAACCCGAACGGCTCGCTGAACGACATCGCCGGCGTGATCAACGAGCGGGGCAACGTGCTCGGCATGATGCCGCACCCGGAAAACCTGATCGAGGCTGCCCACGGCGGCTCGGACGGACGCGGCCTCTTCGCATCGGCGCTCGACGTAATCGCAGCTTAACCATAAGCCTCTATTGAGGGGCGCGTGTTCCCGTCTGAAAGGCCCTCCATGCGCCCTCATGCCCTCTCAAAGGCCGTCTGCGCGGCTGCGTTCGCAGCTGCCGCATCCCTCGCAGCATGCCAGTCCGCGCCGCCGGCGCCGAAGGCAAATACCGCCGCCCTGCCGACGATGGAACGCATCGCGCTTGGCGCCAACGGCTGCTGGTTCAAGTCGGGCGACGCAGCTTTCAAGGCCTACCGCCTCGCACCGGAACTGAACTCCTTCTCCGGCAAGCCGCGCATCCTTGTCGTGCCGCGGCGCTCGCCGGAATCACGCCCGCTCCTCGTCGTGCAGGCGGAAGGAAATCCGGCGCGGCTCAGTGCCTTCGGTCCCCTGATGGACGAGCCGGTCTCGAGCCGCATCGCCAGCGACGTCAAGCGTTGGGCGGCAGGCGCAACCGGCTGCAGCTAACGCGCTTTCCGCAAACTGCTTTAATCTCAAGAAAAAATCGCCGTTCCGGAACCTTTCAGCGGGGACGTCGTTTCTGGCCACCATGACCATACAGATCCTTCACAATCCCCGCTGCTCCACCTCCCGAAATACGCTGGCCAGAATTCGCGACACCGGCGCCGAGCCGGAAATCATCGAATATCTGAAACATCCGCCGACCCGCGAGGAGCTTCTGGGTATCCTCGTGTCAATGGGTGCCGAACCCCGCGACATCCTGCGGACCAAAGAACCGCTGGCCAAACAGCTCGAACTGCTGGATCCCGACCGCACCGATCGCGAGATCATGGATGCCATGCTCGACAATCCGATCCTGATCGAGCGCCCCATCGTCATATCCGCCAGGGGTGCACGGCTGTGCCGCCCCATGGAGCGGGTTGACGAGATCCTCTGACCTCCTTCGGATCGCAGGTTGTTGGCGCGGGCATTTTCCTGTCGCGCCGTCCGTGCTCATGCGCTAAAGAGACCGCAAAGCCCCCATTCACGGACAAGACGAGAGACGATGACCATCTCCAACAGCCACCCGATCACCCCGGAGCTCATTGCCGCCCATGGTCTGAAACCGGATGAATATGAGCGCATCCTGTCGCTGATCGGTCGCGAGCCGACCTTCACCGAACTCGGCATCTTTTCGGCGATGTGGAACGAGCACTGCTCCTACAAATCCTCCAAGCGCTGGCTGCGCACGCTGCCGACCAAGGGCCCGCGGGTCATCCAGGGTCCCGGCGAAAATGCCGGCGTCGTGGACATCGACGACGGCGACTGCGTCGTCTTCAAGATGGAGAGCCATAACCACCCCTCCTACATCGAACCCTACCAGGGTGCTGCCACCGGTGTCGGCGGCATCCTGCGCGACGTCTTCACCATGGGCGCACGTCCGGTCGCGGCCATGAACGCCTTGCGCTTCGGCGCGCCGGATCATCCCAAGACCCGCCACCTCGTTTCCGGCGTCGTGGCCGGCGTCGGCGGCTACGGCAACTCCTTCGGCGTGCCGACCGTCGGCGGCGAGGTCGAGTTCGACGAGCGATATAACGGCAACATCCTCGTCAATGCCTTTGCCGCCGGACTTGCAAAGTCCGACGCGATCTTCCTCTCCGAAGCCAAGGGCGTGGGCCAGCCAGTCGTCTATCTCGGCGCCAAGACCGGCCGTGACGGCGTGGGCGGCGCGACCATGGCATCGGCCGAATTCGACGAATCGATCGAGGAGAAGCGCCCGACCGTGCAGGTCGGCGACCCCTTCACCGAAAAATGCCTGCTGGAAGCCTGCCTCGAGCTCATGCAGACCGGCGCCGTCATCGCCATCCAGGACATGGGTGCGGCCGGTCTGACCTGCTCGGCCGTCGAAATGGGCGCAAAGGGCGACCTCGGCATCGAACTGAACCTCGATCTCGTGCCGGTCCGCGAAGACCGGATGACGGCCTATGAGATGATGCTTTCCGAAAGCCAGGAGCGCATGCTCATGGTTCTGGAACCAGAGAAGGAAGAGGTCGCCAAGGCGATCTTCGTCAAGTGGGGCCTCGACTTTGCCATCGTCGGCTATACGACCGACGACCTGCGCTTCCGCATCCTCCATCAGGGAGAAGAGGTCGCAAACCTGCCGATCAAGCAGCTTGGCGACGAAGCGCCTGAATACGACCGCCCGTGGCGCGAGCCGAGCAAGCCCTCACCGCTGCCCGCGTCCATGGTCGCTGAGCCCAACGACTACGGCCTGGCGCTCCTGAAGCTCGTCGGTTCGCCGAACCAGTCGAGCCGCCGCTGGGTCTACGAGCAGTACGACACGCTGATCCAGGGCAACTCGCTGCAGATCCCCGGCGGCGACGCCGGAGTCGTGCGCGTCGAGGGCCATCCGAGCAAGGCGCTCGCCTTCTCCTCCGACGTCACCCCGCGCTACGTCGAGGCCGATCCCTTTGAGGGCGGCAAGCAGGCGGTTGCCGAATGCTGGCGCAACATTACCGCCACCGGCGCCGAGCCGTTGGCGGCCACCGACAACCTGAACTTCGGCAACCCCGAGAAGCCCGACATCATGGGTCAGTTCGTCATGGCCATCAAGGGCATCGGCGAAGCCTGCCGCGCGCTCGATTTCCCCATCGTTTCGGGCAACGTGTCGCTCTACAACGAGACCAACGGCGTGGCGATCCTGCCCACGCCGACCATCGCCGGCGTCGGCCTGCTGCCTGACTGGTCCAAGATGGCCAAGGTGGGCGGCGCCAGGGACGGCGACGAGATCGTGCTGATCGGCATCGACGGCAGCCATCTCGGCCAGTCTGTCTACCTGCGCGACGTTCTCGGTATCGTCGACGGCCCGGCGCCGGAAGTCGACCTGGTGGTGGAACGCCGCAACGGCGATTTCGTCCGCTCGGCGATCCGCAACGGCCAGTTCTCCGCCTGCCACGACATTTCCTCAGGCGGCCTTGCAATCGCACTTGCCGAAATGGTCATCGCCTCCGGCAGGGGCATGCAGGTCAGCCTGAAGGACTGCAACGGTCCGGCGCATGCGCTGCTGTTCGGCGAAGATCAGGCACGCTACGTGGTCGCCATGCCTGCCGACATGGCGAACTTCCTCTGTGCCAATGCGGAAGGTGCGGGCGTACCGTTCCGCCGTCTGGGTAAGGTCGGCGGCAGCCACCTCGTCATCGACGATCTTCTGACGGTGTCGATTGAGCAATTGCGCGACACCCATGAATCGTGGTTCCCTGACTTCATGGATGGCAGCTCTAACGCAGCCGCTGCCGCCGAATAAAACAAAAGGGAGCACGCATTATGCCCATGGCACCAGGTGAAATCGAAGACATGATCAAGGCCGGGATTCCCGGAGCCAAGGTCACGATCCGCGATCTGGCAGGCGATGGGGATCACTATGCCGCAGAGGTCGTCGCGGAAGCCTTCCGCGGCAAGACCCGCGTTCAGCAGCACCAGATGGTCTACAACGCCCTCAAGGGAAACATGGGCGGCGTCCTGCACGCCCTCGCCCTACAAACGTCGGCGCCGGAGTAAGCGATCCAGATGGCCGGTGTCATCGAGGATTTCGTATCCGGTGTCGTCAGCAGTGCCTTGAAGGAAGTGCTGAGGAAAACCGGCGTAAGGAAAACCACCCGGCGCACGCGGCGGCGCGCCGCCAAGCCGAAGCCTGGCGGCCTGATCGCGGACATCGTCGAAGCGGCGCTCAAGCCGCAGTCCACGCGCATCAAGTCGGCTCGCAGCAAGCCCGCGCGAAAGCAGGTCAGCCGGCGGAGAACGGCGGCTGCCCGCAGCAAACAACGCAGCCGGGCCTGAGGCCGAAACCGAGCCCGACATCATCACAATTGATGAATCAATTCCGTGCGGGGTGATGGAAAATCGCCCCGCACATGTTATCTAAGGGCAAACGCGGTCCGGACCTTGAATCCGGGCAGGAAAGGATTCGGACTATGAGTGGCATTCACGATTTCATCGACAACGAAGTCAAGAACAACGACGTCGTGCTCTTCATGAAGGGCACCCCGCAGTTCCCCCAATGCGGATTCTCCGGCCAGGTCGTGCAGATTCTTGACTATGTCGGCGTCGACTACAAGGGCATCAACGTGCTGGCGGATGCCGATCTTCGCCAGGGCATCAAGGACTATTCCAACTGGCCGACCATCCCGCAGCTCTACGTCAAGGGCGAGTTCGTCGGCGGCTGCGACATCGTCCGGGAGATGTTCCAGTCGGGCGAATTGCAGACACATCTTCAAGGACAAGGGATCGCGGTGAAGGGCGCCGCCTGAGCGTCAACCGCGTGACATCATTGGTTTGTTACAAGGCGCCGTTACCGACGGCGCCTTCTCTCATTTCTGGATTTTCATCATGACAGCAATCTCACCCGAAGCGTCCCAGCGCCTGAACGGCATGGGAAAGGGGGAATTCATCGCGCTGATGGCGATGCTTATGGCGCTGAACGCGCTCGCGATCGACATCATGCTGCCCGGTCTTCAGGAAATCGGCGCGAGCCTCGGCGTTGCCAACGAAAATCATCGTCAGTACGTGATCTCGGCGTACCTTATCGGCTTCGCCTTCGCCCAGCTTCTTTACGGCCCGATTTCGGATCGCTTCGGACGTCGGACGCCGATGTTCGTCGGTCTGGCGATCTACATTGTTTCCGCGCTCGCCGCCGTCGTCGTCCCCTCCTTCGCCGCGCTGCTGGCACTGCGCTTCGTCCAGGGGATCGGATCGGCCGCAATGCGGGTGATCACGATCTCGATTGTCCGCGACATTTTCGGCGGTCGCGCCATGGCCGAGGTAATGTCGCTGATCATGATGGTCTTCATGGTCGTGCCGGTTCTGGCTCCCGGCACGGGGCAGGTCGTCATGCTGTTCGGCGACTGGCACCTGATCTTCATCTTCATGGGCGTCATTGCGGCCGTCGTGGGCGCCTGGATGTACCTGCGCCTGCCGGAGACGCTGGCGCCGGAAGACGTGCGCCCGTTCACGCCGGCCTCCGTCATCGAAGGCTTCCGCATCGTGCTGACCAATCGCGTGGCACTCTGTTACACGATTGCCAGCACCTTCATCTTCGGCGCGCTGTTCGGCTTCATCAACTCAGCGCAGCAGATCTATGTCGGCATCTATGAGCTGGGCGTCTGGTTTCCCGTCGCCTTTGCGGGCGTCGCGGCCTTCATGGCGTTCTCCTCCTTCGTCAATGCAAGGCTGGTCGGTCAGTTCGGCATGCGGCGGCTGTCGCACGGCGCGCTGCTGGGCTTCCTTGCCATCAACGCGTTGTGGCTGGTCCTCACGCTGGCCTGGACAAACCACCTCGTGCCGTTCCCGATCTTCATCACACTGTTTGCGCTGTCGATGTTTCAGTTCGGCTGGATCGGCTCGAACTTCAATTCGCTCGCGATGGAGCCGTTGGGCCACGTCGCCGGGACGGCATCCTCGGTCCTTGGCTTCATGGGTACCGCAGGCGGCGCCGTCCTCGGCGGCATCATCGGGCAAGCCTACAATGGCACCGCCCTGCCGCTTGTGACGGGCTTCTTTACGCTGTCGGTCATCGGCCTGGTATTCGTTCTGATCGCCGAGCATGGCAAGCTGTTCCAGCCGCACAACAAGGCGGCCTGAGGACGACCGAACACACAATAGCAAAAGGCCCGGACGATGGCTCGTCCGGGCCTTTTGCGCTAGGCGTGAGGTTGATCAATCGAGAACGAAGACTTCCCGGCGCATCATCTCCCAGCTGTCCTTGTCGGGCGCGATCAGAAGGCCGCCTACGACATGCCGCGGCAGGTAGGGCGAGCCGTCGAAGCGCGCGGCATAGGCGCCGGCCTCCTGGCTGATCAGCGTCCCGGCCAGATGATCCCAGGGCATCAGCTTGTTGTACATCAGGAAATGGACGTGACCTGCGGCGAAGGTACGGTATTCGTGCGCAGCGCAACGATAGTTCGAGGCGAACGCGACCTTGGCAAGATTGGCCATGATCCTGGTGCGCTTGTCCGCCGGCAGGAACCCGGTCGAGGCCATGCCGGTCATCTCGGCGAGCGGCACGGCCTCGGCAGCCTTGAGCCGTGCAGCCGGACGATGACCGCCCGTCTGCCACGCGCCGGCGCCCTTTTCGGCCAGCACGAAATCGTCGCCCATCGGATCGTAGATGACGCCCGCGATCGTCTCGCCACCGGAGACGACCGATGCCATGACGCCGAAAAGCGGCACGCCGGCCGCAAAATTGAACGTCCCGTCGATCGGATCGACGATGACGGCAAGATCCGCCTCGGCAAGCTTGGGCAGCAGCGAGGGATCGGCCGCCACACTCTCCTCGCCGACGAACAGCGCTCCCGGCAGCACCGCATCCATGCCCGCCTTGATGAAGCGCTCGGCTGCGACATCGGCCTCAGTCACGAGGTCGATGGCACTGGTCTTCTCCCGTATGTCGTCTTTTCCGAGTGCCCGGAAACGCGGGCGAATCTCGGCCTCGGCCGCCGAGCTCAGCAGGAACGCCAGTGCATTGATGTCAAAGTTGATCGTCATTTGAAGGTACCGTTGCAAGCGAGGAAAAATCGAACAGCTTGGGATCGAGCAGATGGGAGGGGTTCACGTGCGAAAGCGCCCGCAGCATGGTGTCCTTGCGCCCCGGCATGCGCGTCTCGATGTCGGCCAGCATGGCCTTCATCGCATTGCGCTGCAGCCCGTCCTGGGAGCCGCACAGGTCGCAGGGAATGATCGGAAAGCGCATGGCGGCGGCGAACTTCGCCAGGTCGTCCTCTGCCGCATAGGCGAGCGGACGGAGCACCATCAGGTCGCCGTCGTCGTTGAGAAGTTTGGCCGGCATCGAGGCCAGCCGGCCGCCATGGAAGAAATTCATGAAAAAGGTCTCGAGGATGTCCTCCCGGTGATGGCCGAGCACCAGCGCGTCGCATCCCTCCTCACGGGCGATGCGATAGAGATTGCCGCGCCTGAGCCGCGAGCAGAGAGAGCAGTAGGTCGCCCCCTGCGGCACCTTCTCCTTCACGATCGAATAGGTATCCCGGTATTCGATCCTGTGCTCGACCCCGATCGAGGAAAGATAGTCCGGCAATACGTGCTTTGGAAAATTCGGCTGGCCCTGGTCGAGATTGCAGGCGATCAGTTCGACCGGCAGGAGACCCCGCCATTTCAGATCCATCAGCAGCGCCAGAAGGCTGTAGCTGTCCTTGCCGCCGGACACACCGACCAGCCAGCGCTTCTGGCCCTTCAGCATGTCAAAGTCGTCGATCGCCTGTCGCACCTGCCGCAGCAGCCTTTTGCGCAGCTTATTGAAGGAGACCGACGAGGGCGCATCGGAAAACAGCGGGTGGCGCGGGCCGCCATCGTCGGCCTCTTCCTCGGTCCTGAGCGCGAGCGTCATCAAAGCTTCCGTCGTTAAGTCGTCCGCGTTGGAATGCCCCGAACGGGCGCGACAATCAAGCGCCAAAAACCGACCAGCCGGTGCGCGCAGCCAGCATTTCCAGGGCGATCGTCCCGAGAGCGGAGTTGCCAACGTCGTTGAGCCCTGGCGACCAGACCGCAATGGAGGCATTGCCGGGTGCGATGGCGAGAATTCCCCCGCCGACGCCGCTCTTGCCCGGAAGGCCCACGTGGTAGGCGAAGTCGCCGGATCCGTCATAATGTCCGCAGGTCAGCATCAGCGCGTTGATGCGTCGCGCGCGCTGGCGCGAGACGACGCGATGGCCGGTCAGCGGATTGCTGCCGCCGGCGGCCAGATAAAGACCGGCACGCGCGAGCTGCCGGCAACTCATGGCGATGGCGCACTGGTGGAAGTAGACGCCGAGCACATGGTCGACGGGATGGTTCAGCCGGTCGAACGAACGCATGAAATTCGCAAGCGCAGCATTGCGGTATCCTGTTGCAGCCTCCGAGCGGGCCACCTCGTGATCGATAACGATGTCCTCGTCGTCGGCGAGGTAACGCACGAATCGCAGGATCTCGCCGATGGCCTCCTTCGGCGGATGGCCGGCAAGCAGAAGGTCGGTGATGGCAAGCGCCCCCGCATTGATGAAGGGATTGCGCGGAATGCCTGCCTCGCGCTCCAGCTGCACGATCGAATTGAACGCAGTGCCGGAAGGCTCCCGTCCCACCCGCTTCCAGATCGCATCGCCGAGCTTGCCAAGCGCGATCGTCAGCGTGAATACCTTCGAGATGCTCTGGATGGAAAACGAGACGTCCGCGTCGCCGGCAAGATGGACGCCGCCGTCGACCGTCTGAACCGCAATGCCGAACCGGTCCGGCCGGACCCTTGCCAGCTGCGGAATGTAGTCCGCCACGCGTCCTTCACCGAAGCGCGGCGACAGCTCGCGATGTATTTCGCCGACGATCGTCTGCAGGTCCCGCATGCGGCAATCCTCCGATTTCAGGCCGCGTATGACAAAAAAGCCGCCCGTTTCGGGGCGGCTTTCGTATTCGATAGGCTCTTGGCCGAAATTAGCGCGAATAGAATTCGACGACCAAGTTCGGTTCCATTACGACCGGGTACGGTACGTCAGAGAGGCCCGGAACGCGTGCGAAGGTCGCAACCATCTTGTTGTGGTCGACTTCGATGTAGTCCGGAACGTCACGCTCTGCGAGCTGGACCGATTCCAGAACCGATACGAGCTGCTTGGACTTCTCGCGAACTTCGATGACGTCGCCAGCCTTGCAGCGGTAGGAACCGATGTTGACGCGAACGCCGTTGACCTTGACGTGGCCGTGGTTGACGAACTGGCGAGCAGCGAAGACCGTCGGGACGAACTTGGCGCGGTAGACGATCGCGTCGAGACGCGACTCGAGCAGGCCGATCAGGTTCTCGCCGGTGTCGCCCTTGCGGCGGTTGGCTTCCTCGTAGGTGGCGCGGAACTGCTTTTCGCGCAGGTCGCCGTAGTAGCCCTTGAGCTTCTGCTTGGCGCGCAGCTGCACGCCGAAGTCGGAGAGCTTGGACTTGCGGCGCTGGCCGTGCTGGCCCGGGCCGTATTCGCGGCGGTTGACCGGGGACTTCGGACGGCCCCAGATGTTCTCGCCCATACGGCGGTCGATTTTGTACTTGGATGAAGCGCGCTTGCTCATCGCATTTCCTTTCACACTGTTACACCGGATCGTTACCAATCCGGATCAAGGAAACACGCCCTCCTCTGAATGCCGTTCTCGGCTTTCTGACAGGTTCCTCACGATACGCGACCGGAGAAACCACGGGACATGTCAAATGAAACACCGGACATTTCTGCCCGGCGTTGGGCGCGTCTCTAGGACGTTTTCACAAGAATGTCAACGCATCTTGCGGACACAAGGCCCCGCCACTATCTGCCGCCTCACGCAGCGCCGGGCCCCTCTGACGTGTGAAGCCGGATGACCCGTGATGTCGGAGCTGCAAACATCAACATATCCGGCGTAGGAAACCCTTTCATGGATTTTCTTATGCACGACTTCCAGGGGACCGCCGTTTGGATGTGGCTCTCCTTCCTTGTGATCGTTCTCGCCCTCCTTGCCCTTGATCTTGGCGTTCTCCACAAGGAAAACAAGGAGATCGGCATTCGTGAGAGCCTTTTTCTCTCCGCCTTCTACATCATGCTCGGTCTCGCCTTCGGCGGCTTCGTCTGGCTTCAGTCCGGCCAGCAGGCCGGCATCGAGTATCTGACCGGCTTCGTCGTCGAGAAGAGCCTCGCGATGGACAATATCTTCGTCATCGCGATGATCTTCGGCTATTTCGCCATTCCCCGCCATTACCAGCACCGCGTCCTGCTCTACGGCATCCTCGGCGTCATCGTGCTGCGCGGCATCATGATCGGCGCGGGTGCGGCCGTCGTCGAAAACTACGGCTGGGTACTTTATCTCTTCGCAGCCTTCCTCGTCTTCACCGGCATCAAGATGCTTTTCTCGTCGGAAGAGGCCTATGACGTTGCCAATAACCCGCTGCTGAAACTCCTGCGCCGCCGTCTACCCGTCACCGACCGGCTGCATGGCGACCGCTTCCTCGTGCGCCAGGCCGACGAGAAGACCGGCCGCGTGCGCACCTTCGTAACCCCGCTCCTGCTGGCGCTGGTGCTGGTCGAATTCGCCGACCTCGTCTTCGCCGTCGATTCGATCCCGGCGATCTTCGCGATCACCACCGATCCGTTCATCGTCTACACGTCGAACATCTTTGCGATCCTCGGCCTTCGGGCGCTCTATTTCGCGCTCTCCGCCCTGATCCACCGCTTTGCCTATCTGAAATATGCGCTGGCGACCGTGCTGATCTTCATTGGCTCGAAGATCTTCGTGGCCGACATGCTGGGTCTCGCCAAGATCCCGCCGATGATCTCCCTTGCTGTCACCGTCGCGATCCTTGCCGCCGGCATCGTCGGCTCGCTGTGGGCCACCCGCAACGACGACGCAAAGCCCCTGACGGAAGAGGCGTAAGCCCTACTCCGCAGCGGCGCGGGAATCGGCGCCGGGGTCCGACGCGTTCGGATCTCCCGGCGCCGTTTCGCAAGCGAGATCCGGGAAAGCGACGATGCGGTGACCCGCGATGTCGCTGTGGACGACGACGAGCCCCTGCTCCTCGAAATAGCCGAGCAGCCGGCGCGCGCGGCGCGCCGAATGCGTGCCGTAGGCGCGCGCGATCATCGCGTCCGACGGGCAGGCGAGCCCTCGTACCGCCGATTGCGCCACCAGCAGGAATACACCCTGCAGGTCTTCGCTCACCTGGCGGGAGAGGTCGAGCGCGGTCTGCCAGACCTCAGTCGCAGCCGTCTCGGCATCGACGCCGGAGCGGGCCACCGCCATCTTGCGGCGGAATGCCGGAAGCGACAGCGGCGCCCCGGGCACGCGACGAATGCGGCAGCGCACGAGAAAATCCTGGAACAGCTCTGCGTCCGCACGAAAGGCTGCGCCGGGATTGTCGAGGATCTCGGCCAGCACGTGATCGAGCATCGCCTCGCGCTCCTCGGCGGGCATTTCGGGGGCCGCGGGCCGGGCTGTCTCGACCGCCACGGGTTCGGGCCGCGCGCGCGACAATTCCGCGAGAATGTCGGTCGTCGGCCGCGGCTGCGGCGGGGCCCGGCGCACGATCGGACGCGTGAATTCCTCGGGATCCGGCGTGAAGATCAGGTCGGCGACATCCTCCGGCGCTTCCGGCAGCGGCATCAGTTTAGGGCTGGTCGAGCGGGCCGAGGTCTCGACCGCACCGATCGTCACCGCAAGCGGCCGGCGCGAGAGGGCCGGTCCGAGTGCGACGAAGGAGCCGCGTTTCAGGTCGCGGAACATTTCCGCCTGGCGGCGGTCCATGCCGAGAAGATCGGCCGCACGTGCCATGTCGATATCGAGGAAGGTGCGCCCCATCAGGAAGTTGGAGGCCTCGGCGGCGACGTTCTTGGCGAGCTTGGCAAGGCGCTGGGTGGCGATCACGCCGGCAAGGCCTCGCTTTCGCCCACGGCACATCAGGTTGGTCATGGCGCCGAGCGAAAGCTTGCGCGCCTCCTCGCCGACGTCGCCAGCAACAGACGGCGCAAACATCTGCGCTTCGTCGACCACGACGAGAACGGGATACCAGTAGTCGCGGTCGGCATCGAACATCGCGTTGAGGAAGATGCCGGCGGTGCGCATCTGCTGTTCCACCTCGAGCCCCTCGAGCGACAGGACGCAGGAGACGCGGTGCTGGCGGATACGGGTGGCGATGCCGACCAGTTCGGCATCGGTGCGCTCGCCCTCGACGACGATGTGGCCGAACTTGTCCGCCAGCGTAACGAAATCACCCTCGGGATCGATGATGCACTGCTGCACCCACGGCGCCGACTGCTCCAGCAGGCGCCGCAACAGATGCGACTTGCCCGAGCCGGAATTACCCTGGACGAGAAGACGAGTCGCAAGCAACTCCTCGATATCGAGCGCGGCCGGCGCGCCGCCCTGCGCCGTTCCCATGTCGATGCCGACCTTCATGCGACCCTCGTGCCCAACCAAACGATTCGTCCGGCGCGCGTGGCCGGGAAAAACGGCGAAGACCTAGCATGAAAGAGCGCCCCTGCGGGGACCCCAAATGCAAAACCCACAGGAAGCTTTCGCCTCGCCCGACACTACACCCGCAGCCCGAAGCCCTGCATCAGCCGCCTCGTCGAAAAATCGGGATTGCCGGAGGTGAAGACGGCCACGTCCTCGCCGGGCGCAATGGCTTCTAGCGCCGGCACCAGTCGCCGTGCCTGGCGGGCGATCGCCTCGGCCGGGTCCAGCCAGTCCACCGGCCACGGCGCCAGCCTGCGAAAGAGGTTGGCCATGAACGGATAGTGCGTGCAGGCCAGCACGACGATGTCGGTCTTGCGGCCGTGCTGCTCGATGAAGCACTGTGCGATCTCGGAAAGGACAGCCTCGTCCGAAAGGATCTCGCCGCGAATATAGGCTTCGGCCATGCGCGCGAGGTTTTCCGAGCCCACCAGCCGCACATGACACTGGCTGGCGAAGGACTGGATCAGGTCGCGCGTATAGGCACGCCTGACCGTCCCGGGGGTGGCCAGCACCGAGACGAGCCCGGAACGGGTGCGTTCTGCCGCAGGCTTGATCGCAGGCACCGTGCCGACGAAGCGCATCTGCGGAAAGGCCGCGCGCAGATCCGCGCCAACCAGCGTGAAGGCGGTGTTGCAGGCGATGATGCAGACTTCCGGGTCGTGCTGCGCAAGAAGCTTGTCGAACAGAGAGACGATCCGCTTCTTCAGCGCTTCCTCCTCCCAGCCGCCATAGGGAAACCCGGCGTCATCGGCGACATAGGTGAAGTGCCGCTCCGGCATCATCACACGCGCCTCGCGCAGCACCGTCAGCCCGCCGATGCCGCTGTCGAAGACCAGTATGGGCTTGGGGCTATTCGTCGTCACGTTCGGCCTTCGGCCTTCTGTTGCGGGTGCGGTTCGGCGATGGAGTCCCGCGTGGCTCATCCCGCGTGAAACGATCGAGACAGGAGACGATGCCGCGCAAGACCTGGATCTCCGAACCGGTAAATGAGGGACGGGTCAGGGCGGAACGCAGGTTTTCGATCAATTTCGGCTTTTTGGCGGCGGGGCGGAAATAGCCGCGTGCGTCCAGCGCCTCCTCCACATGGTCGAAAAGGCCCTGCAGTTCGTCCTTTTTGGCCGGCCGTTGCGGCAGGGCGGAAAAGGCCGTCTCCTCGCGCGAGCCCATGCCCGTCTTCATCCATTCATAGCTCATCAGGAGCACGGCCTGCGCCAGATTGAGCGAAGCGAAGGCGGGATTGACGGGAAAGGTGACGAGTTCGTCGGCGAGCGCGATTTCCTCGTTGGTCAAACCGGTGCGTTCGCGCCCGAACAGGATGCCGGTCGCCTCCCCGGCCCGGAACCGGGTCCTCAGCGTCTCGGCGGCCACCACCGGCGGGCGCACTTCCTTGTAGCCGTAGCGGTCACGGGCCGTCGTGGCGTAGACAAAATTGAGGTCGGCGACCGCCGCCTCCAGCGAGGAGAACACCTTGGTCGCGGCGATCACATGGTCGGCCTTGCTGGCCGCCGAAATCGCCTTCTCGCTGGGCCAGCCATCGCGCGGATTGACGAGCCGCAGTTCGGCAAGGCCGAAATTGGCCATGGCACGCGCCACCATGCCGATGTTTTCGCCGAGTTGCGGATGGACCAGGATGATCGCCGGTCCCTCTGCAATCAGTTGCCGCTCGCTGTTCGTACCCGCCATGCCTTCTTCAATCCTTCGCGCCGGTTTGAGGCCTCACTGGCACAAATGGCGCGAAATGAGAAGGTGCCCCGTGACGCGGCATGGCCGGCATCTTCCCCGCGGCGGCTACTGACCGTCCTGTCCGGTGCCGCCCTGACCTGCGCCGTCCTGGCCGGCACCTTCCTCGCTGCCGCCATCCTGCGGCGTGGAGGCCCCTTCCGTGCTGATTTCCTGCATCTCCGCCTTCAACGAGCCCGGATCGCCGTCCTGCGGACGAAGAATGTCGTCGATCACCGCGCGGCCGTCCTCCTCGATGACGTTGAAATCCACCTCCGCCGGCTTCCAGTCCGGCTCGCGCTCGCCGAAGCAATAGGTATTGTCGAAGGTTGTCTTGACCACGGTCATGCCGTTGACGGGCGGCTGCGCCTCGATCTTCACATCCTTGAAGGAGCAGCCGTCCTGCCCCATCGCAATGACGTCGTAATCGAACGGCGAGCCGCTGTCCTCGAACACGGGATACCTTGCGGCGTCGCGATACTTCGCGACGAAATCCTTGCTGTAGAGCCGCGACAGGAAGGTATCGTCGAAGTAGTCGACATAGTCGGGCGGCGAGGTGTTGTCGTCGGGCACATCGGCCCAGTTCTTTGTCGCCACATCCATGATTTCGCGCACAGGCGCGGTCGCGTCGGCGGCGACGGCCAGCGACGGCAGGGCGAGAAGGGCGGCAGCGAGGCTCATTCGTATCATGGTCGTCTCCCGAACAGGTCGGCTATCGGGCCGATGGCCCTATCGTGATGTGTCAGGCGGCAAGCCTAACAGCGTCAATTGGGACAAATTCCGGCGGCGCGAATCAATTTTCGACGCAGCCGGGACGAGGCGGCGCGGACCATAGTCGAAGCCGTGCGAAATGGAAAATAATCCCTCAGCGGGCCGCGCCGCCTTTGCCTTGCGCACGCGCGATGCTATAGGCGCACACGATCCAACCTTTCACGAAACGGGGCCTTTCGCCCCATCAGGCAGCGAGGAATTTCATGGCTAAGATCAAGGTCGCAAATCCGGTCGTCGAGCTCGACGGCGACGAGATGACCCGCATCATCTGGCAGTTCATCAAGGAAAAGCTGATCCACCCCTACCTCGACATCGACCTGAAGTACTACGACCTCAGCGTCGAGA
>JAEYDD010000060.1 GCA_023404095.1 Pseudomonadota bacterium | reverse complement strand
TTCAAATCCTGCCCCCGCAACCAAAACACAAAGCCCCGCCAGGAGAAATCCCGCGGGGCTTTCTGCGTTAGTGAACCCAAAAGCAAAACAGTCCAGCGCAGCAGGCGACGCGGCAAAAGGGGAGGGGCGAAGCTCTTCACAAAGCCACAGCCGTGCCGCCCATTGACGTGTTGAATTGCCCCCCATTTAGACCGGACAATCGGGATAAGCAGAAGGGCTCAGGGACAGGCTTGAGGACAAGCTTTTGCCGAACGACTATGTGCGCATCCTGGATTTAGACGAGCCGGCTGTTGGCAGTTCGGAAGCGAGGAAGCTGGACTATCGCGTCCGTGAACTGGAGCGTATGCTCAGCCAAGGCGATGGAGGTGCAAATCTTCGGCGAGGCCCTGTCCAAGGCAGGTCGAGTAAAACAGATACCATAGCCAGTCTTGTTGCCGAAGGACGGTTCCCGATGAAGACCATCGCAGACACGCTCGGCGTCTCCCGCTCCAATCTTGCAGACTGGTTCAAGGGCAGATCGAAGCCACGTAGGCCTTAGCGGAAAGCGAAGGATGACGAGCTTCTGACCACCACTCGCAGGCTGGTGGATCAAGGCCGACCTATGGCTATCGGCGGATCGCCGCGCCCCTCAATCGCGAAAGGCGAGCCGCCGATCAGCCTCTCGTCGACGCCACGCGCGTTCATCGCACCAACCCGATGGCTTCTCTCTTGAAACCGAGGCAGCTCTCACCAATATTTTCCGCACTTCTTTTTCATCCGGGTGTTGTTTGCGAAAGGAGGACCCCATGTTCAATCCGGAAATGATCTGGATGATGCCCGTCTCACTCCGCCCAAGAGACGGAACCGAGCATATCGTCTCGACAGTGAATGACGCGCTCGATTTCCTGGAAGCGGACTGGTCTGTGCGCCGCGGCAGGAAGCACAACCGCGCTGTCCAAGCGTGCCGTCGGGCCCTTAACCGAGTGACGCCCGTTGCGATCGCGAGAGAGGCGTTTATTGACGCTTGCCTTGAGGCAGGCATGACCGCCGATGTCATGGAACCTCAAGTCATTCGCTCCGGCTCCGGCGGGCAGCGGTCAATCGCTTAGCAAGCGCGTTGATTGGGGCACAATGTATGCCCCAATCAGCTTGAAAATGCGCGAACCACCTGAACAGGACGCCATGGTATCCGTTAGATGACCGGGCGTACGCGTCGTGTTGCGTGTGGTTGTCTTCCGGAGGATTCCCGGTTGATGCCGTTGGCTGTTCGAGGCTTGTCAGAGGGCCTTTGAAGGTCGGCGTTTTTTGCAGTCAGAATCTTGAAACAGCCTGAGATAAAAACCAACTCAATATTGCCGGTGGCTCTAAGCGCCGGCAATTGCTGGGGCGTTTGGCGCCCGCGTATCCATGTTGCTTCGAGGAGGATATGGCTATGGCAACATCTTACGACTATGCACCGCTTTTCCGTTCGAGCGTAGGCTTCGATCGGGTGTTCAACCTTCTTGAAAATGCGCAGCGTGCCCGCACGATCAGCGACTGGCCGCCCTACGATATCGTCAAGACGGGGGAAGATGCCTACCGCATTACTGTGGCGGTTGCCGGTTTCTCGCGGGATGATCTCAATCTCACATTCCAGTCCAACCTGCTCACAATTGCCGGCGACAAGGGCGAGCCTCACGACGAAGGTTATCTTCATCGGGGAATAGCGGGCCGTCCCTTTGAACACCGCTTTGAGCTAGCCGACCACGTCAGGGTATCGGGCGCTCATCTGGCCGACGGTCTGCTGTCCATCGATCTGGTTCGGGAGATCCCTGAGGCTATGAAACCGCGGAGGATTGACATTCAAACCAATCAAACCAATGCGACGATTGCGAACGCACCGAGCGGCCCAAAGATCGGTGACCGAACGGCCGCCTGAGATGATCAATGAATGTGGGGGTGCTTCTAGGCGCCCCCTTTTTTCTGCAACGATCGGGCTTTGAAAGGCGCGAGCGATGAAGCCCGGTATGCTCGCAGCACCGTAACCGTCTAGACGGGCCTCGGTATGCGGGCGGAAGTAAGCACGGTCATGCATGCTTACGAGCTTCTCATGGACAGTCCCGCTGACCTGATGATCCAGTCTGCGCTTGCCTTCTAGCAGGTCAAGCTGCGCCCGAACGGGCTCTGACAGTCTTGCTGCCGGCGCTTCTTCGCTCATTGAGATGTCCACATCGGGATTGAACGGGCCAACCCGCTCAAGAGCCGGAAATGTCACTGCCCCTGAGGGGCCAGTACGGACGCACCGGGGCAGTGTCTCCTTCTATATGCCGCGACCGCTTCGCGCCTGAGGGTACGTCACGCAGCCTGTTTTGCCTGGAGCGTTCCGGCCTCTACCATGGCCGAGACGATGACGCCGGCGACAAGGGCCCAGAAGGGCGCGCTGATGCCGAGGAGCGTGACGTTCGACATGGCGACGGCAAGCGCCACGAAGGCGCCGGTCTGGTTGCCGAGCGACTTGCCGAAGGCGTTCTGGAAGGCCGACAGCAGTACGCCGATCATGGCGAGGCCGGCGACCGTGCCGATGAGGGCAGATGGCAGGCTGAGCACGATCGGAACGGCAGCACCCGCAATCAGGCCGAAAGCGGCAAAGAGGAGGCCGTTGACGACGGTTGCGGCATAGCGCCCTTCCTTGTTTTCACCAGCCTGTTCGGACGAGCAAATCGCCGTCATCGGACCTGCGATATTGGCATTGTGGCCGCCGAGGATGCCGGCCGCAACGCCGCCGATGCCCGAAATGATCGTCATCGCATTGACTGGCGGCTTGTAGCCTTCCGCCATGAGCACGCCGGTCGCCTGCGCGTTCTCGGCGCCGATCACGAGAAGAGCGAGCGGGATGGCGATTGCGAAGAAGGCATCGATGGAAAACACCGGCATCGTGAATTCCGGTGCTGCGAAGGCAATGTTGGCCGCTCCGCCTCCGATCGCACCGGTCGCGAGCGCCGCGATCAGACCGGCAACGAGCGCCGCCAGCACCGGTGGAGTGGTCTTGGTCAGCCGCATCGAGATGAAGAAAGCCAGGATTGCAGCACCCGCGATCAACGGTGCCGTGCCGAGCGCAGTGACGGCGCCTGTCGCGAAGCGGATCAATGCACCGGCAATCATCGCCATGACGATCGGCATCGGCAGCCAGCGCATCACCTTGCCGATGAGCCCGGTAACCCCGAGCAGCAGCACCAGCAGGCCCGCCAGGATGAATGCGCCGACGGCTTCGTTGAACGGAATGGTCGCAAGCGAGCCGGCAACGAGGGCCGCACCCGGGATCGAATAGGCGCCGTTGACCGGCTGCTTGTAGTAGAGCGCGAGCAGCAGGCTGATGAGCCCGCCGAGCACGTAGATCGCAAACAGCCAGGCCACAGTCTGCCCGTTGGTGAGATGGCCCGCCTCGGCGGCGCCGATGACGATGAGGGCCGGGCCGGAGCAGCCGAAGATGGCGGCGACGAGACCGGCGCTCATCGTCTTGATGCCGAGATGTTTCGGCAGGTCGCGCAGACCCGACGCGATGCCGGGTCCGCGTTCGACAAGGCGTCTTTCCTGTGTCGTAGTCTGCTGTGTCGTATCCATTCTCAATCCTCCCGAAGCGATCCGAGGCCGCTCCCTCCTCCTGGAAAATGAAGCCGGGTTCCCGCCCGGCCAGTGGTTCAGCGTCTCGTGTTTCAGCGTCCGGCGAAGGCCGGCGCGCGCTTTTCGTGGAAGGCGAGCACCCCTTCGCGGAAATCGTCCGATGTCCGAAGCCGGCTGTAGCAGTGCCCCTCGAGTTCGATGGCCGTCGACAGCAGCGCGTCGTCCGTGTCGTTCAGGAGCTTCTTCGCCGTGCGCTGGGCGAGCGGCGAGAAGCCGATCAGTTCCTCGACGAGCGCATCGACGGCCTTTTCCAGATCGGCATCCGCGACGATCTCCGAGGCGATGCCCCAGTCGTAGGCCTCCTGGCCGGTGATCCGCTTCGAGCGCATTACGATGTTCTTGGTGCGGGTGACGCCCACCATCTTCTGCAGGCGGGCCGAACCGCCGGAGCCCGGGATCTGGCCGAGCTTCTGCTCGGGCAGCGCATAGCGCGTGGTATCCGTCGCGATGCGGAAGTCGCAGGCGAGCGACAGTTCGAAGCCGACGCCGAAGCAATAGCCGCGGTTGGCAGCGATGACCGGCTTGGAGCAGCGGGCAGGTGCTGCGATGTTCCAGGCGAGGTGCGAGACGTGCTCCGGGCTTGCCTCAAGGAAGCCCTTGATGTTGCCGCCGGACGAGAAGTGCTCGCCCTTGCCGGCAACAACGATGATGCGCACGCGGTCGTCCTCATCGAGGGCCTCGAAGACGAGGCGCAACTGGTCGCGGGCCAGCATGGAGACCACGTTGTAAGGCGGACGGTCGAGCGTGATGTCGGCGCGCTGGCGGGCCGCATCGATCGTGACGGTGAAGCCATCGAGTTCGGCGAGGCGCGGGTCCTGGAATGCGGCTTGTTCGGTCATGGATTTTCCTTTCGTTGGTCTGGCGGGGTTCTGGCCGCTCACTGATGTTCGGGAATGCGTTCCTCGGTGTACTCGCCGGCCACCAGAAGGCGGCGCAGCAGCTTGCCGACGGGGGATTTCGGGATAGCCTCGACGAAGACGAAGCGGCGTGGGCGACGGAAATTGGCAAGTCCGGAATCGCGGCAATGTCGGTCGAGATTCTCGGCCGTGACTCCCCCCCGGCGCTTGACGAAGGCGACGACGATCTTGC
This sequence comes from Pseudomonadota bacterium, assembly GCA_023404095.1. Taxonomy (GTDB): domain Bacteria; phylum Pseudomonadota; class Alphaproteobacteria; order Rhizobiales; family Rhizobiaceae; genus Mycoplana. The sequence continues at coordinate 16,178 of JAEYDD010000060.1, read as the reverse complement.
CCCAACGCTCGTCGGGCAGGCCGACGACGGCGACCTCGGCGACGCCTTCGTGCAGCGACAGGCAGCTTTCCACCTCGACCGGCGACACGTTCTCGCCGCCGGTGATGATCATGTCGTCGGCCCGGCCGGTGACGAAGAGATCGCCGTCCTTGTCGACGAAGCCGGTGTCGCCGGTGAAGTACCATCCGCCATGAAGTGCCTTGGCGTCCGCATCGGGCCGCTTCCAGTATCCCTCGAAGGCCTCGTCACTCTTCATCAGCGCGATGATCTCGCCTTCTTCGCCGACTTCCGCCCGTTCGTCCGGGTTGCGGCTGCCGAGCTTCACGACCCGGATCGTCTGGTTGATGCCGGCGCGGCCGGCGGAGCCGGGTTTCGCGGTCGCCGTCTGCTCGATCGTAAAAGTGTAGATTTCCGACGAACCATAGTGGTTGACGAAGAGCTCAGGCCGGAAGGTCTGGTCCAGCCGCTTCAGCAATCCGTCGGTCATCGAGGCGCCGGCATAGCCGAGCTTGGTGACGGAGGTGACGCGTTCGGGCGAAAACGCCTCGTGATGCACGAGGTCGTGGTAGAGCGTCGGCACCAGATAGAGATTGGTGATCTTCTCCACTTCGATCAGGTCGAGCGCCTTCACCACGTCGAAGCGCGGCAGGCAGACGAAGGTGCCGCCGATCAGCGAGGATGCGATCAGGGAGCGCACGCCCATCGTGTGGTAGAGCGGCATGACACCGAGCGTGCGCTCCCCATGTCGATAGAGGTTCTGCGCCACATGGGCGACGGCGCCGGCGCGTTCGGCGCGGTGACGGCGCGGCACGCCCTTCGGCTTCGAGGTCGTGCCTGACGTGTAGAGCATCAGCGACCAGTCAGCGGCGTCGGCGACAGGCACCGCATCGGGGGCGCTGCCATGCATGATATCGGCGAGCGCGTCGGCAGAGAATTGCGGCAAGTTCTGCGCGAGGCGCGAGAGGCGCACGGCCTCTTCCGTCGACGCCTCGTAGAACACGGCCTTCGCGCCGGCATCCTCGATGCCGAAATCGATCTCGTCCGCCTTGGCGCGCCAGTTGAGCGGGGTGACGACCAGGCCAAGAAACTGGCAGGCCCAGTGCAGCGACGCGTTCTCCCAACGATTCTGCATGGCGGTGAGCACATGGTCTCCCCGCTTCAGGCCGGTCTCGCGAAGGGCTGCGGCAAGCGCCGAAACCTTGTCGTACCATTGGCGATAGCTCAGTCGCATCTCCCCGTCGACGATCGCGAGCGCGTCCGGGTCGCGCTCCACGCTCGCGAGGAAGCTCGTTCCTAGATCAAGCATTGGGTGTCTCCTCCTTCCGTTGTTCCTCCGCGGCGGCGAGCGCCGCCTCGACGATGGTCGCGTAGCCCGTGCACCGGCAGAGATGGCCGGAGAGGTGTTCGCGAATCTCTTCCCGGCCTGCGTCCGGTTGCTCGCGCAAGAGTGCGTCGAGCGACATCAGGATGCCGGGCGTGCAGAAGCCGCATTGCAGGCCGTGATGGCGGCGAAAGGCCGCCTGAAGCGGAGAAAGCTCGGCCGGGCCGGGAGCCAGCGCTTCCACGGTCCGAACGTCGCTGCCGCGCACCTGCTGTGCGAGCGTCAGGCAGGCACGTGCCGGCCTTCCGTCGATCTGCACGGTGCAGGCGCCGCAGACCCCGTGTTCGCAGCCGACATGGGTGCCGGTCAGCCCGACTTCGTGGCGCAGCAGGTCCGAGAGCAGCATGCGGTTTTCCGCCTCTGCGCGGACCTTCTGGCCGTTGAGCGTGAACTCGATCACATGCCTCTGAGCAGCGTTCATGCGCGGCATCGGGTTGCCTCCTTGAGGGTCTCGCGACCGAGATTGCGGACCAGTTCGCGCCGGTAGCGGGCGCTTGCGTGAATGTCGTCGCGGGCGTTCAGCGACCAGGCGATATCGTTGATGGCATCGTCGAACTGGTCGTCGTCAAGCGCGGGCAGAGCGAAGACGCGCGGCCGGTCATCGACGCCGGCAATGCCGAGCCGCAGTCCCTTCTCATCAGCGACGGCAGCGCAGGCGACGATGGCGAAATCGCCATGTCGGCGACCAATCTCGCGGAAGGCATAACCGCTGCCGGGACGTGCTTTGGGGAAATGCACGGCTTCGATCATCTCGCCCTCGGCGAGATCGGTCGCCATCATGCCGATGAAGAAGTCGTCCGCCTTCACCTTGCGCTTCTGTTTACGGCTGCGCAGGCTGACGGTACCGCCGAGCGTCAGCAGTGACAGTGGCAGCTCGGCGCTCGGGTCGGCATGGGCGACAGAGCCACACACCGTGCCGCGTGCCCGGGTCTGCACATGGCCAAGCCACGGGAAGGCGGCGGCCAGAAGCGGCACGTCGCGCAAAAGGCCTGGCCACGCTTCCAGTTCGGCCTGTCGAACGCCCGAGCCGACGGCGATCTCGTCGCCGGATGTCTCGATCCGGCGCAGCGCTTCAAGCCGCATGATGTCAACGAGCAGGGCAGGGCGGGCGAGCCGCATGTTGAGCATCGGCACCAGCGACTGTCCCCCGGCGATCACGCGCGCTTCGCCGCCGCCCTCGGCGAGCGCGGCCAGCGCCTCCTCAAGCGTGTCCGGACAGAGGAAATCGAAGGATGCAGGCTTCATTTGCGCCTCCTGAAAAGGCTCAGAAGCCGTTGAGTGAAGCCGGCGGCGGCGCTGGGAGGCCCTCCGCCGCCGGCATGACGGGCGAGCGCCTGGAAGAACTGTCCGATCACCACACGTGCCGCGCCGTCGAGAAGTCGGCCGCCCACGGAGGCGACCTTGCCGCCGATCGCCGCCTCGTAGCGATAGTCGATACAGGTGCCGTTCGCGGTCTCGGTCAGCGTGACGCGGCCCGTGCCGCGGCCGGAGCCGAGCGCGCCCTCCGTGCCGCCGGAAAGCGTGACCGCTTCCGGCTCGACCATGTCGGATAGGCGGATGTCGGCGCGGTACCGGCCCTTGACCGGGCCGATGCCGAGCGTGACCTCGGCGCGGAAATGCCTATCGGAGACCTTGCGGACCTCGTGCGCGCCGGGAATGATCGCCTTCAGCGTGTTCGGGTCGAGCAGCATCGCCCAGACGGACTCACGGGTGGCGGTGACCTCGGCCGAGCCCGAACCGGTCAGCATCCGCTCACCGGAAGCACCGGTGGTGGCCGGGTCCGCGTCCCGCGGCTTCGTCGGCGGGCGCTCCTCGCGATAGAGCCATTCGCTGACCCGGCTCGGTGACAGCGGCAGCCGGATGTCCTCGACCCCGAGCGCATCGGCGACGGCATTGGCGATGCAGACCGGCGTCGACATGCAATTGCCCTCGCCGACGCCCTTTGCGCCAAGCGGCGTGAAGGGCGATGGCGTCTCGTGATGGAGGATCAGCGGCTCCGGCGTCTCCATGACGGTGGGGATCAGATAGTCGGCGAGCGTGCCGGTCAGGAAACTGCCGTCGCCGCCATAGGCATATTCCTCGTAGAGTGCGGCGCCTATAGCCTGGGCGAAGCCGCCGCGCACCTGGCCGTCGACCATGCCGGGATGCAGGATGCGGCCGCAGTCATGCATCGTCACGTAGCGGTCGATGCGGACTTGGCCGGTCGCGCGGTCGATTTCCACGCCGCATATGTCGAAGATGAAGCCATGGCAAAGCGACGAGTTGATCCCGTCAGCAGCGGTCGGCGCCTCCAGTTGCTCCGGCGTCCAGAAAACGGTCTCGCGGATCGTCTGGCCGGTTCCATCCGGCAGGGTGCCGGGCGCCCAGTGGCTTGCGGCGGCCACACGCCCGAAGGAGATGGCATTGTCCGGATTGTCGCGATCGAAGAGCTTTCCGGCTCTGAAGTTTATGCGGTCCGCCGTGACGTTAAGTTGGCTGGCTGCGATCGCCGCGAGACGATCCCTGATGCGGTCGGCGGCAAGGGCCGCCGCACCGGCGACGGCTGCAGCAAACCGGCTTGCGTAATTGCCGGACGCGATCGACCAGGCGTCGCGCGCTGTGTCGAGTTCTGTATTGACGCGCACGGCCTCCAGGGGAAGGCCGAGCCGCTCGGCAACGACCTGCGCCAGAACAGTGCGATGGCCCTGGCCCTGTGGTACAGAAGCAACCTTGACAGTGACGGAGCCGAGTGGGTCGATGGCCACCGTCGCAACGGACTGGGCGCCGTTCTTCGGACCCGCCTTTGCCCGTTCCTCCGGCGTGAGGACCGTCGTGATGTAGCCCATGTTAGAGACGCTCGGCTCGACAACCGTCGCATAGCCGATGCCGTAGAGGCGCCCTTCGGCACGCGCTTGATCCCTTCGCAGCCTCAGAGCCTCCAGGCCGCCTTCGGCACAGGCGCGGTCGATTGCGGTTTGATAGTCCCCCGAATCCAAAAGCCCGCCGGTCGCTGTGCGATAGGGAAAGGCGTCTGCCGGTACGAGGTTGCGGCGGATGACTTGAAGCCTGTCGAGGCCAAGTTCGTCGGCGATCTTGTGGACGAGCCGTTCGAGCGCGAAGTAGACCTGCGGTCCGCCGAAGCCGCGATTGAGCCCGGTCGGCGTCTTGTTGGTCAGCACAACGCGGTTGCGGATGGCGACGTTCTGGATCGCATAGGCGCCGGTCATGTTGCCGTGCATGCGGTAGAGTGTTGCCGGCTCCGGTGCGCGGAGATGAGCGCCGCAATCTTCCAGTTGGTCCCAGCAGAGTGCTGTGATGCGGCCGTCAGCGGCAACCGCTGCCTCGAGCGTCGTGACACGGTTGGTCGCCGAAACGGAAGCCGTCAGATGTTCGAGCCGGTCCTCGATCCATTTGACAGGATGCCCGGCGACGCGCGCGGAGACGGCCGCGAGGATGACGTAGGGAAAGACGCCCTGCTTGATGCCGAAGGAGCCGCCGGAATCGGGCGGCGTGCGCAGCCGCATGCGGTTGCCCGGCACGTTCAGCGCGCGGGAAATCACGGCATGGATCGAGAACGGTCCCTGAAAATTCGCGGTGACGTCATAGGCGTCCTCACCGGGATCGTATTCCGCGATGACACCGTAGGTCTCGATCGGCGTGCAGGAATTGCGCGGATAGGCGATGCGGATGGAAATGCGGTGGTCGGCAGTCGCGAGCGCTGCTTCAGGGTCCCCGTAACGAAAGCTGCGCTCGTTGATGAGGTTGGTACCGAGCGATGGATGCAAGACCGGTGCGTCTGTTGCGAGTGCCTTCTCGGGATCGACGATGGCGGCCAGCGTGGCGTACTCGACCTCGATCAGATCGAGCGCATCCTCTGCGACATAGCGGTTTTCGGCAACGACGAGGGCCACGGGTTCACCGACATAGCGTACCCGGTCCCGGGCTATCGGCCAGCATTCGACATTTGCCTTGACCCCGACGGTCATGCTGCGGGTGAGCCGCGCGACGTCGTCGCCGGTCAGCACCGCGAAGACGCCGGGAAGCGCCCGGGCAGCAGTGCTATCGATAGCGCGGATTTCGGCATGGCCATGCGGCGAGCGTAGGATCGCCAGATGCGCGGTGTCGCGCCGCACGGGCAGGTCGTCGATGTAGCGGCCGCGGCCGGTCAGAAGTCCGGCATCCTCGACACGTTCCACGGTCCGGCCGATCAGGCCGCCCGCCGTCTCCAAACTCTTCATTCGCTCCTCCCGCACCCGTTGGTTTCGGGGTGCCGTCGCAGGAAAAGTGAAGAAGGGAGCGCAATCGGGCGATACCGCCGCGTATCAGACCTTACCGAGGAGTCTCAAAATCGTCAGCCGAGAGCCGGCTGACGTTGCGAAAGATGCTCGGCGAGGAGCCGGCGTGATCGTGGAAGAAGCGCGAGAAATGCGCCGGCACGGAAAAGCCCAGCTGGTCGCCGATCGCCGAGAAGCTCTCCGTTCCGTCTGCGACGGCGGCCACGGCCCGTTCCAGCCGCTGGACATTGAGAAAGACCCGTGGTGTCACTCCCATCGAGGTCTCGAACAGTCGGAAGAAATGGGCCCGCGACAAGCCGATGTCGCTCGCCAGAAGATCGAGATCGGCGATCTCGCCGGGTGCCGCCTTCATGCGCTCGACGGCCTTGCGGATACGGAAGTCGAGCAGCGGTCGCGATGCCAGGTCGCGGATCGAGTTTGGTACCGCCCGCCAGTCTGCGAAGCGCTCGATGACGGCGACCATCAGTTCGCCGAGAAGCACCTCGTGCACCTCGGCGCTGTTCGGCTCTTGCACCATGGCCTCCGCAAGCGTGCGCGTGCGCAAACGGATGTCGGGGGTGATTGAACCCACATTTGAGGCGAAGAAGTCGGGCGCGTGGCTTGCCGCCCAGTTCGGCCGAAAATGACCGAGCCATTGCGGTTCGATGTAGAGCGCCAGGATCACCGTCTTCGGGCGTGTCAGTTCGTGTGCATAGGCGTGCGGTTCCCAGGCGTTGATCAGAACGGCGCTCTCATCTGTGAGCGGGACGAGCCGATCGCGCACCGAAAACTGCGTATCGGCCCCCTCGACCTTCAGCAGGACATGGCAATGCGGATGCGCATGCCGCACCAGGGGGCGATCCATATCCAGCAGCGCCACTCTCCCGAAGAGGCCACGTGCGATGCGCAGAGCATTCGACATCGCTTAAATATTGTTTGATTCGCAGGAACTGCAAGTATGGCAGGGTTTCAACCTTCACGGCCGTTGCCGGTCAGATCCCTGTTGGCCGACTAAACCGAGCTTCGAACAACCACATATATCGCGGGCATGCGCTCCCCAGGAGTTCATCGATTGTCGTGCAAAGCGCCGATCGCTAGCCGCAAAGCTTCCGCGAGCTGCCGTCGCGTATAGGGCTTTGCAAGTGGCCGGAAACGTGACGTGGTGCCGATGCGTTCGACATCCGCGTAGCCGGTCGCCAGCACAACCGGGAGGTTTGGATACAGCGTTCTGATCTTGGTCGCCATCGCGTCGCCGTCAATTGGGCCGGGCATGACCACATCTGAGAAAACCAGATCGAACGGCCCGTCTGCTTTGAGTATCGCCAACGCATCCGTTGCGTCGTCCGCACATGTCACGGAATAGCCGAGCGAAACGAGTGTGCCCGCGGCGAATTCACGGACCATTGGATCATCCTCCACGACGAGAATGCGCTCACTCCCACCCTCCAGCTCCCGGTTCAAGATAGGCTCCGCTGATATTTCCGTAGACGCCAGTCGAGGAAAGGAGAGGAACATGGTTGTTCCCTTGCCCGCTTCCGATTCAATTTCGATCCGCCCCCCTGACTGCCGCACGAAGCCATACACCATGCTGAGACCTAACCCGCTGCCCTTGCCGAAGGGCTTCGTGGTGAAGAAAGGCTCAAAGGCCTTTGCACGCGTCTCCGCATCCATTCCGAAGCCGTTGTCGGAGATTCGGATCACCGCGTCGCCGTCGCTTTGCGCCGTCGCGATTGTCACCCTGCCGCCATCCGGCATTGCGTCGCGGGCATTGATGCAAAGGTTCATGATAGACGCTTCCAGTTGCGCCACATCTGCCCGTATGTGACCTGCTGCCGGATCAAGTTTCAGGCAGAGAGTGATCATTTCGCCGAGTGCAGTCGACAGCAATTCCTCCATCGCCAGTATGGGACTGTTGATGTTCAAAGCCGCTGGTTCGAGAGGCTGACGTCCCGCGAAAGTCAGAAGCTGGCGTGTGATGGCGGCGCCTTGCCGCGAGGCCTTGTGGTTTAGCTGCGCGATGGCTGAAAGTCGCGGATCGGCAATTTCATCGGCCAAGGTCTCCGCCGTCCCGATGATGACCGTCAACAGGTTGTTGAAATCGTGGGCGACGCCGCCCGTCAGTTGACCTATCGCTTCAAGCCGCTGTGCCTGCAGCCGTTTTGCCTCGTTGAGCCGTGTCTCGGTGATATCGCGGACACCACCGACCATCCGGGTTGCCGTGCCTGCGGCATCGCGGATGATGTGGCCCTGATCGAGAACCTCGGCATAGGTCCCCGTTCCACGGCGGAAACGGTACTCTTCCAGCCATGTTTCGGCATTTCCTTCAATCGCGGCAAGCACGCTGGACGCGACGCGTATGCGGTCGTCCGGGTGGATCTTGGCCTCCCATTCCCGAAAACCGTCCTCCACCGGCACGTCGTCGTGCCCGAAGACGGATGCGATGTTGCTGTTCCATTGCACACGGCCGGTGGTAATGTCCCAGTCCCAGATCGCGTCCGTCGTCATCCTGGCGATGATTGCGAGGCGTTCCTCGCTTTCCGCCAGCCGTTCCGCCGCTCGCTTTCCGTCGGTGATGTCGCGACCGGTCGCGACGAAATGGCTCGCGCGTCCATCGGAGCCGACGATCGGCGCGATGCTCATATCCACCCAGTACTCTCGGCCGTCCTTGGCGTAATTGAGAAGTTCGGCACGGATCGCCTTTGACCGCGCGATCGCGCGGTCAATCGCTTCAATGGTGGCGAGATCGGTCCGGTCACCCTGAAGAAAGCCGGGGGATCGGCCGAGCGCGTCACGCCGTGAGTAGCCGGTGATCCTGACGAAGGCGTCGTTGACGTAAACGATCGTTTGCCCGCCCCCGGGCTGCGATGCGGCCTTCGTTATCAGGACGAAGTCCTCGATTCTCGAGATCGCCATTTCCAGCAGGTGCAAGTGCTGATCGGCCGCATGCCGTTTCGTCACGTCTCGGAAATACACGGTCAGCCCACCCGAACCCGGATAGGCGATGACCGAGAACCATGCGTTCAGGGACTCGTAAAATACTTCGAAATCGGCTGTCTTGCTTTCGCGGACGGCGCGCTCGTAGTGCTGCCGGATGCACCCCGAGGAGGCCTCCGGGAATTCCTGCCAGATCAGGCGGCCTATAAGCCCCGATCGCGGGCGCTCCAGCAGACGTTCGGCCTGACGGTTGAGATAGGTGAAGCGCCAATCGGTATCGAGCTGGAAAAATGCATCGCTGATGTTCTCCATCGACTCGGCCAAGCGCCGCTCAAGATCCCTGGCCGTATTCTCCAGCCGCTTGCGCTCATCGATATCCTGGAGGGCACCCTGTATTCGGGAGATGTGGCCCATGTCGTCGCGGATCGCCACGCCGATTGCGCGAACCCATTTCCGCCGGCCCGTGCCATCAATGATCTTCGCCTCGATATCGTAGGGAAGACCGGTCGCAACGCAGGTTTCGAAGTGCCGTGTGATCGCATCTCGCCATTCCGGCGCGAAATAGCCGATCCCCTCCTCGAAGGTGACTGTTTCGCCCCTGGGTCTCTCGTGGATCGCCCAGGTTTCATCCGACAATTCGATTCTTCGATCCGGCAGGTGCACCACCCATCCCCCGAGCTTCGCGGCCTTGCCTGCGATCTCGAGAAGAGCCTGGTTCCCATAGAGGTCTTGCGACTTTCGGCGGGCGTCGCGAGGCAGGGCCCCATTTTGACGGAGTCGCCATAAGATGATCACCGTTGCGCCGACGACCCAGAGCCATGCAGTTGTCGGGAGCCAGGCGACGACGAAAGCAGAGATGCCGCCAGCAAGAACTCCAGCGGAAAACCGATGCGTTGCACATTGCCTGAAACCATTCACCAGGATGCGAAAGCCCGTGCCAGCAATTGCGTTTTCCCGTCGCATGGTTTGCATCGTCCTCGGCAGTCATTGATTTCAACCTCTCGATAGTCTCAAGCGATGCCGCAATCCATGAGAGATTGCTAAATTTTACCTTTTTTAAATTTGGCGCCGAGGTCGCTTAACGGTGTGCCGGTCTAATCGATGCATCCAACTGCCGCGTTTCTGCCTCCCGATGGCGGAGAGGGACCTCGGCAAGCATCGAGGTCACCCTGTGAAAGCCACAAAGAGAACGACCTATCTGAGCCGCGTCGAATCCGACTACTTCAGCCGCCAATGGTGCCGCCGAAGCGTCACGCTCTTCTGTAACCTGCTCTTCACGGGAAAATGGATGCGCAAGGCGCAGATCGTGCGATGCCTCGTTGTCGAGATCAGCGAGGGTGGGGCGACCGTGCGCATAGGAAAGTCGCTGATTCCAGATCACGCTTACCTTGTTTTCGGCAAGTTTGACGTCGTGGTCGGCAGCATCGTCGTTCAGCGCGATCCGGGACACCTGCATCTTTGCTTCGTGAAACAGTTGAGGCCGGACTTCGTCACTCGGCTGTCACGCTTGAGCTCTCCGTTTTCCACCTTGGAAAGCCTCAGTCCAAGAACCATATCAGGGAGCGAAAACGTGCAGCCAATGCTGCGCCCAATGCCATCCCCGCCCTATGGCGCACAGGAAAGAGGCTTGGGTCACCCCACCAAACATTCGACGAGACTATGAACATAATGATCATCGAAGATCAGCGAGACGTCGTTGATATGCTCAGGCTGAACTGGTCGGATTCCCGGGACCGGCTGGATTGCCTTCCATCCGTGAGGCAGGCGACCCGCTTCATTCATTCAAACGAGCTCGCTGCCTATGACTGCATCCTCATCGACATCAATCTGACAGACGGGAGCGGGTTGGAACTGCTCCGCGAGGCGCGCTCCCGTTCCAACGTCCCTATCATAATGATCTCGGGCGCTGGAGACGCCGATAGCCGGGCGGACGCCATCAGTGTCGGTGCAGACGACTATGTGATGAAACCGTTCAGCGTGAAGGAACTGCGCGCCCGCGTCCATCGCCTGCACGAGGCGCGGATGGGCCGCAACGCGTTGCGGCAGAGCGTTACTTTCAAGATTGGCAAAATCGATTGCGACATCGGACGCCTGTCGATGGATTTCGGCGGTGCCAGTCGGCCGCTGACCGCACTCGAAGGACGGATACTGCGGGTCCTTCACGACAGTGCCGGTGAGGATTGCCCGAAGTCTTGCATTGCAAGGCAGGCGCTCTTTCGCGAGTACGATCCGCGCGACAAGACGATCGACGTCTACATCAACCGGTTGCGCGGCAAGCTTGCGGAATTGGATGCCGCGAGCGGCGATGCCATCAAGACGATCCGCGGCGTGGGCTATCGCCTGAGTGATATCCAACAGCGGGGATAGCGGAAAAGCTTTATGATTCAGTGTGAAAACGGTGATATGATTTCCGTGAAAGCGGCCGGTCCCAAAGGATCACCACAGGACGAGCCGGCTCGCCTCAGGCGTCTGAGAGATTTGTCCATCGTCTCAACCGGCCCGGATCCGGTGCTCGATGCACTGGTCGATGCCGCCTGTCTTGCGGCCGATACGCCGATCGGCCTCATCACATTGCTTGACGGCGAACGCCAATGGTTCAAGTCGAAGCGGGGCATCGAAGGGGACAGGTCCCGCAGAGCGGACGCCTTCTGCGACTACACAATCCAGTCCTCGAGGCCCTTCGTCGTGCCGGATGCCGCTCGCGATGTCCGCTTTGCCGAAAATCCTTTCGTCACCGGAAGTGACAGGATCCGTTTCTATGCCGGCGTGCCGCTGGAGATCGAGCCAGGGCTTCGGCTCGGCTCGCTCTGCGTTCTCGATCGGGTGCCGCGACGCCTCGGCGCCGACGTGCGCGGCTTGCTGGATCGGCTTGCGCGTTGCGCCGTGGAACGTCTCCTGCAATCCGAAGACCGGTATCTGTTGTCCCGGACCGACCCGGGCCGGCTCAATCGCGCGAAAGCCGACAAGGCGGCGCTGGCGCTCGCGGAAGAGGCGCTCGCACAGGGTCTCTTCGTGCTTTATTACCAGCCGAAGATTGCGCTCGATACGGGACGGCGCATCGGCTTTGAGGCACTTCTGAGGCTGAAGAAGCCCGATGGTTCGGTTCTCGGTCCCGCGGCTTTTGCCGCGGCTCTGGACGACCCAGCACTCTCCAGGCGCATCGGCAGCCATGTGCTGCAGAGCGCCGTCGCACAAGCCGACGCGTGGGAGAGGGCCGGAATCGATTTCGGACACATCGCGGTCAACGTTTCGTCGTCGCAGTTTAGCGCGTTTCCAGGCAGCCCCCGCCTTGTCGATGAAGTCCTAGACGCGACCCGGTCAACAGGACTGTCGCCTCGGCATATCCAGATCGAGGTCACCGAAGGTGTCATGCTGTCGGAGGAGGGCGGCGATATCGGCGCGCAGCTTGAGGCGCTGCGTGCGGCCGGCTTTATCGTGGCTTTTGACGATTTCGGTACCGGCTTTGCTTCCCTCGTGCATCTGAAGGAGTTTGCCTATGACCAGATTAAAATCGACGGTTCCTTCGTGCGTGCAATGACCACCGGGAACGCCGACTATGCCATTGTGAAGGCCATCATAGACATGGCAAAGGCACTGGGAAAGCAGGTTGTCGCCGAGGGCGTTGAAACGGGGACGGAATTCCACGCACTACGAGAACTCGGCTGTCACTATGGCCAGGGGTTCCTTTTCGGTCGGCCTGCCAGCGCATCTGATTTACGATTTTTTCCCGACCAATGGACAGGACCACGGGCCACCTCCCCACGCATTTGACGCGCAGCGCGGTTGTTCATCTGTGTGGAGCCTTCGCAAAAGCTACGCTCGTGGCACAGCCGCTCAAATCTCCGCATAGCCGTGCGATGCTTCACCAGTTCTGCCTTGGGTCTGTCTGCGGGATCCCATTGATGAAGATGCAACGCTCCAGGCGCGTCTAGCCCCGCGGCAGCGAGAACCGACATTCTTGGAAACCGGCTCGCGGCTCAAGGGGAAGATCCGCGACGCCTCACGTCGGCTGCGACCTTCAACGAAAGGAACCTGCGAACGCTACACAACTCGGCACGACAATCAGCCTGGCAGACCTTCGAAGGAAGAAAGCCGCACATTGGCTGGGGTTTGCTCCGTTATATCGGGCAATGCGGCGTTGATGTGGTATTGTCACAGCCCGCCCGCTCCGCCGAGGCACACAATGACCGACCACCTGCTCACTCAAAGTCTGTCGATGATCATGGTATCGGCCGTTGCCGTGGCGCTCTTCGCCGCGCTGCGAATGCCTGCCGCCATGGGCTACCTCCTGGCGGGTCTTGCGATTGGTCCCTATGGCCTGAATCTCGTGGCACTCGGGGACGACACCCTCTTCCTCGCCGAACTCGGCCTGATCTTCCTGATGTTCATGGTCGGGCTGGAGTTCTCGCTGAGCACCCTGCTTGCAGCGCGCACCGACGTCCTCCTGGCAGGCAGCCTGCAGGTGGGAGGAACCCTGGCAATGATTGCCGGCGCGCTCTGGTCGTTCGGGTTTGATCCCCGCATCGCCATTCTGCTTGGTGGTGCTGTGGCAATGTCATCGACCGCCGTTGCCATGAAGCAACTCGCCGAGCAAGGCGAGATTTCTAGTCAGCATGGACGCTTTGCCCTCGGCATCCTGTTATTTCAGGATATCGCGACGATCCCTCTGCTCGTCGCCGTAGACAGTTGGTCCAGGCAGGCATCCGTCGATCCGTTCGATCTCGTGGGGCGTCTCGGGCTAGCGGCGATCGCACTCATTGCAGTTTCCATCGTCGCCCGTCCGCTCATCCGCACTGTTCTTGCCGGTGCTTCCAAGTCCCGCTCGAACGACTTGTTTCTCCTGGCGGCGCTTTTCGTTGCTCTCGGGGCCGCCTATCTGGCTCATCTCGCTGGTCTGGCTTTGCCGATTGGCGCCTTCATAGCCGGCATGGTGATCGGCGGGAGCGATTTTCAACACCGCGTGGAGGACGATTTACGCCCGTTCCGTGACGTGCTTGTCGGTCTGTTCTTCGTCACGGTGGGCATGCAGATAGACCTCCGGCTGGTCGTGGTGTTTCCCTACGCCATCCTCGCCTGGTGTGCGGTCTTTCTGTTCGGCAAAGCGCTCATTACCTTCGTTGTCGGGCTCATGCTGCGCAGGTCCGCCCCGATCGCCCTCCGCGTCGCTGTCATCCTTGCCCACGGCGGGGAATTCGGCCTGCTGTTGTTGACCCTGGCCATGAACAGCGGCCTGATGGCGTCCGAGGTCGGTCAACCGGTCCTGATTGCCCTTGCGCTCACGATGGGCCTGGCCCCCCTGCTGATTCAGCACAGCGCATTTGTCGAGCAACTGGTCGGCAATCGGCGCTCCCGCGTGGCCGCAGCCGAGACTGCGCTTCGCACAGCAAGCGAGCCGTTCGACCAGCATGTTGTGCTGTGTGGATGCGGACGTGTCGGCCGCCTCGTTGCGACCGCGTTTGAGGCGGCGAAGATACCGCACATCGCCATTGAAACCGATCTCGGGCGTTTCAAGGAAGCCCAACGACTGGGCCACATGATCGTCCACGGCGATGCCGCGCATCGCCGGATACTGTCCGCCGCAGGCCTCGCAAAGGCCAGGCTGGTCGTCATCACTTTTGATAGGCACTCCGCCGTCGAACGGATCCTGAAGTTTGCGAACGAGCAGCAGATGGCCATTCCCTGTGTTGTCAGCACGGCGGATGACCTGGAGATCACGCCCCTTGTCAAAGCCGGTGCCAACGTTGTCTTTCCGGAAAATCTTGCGGCCGGTCTTGCGCTCGCCGACCAATCGCTTCTGCTGTGTGGTCTCACACAGGAAGAGGCGGGGCGGATCATTACCACTCTTCGCGCCGAGCTGAATCCGGAGCTGCGGGAACGGGTCGGCATCTGATGTCCGTGCAGTGCAAACTCGTCGGCGGAGTCGTCAGGGTCGTGCCGTTAGCGCTCATGCTGGGCGTCTTCGCGAGCGGCGCGCCAAGGATATCATTCCACGGCCTCGTCTCTCCTACCGCCGCCGAAGTCGGCCGGCCGCTGACACCGGTCAGCGTGGCCGCTGTCGCGCGGCGTACGACACCGCGTCGCGGCGCCGGTGTCTACAATTGCCAGGCAATCTCAGCGGCAGTCCTTCGGGCCTGATTGGAAGGTGTAGCCGTCCAGTCTGAACTGCAAAGCGTTACGAGTCTCCGCGTGATCAGGCCCGCAACCAATGAAACTTGAATCGTTGCACGCTCAAGCCGAAACTCGGAAAGCTCCTCTCAGCGAAAGCGGCACTACTGAGCTGCGACCTGAAGTTTTGCTTGCTCGAGCGACCAATACTCCATGTCGAAGAGATCGGCCTCGCCGATGGGTGTAAAGCGCCCATAGGCTTCCGCGGCGTTGATCGCCCGGGTCGCCTGTTCGCAAAGGTCGCCGCCGATCGTTGCAGCCTTCGCGGTCGAGCCGAGGGCATAGATGCCTTTGCCCCGAACCAGAACGACGCGAGGATATGCGTCCAGCATGCGCTTCGGTTCATTGGTGCGGGCGGCGTTCCGGGTGAAGTAGGTACGGTAGCGCTCGGCATAGGCGGCGAGCGCTTGGTCGATTGAAGCCTCGTTCGCATCGGCCTCGATGACCATCGGCCAAGGCTTGATGCGGATGACGTGATCCGGTGTGACGGTGCCTCGCAGGCCGATGGCCTCCACATTCTCCTTGGAAGCGTGCTCGCGGATCGCGGCTGTGGAGCGAAAATCGAGAAAGACGCCCTGTGCGAAGTGGGAACCGTCGCGGGTGAGCGCATTCTCCAGCCGTGCCCTGAGTGCCGCGTCTTCCTCGCCGTCGCTCGGCTGAGGGCCGGAGAGCTTGACGCCGGCGCGGTTAAGCTCCTCTTCCGCTATCGTGACGAACTCGATCATCAGTTCATAGGAGGTGCGGGCATCGTCGGCGAAGGTGAAGAGACCATGGTTTTCCAGCCACAGGCCCTCGCAGCCCGGGTGGTCGCGGTAGATGCGATCGGCCACGATGGAAAGGTCGAATCCGGGCATGACATAGGGCACGTAGGCGAGGCGGTCGCCGTAGATGCGCTTGACCGTCTCGCGCATGTCGGGTTGGTCGGCAAGCGCGAGGATCGCCGTCGCATGCGTGTGGTCGACGAAGGCGAAGGGGAGGAAGGCGTGCAGCAGGGCCTCGACGGACGGGTTCGGCGCTGCCGCTTCGATGAGGCTTGCGCGCAGCAGGGCGACCATGTCCGGATCGGAGAGCTTTGGGCCGTCGCGGGTCTCGAGCAGCGGGGCGAGACGTACGGCGGGCAGGCCCGGGGCCTCGATCGTGTCGAGATCCCAGCCGCTGCCTTTGATATGCATGAGCGCTTCGCCATCGGCCGATTTGACCTTGACGGAGGTGTTGCCGCCACCGTGCAGGACGAGGTCCGGGTCGCCGCCGATGATCCGGGAGGTGTAGATGCGAAGGCCGAGGGCCTCGCTCTGTCCCGCCGCGCGCGCGGCCTCTACGTAGCGGGCTGCGTCCTCGTCGTTCCAGCGGCTTTTCATGCGGATCGTCCTTTCCTTGAAATGAGTGCGGCGGGCCGCCGGAGCTGCCCCCCCTCCAAGGGTGATCAGAAATAGAAGTTTGCGATT
>JAEYDD010000057.1 GCA_023404095.1 Pseudomonadota bacterium | reverse complement strand
CCCGCCTCATGCTCCTTCAGAATGCCGACGATCTGTTCGTCTGTGAAACGGTTGCGCTTCATTCCCTGGTCCTCTCAATGGGCCAGAGCTTACTTCAAAATGGATTAGGTCAGCGGGGAAAGGTCAGCGGCACTGAAGAATCACGATACGAGGAGAGCAGCGGCTCGCGAGGAGATTCGCGAGGGCAAAACAGGGCAAGCTGGCCTGTTTGGAGCAGAGGACGTGGCCTGATGGATCCACGGAAGCTCAGATTACTGGCAAGTGATTGGCTCCGCGCCCAACTGCCAGTCTGTCCGGGGCCGTTTTCCGAAATCTGGCCGCCGATGCTCGACAAATTCGTGTTGAGAAAAACGGATGCGCCGCGATGATCAGAAGCAGTACCGACAGGTGGGCGCCACAGGCAATGCACAAAGCGATGGCGGCCTTCAGGTCCTCGTCGCTGTCGCGCGGTGCAGTCACAAACAGCACAGTCTTCCAAGTCGTCACCATATCCCTTCCAACGTGTCGCCTTCACCTGCGCGAAAGCCCTGGAGGTACATGTCGTCAACTGCGGCGCGCTGCTTCCGGCCACAGGGCCCGCAGCGGCACGGGAAGCGCATCGATGATCTTGGCAGTCTCCCCCGGATCCAGTTCCGTCCAGAGCAGGGCGAACACTGCCTTTGTCGTACTAACCGGATCGCGCGGGAACTGCTGTGGCAGGTCCTGAGCTACGCGGGCAGCGAACTCGTCCACCTGACGCTCCAGTGCCGATCTCGAACCGAGGTGCCAGCCCTCATAATAGATTCCGCGCACCAGGATCGGAAACTGGGCCCCGAGATGGGCCGCCTGTTCGACCGTCAGGCGGTCGCGCAACGCATGGAGCACCGCCCTGAGGGCGTTGTAGGCCTGGTGTCGATCGTTGAAATTGTAGTCGCTGACAAGCGCCTTCAGCCAGCGATTGGTTTGCTGGATGGTATGATCCAGCGCCGCGACATGTGTATCGTTCATGGCCTCCCTCCATCATTAAAAAAACTCTAGCGCATGTGAGCCGGCATAAGATTGACGCCGATCAATGGCGGCACAAAGCCTTAGCCTCATCCTGTCATGACTTGATCGCCATCAAGGTGCCTGCCGACCAATCGCTTTATTTTAGGAGTTTATGAAAGAGGAGATGGAACGATGAAAGTCTCGGACGCAATGCACAAGAAGGTCTCCTGGGTGCCACCGACCATGCCCGTTTCCGACGTTGCGAAAATCATGAAGGAACAGGATATCGGCGCGGTGCCGGTCGGCGAAGACGACCGCCTTATCGGGATGGTGACGGACCGGGATATCGCGATCCGCGCCGTGCCGAACGGGCTAGACGTGTCGTCGTTGACGGCGCGCGACATCATGTCCCCCGGCATCGCCTACTGCCGAACGGAAGACACGCTGGAAGAGGCCGTCCATCTGATGGAAGAAAAGAAGATTCGCCGGCTGCCGGTGATCGACGGCAAGAAACGCATGGTCGGCATGCTGAGCATCGGCGACGTGTCGCATTCCGGGGACAAGAAGCTGAATGACGAGTTGCTGAAGGCGGTGAGCGGCCACCACTGATGGGCCGCCGCTTTCCGGCAGGCTCAACCAGCGCCGGCCTTGAATCAGACGGTGCGGCGGCAACGAAGCTTCGCGCATGAAACACGCTTCAATCACTGCGCACGACCCAGCCCTCCTTCGTTTTGACAAAGGAGCGCTTCACTGCGCCCCACGCTATCCGGTGGGCAGCCTCTTCCTGGCGTGGGTCGTTGGCATGGGCTGCAAAAGCGTGATTGAACGCCTCGCGATAGATGTCCTGCGCGTGTTCCGGCAAGGATCGCCGCAAGGACAGCGGAAGGTCGGCGTTTTCTGCGTAAGGCATAGCCATGCTCCCTGTTCCCGACTTGGCCCATTGGGCAACCCATCCTTGATCCTCGTCAATGCCGCCCCGTTTGCCCTGCGACAGCATTAAACAAAATGGTCCCTGGAAACGGAGGCGCGTAATGAAGGCGAAGGACATCATGACGTCGAGGGTCATTTCGATCACCCCGGACTACAGCGTCGGAGATGCGGCCCGCATCATGCTCGCCAATCGCATCAGCGGCCTTCCGGTCTGCGATGCGGGCCATCGGCTGGTCGGCATGTTGAGCGAGGGCGACCTGCTCCAGCGAGCAGAGCTAAGCCCCTCGTTCTGGTTTGAAAAAGGTCGATTGGCCGCTGCCACCCCACCCACTGACGACTATGTCAAGCGTCACGGCTGGCGCGTCGGCGACGTGATGAGCCGACACGTCATCACGATCAATGAAACGACCCAGGCAGACCGCATCGCCGCCATCATGGTGGCCAACGACGTGAATCGGGTTCCGGTCCTGCGCGGTGAAACGGTCGTCGGCATCGTCAGCCGGCAGGACCTTTTGCGGGCGGTTGCATCCTATGCGCCCGAAGAGATCGCGTCTGGCGACCGCGCCTTGCGTCGCGCCATTCTGGCCCGGCTGTGCGAGGATGTAGGCCTCGAACGCGAATTGATCGACGTCGCGGTGACAGACGGCAACGTCTTTCTGTGGGGACACGTTTCGGATGAGGCAAAACGCGAAGCAGCCTGCGCTGCCGCGGAGTGCGTTGCGGGCGTCAACGGAGTAACGAACCGCCTGAGCGTGGTTACGGGAGAGTTGCCGTCGCCGGACAGAATGCCTCTCCTGCTCGAAGGGAAGCAGGGTTGAAGGCGAATGGTTCTGGCCCATGCCGTCCGGCCATTGATATCGTGGGCCTCAGTACACTTTAGGCTCGCCGAAACGCCCGGCAACAATCTCGTCCTCGCCGCCCCTCACCACACGATCGCCTGACAATGGCCCGCGCGTCTCGGTGACCACGGTGCACCGACCCTCCGGCTGCCCTGCGGCCTGATAATGGATCACCACCCAGTCTTTGGTCTTTCCCAGCCGATGAGCGACTGCGGTATTGGAATAGAGCGCAGTGAAATGCCAGTCGCCGCGACGGACATGAAGCACCGGCAGCCACGCCTTCCCGGAGGGATTGAAGCGTTTCGGCGCGATGATCCGCAGTGCCCCTTCGGCGGCTTTCTGTCGATACAGGCGATCCACCTCAAGAATTAGATCGTTGGACGGCTGAGGCGCAAGCCGAAAGCCTTGCCTCAGGTGACGGCGGCCGAGCCGATCGGAAAGAGCTGCGATGATCATCTGCTCGCGACGGGGACCAAACCCCGGCAACCGCGAAAGCTTACCGCCATGGGCAGCCACCTCCAGCTCCTCAAGCGTCTCGATGTGGAGGTCGTCGGCCAGTCTGCGTGCCAATTCGGGCCCGATGCCCGGGATCGTCTGCAACAGTGCGTCGGGCTCCAGTTCCCCGCGCAACCTTTGCAGTTGCGACCATCGACCAGTCACCAGCATCTCGGCAATCGCGCCAGCAATGCCCGACCCGACGGCCGGCAGATCGACCAGCCCTTGCCTGCCCTCGCGTGCGAGTATCTCGCCCACCGGCCGGTCGAGCATGGCGACAACGTCGGCCGCCCTTCGGTAGGCCTTCTCCCGGAAGCCATCCGCACCCTGCTGCTCGAGCAGATCGGCATATTCGCGGAGTTTCGCGGCGATCACCCGGTTCTCATCACCGGTCGTGTCCGTTCTTGCTGACGCCTGCGGATCTGGTTGCTGGTGTGCCACCGTCACTATCCTTCCTTTCTGTCGCGCGGGAAAAATGTTGCTCCGCTTCCGCGACCTGTCGTTTGACGGCAATGAAGCTGTCGGGGCTCACCGAGATGGAATCAATCCCGCATTCGACAAGAAAAGCGGCAAAACCGGGATGGTCGCTCGGCGCCTGGCCGCAAAGCCCGACCTTGGCACCGGCCTTGTGGGCTTGCGAAATGACGCTGGAAATCATCCATTTGACTGCCGGGTCCTGCTCGTCGAATAGCTCGGCGAGTTCCGCCGAATCCCGGTCAACCCCAAGGGTAAGCTGCGTGAGATCGTTCGAGCCGATTGAAAACCCATCGAAGCGCCGCGCGAATTCGCCGGCCAGGACGACGTTCGACGGTATCTCGCACATGACAAAGACCTGAAGGCCGTTCTCGCCGCGCTTAAGCCCGTTCTCAGCCATCACGGCGAGAACGCGATCGGCTTCGGCCGTCGAACGACAGAACGGAATCATGAGCACCACGTTGCGGAACCCAATTTCCTCGCGCAGGCGTCGGATTGCGCGGCATTCGAGCGCGAAACCCTCACTGTAGCGAGGCGAATAATATCGCGAAGCCCCCCGGAACCCGATCATCGGGTTTTCTTCCAGCGGTTCGAACTGCGCGCCGCCGACGAGGCCCGCATACTCGTTGGCCTTGAAGTCGCTCATCCGGACGATCACCGTTTTGGGATAGAAGACCGCCGCAATGCTGGCCAGCCCGCGCGAAAGGCGGTCGACGAAGTATTCCGTCTTGTCGGCATAACCGATGGTCAATTCGGCGATTTCCTGCTTCGCCTTTTCGTCCTTCAATTCCCCATAGCGTACCAACGCCATCGGATGGATCTGGATGTGATTGCCGATCACGAACTCCATGCGCGCCAGACCGACACCGTTAGCCGGAAGTGGCCACCAGCGCAGGGCAGCAGCTGGATTTGCGAGATTCAGCATGATTTCGGTGCGTGTGCGGGGCAAATCAGCGACATCGACCGTTTGGGTGTCTATATGGGCGGTGCCTTCGTAGACGAAGCCCTGGTTGCCCTCCGCGCAGGAAACAGTGACATGCTGTCCTTCGGACAGGATGCGGGTCGCGTTGCCGGTGCCGACGATTGCCGGAAGCCCGAGCTCGCGACTGACGATTGCCGCGTGCGAGGTCCGGCCGCCATGATCGGTAATGATCGCAGCCGCCCGCTTCATGACGGGAACCCAGTCGGGATCCGTCGTGCCGGTGACAAGAATGGAGCCGTCGACGAATTTATCGATATCGTTGGGGTCCTCGATCAGGCAGACCCGACCGGCGACGGCAGCTTGGCCGATTGCAAACCCGCTGGTCAGCGCCCTCCCCCTGTCGGCGATTGCATAGGTCTTGAAAATCGTTGCATCTCGGTGCGACTGCACCGTCTCTGGTCGGGCCTGAACGATATACATCTGCCTGTTCACGCCATCCATGGCCCATTCGATATCCATCGGACACCCGTAATGATCCTCGATATCGGTGGCCCACCGAGCAAGCGACAGGATTTCCTGATCCTGAAGCACGTACGTCGCACGCTCCAACTTGGATGTCGCAACGCTGCGCGTTGGCGTCTCGCCAGCGGCATAGACCAGTTTCCTCATCTTGCTTCCCAGCTTCTTTCCGATGATGGGAACAAGGGTGGTGTCTTCGAGCAGCGGCTTGAAAACCTGGTACCCGTCCGGATCGACGGCGCCTTTTACGACGGTTTCGCCGAGCCCCCAGGCGGCATCGATGACAACCAGGTCCTTGAAGCCGGTCTCGGTGTCGATCGAGAACATCACCCCCGAACCGCCGCTGTCGGAGCGCACCATCTGCTGCACCCCGATCGACAACGCCACGCTCATGTGGTCGAAGCCCTTGGCTTGGCGATAGCTGATGGCGCGGTCGGTAAACAAAGACGCGTAGCAGCGACGGCACGCATCGAGCAGGGCCCCGCCGCGCACATTCAGGAACGATTCCTGCTGCCCCGCAAAACTGGCATCAGGAAGATCCTCCGCCGTGGCACTCGATCGCACCGCAACATCGACCTCGGCGTTGCCGGTTCGCGCGCAGAGCTCCCGATAGGCGCTCAGGACTGCCTCCCTCGTCGCTTCGGGCCAATCCCCATGCAGCAGCAAGGACCTGATTGCCCGGCCGGCCTCGGCAAGCGTCGCCTTCCCCGCCGCATGGGCCTGGAGCAGGTCCTTGATCGCCGGACCGAGACGGTTCTCCTCCAAATAGTTCCGGTAGGCCTCGGCGGTCGTGGCAAAGCCGGGCGGAATGCGAATGCCCCGCGGCGCGAGAGCCTTCACCAACTCGCCCAAGGAAGCGTTTTTTCCGCCGACACGGCTGATGTCCTCGTGGCCGATCTCCTCAAACCAGAGGACGGATGTGATTTCTCTTCTTCCGGGCGCACCAGTGCGGCTTCGCATGAAACCCTCCTGCATATTTAAAAGCTACGTCCTGTCGCGATGATCAGCCTTGATGCGGCTCAATCGGGTAAATTTCCTCGGCGGATTGAAAGCATCTTGACGCCAATCAAAGTCAGGGATGGCGGGAGGTGGCATCATTTCGCAATCCCAACTGGATTGCAGGGGTGGGTAAATGGCGCACAAGCAAATTCTGTTTCGCTCGGCCGCCCGCGAAAAAATCCTCCGTGGTGCAACTCAATTGGCAGATGCGGTGCGCGTAACCCTCGGCCCGCGGTCAAAGTCGGTTCTGATCGAGAAGAAGTGGGGCGCTCCGATCGTCTGCAACGACGGTGTCACCATCGCTAAGGAATTCGACTTGAAGGACCGGGAGGAAAACCTCGGAGCTCTAATGTTGCGTCAGGCTGCTGAAAAAACCGGCGAAATGGTCGGTGACGGTACCAGTACGTCGACAATTCTGGCGCATGCCATGTTCTCCGACGGCGTGCGAAACGTTGTGGCCGGCGCCAGTGCAATCGACATCAAGCGAGGTCTCGACAGAGCGACAAGACGTGCCGTCGAGGCGCTGCGGAAGATGTCGCAGCCTATCAGGACGACACTGGAGAAGGAACAGATCGCCGCGATCGCAGCCCATAACGACGCTGCGATCGGTCACCTCGTGGGCGCGGCCATGGAGAAGGTCGGAAACGAAGGCGTCATCACGGTCGAGGAGGCCAAGACGACCGAGACGGTGCTGGACGTTGTGGAAGACATGCAATTCGACCGCGGCTTTCTTTCCCCCTACTTCGTCACCGACGCCGACAAGATGGAGGCTGTTCTCGAGGACGCCGCGATCCTCGTCGTCGACCGAAAGATCGGCCCGCTGAACGACCTGATCAACCTGCTTGAGGCGATCGTCAAGGCCTGCAGGCCCCTGATGGTCATCGCCGAAGATGTCGAGGCCGATGCGCTGGCGACGTTGATCGTCAATCATCTGCGCGGCACGTTTCGCAACTGTGCCGTCAAGGCACCCGGGTTCGGCGACCGGCGCAAGGCAATGCTCCAGGACATCGCCATCGTCACAGGCGCGCAGGTTATCTCTGAGGAGCTTGGAATCAAGCTGGACAGCGTCACGATCGACCAACTCGGACGCGCTAAGCGCGTCGTTATCGACAAGGACAATACGACGATCATCGGTGGCGGCGGCGACCGCCAGGCAATCAAGAGCCGCATCGATCAGATCCGGCGCGAGATCGAGAAGACGACGAGTGACTACGACAGCGAGAAATTGCAGGAGCGACTGGCGAAGCTTGCCGGCGGCGTGGCAGTGATCCGGGCCGGCGCGCCAACCGAGGCCGAACTCAAGGCCAAAAAGGAGGCGCTCGACGACGCTATCAGCGCGACGAAGGCCGCAGTTACGGAAGGCATCGTCCCGGGCGGAGGTCTTGCCCTGTTGCGATGCGTGTCGGCCGTCGCCGAGGAGGAGGCGAAATGTGACGGCGATGAGCGAACCGGCGTACAGATACTCAAGCGCGCGCTGGAGGCCCCTGCCCGACAGATAGCGGAAAACTCGGCGGCAGACGGCGGGGTTGCGGTGGCCCGCATGCTGGAGGGTAAAGGCAACCACGGTTTCGACGCAGGAACCAAGACCTATGTCGATCTCGTCGAGGCTGGCATAATCGATCCGACCAAGGTCGTCCGCGTTGGGCTGGAGAATGCGGTTTCCGTGGCAAGCGTGCTGCTCCTGACGGAGGCGACCATGACCGAGGTTCCCGAACCGGCGAAGGAACACTCATTGGATCCGGAGATGTCCCCGAACCTTTGAACGTATGCGGGCGGTTTCGCCTGTGGCGGGGGGCGAGAACGATGATCTACAATACGATCCTGGTGGAACTCGACATCGACGGCCCTCACGCACAGAAGTGATGGTTGTGACGCTGCAAGGCCGGCAGCCGAGCAAGGCAGATGAAAGCACCCCTGACGTTGTGCGCTTCGTGGTCAGCATAGCGCGGGTCGCGCTGAGCTTGTCGGCCCCGATGAGCCGGAAGACGGCGCAACCTTGGTGGGCACCGCGAGGAAGTTCGGCACCGATTTGATTGTGGCCGGTGCCCGCGGCCACACCTGCTTTTTGTTGAATGGGCCTTCGACGGCATGACGCAGTCGCTCCTTGTGGAGGTGGATCCTTGCGAAGTGAACGCCGGCAGTTACCCGTAGCCGAGAACCGTCAAGGAGCCTGTTCATCGTAACACTTGCCGAAAAGACCCGATACCTTGCCGACCCCGCCTCCTATGCCGGTGAGCCGAGCGGAATAGAAGTTAAGGAGACCCACATGTCGTGGGTCTTCCTGGGCAAAGATCACGTCTTGAAGCTGAAGAAGCCCGTCAGCTATCCATTTCTCGACTTCAGCACATTGGCCAAGCGAAGATTCTTCTGTGAGGAAGAACTCCGTCTAAACCGCCGACTGGCTGCGGAGACATACCGTTCGGTGATCCCGCTCTATAACCGTAGCGCCGGCCAGTTAAGTTTCGATCCGCCAGGCCGCATCGTGGACTGGCTCGTCGTCATGTGTAGGCTGCCGGAACAGGACATGCTGGATAGGCGCATCAAGGACAAGCGCCTCGAGGAGCGCGAACTGCACGACGTTGCCCGCAAGCTTGCCGACTTTTATGCAACATGCCCGCCACAGGTCGCAGACGGGGCAACCTATCCAGCGCTCCTCGTACGCGAGCAACAGGTGAACAGATCAATCTTGCTGCGATCCGAATTCGACCTTCGCGAGGCGGGCGCTGCCGCGTTGCTCGACGATGTCGACAACGGCATCGAGGAAATGCGTCAGCTGGTTGAAGCCCGTATTGCGGCCGGGCTAGTAGTCGAGGGGCACGGCGACCTTCGGCCTGAGCATGTGTGTCTCGTGTCACCGCCGCAGATCATCGACTGCCTCGAGTTCAATCGATCTATGCGGATACTCGAACCGTATGACGAAGTGAACTATCTGGGACTTGAATGCGACCTCCTGGGCGCACCCTGGGCGCGAACTGTACTCCTCGACACCCTTGAGCAGCATCTCGGCAACCGCCCTGATAGGCGGCTGCTTGGGCTTTATGGCGGGTTCCGATGCCTCGTGCGCGCCCGGCTGTGCCTTGCCCATTTGCTGGAACATCCGGTGCGTCACCCCGAAAAATGGCGACCGCTGACGCTCGCCTACCTGGCGATGGCGGCTCGGGAATGCATTAGTCTTCGCCGCCCAAAAGTTCCGAAATGGATCCGCCCGAATGCAGCCTTTTGATCGCTTCGCCAATGAGCGGAGCGACCGACACAACGTCAATGCTGGCGTGGAGCGTTTCCTCCGGCACGGAAAAGGGCGCAACCGAGTCCGTAACGATGGTGCGGTCGATCGCTGGATTGGCGAACATGGCTTCCACACCCCGGTCGAACAGGCCATGGGCGGCGATGGCATAGACAGCCGCCGCGCCGCGCTCGCGGCAAGCCTGCGCGGCCCTCGTCATCGTTCCCCCCGTGCTGATCATGTCGTCCACGACGAAGACAGCGGAACCATCAACATCTCCGGCGAAGAGGTTTCCCGAAACAACTCCGCGGCTACGTCGCTTCTCGGCGAAACCGAAACCGACTTCGTGCCCCGACATGCTTTCAAGTGTCTCCTTGAGCAGTTGCGCCCGCTTGATCCCACCTCCGTCCGGTGAAAAAACCACCAAGGGCCCGCCTGCAGCTTTTTCCATCATGACCCCGGCAAACAATCTTCTTGTATCAAGGTGAACCAACCGGCATCGGAACGCATTCTGAAAAGCCGCAATGTTATGGGCGTCGAGCGTCACGACGTTATCCGTGCCGACCGCCTCGAAGAGTTGGGCGACGTAGCGCGTGGTCACCGGGTCGCGCGCCTTGGTTTGCCTGTCCTTTCGTGAATAGGCCAGATATGGCACGACTGCCGTGACCCGCGACGCGCCATTCTCGCGGCATGCCGCGATGAAGAAGAGCAATTTGCAGAGCTTGTCGTTGGCTGAGCAAGCACCTCTGCCGTTGAGGCTGTGCAGCACATAGACGTCGCGCCCACGTACACTTTCCAGCGGCCGGCTTTTGTGTTCACCGCCTGCGAAGTCACGCTCCTCATGCAAATCGAGCGAAATGCCGCTTGCATGAGACACGGCTTCTCCAAGAAACTTCGTTTCGCCTAAAGCAAAGAAACGCATTATTATAGTTTAGCAAACATTGCCTCCCTGTCTTTGATGCTCGTCAACATTGTCCGTGACAGAAAAAAACACGCTGGGGCATCGGACAATTGACCGTATTTTGATGCTCATCAAAGCGGATCCAGTGGGCATGTTCCATCGTGTGTCGTTGACTAAACTCGGGAGGGATGCGGTGAGCAAGTTCACGCATAACGTTTTGGCCGTTGAATTGGGCGAAACCCATATCCGGTTCGCCGTCGCTGATACCGACAGGCTGACGATCGATCACTTCGTACAGTTCGGCAACGACGCGTTTGGCACTGCGGCAGAAGCGTTGGCGGCCTACATTCGATCGGTTCCCAACCCGCCCGGTGCGATCGCTGTTGCGGTCACAGACGGCGCACACCTTCCAAGCAGCGGCGAGCTTGAACGCCAATTTACTGGCTCAGACTTCAGTAGTGGCATCACTCCATCCACCATCCGTATCGTGGACGCGCTGGAAGCGCTGTCATCGGTCCTGCAGGATCTGGCTCCACACGACGTCGAGCGTCTTGCCGGAGACGATCCAGTTGACCATGCACCAAAGGTGGTCGTGTGTATAACCGACAGGATCGGGGTCGCAGCCGTCAGAGACCTCAACGGCGCCTCGGAGACTCTCCACACGCATGCCGCCAGCATTTCCTTTGCCCCGCAAACACAGGAAGAACTCGATATTGCAAACCTTCTCCGAAGGGAAAACTTGCATGTCTCGGTGGAGCAAATGCTCTCTGCTGCGGGGCTGAGCCGCCTGCATGACTGTTTGCTGCGTGTCCGAGGTCAACCTGTGTGCTCCCTACAGTCATTGGCAGTAATCGATGCTGCATTTGCGGCGCAGGATACAGTCGCCGTGGAAACCATGAACTACTTCGCAACCTGGCTCGCCAGGTTCGTGGCCGACATCGCACTTGTCTATGACGCCCAGGGCGGCATCTACTTGTGGGGACCGCTTCCTCGAAAGATAGAACGGATCTTGAGCGACGATACCTTCCGGCTCGCGCTCGAGGCTCGCGCAAGTGCCCCGCCTTGGTTGAAGCAGGTGCCGATTTTGCTGATCAAGGGTGAGGAGGCCCTCTTGAAAGGAGCCGCAGTGGCACTTGCCCGGAGCAGCGGATGAAATTGGTCGCCAATGCAAGCGCAAAGGATGGGCAATAGGCGTTTTTGAACATCGGGCGTGCAAAACGGGAGGAATCAATGTCGTTCAAGACAATTCTCAGCGTGACCGGCACATCACAAAGTGACCGCGATGTGAAGTTAGCCGCGGACCTATGCAGCGAGGTCGGCGCCCATCTCAGTGTTTTCCTGATTACGATGGCGCCCACCCCCACCGGGCGCTACGAGACCTTAGCGCCAGCCTGGCTGGAGCATCGGGATCGATGCCTGCAAGAGCTGGCAGAACAAGTCGAGCATATCCAGAACCGGCTAGCGTCAACTGATTTATCCTTCGACGTTGACAGCATTTTTGCGGAATTGGCCGGAGTGGGCTACGACATTGGCGAGCGCGCCCTTTACGCCGACTTGGTCGTGGTCGGTCCTGCTGCGTGCGAAGACGAGGACCTGAAGCGCCAGATCGTTAGCGGTGGACTGTTCCACGCCAGGACGCCGTTACTTCTATGCGCGCCGGGCAAGACAACAACCTTGCATCCAAACACCGTTGTAGTCGCCTGGGACTCTCGCCCGCAGGCGGCCCGCGCCGTCCGCGACGCGTTGGAGATCATGAGAGCGGCGGGTTCGGTTCATGTCGCTATGGTCGACCCCGTTTCGGCGCCGAGGGCCAGCGGAGACGAGCCGGGCGCAGATGTCGCCGTCTATCTCGCACGCCATGGCATTCAGGTTACAGTCGACATTCTGCCGAGTACTGGCCACTCGGTTGCCGCGGTGCTGCAAAAGCACGCCATGGAAATCGGCGCCGAAATGATCGTCATGGGTGCTTATGGACATTCCCGACTGCGGGAGTTTGTCTTCGGTGGGGCCACACGAACGATGCTGGATGAAACCAGCTTCCCTGTTCTGATGGCGCGCTGAGCAGTTGGCATCTCCGGCGGCGAATTTGCAAGGCACGTTTTGGCTCTGACAGCTTGTCGAGGGCTATGATTATCGTAGCGCGGGCGCATGCTCAGCAAGCTGCGCAAGCATGTGGGTCGCTCGGTTCACGCGACAGTCACCAGCGAAATGGCAAAAGACCTGCTGACGTTTCCAATTCCCCGGATCGAGCGTTATCTTTCCGAATGACGATCCCGTGATCACCTTTAGCCAAGGAGCAAGCGGTGGAGCGTGAAGCATCGGCGATAGCACTGCAGGCGCGTGCCTTGACGAAAGTCTATCGGATGGGGACGGTCGAGGTTAACGCGTTGCGTGGCGTCGATGTCGATTTCCACGAAGGCGAACTGGTGGTGCTGCTGGGGCCGTCGGGGAGCGGCAAGTCGACCTTGCTCAACATTCTCGGCGGGCTCGATGCACCGACGAGCGGCAGCGTCTTGTTTCGCGGCAGCGAACTCTCGATGGAGAGCGAACGCGCCCTCAACCTTTATCGGCGCAACCACGTCGGCTTTGTCTTTCAATTTTACAATCTGATCCCGAGCCTGACAGCCCGCGAAAACGTCGCCCTTGTGACCGAGATCGCCAGGGACCCAATGCCGCCGGCCGAGGCTCTCTCAATGGTCGGCCTGGGCGACAGGATGGATCACTTTCCCGCGCAGCTTTCCGGTGGCGAACAGCAGCGCGTGGCCATCGCCCGCGCCATCGCAAAGCGACCGGATCTGCTGCTGTGCGATGAACCGACGGGCGCACTCGACAGCAAGACAGGCATCCTCGTCCTAGACGCGATCCTGAAGATCAACCGCAGCCTGGGAACGACCACGGCGCTCATCACCCACAATGCCGTCATTGCCGAGATTGCCAACCGGGTGCTCTACTTTGCCGACGGGCGCATCGCCGAAACGCGACGGAACGTCGTTCAGCGTAGACCCGCCGAGCTCCAGTGGTGATCGTCATGAGCAGCCTTGACCGCAAGCTGTTGCGCCAGTTGTGGAGCCTGAAGGCCCAGGTCGTCGCCATCGCGCTCGTCATCGCTTCCGGCACTGCATTACTGATCATGGCTCTGACCACGATCGAGGCGCTTCAGGAGACGACCGCGGCTTATTACGAACGGACGCGCTTTGCCGATATCTTTGCCCAGGCCAAGCGCGCACCGGACTCGCTCGGACGCGACATCGCTCACATTCCGGGCGTGCGGCTCGCCGAGACGCGCATTGTCGAAGGGGTCATCCTCGACATGGTCGGTTACGCCGAACCCGTGGTCGCGCAGGCAATTTCGCTGCCCGACAGCGGCCCCCAGCTCATGAACGCACTCGTCGTCCGATCGGGGCGGCTGGTCGACCCGAGCAGGCCGGACGAGGTGGTGGTGAGCGAGCCCTTCGCCGAGGCGCACCGGCTGAAACCGGGCGACAGCTTTGATGCCGTGCTGAACGGACGCAAGCGCACGCTGCAGGTCGTCGGCACGGCGCTCAGCCCGGAATTCGTTTATGCCATCGCCCCAGGCGGCCTCATGCCCGACGACGAAAGGTTCGGGATCTTGTGGATGGGCCGGGACGCGCTGGCGGCAGCCTTCGACCTGCAGGGGTCCTTCAACAGCGTGACGCTCAGTGTCCTGCCCGGCACGGATACCAATGACGTCATTCGGCGACTGGACGGGATGCTGGCGCCCTTCGGCGGTGTGGGCGCTTACGGGCGACCCGACCAGACCTCCAACTGGTTCCTGGAAAGCGAGATTGCGCAGCAGAAGAACATGTCGCGGATCATGCCGACCATCTTCCTTGCCGTTGCCGCCTTCTTGACGAACATGGTGATGGCACGGTTGATCGAAACGGAGCGCCGCGAGATCGGTCTGCTGAAGGCATTCGGCTACGGCAACTGGTCGATCGGCTGGCACTATGCCAAGATGGTACTTGTAATCGGAGCGCTCGGAATGCTGATCGGCTCCTTGGCCGGCGCCTGGTTGGGTCACTGGAACACCGAACTCTACACCCAGTTCTACCGCTTTCCGTTCCTGCTCTACCGACCTGGCCCGGCCGGCTTCGTGATCGCCGGCGCGATCAGTCTGGGCGCAGCTCTTGCGGGCAGCCTGGCAGCGGTGCGGCGGGCTGTCCGGCTGCCGCCGGCGGAAGCGATGCTTCCGCCCTCCCCGCCGCTCTACCGCCGCAGCTTGGGAGCGCGGACCGCATTGGCCGGCGCGCTGGACGAGTCCTCGCGCATGATCGTGCGGCGCATCGTCCGGTGGCCCGTGCGGGCGTTTCTCGCCAGTCTCGGCCTGGCCATGTCGGTCGCCGTGCTCATCATGGCGCTACAATGGGTGGACGCCATCGACTCCCTCGCCGAGACGGTGTTCGAGCGTGGCCAGCATCAGGACGCGACCATCGCCTTCAGCGACCTGCAGCCCATCAGGGTAGTCGGCGACTTCGGGCACCTGCCGGGCGTTCTTGCCGCCGAACCTTATCGCCACGTATCAGCGCGCATCAGCCATGGACACCTCGTCGAACGACAGGGAATAATCGGCATACCGCCGGGCACCGTCCTCAGCCCCGTCTTCGACGTTGAGCGCGGGCGGATGGAGATCCCGCCGGATGGGCTCGTTCTGTCGCGCAAGCTGGCAGAGCTCCTTGGGGTCAAGATGGGTGACACCGTTGTCGTCGAGGTCCTGGAGGGGCTGCAGCGGCAAGCACGCGTGCCGGTCGTACAGATCTTCGAGACCTACATCGGCAAACCGGCCTACATGGACATGGGCTCCCTCAACCGGATGGCCGGCGACGGGCGTGTCGTCAGCGGCCTACATGTTCGCATCGACGCCGAAAGCCGCGCGATGCTGCTAGCGAGACTGAAGGATCTCCCCGACGTCGCCGCAGTCCTATTCCGCCACGCCGCCATCGACACCTTCTACAAGACGATGGGTGAAACGATTCTGATCTTCATTGGTTTCTTCGTCGTCTTTTCGGTGACCCTTGCCGTTGGCGTTACCTACAATTCGATCCGCATCGCATTGTCCGAAAGGGCGCGCGAACTCGCAACCTTGCGGGTCCTCGGATTCAGCCGCTGGGAAATCTCCTACGTCCTTCTTGGCGAAGTCGGCATCCTCACATGGATCGCCATCCCGCTTGGTGCCGTCTTCGGCTTCGGTCTGGCCTGGTACATGACGAGCGCCTTCGAGACGGAACTTTACCGTGTGCCTCTGGTCCTGCGTGATGCAACCTACGGCAAGGCGGCACTGATCGTACTCACGGCTGCAATGGGCTGTGCCGCGATCGTGCGTCGGCGTCTCGACCGTCTGGACCTGATCGCCGTGCTGAAAACAAGGGAGTAGACCGTGCGGGTCGCAAAACGCAGACTGGCAATCTGGGGTATCCTCTTGGTGTTGCTTGCGGCCGGCATCAGCTACGCCTTGCGGCCGCAACCGATCCCGGTCGATCTCGCAAGCGTCGCGCCGGGCCGGTTGCGTGTATCCATAGATGAGGAAGGCGAAACGCGCGTCCGCGACGTCTACACGCTCTATGCACCGCTCCGTGGTCAGTTGCAACGCATCACCGCCGAGGCCGGCGATGTCGTCGAGGCCGGAAAGACGCAATTGGCCCAGATCGAGCCCGCCGCGCCGGCCTTTCTGGACGTTCGCTCGGAGGCGGAGCAACAAGCAGCGGTGGAAGCCGCGCGAGCGGCGTACAATCTCGCCGCCGCCGAACTCAACAAGGCAAAGGCGGACTTGACCTTCGCCGAGGGAGAGCGCGCCCGCGCGCGCATGCTCATCACACGCGAGACAATCTCCAAGCGCACCCTGGATGACGCGGAGCGTGCCTACAATGTCGCCGAAGCCAATCTCGCAACGGCCGAGGCAGCCCTGAATGTGCGGCGGCACGAGTTGGCCCAAGCTCGCTCGCGGGTCCTGTCGCGACAGGAGATGCAGAACCGGACGGGGCCATGCGAATGCTTACCGCTGACGGCCCCGGTCGATGGCGTGGTCCTTCAGGTCATGCGGCGCAGCGAGGGCGTCGTCGAAGCAGGTACTGCCCTGCTCGATATCGGTGATCCAACCGATCTGGAAATCGTCGTCAACTTGCTGTCGGAGGATGCCGTCAAGGTCAGCGCCGGGCAGAAGGCCATCATTACCGGATGGGGTGGCCAGAACCTCAATGCGACGGTGCGACGCGTGGAGCCCTTCGGCCAGACCAAGATTTCCGCGCTCGGCATCGAGGAGCAACGCGTCGACGTGATCCTGGATTTCGCCGACGCGCGGGATCATTGGCGGTCCCTCGGGCATGGCTACCGCGTCGACGTACAGATCGTTCTGTTCGAGGGCGAGGTTCTGAGATTGCCGCTCGGCGCCTTGTTCCGCCAAGGAGAGGAGTGGGCCGTGTTCGTGGCGGACGGGGCGCGGGCAAGACTGCGCCCCGTTGTCGTCGGCCAGCGCAATAGCCTCTGGGTGGAAATCACGGACGGGTTGACGGTCGGCAAAAAAGTTGTGCTCTATCCGAGCGACCGTATTGCAGATGGCGTAGCGATCGTCGAACGCTAGAATGGTGCCCGACAACCACCCCGGGGCTGTGAAGCTTAGCCGCGCGAACCCGCCCGATCCCGCCGCAGGCTTTCGAAGCGAAAGTCTTCGACTGCTGCGCGCAGCATCAAAAGCTCTCCGACCGTTTCGAAGTTCATGAGCCCGACGAGACGCCGCTCATGATCGATCACCGCTACCGCAGGCGCACTTGCGATCTGCATGATTCGAAGGCTCTCGTTGATCGGCGTATCGCCGGCAATCATGGGAATGTCCACGCGCATCACGCTGCGCACGGGCGTGCGCGGTCCAGTATCCTTCATCGCGCCGACGATGCCGTCGCGTGTCAGCAGCCCTTCGAACGCACCGTCCGGACCGACAACCGGAA
Organism: Pseudomonadota bacterium; assembly: GCA_023404095.1. Taxonomy (GTDB): domain Bacteria; phylum Pseudomonadota; class Alphaproteobacteria; order Rhizobiales; family Rhizobiaceae; genus Mycoplana. The sequence goes on along the minus strand of JAEYDD010000057.1, from coordinate 115,857 downwards.
ACTCGCTCTGGCTCGTTGCAAGCAGAAGCGCGATCGCGTCCTCGATATCCGCAGAGGCATCAAGCACGGAGAACTTGGTCACCATTACATCGCCGACAGCCACCTGGTCGGAGATCGCCTCGAGTTCGCTGCTTTGCGCCTCGGCCTGTGCTGCGAGATAGACGAAGACGGCGATCAGGATGAGCAGCGGGTTGTAGAACAGTCCGGCAATGCCCATCGCAAATGCAACGCCCTGCCCGATAGTTGCCGCAACCCTCGTTGCATGCGCCCAGGACCAGCGCATCGCCAGAATTGCCCGTAGCACGCGGCCGCCATCCATGGGGAAGGTCGGTATCATGTTGAACAGAACGAGGAAGATGTTCACGGCTGCCAGCCTCACCAGAAAATTGACACTGGGGTCCTGGGGCTTGGTCAACTGATTCCAGCCGGCGGTGCCGCCGATAGCCACGAGGAGCAGTGCCGCAATCACCACGTTGACAAGCGGCCCTGCAATGGCAATCAGTAGCTCCTCCAGCGGCTTGGTTGGCATGCGCTCCAGCCGCGCTACGCCGCCGATGGGCAAAAGGACAATATCAGGTGTCTTGATGCCAAATCGGCGCGCGACGGCAATGTGTCCGAACTCATGCAGGACCACGCATGCGAACACGCAGACGATGAAGGCACTGCCTTCCCAGGCCGCCGGCACCCCGCCGATCCGGTAGTGCACGAGCCAGATCCAGATGAGCAGAAGCACAAATGTCATGTGCACGCGGATGGCGGTTCCGGCAACGGTTCCAAGCTTTACGGACCATTCCATGGCATTTCACCCGCTGTTGCCGCGACAGCGCCACCGTCTAGCTTGTCGAGCGGTCATCTATCGCGCAGATTGAGAAGTGTCGCTTTACCTCCGCTGACCGTCAAATCGGCATGCACAGTAGGACTGCCATAACGCCCGCCGCAGCCCGTTCTAGTCTTCCCCCTATGCGTCCTCGAGCAACACGCGTCGCAATTTGCGGATGACGACGCCCCGGGCCTTGTCGTCAGCGGCCTTGGCGAGTTCGTCCTGCAGGTCGAGGACGAGCGACTGAAAGTCGTTGTGCCAATCTCTTCGTCCCGCTCGCGAGGGGTCGATCCGCGGCGGCGGCGCTTCGGATATCTCAAGCGCTCCTTGCCGACCCAAACGATAGGACGCGTCAAGATGCGGCCGGATCAGCCGATCCTCCGGCAGGGACGCGGAAAGCCGATGCGACAACCCCGCAAGCGCGTCTTCCTCTCCATGAACGAGGAACACTCCATTCCTAACTGGCTGGCGGGCCTGCACCCATCCGGCAAGCTCCGCCCCGTCAGCGTGGCCGCTATAGATGTCCAGCTTTCTGATGCGCGCCCGGACCCGGATGTCTTCCCCCTGTATGCGAACCGCCGAGGCACCGTCCGCAAGAATGCGCCCCAGTGTGCCGGCCGCCTGGTATCCGACGAGCAGCACGGTTCCTTCGTCCCGCCAGAGCCAGTTCTTCAAACGATGCCGAATGCGACCGGCTTCGCACATGCCGCTCGCCGCGATGACGATGTGGAAGCCCCTGATGTTGTCGATCGCCTTGGACTGTTCACCCGACTCCGTAAAGCGCACGTTTCTTGCGTGCATCGCTCTTGCCAACAGTTCACCGTTTTCAAGTTCGCGCGCATGCTTCCGAAAAATCTCGCTTGCACGCGTCGCTAGCGGAGAGTCTATGATGATTGGTGACTTCTCGATCGCGCCCGTCTCCATGAGGTAAACGAGATCTGTCATCAGTTCCTGCGTGCGTTCCACGGCGAAGGACGGGATGAGCAGGGCACCGTTCGGATGTTTTGCCGCCTTGACCTCGGCCCGCAGTATGTCGCGCCGCTCGTCATCGGTGACGACTTCGCGCTCGACGTCACCATAAGTGCTCTCGCAGACGAGATAGTCCCAACCCGTCGGCGCCGTTGCATCGAACTGCAACAGCTTGTGGCGGGGGCCGATATCACCTGAAAACAGAACCCGGAACGGCGACGTTAGATCACCGATCTCCATCTCGATTGACGCTGAGCCAAGGAGGTGTCCGGCGTTCCAGAACCGGAAACGGATCCCGTCAACCACCTGCTGCCAGGCACCTAGCTGTACCGGTCGGAACAGGGTGATGGCCACGGAAGCATCGCGCGCAGTGTATATCGGCGTCACGGGATGTCGGCCGCGATGCAGGTTGCGGCGATTGAGCTGCTCGACCTCACTCTCCTGGATGTGAGCGGAATCCGGCAGCATGACCGTGCAAAGATCGATCGTTGCCGGAGTGGCGAAGATCGGGCCGTCATAGCCAAGTCTGGCCAGCTTTGGCAGCAAGCCCGAATGATCGATATGCGCGTGCGTGAGGATGACAGCGTCGATATCGTCTGGCTCAAATGGAAAGCGACGGTAGTTCAGCTCCTTCTCTGTCTTCGAGCCCTGGAAAAGACCGCAGTCGACAAGGATCTTGCTGCCGCCGAATTCAACGAGCTGGCAAGAGCCTGTGACGGTTCCGGCGGCCCCGTGGAAGCGGATTATGGGGTCATCGGTCATTTGGGCGGTTCCACTATGCGGAATGATGAATTCAAGAATGCCACATTTATCCGACGGCGATTTGACCCGCGTCAAACCACACATAAAGCGTCCAAATCTATCTTGATGAGCATCAATGACATGCCTTGTACGGGTATGGGAAATTGTTGCGGTCAAATGTTTTCGGGCGATCGAAGGTGGACCGGAGGAGCCGCATATTCGGTTGTCCGATCCGGTACGATCAAATCAATCACACGTAATGCCTGATCGAGGCCGTATTCACTCGCCGTGATCGGTGCCAGGATAGCAGCTACTGCGTAAACGCGAGGATGAGGCGCTATGAACGAAATCCGCGGTCTGCAATGTGCTGTTGCCGCAACTTTCATGGTGATGACGATCGGCGAAAGCACTGCAGCGGATCCAGCCCGTGGTCGCAGCATCGCCGAACGCTGGTGCAGCGATTGTCATGTCGTTGCACCTGGACAGCTTCACGGCTCCGATACTGTCCCGACATTCGCTCAGATCGGTGCATCGGAGAAATTTGACGAAGCTAGCCTTTCGGTATTCTTGGCTGCCCCTCATCACTCACGGATGCCCAATCTGTCACTCACACGTTCCGAGATTGCAGATCTGGTTGCGTACATCGAGGCAAAGTAGAACGTCCGGGAAAGCTTCAAGCTATGCGACCGCACCTATGGTGCCGGGCGCACCAGCAGCTGTCAGCGAGAAGGCCCTCGGCCTTGCCTGGTTGCCCGACAACCTATCTCTCTACTCCGCGACCGGCTTCGTCGGCACCGCCTCATAGGGATCGGCATGGGCGACCTGGTCGGTGCGGGCCTTGCTTCCCGGCATGATCTCGAAACGCGGATCGAAATCGACCATCGTCGAGGCGAGCTTGGCAAGCACGCTGACGTCTCCGTCCGCCTTGGCGGTTCCGCCGGCGAGCTGCGCCTCAAGGGTTTTTACACCCATCATCGTCTGTTCCAGGTCGGAACGATTGATGGTGAGCGTAAGGTCGGGCTTGGCGGCCTGGAAGCCGGCGATGTTGGTCAGCGTCGCGTTCTCCATCTCAACGATGAATTTTTCGCCGTTGTCAGGCGTGACAAGGTTGATGGTGAAGCGCATGCCCTCGGCCTTGCGGCTATCCATGCGGATACCGAGGAAGTTGAGGAACAGCTCGGTTGACATGGCCCGGATGACGTCCGGGCTGCTCGAACTCGCCGTTTCGCCTTGGGGAATGCCCGTTCTGAGTTCGTAAGCCCCGGCAAGGAAGCTGTTGCGCAGGCCCGGATTTTCCTGCTGGTAGCCAAGTTGCTCGAAGATGTCGGCCAGCAGATCCTTTGCCTCGCCGTTGTTCGGCTCGGCCTGCACGAGCTTGTTGACGATCTCGCTCGCCAGCAGATACTTGCCTTCGTCGTGCAACGCTCGGCCGCGCTCGATGAGCTTCGCCGAGCCGCCCATCATTTCGACATAGAGCGGTGCCGAGTCCTTGGGTGACAGTGGGATCAGTGTTGTCGGATTACAGTCCCAGAAGCCGAGATAGCGCTGGATCACCCCGCGGGCATTGTGCTGCGGCGAGCCATGATAGCCGCGGCAGTACCACTTTTCCTGGAGCCCCTTCGGGAGCTCATAGACGTTGTGGACCTCGTTGATCGTCACACCCTGGTTGGCAAGGTGGAGGACCTGATTGTTCATGTTGGCGTAGAGGTCGCGTTGACCGCGCATCACTTCCTGGATGCGCTCGTTGCCCCAGCGTGGCCAATGGTGCGAAGCGAACATCACCTCCGCTTCCTGGCCATAGAGGTAGAGGGCTTGGGCGATGTACTTCGACCAGTTGAGCGGATCGCGCACCGGCGCGCCGCGCAGGGTGTAGATGTTGTGCAGCGAAGCAATGATGTTCTCGGCCATCCAGAGCGCCTTCATGTCTGGGATGTAGGTATTCATCTCCCGTGGGGCTTCGGTGTTGGGCGTGTTCTGGAAGATCATCCGAATGCCGTCGACTTCGAATTCCTCGATCGGATCGGAGACGTATCGATTTGGCGCGATCAGCCCCGTTGCACCGGCTGAAACGCCCTGGCCGAGACCCTGCCCGACATAGCCGTGCGGGGCTGCCGGCAACAGCAGCCCGTATTGATAGAAGAGCCGTCTGTTCATGGCGTTGCCGGCATAGACGTTTTCGGAGATGGTGAAGTCCATGAAGTCCACAGGCGCGATGATGGCCACCTTGCCGGAGCGTACGTCCGCCTCGTCAACGATCGCCCGCACCCCGCCCCAGTGGTCGCCGTGGGTGTGCGAATAGATCACTGCCGTCACCGGTAGATCTTCGCCGACGTGTTTCTGAAAGAGCTGCCAGGCAGCCCGCACGGGTTCACCGCTGACCATCGGATCGAAAACGATCCAGCCGCTTTTGCCGCGTACAAAGGTGATATCGGACAAGTCGAAGCCGCGCACCTGGTAGATGCCTGGTATCACCTCGTACAGGCCGTAGTTGTTGTTGAGCCGCGAGATGCGGTGCAGCGAGGGATGGATCGAGTCGAATTCGTCCTCTTTGTCGAGGAACCGGAAGCGCTCCATGTCCCAGGCGACATGGCCGGTGTCGGACATGATCTTGAGCTCGGTCATCGGGACGATCAGCCCCCTCTGCTGCTCTTCAAAATCGCGTGTATCGCTGAATGGCAGCCTGGCTTTTGCGTCCTGAAGAATAGCTTTGGTAAAGCTGGAAGGCGCTTTGCCCTTGGGGTGAAAATGGCCGGCCAGCGGTTGAGCCGGTGTTGCCGCGCGGGCGTGGTTGTCTTCCACGAGGAGGTTGCCTCCAATGGCAAAGGCCGCCCCTGCAGCGGGAAGTGAACCGATGAACTGGCGTCTTGTCGTCATGATGTGTTCCTCACCTGGAAATTGAAATCATGCCGGAAGAGTGATGCATTTCAGAAGCTGGTTCCGCGTTTCGATGACCCGGCGGCTGAACATCGCTTTTCCAACTTTTGGCTGGACCATGACTGAAGCTTTCCTCGATGATTGAGCCAGGAAACGCTTCGAGGCGGCCCTGACGGCGATCGATCTCGACTATCCATCTTTGGTCAGTGCATTCGACAATACATTCGAGAGCCTGTAGCGGAGGGCTCCACAGACATCGCAGGAGTGATGGTCGAAGGGTCCAACACCCGAAATCTCCGAGCCACCATCAGCCTTCATCCTGGATGCCCAACGTCGCTGGTGGTTACGCCAAGGCTTGGGACCAGTCTCATTTTCTGTCCGGTCGCCAGATCGATCGACTGGCTGGATTCTCCCTTCAAGAACCGTGCCCCAAACCTTGATCCCCGCGAGTTCCTTTGGATTCACCGCATAAGGGTTCTGCTCAAGGATGGTGAAATTGGCGAGTTTGCCGGGCGTGATCGACCCGATCTCGTTCTCCAGGCGGATAGAGTACGCAGCGTCAATTGTGATCGCCTTTAACGCCGTGTCGATATCCACGACCTGATCCGGGCCTGCGACATTGCCTTCGGCCGTCGTTCGCGTGATCGCGGACCACACAAGTTGAAGGGGCTTGGCCGGGGCCATCGGCATGTCGGAATGGAACGAGATGGACATGCCGGCGCTCTTTGCGTCCGCGAGCGGGACAATCCGCGCCGAACGTTGGGGACCAATGCCCACTTCGGCATAACGTCCTGCAAGGGCGGTTACGTAATATGGATTGGCACTGACAATGGCACCCAGTCGTGCGGCACGGATCACCTGATCCTTCGTGGCAAAACCAAAATGCACGATGGTTGTGCGGTGATCAAAGCGCGGCTTGCGGCGCTGCGCCTCCTCCAAGTTGCCGAGCAACACATCCATGCCGGCATCACCATTGCAATGAACATGAATTTGATAGTCCTCGTCCCAGAAGGTCTGGAACGCGTAGTGGAAGACATCCGGGTCCATTATCCACGCACCACCGTGACCGTCGGTGTAGCCGTCTTTCATCTGCATAAGTTGGCTATAGATCGCGCCATCGATCAGGAACTTGATCTGCCGTGGCAGGTAACGCGTTCGGCCGCGGCCCCAATCAAGTACAGTTTCGGCCATTGACACCATGGCCGCCGGGTCATGTCGCTTGATAGCGGCAAACGTCTTTCCATCGCCGATAAAGTAGTGGTTGAAGGGTGTCTCGTCGCTCGAGTAGACGGCATTGATCGCTTCCTGAAGGGGTTTCGAATAGAACCCCCCAGGTTCGCAACAGGTCGTGATGCCGTTGCGATGGTAGTAGCGCACCGTGAATTCCAGCCCCTGGCGCAGTCGTTCGGGCGTGGCGACGGCTGGAGCGAGGCGCTGAAGCACCTTGAGCGCGCCTTGTTCATAGAAGTGCCCCTTGTCCATATCGGACTGGGCAGCCTCGCTCGGCGTAAAAGTGGCGAAGAACGCGTCGTCAATGCCATAGCGCTGCATCACTGCTGTGTTCAGGAAGAACTCGTGGCAAGAGCGATGCCATATGACGACCGGGAGGTCGGGGGCGAGTTGATCGAGCTTCGTGCGACTCATTGGCCCGTGGAAGTAGTGGTGGTAGCCCCAGGTGACAAAGACCTTCGACGGATCCCTATGGGCGGCCAGGGCGTCCTTCAATCGGGCCTGGTAGCCCGACTCGTCACGAACCTGTTCGGAAAAGCCGTCAACGGTGTCCCACGGCTCGATCGAAATGACGACCGAAGGCATGGTCAACCCCGCGAGCACCGGATGCACATGCTGCTCGACAAAACCCGCGATGATCACCCTGTCGCGGAAGGTATCGTCCACCTCGAATGGCTGATCGCCAGCCAACACCTGCAGTTCCGTCAGTGTCCCAACGGCCGCAATGCGGTCGTTCACAACCGCAACGGCTTCCGCCTGGGGATGGGCGGGGTCCATTGTCAGGATTTGCTGCGCGACATAGATTCTGATGTTCGGCAAGGGTGCGGCGGCGGTCCCCATGTCCTGCAAACTGACCGCCTGCGCCGATGCGCCGGATGCCATCGCCGCCGTGGAGGCGCCCGCCATGAGATACAAGAAGGTCCGTCTGCACAGTTGGTTCCTGAGGCTCATTGAACATCCCCCTGAAGGATTGAAGCCTTCACTATGCGTGCTTCGGATTGACTGTGGCCGTGCGCCCGTCTGTGGACGGTGTCAGTCGGCCCTGTAGATTGTCTCACCTTCCTTGATCGTCTCGACAACCTTGATGTCCTTGATCGCCATCGGATCGACTTCGAGCGGGTTCTTGTCGAGAATGACGAGATCGGCCAGCTTGCCCGGCTCCAGCGATCCCTTCCTGTCCTGTTCGCCATACTGTTCTGCTGCCCATATTGTCATCGTCTTCAACCCCTCCAGAGGCGAGACGCGCTGATCGGGACCAACTTCCGCACCTGCGCGAGAAATGCGATTGACCGCCGACCAGAGCATGAACATCTGATCGAGGGGCGCGACAACGAAATCCGTGTGGTTCGTCGGATGCAGCCCGGCGTCGATCGCATCGCGCATCGGGCTGATGTACATCGCCTGCTCCTTGCCACGATTGGCGATGTGAGCCTCGGCGAAGTAGTAGGTGTGCAGTGTGTAGAAGGACGGGCGGATCTTGTACTCGATGTACTTCGGGATTTGGTCTGCGCGGGTGAACTGGGCGTGCACCATCGTCACATGCCGGTCCTTGGTCAGATCGCCAACGGCAGCAAGTTCATGGGCCGCGAAGAAGGCATCGATGGCGGCATCGCCATTGGCATGGAGGTCAAGCGGGACACCGAGGTCATAAACCTTCTTGACCATCTGATTGACGGTATCCTGCGGGAAGGTCAGTTCGCCCTTCCAGTCCTTTTCCCCGGCGGGACCGCCCGTCAGGTACGGCGTCGTGAAGTAGGCGGTTCTGCCTTGCGGCGAACCATCGATGGTGATTTTGACGCCACCGACCTTGAAACGGTTGTTGTATTCTCCCCACTCGCTCGCGGGGTACTCCGCGGCGATCTTGTCGACATCGGTGATGAACGGATAGGCGATGACATCAATGATGTTCGCACCTGCGTCCGACGCGCGCTTCATCGTCTGGAAACTGGCGAGATGCGTGGCGCCCTCATGCGCTGTCGTGATGCCCGCCTCGGCGTAAAGCATCTGGCCCGCCTTCGTCGCCTCGATCTCCTCTGCCGGCGTCATCGCCTCAGACTGTTCCATCGCCGGCAGAAAGGCTCTTTCCATGATCAGGCCGTATGGCTCGTTGGAACCGTCCTTGCGCACGATCACGCCGCCAGGCGGCGTCACGGTCTCGGCGCTGTAGCCATACTTTTTGAGGGCAAGGCTGTTCATCACCGCGCCATGCATCGACACATGGTCGACCCTGACCGGATTGTCCGGAAAGGCCGCATCAAGATCGTCGCGATTGAGGAGCCTCCCTTCCGGCATGACAGTATCGTCATACCCATAGGCCATGATCAGTTCGCCCTTGGGAACATTGTGATCTGCGGCGAATTTCCGGATCGCGGCGATGATGCTCTCGACGTCCTTTCCGGTCCCTGAGGGCGGCGCGTACACCTTCGCCTGGTTCGCGACGGCGAGGGCGTTGATGTAGTGCGAATGTCCATCAATGAAACTTGGCAGAAGGGCTTTTCCCCCAAGGTCGATGACCCTGGTGCTATCGTCCTTATGTTCCTGCTCGATCATCTCGCGGCTGCCGACCGCAAGGATCAGTCCGTCCTTGACGGCCATCGCCTCGACCACAGGTTCGGCATCGTTGATCGTGACGATATCGCCGCCAACGAAGATCGCATCGGCCGCGGAGATATCCGCAGCCAGGACCGCAGGCCCCGCGCAAGCCGTCAGCATGCAGGCAAAGGCTGTTGATCGGGAAAGACATGAGATTGCACGGATGTACATTGAAAATCCTCCCCATCCGATGCCTCCACTTGCAGTGTACACATTACGCGATGGCTGCACTTGATTCTGGTCAAAGTGGCGACCGATCACATTGGCTAGTTTTTCAACACGATCGGTTATATCCCAGACTACGAAGGGAAGAGTTCAGATGCCCGCTTTTAGTATGGGGCGTCCTGGCAGCGGACATTCCGCTTCCGTGAAGGGTCTCAGGCGCCGGCGGGCGTACGAAAGTCACCGAGGAAGGAATCCACGGATGGCAGGTTGATGCCGCGAGCGCTCGTAGCCCGGTGTGCCAGCAATGGCTCTGGCGACGTCGCGGGCATCCTCACGGCGATCGCGCGGCACCTTGCGCATCGGGGCGTTCGGGTAGCAGCGCAGATCCCGTTAGAGTATGTGGCTTTTGCACTTGCGCAGAAGAGTTGGCTCGGACCTCTCCGAATGATCGCCTTGGGCTCAGAACAGACTGACGGCTAGCGCCGAGCCGTGTTCGCTGACATTGGTCAAGCGCGTCCAACCCTTCGTTCCAGGCCTGCGATCGGCCACTTCAATCCGCTTCAGCAATCCGTCCATTCCTGGATCAGCATTTCCCGAAAACGGATCGCAGCCGGCGACAGGCGACCGCCGCGGCGTTCGACGAGGCCGATCGTGCGGCTGACCAGAGGCCCCTTCAGCGGCACGGTGGCAATGACGGGATGCTCCAACTGTGGGGTCGCGAGTTTCGGCATCACAGATATCCCGAGCCCCGCCTCGACCAAGCCAAGAGAGGTCGAAAGATGGTTGACCTCGTAGAACCAGTTGAGCTGCACCTGGGCGGTCGTCAGCGCCCTGTCGAGAACGGCGCGATTGCCACTCGTTTTGCTCACACCGATCAGGGGATGGCCTGCGAGGTCCGCCCAGGTCAGGGACTTTGCGGTCGCCAGCGGATGGTCACGGCGGCATGCAAGCACGAACGGATCTTCGATCAGGGGCGTAAAGTTCAGGTCGGCGCGCGCCGCACCGGTGATGTTGATGCCGAACTCAACTTCGCCGTTTGCCACGGCATCGAGCCCCTCGTTGGCCGACAGATCGAGAATGCGGAAGCGAATGCCGGGGAATTTCTGGTTAAAGGATTGCACAACCCTGGGAAGAAAGTAGAAGGCCGCCGTCGGGACCGAGGCGATCGTCACCTGTGCGCGATGACGCCCCCCGAGATCACTGATCGAGAGGATAGAATCCTCGAATTCATCGACCAAGCGCCGCACGAGCGGCAAAAGTTCGCGCCCGATCTGCGTCGGCGCCACATGACGGGTCGTTCGCTCGATGAGCTGTGCGCCGACCGCTTCCTCCAATCCCTTGATTCGCCTTGAAAGCGCAGGTTGTGACAGGTTCAGCTGTCGGGCCGCCTCATTGAACGAGCCGAGATCGAGGACGGCAAGAAAAGCCTTTAGATCGAGAAATTCGAAATTATTCCGCATAATGGAATAATCGCGCAATTCTTTGCATTTCACAACCGATTTATGACGTGAGAACTCTCCTCTCGCAGCCGGCAGAGACCGGCCTGGAGGATGAGACCGAATGGACGACTTGATCAGGATACCCTGCGTGATGATGCGCGGCGGAACGTCGAAGGGGCCCTTTTTCCTGTCCCGCGATCTCCCGGTCGACCCGGCCGAGCGCGATCGTCTCCTTCTGGAAATCATGGGCTCCGGCCACGCCCTGCAGATCGACGGCATCGGCGGCGGCAATTCTCTGAGCAGCAAGGTTGCGATCGTCGGTCCTTCTTCCCATCCGGAAGCGGACGTCGACTACCTGTTCGCTCAGGTGAAGGTCCTGGAGAAATCAGTCGATACGGCCCCCAATTGCGGCAACATGCTTTCGGCCGTCGGCCCCTTTGCCATCGAAGCCGGGCTTGTGACCGCACAGGCCGGCGAAACGCTCATTCGCGTGCATAACGTCAACACCGGCAAGATCATCGAGGCTAGGGTGCGCACCCCGCATGGTCAGCTCGTCTATCAGGGCGAGGCGCAGATCGACGGCGTCCCAGGAACCGCAGCCCCAGTGTATCTCGCCTTCCGCAATGCGATCGGGGCCAAGACCGGCAAGCTCCTGCCGACCGGAAACGCCGTCGACCGGGTGCTCGACATCGACGCCACGCTGGTCGATGGCGCAACGCCGCTCGTCGTGGTGCGCGCCTCGGATTTCGGCTTCACCGGTTCCGAACCGGCAGCGGCGCTCGATGCCGACACAGCCTTCCTGACCCGACTCGAAACCGTGCGGCGCGAGGCTGGACGGATGATGGGACTCGGCGATGTAAGCCAATCGGTGTTGCCAAAGCCGCTCCTGATCGGCGCCCCGCGTCGCGACGGTGATCTCGCCGTCCGCTATTTCACGCCTGCGACCTGTCACACGGCGCTGGCAACGACCGGTGCTGTCAGCCTCGGGCTTGCGGCCACCATCCCCACAAGCCTCGTCGGGCAACATGTTCCAAATTTGACCCTGCCCGCTTCGCTGGCTTGGGAGCATCCGACAGGTCTTCTCCGCGTTCGTATCGAGAAGGCCCAGGGAGACAACAGTCCAACGGTCTCGGTGATGAGAACCAGCCGACGGCTGTTTGAAGGCGCGGCGCTCGTCCGCAAACGCGATCCGATGGTTTCAGACTATCGCGTCGCCTCGAAGTGAATGCCATACTTGACTCGGGAGGAGATCAGAAATGCCCATGACAATGACCCGCCGCCTCGTGCTTTCCCTGTGCAGCTCGGCACTCGCCTTTTCCGTCGCAGGCTCCGGCCTGGCCCAGGATGCCTATCCGTCCAAACCAATCACCCTGGTCGTATCCTACGCCGCCGGTGGCGGCACTGATGCGATCGCACGCGTCTTTGCCGCTCGCCTGGAAAAGGCGCTTGATGGCCGCGTGATCGTCGAAAACCGGCCCGGTGCAGCTGCCAATATCGGCACGGAAGTGGCTGCATCGGCAGACCCGGACGGGTACACGCTGCTCATCGGCAACCAGGGCCCGATGGTGGTCAATCCGCACATCTTCAATCTGAAGGCCGATCCGGCAGAAGCGCTCGACCCCATCGCCATGATCGCCGATGCATCGCTCGTGGTCGTCGTCGGTCCGCGTCTCCAGGTCAACTCGCTCGGCGAACTGATCGAGGCAGCGAAGACCAAGGAACTGGTCTACGGTTCTGCAGGCAATGCTTCGGCCAGCCATCTCGGCGCGCTGTTGCTCGGCCAGACCGCCGGGATCAAGGTGAAGCATGTTCCCTACAAGGGCGCTGGCCCCGCGGTGAACGATCTCGTCGGCGGACATATCGACTTCATGGTCACGACCATTCCGTCCGCCATTGGCCTCATTGAAAGCGGCACGCTGAAGGCCCTTGCCGTCACCGGCGACAAGCGGTTCGAAACCCTTCCCAACGTTCCAACAGCCATCGAAGCCGGGGTTGCTGGCTACACCGCATCGGCCTGGTATGGTCTCGTCGGCCCCAAGGGCATGGCGGCAGAGGTCAAGGCGAAACTCGAGAAGGCAACCGCGGAGACACTTGGCGATGCCGCGGTTCTCGACAAACTGAAGAACGACGGTGCCGTGGCCTCAACCATGGGTGCTGAGGCCTTTGCCGACTTCATGGCCAAGGAACGCGCCCGTTGGGGTGAGGTCGTGAAGGCCGCCGACATCAGGGTCGAATGACATGCAGGACGTCACGACCAATACGGAACCGCCAGCCGCGAACGGGTGGCAGGGACGGGAGAGAATTGCCGGCCTCGTGCTTCTGGCTCTCGGAGGCCTCGGTCTCTGGGGTGGTGCAGACTTGCCCTTCATGACCAGCGACGGCGTCGGCTCGGGGCTCATGCCCCGCGTCCTCTCGCTCATAATCGTCGGGCTTGGCGCTCTCCAGATCGCCCTCAGCCTCAAGGATCCCGGTCCCTCGACAGGCCACTGGGCGATCCGGGAAACTATTCCTGTTGTCCTCGGTGTCATCCTGTTTGCCATCACGATCCGTGGCTATCACCTCGGTCCGATCGCCATCCCGAGCCTCGGGATGGCGGTGGCATGCCCACTGGCAATCATCGCATCCGGCCTTGCCGCACGCGATTCCCGCCTTCCCGAACTGCTCGTCTTCGCGGTCGTGCTGACGGCCTTCTGTATCGGGCTGTTCCGCTACGCGCTCGGCCTTTCGGTTCCCGTGGCGCCCTGGCTGCTAGGATACTGAGATGCTTGACGTTTTCAACAATCTAGGCCTCGGCCTGTCCGTAGCGCTCACGCTCAACAATGTGGCGCTCTGCTTCATCGGCTGCCTGATCGGCACGCTGGTCGGCGTCCTCCCCGGCGTCGGTCCGGTCGCGACGATCGCGATCCTGCTGCCTGTAACCCTGTCGCTCGATCCGACAGGCTCGCTGATCATGCTCGCCGGCATCTATTACGGCGCCCAGTATGGCGGCTCCACTACCGCCATCCTGGTCAACATTCCGGGCGAGGCAACCGCGGTCGTCACGGCGATCGACGGCCACAAGATGGCCCAGAAGGGACAAGCCGGCCTCGCACTCGGCCTCGCCGCCATCGGCTCCTTCATTGCCGGCACCGCCGCAACCATCGTGATTGCAGCACTCGGCGTACCGATGACCCGAATGGGCTTGCTGTTCGGTCCAGCAGAGTATTTCTCGCTGATGATCATGGGCCTGGTCTTCGCTGTCGTTCTGGCCCGCGGCTCGCTGATCAAGGCAATCGCCATGATCGTCGTCGGCATCCTTCTCTCCTGTGTCGGGGCCGACATGGAAACCGGGCGCGAGCGCATGACCTTCGATCTCGAGATGCTGCATGACGGCATCGAGTTCGTCGTGCTCGCCATGGGCATCTTCGGCTTCGGCGAAATCTTCAAGAATCTCGCCGATCCCGAAACGCGCGATGTCGTGCGCAGCCGGATCGGCCGCCTCTGGCCAACGCTTCGAGAGTTGCGCGAAAATCTTGCACCCATCGCCCGCGGCACTTTCCTCGGCTCCATTCTGGGCGTCCTGCCGGGCAATGGCGCTATCCTTGGACCCTTCGCGAGCTATGCCGTGGAGAAGCGCCTTTCAAAGCGACCTCAGGATTTCGGCCAGGGCGCACCAGCCGCGGTCGCCGGGCCGGAAAGTGCCAACAATGCCGGCGCGCAGACGTCCTTCATCCCGCTGCTCACCCTCGGACTGCCGCCGAATGCGGTCATGGCCCTGATGGTCGGTGCGATGATGATCCAGGGTATCGTCCCGGGTCCGCAGGTGATCGAACGCAATCCGGAACTCTTCTGGGGACTGGTCGCTTCGATGTGGATCGGCAACCTGATGCTGGTGATCATCAACCTGCCGCTGATCGGGCTCTGGGTGAAGCTCCTGCGCGTCCCTTATCGCCTGCTCTTCCCTGCCATCGTCTGCTTCTGCTGCATCGGCCTCTACTCGATCGCCAACGATGCCGCCCAGGTGATGATGGCTGCCTTCTTCGGCTTCGTCGGCTATGCGCTGTACAAGCTCGATTTCGAACCGGCACCGCTTGCCCTCGGCTTCGTGCTCGGGCGGTTGCTGGAAGAAAAGCTGCGGCAGTCGCTGATCATCTCGGATGGAAGCCCGCTGACCTTCATTCAGTCGCCGCTTTCCGCCACCCTCCTTGCGGTCGGCATGATGGCCCTCATCGTCGCCATCTCGCCCTCGATGCGACGCGGCCGAGAGGACGTCTTCAAGGACGCGTAACTAAGAAGGATCGCAGCGGGCCAGATGGTCCGCTGCGATCCCTATTTGCATACCTTGCCGGAATGTGGCGATGCGGCCATGCATTGCATTGGTGATCGCCATCAGTTCATCGGAACCGCTTCATATATCCAAACGCCACCTGCGGCTCCACTGGAACCGGCCTTCAAACTGAACCGTCCGGCCCTCCTCCGCTGTCGCGCGGAACAGCAGGCTGGAGACCTTGTTATCCGGCCGGTGGCTGAAGTTCACTCAACTCAAATCGTTGCGCGCTGCCGAAGAGCGTCCACGATCACCGCCATGGCAGGCGACATCTGACGTCTGCTGGGATAGTAGAGATGGTAGCCGGTGAAGGGGTGGCTCCAATCATCCAAGACAGCTTGCAAACGGCCATCGGCAATATGCTCCTCGACAAGGTTGTCAGGAACATAGGCGATGCCGAAGCCCGAGACCGCTGCCTCTACCTGCGAAATCGAGGAGTTGAAACTTAACTGGCCATCCACCCGCACCCGCAGTTCCCGGCCGTCCTTTTCGAACTCCCAGGCGTAGAAGCCGCCGAGCGTTGCCTGGCGAATGTTGATGCAGACGTGACCCACTAGATCCTGAGGCACCTGAGGACGCCCGCGTCTGGCGAAGTATTTTGGGGAAGCGACTGCGCGGAGCCGCCAGTCAGGACCGATCCGGACGGCGATCATATCCTTGTCGACGTTTTCCCCAAGGCGAACGCCGGCATCGAAGCGCTCCTCCACGATGTTGCGCATGCCGTTGTCGGCGTAGAGCTCCAGCTTTACGTCGGGATATTCGTCGAGAACGCCCGATAACTTTGGCCATACGGTTGTCTGCAGAGCATGATCGGACAAGGTCAGCCTGACGGTGCCGGAGGGCTTCTCGCGGAAAGCGACCAGATCTCCAAGATCCGCTTCGATGCCCTCAAACCGAGGCAAGATCGATCTGAACAGGCGTTCTCCAGCTTCCGTCGTCGCGACGCTGCGGGTCGTCCTTGTAAGAAGACGGACGCCGATGCGGGCCTCCAACTGCTTGATTGTGTGACTGAGGGTAGATTGGGACGTCGCAAGGTTTGCGGCTGCCTTGGTGAAGCTCCCTTCTTTCGCGACCTCCAGGAACCACAACAAATCCTTCACGTCCTCGCGTTGCATCTGCGTATCCTATTCATGTTGAAACTCGATAGGTCCATGCGGATTAGTCCTCCTTATCCGAAAAGTAGGTGAGGACTATCTTCAGCGCAACGTCGAACAGAGATGATTCAGGACGAAGCAATGACGCTCACCATGGACAACATCGAACGGAAACCCTCGGCATGGGGAGCCGTTCTCTCCATGACGCTGTGCGTATTCGTGCTGATCGCGTCGGAGTTCATGCCCGTCAGCCTGCTAACCCCGATCGCGGCCGACCTAGGCGTTTCGGAAGGGAATACCGGTCAGGCGATTTCGATCTCCGGGATCTTCGCGGTGATCACGAGCTTGTCCATCGCCACGGTGGCCGGCCGACTTGACCGGCGCCTGCTCTTGCTGGCCTTGACCGCGCTGCTGATGTTGTCCGGCGTCCTCGTCACCTTCGCCCCATCCTACCCGATCCTGATGCTCGGCCGAGCGCTGCTCGGCGTCTCAATCGGCGGCTTCTGGTCCCTGTCGACATCGATCGTGATGCGTCTCGTCGATACCGACCAGGTGCCAAAGGCGCTCGCGCTACTCAACGCCGGCAATGCCATCGCCGCGACGATCTCCGCCCCGCTCGGCAGCCTGCTCGGCGCCCACATCGGCTGGCGCGGTGCCTTCTTCCTCGTCGTGCCGATGGCGCTGCTCGCTCTTGTCTGGCAGTGGATGAGCCTGCCCAGCCTTTCGCCGCGCGAAGAAGGATCAGGAAACGTTTTCCGGCTTCTTGGACGTCAAACCGTCGCGCTCGGCATGGCGGCTATCCTGCTCCTCTTCATGGGCCAGTTCGCGCTCTTCACCTATCTGAGGCCGTTCCTGGAAACGGTCACCCGACTGGAGATCGAAACCCTTTCCGTTGCCCTTCTGGTGATGGGTTTGGCCGGAGCGGTCGGCACATGGGTCATCGGAAAGCTCCTGTCCCGCCGACTGTTCAGCATCCTCGTTGCCATCCCGCTGCTGATGGCCTGCATTGCAGGCGCCATGATCGGGTTTGGCGAGATGAAGCTCGCCGTGCTCCTGTCGCTGGCAGGATGGGGTTTCCTCGGAACCGCCGCTCCGGTCGGCTGGGGAACATGGTTGAGCCGGGCACTTCCCGACGACGCGGAAGCGGGCGGCGGCATGCAGGTGGCTGTTATCCAGCTTGCGATCACGGCCGGCGCATCCCTCGGCGGCCTGCTCTTCGACACGGTCGGCTGGCGCTCGACTTTCACGCTCGCCGCCGTGCTGCTGCTCGGCTCGTCGCTGATGTCCATTGCCGCATGGCATGCCACGAGGAGGTCCCGATGAGCGTCCCGCGCACAAGTCCGACCCGCCGCGGTCTTCTCGTCTCGGCCGCAGCAGCCGCAATCCTACCGACAAGAGTGTTCGGCCAGAACGGCCCTGACAACCAGGAGCGCACGGACGTGAAGATCAGATTGATATTCGACACGCACACGATGACCGCGACCCTCTACGACAATCCGTCGGCACGCGACTTTGCTTCGATGCTGCCGCTGGACTTGGAGATCGACGACTTCGGCTCCAACGAGAAGATCGCTTACCTGCCGCGCAAACTGTCGGTGGACGGGCACGGCCCCTTCTCGAACGAGCGGCCATACGACCTCTGCTACTACATGCCCTGGGGCAATCTGGCGATGTTCTACGCCGACTACAAGCATCCGGGCCTCGTGCGCCTCGGCCGCTTCGACGACGGCTACGCTGCGCTGCATGTCCGGGGGAAATTCCCGCTGCGCATCGAACGCATCCAGTAAGTCAAAACCTCTAACTAAGGAGATCACACGATGATCAGGAAGACCGATAATACCGAAGGATTCGACGCCGGCCGGCGTAGCCTGATGAAGGCGACAGGCGTCGCCGTCGCAGCGCTCGGCGTTATTCCAGCGGCTGCCGCAACGCAGGCGCTCGCCCAGACGAGCTCATGGGACAAGGTGTTCCCGAAGAGCGACAAGGTCGACCACCAGAAGGTCTCGTTCAAGAACCGGTACGGCATCACGCTGTCGGGCGATCTCTATCTTCCGAAAGAACGGGGAAGCGACAGGCTTGCAGCACTCGTCGTCGGCGGCCCGTTCGGCGCCGTGAAGGAGCAGTCTTCCGGTCTCTACGCCCAGACGATGGCCGAGCGTGGTTTCGCGACGCTCGCATTCGACGGATCCTATACCGGTGAAAGCGGCGGCGAACCCCGCAACATCGCCTCCCCCGACGTCAATACGGAAGACTTCAGCGCAGCCGTGGACTTCATCGGCCTCCAGTCCTTCGTCGACCGCGAGCGCATCGGCATGATCGGCATCTGCGGCTGGGGCGGCATGGCCCTGAACGCCGCCGCTGTCGACAAGCGGGTCAAGGCCGTCGTCGCGAGCACCATGTACGACATGACCCGCGTCATGTCGAAGGGCTACAACGACAGCGTGACGCTCGAACAGAGGACGAAGGCGCTGGATCAGATGAGCCGGCAGCGCTGGACCGATGCGGAGAAAGGCAGCCCCGCCTATCAGCCTCCTTACAACGAGCTCAAGGGCGGCGAAGCGCAGTTCCTCGTCGACTACCACGACTACTACATGACGCCGCGCGGCTATCATCCCCGCGCCGTCAACTCCGGTAATTCGTGGTCGCAGACGACCCCGCTGTCGTTCATGAACATGCCGATCCTGACCTACATCGCGGAAATCTCGCCGCGGCCGATCCTGCTTGTCCACGGCGAGAAGGCCCATTCGCGCTACTTTTCCGAGACGGCCTTCGCAGCGGCCGCGGAGCCGAAGGAGCTGATGATCATCCCCGGCGCTAGCCATACCGATCTCTACGACCGAATGGACAAGATTCCCTTCGACCGCATGTCGGACTTCTTCGGACAGCACCTGGCATGACGAAGGCTTCCGGCGTCGTCGACCGACCGCGGCGACGCCGGTGTTTCGAGAGGAATTGAAGATGAAGAACATTGCAGCATCAATCGCCATCTCGGCGCTCGCCGCCACCGGTGTGGAAGCCCAGGAAGAGCACCGCAGAATAGCACCGCCGGCCGTCTACGACGTCGCACCCGGCCTCGGACATTTCACCGACGACGTCCTGTTCGGCGAGGTCTGGGAGCGGAAGGAACTGGCGCCGCGGGACCGTAGCCTCGTCACGGTCTCGGCGATCGTCTCCACCGGCAAGACGCCCCAGATCGGCGCCCATGTTGGCCGCGCCTTGGACAATGGCGTGGCCCCGCAGGAGATCGGCGAACTCATCACGCAGCTTGCATTCTATTCCGGCTGGCCGAATGCCATCTCCGCGGTCGAGGAGACGAAGAAAGTGTTCGACGCCCGACAGATAGGACCTGTCGGCAACAGTCGGGCTGCGCGCGTGGAGCTGGAGGCCGCGGCCGAGGCTGCGCGCAGCGAAACCGTCAACACCACGATAGCGCCGACAGCGGCCGCACTTGCCGATCTCACCAATCGCGTGCTGTTCGGCGATCTGTGGCAGCGCCCGGATATCTCGGCACGCGACCGCAGCCTGGTGACCATGTCGGCGCTGATCGCGATCGGACAGCCCGAACAACTGCCGTTCCACGCCAACCGAGCGATGGAGAGCGGGCTGACTGCCGGTGAGGCATCCGAAGTCCTGAGCCATATCGCCTTCTACGCGGGCTGGCCCCGAGCCATGTCGGCCGTGCCCGTGCTCAAGCAGGTTTTCGCAAACAGGAAGGAAAAACCGATGACCACGTCGCAGTCAGGCATCAAGATCACCCCGGCGGGAAGCAGTGCGACGCCTGGTCCCGAGCAGTACTTCACGGGTAAGGTTGAGATCTCCGGCCTCTACCAGAGCGACGCGCCTGCACGGGTGGGCGGAGCAACTGTGTCCTTTTCGGCAGGTGCCCGCACAGCATGGCACACCCATCCGTTGGGACAGACGCTGTTCATCGTGCGTGGTCGTGGCTGGGTGCAGAAGGAAGGAGAGGCAGTCCAGCAAGTCGATCCGGGCGACGTCGTCTGGATTCCTCCTAACGTCCGGCACTGGCATGGAGCGTCAAGTACCGAAGCGATGGCGCACTTCGCCGTGGCCGAGGCGCTGAACGGAAGTTCGGTCACCTGGATGGAGAAGGTGTCAGATGAGGAATACGAAAACGGTTCGGCTGACCTGTAGCCCAAAGGCGCCTCCATCTTCGGCTGCACCCCTCTGCGCCTCATCGCGATTCATGCCGCAGGAAGCTCTGCAAAGTGATGCAGACTGCGTACTCTCGTCCACTGCATGGGAACTCTGCCGCAGCACCGCGTCCTGCGGCAGGCAGGCGAAATTCCGGGCAGCGCGTGCCTCTTATCATACCGCCCCCTGCCTCACGCGGTTCTTGCGCCCGCCTACTCTTCGAAGCGGCTCGTGGCGTCGCGGTCGCGGTCGTATTGCTTCATGGGGGTAAACGGGGGCAGCCAGTTTTCGCGGCGAATGGTCCAGAGTTCATATGTGGGCTTCAGTTGGCCGGGGGCATCCAGGGAGCCGAGATTGACCTCGATTTCGTCAGCGCTGCGCCCGAAAACGGGCGAACCGCAACGCGGGCAGAAAAAGCGCCCGGCGTAGTCGCGCGTTTCGCCCTCGATCGCCACCGCATCCTGCGGAAATATCGCGGAGGCATGAAACAGGGCGCCATGATGCTTCCGACAGTCGAGGCAGTGGCAGATCCCGACCCGGTACGGACGGCCCGACGCTACGAAACGGACGTCGCCGCACAGGCAACCGCCGGTAAACTGGTCCATGCTGCATCTCCTTCCATGTTGAGCGGCGGTCGAACACCAGCATCTTTCCGCTGCCGGCCGTGCGGTCTGCCTGAACGTTATCGCGTCAGAAGGCGCGGGCGCCGAATGCGGATCCCGCTTGGATCGCGACCTTCGCGAGACGGGGGGAATTTCGCTTTGCCGATGAACCCGGCGAGGTCGTTTTTGGTTCCGATATTGCGGGCGCCGTTCGGAAATGAAAACAGATCGGCAAGACCTATCGACGGCGGGGGCCGGCGCAGATTCCGCGCCGGCCCCGCTGTGCCGCAGAAATTGTCGGCCACTCGGGCGACCGACCTATGGCTGGCGGCCGGGGCGGCGGATGGCGCGGATCCTGCCACTTGGCCCGCCGCCACAGTAGAAGCGGTCGCCGCCGTCGGCTTCGAGGCCGGAAACGCCCGAGTCGACCGGCATGTCCAAGCGCTCCAACACCTCGCCGGTATCGGGATCAATCCGCCGCACGTCGCTTTCCCCGCCCTCCCAGGTTCCGTGCCACAGCTCGCCGTCGCTCCACGTGACGCCGGTGACCATGCGGTCGGACTGGATGGTGCGCAGAATCCTGCCGGTTTCCGGATCGATCTCGTGGATCTTCCGCTCGCGGTGCTGCCCGACCCAGAGGGTGCCTTCGGCCCACGCGAGGCCGGAATCGCCGCCGTTGCCAGGCGCGGGGATCGTCGCCAGCACCTTGCCGCTGACCGGGTCGATCTTGCGGATCTTGTCTTCGCCGATCTGGTAAAGGTGCTTGCCGTCGTAGGCGGTTCCGGCATGGGCCGCAACCTCTATGCTCTGAACCGTGGCGCCGCTTTGCGGATCGATCGCATTGAGCGTTTCGCCCGCCGCAAACCATATGTTGCGGCCGTCGAAGGTGACGCCCGCCACGTCAGAACCTGCGAACGGGCCGTACTCCTTAAGGATTTCCGCTTGTGAGCGCTTCATATCCTGCTCCTTTCGTCGGGCATGAGCGTCATGCCCAGGGGTTGATGTTCCACGACCCAAGCCTAGCCGCCCGGCAGCGGACCCGGGAGTAACAAGACTGTCGGGAAGCCGGCGACGGGCACCGTGAGCCAGCGGCGTGCCCTGCCCTTGCCAAAGAACTGCACCCTGCCTGCCCGCTCCAGATGCTCCAGTGCGCGCTGAACGGTCCGCGGGCTTGCGCCCAGCGCCATCGAAAGCGCGGAGCTCGACCAGGCCTCGCCGTCGGCAAGCAAGGCAAGCACGGCCGAATCGCGGTCATCCAGCGGCGGGGCGATGACGACGACATCCTCCTTGCCCGCGGGCGTCAATGCGAATCCCCGCTTCGTCGCCTGCACATCGGCAAGGCCCTTCAGCTCTTTTCTCAGCCGGCCGATCTCCACCCGCAACCGGGCGCGATGGGATTCGTCGGCATGCTTTCCGCGGAACGCGCGGGCGATCAGAAGGCTGCGCCTTTCATCGTTCGGCCAGGCTTCGGCCAGGGCACGCACCAGCGAAAAGAGGACCGGACGGCTTGCAAGCGCGACGAGCGCGCCATTGCGGCGCACGACATGCCGGCAGGCATCGATGACGAGCGCCCCGGAGGCAAACAGCGTCTCGACCTCATCGAGCTGGAGCAGGCGCTCCTGGCCCACGCTGA
Source organism: Pseudomonadota bacterium (assembly GCA_023404095.1). Lineage (GTDB taxonomy): Bacteria > Pseudomonadota > Alphaproteobacteria > Rhizobiales > Rhizobiaceae > Mycoplana. Next base: position 93,240 of record JAEYDD010000057.1, on the reverse strand, counting down.
TGAGACGGGCCGCAGGGGCCTCCAGGATGCGGGCGGCATTGGCGATCTCCGCGGACAGAGCAGGAATGCCTGCGGCCCGCGCTGCAAGCCTCGCTTCCTCGAATGAAGCGGCGGCGTCCCGCGTCCGCAGGCGGCGCACCATGATGCCCGCAAAGACGAGCGCGCAGGCCGCACGGGTTGCCGGCGGCAGCATGGCGGGCTCCAGGCCCTCCAGCGAGCGCTCGGCCTCGTCGAGCCGGCCGAGGAGAAGCAGCCGGCGAACCTCCAGGATGCGGGCATGAGCGGCGTTGACAGGATCGCCATGCGCCTCGAGCGTCGCGCGTGCGGCGGCGAGCGCTGCTGGCGGCCAGGCGAGCTCGCGCGAGACCAGGGCGATTTCCGACTGGGCGACCACGCACCGCGCCTTTGCGACGGCTTCGCGCGAGCCGAAGGCGCGGCCTGCACTTTTCAACAGGGCGCGGGCGCGGACGAAGTCGCCGAGCTGCGCCATCGCGATGCCCCGCAAGGCAAGGGCCGGCGCATCGTCGCGCAGCGCCACCCGCTTCAGCGCCGATAGCGGATCGCCCGTCGCAAGTGCCCTTGCTGCAGCCGTGATCAGCGAGTCCATCGAAATCCCGCCAGACTTGTCACTCCCACCAGGGCACTGACCGACGCTAAGCCTGCGGGGGCGGGCAATCGCCGAAAAGCACCGTTGGCAAAATGGATAGCCGAAAATGACGCAATGGATAAGCACCAGACATCAAGACGAACGTAGAAGCCGCCAGGCTTCCGCAGCCGGCACTCTCGCCTGCGGGCTGACGCTGGCAGCCGCACCGGTCTTTGCGCTGATGGCGCTGGCATCTGCGGTGAGCCCGGACACCGGCGCAGCCGTGATGCTGTGCTCTTCGGCAGCGGGATGGGGATCCTGGAGCGGCATGACCTTCATGTATCTCCTGATGAGCCTGTTCCACTGCGCACCATGGCTGAGACTTTTCGCCGATCGCCCGACACCCTCAAGACATCACTCGACAGGAGGCTGATGATGGAAAACCAGGTGGTTTCACACGAGCAATGGCTGCAGGCCCGGATCGACCTGCTGGCCGCCGAAAAGGAACTGACGCGGCAGCGGGACGCGGTCAGCCGGCAGCGCATGGCGATGCCCTGGGAGAAGGTCGAGAAGACCTATCGCTTCGAAGGGCCGAAGGGCCAGCTGACGCTCGAAGAACTCTTCGAGGGGCGCTCGCAACTGGTCGTCTACCATTTCATGTTCGGCCCCGACTGGGAGGAAGGCTGCAAGTCGTGCACCTTCTGGGCGGACAACTTCGATCGCATCCCGGTACACCTCAACCATCGTGACGTTACGTTCACGGCGGTTTCCCGCGCGCCGCTTGCGAAGATCGAAGCCTACAAGAAGCGCTTCGACTGGAGCTTTCCTTGGGTTTCGGCCCTCGGCAGCGACTTCAGCTTCGACTATCAGGCGGCCGTCCCGCCGCAGCAACTGGCGGAAGGCAGGGCCTACTACAACTACGAGATCCAGCGCACACACGCCTCCGACATCGTCGGCATCAGCGTGTTCGCCACGAACGGGACCGGCGAGGTCTTTCACACCTACTCCTGCTACGGACGCGGCGTGGAAATGGTGAACGGCGCCTATGCCTTTCTTGATCTCGTCCCCAAGGGACGGGACGAGGACGGTCTCGACTTCCCGATGGCGTGGGTGCGACGGCGCGACCAATACTGAAGAGGACCATCAAGGTTCGGCCCGACTTGCAGCAGGCCGGCCCGGGCTCCAGGGCCGCCGCCGGTCAGGCGGCCTTGCTGTAGGTCCGGCCCGAGGTGCCGAGATAGGCATCGAAGGCTGCGGCAACGGCGCGGACGACGAAGCGGTACCGCTCCTCGACCGCGACGGTGCCGCCGTCGATCACAACCAGCCCGTCGGCTCGCAGGGCCTCGAGCGCGGCGTTGCCGGAAAGGATGACGGCGGCATCGGAACCGTGCCTGTCGGCGACGGTTGCGACATCGACACGGAAGTCGCACATGACGCGTTCGATCAGTTCCGCCCGGAAGCGGTCGTCGGTCGTAAGACGATAGCCGCGCGAAACGGCGAGCTCGCCTCGCCTGACACGCTGTGAATACTGACCGATCGGCACGGCGTTCTGGACATAGCCCTGCTCGAACCTGCCGATCGCCGAGGCGCCGAAGCCGATCAGGGTTCGGCACTCGTCGGTGGTGTAGCCCTGGAAGTTACGATGCAGGCGGCCGGTGCGCTGCGACACGCTGAGTTCGTCTTCCGGCAGGGCGAAATGATCGAGCCCGATCCGCTCGTACCCCGCCGCCACGAGTGCCGTGGCGATCGCTTCCGCCTGCTCGTGGCGCGCGTGCGCGTCCGGCAGCACCGCTTCGTCGATCAGCCGCTGGTGCTTCTTGAAGCCCGGCACGTGGGCATAGCCGAAGACGGCGACGCGGCCTGGGCGCAGCGCGATCGACGCCTCGACCGTCTCGATGCAGGATCTCACCGTCTGGTGCGGCAGGCCGTAGATCAGGTCGAAGCTGAGGCTGGAAATGCCGGCATGCCTCAGTTTCTCAACCGCACGGGCAGTGGCATCGACGCTCTGGATGCGGTTGATCGCCTTCTGCACGACCGGATCGAAACTTTGCACGCCGAGGCTGGCGCGAGTGACACCGGCGGCGCCGAGCGTCTCGGCCATTTCTGCCGTCAGCGTGCGCGGGTCGATCTCGACTGCGATGTTCACGTCGCCGGCAAAGCCGAGCCGGTCGCGCGTCGCCCCGATCAGGGCTGCAAAGGCATCAGGCGGGATGATCGTCGGGGTGCCACCGCCGAAGTGGATCTCGCCGATCGAAAGCGGCTCGCGGCGTGCGGTGGCGACAAGATCGATCTCGTTATGCAGACATTCGAGATATTCGAGGATCGGGCGATCACGTGCCGTGATCGTCGTATGGCAGCCGCAGTACCAGCACATGGATCGACAGAAGGGAATGTGGAGATAGGCGGAGACGCGTTCACCGGCGTCGACGGAGCCGAGCCAGCCGGCATAGGCCGCGGCGTCGTCGAGAGCTACGAAATGCGGGGCGGTCGGGTAGCTCGTATAGCGCGGCAGCCGGGCCTCGCCGTATTTCTCCAAGATGGCCTGCGACATCGGATTTCCCTGCGTTCTTTCTGATCCGGGCGCGAACCTAGGAAGGACGCTGCCGGCGGTCATTGACGAATCTCAAACGGCAGGCGGCCGTGACCCGTTCGCGCGACTACCTGCCAGCAAAAGAGGAAGGCCGCGGGAGACACCCGCGGCCCGTCCAAGCCGTCAATCCGGACGCCGCTCAGATCAGGATGAAATCGCTGGCCGAAAGCGAACCCACCTTGCTGAGGGTGGCGACAAGGACACCATCGGCCTCGTTGCCGGTGCCGTCGGCATCGTACCAGAGGCGGCCGTTGTCCTTTTCAAAGAAGAACTGCGGGGCGGTGCCCGTGGCCTTCAGATCGTTCCCGGAGTAAAGGGCGAGCTTGGAGAGGCCGAAGATGGCCTTGTCGATCACCAGCTTGTCCTCGCCGCGCTTGAAGTCGGTAATCAGGTCGCCAGAACCAATCGCCTCGGAGGAGGCGTAGATGAACTGGTCGGCCCCTGCCCCGCCCGTCAGCGTGTCACCGTCGCCACCGCCCTCCAGCTTGTCGTTGCCGGCGCGGCCGTCGAGCTTGTCGTCGCCGAGCCCGCCCTTGAGCGTGTTGCTCGACGGGTTGCCGAGGATGGTGTCGTCGGTGTGGCGGCCGGTCACGTTCTCGATGCTCGACAGCGACAGGCCGGTGGCGACGCCGCGATTGCGGGCGTTGTTTTCCAGGTCGATGATCACCGACTTGTAGGAGACGATGTCGAAATCGAGCGTGTCGACGCCCGATCCGCCGGAGAAATAGTCGGCCCCACTCTCGTCGGTGTAGCGGGTGAACCAGTCGTTCCCGGCCTCGCCGTAGAGCCTGTCGTTGCCGGCGCCGTCGACGAGATAGTCGTTGGCGCCGCCGCCCTTCAGCGTGTCGTTGCCGGCGCCGCCGTGGAGGTAGTCGACATCGCTACCGCCGGTTACTGTGTCCTTGCCGCTGCCGCCGAGATAGTCGATCGCCTCCATGCCGACGAACGAGGTCTTCGCATCGACCTTCACCAGGCCGTCGGTCAGCACGAAGGAGACGTCGAAGGTCTCCTCCTGGAGGTCGACGACGATCCGATCTTCCCCGCTGCCGCCGGATGCGTAGTCGTTGACGTTCATGAAGATCACGTCGTTGCCGTTTTCGCCGTACAGCATATCGCGGTCGTTGTCCTTGATGCCGCCGCTGCCGTAGATCGTGTCGTCACCGTCGCCGCCATAAATCTTGTCGGCACCGTACCATCCGGTCAGTTCGTCGTTGCCGCCGAGGCCCTTCAGCGTATCGTTGCCGCTCATGCCGTTCAGATAGTCGGCAAGCTTGCCGGCCGTCAGCGTGTCGTGGCCCTGGCCGGAGGAAATGTGCACGCTTTCGAAGTTCTTCGCGGTGACGCCGCCGTTGACGAGGGTGGCGTTGGAAGACAGCGTGAACGACAGGTTGGCCTTGCTGTCGTAGCGGTTGATCCAGAGGACATCCGTGCCCGAACCGCCGTCGGCGGTGAACCGGCCCGCGGTGGAGCCGCCGGCATTGTTGATGGTCACGGTGTCGTTGCCCGCCCCGCCCAAAAGCGTCGAGAGCGCATTGCCGGTTTGCGTTTCGGCAGAGAGATAGTCGTTGCCGTTGCCACCGTCGAGGAGGTTGGTGCCGCCACCGGAATCGATGAGGCGATCGTCGCCGTCACCGCCCTTCACCGTGTCGCTGCCTGAGGTGGAATAGAACTGGTCGTTGCCCTTGCCGCCGGTCATGCGGTTGTTGCCGCTGCCTGCGTTGAAATCGACATGCGCCGCCGTTCCGGCGGAGAGGACGTCGTTGCCGCTGCCTGTGACGATGGTGAAGCTCTCGCCGTCGCTGACCACGCTGCCGTCGGAAAGCTTTGCGGTGTTGCCCGAAACGCTGAAGGTGAAACTGCTCGTGATGTCGGACCGGGTGATCCACACCGAGTCGTAGCCGTTGCCGGCCTTGATCGTGTCCTTGCCGCCGCTGCCGACGATCAGGAGATCATTGCCGTCGCCGCCGTCAAGGTAATCGATGCCAAGGCCGCCATCCAGATGATCGTTGCCGCCAAGCCCGATCAGCGTGTCGTTGCCCGACATGCCCGAAAGCGTATCGTTTCCGGCCCCGCCGGTGAACTTCTCCGCCTTCTCCGTCCCGCTCAGCGAATAGTTCTCGAAGTTGACGAACGTCGTGCCGTTGGAAAGCGTTTGCTTGATCGACGAAGCCTTGGCGGTAAAGGTACCCGAAAGGCCGCTGAGAACGAGGGTGTCGGTGCCCGTGCCGCCGTCGAGGATGTCCCTGCCGGCGGCGGCCCAGCTTTCCAGGCTGTGGCTGATCGTGTCGTTGCCGGAGCCGCCGCGCACCGTGTCGTCTTCGCTGTCGCCCGAGAGGAAGTCGTCGCCGGAGCCGCCGTCGATCACGTCGCGGCCGCGACCGCCCTGGATCGTGTCGCCTCCGCTGTCGCCGAACATCTTGTCGTTGCCTTCATGGCCGTAAATGTAGTCGTCGTTGCCGCCGCCATAGAGGGTATCGTTGCCCTCTTCGCCGGAGAGCCAGTCGCGCCCGTAGCCACCGTAGATGGTGTCGTCGCCGGCCTCGCCCAGAAGCGAATCGCTACCGTTGCCACCATCGATCTTGTCATTTCCATTGCCGCCGGCGAGCCAGTCGTCGCCGATCTCCCCCTTCAGAACGTCGTTTCCGGCACCACCCTCGAACCAGTCCTTCCAGCGGCCGCCGACAAAGGTGTCGTCGTAGTTGCTGCCGGTGAGGTCGAAGCGCTCGACATTGATGATGGTGGCCCCCAGCACCATGCGGGAGACGGCGGGGTCGAACGCGGTGAAGGAGACCCCCTTGGTGGAGGCGGAAAAATCGATCGCAAGCTCGTCGTATCCGAGGCCGCCGTCGATCCTGTCACCCGCCAGCGCACCGACGGAAAGATTGACGATGCGATCGTCGCCGGTACCCGCGCTGATCCTGTCCGCGCCCAGGCGGCCCTCGATGGTGTCCTTGCCGGAACCGGTGCTCAGCGTGTTGCCAAGGTCGTCACCATAGACGACCTGATCGCCGACACCGGGGATGGTATAGCCGGCAGCGGCGCCGGCGGTCTGTGCGGATGTCGCCTGCAGCTGGGCGATCAGCTTGATTTTTTTGCTCATGGCATCCTCGATCGTTTGGGTTGCAACGCCGATACGACGTGCGTCCATTGCTAGAGCGCGAGCGAGCAGGACGTTGTTACTGCGGTAACAGGAGGGGGCGGGACGGCTTTTTACGTTGCGCCGCGACTTCGCGAATCTTATCAATGGGATCGCGCCCGGATTTGCCGATGGCGGTCGATCGGGCGGCGGGAAGCGTAAGGGGCGCGGAATGGCGGACAGCGACAGGGACGTTGCAGCTGTGCCGAAGAAGTGGATGTGGCGGGGATCGCTGCGGACACTGCTCAGCGCCGTGATGGTCGCGATCCTGCTTGCAGTCTCCGGCAGCCTGATCGGGCTCGACTACTACCGCGCCCGCAACGCCGCCTTCGAGTCCGCGGAAAGCCACATGCGCGGCTTCGAGGACCGGCTGATCTCGCGCATGCAGAGCTTGTCCGGCGACACGGCGGGGCTCGTAAACCTGATCGTGTCGATCGCCAACTCCTTCCTGGCCGATCCCTCCGAGCGGATCAATGACAAGGTAACCATTCTACGGGCGGCGCTCGCGCGGTCGCCGCAGATCGATGGGCTCTATGCGGGCTATCCGGACGGCGGTTTTTTTCATGCCGTCAACCTGTCGTCAAATGACTGGCGCAACGTCCTCAGGGCGCCGCCGAACGCGTCTATGGCCGTTCGCATCCTCAACAGGGGCGAGAGCGGACCCATCGCACATGTTCTCTTCTTCGACGCCGCCGGCAAGCAGCTGCTGCGCCGGACCCTCACCGGCTGGGACTACGATCCGCGGCAACGCCCGTGGTATCGCGCCGCGGCAGGGGGCACCGGGCCGGTCGCAACCGGGCCCTACAGCACGGCGACGACGAAATCGCTCGCGATGACGATCTCCCAGGCGCACAAGGGCAATCCGGAGATCGTCGTCGGTGCCGACGTGGTCCTCGACCGCATCACCCGCTTCATCGCCAGCGAACGCCTGACGCCCACGGCGGCAGCCTTCGTTGTCGACGCCGACAAGAAACTGCTCATCCACTCCGACCGCCGGCTTATGCAGGCGATCGCCGCATCGAAAAGCGAGCGCGACTCCGATCCCGCCGACCTGCAAGATCCGCTGATCGAGGCGATCAGGGCGCATCCACCGGCGCTCGACAAGATGGGGCTGGTCGAGGCGGCGGGCAGGCGCTGGGTCGTGCTCGGATCCGAAGTCGAAGGCGCGATGCTGTTTCCCGGCCATATCGCGGTCATCGCCGCCCCGGTGGACGAACTGATGGCGCCGGCCATTCGCGGCCTCTATCAGGGCCTTGCCATCTCCGGTGCGATCGTCATTCTCGCCATTGCCGGTACGCTTCTGCTGGCGCACCTCATCACAAAATCGCTGAACCAGCTGACCGATAGCGCCCATCGCCTGCAGGACCTTGACTTTCGTACCCCGATCGACGTGCCGACGCATGTAAGCGAGATCGCCACGCTTGGCGGCGCGATGAACCGGGCGCGTGATGCGATCTTCACCTTCGGGCTCTACGTGCCCAAGGAACTGGTGCGCAAAGGCATGGAATCCGGCGAGTTTTCCGGACGAACGGCGCGGCGCCAGGAGGTTACCGCCCTTTTCACGGATATCTATGATTTCACGACGATCAGCGAACGACACTCGCCCGAAGAAGTCGTCAGCATGTTGTCTGAGTATTTCGATATACTGAACGACACCGTGAATGCGCATCGCGGCACGATCATCCAGTTCCTCGGCGATTCGATCTTTGCCATGTGGAACGCGCCGGAACCTGATCCGGACCATGCGGCGAACGCCTGCCGCGGCGCGCTTGCCATGCGGACCCGCATCGAAGCCTTCAACGAGAGCCAGCGCCGGCGGGGACTGCCGGAATTCCGCACCCGCTTCGGCATCCATTCGGGAACAGCCGTGGTCGGCAGCGTCGGCGCCAACGACCGTCTGCAGTACACGGCGATGGGCGACAGCATCAACGTCGCCTCGAGACTGGAGGGGATGAACAAGAGCTACGGCACGGTGATCCTTGCCAGCGGCGCTGTCGTGGCGCAGTGTCGCGACAAGATCCGCTTCCGCCCGCTCGGACAGGGGCAGGCGAAGGGCCGGAGCACCGCACTGGAACTCTACGAGGTCATCGGCGTCATTGAGGGTGCGGAGAGCAGGCAGCCCATCGAGGAAGCCTCGCACGGCGCGCCCTCGCGCCAGTAGAGCCTTCGGCTCACGCGTCTCAGAACGTCGGCGGCGTGCAGGCGCTGATGACCTCGCAGGGCACCGGCCCGACGCAGCGGAAGCGATGGGGGCGCCGGCTTTCGAAATAGTAGGCGTCGCCCGGGCCGAGGATGCGCCGTTCGTCGTCCACCGTCACTTCGAGGCGCCCGGAAAGCACGATTCCGCCCTCCTCCCCCTCATGCACCAGCGGAACCTTGCCGGTATCGGCGCCCGGCTGATAGCACTCCTTGAGGATCTGCAGGCTGCGGCCGAACAGGTTTTCGCCGACCTGCCGGTAGGAGATCGGCCCCTTGCCGATCTCGACAAGCTCGTCGGCGCGATAGAAGGCCTGCTTGGGGCGATCGGGCTCGAAGGCGAAAAACTCCGCAAGCCCGATGGGAATTCCGTCCAGTATCCGCTTGAGTGCGCCAACCGAGGGATTGGAGGCATTCGACTCGATCAGCGAGATCGTCGAGTTCGTCACGCCGGCGCGCTTGGCAAGCTCGCGCTGGGAGAGATTGTGCGCCATGCGCAGGCTGCGCAGCCTGTTTCCTATATCGACCGACATCCGACCTCCCGCCCTGCAACCACTGCCTGTTTCGATTGTTCGAAATATCGAAACATTTGAATTTCGAATTCATATTTTTCAATGACTTCATAGCAAGCAGAAAAGGACTTGTTCAAGATCGCAAATCATGGCCTCAATCGCGCCAGCCAGAGGAGATCTCCATGAACGTCCACAACAAACCCAACGCGCCGGTGCTCGACAGCTACTGGATGCCGTTCACCGCCAACCGCCAGTTCAAGGCGGCCCCCCGCCTGCTCGCCGGTGCCGAGGGCATGCACTACACCACCCATGACGGCCGGAAGGTGCTGGACGGCACGGCGGGGCTCTGGTGCGTCAATGCCGGCCACGGCCGCCGCCAGATCGCATCCGCCGTCGAGCGGCAGCTCTCGACGCTGGACTATGCGCCGTCCTTCCAGATGGGCCATCCGATCGCATTCGACTTCGCCGAACGGCTTGCCGAGATCGCACCGGGTCCGGCCGGCGCCAAGCTCGACCGCATCTTCTACACCGGCTCGGGTTCGGAATCAGTCGACACTGCGCTGAAAATCGCGATCGCCTACCAGCGCGCCATCGGCCAGGGCACGCGCACGCGCCTGATCGGCCGCGAGCGCGGCTATCACGGCGTCGGCTTCGGCGGCATCTCGGTCGGCGGCCTCGTCAACAACCGCCGCGTCTTCCCGCAGCTTCCCGGCTCCGACCACCTTCGCCACACGCACGACCTTGCGAAGAACGCCTATGTGAAGGGCCAGCCCGAGCACGGTGCGGAACTGGCCGACGACCTGGAGCGGCTGGTGGCGCTGCATGGTGCTGAGACGATCGCCGCCTGCATCGTAGAGCCCGTCGCCGGCTCCACCGGCGTCCTCGTGCCGCCGAAGGGTTACCTTGAGCGGCTGCGGGCGATCTGCGACAAGCACGGCATCATTCTGATCTTCGACGAGGTCATCACCGGCTTTGGTCGCCTCGGTGCGCCGTTCGCCACCGACTTCTTTGGCGTTACCCCCGATATCGTCACCACGGCGAAGGGCCTGACGAACGGCGCGATCCCGATGGGTGCGGTGTTCACCAGCCGCAAGGTGCACGATGCGCTGATGCAGGGGCCGGAGGGCGCGATCGAACTGTTCCATGGCTACACCTATTCCGGCCACCCGGCCGCCTGCGCCGCAGGCATTGCCGCGCTCGACATCTACCGCGACGAGGGCCTGCTCACACGTGCGACCGAACTGCAGGCGGACTGGCACGACGCGATGCATTCGCTGAAGGGCCTGCCGCATGTCATCGACATCCGCACGATCGGCCTGATCGCCGGCATCGAGCTTTCCTCGCGTGACGGCGCGCCCGGCGCGCGCGCCTACGACGTCTTCGTCGACTGCTTCGAAAAGGGCCTTTTGATCCGCGTCACCGGCGACATCATCGCTTTCTCGCCACCGCTGATCGCCGAGAAGTCGCACTTCGACGAAATCGTCTCGGTGCTCGGCGCGGCGCTGAAGCGGGCGGCGTGACCAGATAGCATGAAATTGGAAAGGCCGGTCTGCGAGGACCGGCCTTTTTGTCACCGAAGCATGCTATCGGGCGGCCGCTAAAGCGCGTCGTGATCTTTCAGAGTCGCTTGTCGCGCTTTAGGTCTTTGTTACTTAGCATGTCCTTGTCCCGAAACCGGTTCCTACTTTCGGGCGACCTAGTTTAGAACTTGACGGCGAGGCCGAGGATCGGGCCCTGCTGGACGACATCGAAGACGAAGCCGTCATTGCTGTAGTCGACGCCGAGCGCGCGGTAGCCGATGACCGACGAGAAGGTTTCGTTGAACTTGTAGCCGACCGTCGCTGCGACATCCCAGTCGATATCCGCACCACCTCCACCGACCAGACCCCAGCCGGTCAGGAAGATGTTCGGCGTAAGAAAATAGGTGCCCTTTACGCCGCCGACGGCATCGACCCAGGTGTCGCCATCGCTCTTCGAGCGGCCGTCGAGCAGCCCCCCGCTGAGGGAAATCGTCGTGTCGACCGACCAGACGCGAACGCCGCCGACGATGTCGAGATTGCCGGTGTTGTCCTGAAGGAGCGAGTAGCCGACGCCGAGAAGACCCGCGAACGTCTCAGCGTCCACTTCCGCCTCGTCTGCCAGAATGCCTTTGGGCGTACCGGAATTGCCGGACAACTTTGTATAGATGAGGTCAGTGAAGATGCTGTAGCGATCATATCGGGCTTCGCCGATCGCCATTGCCGCGAAATCGAGATGATCCCAGATGTCGCTGAAGGATGCGTTCACATCGACGGTGGGTTGGAAACGTCCGATGTTCGCTCCGACGTCCCCGGACAACCCTGCCGCCCAGAAATAGGGGGCGACAGTGAAGGTCCAACCGCTTTCGGTCTCGACCTGCTGGGCCTCCGGGGTCATCACTACAGGAGCAATGTCGGCCGCCGCGGCGCTTTGGCCGAGCATGCATAGCCCCATGCAGAAGAAGGTCGACGCAATGCGATACTTCATGTGGCCCTCCTGAATCGCTTCACGCGAGCGATCAAATGTTCCCCTGTCGCTCCGGCGGCCCAGTCCCCACAGTTCGCATCCGGAACCTCCGCAAAGACGATTCGTCCTTACGGATGCAGCGAATGACAGCAAGAGACCGGGCATTTGACAATGCAAATCCGCCGGCCCGCCCGGCGCGGCCGCGCATTCGGATGAAAGATGCGACAGAAATCACGCACTTTGGGCGACGGGCGACGGCGCCAGCGCGGGAAGTCAGCGCGTTCTGATTGCAAAATGCAATCAGTTTTGTTAGGCTGACCGCATCGACGGGACGGACGGGAGGCCGACTTGAAACCCATTCTCTACGCACACCCTTTCTCTGCCTATTGCCAGAAGGTCCTGATCGCGCTCTACGAAAGCGAGATCCCTTTCGAGTTCCGCCTGCTGGCCCAGGAACATCCGGACGTGCTCGCCGAATTCGAGGCGCTATGGCCGGTGAAGCGCTTTCCCATCCTGGTCGATGGGGCAAAGACTCTGCTGGAGGCGACCATCATCATCGAGTATCTCGACCAGGCCTTTCCCGGGCCGTTCAAGCCGATCCCGGCTGATGCCGATGCGGCGCTGGAGGTGCGAATGCTCGACCGGATCTTCGATAACTACGTCATGACACCGATGCAGAAGATCGTGTTCGACGCGATCAGGCCGCCGGCCGACCGCGACGCCCACGGCGTGGCGGATGCCCGCACGATGCTCGACCGCGCCTATCTCTGGCTCGACCGGAAACTCCAGGGACGCGCATGGGCCGCCGGCGACCGTTTCAGCCTGGCGGATTGCGCGGCCGCCCCGGCGCTCTTCTATGCCGACTGGACGCACGCAATCGACCGCAGGTTCGAGAGCCTGCGCGGCTACCGCGATCGCCTGCGCGCCCGCCCCTCCTTCGCCCGAGCGGTGGACGAGGCAAGGCCGTTTCGCAAGCTCTTTCCGCTCGGCGCGCCGGATCGCGATTGAGCAGCCGCTTCTGCCCCGTCAATCGCCACCTTGTCGCACCGATCAGCGGGCCGGCGGCCGCCCCTCATCCGCCTGCCGGCACCTTCTCCCCGCTTGCGGGGAGAGGGGTCAGGGTGAGGGGCAAGCCAAGCGCGCCGGCAGTCCCGGACGACGTCAATCCGCCCTGCTCCCCGTCTCGTCGAAGACGTGCAGGTGCTTTTGCGGGAAATCGACACGGACCGTGGGGCCAGCAGAGAGCGCGTCACGGTCGAGGGTGAAGATCTTGAAGGGCAGGCCGTGCAGCGACAGGTGGAGGATGATGCCGAAGCCCGTCGGCTCGACGAGATCGACGGTCGCCTCCAGCATGCCGTCCTTGGCGATGACGACGTGCTCGGGGCGGATGCCGAGCGTGACTGTGGTTTCCGGCGCGAGGCCCGCGCGGGGTGCGACCGGGACCACCGTGCCGTCCGAAAGCCGGACGCCGGCGCCCTCGCCCGTTTTCACGTAGCGGCCCTCGAGAAAATTCATGCCCGGCGAGCCGATGAAGCCTGCGACGAACAGGTTGGCGGGGGTGTCGTAGAGTTCCAGCGGCGTGCCCACCTGCTGGACGACGCCGCCGTGCATGGCGACGATGCGGTCAGCGAGCGTCATCGCCTCGATCTGGTCGTGGGTGACATAGATCGAAGTCGCCTTGAGGTCGGCATGCAGTTTCTTGATCTCGGCGCGCATCTGTTCGCGCAACCGGGCGTCGAGGTTGGAGAGCGGCTCGTCGAAGAGGAAGGCCTTGGGCTGGCGGACGATGGCGCGTCCCATGGCGACGCGCTGGCGCTGGCCGCCGGAAAGGGCCTTCGGCCGGCGATCCAGAAGCGGATCGAGCCCGAGTTTCTTGGCAGCGCTGCCGACGGCGCTGGCGATCTTCTCCTTCGCCGTCTTTCTCAGTCGCAGGCTGTAGCTCATGTTGTCGGCAACCGATATGTGCGGATAAAGCGCGTGGGACTGGAACACCATGGCGATGTCGCGGTCCTTGGGCGCGAGATCGTTGACGCGGTTTCCGGAGATGCGGATGTCCCCGCCGGTCACCTCCTCAAGCCCTGCGATCATCCGCAAAAGCGTGGACTTGCCGCAGCCGGAGGGGCCGACGAGCACGATGAACTCGCCGTCCCTGATCTTGAGGTCGACGCCGTGCAGGACGGGAAAGGAACCGTAACTCTTGCGGACGCTTTCGATATCGATGGAAGCCATGGTCATTATCCCTTGACCGCGCCGGCCGTCAGGCCCTGCACGAGATACCGCTGGATGAGGAGGAAGAACAGGCAGGCCGGGATCAGCGCGAGCACGCCGGCTGCCATCATCTGCCCGAAGTCGACGGAGAACTTGGAGACGAAGGTGAGAAGCCCAACCGGGAAAGTCGCCGCGTCGTTGCCCGAGATCAGCATCAGCGCGAAGAGGAGCTCGCTCCAGGCGGCGGTGAAGACGAAACCGAGCGTGGCGGCGATGCCCGGCAGCGTCAGCGGCAAGATGATCTGGCGAAAGGCTATGAACTGGGTGGCGCCATCGATCATCGCCGCTTCCTCCAGGTCCTTCGGGATGCCGTCGAAGAAGGACTGCATCAGAAAGGTGGCGAAGGGGACGTTGAAGGCGGAGTAGACGATGACGAGGCCGGTCAGGCTGTTGGTCAGCCCCAGCGGCGAGAGCATCTTGAAGATCGGTGCCACCAGCATCACCAGCGGGAACATCTGCGTGATCAGCATCAGCGCCACGATCCAGTACTTCGCCCGGAAGGAGAAGCGCGACAGCGCGTAGCCGGAGAGCGAGGCGAGTATGGTGACGACGACGGCAGTGGCCCCGGAGACGATCAGGCTGTTCTTGAAGAAGGTCGGAAAGGCGCTGTGGGCGATGACGAAATTGAAGTGCTCGAAGGTCATGCGCGAGGGCCACATGCGCACGCCCTCGCTGTAGAGCAGGTCGTTCGGCGTGACCGAGACCTTCAAGAGCCAGAACAGCGGAAACAGCGCGAAGACGACGTAGGCGAGGATTGCTGCGCGATGGGCGCCGGTGAGGAGGAGGCTGCGGGTTCTCATGGTCTCAGCCCTTGTTCAGCATGGTCTGGCGCAGCAGCACGATCAGCATCGAATAGATGAGCAGCAGCGCCAGCAGCACGAGCGCGATCGCCGACGCATAACCGAAATCGAGCCGCTTGAAGGCCTGGGTGAAGATGTAGCTGGCGACGATCTGGGTGCGGTCGGCCGGGCCGCCATTGGTCATGACGACGATCAGGTCGGCGAAGTTGGAGATCCAGACGGTGCGCAGGAGAACGGTGATGGCGATCGTCGGCGCGAGAAATGGCAGCGTGATCGACATGAACCGCTGCGCCGGACCGGCGCCGTCGATGCTGGCAGCTTCGTAGAGGTCGCGCGGGATGGCCTGCAGGGCGGCAAGGAGCGTGATGGCAAAGAAGGGGATGCCCCACCAGACGTTCGCCGCGATCGGCCCCCACATGGCAAGATGCGGATCGGAAAGGATGTTGTGGGGCTCATCCATCAGGCCGAGCGCGTAAAACCAGTGCGGCAGCGGGCCGATGACCGGATTGAACAGCCAGGCCCAGTTGAGGCCGGCGAGGAAGCTCGGCACCGCCCAGGGCAAAAAGACCAGCGCCTGTACCAGGCCGCGACCATAAAACGGCTTGTCCAGCAGCAGCGCAAGGATCAGGCCGAAGGTGAACTGCAGGAAAACGGAGGCGCCCGTCCACCACAGCGTGTTCCTCAGCGCGCCGTAGAAGGCCTGGTCCTGCCCCAGCGCACGGAAATGGTCGAGACCGACAAAGCCTCCGGAAAACGGGTTCAGGAGCTGGATGTCCCGGAACGCATAGGAGATGCCAACGACGAGCGGCACGAGCATGACCGCGACGATCAGGATCAGCGCCGGCGCACTGTAGAGATAGGGCTCCGAGGCGTCCGCGATCCGCTTCATCACCGGCGGTCGGTTGCGCTTCATCGTTTGGTGCATCATCGCAGGTCGTTCCGTTGTGTTCTGATACCGGCGCCGTCACTTGCGGCGCGCTGCCGGGCTGTCGGCGGGCCGCAGTTTGTCCCTCATCCGCCTGCCGGCACCTTCTCCCCGCAGGCGGGGAGAAGGAAGCGAGCCTCGACGTTTCCAGTCCCCTCTCCCCGCTTGCGGGGAGAGGGCCAGAGTGAGGGGCCATCGCCGCTCGACGCGCGTCAACGCGCGCACCTCACTTCTTCGCGAGGTACTTCTGCTGCGCCTTGGTCAAGTACTCGGCCCACTGGTCGGCGAGTTCCTGCGGCGTGATCTCGCCAAGCAGCGCCTTCTGCGAGGTCTGGATCACCAGCGAATCCTTGAAGAAGGCGAATTCCTCAAGGTACGTCGGCATCACGGTCGGGACCGCGTCCTTGTCCTCCAGCTCGGCGAACCAGCCCTTGAACTGCTCGCTGGCATAGAAGGGGTCCTTCTCGGCAGACGTATGGACCGGCAGCGCGCCGGTGCGCTTGTTCCACTCGACGTTGCCTTCCGGGCCTTCCAGCGCCTCGATCAGCTTCCAGGAGAGGTCCTTGTTCTCGTTGGCCGCCATCATCGACCAGCCGGCATAGCCGATGGTTGGGAAGGTCTTGCCGGACGGGCCCTTCGGCATGGTGATGATGCCGTAGTCCTCCGCCTTCATCCGCTCGGCGATCGCGATCAGCGCATCCGGGTCCTGGTCGAGGAAGGCGCAGGTGCCGCTGTAGAAACCGGCGACGATCTCGTTGAAGCCCCAGTTGACGCTGTCCTTCGGCGCATAGCCGTTCTTGTAGAGGTCGATCAGCCACGTCAGGCCCTTGACCCAGCCCTCGCTGTTCATGGTCGAGGTGCCGTCCTCGTTGAAGAACTTGTTGTCGCCGGCCATGGTGGCGCCGAACATCATCCAGCCGTTCAGGCCGCCCGGTCCGCCGCGCAGGCAGTAGCCGGACTTGCCCGGGAGCGCGGAGACCTTCTTGGCGGCTTCGGCAAATTCGTCCATCGTCTTCGGCGGCTCTGAGACGCCTGCTTCCTCGAGCAGCTTCTTGTTGTAGAACATGGCGCGCAGGTAGAAGCCGTAGGGCAGCATGTAGGCGGTGTCGTTGACGTCGCGGCCGAGTTCGAGCGCGCGCGCGGTCAGGCCGGAGGTGTGCTCCCACTTGGACAGGTACGGCTCCAGGCTCTCCAGCATGCCGTTGTTGGCATAGAGCGACAGCCAGGTGTCGGGCATCTCCATCACGTCGGGGATCTCGCCGGCGGAAACCATGGTGGCGAACTTCTGGAAGGCCTCGCCCCAGGGCAGCGAGATGATCTCGACCTTGGTGCCGGGATTTTCGGCCTCGAACTTGCCTACGATGGATTTCAGCGTCTCGGTGCGCTCCGGGCTGGTGATGACCTCGACGAGCTTCAGCGTCGTGTCGGCCAGCGCCGTCCCCGACATCATCGCGGCGAACAATGCGGCAGTCAGCAGTCTTTTCATGGTCGCTCCCCCTTGTGGGCTTTGGTTTATTGCTCTTCAGGCTTGGGAGGCGGCTGCAATCGCCGCCTCCAGATCACTCCACAGGGCCTCGGTTCCTTCGAGGCCGACATGGAGACGCACGGACCGCGGGTGGATGCCGAATGCGTGCGCGGAATTGGGCTCCGCCTTCTGCTGCAGCACGACCTGGCCCGGAACGATCAGGCTTTCGTGGCCGCCCCAACTGACGCCGAGCTTGAACAGCTTCAGACGATCGGCAAAGGCGCGGATGTCGATGCCTTCGCGGAAGATGAAGGAGAACAGGCCGGAGGTGCCCATCAGGCCCGGCGGCAGGCGGTTGGCAAGCGCGGGATGCTGGACGCTCTCGACAATCTCCAGCGCCTGGAGGCGGCGGGCAATCTCCAGCGCCGAGGCCTCGTGCGCCTTCATGCGGATCGGGAGGGTGCGCAGGCCGCGCACCAGGAGCCACGCATCGAAGGGCGACAGCTTGCCGCCGAGATAGGGATAGGCCTCGGCACGGATGCGGCCGATCAAATCCTTCGAACCGGTGACGACGCCGGCGACGACGTCGCTGTGGCCGCCGAGATATTTCGAGGCCGAGTGCAGGACGAGGTCGACGCCGAGCGACAGCGGGCGCTGGAAGACCGGGCTTGCCCAGCTGTTGTCGATGACCGAGACGATGCCGTGGCGTTTCGCAAGGGCGGCCAGTGCGCCCACGTCATGGGCGTCCATCACCCAGCTCGTCGGGCTCTCCATATAGAAGAGTTTCGCGCCCGGCAGCGCGCGGGCAACCGCCTCCTCGTCGCGGCCGTCGACATAGGTCACCTCAACCTTCATGCGCTTCAGGATGGTGCCGAACAGGCGGAAGGCATCGGGATAGACGTGCCTGACCGCGACGATGCGATCGCCCGGCTCGACGAAGGAAAGGACGGTGGACGAGATCGCCGCCATGCCGCTGGCAAAGCCCATGGCGTCCTCGCCGCCTTCGAGCTTGGCCAGCATCTCCTCGAAGGCACGCACGGTGGGATTCAGGCCGCGGGTATAGATCGGCCGGACGATCTCGCCGCGATAGGCGGCGACCATCTCGTCATAGGAGGAGAAGGTGAACAGCGAGGTCTGCACGATCGGCGGCACCACCGCCTCGAAGGCGTTTGCCTCATCGTGGGCGACGATCAGCGAGGCGAGGTCGAACGGATCGGCACCGTCAATCATTTTGACATTTCCTTGATGTCTTCCTCGACGACGTCGAGGATCTTCAGCGTTTCGCGGCGCGCAGCTTCCGTGTCCTGGGCGACGATCGCGTTGAACAGCGTGCGGTGGAAGGGAAAGGAGCGGCGGGCGAAATCCGGCCGGTCGAACGGCTCGTCCCAGAAGCGCTCGAAGGCCTCGCGCATCTGCTCCAGAAGCTGGCGGAACAGCGGATTGTGGGTGGCGTCGTAGATCGCAAGGTGAAAGGCCAAGTCTTCGGGGCCGGACGTGCCTTTGGCCAGGTGCACACGCTCCATCGCGTCGAGCTTTTCCTCGATCGTCACAAGGTCACGGGCGGTGCGCCGACGCGCTGCCACCATGTTGGCCTCGCACTCGATGCCGCGGCGCACCTCCAGCGTCTGCAGCAGCGCATCGCGCAGATGCATGGCGTCGAAGGACAGCGGCATGTGGATCGTGGCGGTCGTGATGGGCTTCAGGAGATAGGTGCCGCTTCCCTTGCGCGTCTCCATGACGCCCAGGGCCTGGAAGTGGCGGATGACCTCCCGGATGGTCGATCGCCCGACGGCGAGTGCGGCCATCAGCTCCCGCTCTGCGGGGAGCCGGTCGCCGGCCTTGAGGTTCGCCTGGCCGATATAACTGGCGAGCGCCTCGGTGACCTGGCGCGCCCGGTCCATCGGCGGCAGCGGCAAAATTGCCGGCTTGGTTTCCATTCTCGCCGTCATGCGGCCAGTCCCCGTCTTCGCGTCAGCTTCTCATAATTGGTCTGACATCTGATCATTATGGAGGCGCGTCGCCGGCTGTCAAGGGCACAGAGAAGATTCCCGAAATTCTGGCAAAGCATCGTTAAATCAAATACTTGGAGAAAACCGCACCATATGGCGACGACCGACCGTCAGCGTTGCATTCGGTCAACGCGCCAGCTAATCAATGTCATCACAGTTACGCCACCGCGCAGGAAACCGACATGAACATCATCGACGAACTGACCGAAGCCCTTGGCGCGGAAACGGTCCTCACGGGGGCAGCGATTGGCGAGCGCTACCGGAGCGACGAGAGTCTGACCGGGCGCGCGCTGCCGATGGCCGTCATCCGGCCACGGACCGTCGATGAGGTCGCAACCGCGCTTCGCATCTGCAACGCGCACGGCCAGCCGGTCATCCCGCAGGGCGGATTGACGGGGCTTGCGGGCGGCGCAAACGCCTCGGGCGGAGACGTGGCGATCTCGCTGGAAAACCTGGCCGGCATCGAGGAGATCGATACGGCCGCGGGCACGATGACGCTCAAGGCCGGCACCGTGCTTGAGGTGGCGCAGAACGCGGCGGCGGAAGCCGGCATGCTGCTTGCGATCGACCTCGGCGCGCGCGGCAGCTGCCAGATCGGCGGCAACATCTCCACCAATGCTGGCGGCATCCGGGTGATCCGGCACGGCGTGACCCGCGACAACGTACTGGGCCTGGAGGTCGTGCTCGCCGACGGCACCGTGCTCTCCATGCTCAACAAGATGACGAAGAACAATACCGGCTACGACCTGCGTCAGTTCTTCATCGGCGCGGAGGGCACGCTCGGCATCATCACGCGCGCCGTCCTTAGGCTGAAACCCCGGCCACCCGCGCGCAGTACCGCACTTGTCGCGCTGGAAAGCTACGATGCGGTCGTCGCGCTGCTAGGGGGCGCCCGGCGCGAACTCGATGCGCTTTCGGCTTTCGAGGCCATGTGGGAAAACTTCGTCCACTTCAATTGCGAGGCGGCGGGGATCAGCTTCTTCGAGACGGCCTATCCGTTCCTGGTGATCATCGAAGAGGATTCCGACGGGTCGGATGCGGCGCGCGAGCGCTTCGAAGCCTTCCTCGGCCGCGCGCTGGAGGACGGGCTGATCGTCGATGCGCTCATCGCCCAGTCGGAAAAGGAAACGCAGCGCTTCTGGTCCGTGCGCGAGGCCTACATGATGGGGCAGTTGCTGCCCTCGCTGATCAATCTCGACGTCAGCCTGCCGATCGGCAGCATCGGGGACTATGCGCGGGCCTGCGAGACAGCCCTGCTGGAACGCTTCCCCGACGCCCACGTTTCCTTCTTCGGCCATATCGGTGACAGCAACCTGCATGTCGCGATTTCCGTCGGCGAGGCCTCGGCAGAGGACCTGCACGCTGTCGACGAGATCGCCTACGATCTGGTCAAGGCTTTCGGGGGATCGATTTCGGCGGAACATGGAATCGGCACGCTGAAACGTCCCTATCTCGGCTGCTCGCGCAGTAGGGAGGAACTGGATGCGATGCGCCGGATCAAGCTGGCGCTGGATCCGAAGGGAATCCTCAACCCCGGCAAGGTGATCTGACGCCGTAGCGAAAAGATCTGCGGCGGAGCCCGCGGCCACCCGCGGGGAACCAATCCCGGCCGACGTCGTTTCCGGCCAACGAAAGGAAGCTTCATGTCGGCAAGGATACTGCTGGTCGTGCTCATCCTGATGGTCGGATCGATCATGAGCATCGTCGTGCTTCAACAGGTATCCGGCGTCGGCGGCGACAGGCAGCCGCCCGAGGGCGAATTGCTTTCGACGCCCACGCGCATGTCGCAAGAGCAGTAGCCCCTCCCCGATCGCCGCCCCCGGTCGCCACCCGGCCTTCCAACACCAACCTTCAAATCGATGTCGGCACGCGCTAAGGAGAACCGGTCAATCAGGGGATGCAACCGCAAGGACAGCCAATGACCAAGGACAGCAGACGCGTGCTCGTGACGGGTGCGACGCGCGGCATGGGGCTTGAGATCGCGCGCGCCTTCGCGCGCGCCGGCGAACGGGTCGTACTGAACGGGCGGGAAGAGGCGACGCTCGAGGCGCATTGCGCCGCGTTGAGGAATGAAGGCTTCGCTGCGGAAGCGCTTGCCGCTGATCTTTCCGTGGAACCCGAGACGGCCGTCCGGCGCGCCGGCGAAAGCCTCGGCGGGCTCGACGTCGTCGTCCATGCCGCCAGCATCCGCGACCGGCGCCGGACGGAAGAGCTGGACGGTGCGGCTTTCGCTGCGCTTCTGGACGTCAACCTCACCGCTTCCTATCGGCTGGCGCGGGCCGCCCTGCCGCTGTTGCAGCGCTCGCAGGCCGGCCGACTGGTCTTCATCACCTCGATCGCCGCCCGTATCGCCCGCGCGCCGGACCCGGCCTACACCGCCTCCAAGGGCGGGCTGGAAGCGCTCACCCGCTCGCTCGCGGTCGAGTTCGGGGCCGACAACCTGACGGTGAACGCGATCGCGCCCGGATGGTTCGTGACCGATCCGAACCGGGCGCTGTCGGAAGACCCGCAGGTGCAGACGTTCGTGAACGTGCGCATTCCGCTGAAGCGCTGGGGGCGACCGGAAGAGCTGGCGCCTGCGGCGCTGTTCCTGGCCTCGCCTGCGGCGAGCTTCGTCAACGGGATCACGCTGACGGTCGATGGCGGCATGTCGGCGCAGATGTGACCGCGGCGATTGCCGAAGGTGTGCCGACGAGCTCCGCCTGAAGGCCGGAGAACCCGCCAATATGGCCATCAACGCATCGGACGCGATGGTCGCGGTCGACTGATCCCGGCCTTGCAGCAAAAGCCGTGGCGCGTCAGGCCTTCTGGCAGTACGCCGCCTTTTCGTCCGTCTCATCGTCGCCCGGCTGCGGCGCCGCGATCGGCTTGAACAGCGAACGATCCGGCTTCAGATCGAGCAGCGGCGTTCCGTCCAGGCAGTCGAGCCCGCGCACGAACAGGACGTTGCCCTCTACCCGGTCGAGCTGAACGATG
This sequence comes from Pseudomonadota bacterium, assembly GCA_023404095.1. Classification (GTDB taxonomy): domain Bacteria; phylum Pseudomonadota; class Alphaproteobacteria; order Rhizobiales; family Rhizobiaceae; genus Mycoplana. The sequence continues at coordinate 71,293 of JAEYDD010000057.1, read as the reverse complement.
GAGGTCCCGATCGGGTTCGGTCGCACGGGCGAGCGGAGCGAGAACGTGCCGTGCACCTTGCCGTTGCTGGCGGGGCTCTGCAGCACGAGGTCGCGCCTCGCACGGTCCAGCCAGTAAAGCACTTCCAGCCGCTCGAAGGCCTCGACGCCGCGCAGGGCCTGAGCCCAGGGTTCGAAAATCTCGATGCGGCAGAGCGGACCATCGGCCCGCCCCTGACGCGGGCACAGCAGCCGTTGATCCCACGGCGTATGGATGCGCCCGATGAACACCAGGCCCGCATCGACCGGCTCCGGCGGCGTCACGGCGACTTCGTTCTCGCGGATCTCGTTTTCGCGCACCATCCCCTGCCCCCTGCCTTTGCCAAAATAGGCGCTGCCTGCGCTTCCGCGCAGGCGTCACTTTCGCCCGCTCTGCGTCCGCGCACAAGCGTTATATATGCAAAAATATAGCACTAGCCATTTTCGGCACGGCGCTATATTCATTGGAATATCTCGCGCACCACGGAGAGAGATATGAGCATCAAACGTCGTCCCTGGCTGGGATTTGCTGCAGCCTCGCTCGCAGTCGCCTGGCTTGGCGTCGCAGCCATCGGCGCGCCGGCCATGGCGCAGGACAAGGTCACCGTCTTTGCCGCCGCCAGCCTGAAGAACGCGCTCGACGCCGCCAATGCGGCCTGGACCAAGGGGAGCGCCAAGGAAACGACGGCCTCCTATGCCGCGAGTTCGGCGCTGGCCAAGCAGATCGAGGCAGGAGCGCCCGCCGACGTCTTCATCTCCGCCGACCTCGCCTGGATGGACTATGTCGCCGGGAAGAAGCTGATCAAGGACGGCACGCGCTCCAACTTCCTCGGCAATCGCATCGTTCTGGTCGCACCGAAGGATGCCGCCAAGGAGGTTGAGATCAAGGAAGGCCTCGACCTTGCCGCGCTTGTAGGCGAGGGAAGGCTTGCCATGGGCGCCGTGGACTCCGTGCCGGCCGGCAAATACGGCAAGGCGGCACTCGTAAAGCTCGGAATCTGGCCCTCCGTCGAAGGCAAGGTGGCGGGCGCGGAAAGCGTGCGCGCCGCACTCGCCCTCGTCTCCCGCGGCGAAGCGCCCTACGGCATCGTCTACGCGACCGATGCCGCCGCCGATCCGGGCGTGTCCGTCGTCGGCACCTTCCCGGAGGACAGCCACCCGCCGATCATCTATCCGATCGCCGTTCTCTCGGAATCCAGGAACGCCGATGCCGGCGCCTATCTCGACTACCTGACGTCGGACAAGGCCGCGCCGTTCTTCGCCGAACAGGGCTTCACCATTTTGAAGTGATTCCTCCAGCTGCCGCGCGCCGTGCACCGGCGCGCGGCGGATCTTTCTCAAGCTGTTGATCGCGATGGATTTCATGCCATTGTCCGGATTTCCCGGCCCGTCACGCCCTGATGGCTTGCCGCGTTCGTTGCGATCGAAAATGTGAGTTGCCCGAATTGGACTGGTTTACGTTGAGCGAAGAAGAATGGACGGCGATCCGGCTCAGCCTGCTCGTGTCCACCGTCGCGGTCGCCGCAAGCCTTCCGTTCGGCATCCTCGTGGCGCTGGCGCTGTCGCGCGGCCGCTTCTGGGGCAAGTCGATCCTGAACGGCATCGTCCACCTGCCGCTGATCCTGCCGCCCGTCGTCACCGGTTTCCTGCTCCTGGTCCTGTTCGGGCGAAAAGGGCCGATCGGCGCCTTTCTCGACCAGTATTTCGGCATCGTCTTCTCGTTTCGCTGGACGGGGGCCGCCCTTGCCTGCGCGGTCATGGGCTTTCCGCTTCTCGTGCGCTCCATCCGACTCTCGCTCGACGCCGTCGACCGCAAGCTGGAGGACGCCGCCGGCACGCTGGGCGCGAACCCTGCCTGGGTCTTCCTTACCGTCACCTTTCCGCTGATCCTGCCCGGCGTCATCGCCGGCATGATCTTGTCCTTCGCCAAGGCGATGGGTGAATTCGGCGCAACGATTACCTTCGTCTCCAACATTCCCGGCGAAACGCAGACGCTGTCGGCGGCGATCTACACCTTCACGCAGGTGCCGGGCGGTGACATGGGCGCAATGCGGCTGACGATCGTCGCCATCGTCATTTCCATGGCCGCACTGCTCGCCTCCGAATTCATGGCGCAGGCGCTGGGCAAGCGGGTGAACTTCGAATGACGCTGCTGGTCGACGTCCGCCACCGACTGGGCGCCTTCCGCCTCGATGCAAGCTTTGCCTCAGATGGCGGGGTGACTGCACTCTTCGGCCGTTCCGGCTCAGGCAAGACCTCGCTGATCCGCGCCATCGCCGGGCTGATCCGCCCCGACGAGGGACGGATCGTGCTGGACAACGAGGTGCTGCTCGACAGCAAGCTCGGCATCTTCGTGCCCAAGCACAGGCGACATTTCGGCTACGTGTTCCAGGAAGCGCGGCTGTTTCCCCATTTCACCGTGCGCGGCAACCTCGCCTATGGCCGCTGGTTCGCGCCCCGCGATGCGGTTCCAGACAGCCAGGATCGCGTGGTCGAACTGCTCGGCATAGGCCACCTGCTGGACCGCCGTCCGGCCAATCTCTCCGGCGGCGAGCGCCAGCGCGTCGCGATCGGCCGCGCCCTGCTCTCGGCCCCTCGCCTTCTCTTGATGGACGAGCCGCTGGCCGCACTGGACGAGGAGCGCAAGGCCGAGATCCTCCCGTACCTGGAACGGCTGCGCGACGAGACGAAAGTGCCGATCATCTATGTCAGCCATGCCGTGCACGAAGTCGCAAGGCTTGCCGACCGCGTCGTCCTGATGCGTGACGGGCGGGTTGTGGCGACGGGTCGCGTCTCCGATGTGCTCAGCGCACCCGCCATGAACTCGGGCATGGAACGCCGCGAGATCGGCAACGTGCTCTCCGGCGTGATTGCGTCGTTCGACCCGCCGCACCGGCTGGCCACGGTGCAACTGAAAAGCAATGTCCTGCACGTGCCCAACAGCGACGTTGCCGAAGGCGCGCCCGTGCGCGTCCATATTCCCGCCCGCGACGTCATGCTGGCGATTGAGAGACCGAACGGCCTCAGCGCGCTCAACATCCTCGATGGCAGGATCGAGACGATCGTGGAAGACAGCGATGGAATGGTCACCGTGCGGGTCGATTGCGGCGGGGACGTCGTCCACGCCCGCATCACCGGCCTCTCGGTGGAACGGCTCGACCTGCAGCCCGGCAAGCCGGTCTTTGCGGTCATCAAGACGGTCGCGCTGGATCCCCGTTGAGTCAGCCCTTGTCCTGCGGACCCTTGGCGCGGTTGACCTCCAGCCATTCAAGGTCCGGTGCCAGCGCTTCCCGAGCCCTTTGCTCCATGGCGCGGAAGCGGGCCAGAAGTGCCTCGCCGAAGACCGTGATGGCCGCGCCGCCGCCCTGCTTGCCGCCGCGCTGCGATTCCACCACCGGCGAGGCAAACATGCGGTTCATCGCATCGACCAGAAGCCACGCGCGGCGATAGGACATGTCCATCGCCCGCCCGGCAGCCGAGATCGACCCGGTTTCCCTTATCTTCTCCAGCAGCATCATCTTGCCGCGGCCGAGACGGTCTGTTTCGGGAAAGTCTATGCGCAGGATCACAAGCAGATCGGGTGGCGCGCGGTCTGTCATGGGATCTGCTCCTCTTCTTTGTCGCGACGCTATCCAATCGCCAGTCCCCTGCCAATGCACTAGGCGCATGTCCACAGGCCGTGAGCATGAACGCGATTTTCACCCGCACCCTTGCGCCGGCGCGCCGCCCGCGCAAAAGAGAAGGCCGAAGAACTGGAACCGGCTGGCAGACGCATGCAGGAAGTGGAAATCGCGATCGTCGGCGGCGGGCCGGCCGGACTGATGGCGGCAGAGGTCCTGTCGGCAGCCGGGCACACGGTCGCCGTATACGAGGCGATGCCGACCGTCGCCCGGAAATTCCTGCTTGCCGGCAAGTCGGGGCTGAACATCACCCATTCCGAACCCTTCGCATCCTTTTCCGGGCGCTTCGGGGCGGCGTCGCCACACCTGCGCGCAGCACTCGACGCGTTTCCGCCGCAGGCCGTGCAGGACTGGTGCACAGCCCTCGGCATTGACACATTCGTCGGCACGTCCGGGCGGGTCTTTCCGACAGCAATGAAGGCCTCCCCTCTTCTTCGGGCATGGCTGCGCCGGCTCGAGGCGCAGGGAGCAACCATTTCCACCCGGCACCGCTTCATCGGCTTCGAAGGCGAAGCGCTCGTCTTCGACACACCGGAGGGAAAGGCGACGGTCAAAAGCCACGCAACCCTGCTTTCACTCGGCGGAGCGAGCTGGCCCCGGCTTGGATCGGATGCGACCTGGGTGGATATGCTCGTCGAACACGGAGTTGCGGTCTCACCGTTCCGCCCGGCCAACTGCGGCTTCGACGTTGACTGGTCGGAGAACTTTGCGGCCCGCTTCGCAGGCGAGCCGATCAAATCCGTTACCGCCACCTCGGATGCCGGCACCGTTCCCGGCGAGTTCGTGATTTCGCGCCATGGCATCGAAGGCAGCCTGGTCTACGCCCATGCGGCTGCATTGCGCGACCGGCTCGCGGCAGGCGGGGCAGCGAACCTCGTCATCGACCTGGCGCCCGGCCGCAACATCGACAAGCTTGCGCGCGATTTCGCCCGACAGGGAACGAAGGCCAGCTTCGCCAATCGCCTGCGCAAGGGGGCCGGACTTTCCGGAGCCAAGGCGGCACTGCTGCGTGAAATCGCACCGGAGGCCGGCCGCGGCGGACCGGAAGATCTCGCCGCCCTGATCAAGGCGCTGCCGATCCCGGTACTGCGTCCCCGGCCCATCGCCGAGGCCATCTCGTCGGCCGGCGGCATCGAATGGGCCGGCATCGATGCAAGCTTCATGCTCAAGGCGATGCCCGGCGTGTTCGTGGCCGGCGAAATGATCGACTGGGAGGCACCCACCGGCGGCTATCTGCTGACCGCGTGCCTTGCCAGCGGCCGCGCCGCTGCGCGCGGGATGGAAGGCTGGCTGCTTGCCACATCGTGAGGGGATATGCAGGCCACTACTTTTGATTGCAGCGCTCAGGTGATATACGCATTTTGACTTAAGTCTTCGTCAGTCTGCCTATGATTAACGATCACCGCGACGTTAACCTTATGCCGAGACTCCATGTCGATATCGGCCACAAGATACCTAACGAACAGTAAATGATCGTTTAAAAGTTTGCTGAATATGTTACTAGTTCAACGGGACATACTGGGGCGTTCCTTGATCGACAGTAACAAATCAGACAATTTTTTCGGAAACAAGGTTCTATCCTCGCTGCATCCAAGCGCTCGGGAATTCATGTTCGAGTGCGGGGAAATTCGTCCGCTGGAAACCGGCGACGTCATCTTCAGCGAAGAAGAGGCGATGAGCCATGTCGTCTTCCCTGTCGAAGGCGTCATCTCCTTCGTTACTGACGTGACCGGTGACAAGAACGTGGAGAAGGCTTCACTCGGACCGGAAGGTCTCCTCGGGCTCGCCTTCGTTCTGGAGGGCGAGCGTGCGCTCGGCAAATCGGTGGTCCAGGTGCCGGGCAAGGCGCTCTGGCTGCCGGTCGAAGACTTCCGAACGGCGCTGGACCGCTTCCGCGACCTGCGCCCCGCCATCCTTCGCTATGTGCGCTCACTCATCGTGCAACTGATGGAATCGGCCGCCTGCAACAGCCTCCACACCGCCGAACAAAGGGTCTCGCGCTGGCTGCTTCAGACGCATGACCGCGTGGCAGGCGACCAGTTCCACATCACGCAGGAGGCGATGTCGAAGCTTCTGGCGCTGCGGCGGGCAACGGTCAACGTCATCTGTACGGAACTGATGGAGGCCGGCGCAATCAGCTACAATCGCGGCCGCGTCACCGTTCGCGACCGGCAGCAGCTGCATGCGAAAAGCTGCAGCTGCTACGATCGCATCCGTCTCGCCATGCAGAGCTGAAAGTGGCCGCCTGTCTCAGAATCCGCTGATCAGCTCGATCTTCGAGCCGTCGGTGAAACGGGACAGGCGGAAATCCCTCGGATCCACCACCGGCTTTGCGCCGGTGACGATGTCGGCCATCAGCCGGCCCGCCCCCGGGCCGATGCCGAAGCCATGGCCGGAAAAGCCCGTCGCGATATGGAAACCGGGAATGCGGTCGACCGCGGAAATCACCGGAATCGCATCGGGTGTAACGTCCATCAGGCCGCCCCAGCGCTGGGCAACCTGCGCCTTCTCGAACATGGGGAAGGCGCGGCGCAGGTTCCTGAGCGCGTTGTCCGCCATCTTCCTGGACGGCACGGGATCGAGCACGCGGCAATATTCGAACGGGCTCGGCTCGTCCAACGCCCAGCGGCTGGCGATGCGCGCCTCATCGAGAAAGCGCCAGCCAGCGCGAAATTTCAACGACCGCCACTGCATCTTCAGCGCTGGCATGAAATCGAAGGCGAAGCGGAAGGACTTCGGCACGATATCGACGATGTTCTCGTGACCGGAGGCCACCGTGTAGCCGCCGTCCTGACGCTTGCGGAAGGCAAAGCCCGAGGCCCACATCGTCTGTTCCGGCGCACCATCCAGCGGCGTGGTGCGCAGGACCGAATTCAGCACCTTCAATTGCGGCAGGTGAATGCCCAGCGTGCCGGCAAACAGGCTCGACCAGGCACCGCCAGCAAGCACCACCGCCTTGCAGGCGATGGCGCCGCGCTCGGTGATGACCCCGGACACCGCGCCGGCGGCCGTCTCGATGCCGCGCACAGCACATTCGGTGAGGATTGCCGCCCCGTTGGCCCTGGCCGCCTCGGCGATCGCGGGTGCTGCCTTCTGCGGCTCGGCGCGGGCATCGGTGGGCGTATAGAGCGCGCCCTTCAGGTTCATTGTCGTGCTCGGATACATCGCCCGGAATTCGGCGCCGGTCAGCATGCGCGCCTCGATGTCGTAGCCGTCGAGGTTCCGGATCCAGCTGCTATGGTCGGCGAACTCACGCTCGGTCGACGAGGTGAAGATGATGCCCGCCCGCTTGAAGCCGGTGTCGCGACCGGTGCGTTCGTCGAGCGTGTCCCAGATACGCAGGGATGCGGCCATGAGCGGCACTTCGCGCGGATCGCGGCAGGCGATGCGCACCCAGCCCCAGTTGCGGCTCGACTGCTCCTGCGCGATCCCCCCCTTCTCGCACAGGGCTACACGCAGGCCGCGCTCGGAGAGTTCCAGCGCGGTCGACGTGCCGATGATGCCGCCGCCGATGACGACGACATCGACCTCCTTCGGCAGATCGGCATCACCATGGACGGGAACAACATACGGACCGGGCATTTTCGGAAAGTCCTTCGAAAGGCGGGAGGAGAAATTCGACGGCACCGGTCGTCACGCAGCCGCGCTTCGATGTCAAGCGGGGAACGCGGCGGTGACTAGTTCGAAGGCGTGCTCCACCGGCCTTGCGACTGACGTAGCTGCCTGGCTTGCCAGCCTGGCGCCCCTGCCCGGCGCTCCAGGCGAACGGCGACCGGAGCGAACGGTTCCGCCTGCTCCTCGCCCGTTTCCTCCCGTTGCTCCCCGCAACCGATTGCCGATTGCGGGGAAGGCGCTTTCAGCGTGACCAAGCCCAGTCACGGATTTCAGGCATGTCCGCGCCATAGGCGCGCACGTAGTGATGATGCGCATCGAGCTTGCCTTGCAGTTCGGCGACCACCTCGGAGGCGCGCACCTCCAGGCCCGGCACCCATTTAATGGCGGCAAGGGCCAGGTGATAACGGTCGAGTTCGTTCATCACAGTCATGTCGAAGGGCGTGGTCGTGGTCCCTTCGTCGATGAAGCCGTGCACGTGGATGTTGTCGTGGTTCCTTCGCTTGTAGGTCAGGCGATGGATCAGGTAGGGATAGCCGTGATAGGCGAACACCACCGGCCGGTTCTTCGTGAACAGCGCGTCAAAAGCCTCATCGTCCAGCCCGTGCGGATGACGGTACTGCGGCTGCAGCGCCAGAAGATCGACAACATTGACGACCCGGATCTTCAGGTCGGGAATATGCTCGCGCAAGAGATCCACCGCCGCGAGCGTCTCCATGGTCGGGACGTCGCCGGCGCAGGCCATGACGACGTCCGGCTCGTCGTCGCCCTCGTTGCTGGCCCAATCCCATCTGCTCATACCCGCCTCGCAATGCCGGACGGCCTCGTCCATCGTCAGCCATTGCGGCTCGGGCTGCTTTCCGGCGACGATGACGTTGATGCGGTCGTAAGTCTTCAGGCAATGATCGCCGACCCACAACAGCGTATTGGCATCGGGCGGCAGATAGATGCGGACGATGTCGGCCTTCTTGTTGGCGACCAGATCGATGAAGCCCGGATCCTGGTGGCTGAGACCGTTATGGTCCTGCCGCCAGACATGTGAGGTCAGAAGATAGTTCAGCGACGAGACGGGTTTGCGCCAGGGCAGCTCGCGCGAGACCTGCAGCCACTTGGCGTGCTGGTTGAACATGGAATCGACGATGTGGATGAAGGCCTCGTAGCAGGAAAAGAAGCCGTGCCGGCCGGTGAGCAGGTAGCCTTCCAGCCAACCCTGGCACAGATGCTCGCTCAGCACCTCCATCACACGGCCATCGGGCGTAAGATGAACGTCGTAGGGCTGGATGTCCTCCATCCAGACACGGTCGGTCGCCTGGAAAACGTCGCCCAAACGATTTGATTCGGTCTCGTCGGGGCCGAACACGCGGAAGTTCGAATATTTGGCGTTCAACCGCATGACGTCGCGCAGATAGCTGCCGAGCACCTTCGTCGATTGCCCGAGATGGCGGCCGGGGCTTTCGACGGCGACGGCATAGTCGCGAATGTCGGGTACCTCAAGCGTGCGCCGCAGCAGGCCGCCATTCGCGTGCGGATTGGCGCCCATGCGACGCGGTCCCTCCGGCGCCAGTGCCCGCAACTCCGGCCTCAGCCGGCCCGCCTCGTCGAACAGGTCATGCGGGCCATAGCTCTGCATCCATTCCTCAAGGATCCTGCGATGGCCTGCATCGCCGCGGCAATTGGACACGGGAACCTGATGCGAGCGCCAGAAATCCTCGACCTTGAGGCCGTCCACTTCCTTCGGCCCGGTCCAGCCCTTGGGGCTGCGCAGCACGATCATCGGCCAGCGCGGGCAACCGTGCCCCGCATCGGCTGATCGCGCCTTCGCCTGGATTTCGGCGATCACATCGAACACTTCGTCCAGCACCTCCGCCATGCGGTGGTGCATCTTTTCCGGCTCGTGGCCTTCGACGAAATACGGCTGGTAGCCATAGCCGGTAAACAGGCTGCGCAGGTCCTCGTCGCCCATGCGGGCAAGCACTGTGGGATTGGCGATCTTGTAGCCGTTCAGGTGCAGGATCGGCAGAACCGCGCCGTCGCGGGCGGCATTGAGGAACTTGTGCGACTGCCAGCTTGTGGCGAGCGGGCCGGTCTCCGCTTCACCATCGCCGACCACGCAGGCGACGACGAGATCGGGATTGTCGAAGGCCGCGCCGTATGCGTGGACCAGCGCATAGCCGAGTTCGCCGCCCTCATGAATGGAACCCGGCGTCTCGGGAGCCACGTGGCTCGGCACACCGCCCGGGAAGGAGAACTGCTTGAACAGCTTCTGCAGACCTTCCACATCCTTGCCGATCGTGGGATAGACCTCGCTGTAGGTTCCCTCCAGGTAGGTATTGGCGACCATGCCGGGTCCGCCATGGCCGGGACCGCAGACGTAGATGACATTGGCGTCGCGCGCGCGAATGATGCGGTTCAGGTGCGCGTAGATGAAGTTCAGCCCCGGCGTCGTCCCCCAGTGCCCGAGCAGCCGCGGCTTGATGTGCTCCGCCTGCAGCGGCTCGCGCAGGAGCGGATTGTCGAGCAGGTAGATCTGCCCGACGGAGAGATAATTCGCAGCCCGCCAGTAGCGGTCGATCAGCGCGATTTCCGCCGCATCCGGCCTCTGCCTGGGCGTTTCGGTCCGTTTCGCTGTCATCGAACATCTCCTTGAATTGCGATGGCATCTGTCAAAGGGCGCACGGCAGCGGCTACAGCCGCTAGCGCAGGAACTGGCGGAACCGGCGCAATGAAAAATAGAAGAAGACCGCGCCGATCGCCGTTAGCGCCAAGAACTGCGGCCAGACGACCGAGAGCCCCGCCCCCCGAAACAGGATCGCCTGTGCGAGGATGACGAAATGGGTGTTGGGGGCTGCGAGCATCAGCGTCTGGATGAATTCGGGCATGCTTTCGCGCGGCGTCAGCGCGCCGGAGAGGACCTGCAAGGGCAGAAGCACGAGCATCAGCAGCAGGCCGAACTGCGGCATGGAGCCGGCCACGGTCGCAAGGAAGATGCCCATGCAGGTGGTGGCAAAGAGCTGCAGCGCCGTCCCTGCAAGAAAGAGCGCCAGCGATCCCTCGATCGGAACGCGCAGGATACCCTGCACGACGATGAGCAATGAGAGGCCGGAGGCGACGAGAACGACGGCGCCCATCGACCAGATCTTGCTGACCATGATCTCGGTCGGGGTAACCGGCATGACCAGCAGATGCTCGATCGTGCCGTGTTCGCGCTCGCGAATGAGCGCTGCCCCCGTCAGCACGATCGCCAGCATGGTGATTGCCGTGATTACGTTGGAAATCGGCATGAACCAGCCCTTGTCGAGCTGCGGATTGAAGCGGGCGCGAAGCACCAGATCGACCGGCAGGGTCGTCTCGCCGCGGTGGCGGTTGATATATTCGTCGATTTCGCCCGACACGATCGACTCCACGTAACCGCCGCCGCTGAACGCCTGCGACATGCGGGTGGCGTCGACGTTGAGCTGGATCGTCGGCGACTTTCCAGCCAGGAGGTCGCGCTGGAAGTTCGGCGGGATGTCGAGCGCAAAGGTATCGAGCCCGGCGTCCATGCGGCTGTCCATCTCGGCCTGGGTGATCAATTTCGGCACCGAGAAATAGGGCGGATAGAAGGCGGTGATGATGCGCGAGGAGATCGGCGATTCGTCCTCGTCGACGATCGCGATCGCTGCGTGGTTCAGCGTGTCCGGCGTGGCGTTGGAGGCGGAATAGATCGACAGCGAGAACGAGTAGAGGATGAGGATCAGCAGCACGGGATCGCGCATGAGCCCGCGCAGTTCCTTGACGCCCAGCTGGAAAACGTTGGCTAGCCGCATGTCACGTCGCCTGCTTCTTGAGGAGGGCCACGCCGAGGCCGAAGAGCACGGGGACGGCGATCAGCAGCGGAACGAAGGCCGCGCCGAGATCGGCAAAATCGAGGGCCTTGGAGAACGATCCGCGCGAGATGGTGATGAAGTAGGTGGTCGGCAGGATGTTTCCGACAATCGCACCGAAGCCGCGCAACGACGAGACCGGGTCGATCATGCCGGAGTACTGTACGGCCGGCACCAGCGTGATCAGCGCGGTGCCGAAGATCGCAGCGATCTGGCTGTTGATGAAGGTGGAGATCACCAGCCCCATGCTTGTGGTGACGACGACATAGAGGAGTGCCGCCGTCCCGAACACCAGGAAGCTGCCGGTGAAGGGCACGCGAAAGACGAATATGGCAAAGGCGGTCAGCAGAACGACGTTGAGGGCGGCAAGCACGATATAGGGGATCTGCTTGCCCAGCAGGAATTCGAAACGCGTCACCGGCGTCACGTAGAAATTGATGATCGACCCCAGCTCCTTCTCTCGCACGATGCTGAGAACGGTCAGCATGGACGGGATCATCAACAACAGGATCGGCATGACGGCGGGAACGATCGCGATCAGGCTCTGCACATCGGGATTGTAGCGGTAGCGGATTTCCAGCTGGTAATCGCCTTGCGCGGCGGCATTGCCGTCCCGCTGGCGCGCCTTCTGGCTGAGCCAGGTTGCATGCATGCCCTGCACGTAGCCGCGCACCGTCTCCGCGCGCGTCGGCATGGCGCCGTCGATCCAGGCGCTGACCTGGGCATCGTGGCCTCGGGCAACGTCACGCCCGAAGCCGGGCGGGATTTCGATGGCAAGGCTCAGTTCGCCATTGCGCATGCGCCGGTCCATGTCCTCGTAGTCGGTAATCGGCGCCTTCTCGGTGAAATAGCGCGAGCCTGCGATCTGCAGCGTGTAGTCGCGGCTGATCGTCGTGTCGTCGCGGTCGAGAACCGCAAAAGACAGGTTCTCCACGTCCAGATTGATGCCGTAGCCTATCACGAACATCAGCACGAGGCTGCCGATCAGGGCTAGCGTGGCGCGGATCGGGTCGCGCTGCAATTCCAGCGTCTCGCGCCGGGTGTAGGCGAACATGCGGCCGAAATCGAAGAAGCGCCGCGCGCGCGCCTCGGCGTTCGCAGCTTCGGCCGCCGGTGTCACAGCCTGCGGCGGTTGGGCTGCAGCGTCTGACGGCGGCGCGCCGATCGCCTCCTCGAGGTACTCGACGAAGGCTTGCTCGAGGGTCTGCGCATTGCGCAACGTGACGATGTTGGCAGGGGTATCGCTGACCAGCACCTTGCCAGCATGCATCAGCGAGATGCGATCGCACAGCTCGGCCTCGTTCATGAAATGGGTCGAGACGAAGATCGTGACGTTGTCCTTGCGCGACAGGTCGGCCAGAATCTTCCAGAAACCGTCGCGCGCGACCGGATCGACGCCCGATGTCGGCTCGTCGAGGATCAGGATTTCCGGCGAATGGACCATCGCAACGGCCAGTGAAAGCCGCTGGCGGATGCCGAGCGGCAGCGCGTCCGGCATCGCATCCATCACTTCCGTCAGCTCGAAGCGCTCGGCCATTTCCGCAACCCGCCCGGGGATCGCGTCCGCCGGCATCTGGAACAGGCGGGCGTGCAGCTCCAGGTTCTGCCGCACGGAGAGTTCGCCATAGAGCGAAAATGCCTGCGACATGTAGCCGATGCGCTGGCGCACGGCCATGTCGTTGGGATCCACCGCCTTGCCGAACAGCCGGGCTGTGCCTTCGCTGGCAGCCAGAAGACCGGTCAGCATCTTCATTGTCGTCGTCTTGCCGCAGCCGTTGGAGCCGAGGAAGCCGAAGATCTCGCCACGCGGAATGCGGAAGCTGACATCGCTGACGGCGGTGAAGTCGCCGAAGCGCATGGTCAGATGCTCGGCCTCGATGGCGATCTGATCGTCCGCGCCTGGATTTCGCGGCGGGATGGTCAGCGCGACGTGGCCGCGGCGTTTTTCCTCCGGCAGCAGCGCCACGAAAGCGGCGTCGAGATTGGAGGTCCCGGTTCGTTCCAAAAGCTCGGCCGGCGTGCCGGTGGCCAGCACCCGTCCTGCGTCCATCGCCACCAGCCAGTCGAAGCGCGCAGCCTCCTCCATGTAGGCGGTGGAGACCAGCACGCTCATGCCGCTGCGCTCATCGCGGATCTTGTCGATCAGCTCCCAGAACTGCCGTCTCGACAGAGGATCGACGCCGGTGGTCGGCTCGTCGAGGATCAGGAGATCAGGATCGTGGATCAGCGCGCAGCAAAGGCCGAGCTTCTGCTTCATGCCGCCGGAAAGCTTGCCGGCGGGCCGATCCGCAAAGGGGCCAAGCCCCGTGCTCTTCAGAAGCGAGGCGATGCGGGCTTTCCGCTCCTGTGCACCCTGACCAAACAGACCGCCGAAGAAATCGGCATTTTCGAAGACCGACAGCGTCGGATAGAGATTTTTTCCGAGCCCCTGCGGCATGAAGGCGATGCGCGGCGACGTCAGGCGGCGATGGCGCGCATCGGCGATATCGCCGCCCAAAACCTCGATGCGCCCCTGCTGCAGGGCGCGGGCACCGGCGATCATCGACAGCAGGCTCGACTTGCCGACGCCGTCCGGGCCGATGAGGCCGACCATGCAGCCGGAAGGAATGTCCAGCGTTATCCCGTCCAGCGCCCGTGTCTTGCCGTAGGAAAGGCCGACATCCTGGATACGCACGACGGCGCTGATCGCATCCTTCGTCGCGGCGACGCTCATTTCACGACGTTTCCGAGCGCTTCGGGCCACTCGGCCTCCTGCGCGATTTTCACAAAGGCCATGCCAGGCAAACCGGTCTTCACCTGGCGGATGTATCGCTTGAGAAGCTCGGGTTCGATCCTCGCCTTGATGCGGAACATCAGTTTCAGCCGTTCCTCCTGCGTCTCGACCGTCTTCGGCGTGAACTGGGCGACGTCGGCGACGAAGGTGGCCTTGGCCGGGATCACGTATTGCGGAATGGCGTCGAGCACCAGCCTGACCTCGCTGCCGAGCGCGACGCGGCCGGCCTGCTCCGTCGGCAGGAAGAAGGTCATGTAGACGTCGGTCAGGTCGACCAGGTTGAGGACACGACCGCCGGCGGAAAGCACCTCGCCCGGCTGGGCGACCCGGTACTGGACGCGTCCGGCGCGCGGCGAACGCAGCACGCTATCGTTCAGGTCGGCGTCGATGCTCTCGATTGCCGCCTCGGCCGCCTCGACTGCGGCCTTCGCGTCCACCACCTGTGCCTGCGCCGTGCTGATGGCGGCCTCTGCCGCTGCGAGTTGCGCCTTTGCGGCAGCGACCGTTGCGACTGCGGCCTGGTAGTTCGCACGGTCGTCGTCGAGAACCTGCTGCGAGACGGTATTCGTCCGCAACAGCTGCTCGGAGCGGTTCCTTCGTGTCAGCGCGGCATCCAGTTCGGCCTCGCGCTGCGCGATCAGGGCGGCTGCGGCCTCCTTCTGAGCTTCCTGCTGCTTGACCAGGCTTCCCGCCGTCTCCACGCCGATCTTTGCCCGCGCCAGTTCCGCTTCCGCCTGACGGCGCCGGGCGTCCAGCTGGGCGGTATCCATCCGCGCCAACTCCTGCCCCGCTTCGACGAAATCGCCTTCGTCGACGAGAATATCGGCAATGCGGCCGGCGATCTTCGTGGAGACGTCGATCTCCACCGCCTCGATGCGACCGTTGCCGCTCGCAATGCCCGCAGGAAGGCGCGAACCGGAGAAGCTGGTCCAGCCGTAGTAGGCGCCCGCCGCAACGACAGCCACCAGCGCTGCGATTATCCAACCCTTCCTGGTCATCAATCGAAATCCTTCACGTCATGCCCTTTTGCTTGGGCGATTGGCTGGTACAGCCGCAGCCGGACGTCCGCTGCGACCCCAAGGGAACAGCGGCTCAGGCGGCCGGGGCGGACGGATATCGCCGGCACGGCAGCACCCGCGGCGGCGGCGCCTGTATGGGTGCGGCGCAAAGATTCGGACGAACAGCGCGGTCCGATGCGGCGGGAGGCGCTGAACGCGCAGATCGGCGTCGGGTCGAAAGCAGCGGTCGGAAAGACCCGCCAGCCTCCAATTGGCCAGTCGTCATCCCGGTCACGATCGTCATTGCAGAAACTCCTGAAATTTCAAATCATGCGATGCAAAAGACCTATGGTGCGGTGCTCTCCCCAGCCTTGATCAAGGTCAACTTCGGTTGGCCGGGTTCGATACTAGGAATAGCGTTTGATGGTGGCAATCGATTTCTGCGGCAACCAGAGGCCGAGCATGGTTGCGTCGCTCCCGCGCGCACGATCGACGTACAAACCTCCGGAAAACCATGCAGAAGCAATCTGTTATCGCCTGCCCTGGCCGGTTGCGGCACATAATTTCTGCAGGAGCGCCTGACCAGAGGCTTTCTCAGGAGCCGGCGGTTCGCCGAAATGACACCCAGCGGATAGCGCTCGCTGATGCGGGTCTTCTGCCGCGACGACATCGACCTCTTCGCCGCGGCCACCGGGGTCGTCCACCGCGCGGACCAGGTCGTCGGGCCGGTTTGGCTCGGCGAGCATCGGATCGGATTGGAGGCGACGGCGGGCGAATGCACGTCTCCGGAACATTGGCGCTCAACGCGACGTTTGGATGTCCATGTCTAACGGAGGATCATTGCCATGCAGATTGTCGGAACGCAGGTTCATTCCGAAGCCGGACGCCGGGGCGCCTTCACGGTCGAATTCGTGGGCGATCACGGCGAAGTCATCAGCGTCCGGCTTGCCGGTGACGGCGGCGGACGCCGTAACCGGATGAACGCCGTCGACGAGGCGCGCGCTCTTCTTGCCGATGTCGCCGCCACCAGCGGCGCGCTCCCCGAAATGGACGACGAGAAGATGCGCGTGCTGCGAAGCGCGCGGGAGGCCGGAGATGCGTTGGCGCTGGAGGAGGAGCTCGAAGCAGGCCTGCTGGGATCTTTCCCAGCCAGCGATCCGGCATCCGCGACCACCTCCACCATACCAGCGGGGCGCTCCGGCAAGCGGGCGGCGAAAAAGGACTGAAGTCCCGATAGGCAGTTAAAAGCCGCCGCGGCAAGTCGACCTGCCGCGGCGGCTTTCAATTCGCCATAGGCCCAGCGATGCCCTGCGAGGGCCGATCGGCCCTCTCAGAGTTCACGAATCGTGCGACGAGCGTCCCGTCGCTCCCGGTGCGATTGCGCCGTCGTTCGCACGCAGGCGGCGCAGCTGCCGCATCAGCATGAGGGCGCTCGAGGTGCGCGCCGACGAGCCCTGTGAACTTTCCCCGATCACCTGCAAGGCGACTTCCGCCTCGTCGGCCGAAACCATGCCGCGCGTCGCCAGGTCGCCGATGAGAAGGATCAGGGCGCGCTCTACGGCAAGCGCTCTCCTTTCGACTTCGTGATCGTTCGTTGCTTCCTGCATCAGACTGTTCTCCTTCCTTGCCCGTGGTCAACGGCGGGTCGGTGTAATGGTTCCCCCTTCGTGACATGCCTTCAGGCGGAATCGCGCCAGTTGCGGAAGACGTGTCCATCGCGCAGTAAAAGACCGTCGCCCGTCTGCATGACGTGGTAGAGAAGGCCGGCTGGTAGACATCGGCGCGGGTGGACAGCGAGGGTTTTCTCCAGCCATCCTCTGTGCGGTCTCTATGCAGTTGACGCTGACGCAGCTTGCCGGCGAACCGGACGACCATTTTCCCAAACGCGCGCTGGCAAATTTCCTGTCGCGGGCGTTCAAGATCGACCACCTGAACGATCTCGTTCAGGTGCTGCAGGCAGGCGGCGATAAGGAGAGCCTGTCACGAAACCTGGCTATCGCCAAACGGCTAGCCGAAGCCCGTTCGCTTTCGACCGGACTTCGGGGTCTTCGCCCGCTGCATCGCACAAATAAAATTACTGCAGTGCGTTCAATCTCAGTTACGTGATTGGCCAAGGGGCGCGATATGTGCTCCATTCCCATTCATGGCCGTTCTTCCCGGGTTTAAGTTCCACAACTTCCCACGCCACGAAAGCCTCGCCTCGCCTGAGGCGAAAGACCGGTTCGCGCGCCTTCCAATCACACAAATCGCCACATTGGCTCATTATTGTGAAGGGAACACTAAGCCATGAAATCCGTTTTCCTGTATAGTGTTTACACAGGCACTGATTCCATCCGACTTCAGCGGGTTGTCCTAGGAGACTAACATGCAAAGGGGTGAGTCCGACGTCTTCAATCTCTTCTCTGAGATTTACTCCAGCACGGCGCGCGAGGAGATGTCTCTGCAGGAATACCTGTTAGCGTGCCGAGATGACAAAAGCATGTACGCCACCGCGCAGGAGCGGATGGTGGAAGCGATCGGCGAGCCTACCCTGATCGATACCAGCGCCGACGAACGGCTCGGGCGCATCTACTCCAACCGCACCATCAAGATCTATCCGGCCTTCTCCGAATTCTACGGGATGGAAGATACGATCGAGCGCATCGTCGGGTACTTCCGCTATGCGGCGCAGGGTCTGGAGGAGCGCAAGCAGATCCTCTACCTGCTCGGACCGGTCGGCGGCGGCAAGTCGTCTCTCGCCGAACGGCTGAAGAAGCTGATGGAGCTTCGGCCGATCTATACGCTGATGGTCAACGGCAAGGTCAGCCCGATCTTCGAAAGTCCGCTCGGCCTGTTCCACCCCGACCGCATGGCCGATCTTCTGGAAGACAAGTACGGAATCAGCCGCCGGCGCCTCACCGGGCTGATCTCGCCCTGGGCCGCGAAACGGCTCGACGAGGTCGGCGGCGACATTTCCAAGTTCAGCGTGGTCAAGATGATGCCGTCGCGGCTGCGGCAGATCGCGATCGCAAAGACCGAACCCGGCGACGAGAACAACCAGGACGTCTCCTCGCTGGTCGGCAAGGTGGACATCCGCCAGCTCGAAAACTTTAGCCAGGCCGATCCCGACGCCTATTCCTACTCGGGCGGCCTGAACCGGACCACGCAGGGCCTGCTCGAATTCGTCGAAATGTTCAAGGCGCCGATCAAGGTGCTGCATCCGCTGCTGACGGCGACGCAGGAAGGCAACTACAACGGCACCGAGAATTTCGGCGCCTTCCCCTACCAGGGCATCGTGCTGGCGCACTCAAACGAATCCGAGTGGCTGCAGTTCAAGAACAACAAGAACAACGAGGCCTTCCTCGACCGCATCCTCGTGGTCAAGGTACCCTACTGCCTGCGCGTCACCGAAGAACGGCAGATCTACGAAAAGCTCTTGCGCGAAAGCGAGCTTGCGAAGAACCCTTGCGCGCCTGAGGTGCTGGAAACGCTCAGCCGCTTCACCGTCTCAACGCGTCTTGCCCCGCATGAGAACTCCTCGCTCTACACCAAGATGCGGGTCTATGACGGCGAGAACCTCAAGGACGTCGATCCCAAGGCGAAGTCGGTCCAGGAGTATCGCGACGCCGCGGGCGTCGACGAGGGCATGACCGGGGTCAGCACCCGGTTCGCCTTCAAGGTGCTGTCGGAAACCTTCAACTACGACACCAAGGAAGTGGCCGCCGATCCGGTGCACCTGATGTACATCCTGGAGCAGGCGATCCGGCGCGAGCAGTATCCCAAGGAGACCGAAGCCGCCTATCTGGACTTCATCCGCTCCGAGCTTGCCAGCCGCTATGCGGAGTTCATCGGCCACGAGATCCAGAAGGCCTATCTGGAATCCTACAGCGAATATGGCCAGAACCTGTTCGACCGCTACATCGCCTATGCCGACGCATGGCTGGAAGACCAGGATTTCAAAGATCCCGACACCGGCCAGATCCTCAACCGGCAGATCCTCGACAGCGAACTGTCGCAGATCGAAAAGCCGGCCGGCATCGCAAACCCGAAGGACTTCCGCAACGAGGTGGTCAAGTTCACGCTGCGCGCCCGCGCCAAGAACAATGGCCGCAATCCCTCCTGGACGAGCTACGAGAAGCTTCGCGAAGTCATCGAAAAGCGGATGTTCGGCCAGGTCGAGGACCTGCTTCCGGTGATCAGCTTCGGCTCCAAGAAGGACAGCGCGACAGAGAAGCAGCATGCCGAGTTCATCCATCGCATGATCGAACGCGGCTACACCAGGCGGCAGGTCCGGCGCCTCGTCGATTGGTACATGCGTGTGAACAAGGCCGGATGAAGCATATTCTCCGGGGGGCCCTCCCCCGGACGGTTGCAGTGTTCCATCGCCCTGGAAGGAATTGGCCATGGTTGCGATTTTCGTCGAAGGGCATACCCTGAGGTACGGCCGCGGCGAAGCGAGACTGCTGGAGCGGAAGGCATCGGAGGATGTCGATCGCGCAATGGCGCCGGGGCATGGGTGCGAAATCAACCATCCGGGGCTTTAGCATGCCGAATTTCATCGACCGGCGCCTCAATCCCAAAGACAAGAGTATCGGCAACCGGCAACGCTTTCTGAAGCGGGCGCGCGAGGAACTGAAGCGCGCAGTGAAGGAGCAGATCAAGTCGGTCGGCATTGCTGACGTGGGCGGCGGACAGAACGTTTCGATGCCGACGCGCGGCGTATCCGAGCCGACGTTCCAGCCCGCAGGCGACACCGGGGACCGCGAGCGCGTCTTGCCCGGCAACAAGGAATTTTCGCCGGGCGACCGGCTGCGCAAGCCCCAGGGGGGCGGGGGCGGGAAAGGCGGTGCGGGAACGGGCGAGGATGAAGACGACTTCCAGTTCTCGCTGTCGCACGATGAAGTGCTCGACCTTTTCTTCGAAGACCTTGAGCTTCCCGACATGATCAAGCTGTCGCTGAAGGAGACGTTGACCTTCAAGCCACGGCGGGCGGGCTATGCCGTTACCGGTTCTCCCACCAACATCAACGTCGCCAAGACGATGCGCAACAGCCACGGCCGCCGAATCGCACTGCGCCGGCCGAAGCAGGCCGAGATCGATGCGCTCGCGGCGGAAATTGCGGAGCTTGAGAAAAAGCCGGGAGCGCAGGCCAAGGAGCGGCTCGCCATGCTTCAGGCCGAACTCGACTGGCTGGAGCGGCGGCGGCGGCGCGTTCCCTTCATCGATACCGTGGACATCCGCTTCAACCGCTTCGAACAGCAGCCGCTGCCCAACGCCAATGCGGTGATGTTCTGCCTGATGGACGTTTCGGCCTCGATGGGCGAGCGGGAGAAGGACCTGGCCAAGCGGTTCTTCGTTTTGCTGCACCTATTTTTGAGGCGGCGCTACGAACGGATCGACATCGTCTTCATCCGGCATACCGACGAAGCGCACGAGGTGGACGAGGAAACCTTCTTCTACAGCACCCAGAGCGGCGGAACGATGGTCTCCACGGCACTCGAGGAGATGCTGCGCGTGATTGCCGCGCGCTATCCGGCCAACGAGTGGAACATCTATGCCGCACAGGCTTCCGACGGCGACAACATCTCCGGCGATTCGGAACGCTGCGTCAGCCTTCTGAGCGCGGCGATGAAGTATTGCCAGTACTATGCCTATGTGGAGATCATCGACGAGCGCGAGAGCGAGATCTTCGCACGCACCGACAACGGCACCTCGCTCTGGCGCGCCTATCGGACGGTCGATGGCGAGTGGCCCAATTTCCAGATGACGCGCATCGCCAAGCCCGGCGACATCTACCCCGTTTTCCGCAAGCTCTTCGCCAAGCAGTCGGCGCAGCGCCAGCCGCGCAAGTAGATAGGGAGCCGCCATGACGAAGAGCGCCGGAAAGCTGCTGTTCGACGGATCCGACTGGAACTTCGCGACGCTGTCGCGCACCTACGACGCGATCGAGGAGATCGCGCTCGGCGAACTGAAGCTCGACATCTATCCGAACCAGATGGAAATCATCTCGTCCGAGCAGATGCTGGACGCCTATTCGTCCGTCGGCATGCCGTTGATGTACCAGCACTGGTCGTTCGGCAAGCGCTTCGTCTTCGAGGACCATCTTTACCGCAAGGGCCGGCGCGGGCTCGCCTACGAGCTCGTCATCAACTCAAATCCCTGCATCGTCTACCTGATGGAGGAAAACACGATGGCGATGCAGGCGCTTGTCACCGCCCACGCCGCCTTCGGCCACAACCATTTTTTCAAGAACAACTACCTGTTCCGGCAGTGGACCGACGCCAGCGCGATCCTCAGCTACATGGAATTCGCCAAGAAATACATCGCCAAGTGCGAGGAGCGGCACGGCACCTCTGCCGTCGAGGCGATCCTGGATTCGGCGCACGCGATCATGGACCAGGGCGTTTTCCGCTATCGCCGCCCGCCGCGGCTTTCGTCGGAGAAGGAACGCGAGCGGGCGCGCGAACGGCTGGAATACGAGGAGCAGACGTTCAACGACCTCTGGCGAACTCTCCCACCGTCCACCAGAGACCGGGAGGAAGCCGAGCGGGATGCCTCCGAGCGCAAGAAGGCGCTGAACCTGCCGGAAGAAAACCTGCTCTACTTCCTCGAGAAGACGAGCCTTATCCTGGAGCCTTGGCAGCGCGAACTGCTGCGCATCGTGCGCGTCATCGCCCAGTATTTCTATCCCCAGCGGCAGACGAAGGTGATGAACGAGGGCTGCGCCACCTTCGTCCACTACACCATCATGAACCGCATGTTCGAGAAGGACCAGGTCAGCGAAGGCACGATGCTCGAAGTGCTGCAGAGCCATGCCAACGTGGTCTTCCAGCCCGGCTTCGACGACCCGCGCTACTATGGCATGAACCCCTATGCGCTCGGCTTTGCGATGATGCAGGACATCGAACGGATCTGCACAGCACCCACCGAGGAAGATCGCGACTGGTTTCCCGACATCGCCGGCAACGGCAACTGGCGCGACACGCTGCTCGACGCCTGGGCGAACCACCGCGACGAATCCTTCATCCTGCAATATCTGAGCCCGGCGCTGATCCGGAAATTCCGGCTGTTCCTCCTGACGGACAATGCCGGCGATAATTTCCTCGAGGTCGCCTCCATCCACAACGAACGCGGCTACCAGGCGATCCGCGCCGCGCTGGCCCGCAGCTACGACATCGGCGTGAACCAGCAGGACATCCAGGTCGTGGACGTGAATCTGCTGGGCGACAGGCAATTGCGGCTGCGGCACAACGTCAAGGACGGCGTGCAGTTGGAAGAGACCAGCCGCGACGCCACCCTGCGCCATATCCGTCATCTCTGGGGCTACGACGTCAGCCTTGTGGGGGTGGATGCCGAAACCGGCGAGACGCTCTACGAGTGCTCCACCGACGGGGACATGCTTTAGAAGGCAGAAGCGTGCGGCTACTCGGCCGCGTTGCGCGTTTCGATCTCGACTTCGACGTCGTAGGAATAGCCGTCAAGCATGCCGTAGGCTTGCTCGATATCCTTGATCTGCGCTTCCGCCTTCTCGATCGCCTCGGCAATGGCCTCGCTGCGGGCGCGCAGCATGCTGCCGAACACATCCGTCGAGGGCCGCTTGCCGACGCGGTCCATATGGTTGCGGATACGTGCGCGGTGACGCTCCATTTCCATGATATGGAAACGGGCGTTGACGATCTCGTTGGTGAGCTTGCGGCGGATGGCGGCGATCGGGTCGAAACTTCCCGGCTCGCGCTCGTCGAGGATGACCTCGTTGATGAGCTTTTCGAGCACCATCAGGCCCTTGAGGTCCTTCGTGTCGGCCAGCTCCGGGTCGTAGCCCGTATCGTCATACACCTTGCGGCGGACCGGATCGAGCAGCAGCTCGTAGGCTGCCTTGAGCCGTGCGAAGGTATCGACGTCGCCCCCGGAATCGGGATGGGCCGTCTTGGCGCGGCGGCGATAGGCGGCCTTGATGGAGGCCGTGTTGGCATCGCGCGCGACACCGATAATGTCATAGGGATCGATCACAGTTTCACCCGTCTTCGGCAAGTTCAGCCCTGACGCTTCTCCTAAAGGCTGGCGTCGCTCGCCTCAACCCCGGACTACGCGTCGTGCCCAGTTCCTTGCCCGGCCACCCGGAACGGTGCCGGATCGTCGATCCGGCCATCGCACCGCCTTTTCGTATCGGTGTGGATGCGCAAACCGTTTCCCTGCTTGCGACATACGCTCCGACCCGCGCGACCATCATAGCCGAAATCCGGCATTCCTATGGTCCTGCTGCAGCCGGCCGGCCACAATTCGGCATTCATCCACGAAAATACGCGCCAGAGACAGCCATCCGGCGCCGGCGCCGACACTGTCCCGTCGCTTCGGACGGGACAGAATGATCGTGGTAGCAGGGCCTTGTCAGTGCGCCCTCGTTCCCTGGTCACGCATATCGCCGAGCGCGCGAACCGCGTCCCGCTGACCGGTGGCCGCCAGGGCTTCGAAGATCGCACGCGCGTCGGCCGTGCGGTTCAGGCTCTTGTAGGCATAGCCCCGCAACACCATCAGGTCCTGGCGTTCCGTGCGGAGCTGCGCGAGCTGGTCCAGGAATAGAAGGGTCTCGCGGTATCTGCCGGAATCAAACGCCGCCACGGCACGATCCGAAAGGATCGCCGACTGGAGCTCTACCGCCCGTTCGCGCGGCTGCTTTGCCTTGGTCGCAGCGACGGCGGCCTCCTTCAGCAGCCCGGCGCGGATATAGGCGAGGCTCTGTCCGTAGGCCGCATCGCGCCGGACGTCCTCGGCAGTGGCGCGCAGGCCGACGCCGAAGGACGCTGCCGCCTCCAGTGGCCGGTTCAGTTCCATCAGGCACCATCCGCGCGACAATGCCGCAGCCGGTGCCAGGGTCTGCGGATCGACGGTGGACTTGCAGCCAGCAACCGTGCGCGCGCGCGCGCTCTTCTCGCTACGCGCCACCGGTCGTTCGTAGGCGACCACGCGCGGCTCTTCGGCAGCGGTCGCCGAGACCGCCCCGGCTCCTGCGACCTGCGAAATCGTCCGCTCGACCAGACCGGGCACCGTCGGCTTTTTCTCAGGTTCGCCGACGCGCGCGATACGCTCGGAACGCCCCTTCCACAGGGCCTGCACGGCCTGAAGCCCGGTCATGTCCTTCATTCGCAGCCGGGAGACGGCAAGGCCGTAGGCGGACGGCTCGTCGTCGGGCTTCCAGTTCAGCACGGAAAGAAACCATTGCTCCGCGGTCTTCGGCTGTTCGAACGCCAGCGCATACCAGCCGAACTGCTGGCCGCTTGCGGGATCGCGCTCCTTCAAGGTCACCGCTGCCATACGCTGCAGGATATCCGAGGCGATGACGACGGCCGGTTCGACCGCCAGCGTATTGGCCACGGCGGCAAGGTAGGTGGCCTTGGTTTCGTCGGAAGTGTCGTACCAGCGGTACATCGCCGCTTCCGCCTCGAGGGGCGCCTCGCGGTCGATCAGCGCGAGTGCGAGGCCTTGCGATGCCGATGCGGTGTCCTCGATGTCGCGCGCCTTGCGGAACCAGCGTTCGGCGATCGACATGTCGTCGCGGCGCAGCGCGTACCAGCCGAGCAGGAGCGCGTCCGATGCAAGCCCCTCGCGTTCGACGAGACGCTCGACCCGCTGGATATAGGGCAGCCCCACCACGAGCTTTTCGTCGTCGTCGCCTTCCGCCACGAAGCGGCGGGCGAGATCGTCGCGAATGCTCTCAAACTCGCGCGTGCCGTCGGCCAGCGTCTTCTCGTTTCCGAGCAGTTCCTGCATGTCGGCATAGTCGAGCAGCGCCGCGGCCTTCTGGATCGTGGCGACCCGCTCCGGCTGGTCCGTGCAGTTCTTCAGGATATAGGAGTAGGCGTCGCGTGCGCGGATCCTGCGATCGGTGCCGGCGAACGCTTCGGCCACGCGCCAGAGGATATCGACGTCGCTGCAGGTCAGCAGGCTCGGCGCGTCCGCAGCCAGGCTCACCACTTCGGCAAACTTCTTCGCATCGGAGGCAGCGATCAGCTGGCTGCGCCGTTCGGCGAGCGCCAACCGTTCGAGCAGATCGGCCGGAGGTGTCCACCCAGGCTCGCGCGCCTGCCGGTCGGCGATCGCAGCGCGGACCTCGGCATAGCGCGATTCCGAATAAAGCTGCCACATCCGCTCCAGCGCCTGGTCGGCATTCTGCGGCACCGCGAGCGGATCGCGCGGCGGGGTCCAGCTCGGATAGAGCGCCCGCAGGCGGGCGATTTCGGCCTCCAGCCGCGCCTTGTCACCCTTACTTGCGAAGTAGCGAAGGGCACTTTCGTCGACGACAACGGCTTCGCCGCCGGCTGCCTGGCTCTGCACCTCGACGGGCGCTGCGGGCGCTCCCGCCGGAGGTGTCGCAACAGGCGCCTGCGCCAGCTCGACGGGAGCCTCCACCACCCTGCTCGTCCCGGGATCGGCTGCGATCCCGGGAGCTCCCTGTTCAACGGAGGACGTCTGGTTGAGCATGTCTATCGTGTCGCCGAACAGGTCGACGTCGGGCCTGAGCACGCCGATGACGCTGCCGGCCGCCGCTCCGACGCATGCAAGAGCCAGGATTGCAGATCTCATCGCGATGCCAGTCTCCATCACAGGCATGCATGACACATCACGCACGTCATTCCGTTCGAGGCGATACGCCGCAAGAACTGCGCCCGGGCCGAAAAGAGCCCAGGGGCGTGCACGCTACCGGTAAGTATCCGGCGTCATGCACCGCCGATGCAATCCTGCTGCGGGGCGCGCATTGGGTGATTCCACCCAAAAGCAGCCCAGGGTCGAGAAAGCCAGATCATGGTAAACGCAGGGTAAATGATTCGGCCAGTTCTGCCGCATCGATCACCTATTCTTGCCGAAACGGCTGAGAAGCGCCGACGTCGCCAGCCCCAGCAGCACCGAGAAGCAGACCAGGAGCACGGCAAACGACAGGATGTTCGTGGACAGCCAGTTCGCCGCGATCAGCCGGAAATTCCAGATGGAGAAAGGCTGCGTCGGCAGGAAGGACACCTGCGTCGCCGCGCGCGTCTCCAACGGCGGATCCCCGACGCCATATTGCGTCAGCGAACCGTCGAGTTGCTCCCATATCGTCTGCTGCGTCAGGCTGTTCGCCCCGCGCTGCAGCTTCTCCGCGGTCGGCGCCGTCAGCACGAGCCACGTACCGTCTCCGGACGGGGCCACCCCCTGGCTCAGGACGACATTCGCGGTCTCGGGCGGCAGGAACATCTGCTCGTCGCCCGGAGCAAACCGCAGCGACCCAAGGGAAATATCGAAGTTCCGGCCCAGCCAGTCACTGACGGTGGCGAGTGGTGAGATAGCGCTGGTCTTCTGCCGCCATTCATCCAGCATGTCCTGATTGAGATTTCCGGGCGCACTCTGGGCCGAGGTGCCCCAGATCTTCGGCGCCTCTTCGGACAGATGCGTCTGTGCGAGCGCAAGTGGCGGTATCTGTGAGATCTGGCCGACGAAAATGGCATCGCCCTCACCCGTTGCGATCGCCGATGCCTTGGGTATGGTCCGCAGCGGACGCCCCGCCACGACGGCGAGCTGGCTCAGAAGCGTGGCTGTTGCAGACAGCGTCTGATTGTCGATGCGATCGATGAAAAGGTCGACGTTTTCGCCGCGGCCATAGGGAAAGCCGGTGCCGGAAACGGCCGCGAGGTTCGGAACCTGCGCGATGCGCGCAAAGTCGCCAAGGCGGAATTCGGAGGTGTCGAACAGCGCGAAGCGAGGCTCCTTGCTGGCCGTCGAGCCGGGCGAACAGACCTGGTCGGCGCGTGTCAGCAGCACGGCCTCGAGCTCGATCAGGTTCGGCCCTGGGCGGAAATGGCGCATGGTGAAGCGGATCGGCAGGTGCCGCAGCACGCTGCCGCCGGAATTGGTGATCGGCACCGTCGAGGCGATGCTGCCGTTGACGTAGATATCGATGTGGCTGCCAGGCAGGACGTCGTGCGAATAGGCGGCATCCAGCAATATGCGGGCCTCGCCATACGCATTGCCGAAGAAGTCGGAGGGGATGCCGACATTGAAACCCGTGCGGAAGCGCCGGCCATTGAACTCCGTCGACTTCAGCCCCAGCGCCGAAAACGGCATGCGGGTGGCGCCGGTCAGCAGCGGCGTGTTCATCCCCGTCCAGCGCTGCGTCATCAGCACGGAACGCGAGACGTTTTCGGGCCGGTCGACGGGAGCGAGTATATTTTCGACGATGCTCTCGACCGCGGGCCAGCTCGGGCCGGTCAGCACCAGCAGCTGCGTTGCCGTTGCGGGGTTTTCCACGAAGGCCGCGATACCGCCCGAGAGGGCGCCGTCCGGTAGCCTCGGAAGGACGCCTTCCAGCTCGGCGGCGGTGCCGACAACCACCGTCAGCTCGCCCGGCGACACCTGAGTCGGCAGGGTCGTCGAGAATTCGAAGAGCTGGTTCGGCATGGCAGCCAGCATGCCGAGCGCCTGCGACAGGCGCAAAAGCGGCGTGGTCGAGGCGGACTGGTCCAGCTTGGGCACGACAATGTTGAAACGGGTCTGTCCCTGTCCGTTGACGCCGACGGCTCGTATGTCGTCGAGCGTCGGCGGCATCGTCATCTTGGCCGTATCGAAATCGAGATAGGTCTGCTCGGGAACAATGTCGGTCCAAAGCTCGTAGGTGGACTGGACCGTGCAATCGGTGCGGTGGCGCTGGGAGGCGCTGAAGCTGATCTTGTTGGAGCCCGGGCGCATCAGGCCGTAGGGAAGCTCGATGCTGTTCTCGGTCACGCCGGAAGCCGACCGGATCGTCGTCTCCCCGATAGCCGTGTCGTTGACCTGCACCGAAAGCGTGGAGGCTTCGGGGGCGACATAGATGCTGTTGCGGTAGCCGAAATTCAGCCGAACGGCGGCCTCGGCCTGCTGAGGCGTCAGGTAGATCGTCCATTCCCGGCTGGCAAATTCGCCGGCGAGATTGAGACGATCGGAGGGCACGACGAAATGACGCTGGCCGGCAGCAGCCGCGCCTAACGGGTTTGCCGGGGGCTGTCCTGCCGGTTTCGAATCCGATAGCTGTGGCACCGGCGTGGCAGGGGTGGGTGCCGGCGGCTGCGGCGGCGTGGAAGGCTGCGCGGCCTGCGGCGTCTGCGGCGCGGGAGGCGTTGCCGGCTGTGGCTGCACGGGCGGCGTGCTTGTGGTCGGCGGGGGGCGTTTCGCCGGCTCTCCCGGGCGCTCACCGCTCATGTCGAAGGGGGTGACCTGGGCATGCAGCGTCCCCGCGAAAGCGCAGGACGCAATCAGCGTTGCGGCAAGCAGCGATCTCATGATGCGGCCCCCTTGGCAGCGCCCGCCTTGGGCTTCATGCTGCGCACGAGATAGACGAGACCGCGGCTCGTCTGGAACAGCGCAAGCCGCAGGAACCAGAGCGTTCCGAAGAAGATGCCGGGATTGCCGCGGCGAGCCATCTGGAAGTCGCTCCACTGGTTCGAATTGGCGAAGATCAGGTCGGCGACGAGGCTGTGATGACGCGCCACGCACGGCGTGAAGCGGCAGCCCACGGCGGTCAGTTCCCCCTGCCCTTCGAAGTTGCGCACCAGCACCGGCAGTTCCTCCGGCTCCTCGCCGCTATAGGGCTTGAAGCGGATCGCCGCGTCCATGTCCTCGCCAATGATCTGCCGGTCGAGGCCGAACACCTGAACGCGCGCGCCGTTTGCCGAAACGTTCTCGATCGTCGCGGGGTAGCTGCGGCCATCCAGGACGAATTCGCAGCGGCGGCTCAGCCGGACCCGGCGGCTTGCCGAGCGCTCGCCGCGCTCGGAGACGACGCCCAGCGCGCAGCCGGCGATAATGAGGTTCAAAAGGTTCCAGCCGCCGACCACTGCCGTCACGTCCGCCTTGTAGGGTTCGGCGTAGAAACGGTAGATGCTGACGAGAAGTGCCACGAAAAGCACGGCGAAGATGACGAAGAAGGGCCGGCTGATCTCCGACAGCCGGCTGACGAGCACCGACTCGTCCTTGGCCGTTACCTTGAAGGTCGGCTTGCGCGGATTGATGATCGCGGAAACGACAGCCGGCAGCAGGTGCACGCTCTGCACATATTCGTAGAGTTCGGAAATCCACGGCCAGCGAAAGGAACCGTAGAGGTAGTTCTGCATCATCATGTTCACCAGCATGTAGGCGAGCGTGTAGCCAAGAAACTCGCCGCCGGATGCGGTGAAGATCTGCAGGTCGAAAAAGAGATAGAACAGGGGCGCAATCAGGAACATCGTTCGCGGGAACGGGAAGAACCAGAACATCGTCGATGACATGTAGCAAAGTCGCTGCGGGAAGCTCAGCCCTCGCTTCAACAGCGGGAAGCGGAACCGCAGGATCTGGATCATCCCCTGCGCCCATCGGCTGCGCTGGCCGATGAAGCTCGCAAACGTCGCCGGCTGCAGGCCGGCGATCAAAGGCTTGTCGACATAGACGCTGTTCCATCCGCGCGAATGCAGAGCGATCGCGGTCTCGCAGTCCTCGGTGATGGACACGCCACTGAAGCCATCCGTTTCCTTCAGCGCCTTGCGGCTGAGGACAGCAGCGGAGCCGCAGAAAAAAGCGGCGTTCCACTTGTCCAGCCCGCGCTGGATGATGCCGTAGAACATCTCGTTCTCGCTCGGCATCTTTTCGAACGTCTGAAGATTGCGTTCCAGCGGGTCCGGATTGAGGAAGAAGTGCGGCGTCTGTACGAGGAAGAGCTTGGGATCGTCCTCGAAATAGCCGACCGTCTCGAGCAGGAAGTCGCGCGCCGGCGCATGGTCGGCGTCGAATACGGCGACCAGTTCGCCGTCGGAATGTTCGAGGCCGTTGTTCAGGTTGCCCGCCTTGGCATGCAGGTTCTTCGCGCGCGTCAGATAGCGTACGCCGAGATCGTCGCAGAGCTGGCGCAGCGAATTATGCCGGGCGATCGCCGCCTGGGCCTCCAGAACATTGACCGAATTGCGCTTCTGTTCGGTGCCACCGTCGTCGAGCAGCCAGACCTGCAGGCGATCCGGCGGATAGTCGAGCGCCTTGGCTGCCGCCAGCGTGTTCGCCAGTAGCGCCTCGTCCTCGTTGTAGGTCGGCACGAAAACGTCGACCTTGGGAAAATACTTCAGCCCGCCTTTTCGCTCGGTGCGGTGCGGCAGCGGCATGGAAACGACGAACAGGCTGAGCGCCAGCATGCCGACGCTGTACATCTCGGCCAGATACAGCAGGATGCCCGGAATGAAGTTCTCGAACTGATTGACCGGCGGCAGGGTGCTCGTCGTGCGCCAGTAGACATAGCGGAGGACGATCGCCGTACCGAAGGCGAGCGCGATCAGCCGCCAGATACCTTCGCCCTTCATGATCTTGATGACCGCCATCAGCGCCACGATCGTGATGCTGGCGATGAGCTGCGTCTGCATGTTGATGGGGAGCGTGATCAGGCTGATGACGCAGAACGCGACGATGGCCCAGATTGCGACCGTACCAAACCTGTTCATTCCCATTCCTTCGTATGCGGGCGGCTTGGTAAAACTAGCCGCGTCCCGTTAACGAGAAATTAGCCCGCAAGGATATTGCGGGCCGGGCTCAATTGCAGGCGGAACCGCCTTCGATACAACCGGGTGCCGGCACGACAGGCGCCCCCTTCTGCACGGCGCCCCCCTCAACGGCCACGGGAGAAGGAACAAGCACCGCAGGCTGCCGGGGCACCCCTGAACCGTCCGTCGCCGCCGCTGCCGGCGCCGAATTCTCCGCGGCCACGCGCCGAACCCTTGGCGCTGCGACCGGTACCGGACGGGTCGACAATTCCTCGTCCCTGGGCAGGATGGGGCTCGAGTCCTCGCCCAGTGTCGGATCGACGGGCCGCGGCGCGCCGTACGGGTTCCAGCCGCCCGGCACGAAGGTGCCGCTGATGGTGTAACCGTACATGAGCGCGAGAAGCTGCCTCTCGTCCGCCTCGCTGTCGCAGATGCGGGCCCGGATCTGGATGTTGCCGCGGTTCTGGAACACCGTGCGCTCGTTGTCGCGGGCGCGGATCTGCTGCCAGCCGTAGAGACATGCATCGCCGCTGGCGCTCCGCCCGAAGGCGTATCCGAACGGGCCGTAGTTGTTCTGCAGGTAGAGGCCGGACGTCCTCATCGGCACGCCCGGAACCTGCTGCCGCATCTCGCGGGATAGCTGAGCCACATGCACCGGGCGGAATCCGAGCCGCGTCTCCCCGTCAAGCTCGGGCTGCATCGGGCCGTACATCTGGATGTTGAGATAGTTCTGACCGGGAACGGCGGAAGACGTGAACAGCGACACCTTCTGCTCCACCGCATTGGAATAATTGCGCTCGACCACATCGAGGACTGCGGGACCGCCGGCGGCCGGCAGGATCAAGGCATCGCTCTCGGCGACGACGCGGTTTCCGGCCGGAATACGCACGCCGTCACGCGCCGCGCAACCGGCAAGCACGACCACCATCGCGAGCCCGACAAGGCAATGAGCCGATATGGATTGTCTTGCGACGCAGGCCGTTGGCAAAGCAACGCTCCCCGAATCAGTACCGCTGTTCCTGCTCCCGTCTATAGTTCACATGGACAGGCAGATAAACCCGCAGAACTTGCAACTCGGCCTGCAGTAGACGGTATCCAAAGGAAGGGTGGAAACGCGCCCGTTCAGGTCGCGGATGGAGCGCCGGATGCGACCTTGGAGGCGACGGCCGCCGGATGGGCAAGCACCGCTGTGAGAATTTCCGCAGCCGCCAGGGTGGCGATCACCGCGGGGCGCTTGTCCTTCAACGCGGCCCCGCCGATCGGACAGACCAGACGGCGAAGCTGGGACGCTTCTCCCCCCTCGCGCGCCAGCCAGTTCCTGAATGTCGTGCGCTTGGTCTTCGAGCCGATCATGCCGACATAGGCGGCATCCGCGCGCGCCAAGGCTTCGGCAGCAACAAGAAAATCGATCGCGTGGTCGTGCGTCAGGACGACGAACGCCGACCCTGCGCCGGCATCGCGAACCAGCTGTTCCGGCATTGCCGTCAACGCAGTCTCGATACCCTGGGCACGCGCCGCTGCAAGTTCGTCGGACCGGCTGTCGACGAGGATGGTGCGCACCGGCGCAAGCGAAAGGGCAAGGGCGAGCGCGTCACCGACATGGCCGGCGCCGAACACATAAACTGTAGGCCTCGCCTCGAGTTCCGCTTCCGTCCGCGCCACCAGACTGCCTGAGAGATCGGCGGTCACATGGGTAAAGACCAGTGAAACACGTCCGCCGCAGCACTGGCCGATCTCCGGCCCGAGCGGGACCGTCAGTGCCTCGGTCGCCCCTCCATTCCGCAAGGCGCGCCTGGCATGGTCAATCGCCAGATACTCCAGCTGGCCGCCGCCGATAGTGGAGAACAGGCGGTCGCGCGACACCAGCATCCAGGCACCGGCCTCCCGCGGCGTCGAGCCGTGTGCAGCCGCGACCTCGACAAGGATGCAGTCGGGCGCGTTTCGCAGGAAGTCTCGGATATCCTCGCGACTGCAAGGCATTGTCAGGCTCCTCGGGGCGGCCGCTCCACCGCGCAGGCCCGAACCGGAGCCGGCACAACGGAAAGCTTGAACAAGCCGCTGCATTTTGGGCGCGTATGCGCTATCGGTCAGCAAATCACGAAACGTCGAAATCACCAAGTCCCGCATGGAGGCCCGAATGACCGAGCAAACCTATTACGCACCGAAGGGCGGCGCCCCCCTGCAGACGCAGCTTCTGACGGGACGCGCCGTCTTTACCGAAGCCTATGCGGTTATCCCGAAGGGCGTGATGATGGACATCGTCACGAGCTTTCTGCCGTTCTGGGACGATACGCGCGTGTGGATTCTGGCACGCCCACTCTCCGGCTTTGCCGAGACCTTTTCTCAATACATCATGGAGGTCGGGCCCGGTGGCGGAAGCGAACGGCCGGAACTCGATCCGGCGGCGGAAGGCGTGCTGTTCGTGGTCGAGGGCGAGATCACCGTCGAACTCGACGGCAACACCCACCGGCTGACGCCGGGCGGCTACGCGTTCCTGCCGCCGTCGAGCGGATGGCGGCTGCGCAACAATGGTTCGGAAGCGGCGCGGTTCCATTGGATCCGCAAGGCATACGAGCGCGTCGACGGCCTCGACGTCCCGGAAGCGATCTTTGCCAACGAGAAGGATATCGCCCCCGCACCTATGGCCCACACCGAGGGCAAGTGGGCGACGACGCGTTTCGTCGATCCTGCCGACCTGCGCCACGACATGCACGTTACCATCGTGACCTTCGAGCCCGGCGCGGTCATTCCCTTCGCAGAGACTCATGTGATGGAGCACGGCCTGTACGTGCTGGAAGGCAAGGCCGTCTACCGGCTGAACCAGGACTGGGTCGAGGTCGAGGCCGGCGACTTCATGTGGCTGCGCGCCTTCTGCCCGCAGGCCTGCTATGCCGGCGGTCCCGGCCGGTTCCGCTACCTTCTCTACAAGGATGTCAACCGGCACATGAAACTGCCCCGCTGAAGGTCGCAACCGACACCGGACCGGTGGCGGCAGATCGCCACCAGATGCGGCAGACGGCACATTGCAACGCCCACAATCAAGACGCGCATCTTTTGCATCGGAGAAGGAAAAGGCGCCGGTTTCTCCCCAAACCGGTCGATTTCTCCCTTTCGGCGGATTGCAACGAGCGTATTGATCGGTAAAGATAATTTTACAGCGTGCCAAGCGCACACGGGCGCCACCTGCGCTACACATACCCCAATGTGACAAAGAGGTTCCGATTCGAGACGATATGTTTGCTGATGCCTGAATATCTACTGCTGCTTCTTTTAGTTCTCCCCTTTGCCGGCAGCCTTGCTATCGCTTCGCTGCTTCGCACCGCCGCAAGAACGCTTCCCTCCTGGCTTGCCGGTAGCGTTGCCCTTCTGGCGACAATCCTTACAGCCTCCTATTATCCGTCGGTCACCAACGGGAAAGTCGTCCGTTACGAGATCGCGTGGCTGCCTGAACTCGGGCTCAACTTCACGCTGCGGCTGGATGGTTTCGCATGGCTCTTCACCATGCTCGTGACCGCGATCGGCTTCCTCGTCGTATTGTACGCCCGCTACTACATGTCGGCGGAAGACCCGATCCCGCGCTTCTTCTCGTTCCTGCTTGCCTTCATGGGCGCCATGCTGGGCGTCGTGCTATCGGGCAACATCATCCTTCTTTCGATCTTCTGGGAACTGACGAGCATCTTCTCGTTCCTGCTGATCGGCTACTGGTATCACAATGCCAATGCTCGCGACGGCGCGCGCATGGCGCTGACGATTACCGGCATCGGCGGCTTCTGCCTTCTCGTCGGCTTCCTGCTGATCGGCCATATCGTCGGCAGCTACGACCTTGACCGCGTGCTGGCCTCCGGCGACATCATCCGCGAGCACGCGCTCTACCTGCCGGCACTGGTCCTGATCCTGATCGGCGCGCTCACGAAGAGCGCGCAATTTCCCTTCCACTTCTGGCTGCCGAACGCCATGGCGGCGCCGACACCGGTATC
This sequence comes from Pseudomonadota bacterium, assembly GCA_023404095.1. Lineage (GTDB taxonomy): Bacteria > Pseudomonadota > Alphaproteobacteria > Rhizobiales > Rhizobiaceae > Mycoplana. The sequence continues at coordinate 36,891 of JAEYDD010000057.1, read as the reverse complement.
GGCCTACCTGCATTCGGCGACGATGGTGAAGGCGGGCGTTTTCCTGCTCGTCCGCCTGTGGCCCGCCCTTTCCGGCACGTTCGAATGGTTCTGGCTGGTGGGGCTTGCGGGTATCAGCACGCTGCTGCTCGGTGCCTATTTCGCCATTTTCCAGCGCGACCTGAAGGGCCTGCTCGCCTATTCGACGATCAGCCATCTCGGCCTGATCACCACGCTGCTCAGCCTCGGAAGCCCGCTGGCTGCCGTCGCCGCAGTCTTCCACATGGTCAACCACGCCACCTTCAAGGCGTCGCTGTTCATGGCGGCGGGCATCATCGACCACGAGACCGGCACGCGCGACATGCAGAAGCTCAGCGGCCTGTTCCGCTACCTGCCCTACACCGCATCGCTGGCCATGGTCGCCTGCGCAGCGATGGCCGGGGTGCCGCTGCTGAACGGCTTCCTCTCGAAGGAGATGTTCTTTGCCGAAGCGGTCGAGACCCATGCGGATTCGATCCTCGACCGGGCCCTGCCCTATATCGCAACCCTCGCCGGCGCCTTCAGTGTGGCCTACTCCATCCGCTTCATCCATACGGTCTTCTTCGGGCCGCCGCCGACGGACATTCCCAAGCCGCACCCGCACGAGCCGCCCCGCTGGATGCGTTTCCCGGTGGAATCGCTGGTGTTTGCCTGCCTCATCGTGGGTATCGTGCCGAGCCTTTCGATCGGACCTTTCCTGCATACGGCGGTTCTTTCGGTGCTCGGCTCCGAAACGCCCTCTTACAGCCTTGCGGTCTGGCACGGGTTCAATCTGCCCCTGGTCATGAGCATCGTGGCGATGCTTGGCGGCGCGGCGCTCTATTTTGCACTACACAACTATCTCGCGCGGTGTGAGGACGGGCCGCCGATCTTCCGCCATCTGCGCGGACAGCGCATCTTCGAGCGCATCCTCGTCACCGTCTCATGGAAATGGGCCCGGTGGCTCGAAAGCAACATCGGCACCCGACGCCTGCAGCCGCAATTGCGGATCGTGGCGGTGGTCGCCTTCCTCGCGGCCTTCCTGCCGCTTCACCTCTCCGGCTTCGACGCCAAGCTGCCGCCGGTACGGGGCGTGGATCCGGCCTTCGTGATGCTGTGGATCATCGGCATGCTTTCGGCGCTCGCCGCCGCCTTCCTCGCCAAGTATCACCGTTTCGCGGCACTGCTTCTGATCGGCGGCTCGGGTGTCGTGACCTGCGTCACCTTCGCATGGCTGTCGGCACCGGACCTCGCCATCACCCAGTTGCTGGTGGAGATCGTGACCACCGTCCTGCTTCTGCTCGGCCTGCGCTGGCTGCCGAAGCGCCTCGGCAAGATCGACGAGAGCGCGACGTTCTCTGCACGCCTGCGACGCCTGCGCGACTTTGCCATTGCGGTCGCCTGCGGGGTCGGCATGTCGATCCTCGCCTATGCGGTGATGACGCTGCCGGTGCCGGACACGATCGCGAACTTCTTCCTCGAGCGGGCCTATAGCGAGGGCGGGGGTCGGAACGTCGTCAACGTCATCCTCGTCGATTTCCGCGGCTTCGACACGATGGGCGAGATCGCGGTCCTCGGCATCGTCGCGCTGACGGTCTTTGCGCTGCTTCGCCGCTTCCGTCCGGCCCCGGAGAGCATCGGAGTGCCGGAGCAGCAGCGCATCCAGAATGCCTATGACGACGCCCAGCCGGAGCGGAACAAGGGCGACACGGTCAGGGACTACCTGTTCGTACCCTCGGTCGTCATGCAGTGGCTGTTCCCGGTGGTCATCACGTTTGCAATCTACCTCTTCATGCGCGGCCATGACCTGCCGGGCGGCGGTTTCGCAGCCGGCATCACCATGGCGATCGCCTTCCTGCTGCAATATCTCGCAGGCGGCACGCGCTGGGCAGAGGACCGGCTGAGGATCCTGCCCTTGCGCTGGATCGCCTTCGGTCTATTGATCGCGGCTGCGACCGGTGCCGGGTCCTGGTTCTTCGGACATCCGTTCCTGACGTCGCATTCGCAGTATCTCACCCTGCCGCTGATCGGAAAGGTTCCGACGGCCTCCGCCCTGCTCTTCGATCTCGGCGTATTCAGTCTTGTCGTCGGCGCAACGGTGCTGATCCTGATTGCCATCGCCCACCAGTCGATCCGTACGTACCGGGTCAAGACCGCGCCGAAGACGGAGGACGCGTAATGGAATTCATCCTGTCCCTCGGTATCGGGGTCATGACCGGCTCCGGCGTCTGGCTGATCCTGCGACCACGCACCTATCAGGTCATCATCGGTCTTTCACTGCTGTCTTATGCGGTCAACCTCTTCATCTTCGGGGTCGGCGGATTGAAGGTGAACGCGCCCGCCATTCTGCAGGAGGGCGTGGACATCTCTACCTATACGGATCCCGTGCCGCAGGCGCTGGTGCTGACGGCGATCGTGATCGGCTTTGCCACCACCGCGCTGTTTCTCGTCGTGCTGCTTGCCGCGCGCGGCCTGACCGGCACCGACCACGTCGACGGCCGGGAGCAGCCCTGATGAACCTCTCCCAGCATCTCATCATCGCCCCGATCCTGGTGCCCCTGGTGACGGGGGCGCTGCTTCTGCTCATCGACGAGCGGCAGCGCACGCTAAAGGCCCTGGTCGGGCTCGGCTCCACCCTGCTGCTTTTCGTCGTCGCGCTCGGGCTCTTCCGCTTCGCCGCCAGTATCGACGGCCCCGAAGCGGCGCAGCAGGGCGTCTACCTGCTCGGCAACTGGGCGGCGCCCTTCGGCATCGTGCTGGTCGTCGACCGGCTATCGGCGCTGATGCTCGTGCTCACGGCGACGCTTGCGATCGCCGCGCTCATCTTCGCCCTGGCCCGCTGGCATACGGCAGGCGCGCATTTCCACAGCCTGTTCCAGTTCCTGCTGATGGGCCTGAACGGCGCCTTCCTGACAGGTGACCTTTTCAACCTGTTCGTCTTCTTCGAGGTGATGCTGGCCGCATCCTATGGCCTGCTGCTGCACGGTTCCGGCCTGCTGCGCGTCAAGGCCGGCCTGCACTACATCGCAGTGAACCTCGCTGCCGCTCTGCTGTTCCTCATCGGCGTCAGCCTGATCTACGGTGTCACCGGCACGCTGAACATGGCCGATCTCGCCGTCCGCGTCTCGTCGGTGGGACCGGAGCAGCGCATGCTTCTCGAAGCGGGCGCGGGCATCCTGGGTGTCGCCTTCCTGATCAAGGCGGGGATGTGGCCGCTGAACTTCTGGCTGCCGCCTGCCTACACCGCCGCTTCCGCGCCGGTCGCCGGCATCTTCGCCATCATGAGCAAGGTCGGCATCTATGTCGTTCTGCGGCTTTCGCTGCTGGTATTCGGCCACGAATCGTCGCCTTCTTCGGGCTTCGGTCTCCATGTGCTGCTGATCGGCGGGCTTGCCACGATCACCTTCGGCGCGATCGGGGTTCTGGCCTCGCAGGCGCTGGGCAGGCTTGCCGGCTTCTCGGTGCTCGTTTCCTCCGGAACGCTGCTGACGGCTATCGGCATGGGCAATGTCGGCATCACCACCGGCGCCCTGTTCTACCTCGCAAGCTCGACGCTGACGATCAGCGCCTTCTTCATGCTGATCGAGCTCGTCGAGCGGGGACAGGACGCGGGCGCCAGCGTTCTCGCCGTCACCATGGAAGCCTATGGCGACGCCGATCCCGACGAAGAGGAACAGGAAGGCGATCTCGGTTTTGCGATGCCCGGCACGATGGCCGTACTCGGCATCTGCTTTGCGGCCTGCGGGATCCTCTTGGCCGGGCTACCGCCGCTCTCCGGCTTCGTGGCCAAGTTCGCGATGCTGTCGGCAATGCTCAATCCGGTCGGCGGCGAAACAACAGCCGCAGTTCCCGGCTACGTCTGGTTCGTGGTCTTCCTCGTCATCCTCTCGGGTCTGTCGGCACTGATCGCGATGACCCGCTCGGGCATCCGCACCTTCTGGGCATCGATGGAAGGCACGGAACCCCGCGTGCTCGTCATCGAAGTTGCGCCTGTCTTCCTGCTCATTGCCGCCACGCTCTATCTCACCGTGCAGGCTGGACCGGTCATGCGCTTCATGGACGACACGACGCGGGCGCTGAGCACCCCGCAGCAGTATATCGAGGCTGTGTTCAATGCGCGGCGCGCCGGCGTTCCGGGCACGGAGGTGCAGCCATGACTGTCCTCCCCTACCCGCTATTGGCGGCGTCGCTGCTTCTGATGTGGATGACCCTGAACAGCTTCTCGATCGGGCACTTCATTCTCGGTGCCGTCATCGCCACCGTTGCCTCCTGGGCGATGGCAGCACTGCGGCCGGCAAAGCCGCACCTGCGCAAGTGGTACCTGCTGCCGAAGCTTCTGGGCATCGTCCTGTACGACATCGTCCGGTCGAACATTGCCGTCGTGGGCATCATCCTGACCGGACGGACGCGCACGCGCCGATCCGGCTTCATGACCATCCACATCGAGCTGAAGGATACGACCGCGCTTGCCCTCCTCGCGGTCATTTTGACCAGCACGCCCGGCACGGCTTGGCTCGAATACAATTCGTCGGACGGCACCCTCCTGATGCACATCCTCGACCTCATCGAGGAGCAGGAATGGACCGATCTCGTCAAGAACCGCTATGAAAGGCTACTGATGGAGATCTTCGAATGAACATCACCATCCTCGAAGGCGCGCTGATGACGGCGCAAGTCATGCTCGCGGTCGCAATGGCGCTTGCCCTCTTCCGCATGATCTACGGCCCGCGGGCACAGGACCGCGTGCTCGGCCTCGATACGCTCTACGTCAATTCGATGCTGATGCTCCTGACGCTCGGAATCAGCAGCGGCCGAACGCTCTATTTCGAGGCGGCCCTGATCATCGGCCTACTCGGCTTCGTGGCGACGGTGGCGCTCGCCAAGTTCCTCATGCGCGGCGAGGTGATCGAATGAACGAGGCCGTCAATCTGCCGTTCTGGGCCGAAATCGTCGTTTCCGCCTTCGTACTGCTCGGGGCCTCGCTGGCACTGATCGGTACGGTGGGGCTGGCGCGTCTGCCGACCTTTTTCGAGCGCCTGCACGCACCCACGCTCGGCACCAGCTGGGGCACCGGCGCCATGGTGATGGCGTCGATGATCTTCTTCACCGTCACGAGCGGAAGACCGGTCTTCCACGAGATCCTCATCGGCATCTTCGTGACGGTGACGACACCGGTGACGCTGATGCTGCTCGCTCAGTCCGCGCTGCACCGGGAACGTGCGGAGGGCAATCCGGACGTGCCCGCCTCCGTGAGCCGGACGCCTGCGCCCGACAGCGATCCCAACGAAGCCTGACCTTCCCCGCAAAGGTGCGGCTTCGGCGCTTCCCCCGCTTCGACCATGTCAGCGCACCGGTACGTTGACCGTGCTGTCATCCAGCTCGCGGAGGAAAGACGCCACGTTCGAGCGGACGATGGTGAACAGGAAATCGATCACCCAGCGCACGCGCGGGACATTGCGCAGGTCGTGATGGCAGATCAGCCAGTAATTGCGCTTCAGTTCCACCTCGTCGGCCAGCACGATCTCGAGTTCGGGATGCTGCTTGGCCACGAAATGCGGCAGGATGCACAGCCCGAGGCCGTTTCGCGTCGCCGTCAGCTGGGCGAAGATGCTGGAGCTCTGGAATCGTGCCTTGATGCCAGGATGAACGTCTCCCAGATAGTCGAGACCCGGTGCGAAGATCATGTCCTCGATATAGCCGATGAACGGGTGCTGGAGCAGTTCGTCGCGGTTTTGCACAGCACCGTGCTCGCGCAGGTACTGCCGCGAGCCGTACACATGTAGACTATAGTCTGAGATCTTCTCGTAGAAGTACGGTCCGGCCTTGGGCGGATCGAGAGCGACGGCGAGGTCCGCTTCCTTGCGCGAGAGCGACATGATCTGCTGGATGGTCACCAGTTCGAGGGAAAGATTGGGAAATCCGGCGGTGAAATCCCGCAGCCGGTGCGTGAGAAAAAAGTTGGCGAAACCCTCCGGCGCGCTCATCCGGATCACCCCCCGCTGCGCGGTGGCGCCGCCTGAGATTTCCGCCTGCAGCCGATCCGCCTCAGCCTCGATTTTCTCGGCGGTTTCAACGAAACGCTGGCCCACCGCGGTCAGCACGTAGCCGCGCGGATTGCGTTCGAACAGCTTCACCTTGAGCGCGAATTCGAGCCGGTCGATGCGGCGGGAAACCGTCGCGTGACTGGTCCGCAGCCGTCGTGCCGCGGTCGATAGCTGACCTGTTCTGGCAACCGCCAGAAAGTACATCAGGTCGTCCCAGGTGAAATGCGGATTCCCCGTCATGGCGCCCCCTTCTGTTCAAAAATGAACAGAGCATGTTTGGAATTAGTCCGGGCGGGGCCTTGCGTCAATCGGGCAATTGGCCAAACTGAAGCTTGGAAGGTCAATCGTCGGGAGAGCGATCGGCCAATTTCTGAACAGATCCGCACTCTGTTTGTCTCTGGGAGGAGAAATCAATGCGTTACAGCCTCATTGCGTCCACCGCCATCCTGCTCACCATGGGCGCAACCGCCCAGGCCGCCGAGGTTTCCGACGGCAAGGTGAAGATCGGCATCCTGAACGATCAGTCCGGCGTCTATGCCGATTTCGGCGGCAAGTGGTCCTACGAAGCTGCGAAAATGGCCGTCGAGGACTATGGCGGCAAGGCAGCCGGTGCACCGGTGGAAGTCGTGACCGCCGACCACCAGAACAAGGCCGACATCGCCTCCAACATCGCCCGCCAGTGGTATGACACCGAGCAGGTCGACAGCATCATGGAACTGACCTCCTCGTCGGTCGGCCTTGCCGTGCAGGCGCTGTCGAAGGAAAAGAAGAAGATCACCATCAACACAGGGGCAGCGACGACCGAACTGACCGGCAAACAGTGCAGCCCCTACGGCTTCCATTGGGCCTACGACACCCATTCGCTGGCCGTCGGCACCGGCGGCGCGCTTGTCAAGCAGGGTGGCGACAGCTGGTTCTTCCTCACCGCCGACTACGCCTTCGGCTACTCGCTCGAAGAAAACACGTCGAACTTCGTCAAGGAGAACGGCGGTTCGGTCGCGGGCTCCGTCCGCCACCCGCTAGCAACGACCGACTACTCCTCCTTCCTGCTGCAGGCCCAGTCCTCCGGCGCCAAGGTGATCGGCCTGGCCAATGCCGGCCTCGACACCTCCAACGCCATCAAGCAGGCGGCCGAATTCGGCATCGTTGCCGGCGGCCAGCGGCTTGCCGCACTCCTCTTCACCCTTGCCGAAGTGCACGGCCTCGGCCTGGAAGCGGCGCAGGGCCTGACGCTGACCGAGGGCTTCTACTGGAACCGCGACGAGGAATCGGCCAAGTTCGGCCAGCGCTTCTTCGAGCGCACCGGCCGCATGCCGAACATGGTCCAGGCCGGCACGTATTCCGCCGTCACCCAGTACCTGAAGGCGATCGACAAGGCCGGCACCGACGATGCCGACGCGGTCTCCAAGGCAATGCACGAGATGCCGGTCAACGATGTTTTCGCCCAGAACGGCACGGTTGCCCCGAACGGCCGGATGATCCACGACATGTACCTGCTCGAGGTCAAGAAGCCGGGCGAGAGCGACGTTGCCTGGGATTACTTCAAGGTGCTCGCGACCATTCCCGGCAAGGAAGCCTTCATCGATCCGGCCAAGAGCGGCTGCGATCTGGTGACCCAGTAAGCATCTTGGAACAAGGCATGGCTATGTCTGAAAGACAGACACGGCCGGATCCGCGGGTGGTGCTTTCCGCCCGCGGCCTCCGGCGCGATTTCGGTGGCTTCACGGCGGTGAAGGACGTCGACCTCGACGTGCATCATGCCCGTGTTCACGCCCTCATCGGGCCGAACGGCGCCGGCAAGACCACGGTCTTCAACCTCCTGACCAAGTTCCTGCAGCCGACCCACGGGACGATCACCCTGCTCGGCACCGACATCACCAAAACGCCGCCCGACAAGGTGGCGCGCATGGGTCTCGTCCGCTCGTTCCAGATTTCCGCCGTCTTCCCGCATCTGTCGGTGCTGGACAACGTCCGGGTGGCGCTGCAGCGGCCCAACCATCTCGCCACGCAGTTCTGGAAGCCGCTCTCGTCGCTGAACAGCCTCAACGCGCGCGCCGACGAACTGATCTCGATGGTCGGGCTTGAGCGCTGGCGCAACGGCATGGCCGCCGACCTCTCCTATGGCCGCAAGCGCGCGCTTGAGATCGCCACCACGCTCGCGCTCGATCCGAAGGTGCTGCTGCTCGACGAGCCGATGGCCGGCATGGGCCAGGAGGATGTCGGCGTCATCGCCCGCCTCGTCACCGACCTGTCGAAGGACCGGGCGATCCTGATGGTCGAGCACAATCTCAACGTCGTGGCCGACATCTGCCACCACGTCACCGTTCTCCAACGCGGCGAGATCCTGGCCGAGGGCGACTATGCCACCGTCAGCAACAACGAGCAGGTCCGCGTCGCCTACATGGGCACGGAGGAGGCCTGAGATGAAACCCATGCTTCAGGTCAAGGGTCTCAACAGCTGGTATGGCGAAAGCCATGTTCTGCATGGCGTCGACATGACGGTCGGCCAAGGCGAGATGATCACCATTCTCGGCCGCAACGGCGTCGGCAAGACGACGACGCTGCGCACCATCATCGGCATCCTGCGCGAACGAAAAGGTCAGATCATCTTTGACGGCCGCGACATGATGGGCGTGCCGCTGCACAAGACCGCCCATGCCGGCATCGGCTTCGTGCCGGAGGAACGCGGCATCTTCGCCACGCTGACGGTGGAGGAAAATCTCATGCTGCCGCCGGTGGTCGCCGAGGGTGGCATGTCGCTCGACGAAATCTACGAGCTCTTCCCCAACCTCGCCGAACGGCGCTCAAGCCCCGGCACGAAGCTTTCGGGCGGCGAGCAGCAGATGCTGGCGATGGCGCGCATCCTGCGTACCGGCGTGAAGATGCTGTTGCTCGACGAGCCGACGGAAGGCCTGGCGCCTGTCATCGTCCAGCGCATCGGCGAAGTCCTGAAGAAGCTGAAGGAGCGCGGCATGACCGTTCTCCTGGTCGAACAGAACTTCCGCTTCGCCAGCAAGATCGCCGACCGTTTCTATCTCATGGACCACGGCCAGATGGTGGCGGATTTCCCCGTATCCGACCTGCCAAACCAGATGCCGATGCTCCACAAGGTTCTGGGGGTCTAGCGCCATGACCACGATATTCGGAATTCCCATGCAGGCGCTGTTCGGCCAGTTGCTGATCGGCCTGATCAACGGCTCGTTCTATGCACTTCTTAGCCTCGGCCTCGCCGTCATCTTCGGCCTGCTGCGCGTCATCAACTTCGCCCATGGCGCGCAGTACATGCTGGGCGCCTTCGTAGCCTATCTGCTGCTGCAGTATCTCGGCATCGGTTACTGGGCGGCGCTGATCGTTGCACCCGTGATCGTCGGCCTATTCGGCGCAGTGGTCGAGCGGACCATGCTGAGCCGGCTCTACAAGCTGGACCCGCTCTACGGGCTGCTGTTCACCTTCGGATTGGCGCTGACGATCGAGGGCACCTTCCGTTATCTCTACGGCGCCTCCGGCCAGCCCTACGCCGCCCCGACGCAGCTTGCCGGCGGCACCAACCTCGGCTTCATGTTCCTGCCGAACTATCGCGGCTGGGTGGTCGTCGTCTCGCTGCTCGCCTGCCTCGGTACCTGGCTCTTGATCGAGAAGACCAAGCTCGGCTCCTACCTGCGCGCGGCGACGGAAAATCCGGTGCTTGTCCAGGCCTTCGGCGTCAACGTGCCGCTGCTGCTGACCTTCACCTATGCGCTTGGCGCCGGCCTTGCAGCCTTCGCGGGCGTGCTTGCCGCACCCGTCTACCAGGTCTCGCCGCTGATGGGCACGAACCTCATCATCGTCGTCTTCGCCGTGGTCGTCGTCGGCGGCATGGGCTCGATCATGGGGGCCATCGTGACGGGCTATATGCTCGGCATTGCCGAGGGCCTGACCAAGGTCTTCTATCCGGAAGCATCCAACATCGTGATCTTCGTCATCATGGCGATCGTGCTTCTGCTCAGGCCCGCCGGGCTCTTCGGACGGGATGCGTGACATGGTGGAGCTATCCGAAAAAATGACCACGAACGTCGAGACCGAGCGCAACACCTCCACGCTCCAGGTGGCCCTGCTGCTGGTGGCCGTGGGCTGCCTCATGGCAGCGCCGCTGTTCTTCTATCCGATCTTTCTGATGAAGCTGCTCTGCTTCGCCCTGTTCGCCTGCGCGTTCAACCTTCTGCTCGGCTACACCGGGCTGCTGTCCTTCGGCCACGCCACCTTCTTCGGTGGCGCCGCCTACTTCACCGCGCATGCGATGAAGGAATGGGGTGTCACGCCGGAGATTGGCGTGCTGATTGGCGTCGCCGGCGCGGCGCTGCTCGGCCTGGTGGTTGGCTTCGTCGCGATCCGCCGCCAGGGGATCTACTTCGCCATGATCACGCTGGCGCTCGGGCAGATGTTCTATTTCTTCTGCCTTCAGGCGGGCTTCACCCACGGCGAGGACGGCATCCAGTCGGTGCCGCGCGGCCATCTGTTCGGCATCGTCGATCTCGGCAACACGACGAACATGTACTACTTCGTGCTGGCCGTCTTCGTCATCGGTGTGGCGATCATCTGGCGCTTCATCAATTCGCCCTTCGGCATGATCCTCAAGTCGATCCGCGAGAACGAGGCGCGCGCCACCTCGCTCGGCTATTCTGTCGCGCGCTACAAGCTCGGCGCGTTCGTGATGTCGGCGGCGCTTACCGGGCTTGCGGGCGGGGTGAAAGCGCTGGTGTTCCAGTTCGCCACGCTGACGGACGTGGGCTGGCAGATGTCCGGCGAAGTCATCCTGATGACGCTGCTCGGCGGCATCGGCACGCTGATCGGCCCGATCGTCGGCGCCGGGCTGGTGGTGACGCTGCAGAACTATCTCGCGACCTCCGACTTCCCGGTCACGATCATCACCGGCATCGTCTTCATGGTCTGCGTGCTGCTCTTCCGCCGCGGCATTATCGGCGAACTCCACGCCTCGCGGCTCGGCAAGAAGCTCGGCTTCTAGATCAACGCGCTGCCCGGTCGCCATCCGGGCACCGCGCAACCGGCGGGCCGGCTCCCGCAACACAAAAGGTCACGAAAACCGGCCTGTTACGCCCGCGCGGCGTGCGGGAGAGGTTCCGCTCGGAGTTCGACATGGAACAGTTCGATTACATCGTCATCGGTGCGGGAAGTGCGGGCTGCGTCCTCGCCAACCGTCTTTCGGCCGATCGCAACAACCGCGTTCTGCTGCTGGAGGCCGGCGGCAGCGACAACTATCACTGGATCCACATTCCGGTCGGCTATCTGTACTGCATCAACAATCCGCGCACGGACTGGTGCTTCACCACCGAGAAGGAGGCGGGGCTCAACGGGCGGGCGCTGAACTATCCGCGCGGCAAGGTGCTCGGCGGCTGCTCCTCGATCAACGGCATGATCTACATGCGCGGCCAGGGGCGCGACTACGACCTGTGGCGCCAGCTTGGCTGCACCGGCTGGGGCTGGGACGACGTCCTGCCGTTCTTCCTGAAATCCGAGGATTTCTACAAGGGCGCAAGCGACATGCACGCCTCCGGCGGCGAATGGCGCGTCGAGAAGGCACGCGTGCGCTGGGCCGTGCTGGACGCATTCCAGAAGGCGGCAAGCGAGGCCGGCATACCTGAGATCGAGGACTTCAATCGCGGCGACAACGAGGGATCGGCCTATTTCGACGTCAACCAGCGCTCCGGCATCCGCTGGAACACGGCAAAGGCCTTCCTGCGGCCGGCACGCGGCCGGCCCAACCTGACCGTGCTGACCAAGGCGCATGCGCGGCGGCTGATCATCGAGGAGGGCGAGGTTCGCGGCGTCGAGTTTCAGCATGACGGTGTGGCGAAGAAAGCGCGTGCGACCCGGGAGACGGTGCTTGCCGCCGGCGCGATCGGCTCGCCGCACCTGCTCGAACTGTCCGGCATCGGCCGTGGCGAGGTGCTGCAGAAGGCAGGGATCGAGACCTTGAAGGACGTCGCCGGGGTCGGCGAAAACCTGCAGGACCACCTACAGCTTCGCATGATCTACAAGGTGACCGGCGTGCCGACGCTGAACGAGAAAGCGAGCACCATGTTCGGCAAGGCCGCGATCGGCCTTGAATATCTCATGAAGCGTTCCGGCCCGATGGCAATGGCGCCGAGCCAGCTCGGCATCTTCACCCGGTCGGGGCCGGACAAGGAGACCGCCGACCTGCAGTATCACATCCAGCCGGTGTCGCTGGAGAAGTTCGGCGAAAGCGTGCATCCCTTCCCGGGCATGACGGCGAGCGTGTGCAACCTGCGCCCGGACAGCCGCGGCTCGGTGCATGCGAAGGGTCCCGACTTCGCCATGCAGCCGGAGATCCGGCCGAACTATCTGAGCGAGCAGAGCGACCGCGACGTGGCGGTGCGTGCGATCCGGCTGACCCGCAGCATCGTCCGGCAACCTTCCTTCGCGCGCTTCCGGCCTGTCGAATACAAGCCGGGCCCGAGCTTCGAGACCGAAGCCGAACTGGAGAAGGCGGCCGGCGATATCGGCACCACGATCTTCCACCCCACCGGCACCTGCCGCATGGGCGGCGATCCCGAAAGCGTCGTCGATCCGCAACTGCGGCTGCGGGCCCTCGGACGCCTGCGCATTGCCGACGCCTCGGTGATGCCGCGCATCACATCGGGAAATACGAACTCGCCCACGATCATGATCGCCGAGAAGGCCGCAGCGATGATTCTCGCGGACGCGCGCTAAGGCGGGCCCACCTCGACGAAGTCCCGGGCGAACGGCGGCCCTTTCGTGGCGCCGGCCCTGCCAGATTCCGGCCCAGCCGGCTGGAAAACACCGAAGGATACGACAATGAAGCAGATCGCCTTTATTGGTTTGGGCAACATGGGCGGCCCCATGGCAGGCAACCTTGCGAAGGCCGGTTACGGCGTGATGGGTTTCGACCTGTCGCGGGCCTCGCTCGACGCCGCGGTGAAGGCCGGCGTCACGGCTGCCGGCTCGCTGCGCGATGCCGTCAAGGACGCAGAGGCGGTTGTCACGATGCTGCCCAAGGGCGAGCACGTCATTGCCGTCTGGCGCGAGCTTTGCGGCCTCGTGCCCGCGGGCACGCTCCTGATCGACTGCTCGACGGTCGACGTGGAGAGCGCCCGCAGCGCCCATGCGCTGGCCGAAGCCGCCGGCTGCGCCTCGCTCGACGCGCCGGTCTCCGGCGGCACCGGCGGTGCTGCGGCCGGCACGCTGACCTTCATGGCGGGGGGAACGGAAGCCGCTTTCGACCGCGCAAGGTCCCTGCTGGAGGCGATGGGAAAACGGATCGTCCACTGCGGCGGCAATGGCGCCGGTCAGGCGGCGAAGATCTGCAACAACATGATCCTCGGCATCTCGATGATCGCCGTCGGCGAGGCCTTCGCGCTGGGGGAAAAACTCGGGCTGTCGCATCAGGCCCTGTTCGACGTCGCCTCCACCTCATCGGGGCAATGCTGGTCGCTCACCTCCTATTGCCCCGTGCCCGGTCCCGTGCCCACCTCACCCGCCAACAACGGCTACAAGCCCGGATTTGCTGCGAGCCTGATGCTCAAGGACTTGCTGCTGTCGCAGGACGCCGCATCGGCAAGCGGTGCCTCAACCCCGCTGGGTGCGGCCGCGACCGGCCTCTATGCCGCCTTCGAGAAGGACGGAAACGGCGGGCGGGATTTCTCCGCTATCATCGAGATGCTGCGGCGTGAGGGCGAGCCGGAGTAGCATCGGTGCCAAATGGCCGAGAGAGAAGAGAGACGCGGCGGGCCAACGCTCGTCCGCCGCGATTGGCATGCCTTGAGGCTGGACAGGTATTCCGACGGCGTCGCATAGTCCGTTGCGAACGCAACGGTCTCACTTAACGAATATCCGATGACGAAGCTCCGGCTCGAACAGTTTCTCCCCTACCGGCTCAACCGGATCAGCGCCGCGGTCTCTCGCGACTTCCGCGCCGTCTATGGCCCGGATTTCGACCTTACCATCCCCGAATGGCGTGTGCTTGCCACAATCGGCCAGTTCGAGACCATCACCGCCCGCGAAATCGGCCGCCATTCCTCGATGCACAAGACCAAGGTCAGCCGCGCGGTGAAGGCGCTGGAGGACCGGCGCTGGTTGCGGCGCAGGCCCAACGACGAGGACAGGCGCGAAGAGCATCTCGCCCTGACCGAGCTTGGGCGAAGCGTCTATGGAAAGATCGTTCCACGCGCGCTAGAATTCGAAAAACGTATCGTCGTAGCGCTCGGCGATCAGGCCGAAGCTTTTCTTGCCGCTCTGGAGCGGCTCGAAGCCGCCCATGCCGGCGGCGAAACTCCCGCCGATGTTCTCTAAGCGACATCGCGCCCGTCGTGCAGCACGACGAGAATGTCGTAGACAGGCTCTAGTGACGGTGACACAAGCCCTAATATCCGCCTCCGGAACATAATCAGGGTCGCACGCAATGGCTGAATTTCCCCAACACGCAAAGGTCGTCATCATCGGGCTCGGAGGCATCGTGGGGGCATCGATCGCCCACCACCTGATCGAACGCGGGTGGGACGACATCGTCGGTATCGACAAGTCGGGCATCCCGACCGACATCGGCTCGACCGCGCACGCCTCGGACTTCTGCTACACCACCAGCCACGACTACCTGTCGGTCTGGACGACCCAGTACTCGATCGATTTCTACGAGAAAATGGGCCACTACGCCCGCATCGGCGGCCTCGAAGTCGCCCGCACCGGCGACGACAGCTGGATGGAAGAGATCAAGCGCAAGCTGACCTCAGCCAGAGCCTTCGGCACCCGTGCGCATTACGTCTCGCCCTCGGAAATCAAGGAGATGTTCCCGCTGATCGAGGAAGATCAGGTGATGGGCGGCATGTTCGACCCCGATGCCGGCCTGGTCATTCCGCGCTCGCAGACCGTTGCCGGCAAGCTGGTCGACGCTGCGGAGAAATCCGGCAAGCTGCAGGCTTTCGCCAATACCCCGGCCAAGTCGCTGATCGTGGAGAACGGCCGGATCAAGGGCGTCGTCACCCATCGCGGCACGATCATGGCCGATCACGTCATCGTCTGCGCCGGCATCTGGGGCCGCCTGATCGCCGAGATGGTCGGCGAGGACCTTCCCGTCATGCCGGTCGACCATCCGCTGACCTTCTTCGGCCCGTTCAACGAATTCGAGGGCACCGGCAAGGAGATCGGCTATCCGCTGCTGCGCGACCAGGGCAACTCCGCCTACATGCGCGACACCGGCGACCCGAAGACGACCGAGGGCGGCCAGATCGAATGGGGCTATTACGAGACCACCAATCCGCGTCTGTGCCATCCGCGCGACATCCTGGAGAAGAACGAGGCGCGGCTTTCGCCCTCGCAGCGCGATCTCGACATGGAGCAGATCATCGAGCCGCTCGAGCGCGCGATGGAACTGACGCCGATCCTGGGCGAACTCGGCTACAACGAGAGCCATTCCTTCAACGGCCTACTGCAGGTGTCCGCAGCCGGCGGCCCCTCCTGCGGCGAGAGCCAGAAGGTCCGCGGCCTCTGGTACTGCGTCGCGATCTGGGTCAAGGACGGCCCTGGCTACGGCAAGCTGATCGCCGACTGGATGACCGACGGCCGCACCGAGATCGACCATAACTCCATCGACTATTCGCGCTTCTACCCCCACCAGCTGGAGGAGAAGTTCATCGAGGGCCGCTGCTTCGAGGCGGCGCAGAAGATCTACTTCCCGGCCGTGCACCCGCGCGAACCCTATGCGAGCGGCCGCAACGTCAAGCGCTCGCCCTTCTACGAGCGCGAGAAGGAACTCGGCGGCTACTTCATGGAGCTCGGCGGCTGGGAGCGCGCGCATGGCTATGCCGCCAACGAGCATCTTCTGGAAAAGTACGGCGACAGGGTTCCCGTCCGCGAAAACGAGTGGGACAGCCGCCATTTCTGGCGCGTCTCCAACGCCGAGCACCTGGCGATGAGCGAGGATTGCGGCATCGTCAACCTCAGCCACTTCCACATGGTCGATATCGAAGGCCCCGATCATGTCGAGCTGCTCGAATGGCTCTGCGCCGCCAAGATCGGCGGGGACGCGAACATCGGCAAGGGCATCTACACGCACTTCCTCGACGACGAGGGCATGGTGCGCGCCGATTTCACCGTGTTCCGCATGGCCGACCGCTGCCGTCTCGTGAACGGTGCGGATGCCGGTCCCCGCGACTTCCACTACATGAAGCGCGTCGCCGAGGATCGCGGCCTTGACGTCACCATCACCGACGTTTCGGAAAAGTTCGTCACCATCGGCATCTGGGGTCCGAACGCGCGCGCAACGCTGAAGAAGGCCGTTGCCGATCCCGCCGGGCTCGATCCGGAAAACTTCGCGTTTGCGGCGATCAAGCCGGTCGAGATCGCCGGCAAGACCGTCACCGCCTTCCGCATTTCCTATGTGGGCGAACAGGGCTGGGAACTGCACATGAAATACGAGGACGGCCTTGCCGTCTGGGATGCGCTGCGCGCCACCGGCGTCATGGCCTTTGGCGTCGAGACCTATGCGAACTCGCGGCGCATGGAAAAGAGCCTGCGCCTGCAGAACGCCGACCTGCTCACGCAGTACAACCTGATCGAGGCCGACCTGGCGCGCCCGAAGGTCAAGGAAGCCGACTTCCGCGGCAAGGCCAAGCATCTGGAATACAAGGCCCGCCAACAGCAGCCAGCCATGCTCTGCACGCTGGTGATGACGGAGAATACCGACAGGAATGGCGTCAAGCGCTATCCGGTCGGCTCGATGCCGGTGGTCGATCCGGAAACGGGCAAGACGCTGGTCGACAGTGTCGGCCGCCTCTCCTACACGACCTCGGTCGCCTATGGCCCCACGGTCGGCAAGAACATTGCGCTCGCCTACCTGCCGCAGGAATACTGCCAGGTCGGGCGCAGGCTGAACGTCGAGTATTTCGCAGAGACCTATCCGGTCGAGGTGGTTGGCGTCGGCTACAAGCCGATCTACGACCCGGAAAACCTCAAGCCCCGGACCTGAGATTTCAGCTATTCGAAGAGCGTGCCGGCCCGTCTGGGTCCGGCACGTTTTTCTTTCGATACGCCTCCGAAAAAGAGAGGCCCCGTCCGCGAACATGCGGACGGGGCCTTGTCCTTTCGCCGATCGGCATCCGGGGAAGGATAGGGTCCTTCCCCGGACGTTCTCAGAACTCTTCCCACTCGTCCTTGACGGCAGCGTTGCCCGAGAAGGCGGCGGTCAGCTTGCGGCCGAGCGCGCGCACCGGCGAGGCAGCCGGCGCGTCGGTCGTGCGGGCGGCCCGGACCGGGACTGCGGACGCGGTCGCCGGCGCGCTTGCGGCATAGCCGGTTTCCGACAGCTTGAACTGCGCGAGGAGCTGGTTGAGCGAGACCGCCTCCTTGGCCAGCCCGTGGCTGGCGGCGGTGGTTTCCTCGACCATGGCCGCGTTCTTCTGCGTATCCTGGTCCATCTGGTTGACGGCGGTGTTGATCTGCTGGAGACCCGAGGATTGCTCCTGCGCCGCCTCGACGATTGCCACCACGAGGCCGTTGATCTCCTGCACTTCGCTGACGATCGTTGCCAGTGCACGACCGGTGTCGCCGACGAGCTGGACGCCTTCCTGCACCTGGGCGTTCGAGGTCGTCACCAATGCCTTGATCTCCTTGGCGGCGTTGGCCGAGCGTTGCGCCAGTTCGCGCACTTCCTGGGCAACGACTGCGAAACCCTTCCCAGCGTCGCCGGCACGCGCAGCTTCCACGCCGGCATTGAGAGCCAGAAGGTTCGTCTGGAAGGCGATCTCGTCGATCACGCCGATGATGTTGCCGATCTCGCTCGACGACTTCTCGATGCGCTCCATCGCGACCACCGCGTGGCGCACGACCTCGCCGGACCGTTCCGCGCCACTGCGGGTGCGCGAAACCAGCTCCCCGGCTTCCTGGGCGCGCCGGGCCGAATCCTTGACGGTCGTGGTAATCTGCTCGAGCGCTGCTGCCGTTTCCTCCACGGCCGCCGCCTGCTGTTCGGTACGCTTGGCAAGGTCGTCGGCCGCCGAACGGATCTCGTTGGCGCCGGCATCGATGCCCCGCGCGTTCTGCGCAACCAGGACGAGGGCGGCCTGGAGCTTTTCGGCCGAAGCGTTAAAGTCCTTCCGCACTCCGTCGAGGCTTTCGACGAAGGACTGGGTCAGGCGGTAGGAAACATCGCCATCGGAGAGATGCGACAGGCCTGCGGCCAGGCTGTCGACGGCGAACTGCACGTCGGCGGCTTCCTTCGCCTTCTGCCGTTCGCGCTCGATCCGCTCCCGGTCGCCGAGACTGCGGGTGGCTTCTGCCTCCTGCTCCAGCCGGATGCGCTCCAGTGCATTGTCGCGGAACACTGCAACGGCCTCCGCCATCTGCCCCACTTCGTCCTTGCGTCCGAGGCCGGCGATCTCCTCCTGCGTCTCTCCGGCGGCAAGCGAAAGCATGCGTGCGCGCAGCTTGTCGATCGGACCGGTGATGCCGCGCGAAGCGACAACCAGACCAAAGCCGATGGCGGCCAGCGTGACTGCCACGAGCAACGCCATGGTGGTCATGATCGTGCCGTTCGTCCGTTCGCTCAGCGCGCTGCTGCCGTCCGTCATAGCCTTCATCATCTGGTCATTGCCGCTCGCAAAAAGGGGCAGAAGTTCCATGATCTTGTTGCCGGCAACGACCATGTGCTGCTGCGCCTCGACCTTCTGGCCGGCCTTTGCCAGCGAGATCACCTTCGCGCCCGCTTCTTCGATCACGGTCAGCCCCTGCAGCATCTTCGCTACCGGCTCAGCCCGGGAGGGAACGAGCTCGGCGCTCCTTGCGATGCGCTTCTTGATCTGATCGCGATCGGCATCGTACTTCATTACGGCAGCGCCGAATTCCTTGCCAGCCGGGTCCGCAAGCGTCACCAGGCTGAGCTGGAAGCCCATCTGCAAGAGATTGCCGGTGGCCCGGGCATTGAGCATCGCGGCAGTCGCATCGTTTGAAATGAAATCGCTATAAACGCTGTCGGTGTTCTTGTACTGCAAACTTATAAAACACAGGCCGGCAAGCGAAATGAAGCTCGTCAGCGCAATGACGGCGACCACCTTGGTGCGGATCCTGGCATTCCTAAGGAAAGACATTTTGCCTCGCTATCGGTCGATAAGACCGGCACGGGAGTATCCGACATGACGGACACCAGCCAGCTGAAGCGCCGGCACGGTGTTCGCAACTCCCGCGATTGAATTTATGGAAACAGGCAGAGAGGCTTCGCCGTCATGGCGCCCGATAACTCTGCCATCCATGGCTAACGCAGCAGACGTTTAATTTCCGTAAGCTCGACGGCCTAGAAAATGCACTGCGCTTCGTTGAATGTTGCACCACCTCCCGCTTGGTCGAGTGATCCGCACACCTTACTGCGAGACAGACGTGCGCCCGGTCGCGGCAATGCTTTCCACGTTGGCCGCTGCAACATCCAGCGGCGCGCAACAGGCCAGGGCTGCCCGAGCTCTTGAAACAGAGGACCCGGAGAAACCGTGAGCCGATTTGGCTGGCATCCGCCGAACCGGGTTTTCAGCCTGAGCCGAACCTGATACGTTCCCTTTCCGTTCCGACTACCGCAGTGAGTCGATCGCGTCTGCGCTCGCCTGAGGCGGAATGCGACGTCAGCGACTGCCGATCCTGCTGGCGATCTTCCGCGTCTCCAGACCGACGGGTCAACGTTGAGCACGGTAATTTTGCGGTAGCCGCATGAGGAAAAATGAGCGCGACCTATCTGGAGAAACTGAACGACCGCCAGCGCGAGGCGGTGGAGCATGGTGTCGGGTTGCCTGATGGAGGGCTTGGCGGCCCGCTCCTGATCATCGCAGGGGCCGGGTCCGGCAAGACCAATACGCTGGCTCATCGGGTGGCACATCTGATTGTCAACGGTGCAGATCCCCGTCGAATTCTGCTGATGACCTTTTCGCGCAGGGCCGCATCGGAACTGGCGCGACGGGTCGAGCGCATTTGCCGGCAGGTGCTCGGCGGCAACGCAGCCGTCATGAGCGATGCGCTTGCCTGGTCCGGCACGTTCCACGGGATCGGGGCACGCCTGCTCCGGATGTACGCCGAACAGATCGGCCTCAATGTGGACTTCACCATCCACGACCGGGAAGACAGCGCCGATCTGATGAACCTCGTTCGCCACGAACTCGGCCTGTCGAAGACTGAAAGCCGCTTTCCAACCAAAGGCACCTGCCTTGCGATCTATTCTCGCGTCGTCAACTCCGAAGGCTCCATAGCTGATGTTCTGAAGTCAGCGTATCCCTGGGTGGCCGGGTGGGAGGAACAGCTGAAGGCGCTGTTTGCGGCCTATGTCGAGGCCAAGCAGGCGCAGAACGTGCTCGATTATGATGACCTGCTTCTCTACTGGGCCCAGTCGATGTCCGATCCGGAGCTCGCCGCCGACATCGGCAATCGCTTCGATCACGTCCTCGTCGACGAATACCAGGACACCAATCGTCTGCAAGCCTCCATCCTGATGGCGCTGAAACCTGGCGGACGTGGACTTACCGTCGTCGGCGACGATGCGCAGTCGATTTACTCCTTCCGTGCGGCGACCATTCGCAACATTCTCGACTTTCCGAAAGAATTCTCGCCCGATCCCGCGGACGTCATCACGCTTGACCGCAACTATCGCTCGACGCAACCGATCCTGGCGGCGGCAAACGGCGTCATCGACCTCGCGCGCGAGCGCTTTACCAAGAACCTCTGGACGGATCGGCAATCCGAGCAGCGCCCTCTCCTGGTAACCGTGAAGGACGAAACCGATCAGGCAAACTTTATTGTCGAACGGGTCCTGGAGAACCGCGAGGTCGGCATCCCCCTCAAGCAACAGGCCGTACTCTTCCGCTCGTCGAGCCACAGTGGCGCGCTGGAAGTCGAGCTGACCCGACGCAACATTCCCTTCGTCAAGTTCGGCGGCCTGAAATTCCTCGACAGCGCCCACGTGAAGGATCTGCTCGCCGTCCTGCGGTTTGCGCAGAACCCTCGCGACCGCGTCGCCGGATTTCGGCTTCTCCAGATGTTGCCCGGCATCGGCCCGCAAACGGCCGGAAAGATCCTGGACGCAATCGCCACCGATCCGGAGCCGCTGGCCGCTCTCGCAGAAATACCCTCTCCGCCAAAGACGGGCGAAGACTGGGGCAAGTTCATCACCCTGCTTGCCGGTTTGCGGAAAGCAGGCGACGGCTGGCCGGCGGAGATTGCCACCGCGCGCGCGTGGTACGAACCCCACCTCGATCGGATCCATGAAGATGCCGACACCCGCAAGGCGGATCTCCTGCAGCTCGAGCAAATCGCGACTGGCTATCCAAGCAGGGAGCGTTTCCTGACCGAGCTCACGCTTGACCCGCCCGATGCCACCAGCGATCAGGCAGGCGTTCCCTTGCTTGACGAGGACTATCTCATCCTCTCGACCATCCATTCCGCCAAGGGACAGGAGTGGCGGTCGGTGTTCATGCTGAACGTTGTCGATGGCTGCATCCCGTCCGATCTCGGCGTCGGCACGACAGCGGAACTCGAAGAAGAGCGGCGGCTGCTCTACGTCGGAATGACAAGGGCGCGCGACAGTCTGGCGCTCGTTATCCCGCAACGCTTCTTCACCCATGGCCAGCATAGCCAGGGCGATCGGCATGTCTACGCGTCCCGAACGCGGTTTATCCCGGCCACCCTGTTGCAGTTCTTCGAGACAACGAGTTGGCCGAAGGCAACGCCAGGCGCCGGCGAACGCAGTGCGCGACAGGTGCGGATCGACGTGGCCGCCAGGATGCGCTCGATGTGGCAGTAGTCGGACGAGGGACTGTCTCCCTCGGCACCCCCATTTGGACGTGAAGCTCAGTATGACCGAGGGGGGCTGCAATAGCGCGCTCGAAGACGGGCATCCGAGACAACAGTCCGTTCGTCCGCTATTGGCGCATCACCGTTTATCCGCGGGGGAGCTGACAGCGCCGAGCCATGCACGGGTTTCCCTGAGGATCTCATCGGCGAGATCGGTGTCGTCCACCGCCCGCGCAAGAATGACGGCGCCGACCATGGCCGACCATTGGCCGATTGCCGCGCGACGCCGTTCGGCATCGTCGTTGCCTGGCAGCGCACGCGCGAAGCGTCCGATCTGGTCTTTCAGCCCGCAACTCATCGCCGCGCGCGCTTCCGGACCCTGCTGACGCAGAAGGCCGGCGAGGCTCGCCACCGGGCATCCCTGCTCGGGGTGGTCGCGGTGGAGCGGCGAGAGATAGGCGTCAATCCAGCCCTGGAGGTCAGTTCGACCCGACGTCTCCCCCGAAAGGGAGTGGGTCACAGCCGCAGCGATCAGTTCGTCCTTCGACTTGAAGTGGCCATAGAAGCCGCCATGCGTCTGGCCCGCTGCCTTCATCACGTCGGCCACCGTTACGGTATCGAAACCGCGCTCGCGAAAGAGGCGGCTGGCCTCGTCGAGAATGAGCTGGCGATTCTGCGCCATCTGCTCGCGGCTGACCTTCATCTTAAAGCTCCGTGGGACCCGTTGACATAATCATGATACTCATCATATAAAATAAACATGATTATCGTCATGAATATATCAAACTCCTTCGAAAGAGCAATAGAATGACTAAAACCACCGTCCTCATCACCGGCGCGTCCGCCGGAATCGGCGCGACTTACGCGGACCGCTTCGCGCGGCGAGGTCATGACCTGGTGCTGGTCGCGCGCGACACGGCGCGCATGGAAGCTGCCGCCGCGCGGCTCTCGCAAGAGACTGGCGTTGCGGTCGAAGTGCTGGCAGCCGATCTCACGCGACCCGAAGACCTGGCTGTCATCGAAGGACGGCTACGCGATGACGATCGTATCGGCGTGCTGGTGAACAACGCAGGCGCGGGTCTGGGCGGTCAGTTCATAGACCAGTCCGCAGACGCCATCACGGGCCTGATTGCGCTCAACACGACGTCGGTAGCGCGCCTGGCGAGCGCTGTCGCCCCACGCCTTGCCGCACGTGGCGAAGGGGCCATCATCAACATCGGCTCCGTCGTAGGACTGGCTCCGGAAATCGGGATGTCTGTCTATGGCGCGACCAAGGCGTTCGTGCTGTTCCTTTCACAAGGCCTTGCCCTCGAGCTTGGCCCGAAGGGTGTCTACGTGCAGGCGGTGCTACCGGCCGCGACACGCACAGAACTCTGGGGCCGGGCTGGCGCCGACGAAGCCACCCTGCCACCGATGATGGAGGTGGGCGAACTTGTCGATGCTGCGCTTGTCGGCTTCGACCGCCGGGAAGCCATCACGATCCCTCCCCTGCACGACGGCTCGTTGTGGGACGCCTTCAATGTGGCCCGCCAGGCGATGCTGCCCGGGTTCCGGACCGTCCACCCCGCTCCGCGCTACACCGCGGCAAGCACCGCGTTTGCCGACGCCTGAAAAGGAAATGCCGATGAAGGCCCTTATCCTGGACCGCTACGGCAAGAAGCAGGCTTTGCGAATGGGCGAGATGCCCGCCCCCATCGCCGGCCCGAATGATGTCCTCGTGCGGATCGAGGCGGCCAGCCTCAACTTGCTGGACGCTAAGATCCGCGATGGCGCCTTCACGCCGATCCTGCCCTACAAGCCGCCGCTAGTGCTCGGCCACGATCTCGCCGGCAAGGTGGTGGCGGTCGGTGAGAGGGTCAGTCGGTTCAGGGAAGGGGACGCGGTCTATGCGCGTCCCCGGGACGGCCGGATCGGCACGTTTGCCGAAATGATCGCGGTGAATGAGTCCGATCTGGCTCTTATGCCGTCCGACCTGTCGATGACAGAGGCTGCCTCCCTTCCCCTGGTCGCGCTCACCGCATGGCAGGCACTCGTCGAGCACGGGCAGGTCAAGCGTGGTCAGAAAGTGCTGATCCACGCCGGATCGGGCGGGGTCGGGACAATTGCGATCCAGCTTGCCAGGCATCTCGGCGCGACCGTTGCCACGACCACCAGCGCAACCAATGCCGAGATGGTACGCACGCTCGGCGCGGACGTCGTCATCGACTATCGCAGCCAGCGTTTCGAGGACGAGATTTCTGGTTACGATCTCGTGCTCAACAGCCAGGATGCCGAGACGCTGGAACGTTCGCTGAAGGTGCTCGAGCCGGGCGGGAGGCTGATTTCCATTTCCGGACCGCCCGATCCGGCCTTTGCCAGGACGCAGGGGCTGAACATCGTGCTGCGGCTGCTGCTTCGGCTTATGAGTTCAGGCATCCGCCGCAAGGCGAAACGGCGAGGCGTTGAATACTCGTTCCTCTTCATGCGCGCAGACGGTGCCCAGCTCGGTTACATTGCGGAGCTGGTCGAGACAGGCGCCATACGGCCGGTCATCGACCGGGTTTATCCGTTCGAGCAGATCAACGAGGCATTCGCCTATATCGAGACCGGCCGCGCCAAAGGGAAGGTCGTCGTCAATCTCATGACCGAATGACACCACCCCGAACGCCCGAGGCGCCGGCGCATCGCTTGACGGCGATACACCGGCCGAAGGCCGCGAGGAGACCCGTCATTCGGGCTTCCGCAGCTTGTCGGAAACGTCGGGCGGCTCCTGGTGCTGTTGCGTGAACAGAGACCAGGCGGAGATGAAAAGGGCCGCTATCAGCGGCCCGATGACGAAGCCGCTCAGGCCGAAGAGCGAGATGCCGCCTACGGTGGAAATGAGAACGACGTAGTCCGGTAGCCTCGTCCCCTGCCCTACGAGCGGCGGACGGAGCAGGTTGTCGATCAGCCCGATGATCAGAGCGCCGATGGCCACCATGATCACCCCCTTTACCCATGCGCCGATGAGAAAAAGCCAGATGGCGGCGGGGACCCACACCAGTGCGGCGCCCACGGCCGGCAGCATCGACAGAAACGTCATGATCACCCCCCAGAGCAACGCAGCCTCGATTCCCAGGGCCCAGAAGCTGAAGCCGCCGATCGCGCCCTGAATGACCGCGATGATGACATTGCCCCGAACCGTGGCGCGCACCACCGCCGCGAACTTGTCGAGGAACTGTTGCGTGTAGTCGTCGCTCAGCGGAATCGATTGACGCAACGTCTTGCCCAAGGCGGCACCGTCCCGGAAGAGGAAGAACAGCAAGTAAAGCATCAGGCCCATGCTGATGAAGAACTGCAGCGTATTCTGCCCAAAACTCAAGACACTCGCCGCGATCGACTGGCCGGCTTCCAACGCGCCAGACGAGAGCCTGGCTCGCAATTCGGCAAAGCCGCCCAGCTTGAGGGAGGTCAGCCATGTTTCGATGAATGAGGGCAAGGCATCCTGGAGGCGCAACATGTAAGCATTGAGGTCGATTTCGTTGCTGCTGATCCGCTGATAGAGGCTCGTCCCCTCCTGGATGAGCGAAGCGAGTATCGCAAGTGCCGGCAGGATGACCAGGCAGATGCACAAAAGGACGGTGAGCAAGGCGGCGATCGTGCTGCGACCACCCAGCGACCGTTCCAGCCGCTTGTGGATCGGAAAGAATATGATCGCGAGAATGACGGCCCAGAGGACGGCGGTGTAGTAGGGAATGAGAAGCCACAGGAATGCGACGGTTACTACCGCCAGGAGCACATAGAAGCTCGTTCTCTGAATAGACATGGGTAACGCGTTTCCTAGGTCAGGATGCAGTCTCGAGTATGCAGCGGATCCTTGGATAGATCGCCCTCCGCCGGATCGAGCGAACTAAGCCGTCAGGCAATTTCCTCCGTGAATACCTCGAAGTGGGTCAGAGTGGCGGGGCCAAACGCCGTCGACAGGGCGACATCCGTCGCGTCGCGGCCCGTTCCCATAAGAATCCGCCCGATACGGGGAATGTTGTGTCGCGCGTCCACCGTCCACCAGCGATCACCGAGATAAACCTCGCACCAAGCGCTGAAGTCCATCGGGCGGGGATCCTTGGCGACGCCAATGTCGCCGAGGTAGCCGGTGCAGTATCGGGCAGGGATGTTCATGCAGCGGCAAAGCGTGATGGCGAGATGGGCGAAATCACGGCAAACACCCGTCCTGTCGATGAAGCCGCCATAGGCGGTCCGCATCGGGTCGGCCCTGTCGTAGTCGAAGACGATGTGCGTGTGGACGAAGTCGACGATCGCCTTCACTCGCGGCCAGCCGAGGGGCGTCTGAGAAAACCGTTTCCAAGCGAAATCGGCCAGCCTGTCCGTGTCGCAGTACCGGCTCCCGAGCAGGAAGACGAGCACATCGTCAGGGAGGTGCTGAATCGTGAGCTGGGCAGCCTGTTCCGGAACAGGGTCCGGCAAGCCGCTGTCGCTCAACTCGAACTCGGTCGCGATTGTCGTCCTGCCCGGCCTTGCCAGGATCCGGCTGCAGGCATTGCCGTAGACATCCACGTACTCCCGAACGGCAATCGCCGGATTGAACGTGAGAGTTTGCGACGTCAGCAGATCGCCTCGTCTTGAGGGATGAACCTTGAGAACAAGCAGCATCGGCGTTTCGTTTTCACACTCGTATCCGATAAGAAATCCAGCCCGAATTTTCATGGCGACGTCTTTCCTAGGAAGACCACGAGAGCGTCGCGCGACCGGAACGCCTCCACGTGCGGCAGCGTTCCAGCTGTCTTCATCGATCGTATATCTCCCCTTGCTTCGCGACAACGCGGTCGACCGCATGGAAGCGGACGCTCACGTGGCCGTGTGCGCGGTGGAGTGAAACGTCGCGCGAACGACGGTCACGCTCATGCCGTGCTCTGCGACCCCTTGAAGATTGCCGATCTGTCTCCGGATGCCGGGCTTGCTCATCAATTCTTCCATGCCGGTCATCGAGATCGCGGTCGCTTGCGGCTTCTGCTCCGCCTCGCACTTCTCGCGAACGTCGCCACAGGACAGCCGCGTCGCCTCAGAGGACGATCCCGGAGCCCTGTTGTCGCGGAACGGTGGCCCGCCACCGGTTTCACCGGCAGTGGATCGCGTTCACCGCCAGGCTTGCGTGTGTGCAAGCAGCCGGCGGGCGAGCAGCGCATGGATGAGCTTGGCAGCCACGTTGGTATAGAAGATCATCATGCCCATCGCCGCTGCCGGTGCGATGTCGCCCGCATCGTCCATGTTGAGCACGGCAACCGAAGCAAGCTTCGTATCGGTGGCATAGAGGAAGACTACCGCCGAAACCGTCGTCATCGTTGACGAACAGATAGATCGCGATGTTGAGGATCGCCGGCAGGCAGACCGGCACCGTGACCCGGAAGAAGAGCCGGTGGAACGGCTGCTTCAGCGAAGCCGCGACGGATTCGAACTCCGGATCCATCTGCTTCAGCGCCGTCAGGGCTGTCAGATGCGCGACCGTATAAAAGTGCGTGACGGTGCTGACAACGAGGATCGTCATCGTGCCGTAGATGGAACTCAACGGATTGCCCGGATTGTTGAAGAAGAAGATATAGGCAAGGCCAAGCACCATGCCCGGCACGGCCATGGGCATCATCGCCAGGAAGTGGAAGACACTACGGCCGAAGCGGAAACCCTCCGCCTTCTCCACCATATAGGCGCCGGCAAAGACGACGACGGAGCCGAACAGCGCGGTCAGGAGCGCGAGCTTGATCGAGTTGCCATAGGTCGACCAGCCGCCGCCATCCATCAGGTCGAAGGCAAAGTTCCTCGTCGTCAGCGTCAGGTCATAGGGCCAGAATTTCACGATGGCCGCGATCTGGCACATGGCGATCATGCCGAGGATGAAGACGCTGACCAGGCAGGAGAAGCCGAAGCACAGGCCATCCAGGCGCCTATTGGGCTTCGGCGCATAGGGCAACGCCCGCGCCGAAAGCAGCGCAACCTGACGCCTCTGCATATGGCGGTCGACGGCGAAAGCAAGGATCGCCGGCACCAGCAGGATAACGGACACCACAGCCCCCATCTCGAAATTCTGCTGGCCGATCACCTGTTTGTAGATGTCGACGGCGAGCATGCCGTATTGCCCGCCGATGACCTTGGGCAGGCCGAAATCGGTGATGACCAGCGTGAAGACGACGAAGGCGGCCGAGATGAGACCGTAGCGCGCGCCGGGCGCGTGGCCTTTGGCCGCGAAGGTCAGGATGAGCAGGATCGCCGCGACGCTGGAATGCAACCCCCAGGTAAAGACCGCGGCGACAATCATCACCGTCAGGGCATCCCTGCCCAGAAAAGCGATGGCCGACGGCAGCAGGGGGCTTTGCGCCAGCGGCAAGGTCGCATGCCCGATCATCTGCAGGGACAGAAGCAGCAGGCCGTGCCGAGTACCGCGCGGCCAATTTCCACGGGCTTGCGCGCACGTGCCTTGAGATGCGTCAGTCCGCCGACAACGATCAGGAGCGGCGCCAGCCAATGCAGGTCGAAGGTCAGGATTTTCACCACCAGCGCCGAGCCGAGATCAGCCCCCAGAAGCACCGCCAGGCCGACATCGAGCGCCACGGCTCCGCTGATGGCGAAGCCGACGCCGCGCACCATCTGCTGCATATCCTCGCCGCCTTCCGACGCACCTTTCCAACGGTGCAGGTGTCAATCGATACGGGCAACACCGAGACGGTGATCACCAGCCTGCACGCTTATGAGGCGGATATCGGCGTTCTCGGCGAGATCCCGCAGGCCGGCGATTTCGAGGTGCTGAAGCTCAACTCGACGCCGATCATCGCGTTCGCAAGCCGCGACTACTATCCTCTGGCTGGCCGCGAGACTGTGACGTTTGCGGAGCTCGCCACCCATCCGCTCGTCATGCGCGAAACGGGGTCTAAAACCCGCCAAAAGCTTGAGAGCATGGCCGAACAATGCGGCGTGTCGCTCACGCCGCTTATCGAAGCGGAGGGCCGGGAGGCCGTTCGCGAGATCGTCGCGGCCGGCGGTGGCATCGGGTTTGTTTCCTCCGCGGAATTCGGCCAGGACAATCGTCTTGTCCCGATCCGCATTGACGCCCCGGAAATGCTGATGGACGAGGCCCTTATCTGCCTGCGTGAACGCAGCAACGGCAAACTGGTGAATGCGTTTTTTGATATCGCACGAAGGCTTTCGCCTGCATTGAAATGAACCCGCGCTTCCTGCATGAACGGCCCGGCTGGCTTCTTCCAGCCGCTCCTTGCGGGCAGGCCAGCGGCGGGCTTCCAATCGGCAGGGATTAGTGTTGCAACACTTTGCACATCACCATTCGCCGCCGCCTGGCGCTCAATCGTTTGCTGTCGTGTCAGAGCCCCACAAAAGGATTCAGGCGCTTAGAAAATCTGCCATTTCGACATTATAGAAGGTCTTGGTGCGCGGGCCGGCGAGGATCGGATCGATCCGGCTTACGCATTCCCGATAGTGGGGGGTCTTGCGGTGTTCGTCGAGCGCTTCCGGCGATTTGAAGACCTCATAGATGACAAAGCTGTGGTCATCTTCAGGGTTGCGCAGCACGTCGAAGCGCAGGTTGCCGGGCTCCTGCCGGGTGCCCTCGTAATTGATGCGGAACGCCTCCAGAAACTCGGCGGCATGGCCCGGCTTGACGTTGATGCTGACCATCTGGATGAGCATGACTTGATCCTTGCTGCGTTAATTCTCGGATGAAAGATTAGAGGCCCGGCGCTTTCCACATCGCTGTAGTGACACCCTCGTCCACGAGCTGGCGCTGCAGCGCATAGGCGTGCGCCCAACGCTCGCCGGCCTCGTCGTAGATGGCCTTGTGCTTGAAATTTGGCTCGAAACGCTTGTCCCAGCGCACCCAGCCCTCGGCGGCCTCGACGAAATCTCGGCGAAGTCCGATGCCGATGGCGGCTGCGGCCGCGCAGCCGAGCGCGGTCGCTTCCTTGACGACCGGCGTGACGACCGGAAGACCTGTTGTGTCAGACAGGATCTGCGACCAATGGGCGGACTTCGACGCGCCGGCAGCGAAGACGATCTTGTCCGGCGTCTTGCCGGAGAGCTTGAAGATGGCGGCGAGGTTACGAGCCGCGACGATGGCGGCATTCTCCTGCAATGCGCGGAAGATCGCGGCTTTGCCGGATCTTTCCGGATCGATGGACAGGTTCAGCAGCGACGGGGCCGCGTGATACCAGTTGCCGTAATGCATGACGTCGGTGAAGACCGGGATGATGCCATAGGCACCGACCGGCACGCCCGCCGCCTTCTCTTCCAGCAGCTTGTAGGCATCGCCTCCCGGCCCCGCCGCCGCCACTTCCTCCGCGCCAAAACTATCGCGGAACCAGCGCATGACGATACCGACAAAGAAGCTGATCGCCTCAGCCTGATTGAGGCCGGTCACGACATGCGGGTTGATGCGCAGATCCATTGACGGGTCGGAGATGGTGGGGCCGACATTGACCACCTGCTGCCAGAAGGTGCCGCCGAGCACGGCGCAGTCGCCCTCGTTCACGACGCCGATCGCAGCCGCGCCGCTCTGGCAATCGCCACCGCCCATGACGACGGGCGTGCCGACGGCAAGTCCGGTCTCGTCCGCCGCCTTCTCGGTGACGCGCCCGACCACCGTGCCCGGCTCGACGCTTTCGGGAAAGATGTCGTCGCGCATGCCGGCCTTGGCCATCGCCTCCGGCAGCCAGTCGCGTTTAGCCAGGCTGTAGAGACCGGTCGTACCGGCGTTGGAGGGGTCGCTGGCTATGACGCCAGAAAGGCGCGCCAGAACCCAGTCGGAGAGCATGCTGATCCTATCGATGCGAGCATAGACTTCCGGCAGGTTACGCTTCAGCCAGAGAAGGCGCGGCAAGGCGCCAAGGGCAAAGGTCTGGCCGCTTTCGGCATAAAGCTCGCGTTCGAGGCCCGGGAATTCGCGTTTGAGGTCGCGCACCTCGCTGACGGCGCGACTGTCGACATTGGCACAAGCCCAGATCTCCCGGCCGGCGCGGTCATAGGCCACGATGGCCTCGCGCATGCTGGTGGCGCTGACGGCGCGGATATCGGAGGCACTGATGCCGGCTTCAGTGATCGCCTGTCGAATGGCGCGCGACAGCAGCGACCAGTTGCCTTCCACATCGAAATCCATGGAGCCGGGAAAGCGAGGATCGGCCTTGTGCCACCATTCATGCTGCGCGCTGGCGAGCTGGTTGCCGTTCTCGTCGAAGATCACGGCACGGCCGCTGCCGGTGCCGGCATCGATGGCCAGCAGGTAGGAAGTCGTCATGGGTCAGTCCTTGATCTCGATAAGGCCGGCAGCCGTCGTCTCATCGGTGATGAGGATGCCGACGAATTTCCCACGCAGTGCAGCATGGATCGCCTGCACCTTCTGGATGCCGCCCGCCGCCGCCACGACTTTTTCGGCGCGCGAAAGCGCCGCCAGCTTCACGCCGATCACCCTGTCATGCAGCGGGAGGTCTAGAGGTTCGCCACGCTCGTTGTAGAACTGGCAGAGGATATCGCCGACCGCGCCCTTTCGGCGCAGCGGCTCCACCTCGTCGGGACTGACATAGCCCGAACGCACGACGGTGGAAGCTGCGGAAAGCTCGCCGATGCCGACGAGCTGGTAGGTCGCGTTGAGCGCCATGTCGAGCAGGTTCGCGACAGCAGGCTCCGAGGACAGATTGCGCGCCACATCCGGGTCGCGCACGACGAGCGGCGCGGGCACCAGATGCACCCTGCTGCCCCAATTGGTTGTGCGCATACCATCGACATAGGTGCCGACGCCGCCAGTGAGACTTACGAGGCCGATATTGCGCTCGTTGGCGAGATGGCCAAGCCGCTGGATGGTGTTCGAGACGGTGGCGCCCCAGCCAACCGCAAGGAGATCGTCCGTCTGCAGCCGCTGCATGAGGAACTGCGCGGCCGCCTGCCCCAGCCGGTCGCTTGGGTCCTGACCGGGAAGCTGCGGCACCACATAAGCCTCGAGCAACCCGTAGCGTTCCTTGACCTGCCGCTCCAGCGCAAGGCAGCCCTGATAGCGGGAGTTGATGCGCACCTGGATGATGCCCGAGCGCCGGCCGCTTTCGAGCAGGCGAGAGACCTTGATGCGCGACATGTTGAGCTTTTCGCCGATCTCGCTCTGCGTCAGCCCGTCGTTGTAGTAGTACCATGCGATGCGGGTGAGGATTTCCTCGTCCGTATCCGCGTAGCTCCATTCCCCGTTGTCCGACGCCATGCAAGCGGCCCTTTCGGTCGATTTGTGAACATTTGAATAGCAAAAAAACTTTTGATACGTCAACGCATCTGTGTGGCCAAAAATTCTCCGGGACCGCAATCCCTTGATTTCTGCTCATAAATCATATTTTGCAGTGCAATATCAGACATATCTGACGGGATTCGCCGTACCGAGCATGTTGACGACAGCCAACAGCTATGATCACATGAATGCAATGTGTTACATATGAACAGGTGCGGAATGACTGGGAGTCCTGCGGCCGGGAGGGTCGCGAAACTGACGGACATCTGGAAGTCCTACGGCGCCATACCGGTGTTGAAGAGCGTCTCACTCGCCTTGCAGGCTGGAGAGGTACATGCGCTTCTCGGCGGCAACGGCGCCGGAAAGTCGAGCCTCATGAAGATCATGTCGGGCGTCATCCCGGCCAATTCCGGCGCGATCGAGATCAACGGCCGGCCGCTTGCCCACGCCTCCCCGGCTCATGCCCAGGAGCTCGGCCTCTATCTCGTGCCGCAGGAAGCCCACATCCTGCCCAACCAGAGCGTCCTCGAGAACATCTGCCTCGGCCTTGCCGCCTCGCCGAAAGCCTTGCGCCCGCGCGTCGAGCAGCTTGTCAGGGAGCTCTCCGTCTCCCTCGACCTCGACGCCCAGGCCGCCGCCCTCGAAATTGCCGAACGGCAGATCGTCGAGATCCTTCGCGGCCTCGTGCGCGATGCGCGCGTGCTGATCCTCGACGAGCCCACCTCCGCCCTCACCCCCTTCGAGACGAGCGCCCTCTTCCAGCGCGTGCGCAAACTGCAGGCGCAGGGCGTCGGCATCTTCTTCATCTCCCACAAGCTGCGTGAGATTCGCGAGATCTGCGGCACGATCAGCGTGCTACGCGACGGCGTTATCGTGCTTTCAGGCCCACTCGACAGCTACACCGACGCCGAGATCATCGACGCGATGAGCCGCGTACAGATAACGGATGCCTCCGGCAAGGATCGCACCGGTCGCAAGGTCTCGCAGATCGGCCAGCCGCGCCTCAGCGTGCGCGGCCTTAGCGGCGAAGGCTTCCGCAACATCAGCCTGGACGTGCGGGCCGGTGAAATCCTCGGCCTTGCCGGTGTCGTCGGTGCGGGGCGCACGGAATTCGCCGAAACGCTCTTCGGTCTCCGCCCCCAGTCAAGCGGCAGCGTCGTCTTCGATGGCGCGGAGCTGAAGAAGCGCTCGCCGCGCATCTGCATCGATCGCGGGCTCGTCTACCTGCCGGAAGACCGCCAGCAGCATGGCCTCTTCCTCGAAGCCCCGCTCTTCTGGAACGTCTCGTCCTATCTGGTGCATCGCCTGCCCTTCTTCCTGCGTCCAGGCGCAGAGCGGAAGACCTTCGACGATTTTCGCGCCAGCATGGGCATCAAGTGCACCGGTCCCGGCCAGGAGGCTCGCGGCCTTTCGGGCGGCAACCAGCAAAAGGTGCTGCTGGCAAAGTGCCTGTCTGCCCGGCCGAAGGTGCTGATCCTCGACGAACCCACACGCGGCGTTGACGTCGCGGCCCGCAACGACATTTACGACCTCATTCGCACCCTCGCCGCCGAAGGCGTCGCCATCGTCCTCATCTCATCCGATTTCGACGAGATCGACCAACTGGCCGACCGCGTCGAGGTGATGGCCTTCGGCCAGTCCGGCGGGGAACTCACGGATGACATCTCCGTCGACGCCATTGCCCGCCTTGCCTTCGGCGCCTCGGAGGTCCGTCATGCTTGACCTCTTCGCGCGCAATCGCGTCGCAACGCTCGTCGCGGTCCTCGTCGTCGCCTATGCCGCTATCGGTGCTGTCGCGCCCGGCTACCTCTCCGGCGCCACGGCTTCGGTCATCCTTTCCAACAGCCTCGTCTTGATGCTGATCTCGCTCGGCACGATGATCGTCATCCTGACGCGCAACATCGACGTCTCCAGTGGTTCCGTGCTGGGCCTGAGCGCCGCCGTACTCGGCCTTTCGCTCAATGCCGGCATCGGCCTGCCGCTCGCCATCGCCTTCTGCCTTGGGACCGGCGCCGTCGCTGGCGCCTTCAACGGGCTGATGGTCGCCTATCTCGGCATTCCCTCCATCGTCGCCACGCTCGGCACGCTCGGCCTCTTCCGCGGCATCATGCTCGTGCTGACCGGAGGGCGCTGGATCGAGGATCTGCCGCAGAACTTGAAGGCCCTTGCGGGCAATCTCGGGCTCGGCTTCTCCGCACTCACCGTCGTCGTGCTCGCACTCGTCGTCCTCGCATGGCTGGTGCTGCGCAAGACGCGCTTCGGCCGCTACTTCTACGCTGTTGGCGACAACCGCGCCGCCGCGCATCATCTCGGCGTGCCGGTCAGGCGCGTGCAGTTCACTGCCTTCGTCGCAACGGGCCTGTGCGCCGCGCTCGCCGGCCTCGTCTTCGCCGCGCAAATCGGCTTCATTCCCAACCAGGCCGGCAACGGCATAGAGTTGAAGGCCATCGCGGTCAACGTGCTCGGCGGGGTGAGCCTCCTCGGCGGCACCGGCTCGGTTGCAGGCGTGTTTTCCGCTGTCGTCTTCATCACTTCGATCGACAGCGCACTCGTCTTCCTCAAGATTCCCGCCTACTGGAACGACTTCATCGCCGGCGCGATCCTGCTCTCGGTGCTGCTACTGGACGGGCGCATCCGCCAGATAATCGACCGCCGCATCCGCGCCCGCCGCTATGCCGTGCATGAACGCGGCCCCGCCCAACCCGCTGAAACAACTGCGGCACGCCCCGTGGAGACCGGCCGATGAAGAAGCTCATCTTCCGTTGGGAAACCGCCCTCCTTGCCATGCTCGTCGCGGAGCTTGTGATCTTCGGCCTCGTCAATCCGCGCTTCCTCAATGTGGCGAACCTCATCTACGGTACCTCGGACTTCGTGCAGATCGGCATCGTCGCGCTGCCGCTGACGCTCGTCATCATCGCCGGCGGCATCGACGTTTCCTTCGCCTCGGTGATCGGGCTTGCCGCCATCGTGTTCGGCGTCGCCACCTTCTACGGCGTGCCGCTGCCGCTTTCGATCGCGCTCGCGATCGTCTCCGGCGCCCTCTGCGGCCTCCTCAACGCCACCGTCATCCACCTGTCGAAGATCCAGCCGCTCGTGGTGACGCTCGGCAGCCTCTACCTCTTCCAAGGCGCGGCAACGGTCGCATCAGGCTTCGTCGGCGCGGGCGGCTATGAGGGCATAGGCAACTTCCCGGAAGCCTTCAACGCCTTCGGTTACGCGGAATTCCTCGGTCTGCCGGCCGCGCTGGCGCTCTTCCTTGCGCTCGCCTTCGTGCTGGTCGTCCTCTTGCACTTCACCCGCTTCGGCCGCGCCGTCTTCCTTTCGGGTCAGTCGGAAAGCGCGGCGCGCTTCGCAGGTATCCCGGTCGCCCGCGTGCAGACGATCACCTACGTCATCACGGGCGTTTCGGCCGCCATCGCCGGCCTCGTCATGTCGGCCTATTTCGGCTCCGCACGTGTCGACCTCGGCTCTGCGACGCTGCTGCCCGCCGTTACCGCGGCCGTGCTTGGCGGTGCCTCCATCTATGGCGGTCAGGGCTCCATCCTCGGCACCCTGATCGCCACGTTCGTCATCGGCTACCTGCAGCAGGGCCTGCAGGCGGCCGGCGTCCCCAGCCAGATTTCCAGCGCACTTTCGGGAGGGTTGCTGGTTGTCGCGGTCGCATTGCGCCAGGGAAGCGCAATGCTGGCCGATTTCATCGCCGTCGCCCGGCAAAAGAGACAAACCCGGGCGGCATTCACTTCAGGAGGAGAATGAGAATGATCAAGACCATCATGAAATCCGGCGCCGTCGCCGCGGCGCTTCTCGCCGGCACCATGCTCGCCTCGGGCACGGCCCATGCGGAAAACCAGATCGCCTTCATTCCGAAGCTGGTGGGCGTCGGCTTCTTTACCTCCGGCGGCGCCGGCGCAACGAAGGCCGGCGAAGAGCTTGGCGCGAAGGTCACCTATGACGGCCCGACCGAGCCGAGCGTTTCCGGCCAGGTGCAGTTCATCAACAACTACGTCAACCAGGGCTACAACGCACTCATCGTCTCCTCCGTCTCGCCGGACGGCCTTTGCCCGGCGCTGAAGCGCGCCATGGAGCGCGGCGTGCTCATCATGACCTGGGACAGCGACGTCAACCCGGACTGCCGCAGCTACTACATCAACCAGGGCACGCCCGAGCAACTCGGCGGCCTCCTGGTCGACATGGCCGCTGAAGGAGTGACGAAGGAAAAGGCCAAGGTCGCGTTCTTCTATTCAAGCCCCACCGTGACCGACCAGAACGCCTGGGCGGAAGCCGCCAAGGCCAAGATCGCCAAGGAGCATCCGGGCTGGGAGATCGTGACCACCCAATACGGCTACAACGATGCGCAGAAGTCGCTTCAGACGGCTGAAAGCATCCTCCAGACCTATCCGGACCTCGACGCGATCATCGCGCCGGACGCAAACGCCCTGCCCGCCGCCGCGCAGGCCGCCGAGAACCTGAAGCGCGCCGAAGGCGTCACCATCGTCGGCTTCTCCACGCCGAACGTCATGCGCCCGTATATCGAGCGCGGCACAATCCAGCGATTCGGCCTGTGGGACGTCACACAGCAAGGCAAGATCTCGGTCTACGTCGCCGATCACGTCCTGAAGAACGGCCCGATGAAGGTCGGCGACAAGCTGGAAATCCCTGGTGTCGGCACCGTCGAGGTCTCGGCCAACAAGGTGCAGGGCTACGACTACGAGGCCGATGGCAACGGAATCATCCTGCTGCCGGAGCGTACCGTCTTCACCAAGGACAACATCGCCAACTTCGATTTCTGATCACCCATGGACGGCGGGCAGCTCCGGC
>JAEYDD010000018.1 GCA_023404095.1 Pseudomonadota bacterium | reverse complement strand
GTCGATCGGCCGGAAAGCGCCGCCGTGGTCAAGGCCGTTGCGGACCTGGGCAAGCGCCTCGGCGTCACCACCGTTGCCGAAGGCGTCGAGACGCAAGCGCAGCTCGATCGCATCCGCGAGGAAGGATGCACCGAGATTCAAGGCTACTTCTACGGCAGGCCGGCACCAAGCGACAGGGATGCGGCCAGAATTGAGGAACTGAACAAGAGCGCCGCCACGATCAAAGTGGCGTGAACGGGACTTACCGACTTGGACGAGCAACAGGCCAGACATTCCGCCGCACTCCTGTCCGCAATGGCAAATCCGGTACGCCTTGCGATTCTCATGCTGCTCATCCAGGAGGAAGCGCATGTCGGCGCTATCGCTTCCCACGTCGGATTAAGCCAGTCGGCGGTCTCTCAACATCTGGCGAAGCTGCGAGGGCAACACCTCGTCACCACCCGGCGAGACGCCCAAACCATATACTATTCGAGCGGATCGGCGGCCGTCCGCGCTATCCTGAACACCCTGCATGAGATAACCGGATCGAATGAACCTCAACCATAACCTCAACCACCGGAAACACGTGGATCGGTCGTCGGCCTGTTTTTATCGAAGCAGCAGGCATATCGGCTTCAAGAAGGAAATCATCAAGTGAAAGCGCCAGAAGTGCGCTTGTCGAGCAAGGGAACATTTATGCCTATTTTGTCGAAAGTTTCGTCCCTGCTAAAAGATCGGCGCGGAAACGTCGCCATGATGGCGGCGCTGCTGATGGTTCCGCTCACGGTGATTTCGGGCGGCGCGGTCGATTTCATGCTGCATGAGAGGCTGCGCTCGTCGTTCCAGAACGATCTCGATCGCGGTGTTCTCGCCGCCGCGTCACTCACCCAAACCAGGCCCACCAGGAAGACGATCGAAGATTACCTCAACGCAGCCGGCCATAGCGGATACACACTGACGATCGGGGAGGACAACACTTCGATCAACAAGCGCGAGGTGCTGGTCGAAGCCTCGTATCCGATGCAAACATCGTTCCTGCAACTGGTCGGAATTCGTGAGATCAATATCGTCGCGCGTTCCAAGGCAGAGGAAGCAAAGCAGAACATCGAAATCTCGATGGTCCTCGACCTTTCCGGCTCCATGCGTGGCTCCCGCATTAACGCAATGCGACCTGCCGCGAAGTCCTTCCTCAATCGTCTTCTGCGCGACGAGACGAAGGACTACACGTCCGTCACTCTCATCCCCTATGCCGGACAGGTGAGCGTCGGCAAGAAGGTGTTCGACTCGTTGACCAAGGGCGCAACCTCTTCCGTGCGCAAACATGATCGATCGTCCTGCATGGGAAATCTCGACAAGACGTTTTCCGAGGCTATTCCGACCTTCAACGAAGCGGAGCAAGTGCCACAGTTCAGCACCTGGATCGCCGGATCGAACACCGGGTTCGATCCGTGGAATTGTCCGACCGAAGAAACCTCTGTTACCTTCATGTCGAACGACCGCTCATATCTCGGTTCCCAGATCGACAGTTTCCACATGTTCGATGGTACCGCGACACAGATCGCGATGAAATGGGGCCTGCATGCACTCGACCCCAAGTTTCGTCCCGTTCTGAAATCCCTCAAGAAAGACGGCGCCATTGATCTGAATTCCGATTTCGCGAACAGGCCTGCGGACTATGATGACAAAGGCACCATGAAATTCATCGTCCTTATGACTGACGGGGAAGTGGTTGGCCAGTTTCGCCCAACGACGGGGCTCGCCGTCAATGAGCAGCCCAAGGATAACACCGAAAAGGGCAAGACCATAAAGCAGATGGTCGATGCAAAGACCAATCTCGACATGATGAGCAAGGCATGCGCTGCTGCCAAAAGTCATGGCATTGTTATCTATGCTGTCGGTTTTGAGGTTGCGGCCGGGGATGCCAACTTTCTCTCGAAGCTGAAAGGCTGCGCGTCAAGCTCCTCTCACTACTACGATGCCAAGAGCTCGAACCTCAACAATGTCTTCCAGAACATCGCGAGTTCGATCGAACAGATTCGGCTGGTGAACTAGGTATGCGCATGCGGGCTCTCCTGAAGGATACGACCGGCGCGGCGGCCGTCGAATTCGCGATCATCGCGCCGCTCTTCTTTGTAATGGTGTTTTCGGTCATCGAAATGGGCTGGACCATGACGAAGCAGATGATGCTGGATCGCGCCATGGATCGTGTCGTGCGCGAACTGCGTATTGGTCGCTCAGAGGGATTTACGGTTGATTACGTTCGGGATCGAATTTGCAGCGAGGCGACGATATTCTCCAGTTGCTCTGCCGAAATGCTTGTCGAAATGGTTCCGGTTCCCGCTGGCTCGGCATACCCGGATGCCAACGCGACATGCGCGACGGAAAGCACAAAAATAAAGCCGGTGACGCAATTCGATCCGGGCCACCGCTCGGAGGTCGTCTTCATCCGCTCCTGCGTTGGCGTCACACCGCTAACCCCTGGTATAGGCTTTGGCATGCACCTCCGTTACAACGCCGATGACGGCTTCTTCATGACGTCGGAATCCGCCCTGTTGAATGAGCCGGAGTGACCGTGATGGCGCAACCAATACGTGGCTCGTTTGAACGGATCAAAACCGACGAAAGTGGTGCCGCCGGGATCGAGTTCACCCTCATCGCACCACTCTTCATCATTTTGATGTTCAGTGCGTTCACGATCTTTGATCTGTTTCGCGCTGATAGCATCGCCGACAAGGCGACGTTCACAATTGGCGATTTCATGTCGCGCCAGACGGAGGCGACAGACCCTGTATTCAAGCAGGTCAAGGATATGATGCAGCGCTTGGCGCGCAACGACGTTGGTCAGCCACTGATCCGGATCAGCAGTATTACCCGCATGTCAGAAGAGCCGAACGGCTTTTCCGTCGACTGGACCTACAACTCTGGAAGCGGTGAGCTTTCCGCCAAAGACATAGACCTTACGAAACTTCCCGACATTGCCGTTAATGACAGCATCATTCTCACCGAGACATATGTGAACGTGTACCCGTTCATGGCGATCGTGATCGGCGAAAAAAATGGACTGTTTACTTTCGAACACAACGCCGTCACCCGACCACGTTTCGTCGGAAGGATAGTAAAACCCGGCTAGCAATAGTGCAGGACTGAGCTTTCCTCGTATCTTGCGCTTTGCGATAACACGCCGACACAGCTTCCACGTTGGCCTGCACAAGCTGTCGGCATACAGAAAATCGTTGAAACGACTTTCATTGCCCATTTTCATCATGTCCTGACCGGCGTTCCAATAACTCTGCCCGGTGATGAAGCCAGCGATACCCAGCGCGGTTGATCCAGGCAGAATCGCCGGCACGAACAGCATGG
>JAEYDD010000048.1 GCA_023404095.1 Pseudomonadota bacterium | reverse complement strand
GCCGGATCGACCGTCATCACTGCGACCGGCATATCATCGATCATTCTCAGCAGCCGGCTTTGT
The DNA here is from genome assembly GCA_023404095.1 of Pseudomonadota bacterium. Lineage (GTDB taxonomy): Bacteria > Pseudomonadota > Alphaproteobacteria > Rhizobiales > Rhizobiaceae > Mycoplana. The sequence continues at coordinate 3,471 of JAEYDD010000048.1, read as the reverse complement.
GCCTCATGCTTGGCGCGTGCCTCCGTTCGGGCATTGACCAGATGGGCGAAATCACGGCTTTGAAGCATCACGACAATGACGATATTCACCGTGACGAAAAGGAAATTGCAGGCCATCGCGGCGAGCGTGTGAATCCCGGTTGCGCCGAAGAAGGCGACGAAGGAGGTTCCCACGATCGCGGTGAGGATCAACGCCGCCGAGCGCAGATGGATCAGGCACAGCATCGTTCCGAACATCGAGGCGGTCAGGACGAAGCCGATATGGGCTTTCTGGAAAGCATCTCCGTAGGGGTAGAGATTGTAGGCCCAGGTGCAGAATCCTACGCCGAGAATGGCCGTGATTTTGTTGGTCCGCACCAGCTCGCGGACAACCTTTTCGTCAGAGAGGACGACATGCCTCCTGCGCCACCAGACCACAAGCCGCGCCATACATGCCCCGGTCAATGCCAGCGATACATAGGCGGTTAGCCAGATCGGCGCGCTGCCGAAATAGACAACGGCGAGGACCCCAGCATTGACTACGAGGATCAAGTACATCAGCGGAATCATACGCGAGAGTGCGGTGAATTGCGCCCGTAGCAGTTCCGGGTTGTCTCGCGGCACGGCGACGAATCGGGCGAGACGAGAAATCGCGATGTGCATGATGGTGTCTGGCCCCACAAAGGCTTCGGTCACGGCCGGCGGTGCAGGAGCTTTGCGCATAGCGATGCTCACTTTCTGGAATGTCCCTCCGCTATCGGTCATCGGTTTTGAAGTCTCTGCTTCAGCGCTTCTGGCGTGGAAAATTCTTTCGGTTCCCGATTCTCGCCCGCCACCGCGATCTGTCCAGCACTGACAATATCGGCAAGAGCAGCAGGGTGACCGAGCAAGAAGCCTTGCGCTTCTTCGCACCCTTCAGCGTTCAGCATAGAAAGCTGATCGTAGGTTTCGATGCCTTCCGCAGAAACCGGAATGCCGAATGTCTTGCCGAGCGCCAGCACGGCTCGAATGATTGCAGTCGTCTGCGGATTGGCAACCGTGGACGAGAAGAAAGAACGGTCGATCTTGATTTTGTCGAAGGGGAAAGCACGCAACGTGTCGAGCGAGGAATAACCGATCCCGAAATCATCGAGCGCGATGGAAACACCGAGACCCTTTATCTGCCGCAGCATATGCAACGCGCGTTCCCTGTCCGCGAAGATCGTCGATTCCGTCAGCTCGAGTTCCAGTCGTTCGGGGGGCAAACCGGTCTGAACCAGAATCTCCATGACGATGCGGGGTAGATCGGCATGGACGAACTGCACGGCCGACAGATTCACCGCGACTTTGTAGGCTTGCTCCCAGGTGGCCGCTTGCAAGCAGGCGGTTCGCAGTACCCATTCCCCGATTGGCAGAATAAGTCCGCTTTCCTCAGCCAGAGGGATGAACTCGGTCGGGCCGATCGGGCCTAGCTGCGGATGCTCCCAACGTAGCAGTGCTTCATAACCGCGTATCTCGCCCGTCGAGACCGCCGTCTGAACCTGATAATGCAGCGATAGTTCATTGCGGGCGATCGCGTGGCGCAGATCGGCGGCCAACGATCGACGCGCTTTTATCTTCTCATCCATTCCCGCTTCATAAAAGCAGATATTGCGCAGCGGATCAGCTTTCGCTCGATACATGGCAAGGTCGGCATTGTTGATGAAACTTTCCCTGTCGGTGGCGTCGTCGGGGAAGACCGCCACGCCAAAGCTCGCGCCCGGTACGATCTCCGCGCCATCGAACTGGATCGGCTTGAACAGGGCTTCCTCAAGACGGGCGAGCAAGTCGGAAATACCATCTGCATCGTCCATGCGGTAAAGGGCCGAGAATTCATCACCGCCGGTTCTGGCGACAAATTCGCCGTCATCCTCGCGTAGCAGACCCTTGATGCGCTGGCCGAGCACGCGCAACACTTCGTCGCCGGCGTTATGGCCGCGCTGGTCGTTGATCTCCTTGAAGCGGTTGAGGTCGATACCGATCAGGGCCAGCCTGCCCTTGCTTTCGCGTGCCCGCGACATTTCAAGGTCGAGGCGTTCATTGAAGTTTGCGCGGTTCGGCAAGCCGGTGAGCGTGTCGTTCATTGCCAGGAGACGCAACCGCTCCATTGAATCCGCACGCGAGCTGTCATCGATCAGGTAGCTGACCAACCCTGCCCCGACGATAACGAAGGACATGGCCGCAATGGCGATGGCGAGTGTTTGCAAAGCTTGCGGGTTCGAGAACGAGCCATCTACAAGCAGTGGTTCGACACGGAATGCGGTCATACCGGTGAAGTGCAGCACGACGATCGCTACAGCGAATACGCCGGCCATGAGAGTTGCCGCGTGCCGGTCCGAGCGCATGGCAAGATGCAGCGACAGGGCAGACAGGCCGACAGAAAGCACGATGGACGCGACCAGATAGGTCATGTTCCATGACACGATGCCCTGCACCCGGTAAGCCATCATGCCGGTGTAGTGCATGGCCGCGATCGCGAGGCCGACAATGGCCCCGCCGAGCGTGGGCGTGAAGCGTGTCCAGCGGCTTCCGGCAAGCACAAAGCCGATTGTGCTGCCGATAACGGCAATGAGTAGGGAAACGACTGTCATGGCGGGGTCGAAGCCGATCGGCACCCCGGCGTCATAGCCGAGCATGGCGACAAAATGGGTGCACCAGATCGCAACCCCGGCCGCGAGCGCCGTCATGAACAGCCAGCCATATCGCTGACCGCCTGCCGTGCCGGCCATCCGCAGGAACAACCGCGCCGTCACCCAGGAGCCGGTGACGCAAAGCAGCGCGGCCAGCAGAACCAGCCAAAGGTTATGATATTCGACTATGCACCCTATTACTGTCATCATCTATGATGCCCCCGAGGCATCCGCCTTATGCAGAACGCGGTTTTTCTCCACTTAGGCAGAATGTTATTTCAACGTCATTAAGCATCGCGGTTGCCCGCATAGCTTTAATTTGGCACTCGACTTCCTCGCGGACGGCGCAGGCAAGTACGGATGGGCTCATGATCGTTCCCGGCCCTCAAGCCGAGCTTGGCGGGAGACCGCGTGACACGGCCATATCCGCAACGATCCTGAGTGCATCGAGAAGCTGTTGGGGATTGCCGGCGCGATAGGACGCCAGCATTCCGTCGAGCTTATCCAACTCCGCAAGGATGAGTGTCTTGCTATGCCGGAACGCCTCTTCCTGCCCCGGCTCAACATTCTCGTTTTCCAGCCGACACAGGCTTTCCGTCACACCCATGATGAACCGCTCGACAGTTTGCATGAAGTATTCATGCGGCGGCGGGGCGCTGGTATCGAAGGGGAGGGGGTGGAAGCTGATCACGGTGCAAGCTCCTAGAATTCCTGCCAATTGTTCGTGTGTGTCGCCACGGCCGCAGACCCCTTGGTTGCAAGCCGCAACCGAGGCGGCACAGAAGGCGTTTGTTTCTCCACAATGCCGCGTGCCGGATGCGGAGCCATGGGCTTTGCCCTGGTCG
>JAEYDD010000012.1 GCA_023404095.1 Pseudomonadota bacterium | reverse complement strand
ACTCGATCGCCTCGATCTTCGCCTGGACCCGTGGCCTCGCCCACCGCGCCAAGCTCGACGACAACGCCGAGCTCGCCAAGTTCGCCAACACGCTGGAAAAGGTCTGCGTCGACACCGTCGAGGCCGGTTTCATGACGAAGGACCTGGCGCTTCTGATCGGCCCCGACCAGCCATGGCTCTCCACCACCGGCTTCCTCGACAAGATCGACGAGAACCTGAAGAAGGCCATGGCCGCCTGATCGGCGACACCGGCACAAGATACAATCGGACGGACCCGGCCTAGCGCCGGGTCTTTTCGTTTGCGGGGTACATCCGCAAGTCAGAGCCGAGTATTGGGGACATGATCGATGGAACAAAATACGAGGCAAGGGGTTGAAGGTGAGCTCCCCTACCCTATCCTAGATCAGCGACATGATTGAAAAAACAGAAACAGAATCTCTTCCGCGAATAGCCCTCATCTCCACACACGGCTATGTTGCAGCAATCCCGCCACTTGGTGCGGCTGACACCGGCGGACAAGTCGTCTATGTTATTGAACTCGCCAAGAAACTTGGTCGGCTCGGCTTTTTCGTGGACATATACACGCGACAGTTCGAGGATCAGCCGCAATTCGACGAAGTCGACGATCGGGTTCGCGTGGTCCGAATTCCCTGCGGCGGCCGCGATTTCATCCCCAAGGAATATCTGCACAACCACCTGATGGCGTGGTGCGAGGCGGCGATCCGCTTCATCAAGTCGAATGGTCTCGATTACTTTTTCATCAACAGCCACTACTGGGACGCGGGCGTCGCCGGCCAGCGGCTCTCGGAAGCGTTGGCGGTGCCGCATATCCATACGCCCCATTCGCTCGGCATGTGGAAGAAGCGGCAGATGGAGACCGACTATCCCGACAAGGCCGACAGCTTCGAGGCCGAGTTCAACTTCTCCGAACGCATCAAGCACGAGCTGATCGTCTATCGCAGCTGCAACCTCGTCATCGCCACGACGCCGATCCAGCTCGACATGCTGACAACCGACTACGGGCTCAAGCCCGACCGGGTGCACATGATCCCGCCGGGTTACGACGACAACCGGTTCTTCCCCGTCTCCGGCGCGACGCGGGAGATGGCACGCCAGAAATTCGGCTTCCATGGCAAGACCGTACTGGCGCTTGGCCGGCTTGCGACCAACAAGGGTTACGACCTGCTCATCGAGGGCTTCTCCGTGCTGGCCGAACGTGAGCCGGAAGCGCGTCTGCATCTGGCCCTGGGCGGGGAACATCTGGACGATCAGGAAACCGCCATTCTCCACCAGCTCAAGCAGTTGGTCGACGATCGGGGGCTCAAGGACAAGGTCGATTTTGCCGGGTTCGTTTCCGACGAGGACCTGCCCGACTACTACCGCGCCGCCGATCTGTTCGTCCTGTCCAGCCGCTACGAGCCCTTCGGTATGACCGCGATCGAGGCGATGGCCAGCGGAACGCCCACGATCATCACGATCCATGGCGGGCTGTTCCGCTCGGTCAGCTACGGCCGGCACGCGCTCTTTGCCGACCCGTTCGACAAGTACGATCTCGGCATCACGATGATGAAGCCGCTCAAGCATCCGCGACTCTACAACCGGCTTTCGCGCATGGGTGCGCACAAGGCGCGCAGCCTGTTCACCTGGACGGGCATCGCACAGCAATTGATCGCTCTTGTCGAGGGGCGGCCGATGCGTCACGCGCTCGAGGGAGACGACTGGGCAGAACCCTGGAACGATGGAGACTGAGATGACGGTCAGGCTGCTGTCATCGGATCTCGACGGCACGCTGCTCGGCGATCACCGGGCCACCCAGCGCTTCCGAAGCTTCTGGGAAAGCCTCAACCCGTTGACCCGCCCCCTGTTGGTCTACAATAGCGGGCGGCTGCTCGACGATATCGAAGCCCTGCTCGCCGTTTCCGACCTCCCGCGACCGGACTACCTGATCGGCGGGGTCGGAACGATGGTCGGCGGCGCTTTGAACGAAGCGCGCCGTCGCCAGTTCGGCGAGATGCTAGGTGCGCCGTTCGACCGGGACGCGTTGCTGCGCATCATGCGTCACGTGGATGGAATAGAGCTGCAGGACGAGGCGTATCAGCACGACCACAAGTCCAGTTGGCATTTGCACGATGCGAGCGAGGCGGCGATCGCCGAACTGGAACAGGGGCTCGCCGATGCCGGCGTCGAGGCGCGGCTGGTCTACTCCAGCAAGCGGGACCTGGACATTCTTCCGCGCCAGGCCAGCAAGGGGGCAGCGCTTGCCTGGCTCTGCCGCGAGCTCGACATCGATCTCGACGCGGTGGTCGTCGCCGGCGATACAGGTAACGACGCCGACATGTTCCTGCTGCCAGACGTCAGCGGGATCGTGGTCGGCAATGCGCTGGATGAGTTGCGGCAGCTGGCATCGGCCACCGGCAGGCACTATCAGGCGCGCCGGGCAAATGCCGACGGCGTCGTCGAGGGCTTGCAGCACTGGATGAATGTCGCGCCCTCCCGGGCAACGACGGCCGTCCGCTGACGCGCGCAGAAAAACGGGTCCGGGCGACGAGCGCGATCGCGACCGTGTCCTTGCGAACTGCAGGCGCGAACGACTTGTGCTACCCCGCCACCGAACTCAGCGGGGCCTCGAAATCGGGCAGCCGCATGCGACCGGCAATCTGCATCAGACTCTCCGCAGGCCCGGCGACGCAGCTGCGGTTGCGCCCTTCTGCCTTGGCCCGATAGAGGGCGAAGTCTGCCGATGCCACAAGACTGTCGATGTCGCCGCCGCTGAGGACCACGGAGGCGACCCCGATGCTGACCGTCGCCGATATCATCGTGCCATAGTGGCCGATATCCAGCCCTTCGATGTCCTGGCGCAGCGCATCGGCAAAGGCAGCCGCCCCATCGAGGTCCAACCCCGGGGCGAAAAGCGCGAACTCTTCGCCGCCAAAACGGCCGAAGACCATGTCGCCACGAAGCTTCGCCGATACGGCTAAGGTGAACCGTTGCAGCACCTTGTCTCCAGCCTGATGGCCGTAGGTGTCGTTGATCGCCTTGAAATGATCAAGGTCGAGCAACATCAGCACGCCCTCCTGCGGATGCCGCCGCAGCATGATCGCCGTCTCCTCCATGAAGGCCCCGCGGTTCAGGATTCCCGTGAGCGCATCCGAGCGTGCAGCCTGACGATAGATCGCCTCACTACGCTCCTTGAGAAGGATCAGGACTGAAACCGAAACGACGACCGTGTGGATGAAAATTTCCACGGAGAAGGCCGCAAACCAGGGTGAAACATAGGGCTGCGGGCCATCGGATACTGGCGCAAAGAGGGTGAAGGGAATGCGCAATCCGTAGAAGACGGCATGCAGTGCCAGCAGGACGGCGATGAAGCGGCGCGATGGGAGGGGCTCCCTTTTGTTTCCCCGCATCACTTCCCCAGCAATCGCCAGCGAATAGACCATGACGATGATCGACATCAGGATGACGCGCAGGTTCATGTCGGCGGCGAAGGTATCGGAGAGGCCATAGGCAAGACCCCAGACCACCGGGGCGGCGGCAAGGGCAGACCGCGACACCCGCCGGCCATCGAAGGAGCGAAACCCGCCCCACGTCACCGCGTAGGCCAGGGCCGCAAGCGCGTTGCCAAGACCGATCGACAACTCCGGCGCAACAACCGCGCGCAACGCCAGAAACACGCTTGCCGCCGAACCGATCCACATCGCCACGCACCAATAGACGGCCGCAGCAGGCGCGCGGCCCGATGCCCAGTGCTGACTCAGGAATACGGCGACGACGAGCGTCGCCAAAAAGGTACACAGCAGCAGCGTCGGGACGCTGACGAGAACTTCGAGCAAGGAATCACACTCCGTCGGGAACCCGAAGCTACCATGGAAAATTGAAGACTTCACAAACAGGAACGGCGGGAAAAATCCCGCCGTTGCCAAAACCTTCGAAGGTGCCGTGAATTGCGTTATCCGGCCAGTGCAGCCGCAACGGATTCGATCGCATCGTTCGCACGCTGGCCGTCCGGCCCACCGGCTTGCGCCATGTCCGGCCGTCCACCGCCACCCTTGCCGCCGAGCGCGGCCGATGCGACGCGCACGAGATCCACGGCGCTGAACCGACCGGTCAGATCGTCGGTCACAGCGACCACGGCGCTCGCCTTGTCGTCGGCGGAGACGCCGACGAAGGCGACGATGCCCGAGCCCAACCCCTTCTTGCCTTCGTCGGCGAGGCCTTTCAGGTCCTTCGGCTCGACGCCGCTGACGACCTTGCCGAGGAACTTCACGCCGGCAATCTCGCGCACGGAGTCACCACCACCGGCGCCGCCGCCGCCGCCAAGCGCCAGCTTCTTCTTGGCATCCGAAAGTTCACGCTCGAGCTTGCGGCGTTCATCGAGAAGCGTCTCGACGCGGGAAAGAACTTCGGCCGGCTGCACCTTGAGGCTTGCGGCCAGCGTCTTTACCCGTTCGTCCTGCTCGGCAAGGTAGGCGCGCGCAGATTCGCCCGTCAGGGCTTCCAGGCGCCGTACGCCCGAGGCGACAGCACTTTCGCCGACGATTCGCACAAGGCCGATCTCGCCGGTGGCGCCGACATGGGTACCGCCGCAGAGTTCAACCGAATAGGGCTTGCCGGCCTTGGCGCCGCGGATGCCCGTGCCCATCGAAACGACGCGAACCTCGTCGCCGTATTTCTCGCCGAACAGCGCCATCGCGCCCTCGGCGATCGCGTCGTCGACGCTCATCAGGCGGGTCGTCACCGGCGTATTCTGCACGATGATCTCGTTCGCCATCTCCTCGACCACCTTCAGCTCCTCCGCCGTCATCGGCTTTGGGTGCGAAACGTCGAAGCGAAGCCGCTCCGGCGCGACCAGCGAGCCCTTCTGCGTGACATGGGTCCCGAGGACCTCCCGCAACGCCTCGTGCAGGAGATGCGTGGCGGAGTGGTTGGAGCGCAGGCGACCGCGACGGGCATGATCGACGTCGAGCGCGACCGCATCGCCAAGCTTGACCGTCCCCTCTTCCACGACCGCGTTATGGACGAAGAGTCCATCGGCCTTCTTCTGGGTGTCGGTGACGCGCAGCCGCGCATGATCGTGGCTGATGACGCCGGTATCGCCCATCTGGCCGCCGGATTCGCCATAGAACGGCGTCTGGTTCAGCACGAGCTGGATCGTATCGCCGGCCGATGCCGCATCCACGCTTCTCCCGTCGAGGACGATCGCCTGGACGACGCCCTCGGCTGCCTCGGTGTCGTAGCCGAGGAACTCGGTCGCGCCGTGCTTCTCGCGCAGCTCGAACCAGATCGTTTCGGCGGCGGCATCGCCCGAACCCGCCCAGCTCTTGCGCGCCTCGGCCTTCTGGCGCTCCATCGCATCGGTAAAACCCGAAAGATCGACGCCAATGCCGCGGTTGCGCAGCGCGTCCTGCGTCAGGTCGAGCGGGAAGCCGTAGGTGTCGTAGAGCTTGAAGGCGGTCTCGCCGTCGAGGATGTCGCCCTTGTGCAGGTCGGAAGAAGCATCCGAAAGCAGCGACAGCCCGCGCTCGAGCGTCTTGCGGAAACGGGTTTCCTCGAGCTTGAGGGTCTCCGAGATGAGCGCCTCGGCCCGCACGAGCTCCGGATAGGCGCGGCCCATCTGCTGGACCAGCGACGGCAGAAGCTTCCACATCAGCGGATCGCGTGCGCCCAACAGCTGGGCATGGCGCATGGCACGGCGCATGATCCGGCGAAGCACGTAGCCGCGCCCCTCGTTCGAGGGAAGAACGCCGTCGGCAATCAGGAATGCGGACGAGCGCAGGTGATCGGCGATCACGCGATGGCTCGCACGCCGTTCCGGATCATTCGCATCGACGCCCGTCGCCTCCACCGACGCGGAAATCAGCGCCTGGAACAGGTCGATATCGTAGTTGTCGTGCTTGCCCTGCAGAAGGGCCGCGATACGCTCGAGCCCCATGCCGGTATCGATCGAGGGCCGCGGGAGATCGATCCGCTCTTCTTTCGTCAGTTGTTCGAACTGCATGAACACGAGATTCCAGATCTCGATGAACCGGTCGCCGTCCTCTTCCGGCGAACCCGGAGGGCCGCCCCAGATGTGGTCGCCGTGGTCGTAGAAGATTTCCGAGCACGGCCCGCACGGGCCGGTATCGCCCATCGCCCAGAAATTGTCGCTGGTTGCGATGCGGATGATGCGGCTTTCCGGCAGGCCCGCGATCTTCCGCCACAGGTCGAAGGCCTGGTCGTCGTTGTGGTAGACGGTGACGAGCAGGCGATTCTTGTCGATGCCGAACTCCTTGGTGATCAGCCCCCAGGCAAGTTCGATCGCGCGCTCCTTGAAGTAGTCGCCGAACGAGAAATTGCCGAGCATCTCGAAGAAGGTGTGGTGGCGGGCGGTATAGCCGACATTGTCGAGGTCGTTATGCTTGCCGCCGGCGCGGACGCATTTCTGCGCCGTCGTCGCCGTCGAATAGGGACGCTGCTCCAGGCCGGTGAACACGTTCTTGAACTGCACCATGCCCGCATTGGTGAACATCAGTGTCGGATCGTTGCGCGGCACCAGCGGACTGGAGGCTACGACCTCGTGGCCGTTCTTGCGAAAATAGTCGAGAAAGGCCGACCGGATCTCATTCACGCCGCTCATCTTGCGTCCTTCATACCTACCGGCGGCCGGGCCGAGCCCCGCCGTCCATCACATGTTCCATCGGTTCGCCGCAGCTTCGAACCATCCCCACCTGCATCCGCGTCGTGCAGTGCTGGTTCAAGTCGCGGTCGATCACTCGGCATAGCCGTTTCCATTACTGGCAGGATGGCGAAAGACGCCGGCGCCCGACCGTGCGGCCTCGGCATTCTGCGGCGCAAACACGCCGGCCTCCTCCCGGACCTCGGAAAACTGAAGGCTTTTATCGCTCGCCTTCCCGCCTGTCCAGACACGAAAACCGGTCCTCGCAAGGCAAGGACCGGTTCGATGAAGCAAATTCAGCCTGTAGCAAAGGGCGGCTTACATCTCGGCGAGATTGTCGCCGTCTTCTTCATCCGGCTTGCCGTCCAAGAGTTTCTCGGCGATCAGGCCGGCATTCTGTCGCAACGCCATCTCGATCTCGCGTGCCGCATCCGGATTGTCCCGCAGGAACTGCTTGGCGTTCTCCCGGCCCTGCCCCAGACGCTGGCTGTTATAGGAGAACCACGAGCCGGATTTCTCTACAATGCCCGCCTTGACGCCGAGATCGATCAGCTCGCCGGTCTTGGACACGCCCTCGCCATACATGATGTCGAACTCGACCTCCTTGAAGGGAGGCGCCATCTTGTTCTTGACGACCTTAATCTTCGTCTGGTTGCCGATGACCTCGTCGCGCTCCTTCACAGCACCGATGCGGCGGATGTCGAGACGCACCGAAGCGTAGAACTTCAGCGCATTACCGCCGGTGGTGGTTTCCGGCGAACCGAACATGACGCCGATCTTCATGCGGATCTGGTTGATGAAGAT
>JAEYDD010000002.1 GCA_023404095.1 Pseudomonadota bacterium | reverse complement strand
GACGTGATGCGGTGCTGCGCAGCCGAAATGGCTCCGCACCGCAACTCGCCGCTACCGCCCCAAGTGTTGCAACCCAAAACCGCTGGAGCGAACTCAAAACTGGATAAAACTTGGGGGCAAGGTCAGGAGGCTGCTAAATTTCGTACTATCGAACTGCGAGTGGGATCACGGAAAGATCCGTGCTAAGTTTCGGCAACCGTTTGATTTTCTTGCGAAGGCCGTTGGTCATGCGGACGGCGACAAATTGTCGAAACCCAAAAAAAATGTCAAATGAAGTTTGGCTGGGGAACCTGGATTCGAACCAAGATTAACGGAGTCAGAGTCCGCCGTTCTACCATTGAACTATTCCCCAACAAGAGGCGCTGCGGAGCGGCGTCCCGTCGGTGTGCGGGGCTTATAACCAAAAGGTCGGAAGTTGCAAATAGGTTTCTTTCGATTTTTTCGATTTATGTGGACGAATGGCAGATGCGGGTTTGGCCAAGGTCCCTCTGGGCGGCAAGAGGCCGCACTACCCTCCTTATCGGACGTTTTGGCTCCCGTATCGCACACAGCCGGGAGTGGTGACTGCGGCGTATGCCGGCGGTTGTCAAATGCCTGTCGAACGTTGTCGAACAAAAGCAATTGTCGAAAACGACGGTGGCTGGTAAGGTCGCGGCAACGAAAAATCGAGAAAGCGCCTGCTGCAGCCGGAAACGGAATTGCGCGGCGCGATAGGCAGACACGTGAGCGACCCCGAACACGGCGCAAAGCCGTTCGTATCCGGGGGGCAGGGCACGGGCGGACCGGCAAGACCAAAGCGGTCTCGCCGCCGCAAGGGAAAGGACAAGCGGGCCAAGGCTCCGTCTTCAGCCTCCCTTGGACCGAGCAACGAATCCGGCCTCGAAGGCCCGGAGACGCGCCCCCAGCAGACCGCGCAGGCACAGCCTGTCGACCAGGATGGCGAAGCTGTCCGCAAACGCAAGCGCCGCCGTCGCGGCAAGGGCGGCACGAAGCCGCAGCCTCATTCCGTTGTAAGCGATCGCAATTCCGCCGACGTCTCGGCGCGCGCCGGGCACGCGGGAGGCAGGCAGGGCGCAGCCGTGCAGGGGGCAGCCGGCCGCAGGAAGGCGCACCACCAGCGCGGACTGCAGGGCCGCCCGTTGCGGCCCGCCGAAAAACCGCCTGCCTTCGTTGCCCCGCCGCCCAAGGCGGCTCCGGCCGTCAACGGAACGCAGGCCGGCAGGTCGGCCGCCGGTCGCGAGGTCGCAAATGCGGGCGCTGCGCGCAGCGAGTTTCAGTTCAACGACGCGCCGCTCTATGCCGCGCTCGACCTCGGCACCAACAATTGCCGGCTGCTGATCGCCCAGCCGACCCGCCCGGGCCAGTTCCGCGTCGTCGATGCGTTTTCGCGGATCGTGCGGCTCGGTGAGGGGCTTGCAGCGAGCGGCCGCCTTTCGGACGAGGCGATGGACCGATCGATCGAGGCGCTCAGGATCTGTGCTGCCAAACTGCGCAACCGCGATATCCGTCGCAGCCGGCTGATCGCCACCGAGGCCTGCCGCAGGGCGGAAAACGGCGAGGCCTTCCTCGCCCGCGTCAAGGCAGAGACGGGGCTGGAACTGGAGATCATCGACCGCGAGACAGAGGCGCGGCTGGCCGTTTCCGGCTGCTCCTCGCTCGTTGGCCGCGAGGCGAAGTCGGTCGTACTGTTCGACATCGGCGGCGGCTCGTCGGAGATCGCGGTGATCCGCATCGGCGAGAACCGCTCCAACCGGCTTGCAAACCATATCACCCACTGGACGTCACTGCCGGTCGGCGTCGTGACGCTGTCGGAGCGGCATGGCGGCCGCGACGTGACACCGGAGAGCTTTGCCGGCATGGTCCGGGAGGTCGAATCCATGCTCGCGGGGTTCGACTGCCCCTCGCATGCGCACCACGAGGCACCGGAGGACTTCCACCTGATCGGCACATCGGGAACGGTGACGACGCTGGCCGGCGTCTATCTCGACCTGCCGCGCTACGATCGCCGCCAGGTCGACGGCGTCTGGCTCATGGACGCGGAAGTCAGCGCCATGCAGGCACGGCTGCTTTCCTGGGATTTCTCCACCCGTGCCGCCAACCCCTGCATCGGTCCGGACCGGGCCGACCTGGTGCTTGCCGGCTGCGCCATTCTGGAGGCGATCCGCAACCGCTGGCCCTCGACGCGCATGCGTGTCGCCGACCGCGGCCTGCGCGAAGGCCTCCTGACGGAAATGATGGCCGATGACGGCGTGTGGCGGCGCGGCCGCAGCCGCCGGCAGAACCGCAGCGGCTTCCGCCACCCGTTCCGGCCCGAAGGACTTGAGACATGACGAAGCCTCCAGCCGGCGGGAGCCGCACCGGAAGAAAACTCGGCCAGAAGGTCAAGAAGGGCAAGCTGAAGGCGTCGTCGCGGCGCTGGATTGAGCGACACATCAACGATCCCTATGTGCAGCGCGCCCGCCTCGAGGGCTATCGCGCACGCGCCGCCTTCAAACTTCTCGAGATCGACGAGAAGCACAAGATCCTCGATGGCGCCCGGCGCATCATCGACCTCGGCGCTGCACCCGGCAGTTGGTCGCAGATCGCCGCCAAGGTGACGAACTCGACAGATGCCGATCCGCGGGTGGCAGCAATCGACTTCCTGGAAATGGATCCCTTGCCGGGCGTGCGGATCCTGCAGATGGATTTCCTCGATCCGCAGGCGCCGGAAAAGCTGAAGGAAGCGGTGGGCGGCACGCCGAACCTGGTGATCTCGGATATGGCGGCGCCGACGACGGGTCACCGCCAGACCGATCACATCCGCACCATGCACCTGTGCGAGGTGGCGGCCCACTTCGCCATCGAGGTGCTGGCCGAAGGCGGCCATTTCCTGGCCAAGACCTTCCAGGGCGGCACGGAGCGCGACCTCCTGAACCTGCTGAAGCAGAATTTCAAGCAGGTCATCCACGTCAAGCCGGGTGCCTCGCGCGCTGAATCGGTCGAGATGTTCCTGCTTGCAAAGGGTTTCAAGGGACGCAAGGCCGTCTCCGCTGACGGCGCCACTGATGAGGCGGCGGGCGAAGCGCCCGGCGAAGCCGCCGAGCTGGAGGCGTGATGCTTCTCTACGTCACCGTGGGCACGAACGATCTGCAGCGCGCCGGCCGTTTCTACGACGCGGTACTGCCGCTCATCGGCTATGTCAGGCAGAAGCAGGCGGAAGGCGAGATCGGTTATGCGGCGGATGGAGACGTGCGCTGTCGCTTCTGGGTGGTAGAGCCTTTCAACCGTGAGCCGGCGACGTTCGGCAACGGTGCGACGGTGGCCTTCGACGCGCCGAGCCGTGCGGCTGTCGATGCCTTTCACGCGGCAGTTGTTGCCCATGGCGGAACCGACGAGGGGGCGCCGGGGATTAGGCCGTTCCATCCCAACTTCTACGCCGCCTTCGTTCGCGATCTCGACGGCAACAAGCTGTCTGCCGTCTGCGAGCGGCCCGAGTAGCGCAAGTTCCGGCAGCGGCAGGCCCGGCCGCGCTATTTGACGGCGGTGACTTCCTCTTCCTTCTGCATCAGCCGGTGTCCGGATACCGAGGCGCCGGCGCTCTTGGCCATTGTCAGGAAGGGCACGACCGCCGCAAGCGTCAGCACCGAAATGATGACGAAGGCGAGGTGGAAGTCCTCAAGGCTCAGCGGCGTCCCGGACATCGTCGTCTCGATCTCCAGGATGGTGCCGGCCACGGCGACGCCCAGCGCCAGGCTCATCTGCTGCAGCACCGCACTCATCGAGGTTGCCTTGCTGGCGTCCCTGTCGGCGATGTCGGCGAAGGACAGCGCGTTGACGCTGGTGAAGAAGAACGAACGGACGAAGCCGGCGGCCAGCAGGACGAGCGAGATGATCCACACCGGCGTCTGCGGCGTGAACAGCGCGTTGACGGCGGTGAAGGCCGCGCCGCTGAGGCTGGCGATGATCAGCGTGGTGCGGAAGCCGGCAAGCGAGAGCACGCGCTTGGCGATGAACTTCGTCGTGATCGCACCGATCGCACCGGTGAAGGTGATCATGCCCGATTGGAAGGGCGAAAGCCCAAAGCCCACCTGCAGCATCAGCGGCATGAGGAAGGGGATGGCGCCGATCGAGATGCGAAAGAGCGTCCCGCCGATGGCCGCCGCCCTGAAGGCGCTGTCGTGGAAGAGCTTCAGGTCGAGCAGCGGCGAGGGATGCCTTTTCGCGTGCCGCACGTAGAGCCAGCCGGCCAAAAGCCCTGACAGCGTTGACACCAGGCCGACGGCGGGCGGCAGGGCGGGCAGGCTGATGACGGAAAGCCCGAACATCGTGCCGCCTGCGGCGATCGCCCCGAGCACGAATCCCTTCACGTCCAGCGGCCCGGGTGGCGCGGAATGGATGTCGGGAAGATAGATCCCCGACAGAACATAGCCGAGGATGCCGACCGGGACGTTGATCAGGAAGATCCAGTGCCAGGTGAAATAGGTGGTGATGAAGCCGCCGAGCGGCGGGCCTGCGAGCGGCCCGACAAGGGCGGGTATCGTCAGCATGGCCATGGCCGATACGAGCTCGCTGCGCGAGGTGCTGCGCACGAGCACGAGGCGGGCGACCGGCGTCATCATCGCCCCGCCCATGCCCTGGATGAAGCGGGCGACGACGAAAAAGATGAGGCCGTCGGCAACCGCGCAGAGGATCGAGCCAAAAATGAAGACAAGGATCGCCAGCCGGAAGACGCGCTTGGCGCCGAACCGGTCCGCCATCCAGCCGGACAGCGGGATGAAGATCGCAAGCGACACCATGTAGGCCGTCAACGCGAGCTTCAGCGTGATCGGCCCGACATTGAGGTCTTGGGCGATCGCAGGCAACGACGTGGCGATCACGGTGGAATCCATCTGCTCCATGAAGAGCGCGACGGCAAGGATCAGGGGAACAATACGATTCATGGTGACGAACGTGGACGGGTCGGCAGGAGCGCCGGAGGACTGGACGTGAACGGGCTATGCCCGGTTTCGTTCCAGCCTGCCGCTTGTGCGCCTGCGGCCGGGATCTGTCAAACCCGCCAGGGGTACGCGTTCTCACAAACCCGTGATGCCAAAGGTGGCATTCGTGACCGCCCTTCAACCTGCAGACATGCCATCTTTGCGAGCCGTCGGCGCATTTCGGCGCCGCGACCACAGCTCTGTGTTCACTCTTGCGGGAGGTGCCGCGACCATGAATATTTCACGCAGGTCCTTGTTCTACACGGCCGGCCTTGGCACGCTGGCGGCCCCCTTCATCCTGAACGGCAGCATGGTACGCGCTGCCTCGGAGACCAAGACCGACATGACCATTTCGCCAGTCGAGGCCCGCAGCTTCAAGCTCGGCGGGTTCCGCGTCACCGCCGTGCGCGACGGCATGCGCGCTTCCGGCGCGCCGAACGAGACGTTTGGCACGAACCAGTCGGCCGATACCGTCGGCGCTCTGCTGACCGAGAACTTCCTGCCTGCCGACAGCTTCGTCAACAGCTTCACGCCGACCGTCGTCGACACCGGCTCGGAGGTCGTCCTGTTCGACACCGGCATGGGCGAGGGCGGTCGTGAGAATGGCCTCGGCCGCCTTGCGGAAGGCCTGCGCGCCGTCGGCTACACCCCGGAGCAGGTCACGGTGGTGGTGCTGACCCATATGCACGGCGACCACATCGGCGGCCTGATGGAGCAGGGAAAGCCCGCCTTTGCCAACGCCCGCTATGTGACCGGTCGGACGGAGTACGATTTCTGGGTCAGCGCCGATCGTGTGGGCACGGGCGCCGAGCAGGGGCACAAAGGCGTGCTCGCCAAGGTCAAGCCGCTGGCCGACAAGATCACCTTCATCGAGGACGGCGGCGAGGTGGTGCCCGGCATCACCGGGATGAACGCATTCGGCCATTCCCCGGGGCACATGATCTACCGCATCGAATCGGACGGAAAGGTCCTGATGCTCACGGCCGATACCGCCAACCACTTCGTGCTGTCGCTGCAGCGGCCGGACTGGGAGGTGCGGTTCGACATGGACAAGGCTGCGGCGGCTGCCACCCGCAAGAAAGTGTTCGACATGGTCGCCACCGACAGGCTGGCCTTCATGGGCTACCATATGCCGTTTCCGGCAGTCGGGTTTGTTGAAAAGGCGGGCGAGGGCTACCGCTTCGTGCCGATGACCTACCAGTTCGACCTCTGACACGTCGAACGGCGGACAAGACAAGCAGCACCAGCTTGCCCGGGACCGATCCCGGGCGTTTTTGCTATTTCCAATCCGTCATGAACGTGTTACGAGCCCTCGCCAACTTCCAAGACTTATCTTGCAAGCGACCAGCGGACCGTTCCCAAGAGGTCCCTTGGACCGCAGCCCTTTACACCGAAGGAAATTGGCCATGGCGCGCATCATTGAAACCGCAACCGGACTGGAAGCACTGACGTTCGACGACGTGCTGCTGCAGCCCGGCCACTCCGAGGTCATGCCGGGGCAGACCAACATCGCCACCCGCATCGCCAGGGACTTCGACCTCAATCTCCCGATCCTGTCGTCCGCCATGGATACCGTCACCGAGGCCCGGCTGGCGATCGCCATGGCCCAGGCCGGCGGTCTTGGCGTCATCCATCGCAACCTCACCCCGGCCGAACAGGCCGAGGAAGTCCGCCAGGTCAAGAAATTCGAGAGCGGCATGGTCGTCAATCCGGTGACGATCGGCCCCGACGCGACGCTGGCCGAGGCGCTGGCCCTGATGAAAGCGCATGGCATCTCCGGCATCCCGGTGGTCGAGAACGCCAAAGCCGCCGTCGCAGGCCGGCTCGTCGGCATCCTGACCAACCGTGATGTGCGCTTCGCCTCCGATCCGACGCAGAAGATCTACGAACTGATGACGCGCGAGAACCTGATCACGGTCAAGGAGAGCGTCGACCAGCAGGAAGCCAAGCGGCTCCTGCACAAGCACCGCATCGAGAAGCTGCTCGTGGTCGACGGTGACGGCCGCTGCGTCGGCCTGATCACGGTGAAGGACATCGAGAAGTCCCAGCTCAATCCCAACGCTTCCAAGGATGCGCAGGGCCGCCTGCGCGCCGCCGCCGCCATCTCCGTCGGTGACGACGGCTTCGAGCGCGCCGAGCGCCTGATTGATGCGGGTGTCGACCTGCTCGTCGTCGATACCGCGCACGGCCATTCCCAGCGCGTGCTCGACGCCGTCAGCCGCGTCAAGAAGCTGTCCAACTCGGTGCGCATCATGGCCGGCAACGTCGCCACGGCCGACGGAACCAGGGCATTGATCGATGCGGGCGCGGACGCGGTCAAGGTCGGCATCGGCCCGGGCTCTATCTGCACCACGCGCATCGTCGCCGGCGTCGGCGTGCCGCAGCTGGCGGCCATCATGTCCGCGGTCGAAGCCGGGCAGCAGGCCGACATTCCGGTCATCGCCGATGGCGGCATCAAGTTCTCGGGCGATCTCGCCAAGGCAATCGCGGCCGGTGCCTCGGCCGTCATGGTCGGCTCGCTGCTCGCCGGCACCGACGAAAGCCCGGGCGAAGTATTCCTCTACCAGGGCCGCTCCTTCAAGGCCTATCGCGGCATGGGGTCCGTCGGCGCGATGGCGCGCGGCTCGGCTGACCGCTATTTCCAGGCCGAGGTGCGCGACACGCTGAAGCTCGTGCCGGAAGGCATCGAGGGCCAGGTGCCTTACAAGGGCCCGGTCTCCGGCGTCCTGCACCAGCTCGCCGGCGGCCTCAAGGCGTCGATGGGCTATGTCGGCGGCGCCGACATCAAGCAGTTCCAGGAGCGCGCCACCTTCGTGCGCATTTCCGGTGCGGGCCTGCGCGAAAGCCACGCTCACGACGTGACGATCACGCGCGAAAGCCCGAACTACCCCGGTGGCGCCGGCTGATCGCCAGCTCCACCCCCGGAGCGCCAGACTTTCCGCGCGGCGGCCGTCGATCCGATCGACGGCCGCCGTCGCATATCTGCGACAGGCACAGCTTCCGCTTGACCTCGGTCAACTTCCCATCGTCCGACATTGCCCATAGTGTTCACAGGTCCGCCGCAAGCATCGGCGGCGCCACCGGCACGCGGATGACGCCCTGTCGATCCGCTGCGCCGAACGACAGGGCCTGCACGCCGCATGCGTCGGGCGGGCGCGCTTAAGGGAGCAGAGCCATGGCAAACAAGATGAAGGCCGCCGTCGTGCGGGAGTTCGGCAAACCGTTGGTGATCGAGGAGCTTGACATCCCCGAGCCTGGTCCGGACCAGATCCTCGTCAAGTATGAGGCGACGGGGGTCTGCCACACCGACCTGCATGCCGCCAGCGGCGACTGGCCGGTAAAGCCGACCCCGCCCTTCATTCCAGGCCACGAAGGCGTGGGCTACGTCGCCAGGATCGGTTCCAAGGTCGATTCGCGGCGCATCAAGGAAGGCGACCGTGTCGGCGTGCCGTGGCTGCATACGGCCTGCCGCTGCTGCGGCTATTGCAATACCGGCTGGGAAACGCTCTGCGCCGAGCAGCAGAACACCGGCTATTCCGTGAACGGTACCTTTGCCCAGTACGGCCTCGCCGATCCCGCTTTCGTCGGCCATCTGCCGGCCAATCTCGAATTCGGCCCAGCCGCACCTGTTCTCTGCGCCGGGGTCACCGTCTACAAGGGGTTGAAGGAAACCGAGGTCAGGCCCGGCGAGTGGGTCGTCATTTCCGGCATTGGCGGGTTGGGTCACATGGCCGTGCAGTATGCCAAGGCCATGGGCATGAACGTCGTCGCCTCCGACATCTTCGAGGACAAGCTGGCGCTTGCCAAGAAGCTCGGTGCGGACCTGGTCGTCGATGCGCGCAAGACCGATGCAATCCAGACGGTGCAGAAGGAAACCGGCGGGGTGCACGGTGCGCTGGTGACGGCCGTCTCGCCCAAGGCGATGGAGCAGGCCTATGGTTTCCTTCGCTCCAGGGGAACGATGGCGCTGGTCGGCCTGCCGCCGGGGTTCATCTCCCTGCCGGTCTTTGACACGGTGCTGAAGCGCATCACGGTGCGCGGATCGATCGTCGGGACCCGTCAGGACCTCGAGGAGGCACTGCAGTTTGCCGGCGACGGCAAGGTCGCCTCCCATTTCTCCTGGGACAAGATCGAAAACATCAACGACATCTTCGAGCGCATGAAGCAGGGCAAGATCGACGGCCGCATCGTGCTGGACCTGAACGCCTGATGGCACGATGACATGCGGACCACGCCGGCACATGGTCGGCGTGGCATCGGATCACGCAACCGTGAGGTTGCCCGGCTGGTTTTCGCCTCTCCGTCGCCTATCATCGGTCTTGGCGCGCCGGCAGGGCGCGAGGAGATCACGGGAGAGCCACTATGGAACGGACGCCGAAGATCACCCAGGCGATGATCGACGCCTATGACGAATATACCCACCTGACACTCGATCGCCGTCGCTTCATGGAACGGCTGACGGCGCTTGCCGGATCGGCAGCGGGCGCTGCTGCCATCGCGCCGCTTCTGGCCGCCAACAGCGCCAGCGCGCAGATCGTCGCCGAAAGCGATGCGCGGCTCACGACCGAAGACGTCAGCTGGGCGGCACCCAAGGGGCAGATGAAGGGCTATATCGCCCGGCCGAAGGATGCACCGGGACCGCTCGGCGGCGTAATCGTGATCCACGAGAACCGCGGCCTCAATGCGCACATCCGCGATGTCGCCCGCCGCCTGGCCCTGGATGGCTTCGTGGCACTCGCCCCCGATTTCCTGTCTCTGGAAGGTGGAACGCCGGAAGACGAGGACAAGGCACGCGAGATGTTCGGCAAGCTCGACCGCGCCGTCACCGTCGAAAATGCGGTTGCCACCGTCGCCTATCTCTCCGAACTCGACTGGGTCAACGGCAAGGTCGGCGCCATCGGCTTCTGCTGGGGCGGCGGGCTGGTCAACCAACTGGCCGTTGCCGATCCAAATTTGAAGGCCGCCGTCGCCTACTACGGCGCCCAGCCGCCGGCGGAGGACGTGCCGAAGATCAAGGCGGCCGTGATGCTGCACTATGCCGGGCTAGACGAGCGCATCAACGCGGGCATCGACGCCTACAAGAAGGCGCTGGACGAAAGCGGCAAGCCCTATGAGCTCTTCGTCTATGAGGGCGTCAACCATGCCTTCAACAACGACACCTCCGCCGCCCGCTACGATAAGGCCGCGGCGGAACTCGCCTGGCAGCGAACGGTGGCGTTTCTGAAGAAGAACCTGGGGTAGCCCGTACGACTACCTCCCGGCGCCCTGCACCTCCACGCAGGCGCACACCGCCTCGGCGATGGCATCGGTTTCTTCCGCCTGCAGAATTCCCCGCCGCCAGGCCAGCCCGATCTCGCGGGCGGGCTGCGGTTCGGCGAAGGGGACGATGCGGATGGGGTTGCGCAGCGTCTCGGTCGGCACCGCAATCTCCGGGATCAGCGTCATGCCCATGTCGTGCGACACCATCTGCAGCAGCGTCGCCATCGAGGTGGCGCCGAAATTGACGAGGCTGCGCTTGCCCGCCGTTCCGCAGACGGCAAGCGCCTGGTCACGCAGGCAGTGCCCTTCTTCGAGAAGCAGCAGCCGGTCGACGTCGACGTCGGATTCGGAAAGCGGCGACATCAGCACTTCGCTGTCGTTCTCCGCCATCGCCATGAAGAAGCGGTCGCGGAAGAGTGGACGCGTCGCGATCGCTTCGCTCTCGATAGGGAGTGCCACGATCACGAGGTCGAGCCGGCCTTCGGAGAGATCGGCGATGAGGCGGTCGGTCACCGCCTCGCGTAACTCGATCTGGATTGCCGGATAGGCGGCGCGCAGATGCGGCACGAGACGCGGCACGAGATAGGGCGCCACCGTCGGGATGATCCCGAGCCGCATCAGTCCACCTAGCAGACCGTCGCTGCGCCGGGTCGTCTGCTCCAGCCGGTCCAGCTCGGCCAGGATGGAGCGCACATGCATCAACACTTCCTCGCCCTTGCGGGTCAGAAGCGTGTTGCCGCGCCCGCGCTCGACAAGTTTGACGCCGAGATTCGCCTCCATTTCGAGGATCTGCGCCGAGAGTGCGGGCTGGCTGACATGGGCAATCTCGGCCGCCCGGCCGAAGTGCAGGGTGGAGGCGAGCGCATCGAAGTAGCGCATTTGACGAACGGTAATCATGATAGGTTTTTCTGATCGAAAAATAATGAAAATGCAATTGGAAATTATCGTCGCGCGATGGGACAAAGACTTGTTAGAAAAATTCCAGAGTGGCCGGGCTTCATGGCGATGCCAAAAGCCTGCCCTAGGTTGGAAAGGCCGCGGCTTCGCCGGGCAGCCTTTCGGCAATGGATGCGACGAGAAACAGGAGGATCCCATGTCAGATCGACCGACAATGACCACCACGGCCGGCGCGCCGGTAAGTGACAACCAGAACTCGCTGACGGCCGGCCCGCGCGGCGGCGTGATGATCCAGGACTACCAGCTTCTCGAGAAGCTTGCCCACCAGAACCGCGAGCGCATTCCCGAGCGCGTCGTCCATGCCAAGGGCTGGGGTGCATACGGCACGCTGAAGATCACCGGCGACATTTCGAGATATACCCGGGCCAAGGCGCTGCAGCCCGGCGCGGAGACGCCGATGATCGCCCGCTTCTCCACCGTCGCAGGCGAACTTGGCGCTGCCGACCACGAGCGCGACGTGCGCGGTTTCGCACTGAAGTTCTATACCGAGGAAGGCAACTGGGACCTGGTCGGCAACAACACGCCGGTTTTCTTCGTCCGCGATCCCTACAAGTTCCCCGACTTCATCCATACGCAGAAGCGCCATCCGAAGACCAACCTGCGCTCGCCGACCGCGATGTGGGACTTCTGGTCGCTGTCGCCCGAAAGCCTGCACCAGACCACCATCCTGTTCTCCGACCGCGGCCTGCCGATTACCCCGATGCACATGAACGGCTACGGTTCGCACACCTATTCGCTGTGGAACGACGCTGGCGAACGCTTCTGGGTGAAGTTCCATTTCAAGACCCAGCAGGGCCACCAGCACTACACCAACGAGGTCGCGGAAGGCATCATCGGCAAGACCCGCGAGGGCTACCAGGAAGCGCTCTTCGGCGCCATCGAGAAGGGCGAATTCCCGCGCTGGACGCTGCAGGTGCAGATCATGCCGGAAGCCGACGCGGACAAGACGCCCTACAACCCCTTCGATCTTACCAAGGTCTGGCCGCATGCGGACTATCCGCCGATCGAAGTCGGTGTGATGGAACTGAACCGCAACCCGGAAAACTATTTCGCCGAGATCGAGCAGGTGGCCTTTTCGCCCTCCAACATCGTTCCCGGCATCAGCCATTCGCCGGACAAGATGCTCCAGGCGCGCGTCTTCTCCTATGCCGATGCCCACCGCTACCGTCTCGGCACGCACTATGAAGCGCTGCCGGTAAACGCCCCGCGCTGTCCCGTCCATCACTACCACAAGGACGGGCAGATGAACTTCTTCGGTCAGAAGACCGGCAATGTCGATGCCTATTACGAACCGAATTCGGTTCCGGCCTCGGCTGCCGAGCTGCCTTCCGCGAAGGAGCCGCCGCTCAAGATCGCGGGCGACATGGACCGCTACAACCACCGCCTGGGCAACGACGACTATTCGCAGCCGCGCGCGCTCTTCAATCTGTTCAACGACGAGCAGAAGGCGCGCCTGTTCTCGAACATCGCCGCAGCGATGGGCGGCGTGCCGGGCGCCATCATCGAACGCCAGCTCGCGCACTACAAGCAGGTGCATCCGGACTATGAGGCCGGCGTGCGCGCCGCGCTGAAATCCGCACACGGCTACGAGGCAGACACGATCAGCACGGCCGCCGAGTAGGCAAGCACCCGTTCCGTGCGCCGACGGCAGATGTGAGACAGAAGAAAGCCGGGTCGCAAGGCCCGGCTTTTTGCATGACTGGATGGCGTGGGAGGTTGCGTGGGACCTCTGCCGGCAACACCGGCGTGCTGGATGCCAACACCATCAATGTGCCAGATAAGGTCGGCCTGCCCGCCGCTTACCAGCCCGGCAGGATGTGCCCCGGTCGCAGCCGCGGCAGGCGCGGGAAAGTCTTGACCTCGGCATCGGGCAGGTCGTCGTTGACGGCAAGCGGGGAGATGTTGTCGAGACAGGCGGTGATGTGGCTGGTGATTGCGTTCATCAGCGACGTCGACAGGCCCGCGCGCTTCATGATGCCGATCTGCACCGGCGCCAGCGGCGGGAAACCGTCGGCCTGCGTGAGTACGCGCATGCCCGGGCGCAGCGCTGATTCCGGCAGCACAGAGACGGCCATGCCGGCCATGACGGCGGCAGCGACGACAGTCGACGACCAGCTCGTGAACAGAACCTGGTATTCGCGCCCCACCGAATCGAGCGCGGCGCAGGCGATCTGCCGCCACTGGCAGTCGCGCCGGCCGACGGCGAGCGGCACCGGCGTATTTTCCGGCAGAGGATGGTTTGCGGACATGACCCAGCAAAGCGGCTCCGTCCGGACCACGTCCGAATGACGAAGCCGCGGGTTGTGCGTTACGAGCGCTATATCCAGTTCGCCCTTGTTCATCTTTTCCGCCAGATCCACGGACGGCTCGCAGACGATGTAGAGCTCGACGTTGGGATGCGTCTTGGCAAAGCGCATGATGATTTCGGGCATGTAGCGGTCGGCATAGTCGTCGGGCGTGCCGATGCGCAGGGTGCCTTCGAGACGGTTGTCGTCGAAGGCCGCGATCGCCTCGTTGTTCAGGCGGATCATCCGCCGCGCGAAGTTCAAAAGCCGCTCCCCCTCCGCCGTCAGGCGGTTGCCGCGACCGTCCTTCATGAACAGCTGCTTGCCGATGCGCTCTTCCAGCCGGCGCATCTGCATGGAGACGGCGGACTGGGTCTTGAAGACGCGGTCGGCGGCCTTCGTGAAGGATCCGGTATCGGCGATTGCGACGAAAGTCTGCAGTTGATCGATGTCTAGCGGAGCGGACATGGTCATGTTCCATCAGAGGGTTTGATAGATACTATTAAAAACATTCGTTGGACTGATCAATGTCATTTTGCGACAAAGGGCCAGCAAGATGAACGTCGCCTCAGTGATGGGCATCTTGGGGACATTACCATCCCGTACGGCCTCCAGCCGGGATGGGCCTTATTTGAGAAGACCTAAACCTTTTGACGCCTGCCGATCCGCGGCCGGCGAATACATCATGCGTGCGCAATTGCCCGACGGGCGCAGCGCACCGGAAAGGAGAAAATGCCATGCGCACCATCGACAGCCGTATAGACCTCGATATCGCCGCCGCGCGCGGAAGCGCTCCGTCGCTGCCCTCCCGCCTTTTCCAGTTTGCCGTCCGTGCAATGCGTACATGGCGAAACCGTGCCGCCGTGAACCGGCTTCACGATCTCGACGACTGGCAGTTGCGCGACATCGGGCTCGAGCGCTCGGACGTGAAAGACGCGCTGACGTCGACGTTCTTTGCCGGTCCCGGCCTGCATCTGACGATCGCATCGCGCGAACGCGCGCAACGCTATCTCCGGAACGGTCGCCGCGACTGAGGCCGTTCCCAGCTTCCCCGCAGGGTGAGAGCCAATAACCCTGCCGCTTGCCCGGCGTGTGACCGTTCGCGGTCCCGCCGGGTTTTTTCATGTCCGGACTATTTGTCCTTATCGGGCGCGCCCTTTTTCGGATCCGCCTTCGACGCAGCGTCGCTCTCGGGCGCCTTGCTCATCGTGTTGAAGATGTTTTCGATGTTCTTCTGATAGTCCTTCTGCATCTCCAGCCCCGCATCGAACAGGGTGTTGACGAACGTCGTGAGCGAATCGGCCGGTGTTGCGCCCTTCTCGGGCGCGGCCGGGCCTTCGGCTTTCCCGCCGCTCATCGCCGTCATCATGTCGGAAAACGCCTTTGCGAAAGGATTGTCCGCAAAGGGATCCTGCGGTGCCTTCTTCTCGCCTGCCGTTCCGAAGAATGCCTGCGTGAAGGGATTGTCGAACGGGTTGGCGAAGGGGACGCCCTGGGGCTCGGGTTTCTTCGCCATGCCGATCGCTTCCATCCATTGCTGCATGGCTGCGGCCCACGGATTGTCCATGCCCGGCTGCGGGGCGCCGAGGAACGGCGCCATGGATTGCTTGAACAGCCCGCCCATCAGCGTGTTGGCGACGACGGGCAGCATCTGCTTGTAGATTTCCTGGCCGATGCCGGTCATCTGCGCGGCCTGGGCGGCAATGGCCCGCGACACGTCCTTGGAGCCGAAGAACTGGCCGAGAAGGTCGTTGCCCGCCTCGATGCCCTTGGGGCTGAAGGCCTTCGTCACGTCCTCGAAATATTTGACGTGATCACCCGAGGACAGTGCCTTCATGAACCCGCCGAAATCGTACGGGTTCATCGTGCTGCGCTTCATGCCTTCGGAAAACGCCGGCATCAGCGCCGAGATTGCCTCGTTTGCCTGTTTCTGCGCCAGCCCGAACTGCTTTGCCATCACGTCCAGAGCACTGCCGTTCTGGGCCTTTAGCATCAAATCGTACAGTGCGATCATAGCCGATCCTTTCGTCATTGTGCGGGCGGGTTCGCGCCCCGGCACATGCAGATGCATGTCCTTGCACTATAACGACAACGGAGATGACTGGAACCGGATTCTTGAGGCAGTCCGGCCGCAGCGGCGTCAGTACTGATAGTCGGTGAAAACCGGCTCGACGGAGCTGTTCCAGCGGCCGTTGTAAAGGGCGAGCATGTCTTCGGCGAGCGTCGACTTCTTGGCGAGAACCTCGTCCAGCGGCGAGAGGAAGACCGTCTCGTCCACGCCGTCTCCATTCAGCCGGTTTCGCGCCGCAAGGCCGGACCTGGAGATCGAAATCACCTCGCGGGCGATGTCCCACAGCGAAATACCGCGGTGCCGTGCGTTCAGCCCTTGCGAGGGGACTGCATCGCGAAGGGCCGAGACCTCCTCGACGGTCCAGTCGCGCGTGAGGTCTTCGGCGGCGAGAAGCGCGGTGTCGTCGTAGAGCAGCCCGACCCAGAAGGCCGGCAGCGCACAGATACGCCGCCAGGGGCCGCCATCGGCGCCGCGCATTTCCAGGAAGCGCTTCAGCCGCACGTCCGGAAACAGCGTCGAGAGGTGGTTGGTCCAGTCGCCGATATTGGGCTCCCAGTCGGCGATCTCGCCCTTCAGGGCGCCCGCCATGAACTGGCGGAAGGTGACATGCGTGCAGTCGTGATACTTGCCGTCGCGTACGACGAAGTACATCGGCACGTCCAGCGCCCACTCGACGTAGTTCTCGAAGCCGAAATCGGTGGAGAAGGCGAAGGGGATGATGCCGGAACGGTTGTTGTCGGTGTCGCGCCAGATCTCGCCGCGCCAGGAAAGAAGACCGTTCGGCTTGCCGTCAGTAAAGGGAGACGAGGCGAAGAGCGCGGTGGCGAACGATTGCAGCTTCAGCGACACCTGCATCTTGCGGCGCATGTCTTCTTCGGAAGAGAAGTCGAGGTTCACCTGGATCGTGCAGGTGCGATACATCATGTCCAGGCCGTGGCTGCCGACCTTCGGCATGTAGCGCGTCATGATCTCGTAGCGCGACTTGGGCATCACCGGCGTCTCTGCCAGCGTCCACTTCGGGCTGCCGCCCATGCCGAGGAAGCGGATGCCGAGCGGTTCTGCGATCTCGCGCAGCGTCGCCAGGTGCTGGTTCGATTCCTTGCAGGTCTGGTGGAGGTTTTCGAGCGGCGCGCCGGAAAGCTCGAACTGGCCGCCCGGCTCCAGCGAGATCGCGCCGGCGCCGGATGGCCCCGCGAGCCCGATGATGTTGTCGCCGTCCATGATCGGCTCCCAGCCGGTCTTGGTCTGCATGCCGTTCAAGAGCGCCGAGATGCTGCGTTCGCCGAAATAGGGAACGGGGCTGTGATCGGCGGTGAAGAAGACGAACTTCTCATGCTCCGTGCCGATGCGGAAATCTTCCTTCGGCTTGCAGCCGGAGGCGAGATAGTCGGTCATTTCCGCTGTCGAGCGAACCGGCGTCTGGTCGGTGGTATCGCGAGCCATGGGCGTCTTCTTAAAGAGGTGGAGCCGGACCGGAAGGTCAGGCAGGTGAGGGTGCTTGAACCGTAATTAAGTGCGGTGCAAGCAAATTTCTTTCAAGATGCCTTCAAAAAAACAGAAACGCCGTTCGCGGACCAGCCGTTGTCGCAGCCGGTCCGCAGGCCATTTCGAGGGGTATGCGGCAGCTATTTCCAGTCGCCAATGGTCGCCTGGATCACCGCCATCGCGGCGACGGCGGCCGTATCCGCCCGCAGGATGCGCGGGCCGAGCGGAATCGCGGTCACGAATGGCAGTCCGCGCAGCAATGTTCGTTCTGCGTCGGAAAAGCCGCCTTCCGGACCGACAAGAAGGGCAAGCTTGCGCTCGGTGATCGCGTTGAGCGCGGCGAGCGGATTCTGGCTGTCGTGGCCCTCGTCACAGAAGATGAGGCGGCGATCCTGCGGCCAGTCCTGCAGCAGGTCCTCCAGCCTTCTCGGCGCGGCCACGGCAGGAATGGAGAGGATGCCGCATTGTTCGGCCGCTTCCACGACGTTCGCCTCGATCCGTTCGATGCTGGTGATCTTGCCCTGCACGTGCTGCGTCATGACCGGCTGCAGCACGCCGGCGCCCATCTCCACCGCCTTCTGGACGAGATAGTCGAGCCTGCCGACCTTCAACGGCGCAAAGAGATAGTGCAGGTCGCAGGCCGCGGGCTGCGGCCGTACCTGCACGGTGGCAGTCAGCAGCAGGCGTTTCCGGGTCGGATAGGAGGCCGTGGCCGTCCATTCGCCGTCCCGGCCGTTGAAGACCAGCAGTTCCGATCCGTCCTCCAGCCTCAGCACATTGGCGAGATAGTGGAACTGGTCTTTCGACACCTCGAAGGCTGCGCCGGCGGCGAGATCGGCTTCGACGAAGAGACGTTGCATGCGGTAGTTGGCGCGCATTGTGTTTCCCGTTAGCCGAAGAGCGCGTTGAGGATGCTGAAAACGATAGCCCCCGACATTGCAGTCAGCGGCACCGTGATGATCCATGCGGCGATGATGGTCATGAAATGCGACCGGCGCACCAGCCGCCGTCGCCTGGTTTCCTCGGGGTTGTGGTCTTCCGGCTCCTCGCCGGCGATCATGCCGCCGCGCTTGCGGATGTAGTCCAGGCGCCGCCGTGAGCGGGTGGTGTACCATTCGCGGAAGAAGCCGACGCCGAAGACGGAGCCGACGGCGATATGCGTCGAACTCACCGGCATGCCGAGAGCGGTTGCGACGAGCACCGTGACGGCGGCCGAAAGCGCGACGCAGTACGCCCGCATCGGATTGAGCTTGGTGATGTCCTTGCCGACGATGTCGATCAGTTTCGGCCCGAACAGCAGGAGGCCGATCGCGATGCCGAGCGCGCCGATCAGCATCACCCATCGCGGCAGGTCGTCGCCGCTTGCCGCCTGCAGGCTGTCCGTCGCATGGACGATCGCCGCCAGCGGCCCGACCGCGTTCGAGACGTCGTTTGCGCCGTGGGCGAAGGAGAGCAGTGCGGCGGAAAAGATCAGTGGCACGCGAAAGAGCGTGCGCAGCGACTGGTTGCGGTTCTCAAGCCCGATCGACTGGCGGGCGATGTAGGGAATGCTCGCCGCGTAGACGAGCCCGCCGGTGGCAAGGCCGATCAGCAGTGATTGGCCAAGGCCGAGATCGGTCAGGTGCGCCAGCGGGCTGATCAGGAGATAGGCGGCGAAACTGCCGGTCATCACGCCGACCAGCACCGGAACCCAGCGCCGTGCCGCCGCGATCTTGTCCTCGCGGTAGATAATCGTTTCCTTGATGAAGAACAGGAACAGCGCGGCGATGATGCCGCCAAGCAGCGGCGAGACGACCCAACTCGTGGCAATGCCGGACATCAGCGCCCAGTCGACCGAAGTCGGTCCGGCGGCAGCAATGCCAGCGCCCATGACTGCGCCGACGATGGCGTGCGTCGTAGAGATCGGTGCGCCCAGGCGTGTGGCGATGTTGATCCAGCCCGCAGCCGCCAGCAATGCGGCCAGCATGGCCCAGATCAGCGTCGCCGCTGGCATGGACGAGGCCGGGATGATGCCTTCGGAAATGGTCGCGACGACATTCTGCCCGGCAATCATCGCCCCGAGCGTCTCGAAAATCGCGGCGATGACCAGCGCAGCACCCATGGTGAGCGCGCGCGAGCCTACGGCGGGGCTGACATTGTTCGTAACGTCGTTTGCCCCGATGTTCATCGCCATGTAGGCGGCGAGTGCCGCGCCGGCGACGATGATGGCAGCCCCGGGCTGGTCGATGACGTAGGAGCCGGCCATGATCATCGCAAGCGCCAGGAAGATCGTCCCGATGCCGGGGGCAACGAGGCCGCGCGAGACGAAATGCGTCGCCTCCTCGACACGGGTCAGCTTGTCGAGGTCCTTGTCCAGTGTGGGCTTGGTCAGCCGTTTGGGGGAATTCTGCATGGAGTGCTCCAAGGTCACGGTGCACTAATGCGTCAGGACCGTAAGAGCAATACGCCTATAAGGTTCACGCCGAAGCTTTTTTGGCGGCGGGGAGCGGCTGCGCCGCCTGCCAGGCTTCCTCGAACTGGAGGATGAGCTGCTTGAGGCCCGGTTCCGCCACGCGCGCGGCGGCTTCGGTGCAGGTGACCCATTCAAGCTTGCGCTGGCCCTTTTCGGGAAAGTTCTTGCACAGGTCGTCCACTTCCAGTGCGTAGACGTTGACCTTGCACGGAACCGTCAGCCCCTTGGCAATTCCCTTGTCGTACATGTAGTGGCCGATCGCTTCCTGGTGGACCGTGCCCTTGACGCCGGCCTCCTCGTAGGCCTCCCGCTCGGCCACTGCCCAGGCGGGCTTGCCCTCCATCGGCCAGCCCTTCGGGATCACCCATCGGCCCGTATCGCGACTCGTGATCACCAGCACTTCGATATGGCCGCGCTTCTTCTTGTAGCGGTAGCAGAGCGCTGAATATTGCATGCGCGCGGGCCGCCGGAACATCAGTCGCACGTCGCTGGCGATACGGTGCACTAAGCTCACTTTTTTCTTCATTCCCTTCCAGCCGCTTTTCAGGCTGATTCGTTGAAGCAGGATGGCCGAAGTATGAGCGCATTTGCGGGCCTGTAAACGCCGCGCTCAAGTCCTGTTTTGCGATAGACGGAAAAAAGGGGAAAAAAACGGCGCGAGCTAATCGCTTTTTCCCGAAGCGTTGCGCTGCTGCATCCTCAATTGCGAGATCCGCTGCCACTCCCCGGTGCGCTCCGCCTCGCGGATGGCCTCGCCGATATGGTCGATATGGGCCTCCGCCGCCGCCCGGGCGGCGGCAAGGTCGCCGCGCACGATCGCGGCACAGATCGCTTCGTGCTGGGAAAGAAGCTGGCTGCGGGCATGGTCGGAGGCGAACACCAGGTGACGGTGGAAGAAGATGCCCTGTTCCAGAAGCCGGTAGCAGGAGCGGAGCGTGTGCAGCAGGATGATGTTGTGGGCGGCCTCGCCGATGGCATTGTGAAAGTCGACGTCCGCAGCCAGTTCGTCTTCGAAGCGGCCGCTCGCATGGGCACGGCGCATGTCCGCGACGATGCCCTTGAGCACCTGACGGTCGATGTCGGTAGCGCGCTGTGCGGCAAGTTCCGCCGTGATCCCCTCCAGCGCCCGCCGGTACTCCAGGTAGTCGACGGTGGCGCGCTGGTGGCGCGCGATCAGCTCGACAACCGGGCGCGAAAAGACCTGGCCGATGATGTCTGCTACGTAGGTGCCGCCGCCGTGATGGCTGACGAGCAGGCCGCGCGCCTCGAGTTCCTTCAGCGCCTCACGCAGGATGGGGCGCGAGACGTCGAAGCGCTGAGAGAGCTCACGTTCGCCGGGCAGCCGGTCCCCGTCCCGCAGCACGCCTTCCAGCAGCAGCAGCTCGATCTGGCGCACCACTTCGTCCGCCGTGCGGCCGTGGCTGACGCGGGCGAACAGATCCAGGGCGTGGCGTGCGGACGAGGTCTCCATGCGTGAAAGATAGCAGCCGGGAATGACTGGTCAATAAACTTGTCCAGCAGGAATATCTCTGGATGCGTCAAAGCGCCGTTTCCTTCCCGAATTGCGGTTTGCTAAACAAGCGACAGACGATGCCGAGAGGGGACGATAAGGCATGACCAAGGGAAGCTTTGCTTTTCCGCCAGCGGCGCAGCGTGCCCAGGCGCTGGGCGAGATACACGCAAGGCCCTACACCCTGGTGCCGTCGCCGCGCGTCATCTTCCAGCTCGCCTTCCTCACCGAAGGCGGATCGACGGTGGACCACGCGGTTCTGGCAGACATGTCGCGCTCGCGCGGGGTGTCGCCGCCGGCGCGCGACGCCAGCCATCACGCGATGAGCTGGGGGCAGGGCACGCTGCGCTGGGAGCGGCATACCGAGTTCTCGACCTATTTCTGGGATTGCCCGGTGCCGGAGCGGTTCGGCGACGTGGTGCCGGTGCATCCCTTCGGCGACAGCTTTTCGCCGCCCGGCACGCTGATCTCCGGCATCCGCCTGGAAATCCGCCCGGATACGCCGCAGACGCGGGATGCGATCTCGGTCTTCGATCCGACCAGCCTCTGCTACAGCGAGGTGAAGGACGGGCAGGCGGTCATCGTCACCGACTTCCGTCAGAACGGCGATGGGCTGACGCAGATCCTCGTCATCGACCGGGGCATGAGCGAGGCGGGCCGTGGCGCACTGGTCCAGCGCCTGCTGGATATCGAGACCTATCGCACGCTTGCGATGATGGGGTTGCCGCTCGCCCAGTTGCTGTCGCCGGAAATCCGTCGCATCGAGGACGGGCTGACCGCCGTCACCCAGCGCATGAAGCAGCACGCCCGCGAAGAGGCGGATGCGATGCTGGCCGAGATCACGCGGCTCGCTGCCGAGCTGGAGGCCAACGCCGCCCTCAGCCTCTATCGGTTTGGCGCCAGCCGCGCCTACTACGGCATCGTCCAGGAACGTGTGCGCACGCTCGCCGAAGTCGCCACGCCGGGCTACGAGACGCTCGGCTTCTTCCTGGAGCGCCGGCTGGCACCCGCCATGCGCACCTGCCAGTCGGTGGAGGAGCGCCAGGCGAACCTTTCGCGCAAGCTTGCCCGCGCGACCGCGCTTCTGCGAAGCTGGATCGACGTCGAGCTCGAGCAGCTGAACGCGACTTTGCTGAATTCGATGGACCGGCGCGCCAAGCTTCAGCTGCGCCTGCAGCAGACGGTGGAGGGGCTGTCGGTCGCGGCGATCTCCTATTACGTCGTCGGCCTGTTCGGCTATCTGGCGAAGGCGGCAAACGGCCTCGGCCTTCCCGTCAAGCCGGAAACGCTGACCGGCCTTTCGGTCCCCGTGGTGGTGCTCGGAATGTGGCTGCTGGTGCGCGCCATCCGGCGCAGGCATGCAGAAGAGGACGCGCACTGATCGCGGCTGCAGACGTTTGGTCGCTGTCATTATGGCACACCCGAACAGAAATCGAGACAGCACAGCTTGGCCGGAAATTCCTGAAACGCGGTGCGATCATCGACACATCGAGAGCGGGTGACATAACGCGCTCCGACTAGGCGCGAAGAAAGAGGTAGCAAAAAGCTATGCGGCTTCTCTCATGTCCAGCACAAAATGGCGAACGGTTTTCGAAGTGTTGGAGGCCGCGGATATCGATGTAAAAGGCGCCGCAGTAAAATTTGTCGGCAATCACAAGGAATGGTCTCCTGTATTTCCAGGATTGTATCCGCCTCATGAATATATAGATTTTCGCCTTTGAATATTTATCCCTTGGTGGAGATCGAGTGAATTGAGTTTAGGCGTACGTGGTTAAAGAGCGGCCGAACAATGTGGCTGCGGAACGCGTACCGCAAGACATCGATGCTATGCTAGCCGCGATCGAAGCCACGGGAAAGCTCTTCCCCGTTGAAACAACCGAGCAAGGTTTCCGCATCATCGGCCACGTGAAGTAGTTAGGTGTCTTCTCTGAAAGCATTCATTGCCGGACAACGACCGCTAGAAGGCCCGAAGGAGACGCGACGAGACGGCAGTTCCGACGCTAAGCGATCTTGAGAGCGATAGCGTCCGTCAAGCTGGTGTAATTTCGGGTGTGGTTCCGGGCCGTCATGATCAGGCGGCTCTGGGTGTAATCTGAAGTGTAGTTTCCTCCTCGATTTCTGGTGGGTTCAACTCGGCCATCGCCTCGACCTGCATATATCGGCTGAGGAGCTGCCATTCGTCGTTGGCTTCGAGCAGGACCGCGCCGATGAGCCGGACGATGCTGTCCTCGTTGGGGAAGATGCCGACGACATCTGCGCGACGCTTCACTTCCTTGTTCAGCCGCTCCAGCGGGTTGGTGCTGTGAAGCTTGGTGCGGTGCTGCGCGGGGAAGACCATGTAGGCCAACACGTCGGCCTCGGCGTTGTCCATGAAGGCTCCCAGCTTCGGCCACCGGGCGCGGAGCTGGTCGGCGACATGCCGCCAAGTCTGGACGGCATTGTCATGGTCGGGCTGGATGAAGGCCTGCCGGATCGCGGCGGCGACCATGGTGTGCTGGCCCTTGGGAACGTAGGCCAGCGCGTTGCGCATCGCATGAACGCGGCACCTCTGCCATGTTGCGCTGAGGATGCGGGTGATGGCGGCCTTCAATCCTTCATGAGCATCGGAGATCACCAGCTTGACGCCGGTGAGGCCCCGGCGCACCAGATCGCGCAGGAAGCTTGTCCAGAACGGCTCGGCTTCGGAAGGACCGATGTGCAGACCGACGATCTCCCTTTTCCCGTCCGTGTTGACCGCCACCGCGATTATCGCCGCCACCGACACGATGCGACCGCCCTCGCGCACCTTCAGATAGGTCGCATCGAGCCATAGATATGGCCAGTCGCCGGAAAGGGGGCGCTTGAGGAAGGCGTTCACCCGCTCGTCGATATCCTTGCACAGCTTGGAAACGGAGGATTTGGAGATGCCCGTCATGCCCATGGCCTGCACCAGTTCATCGACCTTGCGCGTCGAGACGCCGTTGATCCATGCCTCCTGGATCACGGCCACCAGCGCCTTCTCCACCATCTTCCTTGGCTCCAGAAAGCCGGGAAAGTAGGCTCCCTGCCGCATCTTCGGTATCTTCAGGTTCAGCGTGCCGAGCCGCGTGTCGAGGGAGCGGTCGCGGTAGCCGTTGCGCCATGTCTGGCGGCCGTCGCCACGTTCATACCGGCCAGCGCCGATCAGGCCGTCAACATCGGCCTCCATGATCAGTTGCAGCACGCTTTCGGCAATCGTCCGCAGGAAATCGCTGTCGCCGCTCTTCGCGGCAAGCTCGGAAAGAGCTAATCTGTCGTCGGTCATCGGGGTTCCTTTCGGCTGGTTGAAGTCTTGCAACTCCACCTTCTCCGACAGGCCCGGTGCCCACCTTGCGCTCAACGAATACGGCAGCTCATCCCCAACCGCCGTTTCCACCTCAATGCGCCCCCGAAATTACACCATCTGCGCGGACGCTACCTTGAGAGCGGCCAGGTCACCATTGCTCAAGGATGTCAAATTAGCTTCGATCTTCTCGATCGACCAATCCCACCAGGCAATTTCGAGAAGGTCGTTTATCACCTCGGCGGGATAACGCATTCTAATAACGGCGGCCGGATTGCCACCAACCACTGCATAAGGTGGTACATCGCGAGCGACAACCGAGGCTGCGGCCACGATTGCGCCCGCACCAATGCGCACGCCTGGCATGATTGCTGCGTCGTGGCCGATCCACACGTCATGGCCGACGACCGTGTCTCTGACAGGCAGGTCCTTGTAGCCAAATGTCTCGGGCTTGAAGATCCGAAATGGATATGTCGTGAAACCAGTCATGGGATGATTGGCCGAACTGGTTATGAAATAACTGCCCCGAGCAATCTGCACAAATTTGCCAATCACCAGCCGCTCGCGACATGCGTGACCGAGATAGGGTGCCAGTATCTGGGCCGTTTCTTCCGGTGTTCCAGAATGCGTGAAATAGCTGAAGTCGCCGACCTCAATACGCGGATGGTCAATAACGTTCTTCAGGTAAACCGTGTCCGAATAGACTCTGCCGTCAGGTAGAGTGATTGGGTGGATTGCGTCCGCATCGAGCAGCAACATGGAGAACCTTTTCGACTGGCCGATTGCCGGGCAACGGGAAGGTCTCGGCGCGATGGATAATCTTGAATATCTGAGCGGACCGACGATATCGCAGCTAAGGCGTCAAATCGAGCTTGCCGCCCTCATCGCTTCCATAGTTTTCATGAGAAGGTCCCAAGTACAGGATCCGAATGACCGCTTCGGCGTTGAGCGGCAGACGTCTCTCGGCCCCGAGCCAGCCGGTCGTTGCATGATGGATGATGTCTCCTATTGGCGCGAAGCGGCCGGTGCCATTTTATGCTGAGTTGGGTTGGACTAAATGTCTCCGGTCTGCCAAAAGACCTGAGGACGCGACTGCCGTTATCTCTAGAACGGGGTCGGGCAACCGATTGACGTCACGTTGCTGCCGCGAGAGCACGCCGGCCGTCCTGCCTTGACCGATCAAGACCGGCTCTATCCCCCGCGGGAGACGGCTCCTTTTGGCGCGAAGCAGACGCGGCGACGTCGGCATTTGGGACCCGTTGCGGACATGTTGCAGTCTGCCGCGTGAAGCCTTCGCTCAGCCTGCCGCCGCTCCGGTCTCCCAGTAGGGCGCCGGGCCGTAGAGGTCGGCCAGGTAGTCGATGAACGCGCGGACCTTGGCCGGCAGGAACTGGCGGCTGGCGTAGATTGCCGAGAGCACGACGTTGCGCGAGCCTTCGTATTGCGGCAGCACCTGCACGAGCCTGCCGCCGCGCAGTTCCTCGCCGATATCCCAGGTCGAGCGCAGGGCGATCCCCATGCCGGCGATGACAACCTCGCGCACCACTTCGCTGGAGTTGGTGATCAGCGCCCCTTGCGGCCGGTAGGAGACCGGACCGTCCGGTCCCTCGAGCCGCCAGACGTCCTGGCTGTGCGGCGGTATGCAGACATGGCTTCCGAGATCGGCGATGCTGCCCGGCGCGCCATGCCGTTCGAGATAGGAAGGGGCGGCGACGAGGATGCGCCTCACGGGCGCCAGCCGCCGCGCCACGAGCGAGGAATCCTGCAGGTCGCCGATGCGGATCGCCAGATCCAGCCCTTCGCCGACGATGTCGGAAAAATCGTCGGTCAGCAGAAGATTGACGACCAGTTCCGGGTTGGCATCCATGAACCCCTTTAGGTGCGGCGCGATGTGCAGGCGGCCGAAAGAGGTGGGCGCGGAAACCTTCAGCATCCCCTTCATGGCGCCGGCGCGCCCCGAGGCGAAGGCCTCGGCCTCCTCGATACCGGCAAGGATGCCGAGGATGCGCTGGTGGAAGCCTTGACCAGCTTCCGTCAGCGAGATCTGCCGGGTGGTGCGTTGCAAGAGGCGCGTGCCGAGCCGTTCCTCCAGCCGCTTGATGCGCTTGGAGATGACGGCGGGCGAAAGGCCGAGTGCTCGCCCGGCCGCCGACATGCTGCCGGTCGTTACCACGCGCGAGAAAATTTCGAGGTCGCCCAGGTTTGTCACAAATGCGCTCCACTTTCGCCGTAGTGGAAAAGGTGCTTAGCATTTGCCTGCCCCTCCGCAAAGTGGTAAAGAAAAAATACCATTTTGCTATCAATCGGGAGGTCGGGGATGGAGCAGATCGGCTTTCTGCCGCCGAAGGCAGCGGTGTTGGCGCGACGCGACGAGATCGTCGGCGACCTGCTCGATCTGCTTCCGGAGGGCTGTCTGGTACACGAGCCGCGCGAGCTCGTTCCCTTCGAGACCGATGCCTTCGTGTCCTACCGGCGAGTCCCGCTCGCAGTCGCCCTGCCGGAGACGACGGCTCAGGTGGCCGCGGTGATGAAGTACTGTCATCGCTACGGCATTCCGGTGGTGCCCCGCGGCGCGGGCACCTCGCTCGCCGGCGGCGCCATTCCGCAGGAAGACGCGGTCGTGATCGGCCTGTCCAAGATGTCGCGCATCATCGATATCGACTATGCCAACCGCACCGCGACGGTTCAGGCCGGCGTCACCAACCTTGCGATCTCCGATGCCGTGTCGCCCGACGGCTATTTCTATGCGCCTGACCCGAGCTCGCAGCTTGCCTGCACGATCGGCGGCAACATCGGCATGAACTCCGGCGGCGCCCATTGCCTGAAGTACGGCGTGACGACGAACAACCTCCTCGGCGTGAAGCTGGTGCTCGTCGACGGCACCGTAATCGAACTCGGCGGTAAGGCGCTCGATGCGCCCGGCCTCGACCTGCTCGGCATCGTCTGCGGCTCGGAGGGCCAGCTCGGCATTGTCACCGAAGCGACCGTCCGCCTGATCGCCAAGCCGGAAGGGGCGCGGCCTGTGCTCTTCGGTTTCGACAGTTCGGAGGAAGCCGGCGCCTGCGTGGCCGACATCATCGGCGCGGGCATCATTCCCGTCGCGATCGAATTCATGGACAGGCCGGCGATCTCCATCTGCGAGGCGTTCGCCGGCGCAGGCTACCCCGACGATGTCGAGGCGCTTTTGATCGTCGAGGTCGAGGGCTCGGAGACGGAGATGGACGACATGCTCAGGTCGATCATCGAGATCGCCCGGCGTCATGGCGTCAAGGTGGTCAAGGAGAGCCAGTCGGCCACCCAGGCGGCGCTCATCTGGAAGGGCCGC
Source organism: Pseudomonadota bacterium (assembly GCA_023404095.1). Classification (GTDB taxonomy): domain Bacteria; phylum Pseudomonadota; class Alphaproteobacteria; order Rhizobiales; family Rhizobiaceae; genus Mycoplana. The sequence continues at coordinate 149,625 of JAEYDD010000002.1, read as the reverse complement.
AAGTCGGCCTTCGGGGCAACGGGACGCATCGCCGACTATATCTGCATGGACGGAACGGTTCCGCTGAGCCAACTGCCAAATGTGCTGCGCGGCACCGCCGAGATCATCGAGCGCCACGGCCTGCGGGTCGCCAACGTCTTCCACGCCGGCGACGGCAACATGCACCCGCTGATCCTGTTCAATGCCAACGATCCCGAGGACGCGGCGCGTGCCGAGCAGGCGGGCAACGAGATCCTCAAGCTCTGCGTCGATGCCGGCGGCTGCCTGACCGGCGAACACGGCGTCGGCATCGAGAAGCGCGACCTGATGCGGCATCAGTATGCCGACGTCGACCTGAACCAGCAGATGGCCGTGCGCGCGGCCTTCGATCCGCAATGGATCCTCAATCCCTCGAAAGTCTTCCCCCTGGAAGGGCGGCCGGCCGCATGAGCGTCATCCATGATCCCCTCTCCGAGGAGGCTGCCTCCCGGATCATTCGTGCCGCCGTGGCCGCATCCTCGCCGCTGGAAATCCGTGGTGGCGGCACCCGCACGCTGTCTGCCGGCGGTGCGGGGCGCGATATTCTGTCTTCCGCCAGCCTGTCGGGTATCGTTGCCTACAATCCGGCCGAAATGACCATGACGGCAAAGTCCGGAACGCCGCTCGACGATATCGAGGCAGCACTTTCTGAATGCCGCCAGATGCTCAGTTTCGAGCCGCTGGACGTGCGGCCGCTGCTGGGCACCGGCGGCATTCCCACGATTGGTGGCGTGTTTGCCACCAATGCCTCCGGCCCGCGCCGCTTTGTCGCCGGTGCCGCCCGCGACAGCCTGCTCGGCGTTCGCTTCGTCAACGGCTCCGGCGAGATCGTAAAGGCCGGCGGCCGGGTGATGAAGAACGTCACCGGGCTGGACCTGGCCAAGCTCATGGCCGGTTCGTTCGGCACGCTCGCCTTCATGACCGAAGTCACCTTCCGCCTCCTGCCGGTGCCCGAAACGGCAGCAACCATCGTCGTTTCGGACCTCAACGATGCGCAGGCGACGGCCGCCATGGCGACGGCCATGTCGATGTCGGTGGAAGTGTCGGGAGCGGCGCATCTGCCCGAAAGCGTGCGCGGGCGTTTCCTTGGCGGACGGCTGCCGGGCGGTGCCGCCACCGTGCTGCGGCTGGAAGGGCTGTCCGCTTCCGTCTCCGTGAGGGCCGAGAAATTGACGGCCGCGATGGCCTCCTTCGGTCCGGTCGTCACGCTGGATCCCGCCGATACCGCCCAGCTCTGGCGCGAAATCCGCGACGTCCACGCTTTCGCCGACGGCACCGCGCGGCCGGTCTGGCGCATATCCGTCGCCCCGACCGCCGGCCACCAGCTGGTCGCAGCGCTGCGGCTCGAAACCGGTGTCGATGCGTTCTATGACTGGCAGGGCGGCCTGGTGTGGCTGCGGATGGAATCCGATCCCGAGGCCGAACTCGTTCGCCGCTACATCAAGGCGCTGGGGGGAGGGCACGCCACCCTGCTTCGCGCCTCGGCCGGCGTGATGGCGGCGACGCTGGTCACGCAGCCGCAAGGTGACGCGATCGAGGCGCTGACTGCGCGGATCAGGGAAAAATTCGATCCGGCCGGGATATTCGCCGGAAACGTCGCGACCGGGGCGCGCTACTGATGCAGACCAATTTCACCGCTGAGCAACTTGCCGATCCGCACGTCGCAACGTCGGAAAAGATCCTGCGCAAATGCGTCCATTGCGGGTTCTGCACCGCCACCTGTCCGACTTATGTCACGCTCGGCAACGAGCTCGACAGCCCGCGCGGGCGCATTTACCTGATCAAGGACATGCTGGAAAACGGCCGACCGGCGGACGAGCAGGTCGTCACCCACATCGACCGCTGCCTGTCGTGCCTGTCCTGCACGACCACCTGTCCTTCGGGCGTCGACTACATGCACCTGGTCGATCACGCGCGCATGCATATCGAAAACACCTATCGCCGGCCGTTCTGGAGCCGCGTGACGCGCAACGTGCTGGCGGCCGTTCTGCCCTATCCCGCGCGCTTCCGCATGGCGCTCCACGCCGCAGCCCTTGGCCGGCCCCTTGCCGGCTTCCTGAAGAAGGTGAAGGGGCTGGAGGCGTTCGGCGCCATGCTGGACCTGGCGCCGCGCAAGGTGCCGCGGCCCTCGCCGAGCGCGCGTCCCGGCACGCATATGGCAGCCGGCGCCCGTCGCGGCCGGGTGGCGATCCTGTCGGGATGCGCCCAGCCGGTGCTGAAGCCAGAGATCAACGAAGCCACCATCCGCCTCCTGACGCGCCTCGGCGTCGAGGTCGTGGCGCCCGCCGGCGAAGTCTGCTGCGGCTCGCTCGTGCATCACATGGGCCGCGAGGAGCAGGCGCTGGAAGCCGCGCGCCGCAATGTCGATGTGTGGCTGCGCGAGGTCGAAAACGGCGGTCTCGACGCGATCATCATCACCGCCTCGGGCTGCGGCACGACCATCAAGGATTACGGCTTCATGCTGCGCCACGATGAGGCCTATGCCGAGAAGGCCGCCCGCGTGTCGGCGCTCGCCAAGGACGTGACGGAATATCTTGCGACCCTCGACCTGCCGCAGCAGGAGATGAAGCGCGTCAACGTCACCTATCACTCCGCCTGCTCCATGCAGCACGGCCAGAAGATCACCATGCTGCCGAAGACGCTCCTGAAGAACGCGGGCTTCACCGTGCGCGATCCGGCGGAGGGGCATCTCTGCTGCGGCTCGGCCGGCACCTACAACATCCTGCAGCCGGAGATTTCGCAGAAGCTGAAGGCCCGCAAGGTCCGCAACCTCGAGGCGACCAAGCCCGACGTCATCGCCACCGGCAACATCGGCTGCATCACCCAGATCGCCACCGGCACCGAGGTGCCGATCGTCCACACGATCGAGCTTCTGGACTGGGCCTATGGCGGGGAAAAGCCGGCGCTATTGGGATGATATGACCGGTTGCCAGCCGGATTTCCTTTGCCCCACCGGGGAAAGGTGGTGCACAGCGCCGGATGAGGGGCTTCTCGATAATCGGCGAACCCGCCTTTTGTTTCGTCGGGCCCCTGCTCAATAGCAAAACGGGCGCCGAAGCGCCCGCAATCTGATCCGACGAAGTCGCAAGAGACTTATCCGCCGAGGCTGCCGAACAGCGTGCGCAGCACGTCCACGCCGCGGTCGTCGAAGCTCACCTTGCCTTCCCGGCCACCGGGACCGACCACGATCACCTTGGCGCCGACGTTGGCGCGGGCGTAGAGGTGCTCGACGTCCTTGTTCATCATGCGGATGCAGCCGGATGACATGTTCAGGCCGATCGACCACGGCTCGTTCGTGCCGTGGATGCGGAACGCCGTGTCGTGGCCATTCTTGTTGTAGAGGTAGAGCGCACGCGCGCCGAGCGGGTTGTTGATGCCGCCTTCCATGTAGGCCGGCAGGATCCGCCCCTTCTTGCGCTCGCGGATGATCATTTCCGGTGGTGGCGTCCACCCCGGCCACTCGGCCTTGCGGCCGACCTTGACGACGCCCGACCAGCCGAAGCCCTCGCGGCCGACGCCAATGCCGTAGCGGATCGCGCGGTTCTTGCTCTCCACGAGGTAGAGGAACTTGTTGTTGGTATCGACGATGATGGTGCCGGGACGCTCGTCCGTCGTCAGCCGCACCATGCGGCGGTGGTATTTCGCCGGCACCGGCTTCTGCTGTGCCACCTGCACGACGTCACCGGTCGTTGCGTCGGGCGCGCCTGGCCGGCTTGTGTTGAAAGCGTGTGCGTTTGCCGCCGGCAATACGGCGCAAAGCGCAACAGCACCCGCGACCAGCACGGGGACGAGTTTCCTCATGTCTTTACCCTCTCCGATCAATATTTCACGGGAAGGCTAGCGAACTCTCCCGGCAATTCAAGCGGTCGGCGCCGTAGAGGGCCAATGTGAAGGCAATGAGGCGCCACTAAGAAAAAGGGTGTTGCCCACTGCGCACACTGAAACGGCGGCCCCGGGCCGCCGTTCGAAGAAACGCGCAGACGAACCGGCGATCAGATGACGATCACTTTCGTCCCGACTTTGACGCGCTCGTAGAGGTCGATCACGTCCTCGTTGCGCATGCGGATGCAGCCGGAAGAGACCGCATAGCCGATCGTCCATGGTGCATTGGTGCCGTGGATGCGATAGAGCGTCGAACCGAGATACAGGGCGCGCGAACCGAGCGGGTTTTCCGGGCCGCCCTCCATAAAGGCCGGAAGGTAGTGGCCCTTGGCGGCTTCGCGGGTGATCATTTCCTTCGGCGGCGTCCAGCTCGGCCATTCGCGCTTGGCGGTGACCTTGTGCGTGCCGGCCCACTCGAAGCCCGGCTTGCCGACGCCGACGCCGTAGCGCTTTGCCTTGCCGTCGCCCACCACCAGGTAGAGGAAGCGGTTGTTCGTGTCGATGACGATCGTGCCCGGCCTGTGCGTCGTGTCGTAGTCGACGATCTGCGGCAGGAACATCGGATCGAGTTGCGTCTGCACGGGCCGGGCACCGGTGACGGCCGCCAGTTGCACGCCGCCCGCTGCAGCCGATGCCGCCGCCGGCTGCTGGCGCATGATGCGGCGCTGCTGCGCCTGCTGGCGGTTGACGATCTTGCGCGAGGTGACGGCGGGCTGCACGCCCTGTCCGGTCAGTTGCATCACCCAGGGGGCGGTCAGGTCCGGGCTGACCACGACGGGCGGGCGGGTCGCATAGCGGTCGTTGGCCTCAGCGGCCGGTGCCGCAAGCGCAAGGCAAGCAGCGATCAGAAGCGATTTTCTCAACATCGGGCGTACTCTCAACCTTTCGCCAGGCGTGACGACACGGCCGCCCGCGGGGGCGGTGGATGTCGGATAGCAATGCGCGCCTTCACGGCGCCTCGGTTGCGATGCTCTCACCCTGCGGGAAGCGAATGGTAAATTCCTCTTCATGAAAAGGCCGCCGATGCCGGAAACCTCCCGGTAGGGTTATTGCCCCCTTTCCAAATCTGGTTGACGAGTGGTAAACGGAACAAAAAGGAAACGGATGGAGCGAGACATGGCGGCACGAGGGATTGTTGCGGGCGACGACGGGCGCGAGCGCTGTGCATGGCATGGCAACCTGGAGGATTATCGCCGCTATCACGATGCGGAGTGGGGGCGGCCGGTCACCGACGATTTCCGCCTGTTCGAGAAAATCTGCCTGGAGGGGTTCCAGTCCGGCCTCTCCTGGCTGACGATCCTGCGCAAGCGGGAGAACTTTCGCGCGGCCTTTGCAGGTTTCGACTTCGACAAGGTGGCGGCCTTCGGGGACGACGACATCGCCCGCTGCCTCGCCGACGCAGGTATCGTGCGCCACCGCGGCAAGATCGTCTCCACGATCAACAATGCCCGCCGCGCCCAGGAAATGCGGGAAGAGTTCGGCTCGATCGCGCGCTATTTCTGGAACAACGAACCACCTGCAGCGGAGCGTCCTGCAGTAATGGACTTCGAGACGTTGATCGCCAATCCGTCCACGCCGACCTCCAAGCGCATCTCCAAGGATCTGAAGAAGCGCGGATGGACCTTCGTCGGCCCGACCACGGTCTATGCGTTCATGCAGGCGATGGGGCTTGTCAACGACCATCTCGCCGGCTGCTTCTGCCAGCCGGAAGTCGACCGCCTGCGCCGCAATCTCGACCGCTCCTTCAGCGCCATCGCCGCCGGTTGAGGCCGCCCGCGGCAGCGATTCCCTGTTTCCGAGCCCATGAAGCTTGCGTGAGGATTGCGCCGCTGTCTCCGCCGCGGCGGTGACGGGTGTATTTTTCCGCGAATCATGTATCGTTCCGGTTGCGGGGCGATCAGATGACTGATTCAACTGGGGGAAATACTGCGTTGGACCTGGGGTGCACCGTTCAGAGCTAAATGATTTAGCCAACGGGGAAACGATGACGCATAGCGGCCAAGAAATCGAGGCTTGGGCCTGCAGCAAGGCTCAGGAAATAGTGTTGCGCGAGGGATTCAATCTCATCCGTTCCGCGCGCGACGGCAACAATATCGAAATCAGACTGCACAGCATGACGCTCGCCAAGGTCATTGCGGCCTCGCTTGTCGAGGCATCGAGCACGATCGAAGCGAACCCGGGAAAATAATCGGCGGACCAAAGGTGAACGGGCCCCGTCCTGTCGACCGGGCCCGTTCCGTCTTCGCTTTACTTGGCGTTCTGCTCCAGCCAGCTCTTCATCATTTCGATTTCACCTTGCTGCGCCCGGATCACCTCTTCGGCGAGCTTGCGTATGGCGGGATCCTTTCCGTATTCCAGCTCGACCCGCGCCATGTCGATCGCGCCTTGGTGATGAGCGATCATCCCGCGCACGAAATCCACGTCCGCATTGCCGCTGAACGCGAAATCCATGCCGGCGTGCATCCTGGCGTTCGCCTGCGCGAAGGCCTGGCTCGCCGGTCCCTGGTCGCCTTTCGGTGTGTCCGTTTCCATCGCCTGGTGGCCGGAATGGTCCATGCCGTTCGAATGGTCCTGAGCGAGGGCGGGCGCAGTGAGAAGGAGCGCGAGGGCTGCGCCCTGCACCAGACGTTTGATGTTCATGTGATGTCCTATCTGAATTCCAGTGTCTCTTGTCTGCGCAAACAGCGTTCCGCAGAGTGACGTGTTCAGAGAGGAAAGGGGCGGGGCGGGGGCACCGGCGGCATGATCTCGCCGCCGATCAGCGTCGAACCTGACGCCATCCTGCGGCCCTCATGCAGCACGGCCGGGCGGACGCTCTCGATTTCGCTGACGACGGCAAAGCACGCCGAGCAGAGAAGCGGATGAGCGCCGCCATGCGTCTTGCCGCCGTGATCGCCGCGACCTTCATGATCGGCATGGTCGGAATGTGCCGCCGGGTCGCCGGCCATGTCGTGATGCGCGTGCCGGCTCGCCATGGTCGCGACATGCAGGGACGCCGCCATCACCGGCGTCCAGCCGGAGATTGCCGCCGCGATGAAGGCGAGGATAAGCAGGAGCCGTCTCATGTCCAAGATCTAGGACGGCTTGCGGGCGAGGAAAAGTCCCCTGCGCCATTTTCCGCATGCGGCCGTTTCCGAGCGGCGAGCCGGCCGCCGCCCTTGCCGCATCCGGCCCAATCCGCTAGGGAAGCGACCCGAATGTATTCTCAGAAAATCCGGGCGTCCCGATGAGCGAAAAGCAGAAGAAACCGCAGAAACTGAAGGCCCGCCTGCCGCGCGGCTTCGTCGACCGCCAGGCTGCCGACATCCGCGCCGTGGACGAGATGACGGCCAAGATCCGTGAGGTCTACGAGCGCTACGGTTTCGACCCGGTGGAAACGCCGCTGTTCGAGTACACCGACGCGCTCGGCAAGTTCCTGCCCGACGCCGACCGCCCGAACGAGGGCGTCTTCTCGCTGACGGACGACGACGACCAGTGGATGAGCCTGCGCTACGACCTGACCGCGCCGCTCGCCCGCCATGTGGCCGAGAACTTCAACGAGATCCAGCTTCCCTACCGCACCTACCGCGCCGGCTACGTCTTCCGCAACGAGAAGCCTGGCCCCGGCCGTTTCCGCCAGTTCATGCAGTTCGACGCCGATACTGTGGGCGCCGCCGGCGTGGCCGCCGATGCCGAGATGTGCATGATGATGGCCGACACGATGGAAGCGCTCGGCATCAAGCGCGGCGACTACGTGATCCGGGTCAACAACCGCAAGGTGCTCGACGGCGTCATGGAGGCGATCGGGCTGGGCGGCGAGGAGAATGCCGGCCGGCGCCTGACGGTTCTGCGGGCCATCGACAAGCTCGACAAGTTCGGCCCCGAGGGCGTGCGGCTCCTGCTCGGCGAAGGCCGCAAGGACGAGAGCGGCGATTTCACTAAGGGGGCCGGTCTCGGTGCCGAGCAGATCGAAAAGGTCCTCTTCTTCGTCAGCATCAAGGACTATGCCGAAAGTGCGGCCCAGCTCGCAGAGCTTGTCGCGGGGACCGCAAAGGGGGCCGAAGGCGTCGACGAGTTGAACCAGATCGGTCATCTCGTGGGCTCCGCCGGCTACGACAGCGACCGCATCAAGATCGACCCCTCCGTCGTCCGCGGCCTTGAATACTACACCGGTCCCGTCTTCGAGGCGGAACTGCAGTTCGCCGTCACCAACGAGAAGGGCGAGAAGGTCGTGTTCGGCTCGGTCGGCGGCGGCGGCCGCTATGACGGGCTCGTCTCGCGCTTCATGGGCCAGCCGGTGCCGGCGACGGGCTTCTCCATCGGCGTCTCGCGCCTGATGACGGCCTTGAAGAACCTCGGCAAGCTCGGCCAGGACGAGGTTATCGCCCCGGTGCTTGTCAGCGTTATGGACGGCGACGTCGACAGCATGGGCCGCTACCAGCGCTTCACCCAGGCGCTGCGCTCAGCCGGCATCCGTGCGGAGATGTACCAGGGTAATTGGAAGAAGTTCGGCAACCAGCTGAAATATGCCGACCGCCGCAATTGCCCGATCGCCATCATCCAGGGCGGTGACGAGCGTGCGCTCGGCGTCGTGCAGATCAAGGACCTGATCGAGGGCAAGCGCCTTGCCGGCGAGATCGAGGACAACGTCACATGGCGCGAGGCGCGGGTGGCGCAGGTCGTCGTCTCCGAAGAGGACATGATCCAGCGCGTGCGTGAAATCCTCGCCCACCAGGCCGACGACCGCAAGCGGGCGGGCAGGGACTGATGGCGATGGCTGCCGCTTGCGTCCAGGTGCCAAGGCTGCCCCTCACCCTAACCCTCCCCCCGCAGGCGGGGAGAGGGAACCGGGGAAAGCGCGGGATCCGTCCTTCTGCCTGCCCGCGGGGAGAAGGCGCCGGCAGGCGGATGAGGGGCGAGGTGGCAATGACGGCATCGAATGAGGCCAGCCCATGCCGCTGATCAATCTCCCGGCCTTCGCGCCCGATCTTTTGGCCGCTTTCGAGAGGCTCGATACAGAGCGCGTCGATACGCCGGTCATCCAGCCGGCCGAGCCGTTTCTCGATATCGCCGGCGAGGACCTGCGCCGCCGCATCTTCCTGACTCAGAGCGAGACCGGCGAAAGCCTGTGCCTGCGGCCGGAATTCACCATTCCCGTCTGTCTGCGCCACATCGAGACGGCGACCGGCACGCCAAAGCGCTATGCCTATCTGGGCGAGGTCTTCCGCCAGCGCCGCGAGGGCGGCAGCGAATTCTACCAGGCGGGCATCGAGGATCTGGGCACGCGCGACTTCGCGCTGGCCGATGCGCGGGCCGTCGCCGACGCCATGTCCGTTCTCACGACGCTGCTGCCGGGGCGACCGCTGACGGTGACGATGGGCGATCAGGCCGTCTTCGAGGCGGTCGTCGCCGCCCTCGGCCTGCCGGTCGGGTGGCAGAAGCGGCTCGTCCGCGCCTTCGGCGAGCAGTCGCAGCTCGAGGCGCTGATGCTGCGGCTTGCAAGGCCCGAGCATGTGACAGGTCTCAGCCCCGAGATCGAGGCGCTGCTGGAGACGGGCGACGACGAGGCGCTTGTTGCCCACATCGACGGCATAATGCAGGCGACCGGCTACCTGACCAATGCCAGCCGCGCGCCGAAGGACATCGCCCGCCGCCTGAAAGACAAGCTTGCGCTCGCCGGAGCCTCGCTCGATGCCGCCAAGCTCGACATCCTGCGGGAGTTCCTGTCGCTCAACGTCAGCCTGCGCTACGCGCCCGGCGTGCTCGACGACTTTGCGGCAAGCACTGGCCTGCCGCTGGACGCCGCAATCCAAGCCTTCGATGCGCGTGTGGCCGCCTTTGCCAATGCCGGCGTCAAGCTCTCCGACATCACCTGGCGGGCCGCCTTCGGTCGTCCACTCGACTATTACACCGGGCTCGTCTTCGAGATCACCTTGCGCGGCGACCATCGCGTGCTCGCCGGCGGCGGCCGCTTTGACCGCATGATGTCGCTGCTGGGGGCGGCCGACGACATCCCCGCCGTGGGCTTTTCCCTTTGGCTCGACCGCATCGAACACGCAATCGAAGAAGGGGCGCGCGCATGACCATCACCATCGCGCTTCCCTCCAAGGGCCGGATGAAGGAAGACGCGTCCGCGATCTTCCAGCGTGCCGGCTACACCATCGTCTCCGTCGGCAGCGACCGCTCCTATCGCGGCCGCGTCGAGGGGCGGGACGACATCGAGATCGCCTTCCTCTCGGCTTCTGAGATTTCGCGTGAGATCGGCAACGGGACCGTCGATTTCGGCGTCACCGGCGAGGATCTCGTGCGCGAAGGGCTCGCCCGGGCCGATGAGCGCGTCGAATTCTGCGCCCGCCTCGGCTTCGGTCATGCCGATGTCGTCGTCGCCGTGCCGGAGATCTGGCTCGACGTGGAGACCATGGCCGACCTCGGCGACGTGGCAGCCGATTTCCGCGCCCGCCACGGCCGCCGATTGACGATCGCCACCAAGTATTGGCGCCTGACGCAGCAGTTCTTCTCCGGCAATCACGGCATCCAGCTCTACCGCATCGTCGAGAGCCTGGGGGCGACGGAGGGCGCGCCTGCCTCCGGTTCGGCCGACATCATCGTCGATATCACCTCGACCGGCTCGACGCTGCGCGCCAACCACCTGAAGATCCTCTCCGACGGCGTCATCCTGAAGTCCGAGGCCTGCCTGGTGCGGGCGCGCAAGCGGGGTCACGATAGCGACCCTGTGGTGGCCGAGATCGTCGCAGCGGTGCGCCGCGCGCTCTGAGGCCTCCGGCCTGGCTGCAGGACGGCCGCGCACTCATCCGGTTCCGTCACGCCGGACCTGATCCGGCGTCCGCCGCGCAAGTCCTTGCGCGAAAAGAGCATTTGCCCCGCCGCAGACGCGGCGCCGCTGGACACCGGCTCGGGGCCGGTGTGACGGGGGTGTGGTGCGATGCCTGGACGGCGATTGCCGTGCGACGAGGATGACGACTCTGTCGGCGTGATGAGGCTGGATTGGCGTGATGAGCCTGTCGTCTCGCATTCTTTTTCTCGTCACGCCGGACCCGATCCGGCGTCCAGCCGCGCAAGTCCTTGCGCGAATAAAGCATCGCAGACTCGGCGCCGCTGGACAGGCTCGGGGGCCGCTGTGACGGAGGAGAAGGAAATCGCGCTGGATGAGATTGAGCCGCCGCAGCGCACCCTCTACGGCCCGCAACTTGCCACGCCACCACTTGCCCCTTCCCCCATCCGCCCCGGCGTCCTATCTATCCCGCAACGCAAACTTGCAGGAGCAGCCCGTGACCGATCTGTCCGCCTTTCCGATCACCCAGAAATGGCCCGCCAAAAATCCCGATATCATCCAGCTCTATTCCCTGCCGACGCCCAATGGCGTGAAGGTGTCGATCGCGCTGGAGGAACTGGGGTTGGCTTACGAGCCGCACCGCATCGAGTTCGGCCCGAACGACCAGAAGACGCCGGAATTCGTCTCTCTGAACCCGAACGGCCGCATCCCGGCGATCATCGATCCCGACGGTCCGGACGGCAAGCCGATCGGCCTGTTCGAATCGGGCGCGATCCTCTGGTATCTGGCTGAAAAGACCGGAAAGCTTGTGCCTACAGACCCGGCCGGAAAATACGAAACGCTTTGCTGGCTGATGTTCCAGATGGGCGGGGTCGGCCCGATGTTCGGTCAGTTCGGCCATTTCTACAAGTTCGCCGCCGACAAGGTCGCCAACAATTCCTATCCGATGGAGCGCTACCGCGATGAATCAAAGCGCCTGCTCGGCGTGCTGGAAGGGCGGCTGCAGGGCCTGCAGTGGATCATGGGCGAGACCTATACGGTCGCCGACATCGCGCTGTTTCCCTGGGTGCGCGGCGCAGACGTCTTCTATGGCGGCCGCGACGTGCTCGGTTACGGCGATTTTCCGGCTGTGATGGAGTGGCTGGATCGTTGCATGGCGCGCCCTGCCTCGCAGAAGGGGCTCGACGTTCCCGCCAAGGAGTGACGCAGTGAAGCGCCCGGACGGCGCGCATCCGCGTTGACGCGGGCCGTCCGGGCGCGCTACCTCTTTGTGCAAAAGCATCGAGGGCAGGAACATCATCGTGACGGGAAGATTGGTAGTCGTCGGCGGCGGCCAGGCCGCATTCGCCCTGGTGGCAAAGCTGCGGGCGCTGAAGGATGCGCGGCCGATCACCATCGTCAGCGCAGAAGCGAGCCCGCCCTACCAGCGGCCGCCGCTATCCAAGAAATATCTGCTCGGCGAGGCCGATCTCGGCCGCCTGCATTTCCGGCCCGAAAGCTGGTACCCGGAACACGATGTCGACCTGCGGCTTTCCTCCGAGGTCACCTCCATCGACAGGGCTGCCAAGACCGTCACGCTCAGCGATGGCTCGATGCTTTCCTATGACACACTCGCCCTTGCCACCGGGGCGGCCCCCCGTCGCCTGCCGGCCGAAATCGGCGGCGACCTCGACGGCGTCTACACCGTTCGCGACTATCTGGACGCCGACCGGCTGGGCATCGAGATGTCCGAAGGGCGGCGGGCGCTGATCGTCGGCGGCGGCTATATAGGGCTGGAGGCGGCTGCGGTCGCCCGCGGGAGGGGGCTTAAGGTCACGGTCATCGAGATGGCCGACCGCATCCTCCAGCGTGTCGCTTCGCCTGCGACTGCCACGATCCTCAAGGCGATCCACATCGCCCGAGGCGTCGACATTCGTGAGAAGACCGGCCTCGTCCGGCTGATCGGCGAGGACGGCCGGGTGACTGGCGCCGAGCTTTCCGACTGGTTCGTCCTGCCGGCCGACATCGTCATCGTCGGCATCGGCGTCGCGCCGAACGACCGCCTCGCCCGCGAGGCGGGCCTCGAGGTCGCAAACGGGATCGTCGTCGATGAACATGCGCGCACCTCCGATCCCTCGATCTTTGCCATGGGTGATTGCGCCGTGCTGCCGTTCGAGGGCAGCCAGGTGCGGCTGGAGTCGGTCCAGAACGCTGTTGATCAGGCCGAGGCTGCCGCCGCCGTCATCGCCGGTGGCACCGAGCCCTATGCGCCAAGACCCTGGTTCTGGTCGGACCAGTATGATGTGAAACTCCAGATCGCCGGCTTCTGCATGGGCTACGACGACACGCTCGTCCGGCCCGGGCAGCGCGAAGGCAGCGTCTCCGTATGGTATTTCCGCCAGGGGCGGTTCATCGCCGTCGACGCGGTGAACGACGCCAAGGCCTATGTGGTGGGTAAAAAGCTTCTCGAGCAGGGGCGAACGCCCGAGCGGGCGGCGCTGGAAGATCCCGCCACGGACCTCAAGACGCTGACCTTGTGAAGCCGCCCTGCACATGAAACCGGGGAAGCCGTTTCAGGTGTATTAAGCATCTTCACCTAGCGTGAGAACGGCAGGGCATCGCCAGGCCGCCAATTCATGCATTCTTCAGCTTTCTCCGGCTGACTGCGGAAAAATCGCACTCAAACGGACTTCCCATGTTGCGCATCGTTACCTGCCTGACCGTGGAACATGATCTGCGGCTGGTCCTTCTTGCTGCTCTCGTCTGTTTTCTTTCCTGCTACACCGCCATTTCGCTGATCCAGCGTGCCAGATCCGCCGAGGGGAACGGTCGCGCGCTGTGGCTGTGCGTTGCCGGCGTCGCCAGCGGCTTCGGCATCTGGACGACGCATTTCATCGCGATCCTGGCCTATGACCCCGGCGTGGTCTTCGGTTACGGCATGGAGCTGACCCTGGCGTCGCTTTTGGTCGCGATCGCATTGACCGGCTTCGGCGCGGCTCTGGCCACCTATCTCTCCGGAGCCACCGCCGCTGTCGCCGGTGGTGTCGTCGTCGCCGCGGGTATTGCCGCGATGCACTATCTGGGCATGGCTGCGCTGGAATTGCCGGGGCAAATCGAATGGGACCCGGTCCTGATAGCCGCTTCGCTGATTGCGGGCGCGGTGTTCTGCGGCGCTTCGTTTGCCCAACTGGAGCGCCGAGCGGGCGCTGCCGCTCGCCTCGGCGCGGGCCTCCTGATGACGCTTGGCGTGGTCTCGCTGCATTTCGTGGGCATGGCATCGGCGACCGTCGTGTCTGGGCCGATGACAGTGGACGAAACGGCGATCCTCTCGCCGGGCCTGATGGCATTGCTGATGGCGCTGGTCGCCCTGTCTCTCCTGTCGGTCGGGCTGATCGCCGCCGTTTTTGCCAGAAAGGCGGAATCGGCCGCCACCGAAAGCATGCGGCAGTTCGCGATGCTGGTTCAGGGCGTCTCCGACTACGCAATCTACATGCTCGATCCCAGGGGCGTGGTTTCCAACTGGAATGCCGGCGCCGAACGCAACAAGGGCTACAAGGCGCACGAGATCGTCGGCCGGCATTTTTCGCAGTTCTACGGCGAGGAAGACCGCAAGGCCGGTGCGCCCGACTTTGCCCTGGAGAGTGCCCGCCAACACGGCAAGTACGAGGCGGAAGGCTGGCGTTATCGCAAGGATGGATCGCGCTTCTGGGCCAACGTGGTCATCGACGCCATCCACGAGGAGGGCGGGGCGCTTGTCGGCTTCGCAAAGATCACCAAGGACGTGACGAAGGAGAAAGCCGACGCCGATCGCATCGCCGAGGTCAGCCGGAACCTCGATCTGGCCCTGGAGAACATGTCGCAGGGGTTGTGCCTGTTCGACAACGAGGAGCGGCTGGTCCTGTCCAACTACCGCTGCGCCGAACTCCTGAGCCTGCCCGGCCGCATGAATGTCGGTCTCAGCTTCCGCGAGCTTGTCGACGCTGCGCACGCCGCAGCCTGCGAACTGCCCGAGGTCTGGCTGCTGAAGGCGCCCGAGTTCTATGCCCGGCACCGCAAGATCATCCGCCAGGGCGGCGGCGCGATCGTCGAGACGCTTCCAGGGGGAATGTCGGTTCAGGTCAAGTATCGCACCTTGCCGGCCGGCGGCTGGGTCGCGACCTTCGAGGATATCTCCGAGCGCCTGCGCAACGAGGAGCAGATCGCCCACATGGCCCGGCATGATGGCCTGACGGGACTGCCGAACCGGGCGCATTTCAACGATATTCTGGCGGCTGCCATCGAGCATGCGGGACGTTCGGGCGGCAAGGTCGCGACGATCGGCATCGACCTGGACAAGTTCAAGGAGATCAACGACACGCGCGGACATGCGGCCGGCGACCAGGTCCTGGTCACGCTGGCGGAGCGTATGCGCGCCTGTCTCGGACCCGATGAAAACGTCGCGCGCTTCGGCGGCGATGAGTTTGCCGCCTGCAAGCGGTATGACGATATCGCCGATCTCAACGGCTTCATTCAGCGGCTGGAGCGGTGCCTTCAGGGCGAGGTCGTGATCGACGGCTACGAACTGAAGCCCGGCGCAAGCCTCGGTGTCGCGATCTACCCGCAGGACGCGGACAATCCCGAGGCGCTTCTGAACAACGCCGATCTGGCGATGTATCGCGCAAAGGACGCGCTGACGCAGACGGTCTGCTACTACGAGGTCTCCATGGACGAAGTCGCCCGCGATCGCCGGGCCATCGCCAAGGATCTGTGGCTGGCTGTGGAGCGCAACGAACTTTATCTGCACTATCAGGTACAGAAGGCCGTCGACAGTGGCTCGATCACCGGCCTGGAAGTGCTTCTCCGCTGGCGGCATCGCGAACGGGGCATGGTTTCGCCCGCGGAGTTCATCCCGATCGCGGAAGAATGCGGAGCGATCCTTCCGATCGGCGAGTGGGTCCTGCGCGAAGCCTGCCGCGAGGCGGCGAGCTGGGTGGAGCCGCACCGGATAGCGGTCAACCTCTCGCCGGTGCAGCTGACCAATGCGGATGTGGCCGGCCTGGTCGGTCGCGTGCTTGCGGAGACCGGTCTGGATCCGACCCGGCTGGAGCTGGAGATCACCGAATCGACGATCATCGGTGACAAGGAGCGCGCGCTGCGTGCGCTCCGCGAGATCAAGGCACTCGGCGTCACCATCGCGATCGACGACTTCGGCACCGGCTACTCGTCGCTGGAAACGCTGCGCTCGTTCCCCTTCGACAAGATCAAGCTCGACCGCAGCTTTATGAGCGAGGTGGAGCAGAGCGCGCAGGCAAAGGCGATCCTGCGTGCGATCGTGGCCCTCGGCCAGACCCTCTCAGTGCCGGTGCTGGCGGAGGGAGTCGAAACGAGGGAGCAGCTCGACATCCTGGTGCTGGAGGGCTGCGACGAGGCGCAGGGCTATTTCCTGGGCCGCCCCGGTCCGGTGGGCGGGAGTGCCGTGCGGAAGGATGCCGCCTGACAGACGCAGGTCGCCGCTTCCGGAGTGGCACATTGTCACGAACGGGAGCGGAGACAGGGCACTACTGAGCCGATGAGATCCCGTGCCCATTTTCCACCTGGAAGCGGGGAAAGATGAAGACGCCGATGATCGCGCCGGCGTATCGATGCTCGAGCCCCGTCGATTCCCCGACACACAGCACCGGCTGACGCCGGATCCCGTCGATCTCGATCGTGGTGGAGAAGCAGAAGGAGGAGGAAACCGTGGCTGCCTGCTCGAAGAGCTCCAGCACATGGTTGCGATCCTGCTGGGTGTAACAGCGGACGAGATTGAGCAGGCCGCAGCTGCGCTGTTCCAGCCGGTGCATGCGCGCTGCCCGCTCGCCGAGCTGAAAGAGCCCGTTTGACAGGTCGCCCGTCCAGCGCTCGATGGCGCAGTACTGCGTCAAGAGTTCGTTATCGGGTGAATCGAACGCGACGGTTCCGGTTACAAGCGGTGCAACGAAGGCAGTCTTGGCAATTTTGAACACGTTGAACCCCAGCTGGTCGCCGATATCGCGCCCCTTGCCGGTGCGCGGCTATCGGCATTCCTCGCCCCCCCAAAAGACTGACCGGAAAGGTGCGGCTTTTCCGGTCCAGCCAAACTCGATCGACGTCGGCGCCACAATGTTTTTTTGTTCGCTCGCAGACGCCAGCGAACCCGTTTCGTCTCGTGCCGACGTCCGGAATGATGTGCTTATGCTGATGGGATTGGACATGCAGATCTTTGGACGTCGAAACGACGTCGCCGCTCGTGCCGTCAGAATGCCCCCAGCGTCAGTCCAGCTTCGCCGCAGGTTCTATACCGGCTTGATTGCAACCGGCAATGGGCAGGGGCAAAAAATCTAATGGTTTAAGTGATTTCGCTCTGGATGGCGGTGGCCAGAAACAGAAAGGGCGGCCCGAAGGCCGCCCGATCCGCATGCAGATTAGACTTTCGTCCAATTACATCATGCCGTCCATGCCCATGCCGCCCATGCCGCCCGGCATTGCCGGAGCGTCCTTCTTAGGCAGCTCGGCGATCATGGCTTCGGTGGTGACGAGCAGGCCGGCAACCGAGGCTGCGTCCTGAAGTGCGGTGCGAACGACCTTGACCGGGTCGACGATGCCCATGGCGATCATGTCGCCATACTCGCCGGTCTGGGCGTTGTAGCCGTAGTTGTCGCCATTCTGCTCGAGGATCTTGCCGACGACGATCGAGGCTTCGTCACCAGCGTTCTCGGCGATCTGGCGGGCCGGAGCCTGCAGGGCGCGACGAACGATGTTGATGCCGGCTTCCTGGTCGGCATTCTCGCCCTTGACCGTCAGCTGGGAAGAAGCACGCAGCAGGGCGACGCCGCCGCCCGGTACGATGCCTTCCTGAACGGCAGCGCGGGTCGCGTTCAGCGCGTCGTCGATGCGGTCCTTCTTTTCCTTCACTTCGACTTCCGTCGAGCCGCCGACGCGGATGACGGCAACGCCGCCTGCGAGCTTGGCCAGGCGCTCCTGGAGCTTCTCGCGGTCGTAGTCGGAGGTGGTCTCTTCGATCTGGGCCTTGATCTGGGCCACGCGGCCTTCGATCTCGCCCTTCTGGCCAGCGCCGTCGACGATCGTGGTGTTCTCCTTGGAGATGGAGACCTTCTTCGCACGGCCGAGCATGTCGAGGGTGACGTTCTCGAGCTTGATGCCGAGGTCTTCGGAGATCACCGTGCCGCCCGTCAGGATGGCGATGTCTTCGAGCATGGCCTTGCGGCGGTCGCCGAAGCCCGGAGCCTTGACGGCAGCGATCTTGAGGCCGCCACGCAGCTTGTTGACGACGAGCGTTGCAAGAGCTTCGCCTTCGACGTCTTCAGCGATGATGACCAGCGGCTTGCCGGTCTGGACGACGGCTTCGAGAACCGGGAGCATCGCCTGGAGGTTGGAGAGCTTCTTCTCGTGCAGGAGAATGAAAGCGTCTTCCAGGTCGGCGACCATCTTTTCCGGGTTGGTGACGAAGTACGGCGACAGGTAGCCGCGGTCGAACTGCATGCCTTCGACGACTTCGAGCTCGGTCTCGGCGGTCTTGGCTTCTTCAACCGTGATGACGCCTTCGTTGCCGACCTTCTGCATGGCTTCAGCAATGTCGAGGCCGACCTGCTTGTCGCCGTTTGCCGAGATCGTGCCGACCTGTGCCACTTCTTCCGAGGTGGAGATCTTCTTGGCCTTGGCCTGGAGATCCTTGACGACTTCCTTGACGGCGAGGTCGATGCCGCGCTTCAGGTCCATCGGGTTCATGCCGGCTGCAACGGCCTTGTTGCCTTCGCGAACGATCGCCTGGGCGAGAACCGTTGCAGTGGTGGTGCCGTCACCGGCGACGTCGTTGGTCTTCGAAGCGACTTCGCGGACCATCTGGGCGCCCATGTTCTCGAACTTGTCTTCCAGTTCGATTTCCTTGGCGACCGATACGCCGTCCTTGGTGATGCGCGGAGCGCCGAAGGACTTGTCGATGACGACGTTGCGGCCCTTCGGGCCGAGGGTGACCTTCACTGCGTCAGCGAGGATGTCGACGCCACGCAGCATCTTTTCGCGCGCGGTGCGGCCGAACTTTACTTCTTTGGCTGCCATTTCTTGAACTCCTGAAGAGGGGTGTCAGCGATATATCGGAAAAGAAGGTATCGGCTGGATCAGCCGATGATGCCCATGATGTCGGCTTCCTTCATGATCAGAAGGTCTTCGCCGTTGAGCTTGACTTCGGTGCCCGACCACTTGCCGAACAGGACGCGGTCGCCGACCTTGACGTCGAGAGCGATGATCTTGCCGCTTTCGTCACGGGCGCCGGAGCCGACAGCGACGATCTCGCCTTCCTGCGGCTTTTCCTTTGCGGTGTCCGGAATGATGATGCCGCCTTTGGTCTTTTCCTCGGACTCGACGCGACGTACGACGACGCGGTCGTGGAGCGGACGGAAGTTGGTGCTTGCCATTGTCTAATCCCTCGATCAAATGACATTTCCGGATCGGAAGCCGACCCGTTGGATGGGTGTTAGCACTCCTCGTTAGTGAGTGCTAGCGGCACCGAGATAGGCTTGGGGCCAGGTGGTGTCAAGGAAGACGCGTCAAAAATATTTCGTACGGAATGGTTACTACGCGACCATGTCATTTTTACAGTCCGAGCCTTCGCAAAACGCCGTTCCTCCATATCCGACATTCGCGCAAGCCCTCAGGCTCTGGGCGCGCATCGGTCTTTTGAGCTTTGGCGGTCCCGCCGGCCAGATTGCGCTGATGCACAAGGAACTGGTGGAGGACCGCCGCTGGATTTCCGAGAGCCGGTTCCTGCACGCGCTGAACTACTGCATGCTGCTGCCCGGTCCCGAGGCGCAGCAGCTGGCGACCTATGTCGGTTGGCTGCTGCACGGCACGCGCGGCGGCATCGTTGCCGGCACGCTCTTCGTGCTGCCGGGCTTTTTTGTCATCTGCGCGCTTTCCACGGCCTATGCGCTGCTCCAGCGAACCGACTGGCTGCAGACGCTCTTTTTCGGCCTGAAGGCCGCGGTGCTGGCGATCGTGCTGGAGGCGCTGGTGCGCGTGGCGCGTCGCGCACTGAAGACCGGGCTGGCACGACTGCTTGCCGCCTTGGCCTTCGTTTGCCTGTTCTTCTTTGCGCTGCCTTTCCCGCTTGTGATCGCGGCCGCCGGCCTTGCGGGCTATCTCCTGGCGCGGGCGTGGCCGACGGCGCTGCAGCCCGCAGCCGGGCAGAAGGCGAGCGTTTCCGACCGGCCGTCGGTGATCGGCGACACGTTCCCCGACAGGCGCCGCAGCCTTGGTGCGTCCTTCGGCCTCCTTGCCGTCGGCCTCTGTCTCTGGGCGGCACCCTTCGGCCTGCTGCCGTTGCTTCCCTCAGGCCCCGGCGCCTTCGCAACGATCGGCGTCTTCTTCTCCAAGATGGCCCTGGTGACTTTCGGCGGCGCCTATGCCGTGCTCGCCTATGTCGCCCAGCAGGCCGTCGATACCTATCAGTGGCTGAACCCCGGCGAGATGCTGGACGGTCTGGCGCTGGCGGAGACGACGCCGGGGCCCCTGGTCCTCGTGCTCTCCTTTGTCGGCTTCCTCGCGGCGTTTCGCGATACCGGGGGCCTCGATCCCCTCGTTGCCGGCCTGCTCGGGGCGTTCCTGACGACCTGGGTCACCTTCGTTCCCTGCTTCCTCTGGATCTTTCTTGGCGCCCCCTATGTGGAACGCCTGCGGGCGAATACGGCGCTGTCCGGCGCGCTCGCCGCGATCTCCGCCGCCGTGGTCGGCGTCATCCTCAATCTCGCGGTCTGGTTCGGCCTCCACGTCCTCTTCCGGCAAGTCGGCACCCTGAATGCCGGTCCGGTCTCGATGGCGTGGCCCGACCCGTCCTCGCTGGATGCGCAGGCGCTGCTTCTGACGGCAGCCGCCGCGTTCCTGCTGTTCCGCCTCAGGCTCGGCATCGTCTATACGCTGCTGGCATGCGCCGTCGCGGGCTTCCTGCTCACATCTGTCATTTAGGCCACGGCCCGGCAAAATTCGGCCAAGGCCCTTGTTTTCTCTTTCCGGCTTTGCGATGTCAGCCGGGCTCTGAAAAGCATCGGAATATCAGCATGGCCAAGCGCATCGACACTTTCAGCGAAATCACCGACCGGTACGATGTCGTGCTGTGCGACGTATGGGGCGTGCTGCACAACGGCGTCGAAGCCTTCGCGGGCGCCTCCGAGGCCCTGGCCGCGGCCCGCGCCGCCGGCCTCACGGTCGTGCTGATCACGAATTCGCCACGCCCCTATCCGGGCGTGAAGGTGCAGATCCGCGGCCTCGGCGTGCTCGACGAAGCCTATGACCGCATCGTCACCTCGGGCGACGTCACCCGGGCACTGATCTCGTCCGGGCCGGAAAAGATCTATTTCATCGGTGCGGAGAAGGATCATCCGCTGCTCGACGGTCTCGGCGTCGAGACGGTCTCTTCGGAAGAGGCCGGCATCGTCGTCTGCGCCGGTTTCCGCGACGACGAGCGGGAGACGGCCGAGGACTACCGGGCTGAGCTGGAGAAGCTTGCCGCCCGCCATCTTGCCTTCATCTGCGCCAACCCGGACCTCGTGGTCGAGCGCGGACACCGGCTGATCCCCTGCGCGGGCGCGCTGGCGAAGCTTTACGGCGAACTGGGCGGTACGTCGCTCATCGCCGGCAAGCCGCACCGACCGATCTACGAAAGGACGATTGAGGAGGCGCGGGAAGTCCGCGGCGCGTTCGATCCGTCGCGCGTGATCGCGATCGGCGACGGCATGCCGACCGATGTGCGCGGCGCCGAGGCCTTCGGGCTTGACGTCCTCTATATCTCCGGCGGTATCCATGCGCAGGAGTATGTCGCCGACGGCAGGACCGACGAGGCGAAGCTCGAGGCGTTCCTGGCGCGCGAGCATGCTTCGCCGAAATGGTGGATGCCGCGCCTGCGATAACTGGACGGACGAACGCCATGACCGTATTCCATCGCAACGAGACGAAGGAGCCGCTGCCGGGGCATCTGCGCGGCGGCGTGGTCGCGATCGGCAATTTCGACGGCGTGCATCGCGGGCATCAATCCGTGTTGCAGCGCGCCCTGGACATTGCCGCCGAACGCAACTTGCCGGCGCTGCTTCTGACCTTCGAGCCGCACCCGCGCACCGTCTTCCGTCCCGACCAGCCGGTCTTCCGTCTTACGCCGGCACCGCTGAAGGCGCGCATCCTGGAAGGCATGGGCTTTGCGGCCGTCATCGAATACCCCTTCAACCGGCAGTTCTCGCAGATGTCGGCGGCGGATTTCGTCCAGCAGGTGCTGGTGGAGTGGCTGCACGCCGGGCACGTCGTCACAGGCTTCGATTTCCATTTCGGCAATGCCCGGGAAGGCGGACCTGCGTCCCTGATCGCCTCCGGCCAGAAGGACGGCTTCGGCGTCACCCTGGTCGACGCCTTCCGCGATGAGGCGGCCGAGGTGATTTCCTCCAGCCGCATCCGCGTGCTGCTTTCGGACGGCGCAGTCACCGAAGCCGCAGGCCTGCTCGGTTACCGCTACTCCGTCGAGGCCGAAGTCATCGGCGGCAAGCAACTCGGCCGCACGCTCGGCTTCCCGACCGCCAACATGCAGTTGCCGCCCGAGGTCGCCCTGCGCACCGGCATCTACGCGGTCCGCTTCCGCCGCGCCGACGGTACGCTCTATGACGGGGTCGCAAGCTTCGGCCGCCGCCCCACGGTCGACAGCAACGGCGCGCCGCTTCTGGAGACGTTCGTCTTCGACTTTGCAGGCGACCTCTACGGCGAGATCTGTAGCGTCACCTTCTTCGAGCATCTGCGCGACGAATTGAAGTTCGACGGGCTCGACGCGCTTGTCATGCAGATGAAGCGCGATGCCGAGGAGGCGAGGGCGCTTCTGGCCGGCGTGCGCCCGCTGGGCGCGATCGACGCCAAGCTCGCATTCTGATCGCCCAATTGCGGATGCGCCCCCTTCCTTTTTTGGGCAAAAGCGCATAAACAACCGCCACCATGGCGCCAAACAGGTTGATTTTCATATCCCGAATTAGTGGCCCGGCCTTCCGCGCGCTCTGAGCGAGGCCGGAAGGTCCGGGTATTTGGGCGTGTCCTGCACGTCCCCGCCGTCACCGACAGACAGATCCCCTTACTGTGCGCGAACGTTCGCGCGATCAAGCGATAGCCCCAGCCATGACCGATACAGCCCAGAAGATCGACTACTCCTCCACCCTCAACCTGCCGCAGACGGATTTCCCGATGCGCGCCGGCCTGCCGCAGAAGGAGCCGGAAACGGTGGCCCGCTGGCAGCAGATGGGCCTCTACAAGAAGCTGCGCGCTTCAGCCGCCGGCCGTGAGAAATTCGTCCTGCACGACGGCCCGCCCTATGCCAACGGCAACATCCATATCGGCCATGCGCTGAACAAGATCCTGAAAGACGTCATCAACCGCTCGTTCCAGATGCGCGGCTATGACGCGAACTATGTCCCCGGCTGGGACTGCCACGGCCTTCCGATCGAATGGAAGATCGAGGAGAAGTACCGCGAGAAGGGCCAGAACAAGGACGAGGTGCCGGTCAACGAGTTCCGCAGGGAATGCCGCGACTTCGCCACCGGTTGGATCAAGATCCAGTCGGAAGAGTTCAAGCGCCTCGGCATCGAGGGCGACTTCGACAACCCCTACACCACGATGAACTTCCACGCGGAAGCGCGCATCGCCGGCGAGCTGATGAAGATCGCAAAGAGCGGCCAGCTCTACCGCGGCTCCAAGCCGATCATGTGGTCGGTGGTCGAGCGCACGGCACTGGCCGAAGCCGAGGTCGAGTACGCCGACGTCGAGAGCGACATGATCTGGGTGAAGTTCCCGGTGAAGGAAGGCCCGGAAGCGTTCGCCGGCACCTTTGTCGTCATCTGGACGACAACCCCCTGGACGATCCCCGGCAACCGCGCGATCGCCTATTCCTCGCGCTACGCTTACGGTCTCTATGAGGTGGCGACCGCCGAGAACGACTTCGGCCCGCAGCCGGGCGAGAAGCTGATCTTCGCCAAGCGCCTTGCCGACGAATCCGCCGCAAAGGCCAAGCTGACCTTCAATTTCATCCGCGACGTCGAGGCCGATGAACTTGGCGCCATCACCTGCGCCCATCCGCTGCACGGTCTCGGCGGCGGTTACGACTTCAAGGTGCCGCTGCTCGATGGCGACCACGTCACCGACGACGCCGGCACGGGCTTCGTCCACACCGCCCCCGGCCACGGCCGCGAGGACTTCGACGCCTGGATGGACTCCGCCCGCGCGCTGGAAGCCCGCGGCATCTCGTCCGCCATCCCGTTCACCGTCGACGACGCCGGCTATTTCACCGCCGACGCGCCCGGCTTCGGCCCGGATGCGGAAGGCGGCGCCGGTCGCGTCATCGACGACAAGGGCAAGAAGGGCGATGCCAACGACCGCGTCATCAAGGCGCTGATCGCCCGCCATGCGCTGTTTGCCCGCGGCCGGCTGAAGCATTCCTATCCGCATTCCTGGCGCTCCAAGAAGCCGGTTATCTTCCGCAACACGCCGCAGTGGTTCGTCTACATGGACAAGGAACTGGGAGACGGCACCACGCTGCGCTCGCGCTCGCTGTCTGCCATCGACGACACCCGCTTCGTGCCCGCCGCCGGCCAGAACCGCCTGCGCGCCATGATCGAGGGCCGTCCGGACTGGGTGCTTTCCCGCCAGCGCGCCTGGGGCGTGCCGATCGCGATCTTCGCCGATGAGGACGGCAACGTGCTCGTCGACGACGCCGTCAACGCCCGCATCCTCGAAGCCTTCGAGAAGGAAGGCGCGGACGCATGGTTCGCCGAAGGCGCCAAGGAGCGCTTCCTCGGCAATGATCATGATCCGGTCCGCTGGCAGCAGGTCATGGACATCCTCGACGTCTGGTTCGACTCAGGCTCGACCCACACCTTCACGCTCGAAGACCGACCGGACCTGAAGTGGCCGGCCGACGTCTACCTGGAAGGCTCCGACCAGCATCGCGGCTGGTTCCATTCCTCGCTGCTCGAAAGCTGCGCGACGCGCGGCCGCGCGCCCTACAATGCCGTCGTCACCCACGGGTTCACGATGGACGAGAAGGGCGAGAAGATGTCGAAGTCGAAGGGCAACGTCGTCTCGCCGCAGGACGTGATGAAGGACGCCGGCGCCGACATCCTGCGCCTGTGGGTCATGACGACCGATTACTGGGAAGACCAGCGCCTCGGCAAGACGATCATCCAGACCAACATCGACGCCTACCGCAAGCTGCGCAACACCATCCGCTGGATGCTCGGCACGCTCGCCCACGACAAGGGCGAGGAGATCGCCTATGCCGATATGCCGGAGCTGGAGAAGCTGATGCTGCACCGGCTGGCGGAACTCGACGTGCTCGTCCGCGAGGGCTACGACGCCTTCGACTTCAAGAAGATCGCCCGGGCTCTGATCGACTTTTCAAACGTCGAGCTCTCGGCCTTCTACTTCGACGTCCGCAAGGATGCGCTCTACTGCGACGCGCCGTCCAGCCTGCGCCGTCGTGCGGCACTCGCCGTCATCCGCAAGCTGTTCGACTGCCTCGTCCTGTGGCTGGCGCCGATGCTGCCGTTCACGACCGAGGAAGCCTGGCTGTCGCGCAAGCCCGACGCGGTCTCCGTCCACCTCGAACAGTTCCCGGAAATTTCGGCCGAGTGGAAGAACGACGCGCTTGCGGCGAAGTGGGAGAAGATCCGCACCGTCCGCACCGTCGTGACCGGCGCGCTCGAGATCGAGCGCCGCGAGAAGCGGATCGGCTCGTCGCTGGAGGCCGCGCCCGTGGTCTATGTCACCGATGCGGAACTGATGGCGGCGCTCGAAGGTGAAGACTTCGCCGAGATCTGCATCACGTCTGCGATCACGCTGGTGTCCGGCGAAGGCCCTGCCGAGGCTTTCCGCCTGCAGGAGGTCCCGGGCGTGGCTGTCGAGCCGAAGCTTGCGGAGGGCACCAAGTGCGCCCGTTCGTGGCGCATCACCACCGATGTCGGTTCCGATCCGGACTATCCGGACGTTTCTGCGCGCGATGCGGCAGCCCTTCGCGAGATCGGCTTCAGCGCCGCCGCCTGAGGCGGCGCGATCACGAAAGGTTGTGAACAAGGTGGTCAAGTTACCGGATGAATTGCGCTTTGGCGCCTCATCCGGTATTCCTGCCCGAAAATCGTCGGATTTTTCCGTCACCGCACGGTATTCGATGAACATGATCGACGCGATTCACCGGCTCGGCCGGGAAGGGTTTGCATGGCAATGACGCGAGAAATTCGACTGGCCGGCGCTGCAGCGCTGCTTGGCGCCTGCGCCGTCCTTTCTGGTTGCGTTGGCGGTCCCACCTACGGCACCGACAAGACGAGCGGCGAGCAGTTGATGGATGACCTCGGCAACGCCGTGATGCTCCGGCCGCCGAACGGCGACAAGAGGATCGCCTACCAGCCGCGCGGCTCGCTCGTCGTGCCGAAGGACGAGGCGACGCTGGTGCAGCCGCAGAAGACGCTTGCCTCCACCACCGACAATCCCCAGTGGGTGGAAAGCCCGGAGGACATGCGCGAGCGCCTGAAGGCGGAAGCGACCGAGAACGAGCGCAAGATTGGCTACAACTCGCCGCTGCAGAGCCAGAACAACACGATGCGCCAGCTTTCCACCAAGGAACAGCAGGAGCAGTATCGCGAGGCGCGCAAGCTGCAGCAGGGCCTCTATAGCGACAAGCGCCGCTACCTCAGCGATCCGCCGCTCGAATACCGCAAGCTTCCGGAAGAAGCCGCCGCCGACCTCGGCGAGCCGGAACGCAAGAAGGAGCTTCGCCGGAAGAAAGAGGCGAAGATGGCCAATTCCGGCACCAAGAAATGGTGGCCGTTCTAAGCCCGATGAGCTATCGCATTCGCAACGCGACGCCTGCGGATGCAGGCGTCATCCTGCGCTTCATCACCGAGCTTGCCATCTATGAGAAGGCCGGGAACGAGGTTGAGGCGACGGAAGAGACCATTGCCGCTTCCCTGTTTGGAGCAGGCTCCGTCACCCGCGCCGTGATTTGCGAGACAGAGGCCGGCGAGCCTGCGGGCTTTGCCGTCTGGTTCCTCAGCTATTCCACCTGGCAGGCCCGCAACGGGCTCTATCTCGAAGATCTCTACGTGACGCCGGAGCACCGTCGGGCGGGTCTCGGCAGGATGCTGCTGCGCCACCTTGCCAGGGTTGCGGTGGAGGAGGGGTGCGGTCGTTTCGAATGGAGCGTGCTCGACTGGAACGAACCGGCCATCCGCGTTTACGAGGCGATCGGCGCCGAGCCGCAGACCGAATGGACGCGCTACCGGCTTTCCGGCGAAAAGCTGAAGCAATTTGCCGCCGGCTGAGCTGTTGTCCGCCGGATCAAGACAGATTTCACAATCGGGCTCACCTTGCGTTAACCGCCGGCGGCTATCCCTCGTCGCATGTTCAGGATCAGCCGAAAGACAGCCATGAAGGCCGCGGCGGTGACGGCTGTTTCCGTAGCCGTTTCCGTGGGCATCGTGTTGCTTCTCGTGCCGATGCTGGGTGGGCATCCGGACGGGCCGGGGTTCTGGATGAGTGTGCTTTGCCCGCTCGTCATCGCCGGTCCTGCCAGCGCCTGGCAGTTTCACCAGAGCGAGACCATCGCGAGGCAGCGCGACGTGCTGGCGCTCATGCATGTGAGGCTTGAGAGCGCGCACGCGGAACTGAAGGACCTGCATGCCGACCTGCAGGTGCGGGCACGGACGGACGCGCTGACCGGCGGGCTGAACCGCGGCGCGTTTTTCGCGGACCTGGATGTGGAAAGCTGCCGCAGTGCAGGGCCGGTGGCGATCCTGATTGCCGATGCCGACCACTTCAAGCATGTCAATGACAATTTCGGCCACCTCGTTGGCGACGAAGCGCTGAGGCGCATCGGGGCGGCAATATCGCGGGCGATCGGCGAGCGCTGCTGGTGGGGCAGGATCGGCGGCGAGGAGTTCGTCGCCTTTTTGCCGGGGCACGACCGCGCCCAGGCGCTTCGGGTGGCCGAACGCCTCCGCCGTTCGGTGGCAAGCAGCACCCTCGTATCCGACGGCCGCCCGGTACCGTTGAGCGTGAGCATCGGTGTCGCCTGCGGACACGGGCCGTTCGAGCCAATGGAGCTCTTCCGGCGCGCGGATGCCGATCTCTACAGCGCCAAGACCGGCGGCCGTAACCGCATCGTCATCGACGGGCGCGAGGTGAATTCGGCTGCCGCCTGAGGCCGCCCGGCCCAGGCTGAAGCGCGCCTGGCTTGTGATGCGGTGCGCGGGCAGGTCGCCGGCATCCGCCGCGTCTCAATCCGCGTCGCGACGGATTTGGAAGAATTGCCGCAGTATCCCTGCCGCCTCCGTCTCCTGCAGGCCGGAATAGACTTCGGGCACATGATGGCAGGTCGGCTGGAAGTAGAATCGTGCCCCATGATCGACACCGCCGCCCTTCGGGTCTTCGGCGCCGTAGTAGAGACGGCGGATGCGGGCGAAGGAGATAGCAGCGGCGCACATGGTGCAGGGCTCAAGCGTCACATAGAGGTCGGCGCCGGTCAGGCGCTCCTGTCCCAGGGCGGCCGAGGCCTGCCGGATGGCCTCGATCTCGGCATGGGCGGTGACGTCGTTTTTCTCACGGGTGCGGTTGCCGCCTCTTCCGACGACGACCCCGTCGATCACGACGACGGCGCCGATCGGGACTTCGCCCCGCTCAGCTGCCGCGCGCGCCTCGATCAGCGCCTCGTCCATGAAGCTATTCGTCATCCGCGCTCAGAATTCCTCTTAACCCCGACGGCCTGACCTGATACGACACGCCAAAACGCTAGGCAAACAACAAATGACATCCAACGACAAGCCAAAACGGCCGGGCGCCAAGCCCTTCGCCCGTGATCGCAAGCCCCGTGACGGCGACCGCAAGCCGCAGGGCAAGAAGCCCTTCGCCGCAGGAGCGAAGTCCGGCGGCTTCTCCAAGACCGAGCGCGGCCCCGCAAGGGCCGGCGTCAAGAAGGAGGCGCGCAGCGGCTCCGGCAAGCCCGACAGGGCGCGGCCGGCACCGGCAGAGCGCGCGTCCGCCGATGCCGCCGCCGCACCCGAACGCATTTCCAAGCTCTTGGCCCGTGCCGGCGTCGCATCGCGCCGCGACGTGGAGCGCATGATCATGGAAGGCCGCGTCAGCGTGAACGGCACCGTGCTCGACACGCCCGTGCTCAACGCCACCTTCGCCGACCTGATCGAGGTCGACGGCCAGCCGATCCGCGGTATCGAGCGCACCCGCCTGTGGCTCTACCACAAGCCCGCAGGACTGGTGACGACCAATGCCGATCCGGAAGGCCGCCCGACGGTCTTCGAACACCTGCCGGAAGACTTGCCGCGCGTCATGTCCGTCGGTCGCCTCGACATCAACACCGAGGGTCTGCTGCTTTTGACCAACGACGGCGGGCTCGCCCGCGTGCTCGAACTGCCGGCCACCGGCTGGCTGCGCCGCTACCGCGTGCGCGCCCACGGCAAGATCGAGCAGGAGGCGCTCGACAAGCTGAAGGAAGGCATCGCCGTCGACGGCGTGCTCTACGGCGGCATCGAAGCGACGCTCGACAAGGTTCAGGGCTCCAACGTCTGGATCACCATGGGGCTGCGCGAGGGCAAGAACCGCGAGATCAAGAACGTGCTCGGCGCGCTGGGTCTCGACGTGAACCGCCTGATCCGCATTTCCTACGGCCCGTTCCAGCTCGGCGAGCTGCCGGAGGGCCACGCCCAGGAAATCCGTGGCCGCACGCTGCGCGACCAGCTCGGCCCGCGCCTGATCGATGAAGCCAAGGCGAACTTCGAGGCCCCTCTGTTCGACCAGGGGCAGGGCGAGAAGGAAGAAAAGCCGGCCAGGACCGAGAAGCCCGCACGCGAGGGCCGCGGTGAGCGCGAACGCGAAGGTCGCGATTTCCGCGAGAAGGACGGCGATCGCCGCGAAAAGGCGCGCGCCCGTCTCGACACGCGGCGCGATAGCCGCGGCGGCGACCATTTCGACGATCGGGGTGGCGACAGGCACGGCGGTGACCGGCACCGCCGCGACGACGACCGCTTCTCCGATAGTCAGAAGCGCGAACCGGGCAACCGCCCGCGCAAGTCCAACGTCTGGATGGCGCCCGGCGCCCGCCCCGTCGCCGAGAAGAAAGCGCACGCCGCCGAGGGCGAGGAAGCGGTGAAGCGCGAGCCCCGCACCCGGCCCGAGGGTGCGCCGAAGACCAAGCGCTACGGCCGCAACCGCGACGGCGAGGCCACCCGGTCGACCCACAAGTTCGATCCCGATCGCAAGAAGGCACCGGGGCGCGCCGCTACTGCGCGTCCGGGCGCCGAGCGCGGCGAGCGCAAGGCGCGCGTCCTCGGCTCAGAGGACGGGGGCGACTGGATTCGCGCCAGCGAGCCCGAAAAGCGTTCGCGTGATGACGGCGGCCGTGATTTCGGCCGCGGAGGCTTCGGTGGCGACAGGGGACCGCGCGGGGTCGGCGACAGGCCGCCGCGCGAAGATCGTGGGGGGCGTGAGGAGCGTCCGTCGCGGGGCAGGTCCTTCTCGTCGGAGCGGTCCTTCGGCGACCGCCCACCCCGCGACAGGTCGGATGACCGGTCCGGCGGCGGCGGTCGGGGCGGCGAGCGCGGCTTCGGTGCAAAGCCGGGCGGCAAGTCCTTTGGCGGCAAGCCCTTCTTCGGGAAGTCCGCTGGTGGCAAGCCCGGTGGGAAACCCTTTGGTGGCAAGCCTGGCGGCAGCAGGTCAGGGGGCAAGCCTGGCGGCGGACGCCCGGGCGGCGGCAAGCCGCGTGGCCGAGGAAACTGACAGGTGCGCATAGTCGGGGGCACTTTCCGCGGCCGCGCGCTGGCGACGCCGAAAAGCGACGACATCCGGCCCACGACCGACCGGACGCGGGAAAGCCTTTTCAACATTCTCGGTCACGGCTACGCACAACATCTCGACGGCGCGCGCGTCCTCGACCTGTTTGCCGGCACCGGGGCGGTGGGTCTCGAAGCGATTTCGCGCGGTGCCCGCGCGGTGTTGTTCGTTGAGCAGGGCGTGGAGGGGCGCGGCCTGATCCACACCAATATCGAAACCTTCGGTCTGCAGGGCAAGGCCAAGATTTTCCGCCGAGACGCCACGGCGCTCGGTGCAGTCGGCACCATGGAGCCGTTCGACCTCTTGTTTGCCGATCCGCCCTACGGTCGCGGCCTTGGCGAGAAGGCGATGGACGCGGCGGCGAAAGGCGGCTGGCTGGTGCCGGGCGCGCTTGCTATCCTGGAAGAGCGCGCCGACGTGACGCCGGCAGCGGTCGAAGGCTACGAGATGCTGGAGGTGCGCACCTTCGGCGACACGCGAATGCACTTTTATCGCTACGTGCCGGCCTGAGCCAGCGCCCGCCCTGGGGCGGTTCGGGGATGGGGCTGGACCGGGCCGGTTCACGCTCAGCCGGCACGGCGATCCTGAAGGCTTGCGACTTGCGAGGAGGCCCGATGCCGAACGATGTGACTGCTGCTGCAACGACCGCTGCGACGCCCACCGTATCGATCGCGTTCGGCGGCGGCGGGGCGCGGGGACTGGCGCATATCCATGTCATCGAAGTGCTCGACGAACTCGGTATCCGTCCACAACTGATCGCCGGCGCTTCGATCGGTGCTCTCATGGGGGCCGCGATGGCAGCCGGCCTCAGCGGCCGCGAAATCCGCGAGCATACGTTGGCCTCCGTGGGGCAGCCGGCCGAGGCGCTGTCCCGGATATGGGGCCTGCGCCCTGCCACACTTTCGGACATATGGGCATCGGGGCTGCGCGTCAGCCAGTTCAATCTGGAGCGGATCCTGCGCGCCTTCCTGCATGGCGACATTCCCGACCGCTTTGAGGAGTTGCGCATCCCCCTGAAGGTCGTCACCTCGGATTTCTACCAGCAGTGCGAGCACATCTGCGAAAGCGGTGCGCTCTATCCCGCACTCGCCGCATCCGCGGCGCTCCCGGCAGTCTTCCTGCCGGTGCGGATCGACGGGCACGTGCTGATCGATGGCGGGCTCTGGAATCCGGTTCCCTTCGATCATCTGGAGGGAACGGCGGATATCACGATAGGCGTCGACGTCGTCGGCCGGCCGACCGGCGACGACGGCCAGATCCCCAACAGCGTCGACAGCCTCTACGGCGCCAGCCAGTTGACGATGCGCTCGATGATCGCATTGAAGTTGAAGCAGGGCGCGCCGGATATCTTCCTGCGCCCCGAGGTCGGCCGCTTCCGGGTCCTGGATTTCCTGCGCGCGAGAGAAATCCTGGACCATACCGCAGGCGTGCGGGAAGAGCTGAAGCGCGCGCTCGACGAACAGTTCGAGCGTCACGCGCGCGCAAGGCAATAGGGGCAGTGCCCCGGGAAACCGGCCCTCAGTCGGCGGCAGCCTGTCCCGCAGCGAGCGCGATGCCGCTTTCGTCCTCGTCTTCCTCCACCTGCTCGGTGTGCTTGGGCTTGATCAGCGGCTCCGGCCGTACGGGGCGAACCGGGCGCGAATGCAGCATGTCGCGTCCGGCGGCAAGCCCTTCGGCGGCCTGCAGCACAAGCCGCGCCTCGTCGCGGCGGCGAATGTCGTTCATGATCGCCAGCGCTTCCTCGTCGCTCATGCCGAGCGCTTCGAGCGCCTTGCGGCCAAACAGGAGACCGGATTCCAGCGTCTCGCGCACTTCGAAGTCGACGCCGCGCGCCCTGAGCGACAGCGTGTGTATGCGGTCGTAGGAGCGCACGAACACCCGCGCATTCGGATATTCCGACTGCACGAGATCAACGATCTTGTCGGTGATATCGGCCTTGTGCGTGCAGACCGCAACGATCTTCGCGCGTTCGATACCGGCGGTGCGCAGCACCTCTTTGCGCGTGCCGTCGCCGAAATAGATGCGGAAGCCGAAGCTTGCGGCCTGCCGGATGCGGTCGGCAGAATAGTCGATGACGGTCACGTCGCGGCCGCTGGCCAGCAGGATCTGCGAGGCGATCTGGCCGAAGCGGGAAAAGCCGATCATCAGCACGTCCGAGCCGGCGCCCTCGAAATCCTCTTCGATTTCCTCGCGCGCGTCCTCCGTCATCAGGTAGCGTGAAAGCAGGGCGGCGATCGGCGTCAGTGCCATGGAGACGGTGACGATCACCACCAGCAGCGAGGCGACGGCGGACGAGAAGATGCCCGCAGCCGACGCCGCCGTGAAAAGCACGAAGCCGAATTCGCCGCCCTGCAACAAGAGCAGCGCCACCCGGACGGCGTCGTTGTGCGGCGAGCGGCCGAGGCGGCATATCAGATAGATCACGATCGCCTTGACCAGCATCAGCGCGGGGACGGCGATGAGGATGATCTGGTAGTTGCGGAAGACCACGTCGATATCCAGCGACAGGCCGACCGCCATGAAGAAAAGCGCCAGCAGGATACCGCGGAAGGGCTCGATATCCGCCTCCAGTTCATGGCGGTAGGAGGATTCCGACAGCAGGACGCCGGCCAGGAACGCGCCCATGGCCATCGAAAGGCCGGCGTACTGCAACAGCGTGGCTGAGCCGAGTACGACGAAAAGTGCAGCTGCGATCATCGCCTCGCGGGCGCCGGTGCGCGCGATGATCTGAAACAGCGGATTGAGCACGTAACGGCCGATCACAAGCATGGACAGGATCGCGGCGATGGCGACGAGAAAGTCCTGAAAGGCCGTGGTGGTATCCTCGGGAGCCTGCTTGGCGAGAAGCGGGATCAAGGCCAATAGCGGCACGATCGCCAGGTCCTGGAACAGAAGCAGCGAGAAGGACCGCTGGCCGTATCGCGTGTTGGTTTCGCCCTTTTCGTCCAGGATCTGCAGCGCGAAGGCGGTCGAAGACAGCGCCAGCCCGAAGCCAATGATCAGCGCGGCCTGCCAGCCCTCGACGCCGAGAAGCAGCGCAAGGGCCGCAAGCGCGATCCCCGTTGCGACCACCTGCAGCATGCCGAGGCCGAAGATTTCGCGCCGCATCTGCCAGAGGCGGGAGGGCTGCAGTTCCAGCCCGATCAGGAACAGCAGGAAGACGATTCCAAGTTCGGCGACCCCGAGGATCTCTTCGCCATCGTGGATGTAGTGGAGGATCGGGCCGATCACGAGGCCCGCGGCAAGGTAGCCCAGAATCGTCCCGAGCCCGAGCCTCTTGAAGATCGGCGCGGCAAGGACGGCCCCTCCGAGGAGTAGCAATGCTTCGGAGAACAGGGCATGCGTGTTTGCCATGCGAAAGAGGTCCCTTCCGGTATATGTAGATGGCGGGAGGCAAGAATCACTGGCCAGCCCTTGATGCCGCCGTCACTGCACAATAAATGGGGCAGGAATGAAAGGCCAAATCATGTCCGAGACCATCGATTCTGCAAGCCTTCTGGACCGCGCCGGCGAACTGATCGACCGTGCCATGAAGGCGGGTGCGGAGGCTGCCGATGCGGTGGTCGTCCGGGGTCGCTCCAGCTCCGTTTCCGTCCGGCTCGGCAAGGTCGAGGGTACGGAATCATCCGAGAGCGACGATTTCTCGCTTCGCGTTTTCGTTGGCAGGCGAGTGGCAAGCGTGTCCGCCAATCCCGGTTTCGACCTGCAGCAGCTCGCAGAGCGCGCCGTCGCCATGGCCAAGGCCTCGCCGGAAGACCCCTATGCCTCGCTCGCCGATCCCGAGCGCCTTGCCAAAAGCTGGCCGGATCTCCAGTTGTACGACCCGACGCAGGTTAGCGCCGACAGCCTGGCCGAGGCGGCGCTGGCCATGGAGGCCGAAGCCCTCGGCGTGACGGGCGTGATGAATTCGAGCGGTGCGGGGGCATCGGCCGGAATGGGCGGCCTTGTGCTCGTCACCTCGCACGGCTTTTCCGGTTCCTATAGCGCCAGCCGCTTCGGTCGCTCCGTCAGCGTGATCGCCGGCGAGGGCACGAAGATGGAGCGCGACTACGACTTCGACAGCCGCCTCTATTTCGCCGACCTGCGTGATCCTGCAGAAATCGGCCGCGCCGCCGGCGAGCGCGTGGTCAAGCGGCTGAACCCGCGTCAGGCCCCGACTGCGAAGAACGTCACCGTCGTCTTCGATCCGCGTATGGCGCGCGGTATTGCCGGTCATATTGCTGGTGCGATCAACGGGGCGTCGGTTGCACGCAAGACGAGCTTCCTGCGCGACAAGATGGGCAAGCAGGTGTTGAAGACCGGCCTTTCGGTCACCGACGATCCGCTGGTGGTGCGCGGCTCCTCCTCCCGCCCCTTCGATGGCGAAGGCATTACCGGCGAGCGCCTGGTCATGATCGAGGACGGGGTGCTGAACCACTGGTTCCTCTCGACATCGACGGCAAACGAGCTCGGCCTTTCCACCAATGGCCGCGGCGTGCGTGGCGGCACGTCCGTCACCCCCGCGAGCACCAACCTGGCGCTCGAGCCGGGCGAGATTTCGCCCGAGGAGCTGATCCGCTCGGTCGACACTGGCTTCTACGTGACCGAACTGATCGGCCAGGGCGTCAACATGGTGACGGGCGAATACAGCCGCGGCGCCACCGGATTCTGGATCGAGAACGGCGAGCTTTCCTATCCGGTCTCGGAAGTGACGATCGCATCGAACCTGGTGGACATGTTCATGCGCATTACGCCGGCGAGCGACATCGATCGCAAGTTCGGCGTCGCGGCGCCCACGCTTGCAATCGAAGGCATGACGCTGGCCGGACGCTAGGTTTTCCGCGCAGGGCGTAAAGAGGCGCCGATCCGCGCGGTTCGTCTTGAATAAGCCTTCATTGGCGCTATTCGAGCGTCATCTTATTCCGTGGAGCCCGAAACCGCGCTCCGCTGCAAGGAACCGACAGATGGATGTGGCCGCCGAAAGAGACCAATTGCACTGGGAGGAGGACCTGCGCCTCCTGGAGCGCGCCGCGCATGCGGCCGGCGAAAGAGCGATGGAATTCTTCGGCCGCGAGCCTGATGTCTGGTGGAAGAACGAGGGCCGTTCGCCCGTCAGCGCGGCCGATATCGCGGCAAACGACACCCTGAAGGCGATGCTTTTGACCGCCCGCCCCAACTACGGCTGGCTGTCGGAGGAAACCGACGACGATCCCGCCCGTCTCTCCTGCGAAACCCTGTTCGTCATCGACCCGATCGATGGTACGCGCTCGTTCATCGCCGGCAAGGATGTCTGGTGCGTCAGCGCGGCGGTGGTTCACCGCGGGCGCCCGGTGGCCGGCGTCCTCGTCGCGCCTGCCCTCGGCGAGGTCTATGCCTCCTTTGCCGGCGGTCCGGCGCTGAAGAACGGTGCCGAGATCAGCGTTGCCAACCCGCAGGACGCGCAGGTCTTCAGGCTTGCCGCCGCCGAGGACATGGTCTCGCGGCTCGACCGGGGGCCGCTCGGCGCTGTCGAGCGAATGCCGCATGTGGCCTCGCTTGCCTATCGCCTCGCAATGGCGGCCGATGGCCGAATAGATGGAACGCTGGTCAAGACCAACTCCCACGACTGGGACCTGGCCGCGGCGGACCTCATCCTGGCCAATGCCGGCGGCGGCCTCGTGTCGCTGGACGGCCGGCCGTTGATCTACAATCGGCCGGACGTTCGCCACGGCATCCTGTGTGCTGCGGGGAGCGACTGGCTCGGAAGGTTGATAAGCTCCACGACCGGCCTTTCCGGCCATTGACCTTTGGCCGCGGATGCCGCAAACCCTGTGTGAAAAATATCACTATTGAGAGACGAAGATGACTGAGACCGGTGACGACAGGCAGCGCCTGCACCTTGTATTCGGCGGCGAGCTGACGACCCTCAAGGACGTCCAGTTCCGCGACCTCGACAAGCTCGACATTGTCGGCATCTATCCGGACTATGCCAGTGCGCTCGCGGCCTGGAAGGGCAAGGCGCAGCAGACCGTCGACAACGCGCACATGCGCTACTTCATCGTTCACATGCACCGGCTGCTCGACCCGGAAAACGTCTGAAGCCCATTCGGCCTTTCGGCGTCGCCCGACGCCGTGGGCAAACCGATGACCGGAAACCTTCATGAAGTCATCTAGACGGACCGTTGCTGCCAGGTGGTGCCGATGAGCAGTGCTCTGGCGCGCGTGGCCCTTTCGGCCTATCGCTGGGTCGGATTCGGGCTTTACCCGGTCATGCGGCCCTATCTCGCCATCCGTGCGGCGAAGGGCAAGGAGGAGCGTGGCCGTCGGCGAGAACGTTTCGGTCATGCCAGCGTCGAAAGGCCTGCCGGTCCGCTGGTCTGGTTCCATGCGGCGAGCGTCGGTGAGACCAACGCGGTGTCGCCGCTGATCCGGGAGGTCCGCCGGCGCGGCATCAACGTGATCCTGACGACAGGAACCGTGACCTCGGCCCGCGTTGCCCGCGATCGCCTCGGCGACACGGTGATCCACCAATATGTTCCCCTCGACCTGAAGCCGACGATCAGCCGTTTCCTAGATCACTGGCGGCCGGACCTTGCGGTCATGGCCGAATCCGAGATCTGGCCGATGACGGTCATCGAGCTCGGCGCGCGCCACATCGCACAGGTGCTGGTCAACGGCCGCATGTCCGACCGCTCGTTCGCGCGCTGGAAGAAGCGTCCGGCAATCGCCGACGCCCTGTTCGAGAAGTTTTCGCTGGTCGTGGCCCAGTCCGATGTCGATGCCGAGCGTTTTCGTACCCTTGGCGCTCTGCCGGTCCTGGTGACCGGAAACCTCAAGGTCGAAACCGACGCGCCCCCCTATGATCCGGCGACGCTGGCCGGCTATCTCGGGCAGCTGGGTGACCGCAAGACCTGGGCCGCCATTTCCACCTTCGAGGGAGAGGAGATCGCGGCCGGCGAGGTCCACCGCATGCTCAAGGAGCGCACCGGCCTCCTGACGATCGTGGTGCCGCGCCATCCCGAACGCGGTGACGCGATCGAGGCAGCGCTTGTCGCCAAGGGGCTGAAGGTCGCGCGCCGGACACGCAATGATCCGCTGACCGCAGACACCGACATCTTCCTGGGGGATACGATCGGCGAGATGGGACTTTACCTGCGCATGACAGAGATCGCCTTCGTCGGCCGCTCGCTGCTTGGCGAGGGCGGGCAGAACCCGATCGAGCCGGCCATGCTCGGTTGCGCTGTCCTGTCCGGACCGAATGTCCAGAACTTTCGGGACAGCTACCAGCGCCTTGCCAAGAGCGGGGGCGCGAAGATGGTCCGCGACGTGGAGATGCTGGCGAAGGGCGTTGGTTACCTTCTCGCCCATGACGAGATGCGTCGCCGCATGATCGAGGCCGGTCAGGATACGGTGCACGAGATGCGCGGCGCGCTTGCAGACACACTGCGCGGCCTGGAACCCTACCTCAATCCGCTGACGGTGAAGGCGCGGCTGCATCCGCGCGAGACATGACGGATGGAGGCACGATGACGAAGGCAAACGCCATTTCCGGCATTCTGTTCGACAAGGACGGAACGCTGCTCGACTACGCGAGGAGCTGGGTGCCGGTAAACTATGAGCTTGCCCGCATCGCCGCCATGGGCGACGAGGAACTGGCGCGTCGCCTGCTCGCGGCCGGCGGAATGGACCCCGACACCGGCCACGTTGCGCCCGATACGCTTCTGGCGGCGGGCAACACCGTCGAGATCGCCGAAGGCATGGTGGCCGCGGGTTCGCCCATGGCGGTAGCCGAACTCTCCGCCCTGTTCGACGGCCTGTTCGCCCAGTCCGCCTCCATGGCCGTTGCCGTGACCGACCTCGCCTTGTTCTTCGCCGGCCTCCATGCCAAGGGATACCGGCTCGGCGTTGCCTCCAGCGACAACGAACAGTCGATTCGCCACACGGCGCGCCGCTTCGGTTTCGAGCAGTATCTCGACTATGTCGCCGGCTATGACAGCGGCTATGGCGTCAAGCCCGAGCCGGGCATGGTGCTCGGCTTCTGTGCCGCGACCGGCCTCGATCCGCACGAGGTCGCCGTGGTCGGCGACAACAATCACGACCTGCACATGGGGCGGACGGCCGGCGCCGGCCTGACGGTGGCAGTGCTGACCGGAACCGGTTCGCGGCAGTCGCTGTCGGCGGCGTCGGACTATTGCCTCAACGACATCACCGAACTGCCACCTCTGTTGCCCGATGGCGGCGCGCCGCGCCGTGCTGCGGCCTGAAGCCATTGCATTGCTTCGATTTCCGGGCATTCTTGTCGGCGACCGGACCCGCATGGGGATATGCGGGTCTCTGACGTCGGGGGTGTGCCGCGCAAAGGCGGAGCGGATCGGGGGACGGCATGGTTTCTGAAGCGCCACCTTTCTGGTGGACGAAGGCGGACTGGCGCGCCTATGCGCTGTGGCCGCTCTCTAGGCTCTACGGTCTGGTGGCCGGCGCCCGGATGCGGCGCGCGCGCCGGGCGACAGTGCCCGTTCCGATCATTTGCGTCGGCAATTTCACGGTCGGCGGCGCCGGCAAGACGCCAACCTCCATCGCGCTTGCCCGCGCCGCAAAAGCCCGCGGCCTGCGCCCCGGTTTCCTGAGCCGCGGCTATGGCGGCTCGCTCGACGTCATCACCGTCGTCGATCCAGGCAAGCACCGCGCCCGTGACGTCGGCGACGAGCCGCTGCTTCTGGCGAACGAAGCCCTTACGGTCATCTCACGGCGGCGCATCGGCGGTGCCCGGAGACTGGTGGAGGAGGGCGTCGACCTGATCATCATGGACGACGGCTTCCAGAGTGCCCGCCTGGTCTTCGACTATGCGCTGCTGGTCATCGATTCCCGGCGCGGCATCGGCAACGGCTATCTCGTGCCGAGCGGCCCCGTGCGCGCGCCACTGGCCGAACAGATGCACCAGGCCTCATCGCTGCTGGTGATCGGCGACGGCAATGCGGCGGACGCCCTGATCCGGCAGGCTGCCCGAGGCGGCAAGGCGGTGAACACCGCGCGCCTCGCAACTCTCGATGTCTCAGACCTTGCCGGCAAGGCAGTGATGGCCTGGTCCGGACTTGCCGACAACGAGAAATTCTTCCGCACCGTCGAGGGGACGGGCGCCACCCTCTACGCGACGCGCAGCTTCGCCGACCATCATCATCTGAGCGAAGACGAGGTGGAGGAACTGCTCGACCATGCCGACGCGCACGACTATACGATCGTGACGACAGCGAAGGACAGCGCCCGTCTCGCCGGCGAGCATGGGCGCGCGGCCGAACTGAAGGAACGGAGCCGGGTGATCGAGGTCGAAATCCGCTTTGACGATCCGAGGGCGCCGGACAAGATCATCGACGCCGCGCTCGCGTCGGCGCGCAAACGCAGGCTGCAGGAGAAAAAGCCCGCCTGAGGCAGCTGTGCCGGAGACTTTGGAATTTTGGCTTGAGGCGTCGAAGGGCGCCGCGATGGCGCTCAGCCCCGAATGCCAGCCTGCAGTTCCGCCTTAAGAGACGCGGCTGCATCCACATAGGCCTCCTGACGTGCGACGCTCCAGTAGCGCAGTTCGTCGAGCGGGATCTGCTCGCCGGTGACGGCGCAGAGCACGTAGGATCCGGGCATCAGGATCTGGAAGTCGGCATCCAGGTAGCGGATCTTGGCCTCGCGGCTTCCGTTTCCTTCAAGTCGGTTCATCGTCCGCGTCTCCTGTTGGCGACGGCGCCGGGTGGCTGGAAAGGGGCGTCGCGATCCGTTCATCTTCGGCCACGGCGGCCATGCGGTCGCAGCCCTGCCGGGAAGGCGGCGACCATCCGTGTGCCATATCGCGACGCAGTGGCAATTTCCAGCATTTTCAGCTTCGCCCGAACAGCCGCTCGATATCGGCGAGCTTGAGTTCGATATAGGTCGGCCGGCCATGGTTGCATTGACCCGAGCCCGGCGTCGCCTCCATCTGCCGAAGCAGCGCGTTCATTTCTTCCGGCCGCATGCGCCGTCCCGAACGCACCGAACCATGGCAGGCCATCGTCGCCGCAAGATATTCGAGCCGGCTTGCCAGCCCGCTTGCCGTATCCCATTCCGCCAGCTCGTCGGCGAGCTGGCGCACCAGGCCAGCCGCATCCATTTCGCCGAGCATCGCCGGCGTCTCGCGCACCGCAATAGCGCCCGGGCCAAACCGTTCGATGCCGAGTCCGAGCCTTGCCAGATTGTCGGCCTGGGCGACCAGGCGGTCGCAGTCGTCCTCCGGCAGATCGACAATCTCGGGGATCAGCAGCGTCTGCGCCGGGACCGGTCGCGAATG
The DNA here is from genome assembly GCA_023404095.1 of Pseudomonadota bacterium. Lineage (GTDB taxonomy): Bacteria > Pseudomonadota > Alphaproteobacteria > Rhizobiales > Rhizobiaceae > Mycoplana. The sequence goes on along the minus strand of JAEYDD010000002.1, from coordinate 108,841 downwards.
CAGGGCATTGCGCATCGTCTCGAAGACGAGGCGCTCGTGCGCCGCGTGCTGGTCGACAATGACGAGGCCGTCCTCGGTCTGGGCGACGATATAGTTCGCGTGCAGCTGCGCGCGCGCGGCGCCGAGCGGATAGCGCTCCGCTGCCGATGCCTGCGCTGGCTCCAGCTCCGGTCCGGCGTGCGGTGCCGGCGCCTGCTCGGCCCGCGCGGACGGCTCGATCGCGATGTCGAAGCCAGCCTGCCGCATCTCGGCAAAGCCGTTTTGGGTCGGCTGCATGTCAAGTGGCCGATAGGGAGACGCCGCCGCGTTCCAGCCCGCCGTGGCGGCGCTCGCGGCTGGCGCGCGGAAAGGTTCCGGCCGGAAGGCCCGCATCAGTCCTGCAGCTCCCGTCGTCGCCGCCCGGTCGCCGTCGCGTGCCAGCGCCTGGCGGATCGCGCCGACGATCAGGCCGCGAACGAGGCCCGGATCGCGAAAGCGCACATCCGACTTGGCCGGGTGCACGTTGACGTCGACGAGTTCCGGGTCGATCGCGATTTCCAGCACGGCGACGGGATAACGGCCGCTCGGAATGGTCTCCGCATAGGCGCCGCGCAGCGCCGACCAGATCAGCTTGTCCTGCACGGGCCGGCCGTTGACGAAGGCGAACTGCTGCAGGCTGTTGCCGCGGTTGAAGGTCGGCACGCCGGCAAATCCGGTCAGCCGGACGCCCTCGCGCTCGGCATCGATCTCAATCGCGTTGTCGCGGAAGTCCTTGCCCAGCACCTGGGCGATGCGGGCGAGCCTGTCGTCGCCGGTGGCGGCGAGTTCCAGCATCGAGCGGTCCGGGCCGGACAGCACGAAGCGGATCGCGGGAAACGCGATTGCCATCCGCCGCACGACCTCGGTTATCGCGGCCGCTTCCGCCTTCTCGCTCTTCATGAACTTCAGCCGTGCCGGCGTGGCGAAGAACAGGTCCCTGACCTCGACCACCGTCCCCCGGTTGGCTGGCGTCGGCCGCACCGGCTCGACACGGCCGCCGAGCACTGAAATCTGCGAACCTTCGGGCGCGTGGTTGGTGCGGCTCTGGATCGTCAGCCGTGCGACCGAACCGATGGAGGGAAGGGCCTCGCCGCGGAAGCCGAGCGTGCGCACGTCGTCCAGGCTGTCGCTGATCTTGGAGGTGCAGTGCCGCTTGACCGCAAGCGCCAGATCATCCGGCGACATGCCGATGCCGTTGTCGGTCACCCGCAGCAGCGCCTTGCCGCCGCCGGCCGTTGCGATCTCGATCCGGCTGGCGCCGGCATCGATCGCATTCTCGATCAGCTCCTTGGCAGCGCTCGCCGGCCGTTCGATGACCTCGCCCGCGGCGATCTGGTTGATAAGCGTTTCGGACAGTTGATGGATCGTCATGCCGGCATTTTCCCGGATTCGCAGCTGCAAGGAAAGGGCGACCGTGCTCCTTGGGGCGCTTCTCCACCTCTTCGCTGGAGGCAGGAGGCAAACATCGTGTATTGTTTAATTCGACTTTAATAAAAAGCTGCCAACGTCGTATTCCGCTTGTATGACCGCAAGCTTGCCGGGGCGACCCGGTGGACGTTTCAGCGTGGCTGACCGCTGATCTCTTCTCGTCCGAAGGCACTCCTGCCGGAATCAGCATGGTTCGTGCACTGGTGGTGAGGCGGCGGGGCCTGCAATAAAATGAACGATGGCGCGTCCGTCGACACAAAGATCCAGTCGGACATTTTTGATGCGGCTTGCGATCTTATCGGTTTGGGGGCGTTCGTCTATGACCGGAACGACTGCCTCGTTTTCGCCAGTCGCCAGGTGCTGCGCTTTCTGCCCATCGAAGCCGGATTGCTCGCGCCGGGAACCCGCCTGCGCGATATTCTCGGCGCGATTTACGATGCCGGGCTGCGCTATGGCGTGGCTTCCGAACGCCGCCACCGCAAGATCAATCGCGAGGAATGGATATCCGAGCGGATATCGGCCCATTGGCGCGAGCATCATGAGATGATCGAGCGCCTGGGCAAGGACCGCTGGATCCAGTTTCGCAAAAGGCGCCTGCCCAACGGCTGGAACATCTCGACGCTCTGGGATGTCTCCGACCAGAAGCGGCAGGAAGAACAGTGGCGCGCCGATACTGGCCGGATCGCGCTGACGGAAGAGGTTCTCGAAGCCCTTCCAAGCCCGCTGATCATCAAGGATGCGAACCTCGTCTACGTGGCCGTCAACAGGGCCTACCGCGCCGTCCCGAGCCTCGCGGCGGATGCGATCCTCGGCAGGACGATCTGGGATCTTGCCGATGCGCAGACCGCTGCCCGGGTGGAGCAATTGGACCTGCAGGTGCTGAAGACGGGCATTCCCAGCCGTGTCGAGGAGCGCATCGTGCGCGCTGATGGCAGCCCGCTCTATGTCAGTACGCACAAGTATCGCATCGGGACGCCGGAAAAATACTTCGTCGTGACGGTCATGGACGATCTCACCGACCTCGTCGAGCCGGCGGGATCGGCGACCTCGCCGCACTTCAGCCTCCGCGCCGATATGCACTTCATCCCCGCGCAAAATTGCGTCGATCCCGTCCTGGAAGCCGAGACGCGGGTTCTCCTGCGGCATTGCGATGCGGAGGGAGGAGGCGATCTCGCTGGCAAGCGCATTCTCGTCGTCGCCCCCAAGAGCCGCGCCGAAGGGCTGATGGTCGCGGAGTTGCAGGCGCGCGGCGCCGACAGTTGTGCGGTGCACTCGCTTGGCGAATTCCGCGCTTTCGTCGAAACGGCAGCGGCCTGCCATGTGCCGATCGATCTGGTGCTGCTGGACGGCGCGGTCGACGGCCACGAGGAGATCGTTACCTGCGGTCTGCCCGTCCAGCGGCTTGCGACCGACAGCATCAGTGCCGATTTCTTCGCGGCCCTATTCGAGCATCAGGTGGGGGCGTCGCAGGTGGGCGAGCCGCATGTGCGCGACATGCCGCCTTCTGCCCTGTTCGACGACTGGCACATCACGACCGACGTCGAAGGCCTGTCGCCGTCTACACAGGGCGATATCGAGGTGCTGGTTGCCGAAGACAACCAGATCAACCAGTTCGTGTTTTCGCAGATCCTGGAAGGCATGGGCGTCTCGCACCGTATCGCCGAAAACGGCGAGGAGGCGGTGGCCCTTTGGCGCAAGCACATGCCGCGTCTGATCCTGATGGACATTTCCATGCCGCTCAAGTGCGGTATCGACGCCGCAGTCGAGATACGCGAGGCGGAGAGAGCCCTCGGCACCTATACGCCGATCGTCGCTGTCACCGCGCAGGCGCTCAACGTGGACATGCAGAAATGCCTCGATGCGGGAATGGACGATTACATCACCAAGCCGGTCAGTCCCGACATGATCGAGCAGATCTACCGCAAGTTCGTGCCGGGTCGGGCAGGTTCGGTCGCAGCCTGAGGCACGGTTACTGTCAACCCCCGATATTTCGGGTCAAAATCGATTGAGAATCAAGGCGGTCGCTATCTGTTTCTTAATTGTCCTGCTCCATCCTGCGAAACCTGTCACAGTATCAGGAAGTGCATAGATGAAATCGGGTAAGTATTCGGCGGCGGACGTTTCCCAGAGCGACCTGCATGCCATGGCTTATACCGATGCCCTCACCGGTCTCGGCAACACCTACCGGTTGCGTGACAAGGTCCATCAGGTGGCCGCCGAGCGGGCCGACGATCCCGCGCCCTTCACGATCGCGATCGCCAATCTGGACGGCTTCAAGCCGATCAACGATCTGTTCGGCCCCGAGGCGGGCGACGAGATCCTTTGCCAGGTCGCCTATCGGCTGAAGGCCTGCATTCCCGACGGCGCAATGGTCACCCGCCACGGAGGCGACGAGTTCGCGTTCCTGTTCCCCCTCGTTTTCGAGCGCAACGGTGCGGAAAAGATGGGGCAGATGCTGCGCGAGGTGCTCTCTGCACCGTTTGACCTGGGCGATCGCAACGTGCGCCTGTCGGCGTCGTTCGGCTTCGCCATCTATCCCTTTGCCGGCGAGGAATTCGCCGACCTGCTCAAGAGCGCCGATACCGCCCTCTATCGCTCCAAGCGGCGCGGCCGCGGGCAGATCACCGTCTATTCGCAGGAAATCGCACAGGAGATGAAGCGTGCCACGCACCTGGAGCAGGCGCTGCGCAATGCGATCATTGCCAACGAGGTCGACGTGCACTTCCAGCCGATCGTCCGGCTGAAGGACGACATGATCGTCGGCTTCGAGGCGCTGGCGCGCTGGTGCGATGCGGATCTGGGCTATGTTTCGCCGGCCGTCTTCGTGCCGCTGGCCGAGGAGCGCGGCTTCATCGACGCTTTGTCGGAAACGCTTCTGCGCAAGGCTGCGGAAGCCGCACTCTCCTGGCCGAAGGAGCTGTTCCTGTCGTTCAATTTGTCCTCCGCCCAGTTGATGGATCCGAAGACGAGCCTGACGACGCTTGCCATACTCAACCGCGTCGGGCTCGATCCGCGCCGGCTGGAACTCGAGATCACCGAAACCGCCGTCATGACGGATGCCGAAACGGCGCAGAAGATCATCGCCGAGCTGCGCGGTGCGGGCGTGCGCATCTCGCTGGATGACTTCGGCACGGGCCAGTCGAGCCTCGGACGCCTGCGCGACTTCACGTTCGACAAGGTCAAGATCGACCGTGCCTTCGTCTCGCGCATTTCCGACGACCGCGTGTCCGAGCACATCATCAAGGCAATTGTCGCCATGTGCGACGGCCTCGATCTCGAGGTCGTGGCGGAAGGCATCGAGGATTTCTCCGAGGCGCTGAAGCTGAAGGCGCTCGGCTGCGGAATGGGGCAGGGCTACTTCTACGGCAAGCCGGCCGATGCCGTCACGACCATGCGTTTCCTCTCCGAGCGCTACTTGCGTGTCGAGCCCGAGGCGGCGATCGCCTGACCGCAAGGCGCGGCCGAAGCTTACACCGCGCGTTTACCAAGCGGTTTAGGCGGAAATAAATCAGTGGCGGCTAACGTAGCGTCATCCGATCGCAAAACGGGGAACAACGATGCTGCAGATCAAGGACATGCCGGTCCGAGCCAGTGACCGTTCCAGAGTTCGCATCTTCGCCACGGTGAAGGTGATGCATGAAACCAGCCGCGCCCGCGTGGTCGATCTTTCGGCCTCCGGCATGGCGCTCGATATCGAAAAGCCGATCAAGATTCTTCCCGGCCAGATCGTTACCATCGAAAGCGAGGAACTGGGTCGCCTGACGGCAACAGTGCGCTGGTACAACAACGGCCGCGTCGGCCTGCAGTACAAGCTGAATACCAATTCGCTTGCGCAGATCTCGTCGTATTTCCGCTTCTTCCATGAAGAAGTGAAGCCCGTCATGCGCCGCTGACGATCTCCCGCTCCATCTGCGAGCGATCCCTGCCGCCTTCCTCCAGCAGCCAGTCGCGGACGCGCCGCGCCTGGCTGTTCAGTTCCCGCGACCGGGGCCACACGACATAGAAGGCAAGGCCGGTCTCCAGCACATGTCCGCCGACCGGCACCAGCGCGCCGGATTCGATCTGCCGCGAGATGAGGTGCTGCCATCCAAGCGCGATGCCTTCGCCGGCAAGCACGGCCTGGATCACCAGAACATAGTCGTTGATCGCAAGCCGCCTTGACTGCTGCGGATAGCGCAGGCCCGCGCTTGCAAACCATTCGGGCCAGTCGCAGGCCTGCCGCACCGGCTCCTCGAGATGGATCAGCGGGCGGCGCAAAAGTTCTTGCGGCGTCGCCGGCATGCCATGCGCTTCGATGAAGGCGATACTGGCGACCGCATTGATCACTTCCGGTGCGAGCAGTGCTGCATGGTAGCCGGGCCAGGCGGCCGGATCGCCGCCGCGGATGCCGAGCGGGATCGTCTCCTCCTCGAGATCGAGGTCGCGCACGCTCGTCTGGATGCGCAGGTCTATCTCCGGCAGGTCTTCGCGTAGCTTTGCAAGCCGCGGCAGCATCCACATCGAAGCAAAGGCGGTGGAGGCGGCCAGCGTGACATTCACCTCGCGTCCTTTCGCGCGGATATCCTCTGCCGACTTCTGGATGCGCGACAGCCCGACGCAAACCTCCGTGTGAAAGCGCTCGCCGGCATCGGTGAGAACGACGGCGCGATGCACCCGGTGGAAGAGCGGCACGCCCAGCTGCTCCTCCAGCCCCCGGATGGAATAGGAGACGGCGGCCTGCGTCATGCCGAGTTCCTTTGCTGCCCGGGTGAAGTTCTGATGTCGCCCGGCCGCCTCGAAGACGATCAGGCTGGCGGCCGAAGGCAACAGGCGGCGTAGCGTTTCCATAAATCTACCTTATATCAGCCCCAAGTTTTTTCCAGCGTTACACTGGCATTCTTCCCCTTTAGCCTCATCTGAAATTATGGAGGAAGACATGGTGGCGACAGCTCCGGTGGAAAATGCGACAAGGCGCTCCCGCGCCGGCCGGCCGGCGCGCCGCGAGGGAACGGCGAAGGTCACCGGCATTCCCTATATCCAGCGCAACATTCCGACCTACGACGTGCTGTCGGAAGAAAACCTCGTCAAGATCGAGAAGGTCGCCGACCGAATCCTGGCGGAAGTCGGCATCGAGTTTCGCGACGATCCACAGGCGCTGGAGCACTGGAAGCGCGCCGGCGCGAAGGTCGAAGGCGTGCTGGTCCGCTTCGAGCCGGGGATGCTGCGCGAGATCGTGTCGACCGCGCCGGCCGAGTTCACCCAGCATGCGCGCAACCCTGGACGCAACGTGCGGATCGGCGGCAGGAACGTCGTCTTCTCGCCGGCCTACGGTTCCCCCTTCGTCATGGACCTCGACAAGGGGCGGCGCTACGGCACGCTGGAGGACTTCAGGAACTTCATCAAGCTCGCCCAGTCGAGCCCTTGGCTGCACCACTCCGGCGGCACCATCTGCGAGCCGGTCGACGTGCCGGTGAACAAACGCCACCTCGACATGGTCTATAGCCATATCAAGTATTCCGACCGCGCCTTCATGGGGTCGATCACCGCGGAGGAACGGGCCGAGGATTCCATCGACATGGCGCGCATTCTCTTCGGCGCCGATTTCGTGGACCGGAACTGCGTCATTCTCGGCAACGTCAACGTCAATTCGCCGCTCGTCTGGGACGGGACGATGACGAAGTCGCTCCGCGCCTATGCGCGCGCCAACCAGGCGGCGGTGATCGTGCCCTTCATCCTCGGCGGCGCCATGGGACCGGTGACCAATGCCGGCGCGATCGCGCAGTCCTATGCGGAGACGCTCGCGGGCTGTGCGCTGACGCAGCTGGAGCGCAAGGGCGCCCCGGTGATCTTCGGCAACTTCCTGTCGTCGATGTCGCTCAGGTCCGGCTCCCCCACTTTCGGCACGCCGGAACCGGCGATCGGTTCCATGGTCGTCGGCCAGCTCGCCCGCCGGCTGAACCTGCCGCTGCGCTGCGCCGGCAACTTCTCGAATTCCAAGCTGCCGGACGGGCAGGCGATGCAGGAAGGGCTGATGTCGATGCTGTCGGCCGTCCACTGCGGCGCCAACTTCATCCTGCATTCGGCCGGCTTCCTCGATGGTCTCCTGTCGATGTCATACGAGAAGTTCGCAATGGATGCGGACCTGTGCGGCGCGTTGCATTCCTATCTCGCCGGCGTCACGGTGGACGACAACACGCTGGCGATGGACGCGTTCCTGCAGGTCGGCCCGGGCAGCCATTTCCTCGGTTGCGATCATACGATGCGCAACTACCAGACCGCGTTCTGGGATTCGGCCCTGTCGGACAACGAGCCGTTCGAAAAGTGGAGCGAGGAGGGGGGCTCCACCGACATGGCGACACGTGCCAACGCCGTCTGGAAAAAGACGCTGGCCGAATACGAAGCGCCGCCGCTGGACGAGGCGATCGACGAGGCGCTCTGCGACTATGTCACCCGCAAGAAGGCCGCCATGGCCGACGCGTGGTATTGATCAACGGTCCTGAAGGACAACAGGAAAATGACGCATTCGAAAGACCCGCTGCTGCAGCCTTACCAGCTGAGGCACCTGACGCTGAGAAACCGCATCATGTCGACGGCGCATGAACCGGCCTACTCGGAAGACGGAATGCCGAAGGACCGCTACCGGCTCTACCATGTGGAAAAGGCGAAGGGCGGGATCGCGCTGACGATGACGGCGGGGTCGGCGCTGGTGTCGCAGGATTCTCCGCCCGCTTTCGGCAATCTCTACGCCTATTCCGACGAGATCGTGCCATGGATGAAGAAGCTCGCCGACGACTGTCACGAGCACGGCACGGCCGTCATGATCCAGCTGACCCATCTCGGCCGGCGCACCAGCTGGAACAAGGGTGACTGGCTGCCGGTTCTTTCCGCGTCCCCCCTGCGCGAGCCCGCCCACCGCGCCTTCCCAAAGGAAATCGAGGAGTGGGACATCGAGCGCATCGTCGGCGACTATGCCGCAGCCGCCCAGCGCATGCAGGCCGCCGGCCTCGACGGCATTGAGATCGAGGCCTATGGCCACCTCCTCGACAGCTTCTGGTCGCCGGCCACCAACCGGCGCGAGGACCAGTATGGCGGTTCGCTTGAAAACCGGACCCGCTTCTCGAATATGGTCGTCGACGCCGTGCGCAAGGCGGTCGGTCCCGATTTCATCGTCGGCATCCGCATGGTCGCGGACGAGGCCTGGGATATCGGGCTTTCGAAGGAAGACGGGATCGAGATCGCGCAGCGGCTGGTCGCATCCGGCAAGGTCGATTTCCTCAACATCATCAGGGGCCATATCGATCATGATGCCCACCTGAACAACGTGATCCCCATTCAGGGCATGGCTGCGTCGCCCCATCTCGATTTTGCAGGCGAGGTGCGGGCCGCCACGAAGTTTCCGGTTTTTCACGCCGCGCGCATCGCCGACGTCGCCACTGCCCGCCACGCAATCGCCGAAGGCAAGCTCGACATGGTCGGCATGACCCGTGCCCACATCGCCGATCCGCACATCGTCAGGAAGATCGAGGAGGGCAGGGAGGCGCAGATCCGCCCCTGCGTCGGCGCCACCTACTGTCTCGACCGCATCTACGAAGGTGGCGGCGCGCTCTGTATTCACAATGCGGCGACGGGCCGCGAGGCGATCGTCCCGCACGTCATTTCCAGGACAACGGGGCCGATCCGGAAGGCCGTCGTCATCGGCGCGGGCCCGGCGGGTCTGGAAGCGGCGCGCGTGCTGGCCGAACGCGGCCACGTCGTCGAGGTTCTGGAAGCGACGGGCCAGGCCGGCGGCCAGATCCTGCTTGCTGCCCGCAATCCGCGCCGCAAGGAGATGATCGGCATCGTCGACTGGCGGCTTTCGGAACTGGAGCGCCTCGGCGTGCCTGTGCACTACAACGTCTTCGCCGATGCCGAAGAGGTTCTCTCGCGCGATCCCGATCTGGTCGTCGTTGCGACCGGCGGCATCGCCCAGAATCCGGAACTGGAGGCCGGCGACGAACTGGTGGTTTCCAGCTGGGACATCATTGCGGGGGCGGTCAAACCGGACGGCCCGGTGCTTCTGTTCGACGATGCCGGCACCCATTCCGGCATGACGGCCGCCGAACTGATCGCCAATGCCGGCGTCGAACTCGAAGTCGTCTCCCCGGAACGCTATTTCGCGCCGGAGATCGGCGGGATGAACCACGTGCCCTATGCCAAGGCGTTTGCCGAGAAAAACGTGCGGGTGACCATCAACACCCGCCTGAAGGCCGTAAGACGCGACGGCAACGCGCTTGTCGCCACGCTCGGCTCCGACTATTGCGAAACCGCCCGCACGGAGCGGCGCGTTGCCCAGGTGGTGGTCGAGCACGGCACGATGCCGATGGCCGAGCTATATCTGGAACTGAAGCCGCTTTCGCGCAACCTTGGGGCGGTCGACTACAAGGCGCTGATCCGGCAGGAAAACCCGATCGAAACGCGCAATTCGGAAGGAACCTTCGATCTGCTGCGCATCGGCGATGCCGTTCACAGCCGGAACATTCACGCCGGGATTTACGACGCCCTGCGTTACGGTGTCCTCTTCTGACCAGCAGGCCCGAATGAGAAAAGCCCGGCAGCGCTTTCGCGCCACCGGGCCACTTCGGCTCCGATCAACCGCTTAGTTGGCGGGTTCCGTTGCCGGAGCGGGGGCTGCCGGTGCCGTGGTCGACGAGGTCGTCGAGGTGTCGACCTTGTTGCTTTCGGCGACCTTCTGCGACAGCGTCTTGAATTCCGGCGCGGCCTGCAGGCTTTCGGCGGTCTCGGTCGTGGTCAGCTTAACGTCGTCGCTATCCGGAGTCTGGCTGACCGCGATATTGTTGAACGGAACGGCGACCCACTTTTCGCCGATGCCGAGGAAGCCGCCGACACCGATCACGGCTGCGGCAACGCCGCCATCCTTCTCCATGATAAGGTCGTTGATCGTACCGATGCTTTCATCGGCGGAATTGTAGACCGACTGACCGATATAGGTATTGGCGCTGATCTGGTCGGGCGTCTGCTCGGTCAGATAGGTGTCAGTGGTTGCTGCGGTATTCACGGCCGGGTCGGTGGATTGGGTGGTCTGGGCATTATCCATGCCGTCCATCGGCTTCATCTGGTCCGCACCCGTTGCCGGCGCCGCGGGATCGGTCATCGAGGGGGCGGTCTGCGGCTGCGTCGTGTCCTGCGCATAGGCTGCGGGAGCGATGGCGGCGCCGAGGAAAATGGCACCAGCGGCTACGGAAGTGAGAAGCTTGTTGGTCATGTCGAACCTGCCTTTCTTTGCTTTGTGTAAAGGAGCGGCGGATCCTGTTTCCTGGCTGTCCGTCCGCACCGGCTGATGCTTGAAGAACTCGTACAATCCGGAATGGTTCCGCAAAAAAATCACGCGGCAGGAGAGGTGATTTTCGAACAAAAACAGCCCCGGACGACAATCCGGGGCTGCATTGCGCCTTGCTTCGACGCCGACCTTACAGGCGGAACACGGGTTCGAACCGGCCCCTGACGGTAATGCCAAGATCCAGCGTTCGTCCCGCATGCGGATCTGCGGCACGCGCGGCATCGTCGAGATCCTGATGGGCGGAGGTGACCAGCAGGCGTTCGGCCCTGGCGCCGATGAAGGCGGGGCAGCTCGGCTGCGTCATGGGGACCGCGTAGCGGGCGACCTTCTTGCCGTCCGCACGATAGACCTCGACGGCCCCCGCACCCCAGCGTGCGTTCCAGATCAGACCGTCCGCATCGCAGACCGATCCGTCGATGCCGCCGGGCGCACTCGTCTCGTCGCAGAGGATCACCGGCTCGCCGGTCGGAAGCCCCGTCGCCGGATCGACGGCAACGCGCATCAGGTGGTTGACGTCGCTGTCGGCGAAGTAGGCCGTCGCCCCGTCGGGAGAGAAGCAGATGCCGTTGGGGATGCTCACATTGGCAAAGAGGCGGGTCACTCTCGTGCCGGCCACATGATAGATGGCGCCCGCGCCCTTCTCAGCCGAACGCCCCATCGTGCCGATCCACAGCGAACCGCTCTGGTGGATGCGGCCGTCGTTGGAACGGTTCGCCGGGTTGTCTTCCAGCACGCACAGAAGCTCCAGTCTTCCGCTGGCCACATCCCGAACGAACAGTCCCTCGTCCGATACGATCAACTGGCGGTCGGGATCGATGACGGCGAAGACACTGCCCATGAACGGCAGGTCGTGCACGCGCTTTGTCGCCGAGCTGAGCTGCAGTTCATGCAGCTTCCGGCCCTTTATGTCGAACCACCACGCGGTATCGGTCGCAGGATCGTAGCTCGGTCCTTCGCCCAGCTCGCTGTTGACCCGGCAGAGAAAGCTGCCGTTGAAAGGCTGCGCTTCGCTCATGCGGCGCCCCTGTAGACGCTGTCATAGGCTTGAATGGTGATGCGGGCGCGGGCGGCGACGTCGGCCGCTGCCATGCCGGGCTTGTAGAGGCTGGATCCCAGGCCGAAGCTGTTGACGCCGATCTTCGCATAGTCGCCGAAATTGGTCTCCGACACGCCGCCGACGGCGGCGATGATGAGTTCTGGCGGCAGGACGGCGCGGATCGCCTGGATGCCCGACGGTCCGAGAACGCTGGCCGGGAAGAACTTCAGTCCGGTGGCGCCGGCGCGCGCGGCGGCCAGGGCCTCGGTCGGCGTGAAGACGCCCGGCATCGTCACCATGCCCTTCGCCGCTGCAAGCGAGATGACGTCCGGCTCGACGTTGGGGCTGACCATCAGACCGCCGCCGGCGGCTTCGAGCGCTTCCACCTGCGCCGTCGTCAGCACCGTTCCCGCACCGATCAGGCAGTCGGCCGGTGCCATCTTCGCGGCGATCTCGATGGAGCGGAACGGATCGGGGGAGTTCAGCGGGATCTCGATTGCGGTGAAGCCTTCCTCGATCAGGGCGCCGACGACGCCTTCGGTCTCGGCGGGCTTCAGGCCGCGCAGGATCGCGATCAGCGGATATTTCATCTTGGGAAAGGGGATGCGGGTCATGGGGCTGCCTTCCGTTGGGGCATATGTGAGATCTTTAACCGGGCCAGATGGTCCGGGCGGCGACGGCGAGGCCGGCACGCACGGCGGCATCGGCATCGATGATGACGGGTTCGACGCCGGCGGCATCCAGTGCGCTTTCGTAAAGCGCGCCCAGTGCGCCGGAGGCAACGAGCGTGACGGGCGTGCCGGGGGGCGCCTCGTCCAGAGCGCCGGCGATCTCCAGTCCGATCAGGATGCCGGACAGGCGCGCCTTCGCATCGGTCGCCGCAAGGCCGTGCAACAGCATGCCGGAGCGCACGCCGAAGAGGAGATTGGTCGCAAGCGCAGGATTGCGGATGGCGTCGGTCACCGCGTCCTTGAAGGCGGTGCTCGTTCCGTCGAAAGCCTGCGCATCGGTGATCGAATGGCTGAGGATCGTATGCTTGCCGATCGCTTGGAAAAGTTCCCCGGTCATGTAGGTCGAAAAGCGCGTGACGGAGCCGTCCGCAACCTCCACCCATTTGCTGTGCGTGCCCGGCATGCAGACCAGCGTCTTGCCCTGAAGACCGTCGACGGCGCCGAGAAGCTGCGTTTCCTCGCCGCGCATGACGTCGGGATGGGCCGCATCGCGTCTGGCAAGACCCGGCAGGATGCGGATGTCCGCAGTCGCATCCGGCACCTTGACGGCGGCCGAGGGGATCGCGGAGAGCGGGCTCGGAACGTCGAGATAGCCGGCCTCGACCCAGCCCTGCTTGGCGCCGGCCATGCCGCAGACGATGACCGGCACGCCGGAGGGGGCGGAAACGGCGTCGAGGTGGCTTGCGAGCACGCTTGCGAAGCCGGTCGTTGCAGCCGTTGTCATGCCTTCACCGCTGCGCCGCTCCCCAAGCACGCTGCCGTCGTCGCCGACAAGCCAGAGCCGGAAACTTGTCGTGCCCCAGTCGATGGCAACATAGGCTGGCTTTGCCATCAGAGAACTCCTCCATCGATGATCATGGATTGTGCCGTCATCCCGCGCGATGCGTCCGACGCCAGAAAGAGGCAGGGTCCGACGATGTCTTCGGGCATCAGCGCCCGCTTCAGGCACTGCTTCGCCGTCATCGCCTCGATCGCGGTCTCGTCGAGCCAGAGGCTGGTCTGACGCTCGGTCAGGACCATGCCGGGCAGGACCGCATTGACGCGGATGTTGTCGGGGCCGAGCCTGCCGGCGAGCGACTTGGTCATGCCGACGATGCCGGCCTTGGCGGTGGCATAGGCCGGAAATTCTCCCATGTTCAGCTTGAAGGCAATCGAGGAGAAATTGATGATCGAGCCGCCGCCGGCCTCGCGCATCGACTGCGCCACCGACTGGACCGCAAAGAAATGGTGGCGCAAGTTGACCGCCTGGCTTTCGTCCCAGTAGTCGGGCGTCACCCCAAAAAGGTCGTGCCGGTCGTCGCGCGCGGCATTGTTGACGAGCACGCGGATCGGCCCGATGGCCTCGATCGCAAGTGCGATCGTCGCCTGGTAGGCTTCGATATCGCGCACGTCGGCCTTGAGGTAGATGGGCTTGTGCACCGCCCCTTCCGACAGCCGCTGCACGAGCGCATCGCTCGGCCCGTCTGCGATGTCGACGAAGACGACGCGGGCTCCCTGATGGGAAAAGGCCTCGACCAGTGCTGCGCCGATCCCCGACCCGCCGCCCGAAATCAGAACGCCCCGATCCCTCAGGTCCGGATAGGACGCAACGCTCACGGACATGAAGCCCTCCCGTCGGCTCGTGTTGCAATTTGTTCCAATATGTGGAACATGATTTGAATATGTGGAATTATCGGCAGGCGCATGGCATTGTCAAGCAAAGGAGCGGCGGAGGTGATGGAGGAAAGGGACGGCATCGAGGCCTCCAATTCGAACACCGGCACGCTCGGCAAGGCAGTCGCGGTGCTGGAGCTCGTTGCGATGGCCGAACGGCCGATGCGCTTCACCGATATCTTCGATCGCGCGGGACAGCCGCGCGGCACGCTGCACCGGCAGCTCAGCCATCTGGTGGAGGAGGGATTGCTGGAGCTCAACGCAGAACACTGCTACGAGCCGGGCCTGCGCCTGCTCAAGCTGGCATCCCGGACCTGGATGCGCAGTGACTTGCGCCGTTTCGCCGCTCCCCATCTGCAAGCCCTGCATGAACTGACGGGGGAAACCGTTCATCTCGGCGTCCTGAAGGGCGCTGAGATCATCTATCTCGACAAGGTCGAAAGCCGGCAGGCCGTTCGCATGGCCTCGCAGATCGGCCGCGCCTCGCCGGCCTATTGTACCGGGATCGGCAAGGCAGCACTTGCGGCACTGCCGGCCGGAATGCTCGGACGGCTGCTGGATGGCGTGGAGCTGCGGCGCTTCACGCCTCAAACGATCACCGACAGGTCAGCCCTTGAGGCGGAGCTTGCCGCGATCCGCCGTGCCGGCCATGCTTTCGACCGGGAGGAGCACGAGGCGGGGATTTGCTGCGTCGCCGCTGCGATCGTCGATGCCGGGCATTCCCTTGTTGGCGGCATATCGGTGACGGGGCCTGCCTACCGCCTCGTCGACGCGCTGGCGGACTGGGCTCCGCAGGTACGGCGCGCCGCGCAGTCCGTCACGGACGAGCTGGCAGCGCGGCTCGGCCCCGGCCGCACCTGATCGTCGCAAATCGATACACTCGCCAGGATTGTTCCGTGCAACCATTTTACCGTAAATTAGAAAATGGCGCTGGACGGACGCGAACGCCGCCGGTAGCTTCTGATTCTAGTGAACATTTCTGGGTGCTTCGGTCTTGTAGAGTTGTGCGAGTGGCGTCCCGCGGAGCATAGTCTCCAAAGATAGGTTCAGGGTGTCAGCTGCTTCTGCCGTGCGTGACTTTGCGCGCCGTCGTTCGCTTCGGAAAGAAACGGAATGAGTGAACAGTTTCTCGCGATCGCACCAACGACGCCTCCGCGCTGGGCGCGGCGGTTTGCCGAGGTGGAACGCGAAGACGATGTGGCGGTGCTGCTGCGCGACCTGACGACTGAATATGGTCTCGTCGGCTACCTGCTCATCAACCTTCCCCCATCCGCCTCCACCGAGATCGCGCCGTTCGTGCTGATGACGAACTGGCCTGCCGAGATGCTGGAAGGCTACGACCGGGAGGGGCTCGTCCACGGCAGCCCCGTCATCGGGCGCCTGCGCAGCAGCACCATCCCGTTTTCCTACGACGCAGTCGTGATCAATTCCGTCCGCCTGGACGGTAAATCCCAGGTCGCCAACTCTCTTTTCGGCCGGTTCGGTCTGCCGCGAGGCGCCTATTTCCCCGCTCACAATCCGCTCGGGCAGCGGGGCGCGCTGGCGTTCGGAGGGGAGCGCCCGGTCTTGACGCATCTGGAAATGGCCGAACTGAACGCCATTGCCAACCTCGCTTTCACCACGGTCCTGGATTGCAGGCTCGATGGACGCCGCCCGATCGCGCTTTCCCAGCGCGAAATCGAATGCCTGTCCTGGGTATCGGCCGGCAAGACCAGCGTGGAGATCTCAGGCATCCTCGGGCTGTCCGAGTATACCGTGAACCACTACCTCAACCGGGCGACCCGCAAGCTCGATGCCGTCAATCGCGTGCAGGCGGTCGCCAAGGCGATGCGTGCCGGCATCCTGCAATGACGGTCCAGGCGCACGGGACGGGAAATGAAATGCAGGTCAGCCTGCGCAGGAACGGAGCGGATGAATGCGGGGCGAGATGACGTTGGACGAGACGGGACGGGGCGGGCAGCGGGATGTGGGCGCTGAAATCGCCGCGCTGGAGACGCAGTTCGACATCGTTCGCTTTCTTCGCCGGACAGGCGAGCAGTTCGCGCTCAAATACTTCATAGCGTTCTCGCTGCCGGGATTTGAGGCGGACAAGCTCTCGCCGCACTCCATCGTCAGCAACTGGCCGGCCGAACTGATTGCCAAGTATGACGCATTCAACATGGTTCGTCGCAGTCCGAGCATCCGCAAGCTGCGCACCACGACCGTGTCCTTCTCCTACGATCTGGCGAAATGGGTCGAGGATACCGCGCAAAAGGAAAAGCCGATCGCCGAGCTTGCCGAAATGATGCGGCATCACGGTGTGCTGACGGGGCATTTCTTTCCGGTCCACGATGCGCTCGGCAACCGCGGCGTCGTCGTCTGGTGCGGAGAGGAGCCGTCGATCAGCTTCGAGAGTCGCATGCTGCTGCAGATGATCTCGATCCAGGTCTTCAACCGCCTGGCGGAAATTGGCGCGGCATGGAAGACGGGCCAGGTCAGCCTGACCGACCGAGAGGTGGAATGTCTGAGCTGGACCGCGGCGGGCAAAACGAGTCTCGAGATCGCCGAAATCCTTGGCCTTTCCGAACATACCGTCAATCACTACCTGAACCAGGTGACCCGCAAGCTGGAGGCGGTCAATCGCACGCAGGCTGTCGTCAAGGCGATGCGACGCGGCCTGATCACCTGAGCGGGTGCCCCGCCGTCATCGCGCGTTGAAGCGTCCCGACATCTTTTCCGAGAGGCTATGCTTCTGACCGAAAAGCGTTCCGCTTGCGCGATGAATGCGCTATCAACGCGCCAATTCATTCAGGCGAGGCACACATGGCTGACGTTTCCAAGGACCAGGTACTGGATAGGCTTCGGACGGTTCGGGGTCCGGACATGGAAGGCAACATCGTCGACCTCGGCATGGTCTCCGACGTTTTCATCTCCGATGGGAAGGTCTATTTCTCGATCACCGTTCCAGCCGAACGCGCCAAGGAACTCGATCCGATGCGGGCTGCCGCCGAGCGGGTCGTGCGCGACATTCCGGGCGTCAAGGCCGCCATGGTGGCGCTGACGGCGGACAAGAAGGCAGGTGCGGCATCCCAGCCGGTTTCCCGCCCGGCAACCCCGCCCCCCGCCGCGCATTCGCACGGCGGCCACGCGCACGCGCCCGCCGCCCCGCAGGCTCCTCGTGCCAAGACCGGCGTTCCCGGCGTGGCCGCGATCGTGGCGGTCGCCTCGGGCAAGGGCGGGGTCGGAAAGTCGACCACCTCCGTCAATCTCGCATTGGCGCTCAAGGCGAACGGCCTGCGGGTTGGCATCCTCGATGCCGATATCTACGGTCCCTCGATGCCGCGGCTCCTGAAGATTTCGGGACGTCCGCAGCAGATCGAGAATCGCATCATCAAGCCGATGGAGAACTACGGCATCAAGGTCATGTCGATGGGCTTTCTCGTCGACGAGGAGGTGGCGATGATCTGGCGCGGGCCGATGATCCAGTCCGCGCTGATGCAGATGCTGCGGGAAGTGGCCTGGGGCGAACTCGATGTGCTCGTCGTCGACATGCCGCCCGGCACGGGCGATGCCCAGCTGACCATGGCCCAGCAGGTTCCGCTCGCCGGCGCCGTGATCGTCTCCACGCCACAGGACCTGGCGCTGATCGACGCCCGCAAGGGGCTGAACATGTTCAACAAGGTGGAAGTGCCCGTGCTCGGCATCATCGAGAACATGAGCTACTTCATCGCCCCCGACACGGGAAACCGCTACGATATCTTCGGTCACGGCGGCGCGCGCAAGGAAGCCGAGCGGATCGGCGTGCCCTTCCTCGGCGAGGTGCCGCTGACGATGGATATTCGCGAGACTTCGGATGCCGGCACGCCCGTTGTCGTCTCCAATCCGGAAGGGGCAGCCGCCAAAACCTATCGCGAGATCGCTACGCGTATGTGGGAAGGCCTCAAGGCCCGCCAGGCGGCAGGCGGTCGCACTGCGCCCTCGATCGTTTTCGAGTGAACGCCGCCGGAAGATGGCGGCAATGGGGCGGGGCTTGATTTTGATGCTGCACCGCGCAATATGCCCTCCGCCGTGCCGTCATGAGCGCGGACAGACAAGGCAAAGGTGAGCGTTGGTCTTCCTCGGAGCCACCCGCAATTGATTACCGTCTATCGTTCAAACGGGGAAGCGCTGCTTCTGACGCCCGAGATGATGGCGGATGCCGCCTCGGTTCCTCCGGGCGTCGTCTGGGTCGATCTCCTGTCTCCCACCCATGAGGAGGACGCCTTCGTCGAGAAACTGGTCGGCATCGACGTTCCGACCCGCGACGAGCTGAAGGATATCGAGCCCTCGAGCCGCCTCTATACGCAGGACGATGCGGTCTACATGACCGCCTCCCTCGTCTACAAGGCCGACAGCGAGCAGCCGCAGCTGACCGATGTCGCCTTCATCCTCACCGATCACTGCCTGCTGACGATCCGCTATGCCGAGCCGCGGGCGTTCGAACTCTTCCGGGTAGCGATGCCGCGCATCACCGGCGGCTGCCGTTCCGGGACAGTGATGATCACGCGCCTCATGGAGACGATCGTCGACCGCACCGCCGAGATTCTGGAAACCTCGGTGGCCAAGGCCGACACGCTGTCTCTGGAGGTCTTCGGTGACCGGCGCCATCTCAGCCGCAGGCCGCCCCGCTATCTCGAGGACCGGCTGATCGCGGTCTCCGCGCTGCATCGCCTCGTCGCCAAGACCCGCGACAGCCTCATGTCCCTGTCACGGCTGATGACGTTTCTCTACGCCACCCCGGTTCTGCAGCCCGATCGCGAGAGCCGGGAGTTGTGTCGCACCGTGTCGCGCGATATCCAGTCGCTTTCGGAGCACGCGAGTTTCATCGCCAGCAACATCTCCTTCCTGCTCGATGCCTCGCTCGGCCTGATCAATCTGGAGCAGAACCAGATCATCAAGATCTTCTCGATCGCGTCCGTGGTGTTGCTTCCCCCGACGCTGATCGCCTCGGTTTATGGTATGAACTTCGACGTCATGCCGGAGCTCCACGTGGGCTACGGCTATCCCTTGGCGCTGGGCGCGATGGTGATGTCTGCTGTGATACCCTTCCTCTTTTTTCGCTGGAAAGGCTGGCTTTAGAGCCTGTTGGCAACCATGTCGCATCCCGAAGCACATGCCGCATCCGGAAACAGCCGTGCGCGCGCGCTCTTTGCCCTCGCACTCGGATCGGTCGGAGTCGTCTACGGCGACATCGGCACGAGCCCGCTCTACGCGTTCCGCGAGGCGCTGCGCCCGATCTCCCACGACGGCGTCACCTGGGTCGAGGTGGTCGGCCTGATCTCGCTGGTCATCTGGACGCTGACGATCATCGTGACGCTGAAATACGTGCTTTTCCTCCTGCGCGCCGACAACCAGGGCGAGGGGGGCACGCTTTCGCTGCTGGCGCTGCTGATGAAGACGGCGAACGGGCACAGGGCTATCCTGTTCTTCATGGGGATCGCAGGGGCGGCGCTCTTCATCGGCGATGCGATGATCACCCCGGCGCTTTCGGTTCTCTCCGCCGTCGAGGGCCTGAAGCTCGTCACGCCGACGCTCTCGGACTACGTGGTGCCCATCTCCGTCGTGATCCTGGTGATGCTGTTTGCCGTCCAGTCGTGGGGGACACACGCCGTTTCCAAGTTCTTCGGGCCCATTACGGCACTCTGGTTCATCGTCATGGCCGTCGCCGGTGCGGCCCATCTGCGCGACGACTTCACGATCCTTGCAGCCTTCAACCCCCTCCATGCCGTCAACTTCCTCTATAACGACGGCTACCTGGGCTTTGTGGTTCTCGGCGCCGTGTTCCTGACGGTGACGGGCGCCGAAGCGCTCTATGCCGACCTCGGCCATTTCGGCCGACGGCCGATCCAGTGGGCATGGTTCTGTCTCGTGTTCCCGGCGCTGACGCTGAACTATCTGGGGCAGGGCGCACTCGTGCTGAAGCACCCGGAGGCAATCGACAATCCGTTCTTCCTGCTGTTTCCGCAATGGATGCTGCTGCCGGTCGTCATCCTGGCCACCGCCGCCACCATCATCGCCAGCCAGGCGGTCATCACCGGCGCGTTCTCCATCACCCGCCAGGCGATCCACCTCGGCTTCCTGCCGCGCATGGAGATATTCCACACCTCCGAGACGCAGACGGGGCAGATCTATCTGCCGGCCGTCAACGCCATCCTTCTCTTCGGCGTGATGCTGCTCGTCTTCCTGTTCGGCTCGTCCGAGGGGCTGGCGACG
Source organism: Pseudomonadota bacterium (assembly GCA_023404095.1). GTDB lineage: Bacteria > Pseudomonadota > Alphaproteobacteria > Rhizobiales > Rhizobiaceae > Mycoplana. Next base: position 88,428 of record JAEYDD010000002.1, on the reverse strand, counting down.
GCCTACGGTATCTCGGTCACCGGCGCCATGGTCGTCACCACCGTGCTGGCCTTCGAATTCCTGCGCATGCGCTGGCGCTGGAAGGCCTCCACCGCGGTCATGGTCCTCCTCCCGCTGTTCCTGCTGGAGCTGACATTCCTCGGCGCAAACCTGCTGAAGATCCATGACGGCGGATACGTGCCCATCCTCATCGCGTCGGTCTGCATGCTTCTGATGTGGACATGGGTCCGGGGAACGGCACTGCTGCGTGACAAGACCCGCCATATCGAGGTGCCGCTGGAGGCCTTCGTGAAGTCCATCGAGAGAAAGAGCGCGCACGCGCCGGTCTCCGTCTCCGGCACGGCGATCTTTCTGACGAGCGATCCCGAATCGGCGCCGGCCGCCCTGCTGCACAACATCAAGCACAACCGCGTACTGCACGAGCAGAACTTCATCCTGACCATCACGTCGACCAACACGCCGAAGGTGGCGCCGGCCGAGCGCTGCAGCGTGGAACGCCTGTCCGACCGCTTTGCCCGCATCCAGGTCCGCTTCGGCTTCATGGAGACGCAGAACGTCTCCCAGGCGCTTGGCCTGTTTAGGAAGTCCGGCGTGAAGTTCGACATCATGTCGACGTCGTTCTATCTCGGCCGCCGCAAGCTCGTGCCCGACCGGCATTCAGGCATGCCCTATTGGCAGGACCGGCTCTATATCGCCATGGCGAACGCCGCCATCGACCCCTCCGACTATTTCCGCCTTCCGACGAATCGCGTGGTCGAGCTGGGCTCGCAGGTCATCATCTGATACCGCTTAGGCAGTGCGTGGCGTGCTCACGCCGCCCTCGCGCTAATGTGAGCGGTGCGGGTGCGGGTGCGGCCGCCCTGCGGGTTCGTGTGCGCCGCCGTTAACCGTCCATCAAGGTTAATTCTTCATTCTCTGGCAACGAACAGGCCGAACTCGCCCGCTTCCGGGTCGGCTTCAGCAAGTTTTATCGCCAGCAGGCCGCGTGCCCTCGCAACCCGGGGGACGACGATCCCGCTCGGCTGCGTTGTCGGAGTGTATCGGTGCGTAACAGTCGCGTTGGAATGATCAGGCAGGTGCTGCAGAGCCGCGGATGGCGTGCTCCCCTGGCCATCGGGGTCGCCCTTTATGCAGGTACCGCCGCCGATGTCGGCCACTCGGACCTCGCCACCTTCGTCTCCGGCGTCAATCGCAAGGGCGGGAACCAGCAGCTCGTCATGACACGCTCTCCGGCAGGCGCCATCCACGCCGTCGATATTGCGTTCAACGACCCGATCACCACCGGCGCTCTCGCGGGCGGCGCAGGCCTCCAGATGCCGGACGGGGAGGAGGCCTCGCTGCTGAACGCCCGCAAGGGTCAGGGCGGCATTCCGGACGAAAGGCGCGTGACGCGCGACCAGAAGAAGGGGCGAATCGTCGCCGTGACGCCGGTGGCGCCCCCCAAGGCCTTCACCGCGGGCTCGGTGCTCGACCGCCAGGCCTCGCTGCTCGATCCCGATTTCGACGGCGACGAGCAGATGCGATTCGCCACGCCGAAGATCAAGGGCAAGGAAATCGAGATCGCGACCGCCTTTTACCGCAAGAAACCGGCCGTCGCCGAGCCGGGCATTTCCCCCGTGCTAGCCGGCCTCATCACCAACGACAGGGCGGACGTTCTCGCCACCGCCTATGCGCCGGCGGAGCCGGACTATGCCCGCGTGTCGCCGTTCGATTCGATCCTGACGAAGAAGGACGACGCCGAAGGCCGCTTCGTCCCGAGCATCGCTCCCGAGGATCACCCCTGGGCCGCAGCGGTTCTGCCCCCCACTGTCTTCTCCGAGGCGGAGCAGAAGTGCCTGACGACCGGCATCTACTTCGAGGCGCGCGGGGAATCGCTGAAGGGCCAGGCGGCCGTGGCCCAGGTCATCCTCAATCGCGTGCGCAATCCGGCCTATCCGGACACCATCTGCAACGTCGTCTATCAGGGTGAGAAACTGCGGACGGGTTGCCAGTTCTCCTTCACCTGTGACGGCATCCCCGATATCGTGCTGGCGCCCTGGCACTGGAAGACCGCCAAGGAGATCGCCATGGCGGTGACCGCGGGCAAGATCTGGCTGCCGGAGATCGGTTCCTCGACCCACTATCACGCCACCTACGTCCGGCCGAACTGGGGGCCAACGATGAAGCGCGTGGCCAAGATCGGCAAGCACATCTTCTACCGCACCTACGGCGGCGGCTGGATATGACGCCAATTGGGGCTCGTCGTCGATGATTGGTCTGAGTCCGGCTGCGGCAATCGGGCGCGGCGTCACCGATTCCGTGCCATCGGCCGGCCGGATTCGGTGAAATCTCTGTAATTCATTGAATTTGTTTATTTAATTTCGCGCTGGTCAAAGCTTCGCCCCGCCTTGACTATGCAAGCCCCTAAAACTATGTTGCGGCCGACTTCAATCGGGCCTGAAGCTGGCTTAATACCTAGCCGTGAATATGTCCGCATTAGGGCGCGGGCGTCCAGCGGAACCGGGAGGGAAGCGCCATGAAGGGCAGCCGAAAGGGTAGTCTTGAAGAGAGGTTGCAGCGCCTCGATGCGGAACTCGCAAAGAAGCGTGCAGAGGATACGGTAGGTGACGCCGCGGAGGAAAAGGCAGCCGAAAGCCGAAAGGGCTATGCGGTCGCCATGAAGCTCTCCAGCGAATTCATCGCGGCCGTGATCGTCGGCGCCTTTCTCGGCTACCTTCTGGACCGGTTTGTGGGCACGGCCCCCTGGGGCATGATCGTGCTGCTCATGCTCGGCTTCTGCGCCGGCGTGTTGAATGTGATGCGTTCGGCGGGAATGGTGGCATCGCCCCATCCGGTCGACAGAATGGCCGGCAGGGATGCTGGCGGCGAGACGAAGAAGGACGGGGCGTAGGCGCCGTCCGTTTTTGAGGAATTCCGCCCGGCGGGCGGCAAAAGAGAGAGAACAGCGGTGGCAAACGATCCGACCCATCAGTTTCTGGTCAACAAGATTGTTCCGATCGAAATTGGCGGAATCGACTTCTCCTTTACCAACGCATCGCTGTTCATGGTCGCGTCTGCAGCGGTCGCCGCCGGCTTCCTGTATCTGACGACCTCGCAGCGCGGCATCGTGCCGACCCGCATGCAGTCGGTCTCGGAAATGTCCTATGAATTCATCGCCTCCATGCTGCGAGAAGGCGCCGGCAGCCATGGCATGAAGTTCTTCCCGATGGTCTTCTCGCTGTTCATGTTCATCCTGACGGCGAACCTTCTCGGCATGGTGCCCTACTTCTTCACCGTCACCAGCCAGATCATCGTCACCTTCGCCCTTGCCCTGCTCGTCATCGGCACGGTCATTCTCTACGGTTTCTACAAGCACGGCCTGGGCTTCCTGAAGCTCTTCGTGCCCCACGGCGTTCCCGGCGCGCTTCTGCCGCTCGTCGTTGCGATCGAGATCATCTCGTTCCTGTCGCGCCCGATCAGCCTCTCCGTCCGTCTCTTCGCCAACATGCTGGCGGGACACATCACGCTCAAGGTGTTCGCAGGCTTCGTCGCCTCGCTCGGAGCCCTTGGTGCACTCGGTGTCGGCGGCGCTGTTCTGCCCCTCATCATGACGGTCGCCCTGACCGGTCTCGAGTTCCTCGTGGCATTCCTGCAGGCCTATGTCTTTGCGGTACTGACGTGCATGTACCTCAATGACGCGATCCATCCGGGCAGCCACTAAGGATAAAGTCGTTGGTGCGTTCCGCACCAGTCCAAGCCGCAACAACCCATTCGAAGGAGTTCATCATGGAAGCGGAAGCAGCAAAGTTCATCGGCGCAGGTCTCGCATGCTTTGGCATGGCCGGCACGGCTCTCGGCCTCGGCAACATCTTCGGCAACTACCTTGCCGGCGCCCTGCGCAACCCGTCTGCTGCTGACGGCCAGTTCGGCCGCCTCGTATTCGGCTTCGCCGTTACGGAAGCTCTGGGCATCTTCTCGCTGCTCATCGCTCTGCTGCTGCTCTTCGCCGTCTGATAACGGGTGGAAGACCGGACCACGGCCTGAACGAAGGCCGTGGTCCGCTTGATATTTGAGTGCACCTGGAGGTGAGCATGTCTGCGACCGCGGCCAAGGCCGAGTCCATCCCATTCAAGATCGCTCAGGCCGAGACCACGACGGAGACGCACGATGCCGCTCCGGCAGGTGATGCCCATGGCGCCACCGCACCGGCTGGCGAGATGCACACCGAAACCGGGGTCGCTCACGGTGAGGAGCATGGAAGCGGCGTATTCCCGCCCTTCGATTCCTCGACGTTTGCCTCCCAGCTTCTGTGGCTGGCGATCACCTTCGGTATTTTCTACTTGATCATGGCCAGGGTCATCGTGCCGCGCATCGGCTCGATCCTCGAGACCCGCCATGACCGGATCGCTCAGGATCTGGACGAGGCGTCTCGCCTGAAGAAAGAAGCCGACGACGCGATCTCGACCTATGAAAAGGAACTGGCGGACGCCCGTTCCAAGGGCAACGCGATCGCCAACGAGGCGCGCGAAGCCGCCAAGGCCAAGGCTGAAGCCGAACGCCAGAAGATCGAAGAAAGCCTCAACGGCAAGATCGCTGCCGCCGAGACCCGCATCGCCGGGATCAAGGACAAGGCGCTCGCCGATGTCGGCGCAATCGCCGAAGAGACGGCCTCGGCCGTCGTCGAACAGCTGCTCGGCAGCAAGACGACCAAGGCCGAGATATCGGCTGCGGTCAAGGCTGCAGGGAAGTAAGGAGCGGATCATGGCATTTGACGCAACTTTCTACGCCTTCGTCGGCCTCGTCCTGTTCCTGGCCCTGATCGTCTATCTGAAGGTGCCGGGCATGATGGGCAAGGCCCTGGACCAACGCGCCGATAAGATCACCAACGACCTTGCGGAGGCCAAGCGCCTGCGCGAGGAGGCGCAGAGCCTGCTGGCCGAGTACCAGCGCAAGCGCAAGGAAGCCGAAGCCGAAGCTGCATCGATCGTCGCGGTCGCCCAGCGCGAAGCCGAGGCCCTGACGGCCGAAGCCAAGCAGAAGACGGAAGAATACGTCGCGCGCCGCACGGCCCTGTCGGAGCAGAAGATCAAGCAGGCTGAAACCGACGCCATCAACGCCGTCCGCGCCGCCGCCGTCGATCTCGCCATCGGCGCCGCCGAGACGGTGATCGCCGCGAAGACTGACGCAGCAGCTGGGAAGAAGCTGTTCGACGACGCGCTGACGGCAGTGAAGGCACGCCTGAACTGATTGCTGCCGAAGCGATTGATCGCATGCGAAAAGGCCGGAGAGATCCGGCCTTTTTCGTATCTGCTGTTGGCAGGCGTGGCGCGAACGGTGAGGGCGCTGCAGTTGAGGCTGCTCCGCGGCGAACATCTTTAGAGGGCGCCGCACGCCGTTGTCGCGGAGCCGTGTCGCACATCGGCATCCGTCAGCGAAAGCAGGAGGCACGTCCTAGAGCACCCCGCCCAAGCGACGTCGCTTCGGCGAGGGTCATGCAGGATCATGCAGGATGGCGACCGCTGGAAACCACGTCTCGCAAAGGGCGCGGCAGACGATGTGGGCAAACGGCGAAGGCCTGAGCGCCTGGACCGAACCTGAAAGATCGCGGCACGCAGCCCCGGTAAGCTGTGACCTGACCGCACTGCTGAAAGGTCGTCGCTTGTCTCAGTCGAGCGGGTCCGGTCGGAACGGCCGGAAGGACAGGCGGTGGAGGGCACAGGGGCCGAGGCTGCCGATGGCTTCGCGGTGGCGCTCCGTCCCATAGCCCGCATGGGCGCCGAAGCCGTAGCCGGGATAGGTGTTGTCGGCACAGGCCATCATCCGGTCGCGCACCACCTTGGCGACGATGGAAGCGGCGGCGATCGTCAGCACCCGCGCGTCGCCCTTGACGACGGCGCGCCCTTCGCAGCGCAATCCCGGCGGCACGTCGAGGCCATCGGTGAGGACGAGCATGGGGCGCGCGGGCAGGCCGAAGACCGCACGGCGCATCGCATCGAGGCTGGCCTTGCGAATGTCCGTGCGGTCGATCCGGCGTGCGCCGCTGGAGGCGACCGACACCATGGCCGTCGCCAGTATCTGCGAAAACAACGCTTCTCGCCTGGCGGCCGTCAGTTGCTTGGAATCGTGCAGGCCATCGGGAATGCGCTCTGGGTTGAGGATTACGGCCGCAGCCACAACCGGCCCGGCCAGCGGACCGCGGCCGGCCTCGTCGGCGCCGGCTACCGGCCATTGCCCGGCTCTGCGGGCAGCCGATTCCATCGAGAAGTCGGGTCCGACCGGAAGGTCGAAGAGGAGGGGGGAATCGGCGGTCGCGCGGCGTGGCATGCGGCGACCCTCGCACGACCGGCCGATTCCCTGCAAGTCCCCGGTGCGGCAATGACCGGGGAACATCGACATTGCGCGGGGGACAGGCAATGTCGAAACCTTGCGGCGTCTTCCGTCCGCTGACGGAGACGACATATCTTTGTTCTCGCCCGCCACCCTTCACCCGAACGGAGGCGAAAGAAGAGCGGTCAAGCGACGGAAGCCAACCGAGCAAGAAGCGCCGTCATGGCACTATCGCACTGGCTCGGCAGTCTCGCCCCTGCCGGCATCGAACAACCGCCGCCATCGAACAACCGGCGGCAGGCGACAGCTACAGCAGCGAGAGCTGCACGCCGCTGCCCGAGGGCGGTACGAACAGGTCGGTGGAAAGGCTCCGCCGCGTTCGGGTCAGCTTGAGCCTTTTCGTCGCCAGCTCGAACCGCCGGGCGATCTGCCAGGCATAGGGGCCGGCGCCCTTCATCCGTTTGCCGAATTCGGCGTCGTAGTCCTTGCCGCCGCGCATGGAGCGCACCAGGGACATCACGTGGCGATAACGGTCGGGATATTCCCGAAGCAGCCAGTCGCGAAACAGGGGGCTGACCTCCAGCGGCAGGCGCAACAGCACGTAGCTCGCCTCCTGCGCGCCCGCAGCCTTGCCTGAATCGAGAATCCGCTCGACCTCGTGATCGTTCAGACCGGGGATGATCGGCGCGACCATGACGCTGACGGGAACGCCGGCCTCCGAAAGTGCCCGCATCGCCTCCAACCGTCGCGCAGGGGTTGCCGCACGCGGTTCCATGCTGCGCGCGAGCTTGCGATCGAGCGTCGTCACAGACAGGCCCACCCAGGCGAGCCCCTTGGCGGCCATGCGCGAGAGGATGTCGATATCCCGCATGATCAGCGCCGACTTGGTGACAATGGACACCGGATGGTTGGCGCCTTCCAGCACCTCCAGGATCTGCCGCATCACCCGCCATTCCTTTTCGATCGGCTGGTAGGGGTCGGTATTCGTGCCGATCGCAATGACCCGCGGACGATATCCCGGCTTCGACAATTCGCGTTCCAGCAGCCGCGGGGCATCGGGCTTGGCAAAGAGCCTGGCCTCGAAATCGAGGCCGGCCGAAAGTCCCATGAAGGCGTGGGTCGGGCGGGCGAAACAGTAGATGCAGCCGTGCTCGCAGCCGCGGTACGGATTGATCGAGCGGTCGAAGGGAATATCGGGCGATTCGTTGCGGGTGATGATGCTGCGCGGCTTCTCCACCTGGACTTCGGTCTTGAACGCCGGCAGGTCCTCCAGCGACTCCCAGCCGTCGTCGAAGCTTTCGCGCACCTGCGGTTCGAACCGGCCAGACATATTGAGACCCGCGCCGCGGCCGCGCCGGCGATCGATGTCGATCCGCAAGCCGCCCTGCACCATCAGCGCTTCGGCAATATCGGCCGCATTGCCGGGCGCAAGCGCGCCCTGCTTCAGACTGGACAGCTCTGTCATCGGGTTTCTCCGTCAGGGACTTTGGCTGCCCCTTCCAATGATTTTATTCCTAGCAGCCGAATGAGAACATTGCAAGAACAAAAAGGCATTTTCGTCGTATCGGAGCGGGGATGACGAATTGCTCGTGTCGGCTGCAACCTTTGCGTTCTCGGCAGTGGCGCCGCAGTGCACAATGCGATATTGGTCAACCATGCTGACCGTGATCATCGAATGCCGGGACAACGAGCCCGAACTGGCCCAGACGTTTGCCGCGCTGGTGGCAGGCGCAGTCGAGGGGATCGTGCGCGACGTGGTCGTGCTGGATCACGGTTCCCGCGATGGCTCACACGAGATCGCGGATGCAGCCGGTTGCCGTTTCCTGACCGAATGGGACATGAACGAGATCGTGCGCACTGCCCGCGGCGACTGGCTGTTGTTGCTGGAACCCGGAGCGCGGCCGCTCAACGGATGGGTGGATGCGGTCGCCGAGCATGTCGCGATCAGCAAGGGACCGGCCCGCTTTGCCGGTTCGCGCAGCCACAGGCGGCCGCTTTTGAAGCGCCTGCTATCCCCGCGGCCGGCGCTGGAGCAGGGGCTGCTCGTTTCCAAGCGGCAGGCGAGCACGATTGCCCGCAAGGGGATGCGGCTCGACCAGATGGCGGCCGGCGTCCGTGCCAGAAGGCTTGTGGCGGAGATCGTGCCGGCATGGGCGATCCGGGCCATGCGCGAACTCTGACGACCGTGCCGGCGGAGGCCTATTTGCGCTTCAGGTGCTCGTCGAGCCGCGGCATGATCTCGACGAAATTGCAGGGCATGTGCCGATAGTCGAGCTGGGCTGCGAGAATGCCGTCCCAGGCGTCGCGGCAGGCGCCGGGCGAGCCGGGCAGCACGAAGATGAAGGTGGCGTTGGCAACGCCGCCCGTTGCGCGCGACTGTATGGTGGAAGTGCCGATCTTGTCGTAGGAAATGCGATGGAACACTTCCGAAAAGCCGTCCATCCGCTTTTCGAACAGCGGCTCGAGTGCTTCCGGGGTGACATCGCGCCCGGTAAAGCCGGTGCCACCGGTGGTGATGACCACGTCGATGCTCTTGTCCCTTGTCCAGCTTTCGACCTGGCTGCGGATCACATCCTTGTCGTCCGGCACGATCGCCCGCGCCCCGAGCCGGTGGCCGGATTTCTCCAGTCGCTCGACCAGAGTGTCGCCGGATCGGTCGTCGTCGGGCGTGCGCGTGTCGGACACGGTGAGCACGGCGATCGAAAGGGGAATGAACGGGCGTTTCTCGTCAGGCCGCATCGTCGGGTTCCTCCGCGCCAAGGCTTGTCGTTGCAACCACGAACCAGTCCGGCTGCACCTGCGCAAGGGCGCTTGCAGCCTGCTGTGCGGCGTGCATGGTATCGTAGATGCCGAAGCAGGTTGCCCCCGAGCCTGACATCCGTACTAGTCCTGCGCCGGTGGCGGCCAGCGCCCGCTTCACCGATGCGATCTCGGGGACGAGCAAAATCGCTGGCGTTTCGAGATCATTGCGCATGCCCTGCATGGCCGCAAGCCAGCACGGTTTGCCTGTGCCCGCCTTCGGCACCCTCAGCCGCGGATTGTCCTTTTGCGCAAGCAGGCGGAAGGTCTCCGGTGTCGAAACGCCCAGAAGCGGGTTGACGAGCACGACCGGGAAGGCGGGAAGGTCGGCGCGCAGTTCGATCGCCTCGCCGATGCCCCGTGCGATCAGGGGACGCGCCGCAAGGCACATCGGCACGTCGGCGCCGAGACCGAGCGCCAGATCTGCAAGGTCGTGATCGGGAAGCGCTGCGTTCCAGAGATTGAGAAGCGCGCGCAACGCCGCCGCCGCATCCGCCGAGCCGCCGCCGACGCCGGAAGCGATCGGCAGATTCTTCTCCAGGTGCATGTGCACCGGCGGGGCGGTTGCGCCTCTTTGCAGAAGCAACGCGCGTAGCCTGTCGCGTGCCTTGATGACCAGATTGTTCACGCCTTCGCCCTCCAGCGATTGCGAGAACCGGCCGGACAGGGTGAACTGGTCGGCTTGGGCCGGCGAGACCGCTATCCGGTCGCCGAACGCGGTGAATGTCACCAGCATGTCCAACAGATGATAGCCGTCTTCGCGCCGGCCGGTCACGTGCAAAGCGAGATTGATCTTGGCCGGCGCCGGCTCCGTCAGGGTGAAGCCGGCAATGCCTTCCCTTTCGCACATGGACGGATCAGGACTTCTTTTCCGGCTCGGTCACGTCGAGGGAAGGGGTCTTCACAGGTTCCTTGCCCTCGATGGCCTGTGCGGCGGCCGGCTGGGCCGGGTTCTCGTCGGCCAGACCGTTTTCGATCTTTGCCTTGATCTTCGGGATCTCCGCCTCTTCCGGCTTCAGGCCGAGCGCGCGGTTCCATTGGAACGTCGCTTCCAGCTTGCGGCCGACGCGCCAGTAGGCGTCCCCCAGGTGATCGTTGATCGTCGGGTCGCCGGCGCGCAGTTCCGCTGCACGTTCCAGCTCCGTCACCGCGTCGTCGTACTGGCCGAGGCGGTAGTAGGCCCATCCGAGCGAATCGACGATGTAGCCGTCGTCAGGCTTGATGCTGACGGCCTTGCGGATCATCTCCAGGCCTTCGTCGAGGTTGACGTTCATGTCCACCCAGGAATAGCCGAGATAATTCAGAACCTGCGGCTGGTCGGGATTGAGCTCCAGCGCCTTGCGGAAATTCGGCTCGGCCTGCTCCCACTTCTTCTGGCGTTCGTAGGCGATGCCGCGCTGGAAATAGATCGTCCACTGCGACTTGTTGGGAACGTTGCCCATCTGTTCGACGGCGCGGTCGTAGACCTCGCCCATCTCTTTGTATTCCTTGGCGTCCGAAAGCACGCTGCCATAGGCGAGATAGCTGCGCATGTCCTTCGGGTCGGCCTCGATCAGCTCCTTGAGGTGCTTCTTGGCCTCGTCCACCTTGCCGAGATCGGCCAGCTGCAGGCCGAGCTGCAGCTCGGAGAGGCGGCGCATCGGCGAGGTCTCGGGCACCTGGCGGTAGAACTCGATCGCGAGATCGGGCTTCTTCTGGCTTTCGGCAAGGCCGCCGAGCAGTACCAGCGTGTCGGCGCTTTCGGGATCGAGCGCGCGCGAAACCTGCAGGTAGAGCGATACGATATCTTCCGCCCCCTCCCGGTTGAGCGCGCCGCCGATCGAGAAGAGGACGGAGGCTGCACCTTGCGCCGCCGTGCGCACCTGCTGCTCCTGCTTTTCGCCCCGTTCAATGCTTTCGCGCAGCGCCTTCAGCGGCGCATAGCTCGAAACGAGGTTCTCGCCGACGGAGATGGCGTCCAGCGCCTTCTGCTTGTTTCCTTCGCGCGCCTCGAGCCTCGCCAGCGCCATGACGGCGCGCATGAAGGTGTCGGGTGCTGCTGCGCCGCCGTTGCGGTCGAGAATGGCGTCGTTGAGCCGCTTGCGGGCGGTGTCGCGGTCGCCCGCGGCTGCGGCGATCGCGCCGGCATTGTAGTTCTTAAAAATCGCGAACCAGTCCGGCCCTTCCATGTCCGAAATGGCCGCGAGCGCCTGTTTCGTCTTGCCGTCACCGAACTTCGCCCAGGCAACCAGCAGCCCGTTCATCATGCGGTCGAGGTCGTTCGGGCCGGAGTAGACGAGGATCTTCTCGGCGGTGCGGTACTCGCGCTTGCGGATCGCATCCATGCCGCGCACGACAGTTGTGATGCGCTCGACGGCCGGATCGTCCTTCAACGCCTGGGCAAGCTTCACGCCTTCTTCGAAATCGCCGTTCAGAAGCAGCGTGATCATCAGCCGCTCTTTGACCTCGGTGTTCGTCGGGTCGTACTGCAGCGTGATGCGATAGAGCGCGATCGCGGTCTCGTAGTCCTTGTCGACGTCGGCGGTGCGGGCGGCAAGGAAGGCACCGGAGAAGCTGTTGACGCTCTGCGGGTCGAACTTGACGGTCTCCTCGGCTGCGGCGGCCGGCGCATCTTCAGCCTTGGCGGCCGGAAGCCCTGCAAGGGCGATGCCGGCCACGACGGCAGCGCTCGAAAGGAGCCGGGTGATCAGGGAGTGCCGCATCAAGATGCCTTTCGCTAATGTGACAGGCAGGCACGGGCGCCTGCGGTACGTCACGATCTGTCCAGTTAAACTTGGACTCATGGCCGCAGAGAATGGCTTTTTTGGCGCGGTGCGGCAAGAAATTCCTCCGCAGCCGCCGGGCAAGTTTTCGCGATCAGCTGACGCGCGCGATGCAGAAGTCGATGACTTCCAGGAGCGCCGATTTCCATGCGCTGGGCGGCAGCGGTGCAAGCGCGTCACGGGCGATCGTGCCGTAGTGCTGCGCGCGCGCGATCGTGTCGGACAGGCCGCCGTAGCGTGTAATGAGGCCGAGCGCGTGCTCCAGATTGGTGTCGTCGCTTTCCCCGCCCTCGATCGCCTTGCGCCAGAACGCACGGTCTTCGGCCGTCCCGCGCCGCCAGGCGAGGATGACGGGCAGCGTGATCTTGCCCTCGCGGAAGTCGTCGCCGACATTCTTTCCGAGGTCTGCCGCCTTGCCGCCGTAGTCGAGCGCGTCGTCCACGAGCTGGAACGCAAGGCCCAGGTTCATGCCGTAGGACTTCAGCGCGTTGCGCTCCGCCCTGCTGGTGTTGGCGACGATCGGGCCGACTTCGGCCGCTGCGGCAAAAAGGGCCGCTGTCTTTGCGCGGATGACCTCGAGATAGTCGTCCTCAGTCGTCTCCATGTTCTTGGCGACGGAAAGCTGCAGGACCTCGCCCTCGGCAATCACGGTGGCTGCGGACGAAAGAACGTCGAGCGCCTCCAGCGAGCCGACCTCGACCATCATCTTGAACGCCTGGCCGAGCAGGAAGTCTCCGACCAGGACGCTCGCCTGGTTGCCCCAGATCATCCGTGCCGTCGATTTGCCGCGGCGAAGGTCGCTCTCATCGACGACGTCGTCGTGCAACAGCGTCGCCGTGTGCATGAACTCGACGCTGGTGGCGAGCTTGATATGGTGGTCGCCCCCGTAGCCGAACATGGAGGCCGAAGCCAGCGTCAGCATCGGCCGCAGGCGCTTGCCGCCCGAGGAGATCAGGTGGTTCGCCACTTCCGGGATCATCTGGACGTCGGAGCCGGCCTTCGACAGGATCAGCTGGTTGACACGTTCCATGTCCGCCTTTGTCAGATCGACAAGCGGCTTCACCGACGCCAGTTTGTTTTTGCCCTCGTCAAGCGGTATCACGACGCCCAAGTGTGCGGACTCCTGTTCTTTTCCGTGGCGGGACAATAGAAAGGGGTGCCTGCCGGAGCAAGAGGCGAATTGTCCCGCAGGCCGAAAATTAGACGGGAAAACGAATGATCGAACTGATCCGGACGAACGACGTGGTCCTGCTCTCCTTTGCCGAGAGCCTGATGAAGGATGCCGGCATCCACTGCCTCGTGGCTGACCAGGGCATGAGCGTCCTGGAAGGCTCGCTTGGCATGCTGCCGCGCCGGTTGCTGGTGGACGAGGAGCGCGCCGACGAGGCAAGGCGCATCCTGACCGACGCAGGATTGGGCGCGGAGTTGCGCTCGTGACGGCAGCACAAGAGGGTGCGGGAGAGACGATCGACGCCTTCCACCGCGGCCGCTTCCATCTCGTGCAGCCCAAGGGCGGCGGCCACCGTTCGGGAATGGATGCCATGCTGCTGGCGTCGCTGGTGGAAGGCGGGGGGGCGATTAGTGTTGCCGATCTCGGTGCGGGCGCCGGTGCGGCGGGGCTTGCCGTCGCCTCCCGCATTGCTGGCGCGCGCGTGGTCCTCGTCGAGCGCTCGCCGATCATGGCAGGCTATGCCCGCAAGAGCCTGGCGCTTGCCGAAAACGCCGATCTGCGGGCGCGCGTAGACGTCATTGAGGCGGACGTGACGCTCACGGGGCGCGCGCGGCTCGCCGCCGGCCTTCTGGACGAAGTCCACGATCACGTCATCATGAACCCGCCCTTCAACGACGCCGCCGATCGGCGCACGCCGGATGCCTTGAAGGCCGAGGCTCATGCGATGGAGAACGGCTTGTTCGACCATTGGATCCGTACCGCCGGCGCGATCATGCGGCCCGGCGGGCAGCTTTCGCTCATCGCGCGGCCGGAATCGATCGCCGAGATCGTCGATGCCTGCGGCAAACGCTTCGGCGGCATCGAGATCACCGGCCTGCATCCACGGGCCGGCGAGAGCGCGGTGCGCATTCTGGTCACGGCGATCAAGGGGTCGCGGGCAAGGCTTGCGTTGCGCGCCCCGCTGATCATGCACGAGACCGACAGCCATCGCTTCAGCGCACTTGTCGACGATCTCAACAACGGCCGGGCCGCCTACTCGCGCCTTGCAGGCACGCGCAGGCGTTGATCACGCCTCTGTGGCGTGCTGCCGTCACATTGGCGCTGCCTCTCGATTTTGTCGCGATGCCATTGCGTTTTGTGACTGCGTGCATACATCTGGCGTTGAAGCATTCATGGGAGACTGATGAGCGACATGGCCGGATTTTTGAGGAAGTTGATGCCGAAACGGTTCCGCAAGGAGGGCATCACAATCCCGGTCGTGCGCCTGCAGGGCGCGATCATGGCGGGCGGCGGCCAGTTCCGCCCGGCGTTGAACCTGGCGACCGTGGCGCCGGTTCTCGACAAGGCCTTCGCCGACAAGCAGGCTCCCGCCGTCGCCATTTCCATCAATTCTCCCGGCGGTTCGCCGGTACAGTCGCGGCTTATCTTCCAGCGCATTCGCGATCTCGCCGCCGAGAAGAACAAGCGCGTTCTGGTCTTCGTCGAAGACGTCGCGGCCTCGGGCGGCTACATGATCGCTCTTGCCGGCGATGAGATCTTCGCCGATCCCACCTCGATCGTCGGGTCCATCGGCGTGGTATCCGGCGGCTTCGGCTTTCCGGAACTTCTGAAGAAGATCGGCGTCGAACGGCGGGTCTACACGGCCGGCGAGAACAAGGTCATCCTCGACCCGTTCAGACCCGAGCGGGATTCCGATATCGAGTATCTGAAGTCGCTGCAGGTCGAGATCCACGACGTGTTCATCAACATGGTGAAGGAGCGGCGCGGCTCGCGGCTTGCCAACGATCCGGATCTGTTTTCCGGTCTGTTCTGGACCGGCCAGCGCGGCCTGTCGCTGGGGTTGATCGATGGCCTTGCGGACATGCGCGGCGAGATCCGCCGCCGCTTCGGCGCAAATGCCAAGCTCCAGTTGATTTCGCCGGCACGCGGACTGTTCGGCCGCAAGACGCCCGGAGTCGATGCTGGTATGCTCGCTTCTGCCGCGGAGCGAGCCGGCGCAGCAGGGGTGGGCGCTCTTGCCGAGGCTGTCGAGGAAAAGGCGCTCTGGGCGCGCTTCGGCCGGTAGAACAGGGGGAGGCAAATGGCGCAGATGATATTCCTGCTCCTGGTGGTCGCAGTCGCCTGGTTCGGCTATCGAAAGTTCGTGGCCGACGCACAGCGCCTGGCGAAAAAGCGCCGAGACGTCGAGAGGGAACGCCAGACCGGCGCGATGGGCACGCTGGTCAAGGATCCCAAGACCGGTGAATACCGCGTCCGGCGCGAAGACGAGTAGCGGCACAAACATATTCAGTCAGATCTCCTCCCGTCCTTTACCGCGGGGAAAGCCGTGAAGTGTGTCTGCCGAACGCCCGGATCGACAGGCGCGCGCCGGTCTGTATTCGCTTTTGGAAGCGATGGCGGGCCGACCAGAGCGGGCTTCCTGCCTGCCACAGCGCGCAACGATCCGTCCCGAACCCGTCCCGTTTCGGGAATTTTCAGCCAGTCCATGTGCCGCATTGGCACGTTAACCAGCCAAGGTAAGGTTAACGCCATATAAAGGCCTTTCGGGTGCGTCGGGCGCATTGCGCATGGTCTCCGTGCCAGCCAAATCTGCCATTCCTGATTGCATCGAACGGTAGGGCAGATTTCCATGGCTTCGCTCGAACTCGCCGGCCTCCGCACCATCGTCGTCACCGGCGGTGCAGGGTTCATCGGCTCGCATGTGGTGGACGACCTGCTGGACGCGTGCCCGGGCGCGGAGATCCGCGTCCTTGACGCGTTCACCTACGCGGCCAACATGGCGAACCTCGACGGCGCCATGCGCAGCGGCCGCGTCACGCTTCGGCAGGGCGACGTCGGCAACCTCGACCTGGTGTCCGATGTGCTGCGGGGCGCAGAGCTCGTCATTCATGCAGCCGGCGAGAGCCATGCAGACCGGGCGATGGTGGCCCCGGAGCGCGCCAGCCTTTCCAACGCCATCGGTACGCAGGTTCTGGCCGAAGCGGCCGCGCGCTGGCGCGTGCCGTTGATGATTCACCTCAGCACCGCGGAGGTCTACGGCTCAGCCGGCCAGATGCCGTCCGAGGCGAGCCCGATGCAGCCGGACAATCCGCTCGGCGCCTCCAAGGCAGCTGCGGAAATGCTCCTCTCCGGACTGCGCCATGTCCATGGTCTCGATATCCGTGTATTGCGCCCTGTCAATGTCGTCGGCACGCGCCAGAACGCCGAGAAGCTGGTGCCCCGCTTCCTCGAGCTCGCCGCCGTCGGAAAGCCGCTGTCCATCCACGGCAACGGCAACCAGCGCCGCTCGTTCCTCGCCATATCCGACCTGTGCGCCGCGCTGCGCGCCGTGATCGCCCGCGGCGAGAGGAGCGGCACCTACAATGTCTCGGCTGCGGAGAGCTATTCCGTGCTCGACGTGGCACGCATGGTCCTGGATGCGGTTCCCGAACCGGTGGCGGGCGTCACCTTCGACAGCGGCCGTGCCGCAAACGTCGATCGCGCGCCGGTCTCGACCGTTGCGATCGCAGCACTCGGCTGGCGGCCGGAGGCTTCGCTGCGCGGCGAACTGAGGCATCTCGCCGGCTGGTATCGCGCGCGCCTGGCGCCGGCGTCGCGCACGGTCTTCCGCTCCGTCCCCGATCTCGTGCCCGGCAGGCCGAACGTCGCGATACAACCGGCGGGGTCCGGTCTCTTCCGGTCGCTGGAGCGTCATTGAGGCGGCACAGGGGTCGCGGAGCTGCGGCGACACGCCATTCCGCTGCAGCGGTCCCCCGCGGAGCCTCGTCCTTTGCCATCCTGCCCTGGCCCGACCCTGAGCCTGCCCCTTGACCCTGCGTCTGCGCCGTGGCACCAGTCCGCGCAACCGAAATTCCCATCCGGACCGGACCGATGACTGCTGCCGCCATGCCCGATCACATGCACCCGACCCGCTCCTTCCAGGGGCTGATCCTGACCCTCCACAACTACTGGGCGGACAAGGGTTGCGCGGTTCTGCAGCCCTACGACATGGAAGTCGGCGCAGGCACCTTTCACCCGGCCACCACGCTTCGCGCTCTCGGGCCGCGGCCGTGGAAGGCGGCCTATGTCCAGCCGTCCCGCCGCCCGTCCGACGGGCGCTACGGCGAAAACCCGAACCGCCTGCAGCACTATTACCAGTACCAGGTAATCCTGAAGCCGAATCCCTCGAACCTGCAGGAGCTCTATCTCGGCTCGCTCGCGGCAATCGGCCTCGATCCGCTCCTGCATGACGTCCGCTTCGTCGAGGACGACTGGGAAAGCCCGACGCTCGGCGCCTGGGGGCTCGGCTGGGAATGCTGGTGCGATGGCATGGAGGTGTCGCAGTTCACCTATTTCCAGCAGGTCTGCGGCATCGAATGCGCGCCGGTCGCCGGCGAGCTGACCTACGGTCTCGAGCGACTGGCCATGTACGTGCAGGGTGTCGATAACGTCTACGACCTGAACTTCAACGGCCGCGAAGGCGATGAGAAGATCACCTATGGCGACGTCTTCCTGCAGGCCGAGCAGGAATATTCCCGCCACAACTTCGAATACGCCAACACCGAGATGCTGCATCGCCACTTCGTCGACGCGGAGAAGGAGTGCCTTGCGCTTCTTGCCGCCGGCGCGCCCGGCGACAGCGCCAATTCCTACCACAAATGCGTGCTGCCGGCCTACGACCAGTGCATCAAGGCCTCCCACGTCTTCAACCTGCTCGACGCCCGCGGCGTGATCTCTGTCACCGAACGGCAGAGCTACATCCTGCGCGTGCGCACGCTCGCCAAGGCCTGCGGCGAAGCCTTCCTGCTGACCGATGCCGGTGGTGTGAACTGGGTCGAGAAGGCGGCTTGAGGCAGTGAATGCCATCCAGGCAGGCGAAAGCCCCGATCAGTGCGCCAAGATGGCGGCCCTTGCGGCATCTGTCTGGTCTGCTGGGACAAACAGATAATCGCACTCGTCGCAATGCGCCTCGTCGTACACCCTGGACGGAAACGTTGAAATGGGTTCCAGCCCGATGACCCTCGTCTGGTCCTTAGATTTCTGGACGCGGAGGATCGCGTAACCGAGACCGTGCATCGTGTCCCTCAGTTCCTCCGCCCGCGCATTGTGCACTTCGGCATCCGCCAAGGTGTCGCGGTCGAGCACCTCGCACAGGATCCACGGGCGATCAGTGCGGATGGTTCGTTCCATGCCGCGGATAACCGGCAGTTCGGCACCTTCAACGTCGATCTTGATCACACCGATGGCGCCTGCAGGACGGATCCGCCCGCGGATATCGTCGAAACGGTAAGACGGGATGAGGTCGGCGACGACGTTGCGATCCGGGCGCAGGCCGCAGACTGTCGTTGCGCCCGGGTCGGCCGATTTCTCGTGGTGGCGGTAGATATCGAGCAGCATGTTTCCGTCCGAAAGCGCGCACGGCACGACCGTGCAATCATCCAGCCGGTTATCGTCCACGAGGCGGTGCAGTTGCTCCAGGCACGCGTGCATCGGCTCGAAGGCGATGTATCCGTGCTTGCGCGGGGCGGCCAGATAATCCAGCAGGGTTTGCCCGACATTGGCGCCGACATCGACGAACGGACCGCCGCGGGCGCCGAGCATGAGGCCGATCAGGCTGGTCTTCCAGTCGGTCTTCCAGCCGAGGAGTCCGGTGGTTTGGTGCTGCACTTTGACCTTCAGCGCCAGACCGTCTATGTCGATGCGATGGGCATGAGAAGCTGCCCAGGTCGCGGACATGACCAGGCGGGCCCGTTGCAGGCCCTTTGAGATGACGGCCGCCGATCCGTTTTCAATATAGGTACGCCGAATGCTCGCAAAGCCTGCCATCGGGAACCCCTATCGTTCGCAGAAGGCTATTGCGGGCGACCGCCACGGTCAAGCGCAGGCAGTTTGATCGATCCGCGCGCATGTCGGCTCGACGAGATCTATACCTATGTTTTAAATGAAGAAATTCATTTTGCGTAATAGGCGTACCTCTTTTGGCGAATGATGCGCGGGGTTCCCCGGCCGCGCAGCCGCCGGACCGCGCCGGCATCGTTGAAGCCTTCGCCGGAGCGACCCGGGCTCTGCAGGGACGGGCAGGACCACAGAAAGAACGCAGGGCGTTTGCGCCCGTGCGGAAGCGAGCGTTGCGCCCGGTTGAAGACTTTGAATCTGCGCGCATTTCTTTGTTCGAGCGGATTTTGGTTTGCGGGGTTGTGCGCTAATGTCGCGACGCATCGTGCGTTCAAGGAGAACAGGATGATCGGTCTGGCAATCGCAGCCGTGGTCGCGCTCTACGCGATCATTCTCTACAACGGCCTGGTGAAGGCGCGGCAGGTCAAGGAGGAGGCGTGGTCGGGCATCGACGTGCAGTTGAAGCGCCGCGCCGACCTGATCCCCAACCTGATCGAGACCGTTAAGGGCTATGCCAAGCATGAGCGGGAAACGCTGGAGCAGGTGGTCGAGTTGCGCAACAGGGCGCAGGCGGTGCCGACGGGGGACGTGCAGGGGCGCGCCGTCGCCGAAGGCATGCTCGGCCAGGCGCTCGGCAGGTTGCTGGCACTGGCCGAAGCCTATCCCGACCTGAAGGCGAACCAGAATTTCAGCGAGTTGCAGCAGTCGCTCCAGACCGTCGAGGACGAAATCCAGATGTCGCGCCGCTATTACAACGGCGCGGCGCGGGATCTGAACGTGAAGGTGGAGAGCTTCCCCTCCAACTTCCTGGCAAGCGCCTTCTCCTTCGCCAAGGCGCCCTATTTCGAGATCGACAACCCGGCCGACCGCACCGTTCCTACGGTAAAGTTCTGAAGCGGAGCAGATCGATGTCCCGGATCGCGGCCCTGGTCTTCTTCGCCCTTGCGATCGGCGTCGCCGGCGCCGTGCGGGCTGCGGAATTCATTTCTTCCTACCATGCCGACATCGCGGTGGCGAAGAGCGGCGAAATGACCGTGAAGGAGACGATCGCGGTCAATGCCGAGGGCAACCTCATCCGCCGGGGCATCTTCCGCGACTTTCCGCTGACCTTCGTCGATGGCGAGGGGCGCAGCCGCCAGGTCGGCTTCGAGATCGAGGCCGTGCGCCGCGACGGGCGTGACGAACCCTACAGCACCGAGCGGGAGAACGGCGGGATCCGCATCTATGTCGGCTCTTCCGACGTGCTGCTCGATCCGGGGCCGCACACCTACGAGCTGACCTACCGTACCGATCGCCAGATCCGTTTCTTCGAGGATCACGACGAACTGTTCTGGAACGTCACCGGCACCGAGTGGGCATTCCCGATAAGCCGCGCCTCGGCGACCGTCACACTGCCGGACGGCGTCGTTCCGGAGGAACTGACCTATTTCACCGGCGCCTATGGCGGCCGGGGCAAGGCGGCGCGGGCGACCGCCTCCGGCAACCGGGCCGAGTTCGTCACCACGGAGGGGCTTTCCGCCCACGAGGGGCTGACGATCGGAGTGAAGCTCCCGCCTGGCAGCATTGACCGCCCGACTGCAGCGCAGAAACGGATCTGGTTCTTCAAGGACAATGCCGGCGGGCTGATCGGCCTGGGCGGACTGGTGCTCGTCGCGTTGTATTACCTGCGCTCCTGGCTGGTCGTCGGGCGAGATCCGCCGCGCGGCGTCGTCGTTCCTCGCTGGGACCCGCCGGAAAAGGCCTCGCCCGCGCTCTTGAATTACGTCGACAACAAGGGTTTTGGCGGCGCGGGCTGGACGGCGCTGTCCGCAGCACTCCTCAACCTCGCGGTGAAAGGCTACGTCACCCTCGAAGACCTGAAGAATTCGATCGTCGTCACGCCCACCGAAAAGGCGCTGGAAGAAAAGCTACCGACCGGAGAGGGCGTGCTTTTGAAGGCGGTGAAGGCCAGCGGCGAAAGCCTCGTCATCGACAAGGCGAACGGCAAGCGCATCCAGACGCTCGGCAGCCAGTTCCGCAACGCGATGGAAGCCGAGCACCGCGGCAAGTATTACATCGCCAACTGGGGGTATATCGCAGGCGGCGTAGCGCTGTCGGTGCTTTGCCTCGGTTCCATGCTCGTCTTCGGCAACCTGCCGGACGAGGGCATCGCACTCGTCGTCGTGCCTGTCGCTGCCGCCTTTTTCCTCTCCGTCTTCGCCGTCAATTTCGGCAAGGCGCTGACCAATGCCAGAAGCCTCGGCCAGCGTATCATGACGGTGGTGATGATCGCCTTTTTCGGCTTCGTCTTCATCAGCATCTTCGGCTCCGTCCTCGCGGGCTTCGTGCTGACCGGCCTGCATGACGGGCTCTTGCCGGTGCTTGCCGCCGTCGGCGGGATCCTGCTTCTGAACCTGTTGTTCTATTTCCTGATGGGCGCGCCGACGCCGATCGGCCGGCGGATGATGGATGGCATAGAGGGGCTGCGCCAGTATCTGACGCTTGCCGAAAAGGAGCGGATGAACATGGCCGGGGCGCCGGAGATGTCCCCGCGCCACTATGAGCGGCTGCTGCCCTATGCGGTGGCCCTCGGCGTCGAAAAGCCCTGGACGGACACGTTCCGCCTCTGGCTGGCAACCGCCGCCGCAGGCGCTGCCGGCGCCAGCTATCACCCCGCCTGGTATGGCGGCGACGGCTTTGGCACCGGCAGCTTCTCCGATCGCATGGGCGGCTTTGCCGGCTCCATGGCCGATACCCTTGCCGCCTCGCTCCCGCCGCCGCCGAAAAGCTCCTCCTCCGGCTTCTCCGGCAGTTCCGGCGGCGGCGGCTTCTCCGGCGGCGGTGGCGGCGGTGGGGGCGGCGGGGGATGGTAGCTCACCCCGCTCGCGAGAACATCCCTGTCCACGAGGCTGCCTGAAGCGCGACTTTTCCGCTGATGCACGGATGACTTTTGCCGTCGGGCTTGCTAAGTCCGCCGCAGTCCAACGATCTGCCAGAAAAGCATCCCATGCCCGATCTTCTGCTTGAGCTCCGTTCCGAGGAAATCCCCGCCCGCATGCAGCGCAAGGCGGCGGGCGACCTGAGGAAGCTTGTCACCGACGCGCTCGTCGAGGCGGGCCTCACTTATGAAGGGGTGCGCGAATACTGGACGCCGCGCCGGCTGACGCTCGACATCCGCGGCCTCAATGCCCGCTCCGCCGACATCCGCGAAGAGCGCAAGGGCCCGCGCACCGACGCCAACGAAAAGGCGATCGAAGGCTTCCTGCGCGGCGCCGGCCTGTCGTCGATCGCTGAAGCCCATGTCCACAGCGACCCGAAGAAGGGCGATTTCTACGTCGCCCACATCGTCAAGGCGGGGCGTCCGGCCGAAGAGATCATCGCCGACGTGATGCCCGGCATCATCCGCAATTTCCCCTGGCCGAAGTCGATGCGCTCGGGTGCTGCGTCGGCCAGGCCCGGTGCGCTGCGCTGGGTGCGCCCGCTGCAGTCGATCGTCTGCCTGTTCGGCTCGGAGACCGAGGAGACGCGCGTCGTTCCCTTCGCGGTCGACGGCATCATCGCCGGCAACATCACCTACGGCCACCGCTTCCACGCGCCGGAAGCCTTCACCGTCCGCCGCTTCGACGATTACGTGTCGGGGCTCGAAAGGGCGAAGGTGATCCTCGACGCCGAGCGCCGCAAGCAGATCATCGCAACCGATGCCGCCAACATCGCCTTTGCCAACGGTCTTGAGCTGGTCGAGGACGAGGGGCTGCTCGAGGAGGTCTCCGGCCTCGTCGAATGGCCGCAGGTGCTGATGGGCACGTTCGAGGAGGAATTCCTGGCGATCCCGTCGGAAATCATCCGCCTGACGATCAAGACCAACCAGAAGTGCTTCGTCACCCGCCCGGTCGGGGGCGAGGGGCTTTCGAACCATTTCATCCTCGTCTCGAATATCGAGGCGAAGGACGGCGGCAAGGAAATCGTCCACGGCAACGGCAAGGTCGTGCGCGCGCGCCTCTCGGACGCCCGTCACTTCTGGACGCGCGACCAGGGCGACCTGCCGGACCTCGACACGCTGAAGGCGTCGGGAGAGAAATTCGGCCTCGACCTGAAAAAGCCGCTCGACCAGCGCATGGCCAAGCTCGACGCGCTGAACGTCACATTCCACGCCAAGCTCGGCACGCAGGGTGAGCGCGTGCAGCGCATTCGCGCGCTCGCGGCCGAGCTTGCAAAGGCCACCGGCGCCGATCCGGCCCTCGTCGATCGCGCCGTCGTGCTGGCAAAGGCCGATCTGCGCACCGAAGCCGTCGGCGAGTTCCCCGAGCTTCAGGGCATCATGGGCCGCAAATATGCGGTGCTGCAGGGCGAGAACGCGTCCGTGGCCGAGGCCATCGAAGATCACTACAAGCCGCAAGGCCCCTCCGACCGCGTGCCGACCGATCCGGTCGCAATCACCGTGGCGCTCGCCGACAAGCTCGATACGCTGATCGGCTTCTGGGCGATCGACGAGAAGCCGACCGGCTCGAAGGATCCGTATGCGCTGCGCCGGGCGGCGCTGGGCGTGATCCGCATCCTGCTCGAAAGGGGCGTTCGCCTGCCGTTGCAGTCGGTTGCGCAGGATGCCGACCTCCTTTCCTTCTTCCACGACCGCCTGAAGGTCTACCTGCGCGATCTCGGCGCCCGCCACGACCTGATCGATGCGGTGCTGACGGATGATGCCGACGACCTGCTGATGGTCGCCCGCCGCGTCGAGGCGCTGACGGCGTTCATCACCTCGGAGGACGGCAAGAACCTTCTGGCCGGCACCAAGCGTGCGACGCAGCTGCTTGCCGCGGAAGAGAAGAAGGGGACCGTCGTCGCCGACGGCGTCTCCGCCGATCTCTTCAAGGGTGCGGCCGAAAACGACCTGCACGACGCCATTGTGGTCGCCACGCGCGACGCCGCCGGTGCGGTCGAAAAGGAAGATTTCCGCTCCGCCATGGAGGCGCTGTCGAAGCTGCGCAGCCCCGTCGATACGTTCTTCGACGATGTGCTCGTCAACGACGAGGACGCCGCGATCCGGGCAAACCGGCTGGCGCTGCTGGCCGCGATCCGCGCAGCCACCGGCACGGTCGCGGATTTCTCCAAGATCGCCGGCTGAGGTCGCCGCCGATCGGCAGTAGGCCGTGCAGGCTTCTGTAACATGCCCATTCGGGCCGAAGCGGTTTGGCTTCGGCCTCGGATCGTGCGGCATGACAGGCAGTGGGGCGATTGCCGTGATCGGATCACAGTGCACGACACACGTGTTGCATGAGGATGATGCCTCCCGCTTCCGTCATTCCGGCCTCGAGCCGGAATCCAGCCGCCTTGCGTCCGCAAGGCGTGAAGAATCTTGTGCGATCAAAGACTTCGCAGTGGTTCCCGGCTCAAGGCCGGGATGACGGAAGTGGGTAGCCTCCTGAATCACGACGACGATCTAGGTCGGGATCCTCGATCGTCTCGCAAAATCGCCTCCTGTCGTCGTGTACTATAACCGGGTTCGTCAGATTCGCTCCGGTGACGGTGCAAAAGGAAAGGGGAGACGTCGCGTGGCCGGCAAGATCCTGATCAGCGCCTGCCTGATGGGCCAGCCGGTTCGCTACAACGGCTCGGCCAAGCCGCTTCTCCATGAAGCGGTGGCGCGCTGGCGCGAAGAGGGGCGGCTTGTCGTGTTCTGTCCCGAGCTTGCCGGCGGCTTCGCAGTGCCGCGTCCGCCCGCTGAAATCGAGCGCGCGCTTGACGGCAACGATGTTCTGGACGGCAGCGCGCGCGTCGTGGAGCCCTCCGGCCGGGACGTCTCCGAAGGATTTATCGAAGGAGCGCGGCGGGCGCTGGACGTTGCCCGGGCGAACGGTTGCCGCCATGCGCTTCTGATCGACGGCAGCCCGTCCTGCGGATCGGGCTTTCTCTATGACGGCAGTTTCTCCGGCACGCGCCACCAGGGCGAGGGGGTAACCGCGGCCCATCTGCGCCGCCATGGCATCGCGGTCTTCTCGCATGTCGAGGTCGACCGTCTGGCAAAGGCGCTGGAAGAAGAGGAAGCGGGTTCCAGATAGCACTTGCGCCCCTGCTTCTCTTCAGGGGCGCAAGGCATCCGTCCTGAGACGGAGACCCGACCGGCCTGGAGGGACCGATGGGGCAGGGAACCGCACTAATATGGGATCAATTGAGGCGAAGTTCAAACGCGGACGCATCAAGCTCGCGTGAGGAGGGGGGCGGAGCGCTCGCCGAGGCGGTCACCGCAAGCCGTGCGGCCTCGCCTTCGACGGCGCCGGTCGTTGCGGCCGTATCCACCGTCTCGGCGTCTTCCTTCGGCATTTCGGCCGTATCCACCGGCCCTTCCGGCGCCTTGGTGACGAAGAGCACCGGCGACCCGCCGAGCCAGGCCTCGCTGCGGAAGATCTTCCGCTCGCCGCCGACTTCGCGGATCTCGACCTTCTGCGTGCCGGGCTCGATTTCGGGCACCACGTAGGAGTTGCTCTTTTCCTTTTCCTTCAGCGGCGGGCATTGAGCGCAGGAGACCGTGGCGACACTGCCCTGGCCCTTGTTGCCGCCCGTCACCGGCTGGATCGAGGAAGCAGTCGCAGGCGTGGCGGCAAGCGCACAGGCAAGAATCGGCAAGAGGCTGCGCATCGTCGGTTCTCCATCGCGCCAGCGGCGCAGTGAAACGTGGGGCTGTACGCGGCCGGTTCCGACATCGCCGGAATTTCGGCCTCATGCAGCAGAGCGACAGAAAGAATATGCGCTTTCCGTTACGTTCCGGTCAGGAGAATTGGTAAAAATTGAATGATACGGTTGATTGGGGCCGATCAACGCAAATTCGGCTCAAGCCTTTTCGCGCGCCACGGCCCGCCAGCCGATATCGCGGCGGCAGAAGCCGTTGTCCCATTTCACCGCGTCAGCCAGCGCATAGGCGGCGGCCTGGGCACCGGCCACCGTCGGTGCCACGGCGGTAGCGTTCAGGACCCGGCCGCCGGTCGCGACCAGCTTGCCGTCCTTCAGGGCTGTGCCGGCATGAAACACCTTGGTGGCATCCCCGTCGGCGGGAATGAAGTCGATCGGCGTGTTCTTGTCGTATGAGGCGGGATAGCCCTTCGAGGCCAGCACCACCGTCAGCGCCGTCGCTGCCTTCCAGTCGGCATCCACTTGGTCGAGCGTGCCGGTCGCGGCCGCATGCAGCAGCGCCAAAAGGTCGCTTTGAAGCCGCATCATCAGGACCTGGCATTCGGGATCGCCGAAGCGCACGTTGTATTCGATCAGTTCCGGCCCCTTATGCGTGATCATCAGGCCGGCGAAGAGAACGCCGCTGAAGGGATGGCCGTCGGCGGCCATGCCGCGGATCGTCGGCTCGATGATCTCCTTCATCGTCCGCTCGACCATTTCCGGCGTCATCACAGGGGCGGGGGAGTAGGCGCCCATGCCGCCGGTATTGGGGCCGGTATCGCCGTCGCCGACGCGCTTGTGATCCTGCGCGGATGCGAGCGGCAGGGCGTTGGTGCCGTCGCACAGGCAGAAGAAGCTTGCTTCCTCGCCGTCGAGGAAGGCCTCGACCACCACCTCGGCACCCGCCGCGCCGAACGCGCCGTCGAAGCAGTCGTCGATGGCGGCAAGCGCCTCATCGAGCGCCATCGCCACGGTGACGCCCTTGCCGGCGGCAAGGCCGTCTGCCTTGATGACGATCGGCGCGCCCTCGGCCTGGACATAGGCCTTGGCTGCGGCGGCATCGGTGAAGCGGCGGTAGGCGCCGGTCGGAATGTCGTACTTGGCGCAGAGATCCTTGGTGAAGCCCTTGGAACCTTCGAGCTGGGCTGCTGCGGCCGAAGGACCGAAGACATCCAGGCCATCGGCGCGCAGCAGGTCGGCGATTCCCGCCACCAGCGGCGCCTCGGGGCCGACGACGACGAAGCTGACGCCGTTGTCGCGGCAGAAGGCGGATACGGCGGCGTGGTCTTCGATGTCGAGCGCGACGAGCGTTGCGCATTCGGCCATGCCGGGATTGCCCGGCGCGGCGTAGAGCTTCGTCAGCAGCGGCGACTGGGCAAGCTTCCAGGCCAATGCGTGCTCGCGCCCGCCCGAACCGATCAACAGAACCTTCATAGCCATATCCCCTGCAAATCCGCGTCTGCCCGCGGGTTAAGCGGGCAAACGGCAAAGGTCAAGGGCAGCGGGGACCGGTCGCGGCATAAGCGGCGGCAAATACGGGGATGACCGGAAAGAGACGCTTAGGTTGAACGGGGCTTGCCCGGTCGCAAGGCGGGTCAGGAGGAGAGCTTTTTCAGTTCGATCTCGACGAGATGCACGTCCTGGCACCAACCGTACTCGATGGCATTCCGGCCGGCCCCGTCTGTCGAGCGGATGGCGAATGCGGCGTTTCGCAGGCGCTCCAGCCGCATGATCTTTTCGGCGACGCTGAGGCCTACGTCGCACCGGATGGCATTCACTTTCAATTCCATCATGCTGGCGTTCATGAACTTACTCCTGCTGGGGAACCGAAGCGGGAATGCGGCCGACGGGAATAGGTTCCATGCGTTTTTGCAGCGGATCGCGCCGATCCGCACCAAATTGGTTAGTGCGCCGGTAACCAAACCCGGCTAATGTCCGCAATCATCGATGGAATCGCACCATGCGAATCCCCCTCCAGGTATTGGTTTTCCGAGGCTTTATCTTGCGTATGCCCAAGTCCCTTGCCCTGTCCGTTGCCCTTGTCCTTGCAGCGCCCGTTTTCGCGCAGGCTGGCGAAAGGGAGCACTGGTGGTCGGGTGATTGGTACCTGACGCTGGGCGCGGAAGGCTTCGTGGCACCCCGCTACAAGGGGTCGAGCGACTACTTGCTTCAGGCATCGCCGCTGATCTCGCTCGGCAGAGCCGGCAACGTCACCCGCTTCACCTCGCGCAACGATAGCGCCTCCTTCTCGCTCTACGATACCGGGGCCGTGCGTGCGGGCGTCGCGGGCAAGCTGATCATGCCGCGCGACGACGACACCTCGTCCGACCTGAAAGGGCTGAACGACATCGAATTCGGCGTGGAGCTCGGCGGTTTTGCCGAGGTCTATCCGACCGACTGGCTGCGCCTGCGCGCGGAAGTGCGCCAGGGCATCCGCAGCCACACCGGCCTTGTCGCCGATATCGCCGCCGATGCGTTCATGGACGTCGTTCCGGGCGTGCGCGTGTCAGGCGGTCCGCGCATTTCGCTCGCGTCGAGCGATTACATGGACGCCTACTATGGCGTCAACGCGAAGGAGTCCGCGGCATCGGGGCTGTCGGAGTACGATCCGGGCGGCGGCGTGCAGTCCGTCGGCGTCGGCGGCGCGGTCAACTGGCAGACGACGGAAAAGATCGCCACCAGCGTCTTTGCCGAATATTCGCGCCTGACCGGACCGGCCGGCGATTCCAGCCTCGTGCGCGAACGCGGCGACCGCAACCAGTTCCTGGTCGGCGTCGGGGCGACCTACAAGTTCGGCTTCACCCTGCCGTAGGGCAGGAGCCGTGCATCGGTGCTTGACCGCGGCCGGACGGGCTGCGAACTAGACGCATGAGCACCAATCCTTCCGATTCCGGGCGCGTCGTCGACGCTCCCTCCAACAATTGGGTCTATCGCGTCTTGCCGCGATCGCTGTGGCCCTATGCGCAGCTTGCCCGGTGGGACCGGCCGATCGGGTGGCAACTGCTGATGTGGCCGTGCCTGTGGTCGGCGGCACTGGCCGCCAACGTGGCGCGGGCAAGTGCGGCCTACTCAGCCTCGGAGTTTCTCTGGCACCTTCTCCTGTTCATCGTCGGATCGATCGCCATGCGCGGCGCCGGCTGCACCTACAACGATCTCGTCGACCACGAGATCGACAAGGCTGTGGCGCGCACGCGTTCGCGCCCGCTGCCTTCGGGACGGGTGACGCGCGGACAGGCCAAGCTGTTCATCGTGCTGCAGGCGTTTGTGGGGCTTGTGGTGCTGCTGCAGTTCAACCTGTTCTCGGTGGTGCTCGGCATCACTTCGCTGGCGATCGTGGCGGTCTATCCTTTCGCCAAGCGCTTCACCGACTGGCCTCAGTTCTTCCTCGGGCTGGCGTTTTCTTGGGGCGCTTTGATGGGATGGTCGGCGCAGTTCGGCAATGTGTCTCTGGCGGCCCTGGCGCTCTATGTCGCCGCCGTCGCCTGGACCATCGGCTACGACACCATCTATGCCCATCAGGACAAGGAGGACGACGCCCTGATCGGCGTGCGTTCCACCGCACGCCTCTTCGGCGATCGGACCCGCCGGTGGCTGGTCGCACTCTACGGCCTGACCGTGTTCCTGATCGGCGTTTCCTATGCGCTCGCCGGCGTCGGCGTTCTCGCCTATATCGGCCTGTTTTTGGCTGCAGCCCTGTTGCTCTGGCAGATCGTCACCATCGACATCGATGACCCCGACCAGTGCCTGGCGCTGTTCAAGTTCAACAATATCGTCGGTCTGGTCGTCTTTCTCGGTCTGCTCGCAGCGCTGGCGGTCGTCTAGGCGTTTCAGTACCACGCAGCCCATACCAGAAGGCCGCCCACCGGGCGGCCTTCTGCACGATTGGGCGTAGCACCTTATCGGCGCGCGATGATCTCTGTGCCGTTGATCTTCATCTTCAGTCCCAGGTCGCCGGTCGAGCGGCGCACCAGGAAGCGCGGCCGGCGGTCGACGAAGTAGGAGTGGCGGCGGCGCTGCCGCGCGGGGCGGGCGGGAATGGAGCCGAGATGCATCTCCAGCGGCCGGGCGACACCATCGGCTTCGACCATCAGCATGGGAATCCGGTAGGCCTCGGCCCAGCTGCGCCAGTCTGCGGCGATGTCGCAAAGGTCATGGGCGACGAGAAGCGGGATGCACAGATCCGGATCGTCGTGATGAAGCTCGAGCGTCACGGTGACTTCGCCGTTGCCGTGGTCGATTGCACGGGCGGCGACGCCCTTGAAGGCGCGCGCCGGCAAGGCGATCGAAAGCGGCAGGCCGCTGGAGGGAAGGATCTTGCGCAGCACCGCGCCGCGTTCGTCGAGCGTGATCGTCACGTCACCCGTCTCGTTGCGCAGCGCGTAGCTTGTCTGTTGCGGAAAGCGCTTCGGATCGAGCCGCAGTGTGCTTCCGGCCCATGCCGGCTTGGTAACGGTGTTCAGCATTGTCTTTCACCCTTGTCTTCCTTGAGAGCCGGTTTCCCGTCTTCTCTTCGGGACTTTGCGTCCTCTATGGCGTGAAGATTACGGGCCGCGCGTTCCGCCCGGCTTAAAAATCGCGGTTAAGAAAGCTTTGCCCCGCCGGATGGTTATCAAATGCCGGATTTCGAGGGTTTCCGATTGGTGAATGCGTCCCGCCGAAAGCCCCGGACAAGGCTGGTTCCCCACAATGCGAAAGTGCGCCTTTCATGCGCGCTTTTGTGCGGCCGCCGCCCCGGTCCAAAGGGAATAGTCAATCGATGCTTTCGACCTATACGAGCTACAGCCTCATCACCAAGGACATCCTGACGTCGCTCAATCGCGTTTCCCAGGACAACTACAACGCGCGCGAGGCGGCCTACTACAGGGAGAATATCGGCAAGGTCTCGACCGTCGACGAGTTCCTCGACGACTACCGTCTCTACAATTACGCGATGAAGGCGTACGGGCTGGAGGACATGGCCTACGCCAAGGCCTTCATGCGAAAGGTGCTCGAAAGCGACCTGACCGACGACAACAGCTTCGTCAACCTGCTGACGGATACGCGCTATCGCACGTTCGCGCAGTCGTTCTCGTTCCAGGGGGAAACTGCGGTTGCGCAGTCCGATGCCCAGATGGACGCCGTGATCGGCCTCTATACCGCCAATGTGAACAGTGCCGGTTCCGCCCAGCAGGAAGAGACGCGTTACTACAATATCGTGATCGACAGCGTCACCAACGTCGATCAGCTGCTGCGCAACGACCGCATGCGCGACTATCTCTTCACCGCCTTCGGAATCGACTCCAGCAACTATTCCTACGAGACGCTTCGCAATACGTTGACCAGCGATCTGGACGACCCGGAAAGCTACGCCAACCAGACCTTCGTCCCCGCCATCGCGCAATACCAGGCCAATATCGCCGACGCCAAGACGCAGTTGCAGAACACGACGCTGACCAGTGCGGAAAGAGCCGCCCTCAACGCGTCGGTCTCCAGCTGGACGTCTTCCATCAATCGTGCCGAGAGCTATCTTGCGTTGGCTGCCGCCTACAATTTCAGCACCGACGGCACGTTGCCGGCTGGCACCCTGGCCCAGTCGGCCGAGCAGAAGGCCGCCACAAATGAGGCATACGTGCTTCAGGATTCGCGCGTGACCTCGGCGGCCGCTCTGCTCAACAAGGCGCATTTCGAGGAGGCGGTGGCGACGGCCACGACGGTTACGGAACTTCTGAGCGACAGCCGCGTCATGAACTACATCAGGGTTGCTTACGAGCTAACCGGCTACACGATCGTCGATGCGACGATCAAGAACATCCTCACCAGCGATCCCGACGATCCGGACAGCTACATATACACTATTGGCAAGGGCGACGAGCGCTACGTGGCGCTCGCCAAGGCGTTCAACTTCCAGGACGACGGCACGCTGGCCGATGGCGACGTGGCGCAGACGGCCGACCAGACCGCCTCGGTCAACCGCCGCTACATGATCCACTACAACGACGTGGACGATGCCGCCGACGCCAAGCTCATCTCCCAGTACAAGACGGCGATCGGTGACGTCACCACCGTCAAGGAGTTCATGTCGAGCGCGAGCGTCTACAAGTTGGCGCTGCAGGCGTTCGGGCTCGATCCCTCCACCGAGAGCGCCTGGAAGATCAAAAACGTCCTGCTCAGCGACCTGAACGATCCGAGAAGCTATGTGTATCAGTTGAAGGATAGCCGCTATCTCGAACTGGCAAAGGCGTTCAATTTCGACGACGCCGGCAACATCGACGTACCGCTGATGGCCCAAACCGAGGCGGAGATCCAGATCGTCTCGAAGGCCTATGTCATCGAGAAATCCCGATTTGGAACGGCTGACGACAAGGAAAAGGCGACAGAAGAGGCATCGTACTACGCCGCGGAGATGCAGAAGATCTCTTCCCTTAAGGAATTCCTCGCGGACACGCGGCTCGTCAATTTCGTGCTGGAGGCCAATGCCATCGATCCGACGACCGTCCCGGAGGGTTTCATGGAGGAGATCTTCGCCTCGGATCTCGACGATCCTGACAGCTTCGTCAACCAGCAGGCCAACCGCAGCTACCGCAGTATCGTCGCCTCCTTCAACTTCGACGCCGAAGGCAATGTCGATCACGCAAACAAGACCGGTGTCCAGACCGACCGCGGCATCTATCAGACGCTCGACTACTATGTTCGTCAGGCCATGGAGACGGAGGCCGGCGAGGACAATGCCGGCGTTCGCCTGGCGCTCTATTTCGAGCGGTTCGCGCGAACCATCTCCAGCCCCTACGACATCCTCGCCGACGATGCGCTCTACGAGGTGTTCAAGATCACCTACGGCATTTCAGACGATATCGGCAGCGCCGACATCGATGCTCAGGCGGAGATGATCGAGCGTTACCTTGAGCTGGAGGATCTGCAGGATCCGGAAAAGGTCCAGAAGATGATCGTCAAGTTCGCCGTGCTGTTCGACGTGGAGAACAATGTCGAGACGTCGGCTGCAGTGTCGATCCTTGCTGGCGGCTCGTCGGCGGGCATCAGCGCCGACACGCTGCTTTCGATGGCGCAGTTGAGGACCGGCGGCAGCTGATCGCACGACGCCGCGCGCTTCTTGTCACGTTATCAGGCCTTACGAGCCGGCGCGCAGCACCTTGTCGGGGTTCATGATGCCGGCCGGATCGAAGGCGAGCTTGATCCGGCGCATCAGCTCGATTTCTATCGGCGCTCGGACCTCGGCGAGTTCGTCCCGCTTCAACTGGCCGATGCCGTGCTCGGCCGAGATCGAACCGCCGAACCGCAGTACGATCGCATGCACGACGGCGTTTACCTCGCGCCAGCGGTTGAGAAACGCCTGCTTGTCGGCACCGACGGGCTGGGAGATGTTGTAGTGGATGTTGCCGTCGCCCATGTGGCCGAAGGAGCAGATCCTCGCTCCCGGGATCAGTGCGGCCACGGCGGCGTCCGCTTCGGCCATGAAGGCTGGGATGCTGGAGACCGGCACGGAAACATCGTGCTTGATCGATCCGCCCTCCGGCTTCTGCGCCGGCGACATGCTTTCGCGCATGTGCCACAGGGCACGCCGTTGCTCCTCGCTGGTCGCGATCACGGCATCCTCCACCAGATCCTGCCCGATCGCCTCGCCGAGCAGTGTCTCGACCATGCGGCGGGCGCTTTCGGGGCTGTCCGACGTCGAGACGTCGATCAGCGCGTACCACTCGTGGCGGGCAGCCAGCGGGTCGCGCACGCCGGGAATGTGGCGCGTCGTGAAGTCGACGCCGATGCGCGGCATCAGTTCGAAGCCGGTCAGAGCCGCCCCGCAGCGTTGCGATGCCTTGTCGAACAGCGAAAGCGCGTCGGCGACCGAACGCAATCCCGCAAAGGCGACCTCGTGGCCGGCGGGGCGCGGGACGAGCTTCAGCACGGCCCCGGTGATGACACCCAGCGTGCCTTCCGCGCCGATGAAGAGGTCGCGCAGATCATATCCGGTATTGTCTTTTTTCAGGCGGCGTAGGCCGTCCCAGATCTCCCCGGTGGGCAATACCACTTCGAGGCCGAGGCAAAGCTGGCGCGCGTTGCCATAGGCCAGGACGGCGGTGCCGCCGGCATTGCTGGAGAGGTTGCCGCCGATCTGGCAACTTCCCTCAGAGCCGAGGGACAGCGGAAAGAGCCGGTCGACCGCCTCGGCTGCCTGCTGGATATCGGCCAGCACGCATCCCGCATCGGCGACGATCACGTTGCCGACGGGATCGACGTCGCGGATGCGGTTGAGGCGGGAAAGCGACAGCACCACATCCGCCCGGCCTTCGCGCGGGATCTGTCCGGCGACATGGCCTGTATTTCCTCCCTGCGGCACGATCGCGGTTTTTGTCGCGCTGGCAAGCCTGAGGATTTCCGAGACTTCGGCGACGTTTCCCGGACGCAGGACCAGCGGCGTCGTGCCGTGATAGAGCCCGCGCGATTCCACCAGATAGGGAGAAACGGCGGAAGCGTCGGTCAGGGCATAGGCCTCCCCGGTGATCGCCGCAAACCTTGAAACGAGGTCGGGGGAGAGCGCGGTGGCTGGCATGGTCAGTTCCTTGGCGCCGCAGCGCGTTCGAGACGGTCGTTGATGGCCTCGCCCAGTCCGGTGGCGGGCACCGGAGAAAAGGCGATGCAGCGCGTACCGGTGGCGTCCGCCTTCTGCATGTGGCCGAAAAGATTGGCTGCTGCCTCGCGCAGGTCGCCGTTCGGGCTCAGGTCCAGCACGATCGCCGCCTTGTCCTCTCCGGGAAGCGGCGTGCCGCCGAAGCGGATCAATGCCTCGCCGGGTAGCACGTCGGTGGCATTCAGTCGTACTCCGGCCGAAGGCGCATAGTGCGAGGCGAGCATGCCCGGCGCCTCGATCGTTGCACCCGCGCTCGCCGGGCGGAGGACGACAAGTCCTGTCAGCGTCTCGACATCGGCCACGTTCAACCCGCCGGGACGCAGGAGGTGGATCGCGCCGTCGACGACCTTCAGGATGGTCGATTCCAGCCCGACGCTGGACGGTCCGGCATCGAGGATCAGTTCGATTTTCTCACCCAGGTCGGCATTGACGTGTTCGGCGCTGGTGGGGCTGATCCTGCCCGAGGTGTTGGCGCTGGGGGCTGCAAGCGGCCGGTCGAATGCCGCAAGCAGCCGGCCGGCAATGCCTGTCGGCACACGGATGCCGACCGTATCGAGCCCGGCGCGCGCCAGCGGGTGGATCGGCGTTTCTTCTCGCACCGGCAGCACCAGCGTCAGCGGTCCCGGCCAGAAGGCTTCGGCGATCTTGCGCGAGATCGGGTCGAAGACGGCGTGCCGCTCGGCCATCTCAAGATCCGCCATGTGGCAGATGAGCGGATTGAACCGCGGCCGCCCCTTGGTCTCGTAGATGCGGCCGATCGCTTCGGGATTGGTCGCATCCGCCGAAAGCCCGTAGACGGTCTCTGTGGGGATCGCCACCGGCAGGCCGCGCGAAAGTACCTCGCAGGCGCGGCGGATGGCGTCCTCGGGATGCGTGATTGTGTCGACGACCTCTGCCATCTCGTCCGTTTCTCATTCGTTTGCCGGCCCTCGCTTTACCGCCTTTGGCGACCGGATGCCAAGCCACAAACATGCCTGCACGCATTGCGTGTCGGATTGGCGTTTTTCGCCCGCTGATGCACGCCTTGTTAGATGCTTCGTAACGGATGGATGATAGGAATGGGCCGTTATGGGATGGGGCCGTTTCCATGAATCAGAAGAAATCGTCTACGAACGACATCGCCTTGCGCATCGCAGCCGCGATGCAGCAGATGGGGATCGACGGGCTGCCGCGTAACTACGAGCTGGTCTACGAGGCCTACGCGGGCGCCAATCCCGAGCTGGTCCGAGAGTTCATCGCGCTCGGCAAGTTCAAGACCCAAGCCGCGCTCGACGAACTCGGCCGGAAATATCTGCCGCACCATCACGAGGAAAGCGTCCTCCAGCGCTCCGCCGGTGCCGTGCGCGACGAGATGACGAATTTCATGACCTTACTGGAGCAGGAGCGGGTTTCGCTGAGCGACTACGGCCGCCTGATCGGCGAGGCCTCGCAGGCGATCTTTGCCGACGGCGAGGCCCCGGCCTCAGCGCTCGGCAGCTCGATCGAGCGGCTGCGCCAGGCAACGGAGCGGCAGGCCAGCCGCAATGCCGAGATGGAGGCGAAGGTCGCCGCACAGTCCGAAAACGTGGATGCAATCCAGCGCGATCTCGCCGCTTTCGAGGCCACCAAGTTCAGCGACGCCGCCACCGGCCTCGGCAATCGCCGCGCCTTCAACAAGGCCGTGGCGAAGGTCTATGCCAATGCTGACATTCCGCTGTCTTGCGGGCTTGCCGTCATCGAGATCGATGTCGGCAAGCGCTTCTCGCAGGGGCAGGTGGATGCGTTGAACGGCTACCTCGTCCGCCACTATGGAGCGCTCATCAAGCGCACGTCGCCGGCCAGCGACGTGGCCTGCCGCTTCGACGGCTTTCGGTTCGGCTTTCTGTTCCATACGTCGGACGAAAGCGAGGTGGTTCGTCTGCTGACGCTGCTTCGCGCAGCCTTTGCCGCAGCACCGCTCAAGCATCCCGAGACGATGCGCAATCTCGGCTCGCTGACGTTTTCGGCCGGAGTCTGCCTTTCCGACGCCGCGGGCAACGCCTTCGACTTCGTCAATCTGGCGGAGAAGGCCCTTCAGCAGGCGCAATCCGCCGGCGGCAACCGCACCGTCGTTCATCGTGGCAGCGACGTTGCAGGCGAAGGCAAGGACTGGATGATCTACCGGGCCGGCTGAGGCTGGTTCAGCGTTTTCGATCAGGATCGAACGGGTGCCGCGTGCCGCGGAAAGCGGCTCGCGGGGAGCCTATTTTCGCCTTGCCTGCAAAGATGATTGGTGCAAACTGGGCCGGTTTTTTTGATCGACGATTTTCTCTCGAACAACAGGAGAGCTGCCATGACACTTGCTATCAACGACGTGGCGCCGGATTTCAAAGCGGAGACGACGGATGGTCCCATCCAGTTCCATGACTGGATCGGCGACTCCTGGGCAGTGCTGTTCTCGCATCCGAAGGATTTCACGCCGGTCTGCACCACCGAGCTCGGCTACATGGCCAGGATCAAACCCGAATTCGACAAGCGCGGCGTCAAGATCATCGGCCTTTCGGTCGATCCGCTCGACCGCCACGCCGGCTGGGCGAGCGATATCGAGGAAACGCAGGGCCACGCGCCCAATTTCCCCATGATCGCCGACATCGACTATAACGTCTCCAAGCTCTACGGCATGCTGCCGGCGGCGGTCTCCGGCGACCCGACTGTTCGCACGCCCGCAGACAACCAAACGGTGCGCAACGTCTTCGTCGTTGGCCCGGACAAGAAGATCAAGCTGATCCTCGTCTACCCCATGACGACGGGGCGCAACTTCGACGAGGTCCTCCGCGTGATCGACAGCCTGCAGCTGACGGCCAGGCACAAGGTCGCAACCCCGGTCAACTGGCAGAGCGGCGACGACGTCATCATCGCCGGCTCTGTGTCGGACGACGACGCACGCAAGCAGTATCCGGACGGCTGGCGCGCGCCGAAGCCCTATATCCGCATCGTACCGCAGCCGGGCTCCTGACGCTCGCCCGCCTGAAAATTGAAGCGGCCCGGCCATTCGCCGGGCCGTCCTGCTTCAGGCATCTCGCGCCAAGGTCCGCCGGCAGTCCTGCGACGGGGCAGCCATGGGGCGAAGTTTCCGATTTTCAGATCGCGCGGATGATCTTGCGCAACTCCTCGGTGCGGGCACCGAGGAGAAGCACGTTGCGCATCGCGTCTTCGGGATTGTGCGTATGGAAGAGGATGCCGTCGTCGCCGACCTTGCGGTCGATCTCGAGCCGACCCTCGGTTTCCGACGGGCGGATCGCGATGGCGAAATACATGCGCCGGAACTTGGGGCTGATCGCGCGGAAGAAGCGCTCGCCTTCCCCGATCTCCGAGTAGAAATTCGCCATGTAGAACGACCACTGCACGTCTTCGTGCTGGGGCAGGCGGGTATTGGAGACGGTGACGTGGCAATAGCCGAGATGCGGCATGGAGGCGAGCGTGCGGTGGAAGATCAGCTTCGGAAAGCGGATTGACCGGTGAAATCCGTTGATCCGCTCGTGCGTGACAGTGCCGGCCTGTTCCAGCTTCCTGCCCGTGTGTTCGGCGACCTCGCGATAGGTCAGATAGCGCTTTTCCTGCTCGCTCCAGGTGCGCCGCTCCAGCTTTCCCGTCCGCAGATAGTCGGTATAGGCGGCGGCCCCGCGCTGCGAGCGCTTGTAGGCCACGGCGTCGTAGTATCTGAACTTGGGTGCGGGGTTGGGCAGCACAGCGGGGCTCCGGAAGCATGACAGTCGTGTCCGGATAGTGCCCGCTTATGGTTAACGCCCGCCTTACGCCGCCGCACAGGCCAGGAAAATTCCTGGGCCGTAAGCGGGCCGCCACGGGCGACCCGACCCAATGGCCGGCGGGGCGTCAGTCGCCGCCGGCACCCCGCAACTGCGCCTCGATCTTGCTGAGGTTGAACGACCCCGGCGATTGGCTCGGCGGATAGTCCTTCATCGTCTGCAGGAACTGCGCGGCCAGGCCCTGGATCGGCACGATGATGAAGACCCGGTCGAGGAACCAGTCGTTGTAGGTATTTGAATTGTGCTGGGCCTTCTCGAACGGATCGCGCCTGAGATTGAACAGGAGCGGCACCCGCAGTTCGGTGAACGGCTCGCGCCAGACGCCGAAGGCCTCGCCGCGGTTTTCCAGGAACACAGCCTTCCAGTCGTCGTAGCGCGCCGCCACGATCTGTCCGTCATCGTTGACGTACCAGAATTCGTGTCGTGGCGACTGGTCAGCCTTTCCGCCGAGATAGTCCAGCTGATTGTAGCCGTCGATGTAGTTACGGTAGCTGCGGCCGTTGAGCTCGACGGTGTTGGCGAGTTTCGTCTTGATGTCCGGCTCGCCGGCGATCGCGGCGAAGGTCGGCAGCCAGTCCTCGTGCGCGACGATGCCGTTAAGCGTTTCGCCCGCCGGGAACCGGCCGGGCCAGCGGGCAAAGGCTGGCACGCGGTAGGCGCCTTCCCAGTTGGAGTTCTTCTCGCTGCGGAACGGCGTCGTGCCGGCATCGGGCCAGGTGTTGTAGTGCGGGCCGTTGTCGGTCGAGTAGAGCACCACGGTGTCCTGCGCGATGCCGAGGTCGTCGAGAAGCTTCAGGAGTTCGCCGACGTGCATGTCATGCTCTACCATGCCGTCGTGGTATTCGTCGCCGCTCGGGCCGGAGATCCCCTTGTTCTGCTCCTTCACATGGGTGCGGAAATGCATGCGCGTGCCATTCCACCAGCAGAAGAACGGTTTGCCGGCCTGGTGCTGCCGGGTGATGAAGTCCTTGGCCGCGGCGAGCGTCTCCTCGTCGATCGTCTCCATCCGCTTCTTCGTCAGCGGCCCGGTGTTTTCGATCTTCTGCGTGCCGTCCTGATTGGCCCAGGCATGCAGCACCCCCCGCGGACCG
This sequence comes from Pseudomonadota bacterium, assembly GCA_023404095.1. Classification (GTDB taxonomy): domain Bacteria; phylum Pseudomonadota; class Alphaproteobacteria; order Rhizobiales; family Rhizobiaceae; genus Mycoplana. Next base: position 49,378 of record JAEYDD010000002.1, on the reverse strand, counting down.
AACTGCTCGACGAAGGTCTTGCCGCTCGGCATGACCCGGTCGCGCGGATAGTCGCGGTTCTCAGGCTCCTCCTCGGCATTGAGGTGGTAGAGGTTGCCGAGAAACTCGTCGAATCCGTGCATGGTCGGCAGGTGCTCGTCGCGGTCGCCCTGGTGGTTCTTGCCGAACTGGCCGGTCGCATAGCCCTGCGCCTTCAGTACCGTCGCCACCGTCACGTCGGTCTTCTGCCAACCCTGCGGCGCGCCGGGAAGGCCGACCTTGGTCATGCCGGTGCGCACCGGCACGTTGCCGCCGAGAAAGGCGGCTCGGCCGGCGGTGCAGCTTTGCTGGCCGTAATAGTCGGTAAACGACAGGCCCTCTGCGGCGATCCGGTCGATGTTGGGGGTCCTGTAGCCCATCATCCCGCGACTATTGGCGGAGATATTCCAGATCCCGATGTCGTCGCCCCAGATGACGAGGATGTTGGGCGGTCGGCTTGTGGAAGGCGTCGCCGGTTGGGCCTGTTGCTGTTCCTGGGCCTGTGCCGGCGAGCTCACCCAGCGCAGCGCCGAGGCGGTGGCGAGTGTGGATCCGGCGAGAAGCACGCTTCGCCGGCTGATTGCCTGCTCATTGCCGTCAGGTGTGGGGTTCCTGTCGTCACATACGATATCTGCAGCCATCGCTCACCCTCCCGTGAAACGTAGACGCTCGATTTTCAAGGAAATGCTGGCTTTCGGTATCGACCCTGTCCGTGTGGAGCGCGCAACCGTTGCCTATTCCACTCGTGGCGCGTGCACACTTGCAGTTTATTAAGCTATCATGAAATAGGCGAGACTGCACCCGCAGCCGGGATCCCGGTCGGCCGCAAAAGGTGCAGTGGCGCAAAGAGAATATCTGCCTCTTTTACTGCCTTGTCGCCCATTTGTTGATCGTTTGACCGCCATTTCTTGTCTAACAGTTTGAAACAAATATATTTTCTATCAATCAATGTCCCCGCGTGCGCTGTCGTCAAAGCGGAAGGCAACGTCGCATTTGAGCGACTGAGTTCTCGGGCTTTTCGCTTAGATGAAGACGTTCAAGGTGCTGCCTCTTTAGGGAGGGCGGATAATTGGGAAGCCGGTGAAAATCCGGAGCTGCCCCCGCAACGGTAAGGGAAGAAATCGCGGCATAAGGCCACTGGATATTCCGGGAAGGCGCCGCGCGGTCCGCAGAGGACATCTCTCGAGCCCGGAAACCAGCCTTGCAACGACGAAACGTAACCGACTGCGGCGGGCGGTCGGGGCGCAGCGAAGCCATGCCGTGAGGCTGGCAGCTTCCGTCCATGCCCGTTTCAGGTGAGCGAGCTTTTGAGGAAGCGGCAATGGACATTCGCAGCGAAGTGCTTCGCAGGATCAGGAACCGTCGCGAGGGATACAGCCTCGATCAGGCGTTCTACATCGACCAGGACTACTACAAGCTGGATCTGGAGACGATCTGGTATCGCGACTGGCTCTTCATCGGCCACGATTGCGAGATCCCGCGCGCCGGCAACTACTTCACTGTCCAGGTCGGCGACTATCCGGTCGTCATCACCCGCGACCGCCAGGGCGTCATTCGCGCACTGCATAATTCCTGCCGCCACCGCGGCTCGCGCGTCTGCACCCAGCACAAGGGCGCCTCGGCCAAGCTCGTCTGTCCCTACCATCAGTGGACCTACGAGCTGGATGGCACGCTCCTCTTCGCCCGCCACATGGCGGAAGATTTCGACAAGAGCCAGCACGGCCTGAAGAAGGTCCATTGCCAGACGGTCGGCGGCTACATCTTCATCTGTCTCGCCGACGAGGCGCCGGACTTCGCCCCCTACCGCGAACTGGCCGAACCCTATCTGGTTCGCCACCGGCTCGGGGAAACGAAGGTCGCCTTCGAAAGCACCATCGTCGAAAAGGGCAACTGGAAGCTCGTCTGGGAAAACAACCGCGAGTGCTATCACTGCGCGGCCAACCATCCCGAGCTCTGCCGTACCTATCCCGAGGCGCCGAGCGCGACTGGCGTCCAGGGCGCCAAGGACGATCCGGTCATTGCCGAACACTGGGCCAAGTGCGAGGCGTCCGGCCTGCCGAGCGAGTTCCGCATGTCGCCCTCTGGCCAGTTCCGGCTGGCGCGCATGCCGCTGATTGGCGATGCCGAGAGCTACACCATGTCGGGCGCGCGCGCCGTCCGCCGGCCGCTGTCGGCCGACGTCAGCGAAAGCAACATCGGCACGCTTCTGATGTTCCACTATCCGACCACCTGGAACCACGTGCTGGCCGACCACGCGATCACCTTCCGCGTGCTGCCCCTCGGCCCCGAACTGACGCAGGTCACCACCAAGTGGCTCGTCAACAAGGATGCCGTCGAGGGCATCGACTACAATCTCGAGGAACTGACGCACGTCTGGACCGAGACCAACGACCAGGATCGCCAGATCGTCGAGGAGAACGCCTTCGGCATTCGGTCCCCGGCCTATGAGCCCGGTCCCTATTCGCCGGAGGACGAGGGCGGCGTGATGCAGTTCGTCGAGTGGTACTGCGAGTTCATGGAACAGCGCCTGCAGGGCGAAAAGCAACCACTGGTGCGGGTGGCCTGAGATGACGATCGCAAGCCACTTCCGGCATTTCGACGAACTCCAGCCCTGGAACGATCGTCAGCACCTTTTGGAGTGCATTGCGGTGACCGCCGAGACGGACGACGTGATGACGTTCACCTTCCGCTCCGACCGCGAGAACTGGTTCCGCTACCTGCCGGGCCAGTTCGTCACGCTGGAACTGCCGGTGACGGCGGACGATCCGGTCATGCGCACCTATACGCTGTCCTCGACGCCGTCGCGGCCGTTCTCGGTCGCCGTCACCGTCAAGGCGCAGAAGGACAGTATCGGCACCCGCTGGATGTTCGATCATCTCAAGCCCGGCATGCAGCTGAAGGCCTTCGGGCCGCTCGGCGACTTCTCCTTCGTCCGCCATCCCGGCGAAAAGTACCTGTTCATCTCCGCCGGCTCCGGCGTCACGCCGATGATGTCGATGACGCGCTGGATGGCCGATTGCGCGCCGCAGAGCGACGTCGCCTTCGTCTCCTGCGCGCGCACCCCGCAGGACATCCTGTTCCGCACCGAACTTGAGTGCCTGTCGGCGCAGATGCCCAACCTCTCGCTCGGCTTCGTCGTCGAGGGGCGCAATCCGCGCGACGGCTGGCACGGGCTGCGTGGCCGCATCGACGGTTCCAGGCTTGCGCTGCTTGCGCCCGACTTCCGCGAGCGCACCGTCTTCTGCTGCGGCCCTGAGCCGTTCATGCGGGGCGTGAGGGACATGCTGAAGGTCTGCGGCTTCGACATGGCGCGCTACCACGAGGAGAGTTTCCAGCCGGCCGCAGCCCCCGCAGCCGAAGAGCTTGCCGTGCGCGCCGGTCCCGGCGAGGTCGATGCCTCCGCCGTCTCCACCGTCACCTTCACCATGGCCGGCAAGGATGCGTCCTGCCCGCCCGGCCAGACGATCCTCCAGACCGCGCGTTCAGCCGGAGTGCGCATCGGTGCTGCCTGCGAGGGCGGCCTGTGCGGCACCTGCCGCGTCATGAAAGTGTCGGGCGAAGTCGAGATGAACCACAACGGCGGAATTCTCGACGACGAGATCGCCGAAGGCTACATCCTCGCCTGCTGCTCCCGCCCGATCGGCGACGTCCAGATCGAGGCGTGAATCAGGCTCCGCGGGTCAATCGGCAGGGCATCCGTCGACCGTTCAGTTTCCGGCGGATGCCTTGGTGGCGGCAGCCTTTGCGACACCCATGCCACCCGGGGCGGCCGTTGCCGCGACCTTTATGAGAAGACCTGCCTCGCCGTCGCGTTCTGCGCTTGTCATGCTTGCTGCGGCAGTTGCGGCAAGGCCGGCGCTCCCGATAGCGTTCACCTTGAACCGCAGCGACTTCGGCTCATCGGCAGCGGCCGCGCGCGGGATCGATGCAGTCGTGATCTCGTCCGGCGGCAATTGATCCGCGTCGAACGGCTTTTCCGCCACGAGATCGCCGTGTGCCCAGATCTTGGTCAGGGCCGTACGGTCCATCGGCGCGACGTTGACGTCGATGTCGTTCAACGTTCCCTTGACGCGGTAGGGGCAGCGCCGCTTGTTGCAGTTCGCCGCGGCGGAGAACTGCCAGAGTGTGTAGTTTTCCCAGTTGCCGAGCGGAAAGACGTTGCGGATGCCTGGCTTGTAGCGCGCGTACCAGAGCGGCAGGCGCGACAGGATGCGGTATCTGTGCCGGTTGGCCGCAATATGCTTGGCGGTCGCGTGGTTCGTGTAGAGCACGGGGTAGCGACCGGTGCGCGTCCGGATGTGCCCGGCAAAGACCTGCGCGTCCTCCAGCGACATGAACTTGTCAGGATCTATGCCCTCGATGTCGAGCACCATCATCTCGTCCGCCTGCGGTTTGGCGTAGTCGAGGAAGTGGTTCGCCTGGTCGACGGGATTGCCGGGCCGGGCGAGGTGGTAGGCGCCCCACAGCAGACCGTGCGCCCGCGCCAGCAGCCGCCGTGTTTCGTAGAGTTCGCGGCTGACCGCATATTTGCGCCACATCGTTCTACAGTGGGCAACGGTATCGCCGTCGTGCTCCCCCTTGCAGTCGAAGCTTTCGGGTAGTCCGTCGGACGCCTTCGAGATGAAGCCGGTGATTCGCCTGTCGGTCAGCATCTTCGGCCAGTCGATCTCGTTCATCTCGTAGGCATCGATGACGATGGCGTGGTCCTGGTTGCGCCAGGGCTCGACGTCCGCCGCCGAAGCGGCCGCCAAGGGTGCAACCGCGAGAAATGCGCCCAAGAGCAGCGCCGGCCAATTCCTGTCCGTCCCCATGCCTCGATCTCCGCGTGCCCTCCCAATCGGGAAATGGTGTTTCGATATGGTTACCGAGACGTTAAGGTTGTTCTCCGCAACCCCTATTTATTGCCCTGATCACGAAACTTTTTCTTTTTCGGCGCGTTGTGTCCGGTAACGTGCCCACTTAGTCACCGGAGAACGCCGTCCATGTTCGGTACCCGATCCATTGCCATCGCGCTGTCAGCATTGTTCACGCTCAGCCCGCTCATTCCCGCCCAAGGCTTTGCCATGCCGAAGGCGCTCGTCCAACCCGTGCATGCGGGGAATTCGCCTGTCGATCTCGTGCGTTGCGAAGGGCCGCGTTGCCGCGACGGGCGTCGCAGCGAATCGCGCCGGCATGATCGCAACCGGCATCACGCAGGCCGCCATGACAGGGATCGTCGGGACTGGAGGCATCACCGCGAGGCCCGCCGCAGTTACGACCGTGGTTACCGCCGTGGATACCACAACGGCCATCGCGGCTATCGCTACGCGCGTCCGGGCTATCGGTACTATGATGGCTACTGGTTCCCGCTGGCCGCCTTTGCGACCGGGGCCATCATCGGCGGCGCCATTGCAACGCCTGCCCCTGTCTATTCCGGCAATGCGCATACCCAGTGGTGCTACAATCGCTATCGGTCCTATCGCGCGTACGACAACACCTACCAGCCCTATAGCGGCCCGCGCCGCCAGTGCATCTCGCCGTACTGAGCCGCGTCCTGAGTTGTTTTCGACAGCGCCCCGGCCTGCAAGGGCCGGGGCATCTTTTCGTCGACGGCCGCCATCTGCAAAAGTCGCGGCCGATGATTGACGTTTACGTAAAAATAAATAAATTCGCAGCGCGTTGCATCGGCAGGCGCTATCGCCCATCCTGATCGGCGCGGCTGCATGCCAGGGATCGAGGAGGGAACACATGTACAAGGCTCCGGTCGAGGAGATCGCTTTCACGCTGCGCCATGTGGCGGGTCTGGCTGCGGGCCTGGCCGACGGCCGCTTCGGCGACCTCTCCGACGACCTCGTCGATGCGATCCTCAGCGAAGCCGGCCGTTTTGCAAGCGACGAGATCGCGCCATTGGCCGAGATCGGCGACCGGCAGGGCGCAACGCTGAAGGAAGCCGAGGTGAAGACGCCGCCGGGCTGGCCGGGGCTTTACCGCGCATGGGCGGAAGGCGGCTGGAATTCGCTGACCGCGGCACCGGAATTCGGCGGGCAGGGGCTGCCGCATATGCTGCATGTCGCGACGATGGAGATGTGGAACAGCGGTTCCATGGCCTTTGCGATCGGCCCGACGCTGACGATCGGCGCGGTCGAGGCGCTGAGCGCCCACGGCTCCGCTCAGCTGAAGGACGTCTACCTGCCGAAGATGGTGTCGGGCGAATGGATGGGCTCGATGAACCTCACCGAGCCGCATGCCGGCTCCGACCTCGGCGTGATGAAGACCCGCGCCGAGCGTCGTGACGACGGCACCTACCGCATCTTCGGCCAGAAGATCTTCATCACCTACGGCGAGCACGATTTCACCGACAACATCGTCCACCTGGTGCTGGCGCGCCTGCCGGACGCGCCGGCCGGTACGCGCGGCATCTCGCTCTTCCTGGTTCCGAAATTCCTCGTCGAGGCCGACGGATCGCTCGGCGCCCGCAACGACGTCTTCTGCCACTCGCTGGAGCACAAGCTTGGCATTCACGGCTCCCCCACCTGTACGATGATCTATGGCGATGGCAGGTTCGGCGAGGAGCCCGGCGCGGTCGGCTGGCTGATAGGCGAGGAGAACAAGGGGCTCGCCTGCATGTTCACGATGATGAACAATGCCCGCCTGGCCGTCGGCATGCAGGGTGTGGCAATCGCCGAAGCCGCGACGCAGAAGGCGCTTGCCTATGCAAGGCAACGCACGCAGGGCAGGGCACCGGGCTGGCAGGGATCGGGCATGAGCCCGATCGTCGAGCATCCCGACGTCGCCCGCATGCTGCTGACCATGAAGGCGCTCACCCAAGGCGCACGCGCCATCACCTATACCTGCGCCCATGCCGTGGACATGTCGCATGCGACTGAGGGCGAGGAGGCCCGCCATTGGGCGGAGCGTGCCAGCCTGCTGACTCCGGTCGCCAAGAGCTTCGCCACCGACGTCGGCGTGGACGTCGCCTCCCTCGGCGTGCAGGTTCATGGCGGCATGGGCTTCATCGAGGAGACGGGGGCTGCGCGCCTCTACCGCGACGCCCGCATCGCCCCGATCTACGAGGGCACCAACGGTATCCAGGCGATCGACCTGGTCACGCGAAAGCTGCCGCTCTCCGAGGGCGCCCAGATGGCCGGGTTCGTCTCCGAATTGCGCGGGATCGCAGAGACGGTCGGCGCTTTGAACGACCCAGCCTTTGGCGAGACCGCAGCGCGTCTGGCGTCCACGCTGGACGACCTGCAGGCGGCGACGGAGTGGCTCTCAGGAGCGCTTGCGGAAGGCCGGCACTCGGATGCGCTCGCCGGCGCCACGGCCTACCAGCGGCTCTTCGGCCTTGCGCTGACCGGGGCCTACCTCGCCAAGGCGGCCCTGGCGCAGGCAGGCGATGGCCACGAGCACGAGCGGATCGCGCTCTGCCGTTTCACTGCGGAAAACATCATTGCGGAAACCGCCGCCCTCAAGGATCGAGTAATCGGCGGTGCCGCAAGCCTTGCTGCGGCACGAAGCCTGCTCGACTAGCAACCCGTTTGGACGGACGGATGTGCCCCGCGGCGGGGCGAGGGCTGCCGCCGACGAACCGGAACGAACGGACGGGCATCCATGCTGCCCTGGGAGGAAAGAAACAAAATGAGCGATCATATCCTCGTCGAACGTCCGCAGGCCGCGCCCGGCGTGCAGGTGATAAGGTTGAACCGGCCGGAAAAGAAGAACGCCATCACGCGCGACATGTACCGGACGATGACGGATGCCCTGCGCGCAGGCGATGTCGATCCGTCCGTGCGCGCTACCCTTCTGCTCGGCAGCGCGGGCTGCTTCTCCGCCGGCAACGACATGGCTGACTTCCTCGCCTTCGCCATGGGGGGAACGATGGGGCGGGAGGTCGTGGACTTCCTGCATGCACTGACGGCGCACAACAAGCCGCTCGTTTCCGGGGTCGACGGCATTGCAATCGGGATCGGCACGACGATCCACATGCATTGCGACCTGACGATTGCTTCGCCCGCCTCGATCTTCAAGGCGCCGTTCGTCGATCTGGCTCTGGTTCCGGAAGCAGCCTCCAGCCTGATCGCGCCGCGGCTGATGGGGCACCAGCGCGCCTTTGCTCTGCTCGTCGCAGGCGAAGGCTTCTCCGCCCAACAGGCAAGGGAGGCCGGCCTGATCTGGAGAGTGAGCGAGGCGGTCGAGGCTGAGGCGATGGACCTTGCAAGCCGGTTGGCGAGCAAGCCGCCGGAGGCATTGCGCACGTCGCGCGAGCTGCTGCGCGGCAGCCGCGAGGATATCGCCGGGCGCATCGACGAGGAGGCGCACCATTTTGCCGTGCGCCTGCGCAGCGCCGAGGCCCGCGCCGCGTTCGAGGCCTTCATGGCGAAGAAATAGCGCGATGCATGCGGCAGCTCATTTCTCCAGCGTCGCGACCGCCTCGACATGGGGCGACCAGAGAAACTGGTCGATCGGCGTGATGGCCGTGATCCGGTAGCCGCCGGCAACGAGGATCGCAAGATCGCGGGCGAGCGTCACCGGATTGCAGGAGACGGCTGCGATCTTCTTCACGCCCGAACGCGCCAGTTCACGACACTGATCCTCGGCACCGGCCCGCGGCGGGTCGAAGACGACCGCATCGAAAGCCTTCAGTTCCGAGGCCATCAGCGGCCGGCGAAACAGGTCGCGCTTTTCCACAGTCACCTGTTTCAGTCCCTGTGCGTGACGGGCCGCGTGGTCGAGCGCCTTCAGCGCCCTTTCGTCGCCTTCGACGGCATGGACGCGCGCGGTGCGTGCCATCGTGAGCGCGAAGGTGCCGGAGCCGGAAAAGAGATCGGCCACACGCTTGGCCTTGCCGACATGTCCGAGCACGAGGGCGGCCATCGCATCCTCGGCTTCCTTCGTCGCCTGGGTAAACCCGCCGGGAGGCGGGGCCACGAGCACGCCGCCGAAGTCGAGCTCCGGCTTCTGCGGCTCGATCAGCACCTCCGCGTCGCTGGAGACGCGGGCGATGCCGCGCAGCGCAAGCACGCATTCCGTCACCGCGCGGCGCTGCTTGTCTCCCACCTTGCGGACGCCCTCGAAGGCGATGTCGAGGCCGGACAGCGTTTCAAGAACAGTCAGCCGGAATCCCTGGCTGTCCGTTGCGATGGCGGCGGCCAGCTTGCGCAGCACATCCAGCCGCGAGACGATGCCGGGGCTTGCGACGGGACATCGGTCGATGTCTACGATGTGGTGGCTGCCGGCCTGGTTGAAGCCGAGCAGCATGCCCTTCTCGGTCTTGCGCGCGGTGAATACCACGCGCCGGCGTTCGCCGGGCGCGCAGGGGATGAGGGGGGCTACGGTTGCAGACAGGCCCTTCGCCTTCAGCGCATCTGCGACGATGCCGCGTTTGAAGGCGTGGTAGAGCGTGTCTGAGGCATGCTGGAGCGAGCAGCCGCCGCAGGTGCCGTTCTTGCCCTCCGGCCCGAAATGGTGGCAGGCGGGCGTTATCCTGTCCGCCGACGCGACCGAGGTGGAGATCACCGTACCGTGGTTTTTCACCCGGGCGATCGCCACCGTCTCGCCGGGCAGCGTGAAGGGTACGTAGATCGGGCCGTCCGGCCCGGCGGCGATGCCATCCCCGCCGCTGCCAAGCCTGCCGATCGTCACCGTTTCCGTGCTCATGTTTTCAATCCTGCGAGAAGAAATTCCTGGTTGCCGTCGCCGCCGGCAATGGGCGAAGGGATGATGCCGAGGCTTTCCCAGCCCATGTCTTCGCTCAGCCAGCGCTGCAGTTCGGCCGCGATGCCCGGTCCTGACGAGGCGTCCCGGAGAAGCCCGCCCTTGCCGATCGCATCGCGTCCGGCCTCGAACTGCGGCTTGACCAGAAGCACGCAGAAGGCGCCGGGGCGGGCCAGCGTCAGCGCCGGCGGCAAGGCCAGCTTCAGCGAGATGAAGGAGACGTCGGAGACGACGCCATCGATCGTGCGTCCGCCAAGATCGTCGGCGCTCAGGCTGCGGGCATTGAGGCCTTCGAGACTGGTGACGCGCGGATCGTCGGCCAGCCTCGGATGCAACTGGCCGTGGCCGACATCGACGGCGACGACGTGGGAAGCGCCGCGCGAAAGCAGGACCTGCGTGAAGCCCCCGGTCGAGGCGCCGATGTCCAGGCAGGATTTCCCGGCGGGATCCAAGCCGAAATGATCGAGTGCTGCGACGAGTTTCAGTGCCGCGCGCGAGACGTAGGCGCGCGCGGGGTCGTCGAGCCCGATCTCCGCGCCGGCGCCCACCACGGTTCCGGCCTTGGTCACCGTCCGCCCGTCCACCGTAACCGTGCCGCGCGCGATCGCGTCGCGGGCACGCGAGCGGCTTTCGAAAAGGCCGCGCGTGACCAGCAACTGGTCGAGGCGCTGTGACGATGGGCTCTGGTCTGACATGGCCTCTCATGGCGCGTCGCCGCGTCCGTGGCAAGGCGATTTCCGTGGAATAGCCGGGTGAGGCGTCCGCGGCAACGCATATGCGGGGTCGATAATTCATAAAGTCTTTATGTAAAATTCTTACAAATGCAGCGATTTTCGAGGCTGGCGATGTCTCCCGTGCGCCATGACTGCGCCCACGCCACACCTCCCGATCATGTCCCCGCATAATGACGCCGCTCGCAGCCGCATCCTCCCAAGTGCCAGCGCGACCGGCCTGCAGGAGTTTGCAATGTCGTCCAAGAGTACTTCGCTGAGCACAAAGCTCAGCGTCACGTTTGCGGGGTTGATCCTCGTCTTTCTCGCCGTATCCGGCATAGTCTATGCCAAGGCGCGCACGTCGCAGCTTGCCTCCGAAAGCCAACTGCGCGCCGAACGGCTCGTCAACGTCATCGATGCCGCCTTGCAGGCGATGCTGGAGCAGGCGGTCAACCAGCGCGGTTTTCTGCTCTTCCGCAGCGATAGCACCTATGGCGACGTCTTCGCCAACCGCGAAAAGATGCTGAAGAGCATCGAGGATGCAAAGCAGATCGCGGCCGGCCAGCCGGAAATGCTGAAGTCGATCGAAGCGATGCAGGCCGCGGCCGACGTCTTCCACACGCAGCTGGCCCTGCCGCAGCTCGAGGCGCGCAAGACCACCGAGGCGCCGATCGCAGAGATCATCGAGATCGGACGCAACACGTCGAAGGGGCAGCTTGACGCCTTCCGCGCCGCCGCTGCCACCATCAAGGAGCAGGCGGGCGAATGGTCCAGGCAGCAGGTCGAACATCAGGCCCGGGCCAACGCCGATCTGTCGCTCACGCTCATCGTCGGCATGCTCGCCGCAATCGGGATTGCCGTAATGCTCGCCTGGCTCCTGTCGCGGGCGATCGTCCGGCCGATCGTCGGCATGACGGCGGCGATGGACAAGCTTGCCGGCGGAGACAACGATGTCGCAGTGCCCGCGCTCGACCGCAAGGACGAAGTGGGACGCATGGCCAATGCCGTCCTGATCTTCAAGCAGGCTGCCGTCGAGAAGCTGCGGCTTGCCGGTGAAACCGAGCGCATGCGCGGCGATGCCGAGCGCCAGCGCCTCGATGCCGACGCGCAGAAGAAGCAGGAAGCAGCCGAACTCGGTACCGCCGTCGAAGCGCTCGCCGCAGGGCTTGCCGGCCTTGCAGACGGAGATGTCGGCTATCGCATCCACACCCCGTTCGCAGCCCATCTCGACCGCCTGCGGCTGGACTTCAACGCCTCGCTCGACAAATTGCGCGGCGCGCTTCGGTCGGTCGGAAACAATGCAGCGGCGATAAATGACGGTGCCTCCGAAATCCTTTCGGCGGCCAACGACCTGGCGCGGCGCACCGAACAGCAGGCCGCTTCCGTCGAGGAGACCGCGGCGGCACTCGAAGAGGTGACCTCGACGGTCCGCGATTCTGCCAAGGGCGCAGAAGAGGCAGGCCGCCTCGTCGAGCATACCCGCAAGGGAGCGGAGCGCTCCGGCGAGATCGTCCGCAACGCCGTGTCTGCGATGCATGCCATCGAGCGTTCGTCCGGAGAGATCTCCAACATCATCGGTGTCATCGAGGATATCGCGTTCCAGACGAACCTGCTGGCGCTCAATGCCGGGGTGGAAGCCGCACGAGCCGGCGAGGCCGGCAAGGGCTTTGCCGTCGTCGCCCAGGAGGTCCGCGAACTCGCCCAGCGTTCCGGCAATGCCGCCAAGGAGATCAAGGCGCTGATCACGACCTCCGGTCAGCAGGTCCATTCCGGCGTCGAACTGGTCGAGGAGACCGGCAAGGCGCTCGAGGCGATCGTCGGCGAGGTGCAGGAGATCAATCGTCACGTCGCGGCCATCGTCGTCGCCACGCGCGAGCAGGCAACCGGTCTGCACGAGATCAGCACCGCCGTGAACACCATGGACCAGGGCACGCAGCAGAACGCCGCGATGGTAGAGCAGCAGACCGCCGCAAGCCACAGCCTGGCACAGGAAGCGGCCGCGCTGAACACTCTTCTGACGCAGTTCAAGCTCGGCAACGCGCGCGACGGCGTCGCAGACGTCCGCCCCGCCCACAGGCGCGCTGCCTGATGCTGAAGCCGCGCGCTGGCGACGGCGCGCGGCGTCCGACCACCTTCGAGACGAAGGCGCGGAACTTCCAGCCGAAAAGCGAGATCGACGTCCTGATCCTCAAGCCGGTCAACCAGTGACAGCTCAGCCTCAAGAAATGCTCAATCGAGGAACGCGGCACCATGAGCTGTGCCGCTTTTCGCTACTCGGATGAGATCCTGCGGGATCAGCCGGCTGCGCCGACGCCGAGATCCTTCTGGCCGAGCGCCTTGAAGACGGCCGAAACGATGCCGGCGCGGTCGAGGCCCGACTTGGCATACATCGCCTCGGGCTTGGCCTGCTCCATCCAGACGTCGGGCAGGATCAGCGGGCGCACCTTGAGCCCGCTCTCCAGCAAGCCCTCATGGGCGAGGAACTGCAGGACGTGGCTGGCGAAACCGCCGACGGAGCCCTCTTCGATCGTAATCAGCACCTCGTGGTGCCGGGCAAGCTGGCGGATCAGGTCGTGGTCGAGCGGCTTGGCGAATCGCGCATCGGCCACTGTGGTCGACAGTCCGGCCGCATCGAGATCCTCGGCGGCCAGCAGACACTCCGAAAGCCGCGTTCCGAACGAGAGCAGCGCCACCTTCGAGCCTTGCTTGACCACGCGTCCCTTGCCGATCGCAAGGAGTTCGCCGCGTGCCGGCAGGTCGACGCCGACGCCTTCGCCGCGCGGATAGCGGAACGAGATCGGGCCTTCGTCATAGGCTGCGGCGGTGCGCACCATGTGCTTCAGTTCGGCCTCGTCGGCCGCCGCCATCACGACGAAGCCGGGCAGCGAGGCGAGATAGGTCGTGTCGAACGCGCCGGCATGGGTCGGCCCGTCCGCGCCGACGAAGCCCGCCCGGTCGATGGGAAAGCGCACCGGCAAGCCCTGGATAGCGACGTCGTGCACCACCTGGTCGTAAGCGCGCTGCAGGAAGGTCGAGTAGAGGGCGGCAAACGGCTTGTAGCCTTCGGCGGCAAGGCCTGCGGCAAACGTCACGGCGTGCTGCTCGGCAATGCCGACGTCGAACAGCCGGCTCGGATAGATCCCGCCGAACTTGTCGAGGCCGGTGCCGTTTGGCATCGCGGCGGTAATGCCGATGATCTTGTCATCGTGCGCGGCTTCCTCGATCAGCGCGTCTGCGAAGACGGCGGTATAGGAAGGCGCGTTCGGCTTCACCTTCGCCTGGGCGCCGGTGATGACGTCGAATTTGTTGACGCCGTGATACTTGTCAGCGGCGGCTTCTGCCGGCGGATAGCCCTTGCCCTTCTGCGTGACCACGTGGATCAGGACGGGGCCCTTGGCGTTCTCGCGCACGTTTCGCAGAACTGGCAGCAGGTGGTCGAACGAATGGCCGTCGATCGGGCCGATATGGTAGAAGCCCATTTCCTCGAACAGCGTGCCGCCGGTCACGTAGCCGCGGGCATGCTCCACCGCCCGGGTGATCGCGCGGTCGACGGACTTGCCGAGATAGGCCGTCATCTTCTTGCCGAGCTCGCGGAAGCCCATGTAGGTGCGGCCCGAGGCGAGCCGGGCCAGATAGGCGCTCATCGCGCCCGTCGGCGGGGCGATCGACATGTCGTTGTCGTTGAGGATGACGATCAGCCGCGCATCGAGCGCACCGGCATTGTTCAGCGCCTCATAGGCCATGCCGGCCGACATCGCCCCGTCGCCGATGACAGCGATCACGTTGCGCTCCGTACCCGAAAGCTCGGAGGCGACCGCCATGCCGAGGCCGGCAGAGATCGACGTCGAGGAATGGGCGGCGCCGAAGGGATCGTATTCGCTTTCTGCCCGCCGCGTGAAGCCGGAGAGGCCGTCTTCCTGCCTGAGCGTCCGGATGCGGTCGCGCCGCCCGGTCAGGATCTTGTGCGGGTAGCATTGATGGCCGACGTCGAAGATCAGGCGGTCATGCGGCGTGTTGAACACCTTGTGAATGGCAATCGTCAATTCCACGACGCCGAGACCGGCCCCCAGGTGGCCGCCGGTCATCGAGACGGCGTCGACCATCTCGCTGCGAAGCTCGGCTGCGAGCTGCGGCAGGTCGCTGTCGTCCACCTTCTTCAGATCCGCCGGGATGTTGACCTGGTCGAGCAGGGGCGTGGCTGGCAATTGTCTCACTCTTGATGCGCTGTTTGCGGATAGGCGGCTGGGCCTCATTCGGGCGCAGCCGAAATCCTCTCGTTATCTGTCATTGCCGAATGCGGCGCTCTTTGCAACCTTTACACCCGAATAGTTCGCCATTCTGGTCAAGGAAACGTGGCAGGCGTCGCATTCGTGCTTCCTGACGTGACAAGTAGGCATTGTCGGGGCAAAGAACCATCCCCGCACTTATCCCCAGGCTCAGTTTTCCGGCAGCGGGATGAATTCTTCCTCGTCGCCGGGGACGATGTCGAAGCGGCCCGTGCGCCACTCCTCCTTCGCCTGTTCGATCCGCTCCTTCGAGGACGACACGAAATTCCACCAGATATAGCGCTTAGAACCCAGTGCCGCCCCGCCGAACAGGGCGACGTGACAGCCCTCGGCGCCTGCCTTGAGCGTTATCGCGTCCCCGGGGCGGAACACCAGCAGACGGTCGGGGCCGAAAAGGTCGCCGGCAACGTCGAGTTCGCCGGATAGCACGTAGACAGCGCGCTCCTCCCAGTCGGCTGCAAGCGGAGCGCTCGCGCCGGGGCTCAGCGTCAGGTCGGTGTAGAGCGTGTCGGTCGGCACCTTGACCGGCGAGCGGTGGCCCTCGTAGTGGCCGATGATCACGCGCCCGCTGATGCCGTCTGCTTCGAAAACGGGAAGCTTGTCCTGCGTCGCATGGACGAAGGCGGGGTCGACCTCCTCCTGACCGTCGGGCAGCGCGAGCCAGGTCTGCAGGCCGGAAAGGCCGTGCGGATGCCCGCGCACGTTCTCAGGCGAACGTTCGGAGTGGACGATGCCGCGCCCGGCCGTCATCAGGTTCAGGTCACCGGGCCGGATCACCATTTCCGTTCCCAGGCTGTCACGATGCTTGATCTCGCCGTCGAACAGGTAGGTGACGGTCGAAAGGCCGATATGCGGGTGGGGGCGCACGTCGATCGCGTCACCGGCACGAAACAGTGCCGGTCCCATACGGTCGAAGAAGATGAACGGGCCGACGAGGCGGCGCTTGGCGGTAGGCAGCGCGCGCCGGACCTCGAATCCGCCGAGTTCGCTGGTGCGCGGAATGATGAGGTTTTCGAGCGCGCTGCAGGCGGCGGAATCGCCTGCAACGGGGTCCGGTCCGGGGAAAAAGCTCATGTCTCGCCTCCTGTCCTTGATTTTTGGCAGTGAACAGGAGGCCGTGCTGGCTTGCAAGGAATTTACCGGCCACTGCGGTGAACGGACTGTTCAGGTCAGTGGGACCGGCACGGTCTGCTGGTCGAAGGACCTCTGCGCCGCCTCGATTTCCGCACTGTTTTCCTCCACCCATTCAACGAGCTCGCTGACCGGCTTCAGCAATTTGAAACCGAGCGGCGTGAGCGCGTAGTCGACGCGTGGCGGGATGGTGGCAAACATCGTGCGCGTGACGAGCCCGTCACGTTCCAGATAGCGCAGCGTCAGGGTCAGCATGCGCTGGGAGATCCCGGAGACCTGCTTCTTCAACTCGTTGAAACGCAGCGGCCCCGCGCGGAGTGCACCGATGACCGAGAGCGACCACTTGTCGCCGACGCGGTCGAGGATTTCACGGCTGCCGCCGGTGACGGTCTGTCGGTATTCGGGAGTTTGGGAATGACTTAGCATCTTATGGCCTTGCTTTTTGACTTGGGCAATCTTAGCGGCTGGGCTTGCCGTGGGAACGCGCCGGAGCGGGTGTTGCCGGGACAGGGGTGGAGGAAGTTCCCTGCCGTGCGCTTTTTCCGCTCGTCGTTCCATGAGCCGTCTGCCGCCTGCGTTGCCATTGTGTCGCGTGCCGTGGGAGGGGCGGCACGAATATATGAGTAACCCATTTATTGAGGTAACTCCATATATGGGAGCTACTTGATATGAACCGGTGAAAAAATCAACACCCTAGATATCATTTTACAAACTTGGGCGACCCCAAGGCTGATCGTGACAATTCTGTGTGTCCGGGAAAAGAGGCGCGCAAAGAACCTGAAAACCCGGGGTTCGACGTCCGGGTTTGGCGGGTGTTGCGGGAGATTTCCGGCGAATGCCGGGAATGTCACGAATGCGTGAGCCCTGGGGTGAGTGGCGCTTCTACGCCAGTCAGCCGTTGTCGAGCGGCTCGACGCCCTGCGGCGTTCCGGCGCGGTCCAGCCTGATCTTCTCGATTCGATTTTCGGCGGCGCCCAAAAGCTTCTCGCAGTGCTTCTTCAGCGCTTCGCCCCGTTCGTAGATCTCGATCGACTTGTCGAGGGCGACGTCGCCCCGTTCCAGTGCGGCCACGATCTTCTCCAGTTCCTCCACGGCCTGTTCGAAGGAAAGGGCGGAAACGTCCGCGGCGGTCGTCGACGTTGTCATGATTATCCTCTCATCAGCCGGTGGATGTGCGTGGCGGCCGATTCGGCCAGCCCCTGCAGGTCGTAGCCGCCTTCCAGCAGGCTGACCACCCGGTTTGAGGCGGAGCGCTCCGCCACCTCCATCAACTTTGCCGTGGCCCAGTCGAAATCGTCGGCGACGAGGTGAAGCTGGGCGAGGGGGTCGCGGTGGTGGGCATCGAAGCCGGCGGAGATGATGATCAAGTCCGGGCGGAAGTCCATCACCCGCGGCAGCACCCGGCTCTTGAACGCTTCGCGAAAATGATCGCTTCCGGTTTCGGGCGACAGGGGCGCGTTCACGATGTTGCCGGCGCCGGTCTCGTCCTTTGCGCCGGTGCCAGGATATAGCGGCATCTGGTGCGTCGAGCAGAACAGCACGGACGGGTCGTCGAAGAAGATGTCCTGGGTGCCGTTGCCGTGATGGACGTCCCAGTCGATGATTGCGATGCGCTCCACGCCGTGCGCCCGTTGCGCATGCCGGGCGGCGATCGCCGCGTTGTTGAAGAAGCAGAAACCCATGGCTTTCGTCTTCTCGGCGTGATGGCCCGGCGGGCGCGAGGCGACGAATACGTTGTCCGCCTCGCCGGCAAAGACGGCGTCCACAGCGGCGATCGCCCCGCCGACGCCGGTCAGCGCCGCCTGCAGGCTGGCCGGACTGGCATAGGTGTCCGCCTCGAACTGGTTGATCCCTTCCTCTGGTATCTCGGCCATCACGCTGCGCAGGTGGCTTTCGGGATGGGCAAGCAGGACGAAGTCCTCGTTTGCCTTTTGGGCCTCTCGCCGGACGAGCGGCTGAAACCGCTCGTGCTCGAGCGCAAGGTTCAGCGCCCGCAGCCTGTCCGGTCGCTCCGGGTGGCCTTCGGGGGTCTTGTGCTCCAGGAAGATCGGGTTCTCGAAGAGGATCGTCGTCATGGTTCGACGCTACCTTCTGTCACGGGCAGGGTCCACGGGAAATGGGTTCCAACGCTCTGTTTTTCAACAGCCGCCGGTCGTCACCATCTGTTCGCGCGGACGATACGTGGGCCGGTTGCGGCTTGAGGACTCATGTCCTGATCGGCAGCAGCGGATATCCTGCCTGGACCGCGCGCGCCGCGAGCATCGCCACGACTGCCTTGATCAGGTCGCCCGGGATGAAGACGAGCGAAGCGATCGTAGTCTCGACAAATGCCTTGCCGCTCATGAAGGAGAGCCAGGCGATGCCGAGCAGGTAGATGACGCCGATGCCGCCGACGACGGCGGCGAGGAAGAAGCTCGCGAACTGCATGAACTCCGTCTGGCTGTCGCGCACGAGCCGCTCGGCGATCAGCCCGGTGACGAAGGCGCCGGCAATCCAGCCGACCAGATAGCCGGCGGTAGGCCCGGCAAAGACCGCAAGTCCGCCCCGACCACCCGACAGCACCGGCAGACCGATCGCGACCAGAAGAACGACGAGCAGGCAGGCGGCCGCGCCGCGCTTGGCCCCGAGGATGCATCCCGCGAGCATCACGCCGAGCGACTGCGCTGTGATCGGCACGGGAATGAAGCCGAAGGTTATCGGCGGCAGCATGCCGAGCACGACGATGATGGCTGCGAACAGAGCGACGAGGACGATGTCTCTGGTGTTCATGGAGGTGCCTGCTGCCTGTCTGCGTGTTGCTGATATCGAGGTTATTGCCGCCGAAAGCCCCGGGCGTCAATCGCCATCGCGATCGTATCGGCGTCCTTCAGGGTGAGGATGACAAGCGGCACGAGCACACCGAGCGGCCGCGCGCGCAGACCGCGTGCCCGATGCGCCTCGCGGATGTCGCCGTAGCGCGCCAGGATCTCCGGTGCAAAGCGCAGCACGAGCCCGACGGCAAGGCTCACATCGGCTGCCCGCAGCAGTCCGAGCCGTTCCAGCGGGCGCAGCAGCACGGCAATTTCGTCCATGAAGGCCGAAACGGTGGTGGTCGCCGTCACTGCGGCTGCCAGGAGAACCAGCGTGCCGAGGCGGAAAAGGACGGTCAGCGCTTCGGAAAGCGAGTGAAAAAGGTAGTTCGCCAGCGCCACCAGAAGCACGGTGAAGAGGACGAAACGGACACGCCGGAAGGCTTCTTGCAGTCCTATGCCGGTCGAGGCGTAGAGCCCGGCGGCGATAATCGCAAAGGCGGCCAGAAGCCACACATGGGAGACGGCAAAAAGGCCGGCCGCCACCGCGAAAAGCGCGATCAGCTTCAGCCGCGCCGACGCCCGGTGCAAAAACGTCGTGCCCTCGATGTCGAGCCCCGTCAGCATGCGGCGATCTCCCGGTAGCGGGAAATGGCGTCCCCGGGAGAGGCATCGGCGGCAAGCATGCCCTGATGAAACAGCAGCACGCGATCGAAGCCGTCGAGCAGAGCCAGGTCGTGCGTGATGACGATTGCCTGCTCGGGAAGGTCGGCGACGGTCTTCTCGATGAGGCGTCGGTTCTTCAGGTCCAGCTGGTTCGTCGGCTCGTCGAGGATCAGCACGTCCGGGCCCGTCACCATCACGCTTGCGATGGCGGCGAGCTGGGTTTCCCCGCCGGACAGTTCGTGGATGCGCCGCCGGGCGAGATGCGGGATGCCGAAACGCTGCAGCACCGCGTCCGTCCTGCCCGCGATCTCGGTGGTTGAAAGGCCACGGTTTTTCAGCCCGAACGCGATGTCTTCGGCCAGCACTGGCAGGATCATCTGATGCTGCGGGTTCTGGAAGATGAATCCGGCACGGCCGCGCGCCGCCTCCTCGTCGGCGACCGTGTCCAGGCCGCCTATGGTGACGCGGCCGGTCGTCGGGCGCACCAGTCCGTTGATCAGCCGCGCAAACGTCGTCTTGCCGGAACCGTTCAGGCCGATGATACCGATGCGCCGTTCGAAAAGGGTCAGGGAAAGCGGATGCAGCGCCGTGCGCCCGGCGAAACTGACCGATGCGTCGCTGAAGACGATCTCCAAATTGGCACTCCCCAACCGGTAAGGTGAGGCGGCTATAGCCGGTTCGCCCAGCAAAGGAAACCGGGTTGGAAGGTGTGGGAATATATGCCTATCATGCGCCCATGACGATTCTTCTGAAGAACGCGGATGCCCGGCGCATCTTCCTGGCAAAGCAGGGCCTCAGCGGGCCGCCCGGCCGCCTGCTGGGCAAGGACGGCCTTTTGCAAATGATCCACGACATCGGTTTCGTCCAGGTGGACAGCATCGCCACCGTCGAGCGCGCGCACCACCAGATCCTGTTCTCGCGCAACCAGACCTACCGCCGCGAGCATCTGGCCGATCTTTTGGAGAAGGAGGGCGAACTGTTCGAGAACTGGACGCACGACGCCTCCATCATTCCCAGCGCCTTCTACCCCTATTGGAAGCACAAGTTCCGTCGCGAGCACGCGGCGATCCTCGATCGCTGGCGCCGCTGGCAGGGCGAGGGGTTCGATTCCAGCTTCGAGGAAACCTACCGGCGGATCGCCGAAGGGGGGGCTGTGATGTCGCGCGAGCTGAAGGCGGCAGAGCACGAATCCGGCGGCTGGTGGAACTGGCATCCCAGCAAGACGGCGCTGGAGTATCTCTGGCGTACCGGCAAGGTTGCAATCGCGCGCCGCGAGAATTTCCAGAAGGTCTACGATCTGGCCGAAAGGGTTCTGCCCGGCCGCCACCACGAGCCGGAAGTAGATCACGACGCCTTCGTCGATTGGGCGTGCCGCAGCGCGCTGCTGCGACTGGGATTTGCGACGCATGGCGAGATCGCAGCCTTCTGGGACCTCGTCTCGCCGGAAGAAGCGAAGGGATGGATCGAGGCGCACCGGCCTGAATTGTGCGAAGTCCGCATCGAGCCGCTGGATGGCGGCCGGCCAAGGCAGTCCTTCGCCTTTGCAGGCGTCGACGACCTGGTACGGGAGGCACCGGAGGCGCCGGCCCGGTTGAGGGTGCTGTCGCCGTTCGATCCGCTGATCCGCGACCGCAACCGGACGGAGCGGCTGTTCGGCTTCTTCTATCGCATCGAGGTCTTTGTGCCGGAGCCGAAGCGGCAATACGGCTACTACGTTTTCCCGCTTCTGGAAGGCGACCGGCTGGTCGGGCGCATCGACATGAAGGCGGATCGCAAGGCCGGCGAGCTCGTCGTCCGCAGGCTCTGGCTGGAGCCGAAGGTCAAGGCGACGGCCGGCCGGCTGGAAAAGCTGGAGGCGGAACTGGCACGCCTCTCCCGTTTCACGGGCGTCGAGCGCGTCCGCAATCTCGACGGCTGGCTGGGCGACTGAAGCCGGCTCAGAACCGGACGTGCTTGCGGATCTTGCGCCAATTCACCAGCATGCGCTTGCCGATGTTCATCGCCGCAAGCGGGGGATAGGTCTTCCGCGTCTTGCGCATGGCCGATTGCAGCAGTTCCCGCACGGCCGGGACCTGGCGAAGTTCGTCCTCGTCATAGTAGGTGTAGGTCGCGGGCGTCTGCACGAAGATGTTGCCGCTGTCGGGCAGGGGATGCATGCGCTCCCCAAGCGTGGAGACCAGCCGCCTCTCGGTGTTGCGGAAGTGCCGGGTCTCGCGCGGCAACGTCAGCGTCCGCCGGGCGCCAGCGGCGTTTTCAGCGATCGTCTCGACGATCCGCGTCTTTTCCTCCGGGGTGAAAAGGAAGCGTATGACCTGGCCGATATGCAGGGCCTTGCGGCTGTTGCTGCGCCCCGTCGGAAAGCCGCTGTCCTTGGCCAGCATGCGGATGAACTCGGTCAGCTCGATCGGCAAGCGTTCGTTTGCCGGCGGCCTGGTCGCCTTCATGTCCTGGATGTCGAGCACGGTCTGCAGGAAATAGGCGTAGATATCCAGTTTGCGGCGGCGTATCTCTTCGAAGAGCAGCACGGTGTAGTCGATCCCCGGCAGTTCCATCACCGGCCCGATCTCCCGGAGCGGGTTGAGGTAGGTCGCGCGCGAGGGATTCTTCAGCGGCCGCGCGATCCAGGCCGGCAGGCTCGGTGCAGGTCCCATGCTCGCCTTCTGCGCCCAGAAGGAATAGAGGGTGTCGAGCGGGTCGCGCAGCGCATAGACCACATGCAGCCGCCGCTCGCCGATGATCTCGCAGATCGCCTCGAAATGCTCCTTCTTCCAGCGGCGGAAGCCTTCCGACGACAGAAGCACGTTCAGCCCTTCGCGATCCGCCTTGCGGATGACCTTGAGAAAGTCCTCGAAGGCCTTTCCCTTCCGCCGCAGGAACTGGCCTTCGTGGTCGGACAGGTCATGGTGGGCGGTGGCGACACGTTCGCCGACGACGGGATAGAGCCAGCCGCGTCGCCGCAGATCCTCGGCATTGTGGTGGAAGTTCGCCTGCATATAGGTGGTCGCGGTCTTGTGGGGACCGATATGCATCACCAGTCGCAATTGCTCGTGTTGCTTCATGCGGGCTCTACGTTCCACAGTTGATGTTCGTGCCGGCATCCGCCCACGGCGGGGCCGCCATATCGGCGGATTGTGGCTGAACCGCGTTAGCGCACGCTGGAAGAATGCTGTTCGGCTTTTACTTCAGCCGGCCGGTCTGGCCGCGGTCCCTCAGGTAGTGGTCCGCAATCGCGCATGCCACCATAGCCTCGCCGATCGGAACGGCGCGGATGCCGACGCACGGATCGTGCCGGCCCTTGGTGCGGACGTCCACCTCATTGCCGTCGCTGTCGATCGAGCGGCGCTCGGTCAGGATGGAGGAGGTGGGTTTGATGGCGAAGCGCGCGATCACCGGCTGGCCGGTGGAGATTCCACCGAGAATGCCGCCGGCGTGATTCGAAAGAAACACCGGCTGGCCGTCCGGGCCGATGCGCATCTCGTCGGCGTTTTCCTCGCCGGTGATTTCTGCTGCGCCGAAGCCGTTGCCGATCTCCACGCCTTTCACCGCATTGATGGACATGAGGTTGGCCGCGATGTCCTGGTCGAGCTTGGCATAGATCGGCGCGCCGATGCCCGCCGGCACGCCCTCGGCCACAACTTCGATAACGGCACCGACGGAGGACCCCGCCTTGCGGATCGCATCGAGATATTCCTCCCATACCGGGACGATTGCCGGGTCCGGGGCGAAGAACGGGTTGGTATCGACCACGCTCCAGTCCCAGTTGTCGCGGTTGATGCGGTGCTTGCCGATCTGGACGAGGGCGGCGCGAACGTTAAGGCCCGGAACGACCTTGCGGGCGATGCCGCCGGCGGCAACACGCGCGGCCGTCTCACGTGCCGAAGAGCGCCCGCCGCCGCGATAGTCGCGGATTCCGTACTTTACGTCGTAGGTATAGTCGGCATGGCCCGGGCGATAGCGCTTGGCGATCTCCGAATAGTCCTTGGAACGCTGGTCCGTATTCTCGATCATCATCGAGATGGGCGTGCCGGTCGTCGTCATGGTCACGCCGTCCTCGTCGGTCATGACGCCGGACAGGACACGCACCAGGTCGTCTTCCCGCCGCTGCGTGACGAAGCGCGACTGGCCGGGCTTGCGCTTGTCGAGCCAGGCCTGGATTTCGGAAAGCGTGAAGCGCAGGCCGGGCGGGCAGCCGTCGACGACGCAGCCCAGTGCCGGTCCGTGGCTTTCGCCCCACGTGGTGACGCGGAAAAGTTGGCCGAATGTATTGTGTGACATGAAACCCTGCCGGAACGCCTCGTGCCGGTCCGCGGGAGCGCCCGCGTTCCGCTCTGTTCGGCCGCACTCATAGAACCGATTGCGGAAAAGTTGAAGTCTTTTCGCTTGAGGCGCGCCGATGGCGGGCCCTGATTGCGACCGAACGCCTGCTCAGGAAGCGGTTCGCCACCGCTTCTCGACGGCGTAGTCGAGGAAGGCATCGCGCGCGAGCGGACGGGCGAAGGCGTAGCCCTGCAGCAGGTCGCAGCCGAGCGCGCTCAGCATTTCCGCATGCGCCATGGTTTCCACCCCTTCCGCCACGACGGCGATGCCGAGCGAGCGACCGATCTCGATGATAGAGCGCACCAGTGCCTGCTCGTGGCGGGAGTTCAGGATCGGCGCAACGAGCTGGCGGTCGATCTTCAGCCGCTTCGGTCGCAGCTTTAGGAGGCTTACGATCGAGGTATGACCAGTGCCGAAATCGTCGATCTCGATGTCGATGCCGAGATCCTTGATGCGCTCGATGTTGGTCTGTACCAGGTCGTCGGCGTCATCGAGGAAGATGGCTTCCACCAGTTCGAAGGAAAGCTGGCCCGGCGCGATCGACAGTCCCGCGAGGCTGTCGACCAGTGTCTCGTCGCGAAGCCGCTTTGCCGAAACGTTGACCGAAATCTTCGGCATGGCGAAGCCGCGCGCCGCCCAGAGGCTGCAATCCGTCAGCGCCTTTTCCAGCATGATGCGGTCCAGCGTCGCGGTGACGTTCAGGTCCTCGGCGATTTCCAGGAAATGCCCCGGAACAAGCAGGCCCTTCTGGGGATGCCGCCAGCGGATCAGGGCCTCTGCGCCGACAAGTTCGAGCGTGCGGGCGCAGATCTGCGGCTGGTAATAGGGGACGAACTCGTTGTTCTCGATGCCCGTCAGGATGTCGTCGGCCGTGCGCTTGTTGCGGATGATCACCGCTTCGAGGACCGCATTGAAGAACTCGTGACGGTTGCGGCCCTGCGCCTTCGCCCGATAGAGCGCGATGTCGGCATTGACGAGAAGCTTGCGCGTATCCAGGTCTCTGCCGCCGCCCACAGCGATCCCGATGCTGACGCCGAAGCGGCACATGTGCCCATTGTAGTCGACGGGCTGGCGCATCAGTTCGATGATGCGGTTGGAAAGCGCGGAGAGGTCGGCGCTGTTGTTTCTGTCGGTCACGACGACGAACTCGTCGCCGCCGATCCGCGCCACGATGTCGCCAGGACGCACTGAGTCGCGCAGCACCCTGGCGGCGTGGACGAGAAGCGCGTCGCCTGCGGCATGCCCGAGCGTGTCGTTGATCTGCTTGAAACGGTCGAGGTCGATGTGGAGGATGCCGAGGCTGACGTCTTGCTCTTTGCTGCGGGTCGCCAGCGCATTCAGCTGATCGTCGAGCAGCCTGCGGTTGCCCAGGCCTGTGAGGGGATCGTGCAGCGCATTGTGCTCGATGCGGATCTTGGCCTGTTCGAGTTCGGCATTCTTGGCGTCGGCAATTTCCTTCGCAGCCCTCAGCCGTTCGGTCATGCGCACGTCGTCGGTGACGTCGAACGCGATTCCGACAAGCTTCCTGGTGCCATCAGGCGCGCGATGGATCTTGCCGACGGAACGCACGTGGCGGATCGATCCCTCCGCAAGCACGATCCGCGCCTGCTGCACGTAGGGCCATTCACGGGCGATGCAGTTGTTGACGTTGTCGAGTGTCGGCTGGCGGTCGTCGGGATGGATCGCGCCGAGCCATTCCCGCTCCGTTACCATTCCGTCGACATAGACGAGCCCGTAGAGCTGGTGCATACGCTCGTCCCAATAGGTCCTGCCGCCATCGAGGTCCGCCTCCCACAGGCCGCATTGATAGGAATCGAGCGCAAGATCCAGCCGCCGCGTCGTCGCCTCAAGTTCCTGTTCGCGCTCGGAAAGCACCTGCAGGGCCATTTCGAGTTCGGCATTCTGCTGGTCAGCCTGGGTCTTGGCGGACCTCAGCTGCTCGTTCATCTCCACGTCATCGGTGATGTCGAAGGCCAGTCCGACCAGCTTGCGGCTGCCGTCTGCTTCCACATGCAGCTTGCCGACGGACTGCAGGTGGCGGACCGTGCCGTCGGGATGGACCACTCTCGATTTTCGCAGATAGGGTGCGCCGCTTTCGATCGTGTGTTTAGCCGTGGCCTCTGCATGTGCGCGGTCGTCGGGGTGAAGCGCGTTGAGCCATACGTCATGGGTGATCGGCTCGCCGGTGTTGTCGACGCCATAGAGCTGGAACATGCGGTCGTCCCAGCGCGTCAGGCCGCTTTCCAGATCGGCCTCCCAGAGGCCGCATTGATAGGCGGCTAGAGCCAGCTCGAGGCGCTGCGTAGTCTTCAGCAGCGTGTCGTTCTGCCGGTCGGCGCGTTCCTTCGCGCTCTGGAGCCGCGCGTTCAGCTGGACGTCCTCGGTCACGTCCCAGCTGACGCCGGTTAGCTTCTCGACGCCGTCCGTCGTCATGCGCGAGCCGACGTTGCGGATATGGCGGATGCTGCCGTCGGGCAGCACGACGCGATATTGCAGCCAGTAGCTCGCCTCGCCCGCCATCGCTATTTCGAAAGCGGCGGACGCTGCGGCGCGGTCGTCCGGATGCACGACCGATGTCCATGTGTCGTTGGACAGGGGCGTGTCGGCTGGCAGGCCGTGCAGCGCGTACATCTGCCGGTCCCAGATCCGTTGCCGATCGCCGATCGCAACCTCCCACGTGCCGGTTTTCGAGGCTTGCAGCGCAAGGTTGAGCCGCTGCGACAGCGAGTGGATTTCCGTTTCCCGGGCCCGTAGCCCGGCGAGATGGCGGTGCCGTTCGCTGACGAGACCGCCGGTCAGGAAGATCGGTATGATGATCGCGAGCGCTGCACCGGCCGTCATGATGCGGATATGCGCCACGTCCTCGGGAGGCTGTTCCCAGCCCTTGGCCGGGACTGCCGCCAGTTCCCATTTTCCGCCGGGAAACTCTACCGTGCGGCGTACCGCCTCGCCGTCGAAGATCGAGGGGTCGCCGAAGAACGGATCCTCTATCGCGTCGGGAAAGCTGATGTCGCGGATCGAAAGGCGCAGGTTCGAGCTGCCGCGCCAGTGCATGCTCGCATCGCCATCCCTGGAACTGATCAGGCCGGCGTCCAGATACAGCCGGCGCTCGTCCAGCACGCCCTCGATATAGCCCCAGAAGGCGAAGGCGCCCCGTGCGGTGCCGGAAACCGGGATCACCAGGTTGAAGGCGCGGGTGCGATCCGGCAGGTGCATTGGCCCGAGCATCAGCGGGTGGCCGAAGGCGCGGCTGGCCTCCGCCGGCCTGCGGAACGACTGGAAGCGGTTGAGGTCGGCGCCGAGATACCGTTCGTTGTCGCGCAAGGGGAATATCTGGTCGACGAGCCCGTCGGGGGCGACCGCCAGCCTCCGGAACTGCACGTTCTGCACCAGAAGCTTGCGGGCAAAGACGTTGAACTGGTCACGCGCCTGTACGGGTTCGCTGGAAAACAGGTTCGCGATGCCGCGGAGCGCCGTCACGCTCTTGCCGATCTCACCTTCCAGCCGCGCGCTGACCAGCGTGAGCTCGCTTGCAACCCGGGCCCGCAGGTCGCTGCGGTAGAGACGCTCGTTCTGCCTTTCGTAGGCGTGTCCGGCGACGAGCACGACGGTCACCGCGATTGCAGCGGGCAGCAGCGAGGGTTTCGCCCACGCCCCGGCAAGTCTGATACCTCGTGCTAGACTGGCAACCCGCACTCGCTGTTATCCCCTCTTTTCAACTGCACGTTATGAGGGGGCGATTAAAATTGAATTGATGGCGTGCCGGTATCGGCCGCCAGCTTTTGCGCATGCTGCTGAAATTGTTCGGGATGGCGTGCGCGGAGCCTTGCTAGGGCGCGTGGTTCGGGGCATCCACTTACCAGGGGAACGGCGCAGGGGCGAATTTCGCCATATTCGAGGGGCATCAAGCGTGACCGAAAAGAACACGATTCCATGGAAAGGGGGGTTCAAGATGCGATTCATCGTTGCCGCGCTTCTGGCCGCGGCCAGTATCTTGGCGCCGCTGACGGTTTATGCCGAAAGTGCCGACGTAGAGGCGGTCATCACCAAGGTTGATACCACGGGCCTCAGCCTGTCGCTCGACGACGGCAAGAAGTATCAGGCGCCGGAGGAGTTCAATTTCGAGGGTCTCGCGCCCGGCGTAAAGGTGTTGGTGTTTTACACCGAGGTCGAAGGCAAGCGCGTCATCGACGATCTGGAAATCATTCAGTAACAACTGAAGATTACCTCGCCCGCGCTGCCGGAGCGGCAGCGACGCCGGTACCGTCCCGCAGGCGCTTCAGCGCGCGGAGCCCGCACTCAGATCCAGGCCGCGCCCGTGCCGTCGATCCGCAGGATGCGGTCCTGGTGTACGGGGGCATTGGCCGCGTCGACCACGGGCATGCCGCTGAACTTGAACAGCGCCCTGAACACGCCGCCATGACTGACGCAGACCGTCGGGCGTTCTATGTTGTTGAACCAAGAGCCGACCCGCCACGACAGGATCTCGTAGCTTTCGGCGTTTTCTCCAGGTGGAATGAAATCCCACTTCGAGCGCGCCCTGGCCTTCACCTTGTCGCGTACCGTTTCCTTCAGTTCTGAGATCGTGAAGCCTTCCCAGTCGCCGAAAGAGACCTCCACGAGGCGTTCGTCGGTGCGGTAGGCGAGGGGATCCAGGCCCATGGCCGCCCGCACAAGCTCCATCGTCTCGCGCGTGCGCCCGAGCGGGCTTGCGACATAGTCGAAGTCCGCGGCCGTTTCGCCGAGGATCCTTTTCAGGGCGAGGCCGTTGCCGGACGCCTGCTGGCGTCCGGTCGCATTCAGGGGAATGTCCTTTTGACCCTGCAGGCGACCTTCCGCGTTCCAGTCGGTCTGGCCGTGTCGGATCATGTAGACAAGCACGTTTGCGCTCCCAAGCCGGGTGCTCAGTCCTTGATGACTGAGATGTCGGGGGCGTCGACGGCCTTCATGCCGACGACATGATAGCCGCTGTCGGCGTGATGGACCTCGCCGGTAACCGAGCGCGAAAGGTCCGAAAGCATGTACAGCCCCACGTCGCCCACGTCTTCGATGGTCACGGTCCGGCGCAGCGGCGCGTTGTACTCGTTCCACTTCAGGATGTAGCGGAAGTCGCCGATGCCGGATGCGGCCAGCGTCTTGATCGGCCCGGCCGAGATGGCGTTGACGCGGATGTTCTTCGGGCCGAGGTCGACCGCCAGATACTTCACGCTGGCCTCGAGCGCCGCCTTGGCGACCCCCATGACGTTGTAGTTCGGCATCACCTTCTCGGCGCCGTAATACGTCAGCGTCAGCATCGATCCGCCGTCCGTCATCAGCTTTTCGGCGCGGCGCGCCACAGACGTGAACGAATAGACCGAGATCTGCATCGTCTTGGCGAAGTTCTCGGGCGTGGTGTCGACGTATCGGCCGGTCAGCTCGTCCTTGTCGGAGAAGCCGATCGCGTGCACGATGAAGTCGATCTTGCCCCACATCTTCTCGATGTTGTCGAAGACCGCGTCGATGGAGGCCTCGTCGCTGACGTCGCAATGCCCGGCGAGTACGCCGCCCAGTTCAGCCGCGAGCGGCTCGACACGCTTCTTCAGAGCGTCGCCCTGGTAGGTGAGGGCGATTTCGGCCCCCTGGGCACGAACGGCCTTGGCGATACCCCAAGCGATAGACCGGTTGTTCGCAACGCCCATAATGACGCCGCGCTTGCCGCTCATCAGACCGGATACCTGAACCATGGAATGTCCCTTGCAGATTTAATTCGATTTGAGCCTATGGCATAGGCCGCCTGCGGGTTCAAGCACACCGGGTTCAGGAACTGTTAGCGCGCGTAACAATGGGTGCGTATTCACCAAAACTTCACAAATAGAGCCCTTCACGCAGGCTGCGCATGAGATCTATCATCTTGTCGTCGGGCCTCTCCCATAGAAGAAGACGCACTTCGACGAGTAGATCGCCGCGTTTTCCTTGCGCATCCACAAGGCCTTGGCCCTCGATCCTGATCACGCGGTCCGAACTCGACCAGGCCGGGACGGTGACCGGCAGCGGTTCGTCGACCGGCCCCATCACGGTGGTCTCGCAGCCCAGTACGGCATCCTCGATCGTCACCGGCAATGGCATGCGCAGGTCGAAACCGTCCACACGGAAAGGACCCGGCGCCACGCGAATGGTCACGACGGCGTCGCCGCGCTTGAGGTCGTTGATGCGGTGTCCCTGGTCGCGCAGGCGGATGACCGTTCCCTCGGTCGTACCAGCTGCGAGCGGCACCTTCAGCGATTCGCCCTCGACCTCGAGCGTCATTTTCGCCTGTTTGAGGAGGTCTTCGACAGATACCGTCAGGTCGCAGGCGAGATCGGGCGCCTTTTCGACGGCCGGGCGGATGCCGCGGATCCGGCGCATCAGGCCGGAAATGATGTCGGCGGCCGCAATCGTGCGGCGAGCCGGGACTGGCGCAGGCGGGCTCTCTTCGAAGGAGGCAGCCGGCTGGACCTTGGCCGATGCGGATTTTTCTGCGGCGCCGGTCCCACTGCCAGTGCCGGCTCCGGTCGCGGCAGACGGCTGGGCTGTGGCGCCGGGGGCGGCAGCAGCACCGGATGCCGGTCCCTGCTGGCGGGCATCCACGCCGAAGATGCGCGAGACCATGTCTTCGGCCGTCTCGCTGACGTTCGGAGCAGGCTCGGGCTGTGTCTTGCGCGCACTCTGCTGGCGCCGCATCTGCTCCATGCGCCGCAGTTCCATCTCGCGGCGAATCTCCGCGTCTCGGTGCGCGCGGTCATATTTGCTGCGTTTGTCCGGATCGCGCAGGAGCTCGTAGGCGCGGCCGGCTTCGGTGAAGCGGATGTTGGCGAACGGGTCGTCCTGATTCTGGTCGGGATGGACGGCCTTGGCAAGCGTGCGCCAGGCAGCCTTGATCTCTTCCTGTTCGGCGTCGCGCCGGACGCCCAGCACCCTGTAAGGATCACGCATCAACATCAGCCCGTCTCGTCCCTTGTGGAGCCTTGTTGCTCCCTGTCTTCGGCGGGACTCGCTGCAGAGCCCGCGGGGATCGATGATGCCGGCAACCTCCTAACTGATGGTTACACGTGCAGGGAGCAGAATCGCGTAAGGTGTACAAGGCGTTATCAGGCCGGTTCCGAGCCGGGGAAACAGCCCTATCCCTGGCGGTCGAAGCGCGTCAGCGACCAGGTTCCGTCGCCACCCACGCACGCGCGGCCGTCATAGTTGGAAATCCCGGTATAGGAATGCAGCGTCGTGGTGAAGTCGCGGCAGGTCCGCCCGGCATCGTCGCTACGTTCGGCGACGCCGGTCACGACGCCGGCACTGCCGGACACGGCATTTGCCCAGGGGATCGGGTTGCCGGCATTGCGCGTCAGGTCGGCGGAGGAAACGGCGTTGCGCACCGTGGCGGCGTCGGAGGTGTTGTCCGTGCGCTCGCCGGGCACGGCGCTGGTCTTGACGGCCCTGTCCACCTGCATGTCGGAGGCGAGATCGAGGCCGCCGGCCATGCAGCCCGCAAGCGGCAGGACGCACAGCGCCACGGCCAAAAGCCGCGGCGGCATCGTCCAGAATATCGTTGTCTCCCGTGGCGACTTTGCTATGACTTCAACTCCTGCACGCCCCAACGGGACGAAAATCGGCATTGGATTCAAATATGAGCGAGATTGAGTTAACAACCGGTGACTTCACCGAGGAAAGCGAGCCCTTTTCGCTTTTCGGAAAGTGGCTGGAAGATGCCGCCAGGAGCGAGCCGAACGATCCCAACGCGGTGGCGCTGGCCACGGTGGACGCCTCTGGATTGCCGAATGTGCGCATGGTGCTCTTGAAGGGATTCGATGAACGCGGATTCGTCTTCTACACCAATTTCGAAAGTCAGAAAGGCCAGGAGATCCTGAGCGCCGGCAAGGCGGCAATGTGTTTCCACTGGAAATCGCTCCGTCGGCAGGTCCGCGTGCGCGGTCCCGTCGAAGTCGTCTCCGACGAGGAGGCCGACATCTATTATGCCTCCCGTCCGCGCGGCAGCCGCATCGGCGCCTGGGCGTCCAAGCAGTCGCGGCCACTGGAAGGTCGTTTTGCGCTTGAGAAGGCTGTGGCCGAGTACACTGCCCGTTATGCGATCGGCGAGATTCCGCGCCCATCGTACTGGTCCGGTTTCCGCATCAAGCCGGTGTCGATCGAATTCTGGCACGATCGCGCCTTCCGGCTGCATGACCGCGTGGAGTTCCGCCGCCCGGGCGACCAGGAGGGCGAGGGGGGCTGGGAAAAGGTCCGCATGTACCCCTGACACGATGTGGCGGCCACCTTGGCCGCCAATTCCCTGTGCTTCGGCCCGCAACGATCGCGACGCCGGCAGAAAACGCCCTCGGAGTGCCGCCCGCGAAAAGCGCGCGCAGTATACAACTCCAATTGGTGTGATATATTTCCGGGCAAGCAGGAAGGCGATTACGACCCACGGTCCTTCACGGGGCCGAGCGTGCGGGTTTCGTTCACGCAAAGCCGTGCAACGCATACGGGCGAGACTGAATCCAAGGCATTGACGCGGAGGAGAGTTCTATGGCCAGCAATCTTGTTTCCTATCTCATGCAGTTTCTGACGCCCGACACGATCGCGCGACTTGCGGCGGCGCTAGGGCTTGATGTCGAAAAGGTCCAGCGCGGTGTTGCGGCGGCGGTTCCGGCCGTTCTTGCCGGGCTCGCGGGCACCGCCACCCAGCCGGGCGGCGCCGAGAAGATCGCCGATGCCGCCCGCCAGCAGAGCGGCGTGCTCGACAATCTCGGCGGCCTGCTTTCAGGCGGCAATCCCGGTTCGCTGGCCCAGACCGGGACGCAACTGCTCTCGTCGATCTTCGGCGGCAACAGCAATGTGCTTGCCAATGCCGTTGGAAACTATTCCGGCCTGGGCGCGAATGGCGGGAGTTCCCTGCTCGGGATGCTGGCACCGCTGGTTCTTGGTGGCATCGCCAAGAAGATGGGCTCCGATACCAGTGCGAGCGGGATTGCCGGTCTGTTGGCGAGCGAAAAAGACAACATCGCTGCCGCCCTGCCGCCAGGCCTGAATGACATGCTGGCAAGCTCCGGGCTTCTCGGCTCGCTCGGTGGAACGGCGCGCTCTGCCGCAAGTGCCGGCAGCGATGCTGCCGCGCGCGCCGCAGCGACCGCAACATCTGCCGCTCGGCAGACCTCTTCCACAGCCACGGCCACCGCCAGCCGCGGCAGCAACTGGCTCTACTGGCTGATCGGGGCCCTCGCTCTGCTTGCGATCCTCTACTATCTGTTCGGCCGGCCGGCACCACAGACGGCGGAGACCGTCCCGGAGCCGACGCCACCCGCGCAGACCGAAACCCAGCCGGCGCCTGCCGAGCCGCAGCCGCAGACGCAGGCCGAAACGCCGGCCGCCACCCCGGCGCCGACAGGCAGCATCGTCGTCGGTGGCGTCGATGTCGGCAAGCAGGTGACCGATACGCTCGCCAGCCTGCAGACGGCGCTCAGCGGCGTGACCGATGCGGCGACCGCCCAGAGCGCACTGCCCCAGCTCCAGACCGCCACCGGTGCGATCGACCAGGTCAGCGGCATGCTCGGACAGCTCTCCGCCGAGCAGAAGGCGTCCCTTGCCGCGCTCGCCAAGCCGTCGATCGACACGCTCAATGCGCTGTTCGACAAGGTCCTGGCGATCCCCGGCGTATCCGACGTCCTCAAGCCGGCGATCGACGCACTGCGGCCCAAGCTGGCCGCACTTGCGGCCTGAACCGCGCGTGAAACGAGCCTGAGCGGGGCCCGAATCCGGCCGGCGCAAGCACCCTTCGGTGAGATGCGCCGCCCGGAACAAGCCGTACTCTCATACACAGGCAGTCTCCGACGCACGTGCCACGGGACGCATAGCGCCACGGCAGCGGCCGGACACTGCGAACCGAAGGACAACCCAATCAAACCGGGAGATTTCAGCATGGCTGACAAGTCGACGTTTACGCCCGAGGAATGGAGCGTGCTGCTGCAGGGTGTCATGGCCGCGGGCATCGCGGTGACGGCCGCCGAACCGAGCGGCCTCTGGGGCATGCTCAAGGAGGGCATGGCCAGCAGCCGGACGCTGTTGCAGGGCAAGGGCGGCACGGATTCGACATCGCTGACGACGGCGATCGTCGAGGGGTTTGAGAGCTCCGAGGGGCGGAAAGCGGCGCGCGAGGGGCTGGAGGCGCGGTTGAAGGGGGCCAAGCCCGAGGAGATAAAAGCGCGTTGCATCGACACGGTGCGCGAAGCCGCAGGCATTGTCGAGGCCAAGGCGCCGTCGGATGCAGCCGCCTTCAAGGGCTGGCTGCTGCAGATCAGCCAGAGCGTTGCCGAGGCGGCTAAGGAGGGAGGGTTCCTCGGCTTCGGCGGCACTCCGGTCAGCGACGCGGAGAAGGCAACCGTGGCGGAAATCTCAAGCGCGCTGAAGGTCGCCTGACGGCCGTCCGATTTGCAAGGGCAGGCGGTTCGGCACGAGGGGAACGGACGCGTTCTGCACGCGGTTTGGAAGCGTGCTCCTGTGTCCTGCCATACTACGCGCCAGCTTTGCTCTCCCCCTTATCCGTCCTGCCGGGCTCCTTCTCCCGCAGGCCGGGAGAAGGAGACAAGCGGAGAACGCTTTTCTTCCCCCTCTCCCCGCATGCGGGAGAGGGCCGGGGGAGGGGCGAATGTACAACTGTCGCGTACCCGGCGTCCTTCGCCAGAGCCGTCCTATCGTCGCATCAGCCGGAAGGGGATGCCCGAAGCCAGCGCGGACACGTACTTGCGTTTCTGGTAGAGGCCGTTGACGGAGATGCGCGGCAGCGCCATCGGCTGGTCGAAGCTGCGCGCGTCCAGCGTGCCGGGCACCGTTGTCACCGCGAGGTCGAAGCCGGCTTCCGCGGCGAGGCGGTGTTCGCGTGCGGTGACGGTGGGGCTGAAGCCGTAGGGATAGGCAAAGGCGACGGGGCGCACGCCGGTCAGGCACTGGATCCGCTCGGCCGAGGCCTGCATTTCCTCGCGCGCCTCGTTGTCCTCCAGCCGCGAAAGCGCGCGGTGGCTGATCGTGTGGGCGCCGAGCGTGGCAAGCGGGTTGAGAACCAGGCTCTTCAGCTCCGGTTCGCGCATGATCAGCCTTTCGGTAATCAGGAGAGGATCGATCCCGTGCTGCTTTGCCAGCCTGTCGAGGGCGGCGACGGCGGTCATTTCGTCGCCCGCCTGGATGAAGGCGGCAAAGCGCGCAAAGGCGGCGTCCTTCTGCCATGTCGTGGCGAGCGGCAAGGTCACGATCCCGGAGCCGAAGTCGAATTCGACATGCGGCAGCGTGCGCAGCAGCTCGGTCAGCGTCTCCCACCAGATGCTGTGGGTCCGGCAGCAAAAGCCGCCGGTGACAAAGACGGTGAAGGGCACGCGATGCTCGGTGAAGATCGGCTGCGCATGCACCGCATTGTTGCGGTAGCCGTCGTCGAGGGTGAAGGCGGCAAAGCGCTCCTCGGGCCTTGCGATCGCCATGCGGGCGGCCATGTGGTGCAGGGCCACGAACTGGTAGCCCTCGCTTTCCAGGAGCCGGATCGTCTCGTCGAGGAATTCCGGGGTGATCTCCAGGTGGGCGTTGGGATCGAAATCGTGGAACGTCTTCGGCCGCACGTGGTGCAGGGTGAAGATCGCGCCGCGCCCGCGCGCGGACGTCATCAGGCCGGCGCGCCCGGCAAGGCTGGACAGTTCCAGTCCGCCGGTGATGGCCGCATGCTTCAGGCTGCGGCGCATAACACTTTTCAATGTCGGCATTTGCGCTCCGGTTGGCGGTTCTTCCTGCCGCCTTTATGAGCGCGTCATGGTATCCGCGCGGTTAACGACCCCTTGCGGCATATCGCGCCCGCGCGCCGCGATCAGGCCTTCGTGCCGCCGACGGTGATCTGGTCCATGCGCAGATGCGGCTGGCCGACGCCGACGGGCACGCTCTGGCCGGCCTTGCCGCACATGCCGATCCCGGTGTCGAGTTTCGAATCGTTGCCGACCATGGTTACGCGCCGCATGGCGTCGGGCCCGTTGCCGATGATCATCGCGCCCTTGACCGGGGCGCCGATCTTCCCGTCCTCGATCAGGTAGGCCTCGGTGCAGCCGAAGACGAACTTGCCGGAGGTGATGTCCACCTGGCCGCCGCCGAAGGAGACCGCGTAGATGCCGTTCCTCACCGAAGCGATGATCTCGTCGGGCGTCCTGTCGCCGGACAGCATGTAGGTGTTGGTCATGCGCGGCATCGGGACGTGCGCGTAGGACTGGCGGCGCCCGTTGCCGGTCGCCTGCATGCCCATCAGCCGCGCGTTCTGCCGGTCCTGCATGTAGCCGACCAGCTTTCCGTCCTCGATCAGGACGTTGTAGCCCGAGGGCGTGCCTTCGTCATCCACCGTCAGCGAGCCGCGGCGGCTTTCGATCGTGCCGTCGTCGACCACGGTGACGCCCTTGGCCGCCACCTGCTCGCCGAGCAGGCCCGAAAACGCCGAGGTCTTCTTGCGGTTGAAGTCGCCCTCCAGTCCATGGCCGACCGCCTCGTGGAGCATCACGCCCGGCCAGCCGGAAGAGAGCACCACGTCCATCGTGCCGGCCGGTGCCTCGATCGCGCTGAGGTTCACCAGCGCCTGGCGCAACGCCTCGTCCGCCCCCTGCTTCCAGCTTTCGGTCGTCAGGAATTCGCCGAAGCCGCGCCGTCCGCCCATGCCGAACGAGCCCGTCTCCTGCCGGTCGCCTTCGCCGACGACGACGGAGATGTTGATGCGGGTCATCGGGCGGATGTCGGTTACCTTGTGGCCGTCGGCCCGCAGGATGTTGACCACCTGCCAGCTGGCGGCGATCGAGGCGGAGACCTGCCGCACCTTCGCGTCCTTGCCGCGAAGATAGGCGTCGATCTCCTGCAGCAGCGTCACCTTCTCCTCGAAGGCGGGGCTGCCGATCGGGTTTTCCGGGCCGTAGAGCCGGCGGTTGGTTCCCTGGGGTGCTGCGGAATAGGTGCCGGCATATCCGCGCGTGACAGCGCCCGCAGCGTCCGCCGCCCGCTTGAGCGCCGAAAGCGACATCTCGCCGGAATGGGCATAGCCCACCGCCTCGCCAGCGACGGCGCGCAGGCCGAAGCCCTGGTCGGTGTTGAAGCTGCCGCCCTTCAGGCGCCCATTGTCGAAGGTCAGCGATTCCGCCTGCGCATGTTCCAGGTAGAGCTCCCCGTCGTCGGCGTTCTTCAGCGTTTCCGCCAGCACCGCGCGAACCGTTGCCTCGTCGGCATCGAACAGTGAGGTCAGGTCGGTGTTCATGGGCGGCTCCTGGTGTGCAGATATGAAGCGTCGCGCCGCGCGGTCCGTATGAATGCGGTGCGACGCTCTGAAGCGGGTTGCCAGCTTATGTAGAGGCTCCCCCCGGCCGGGGCAAGCGAGGGGGCGCCGCCGGGGCTATTGGGTGCCCGCGACCTCGCTTCGCACGCTTTCCATGATTTCGTCCGACAATGCGGGATCGTTGACGAGCCGGGCCATCACGAGGGCGCCGATCAGACTCGACAGGTCGGCGATCGCCTTGCGGCGGTCAGGGGCATTCCCCTGCCTCTCCTGCAGGTCCTGCAGCCGGGCGATCCGGGTGCGGACATAGTCGGTTGCGGCCTGCCGCTCCTTCTCCGGCAATCGCGCCATTTCCGGTCCAAGCGCGGCGACCGCGCAGCCCGCACCGGCATGGTCGCGATGCTCGGCGGACAGATAGGTCAAGGCGAACTGCGAGAGCGTCAGCGTCTCGGGCTCGGCATCGAGGCTCTTCTGCATGGCGTCCGACAGCGCCTGCTCGGCGAGGTCGCCCTTCGACTTGAAGTGGCCGTAGAAACCGCCATGCGTCAGCCCGGCGCCGCTCATGACGGCATCGACGCCGACGGCATGGATGCCGTTCTCGCGAAACAGCCGTGCCGCCGCATCGAGAATGCGCTTCCGGTTTTCCTTTGCCTGTTCCTTGGTCGGCCGCATTTTGTCATCCTCCGAAATTGTCTTGACAAGTTATATGACGATCGTCATTTATATTCAATATATGACGATCGTCATTTAAAATTGGATCGAAAAGTTCACCGACCAAAAGGGAGTTCGGACATGAGCATGCGCTATCGGATCTTCGGCCGCACTGGCCTTCGCGTTTCGCAGTTGGCGCTGGGCACCGGCAATTTCGGCACCGGCTGGGGTTACGGCGCCGACCGGGAGACGGCCAGAGCCATCTACGACGGCTATCGCTCAGCCGGTGGCAATTTCATCGATACCGCCGACCAGTATCAGTTCGGCCAGTCCGAAACGCTCACGGGGGAATTCGTCGCCGCCGACCGCGACGACATCGTGCTCGCCACCAAGTTTTCGCTTGGCGACAGCCACGGCGCCGGCCTTCAGCGTACCGGCAACAGCCGCAAGGCGATGGTGCAATCCGTCGAGGCCAGCCTCAAGCGGCTGAACACCGATCGCATCGATCTCCTCTGGGTGCATATGCCCGACGACGTCACCCCGATCGACGAGATCGTGCGCGGGCTGGACGATCTCGTCCGGTCCGGCAAGATCCT
The DNA here is from genome assembly GCA_023404095.1 of Pseudomonadota bacterium. Classification (GTDB taxonomy): domain Bacteria; phylum Pseudomonadota; class Alphaproteobacteria; order Rhizobiales; family Rhizobiaceae; genus Mycoplana. Next base: position 11,233 of record JAEYDD010000002.1, on the reverse strand, counting down.
CTATTCCGGCTTTTCCGATTTCCCCGCCTGGCGGGTGGCGACGGCGGCAACGCTTGCCGAGCTGCGCGGCTGGGCGCCCGTTTCGGCGCTGCAGGTGGAATACAGCCTCGTCGAGCGCTCGGTCGAGCGCGAGCTCCTGCCGATGGCCGCCGCCTTCGGGCTCGGCACGGTCAGTTGGTCGCCGCTCGGCGGCGGGCTGCTCACAGGCAAGTACCGCAAGGGCGAGCAGGGCAGGGCGCAGGGGTTGGGTGTCGTCATCCATGCCGAGAGCGATGCGCGCAAGACCGCAACGGTCGATGCGGTTCTTGCCATTGCCGCCGAGACAGGACTGCCCGCCGGTCAGGTGGCGATCGCCTGGGTGCTCGCCAAGGGCGCGACGCTGCCGATCATCGGTCCGCGCACCCCCGAACAACTGGCGGACAACCTGGCGGCACTCGATGTGCGCCTGACTGAGGAGCAGATCGGCAGGCTGGATGCCGCAAGCGAAATCGTCCTCGGCTTCCCCTTCGACGTCGTCTCCAAGTCACGCGGCGTGCTTGCCGGCTCCAGGCCGGACCTGATCGACTGGCCGGCGACGCCGGTGCGGTGAAGCAAGGCGCTGCGAGCGCGTGAGGTATGGTAAAGCCGCGCTCTTTGCGGGATCAAACATTCTCCGCACCGCAGACGCGGGCGCCGCTGGATCCCGGATCAAGTCCGGGATGACGGGGAGGTGTGGGAGCGTCACGCCGACGTCATGCAAAACGCTGGTACACAAGAAGCCGGCTTTCGGTGCGGGGATGGTTGGCCCCGGGCCCTTTACGGCAGCGCGTCGTAGCCTTCGCCGAAGCCCTTGAGGTCGACCGGGATGCCGATGCCTTCTTCCGGCGTCTGGAAGACGATGAAGGTGGCGGTGGCGCCGGAGCGGAAGGTCTTGAGCAGTTCGTCCTCAAGCACCACCTCCGCATAGCAGCCGTCGGAGAAGCAGCGCACGAAGTAGGCGCGGCCGATATCCTTGCCGTCGACATTCAGGCCAAGCCCGTTGGGCAGCAGGACGCCGAGCGGGGCCAGCACGCGCAGGATCTTCGCCTTGCGGTCGGCCGTCTTCAGGATGACCACCGACAGGCCGACTTCCGGACGGTCCTCGGCAATCACATTCTGCATCAGCGCGCACTGTTCGCCGGAGGCGCCTGCCGGCTGGTCGCAGACGATCGACCAGGCGCCGTGGTTCGCCTTCACGGTGCCCGGCTGCTGCTGGGACTGTGCCAGGGCAGGGGTGCTGGTCGCTGCGATGGCAAGCGCTGCCAGCGCGCGGATCATCCTGGCCAGGCGCGAAGGAGAGCGGGAACTCATGAAAACCTCGAAATCTCGAATCACACGCGCCATTCTTGAATAGCGAACGTTGAAATGAAAAGCCCTTTGCCGTCTTTTCCAGTTTATGCGGCGGAAATTGGACCGCCGGGACGAAACGTCGCGATCGGCCGGCCCGGTGCCCGGATATTCTGTCCGCGCTCGCCGCGGCATGGCTCCGGGTTTGCCGGCCGGCGTTCGCGCGTTCGCGTTTACAAAGAGTTGGACGAAAGTTTGGCTATGTCCCGCCAAGACTTGTCTTTGCGCAAAAATGCCGCATGAGCAACGGTTCGTGGCTGTTGCGGCAAACGGGAAACTATGATTTTAAGCAGTCAGCATAGCAGGGATTCTGCGGCAATCGTTTGATCCCTATCAAACGCTTTGGGGAGATATGTTGTGATTAACAAGGCTTTTGCAGCGCTGACGGCGGTATGCTGTCTGCTGTTTGCTTCGGGCGCCTTCGCAGACCAGCCGGTCGATTGGCAGAAGGGATTGCAGCCCGCGGCAACCTCGATCATGGAAGAGATCCGCTGGTTCGAACAGTACACCCTGTGGTTCATCGTTCCGATCACGCTGTTTGTTCTCCTCCTCCTGATCATCATCGTGGTGAAGTTCCGCGAGGGCGCCAATCCGGTTCCTTCAAAGACGAGCCACAACACGGCCATCGAGGTGATCTGGACGATCGGTCCGGTGGTGATTCTGCTCCTCCTTGCGGTTCCCTCCTTCCAGCTCCTGACCAAGCAACTCGCTCCGACCGAGGAGCCCGAGCTGACAATCAAGGCGACCGGCTTTCAGTGGTACTGGGGCTATGAGTACCAGGTCGGCGAAAACCCGCTTTCCTTCGATAGCCTGATGCTGCAGGATGCCGATCGCGCGTCGCTCGGCAAGGAAGACAAGGCCGTCTATCCGCGCCTGCTGGCAGTCGACAACGAAGTCGTCGTTCCCGTCGGCAAGCATGTCCGTCTCCTCGTGACCGGCGCAGACGTCATTCACGCCTTTGCGATGCCCTCCTTCGGCGTGAAGATCGACGCCGTGCCGGGTCGCATGAACGAGACCTGGTTCAAGGCGGAGCGCGAAGGCCTCTTCTACGGCCAGTGTTCCGAGCTGTGCGGCAAGGACCACGCCTACATGCCGATCGCTGTCCGCGTCGTCTCGCAGGACAAGTTCGACACCTGGCTTGCCGCAGCTGCGACCAATATCGGTGAGGCCAACAAGACTCTGGTAGCGTCCGTCGACGGCGAACGGAAGTCCGTCGACGTCGCCCAGAACGCCGCGCAGTAATTCCAAGGGAGAGCCTCAATGGCCGGAACAACCGCTGCCCACGATGACCACCACGGTCATCACGACCACAAGCCCTCGTTCTTCGTCCGCTGGTTCCTCTCGACGAACCACAAGGACATCGGGACGCTCTACCTGATCTTCGCGATCTTCGCCGGCATCGTCGGCGGCGCGCTCTCGGTCGCCATGCGCGCCGAGCTGCAGGAGCCCGGCATCCAGATCTTCCACGGCCTGGCCGCCATGGTCTATGGCTTCGAGGGCGATGCTGCCATCGACGGCGGCAAGCACATGTTCAACGTGTTCACCACCGCGCACGCGCTCATCATGATCTTCTTCATGGTCATGCCGGCGCTGATCGGCGGCTTTGCCAACTGGATGGTGCCTATCATGATCGGCGCACCGGACATGGCGTTCCCCCGGATGAACAACATCTCGTTCTGGCTGATCATTCCGGCCTTCATCCTCGTCTTCCTCTCGATGTTCGTCGAAGGTCCGGCGGGCGCCTACGGTGCCGGCGGCGGTTGGACGATCTATCCGCCGCTTTCGACCTCTGGCATGCCAGGCCCCGCGATGGACTTCGCCATCCTCGGCCTGCACATCGCCGGCGCTTCGTCGATCCTGGGCGCGATCAACTTCATCACCACGATCCTGAACATGCGCGCGCCCGGCATGACGCTGCACAAGATGCCGCTGTTCGCCTGGTCGGTGCTGATCACCGCCTTCTTGCTGCTGCTGTCGCTGCCGGTTCTGGCGGGCGCCATCACCATGCTTCTGACCGACCGCAACTTCGGCACGACCTTCTTCGCGCCCGATGGCGGCGGTGACCCGATCCTGTTCCAGCACCTGTTCTGGTTCTTCGGTCACCCGGAAGTGTACATCCTCATCCTGCCGGCTTTCGGCATCGTCAGCCACATCGTCTCGACCTTCTCGAAGAAGCCGATCTTCGGCTACCTCGGCATGGCCTACGCCATGGTCGCGATCGGCGCCGTCGGCTTCATCGTGTGGGCGCACCACATGTACACGGTCGGCCTGTCGCTCGACACGCAGCGCTACTTCGTCTTCGCCACGATGGTCATCGCCATCCCGACGGGCATCAAGATCTTCTCCTGGATCGCGACAATGTGGGGCGGTTCGATCCGCTTCACCACGCCGATGGTCTGGGCGATCGGTTTCATCTTCCTGTTCACCGTCGGCGGCGTCACCGGCGTTCAGCTTGCGAACGCCGGCCTCGACCGCGCCCTGCACGACACCTACTACGTGGTTGCCCATTTCCACTACGTGCTGTCGCTCGGCGCCGTCTTCGCGATCTTCGCCGCCTGGTACTACTGGTTCCCGAAGATGAGCGGCTACATGTACTCCGAGTTCATCGGCAAGCTTCACTTCTGGGTCATGTTCATCGGCGTGAACCTGGTGTTCTTCCCGCAGCACTTCCTGGGTCTGGCCGGCATGCCGCGCCGCTACATCGACTATCCGGATGCATTTGCAGGCTGGAATGCGGTATCCTCCTACGGCTCCTATATCTCGGGCGTCGGCGTGCTGATCTTCCTCTTCGGCGTCTTCGAGGCCTTCGCAAGGAAGCGCGTCGCCGGCGACAACCCCTGGGGCGAAGGTGCGAACACGCTGGAATGGCAGCTGACTTCGCCGCCGCCGTTCCACCAGTGGGAACAGTTGCCGAGGATCAAGTAAGATCCCATTCGAACATGGAGGCCGCCGGTCCGGCGGCCTCTCACATCAAGGGCCGGATGAACCGGCCAAGCGAGCGACAGACGATATGGCAATCATCGATCATCACGAAGCGGCTGCAGACGGCGGGGATACGCTCCTCTCCGAAGCGACTGCGCGCGATTATTTCGAGCTTCTCAAGCCGCGCGTCATGTCTCTGGTCGTCTTTACCGCCTTTGCCGGGCTGGTGCTGGCGCCCGGCAATATCAATCCGATCATCGGGGCGATCGCCATCCTCTGCATCGCCGTCGGCGCCGGCGCTTCCGGCGCGCTGAACATGTGGTACGACGCCGACATCGACGCCGTCATGTCGCGCACCGCAAAGCGCCCCATTCCTTCCGGCCGCGTCAAGCCGCGCGAGGCGCTGGCCTTCGGGCTGACCCTTTCGGCATTCTCGGTCGCGATCCTGGGGCTTGCGGTCAACTGGCTGTCGGCCGGGCTTCTCGCCTTCACCATCTTCTTCTACGCCGTCATCTACACGATGTGGCTGAAGCGCTCGACGCCGCAGAACATCGTCATCGGCGGTGCTGCAGGCGCTTTCCCGCCAATGATCGGCTGGGCCTGTGTGACCGGCGGCGTGTCGATCGAAAGCATCGTGCTGTTCCTCATCACCTTCCTCTGGACGCCGGCCCACTTCTGGGCGCTGGCGCTGTTCAAGATGAAGGATTACGCCGACGTCGGCGTGCCCATGCTGCCGAACGTGGCGGGTGAGAAGACGACCAAGCAGCAGATCCTGATCTATGCCGTTCTGACGGCGGTCATTTCCGTGGTGCCGAGCTGTCTTGGCTTTGCCAGCATCGCCTACGGCATCTTCGCGGCCGTCATGGGTCTGGTCTTCGTCGCCTATTCGATCGGCGTGCTGCGCATGCCCGAAAGCGACCGCGTCATGGTGCCGGCCAAGAAGCTCTTCGCCTATTCGATATTCTACCTCTTTGCCGTCTTCTCCGGCCTGATGATCGACCATGCCGTGATGGCGGCAGGATGGAGCCTGTGATGGAAACCGTCAGCCTCAGCGAAAAGCAGAAGAAGTCCCGGCGCGGCCGCAACGTGTCACTCGCCGTCGTGCTCGCGGTGCTGGTCGTGATGTTCTACATCATCACGCTGGTGAAGATCGCCGGCGGGATTGCAGGCTGACGATGAGCAAGGGTACAGCCGGAAACGAAGGAAAGCTTGGCAACGGCACGATCGTGACCGTGTGCCTCACCTTTGTCATCGCCATGCTCGGCATGGCCTATGCGGCCGTTCCGCTCTACGAGATGTTCTGCAAGGTCACCGGCTACGGCGGCACCACGCAGCGCGTCGAGCAGGCATCCTCCGTCATCCTCGACAGGAAGATCAAGGTCCGCTTCGACGCCAACACGGCGCCGGGCCTGCCCTGGAGCTTCCAGCCCGTCCAGCGCGAGATCGAGCTTAAGATCGGCGAGACGGTGATGGTGAACTACCGGGCGCGCAACAATGCCAGCTTCGAGACCACCGGCCAGGCGACGTTCAACGTCACGCCGGAGGCGACCGGCGCCTATTTCAACAAGGTCCAGTGCTTCTGCTTCACCGAGACGACGCTGAAGCCCGGCGAGGAAATGGAAATGCCGGTCCTGTTCTTCATCGATCCGGCGATCGTCGATCCGGTCGAGACGAAGAACGTGCATACGATCACGCTTTCCTACACCTTCTTCCCGCACGAGAAGACGAAGCCGGTGGCTTCGGCATCGGATGCAGGGGGCGAGGCTGCGAAAAAACTTTAGGAGATATGCGTTTTCCGGCCATGCCGGAGGACGTCAACGGGAGACATTCGGGGATCACTGACATGGCGCAAGCGCACCAGAAGAATCACGACTACCACATCATCGATCCGAGCCCGTGGCCGCTCTTGTCCTCGATCGGCGCATTCGTGCTCGCCATCGGCGGCATCGTCTACATGCGCTATCACGCCGGCGGCTCGCTGAAGCTGTTCGGCATCGAGATGGCCAATCCCTGGATCCTCCTCATCGGCCTCGTGATCACGCTTTATGCGATGTACGGCTGGTGGTCGGATACGATCAAGGAGGGCGACGAAGGTCACCACACCCGCGTCGTTTCGCTGCACCTGCGCTACGGCATGATCATGTTCATCGCCTCCGAAGTGATGTTCTTCGTCGCCTGGTTCTGGGCTTTCTTCGACGCAAGCCTTTTCCCGGCCGAGGCGATCCAGGCGACCCGTGTCGAGCACACCGGTGGCGTCTGGCCGCCAAAGGGCATCGAAGTCCTCGATCCCTGGCACCTGCCGCTCTACAACACTATCATCCTGCTTCTGTCGGGCACCTGCGTGACCTGGGCGCACCACGCCATCCTGCACAACGATCGCAAGGGCCTTATCAACGGCCTGACGCTGACCGTTCTGCTGGGCGTTCTCTTCTCCTTCGTGCAGGCCTACGAGTACGCTCACGCTCCGTTCGCGTTCAAGGACTCGATCTACGGCGCGACCTTCTTCATGGCCACCGGCTTCCACGGCTTCCACGTTCTTGTCGGCACGATCTTCCTGCTGGTCTGCCTGATCCGCGCCGCCCGCGGTGCCTTCACGCCGCAGCAGCATTTCGGCCTGGAAGCTGCCGCCTGGTACTGGCACTTCGTCGACGTCGTCTGGCTGTTCCTCTTCTTCTCCATCTACATCTGGGGTGGTTGGGGTGCGCCGGTCGCCCATATGTGATCTGCCGCAAGGAATACCGAATACGGCCGCAGAGATGCGGCCGTTTTCATTTGGGAATGGCTTCGCCGGCCTCCGTACGATTGTAGGGGCAGAGCCTCGCATGCGGCGGCAACAGCGCCGCGCCCTTGCTTTTTGAACGGGCATGGCGTCAGGCTGCGCAAGCGCGACCGGTCGCGTGGATGGAGTGCGATGATGAGCGAAGACAAGGCCCTGTATCCGCCGGTCGAACCGTTTTCAACGGGTCTGCGCGGCCACTGCCCCCGCTGCGGGCAGGGCAAGCTGTTCGACGGATACCTCAAGCTGAAGCCGCGCTGTGCCGCCTGCGGGCTGGATTATGCCTTTGCCGAGACCGGTGACGGCCCGGTCGTCTTCGTCCTTCTGATCGTCGGCTTCCTCGTCGTCGGTGCGGCTCTGTGGATGGAAGTGAGTTTCAGCCCGCCGATGTGGTTGCACTTCATTCTGTGGATCCCGCTTGCAATCGGACTCGGCCTTGCGCTGACGCGGATGCTCAAGGGCGTGCTGGTCGCGCTGCAATACCGCAACAATGCCCGCTCCGGGGAAATCGACCGTGGCTGATCAGGTTGTGAGGACCACCGGGCGCGGCAGGGCGGTGCTCGCGGTCTGCACGCTGGTTGCTTGCCTTGCAGTCCTTCTGTCGCTCGGCACCTGGCAGATGCAGCGCCTTGCCTGGAAGGAAAGGCTGCTTGCCGACATGACGGAGCGGCGCCATGCCGCACCGGTTGCGATCGAAGCGATCGAGCAGGTGAAGCGGGAAGGCGGCGACATCGAGTACCGTCCCGTCACGGTCACGGGCGTTTTCGACCACGGTCGCGAGCGGCACTTCCTCGCAACCTTCAACGGCCAGTCCGGCTATCACGTCTATACGCCGCTGCAGATGGCAGACGGGCGCTTCGTCTTCGTCAACCGCGGCTTCGTGCCCTTCGACAGGAAGGAGCCGCAGACGCGACGGGAAGGCGAGGTCGAAGGCCTACAGGCGATCAGCGGCCTTGCGCGCGACAGGCTTTCCGAAAAGCCGTCCTCGCTTGTCCCCGACAACGACCTGGCCAAGAATGTCTTCTACTGGAAGGATCTTTCGGCGATGGCGGCAAGCGATGGCATCGCGCCCGAAGCGCTGGTGCCGTTCTTCGTCGATGCCGGCGACGCGCCCAATCCCGGCGGCCTGCCGGTCGGCGGCGTCACCCAGTTCGATCTGCCGAACAACCACCTGCAATATGCGATGACGTGGTACGGGCTGGCGCTGGCGCTGGTCGGCGTCAGCGGCTTCTATATCTGGCGTTCGCGGCGTTGAGCCTGGATGGTGCTTTCATCGACGGCGATTTGTGATAAATGCCGGTGACTTCGCGAATTTGCGATCAGACGACTGGCGGACACGCCTAAAAGCGCCCAAATGAATTGGACACCGGTGACATCCTGAACATGGCTTCTTCTACTGCCCTTTCTCTCCTGACGATCCGCCTCTGCGGCCCGCGCGGCTTCTGCGCCGGCGTCGACAGGGCGATCCAGATCGTCGTCCTGGCGCTGAAGGCCTATGGTGCGCCGGTCTACGTCCGCCACGAGATCGTCCATAACCGCTACGTCGTGGAAGGGCTCGAGGCGAAGGGGGCGATCTTCGTGGAGGAGCTCGACGAGATCCCCGAGGAGCACCGCGCCCAGCCGGTGGTCTTTTCCGCGCACGGTGTACCGAAGTCGGTGCCGGAGGACGCGGTGGCCCGCAACCTCTTCTACCTCGACGCCACGTGCCCGCTCGTCTCCAAGGTCCACAAGCAGGCCATGCGCCACCAGCGGCTCGGCCGTCACGTGGTCCTGATCGGCCATGCCGGCCATCCCGAGGTGATCGGCACCATGGGACAACTGCCGGAAGGCTCTGTCTCGCTGGTCGAGACCATCGAGGATGCCGACGCCTATGTTCCCGCCGATCCCGACAACCTCGGCTTCGTGACGCAGACGACGCTTTCCGTGGACGATACCGCTGGCGTCATCGCGCGTCTGAAGGAGCGCTTTCCCAACCTGACGGCACCCGCGGCCGATTCGATCTGCTACGCCACCACCAACCGCCAGGAAGCGGTGAAGCAGGCAGCCCCCGGCTGCGATCTCTTCCTCGTCGTCGGCGCGCCGAATTCTTCCAACTCCAAGCGGCTGGTCGAGGTCGCGCTCAGGGCAGGGGCGAAAAAGTCTCTGCTCGTGCAACGCGCCGCCGAGATCGACTGGAACGACCTCGGCGAGATCCGCACCGTCGGCCTGTCGGCAGGTGCTTCGGCGCCGGAGGTCATCGTCGACGAGATCATCGCGGCATTCCGCGCCCGCTACGACACGACGGTGGAACTGGCCGACACCGTTGAGGAGACGGAGAACTTCCTCGTCAACCGCGAACTGCGCAACATCGAGCTGACGCAGGCCGACATGGCCTTCGTCAACGGGGACTAGGATGGGCCGTCGCGCAAACGTGCTTTGCGATTTTGCGCGAAAACATATGCGGTGTATCAAGAACCGAAGCGCGGCAAGCGATTCTTAGGGAATTGTGGGTCGCGCATGGACTTCAAGCGTGAGCTAGAGATTTGGCAGTCTATACCGATATCACCGAAGACGACCTCGCCCGCTTCCTGACCAACTACGAGGCTGGGACGCTGCTTTCCTACAAGGGCATCGCCGAGGGGGTCGAGAATTCCAATTTCCTCCTGCACACCACCAAGGGCGCCTTCATCCTGACGCTCTACGAAAAGCGCGTCGATCCGAAGGACCTGCCTTTCTTCCTGGGCCTCATGCACCATCTCGCCGACCGCGGCCTGAACTGCCCGCTGCCGTTGTCGCGCAAGGACGGCGAACTGCTAGGCGAGCTTTCCGGCCGCCCCGCCGCAATGATCACCTTTCTGGAAGGCATGTGGCTGCGCAAGCCGGCGGCGAAGCATTGTCGCGAGGTCGGTCGTGCGCTGGCCGAGATGCATGTCGCAGGCCAGGGCTTCCAACTCACCCGCAAGAACGCCCTTTCCGTCGACGGCTGGCGGCCGCTCTGGGAGAAGTCCGCCGCGCGGGCCGACGAGGTCGAGGCCGGCCTTCAGGAAGAGATCGCCGACGAGCTGGATTTCCTCGAAAGCCACTGGCCAAAGACGCTGCCGCACGGCGTCATCCATGCCGACCTCTTCCCCGACAACGTCTTCTTCATCGGCGACCAGCTGTCGGGCCTGATCGATTTCTATTTCGCCTGCAACGACACCTATGCCTACGACGTTTCCGTCTGCATCAATGCCTGGTGCTTCGAGAAGGACGGCTCGTTCAACATGACCAAGGGCATGGCGCTTTTGGACGGCTACGAGCAGGTGCGCCCGCTGAACGGGGCGGAACTGAAGTCGCTGCCGCTACTGGCGCGCGGCTCGGCTTTGCGCTTCTTCCTCACCCGGCTCTACGACTGGCTGGAGACGCCGCCGGGCGCGCTGGTGGTCAAGAAGGACCCGCTCGAATACCTGAAGAAGCTGCGCTTCCATCGCCAGGTGAAATCGGCCGAAGAATACGGCCTGGTGCGATGATGGTGCATCGATGAAGCATGTGGATATTTTCACCGACGGCGCCTGCTCGGGCAATCCGGGTCCGGGCGGCTGGGGCGCTGTGCTGCGCTACGGCGAGGTCGAGAAGGAACTCTCCGGCGGCGAGCCGCAGACGACCAACAACCGCATGGAGCTGCTTGCGGCCATTTCGGCGCTGGACGCGCTGAAGGCGCCCTGCGAGGTCGACCTCTACACGGACTCGAAATACGTCATGGACGGCATCGAGAAGTGGATCCACGGCTGGAAGAAGACCGGCTGGAAGACGGCCGACCGGAAACCGGTGAAGAACGGCGAGCTCTGGCAGGCCCTGGATGAGGCCCGGCGCCGCCACAAGGTCACGCTCCATTGGGTCAAGGGCCACGCTGGACACCCCGAAAACGAACGCGCCGACGAACTGGCGCGCATGGGCATGGAGCCGTTCAAGAAGCGGTGAGGGCCTTCAAGCAGGGGCGGCAGGTCAGGGCTGGTCACACGCCCTGAACCTGCCCGGGCTTCAATTTTCTTCGTCATGCCGGACCTGATCCGGTATCCAGCCGCGCAAATCCTTGCGCGATAAAGCATTTCCCGCGCCGCAGACGCGGCGCCGCTGGACCCCGGCTCAAGGCCGGGGTGACGGTAGCATGAAGCTGCCACACATCTCGTCGTCATGCCCGGGCTTCAATAT
>JAEYDD010000015.1 GCA_023404095.1 Pseudomonadota bacterium | reverse complement strand
GTCCAGCACCTCGACCCAGTCAGATGGATCGGCGATGCGGGCGAGAACAGGGGCGGCATCATCGGTCGCCTCAACGGACTTTCCGCGGCCGGGCGATATCCAGTGACGTTCCTTCTCGAACGGATAGGTCGGCAGCGACACGCGCCGTCCCTCACGCCCGGGCAGTTTGCCCGGATCCAGGTCGAGCCCGTTCGCCCACAGGCCGCCGAGGGCGGCGACCGCCACGCCCATTTCGTCCTCCGCGTCTCGCGGACGCGGCGCCGAAGGCAGGATGGCGCGCGGCGCATTCCGGGTGGTGGCTGCTGCCACGAGCGGGCCGACGGTCTGCCCCGGGCCGACTTCGATCACCACACTGTCGGGCGCTTCCAGCACCGCAGCCACGGCGTCGGCAAAGCGCACCGTGTGGCGCAGGTGGCGAACCCAGTAGTCGATGGAAACGAAATCCTGCCCGTCTCCCCAGCTGCCGCGAAGCGAGGAAACCATCGGCACCGTCGGCTGTCGGAACGAAATCCCCTGCAAGCCTTCGCGGAACCGTTCGAGCTGATCGTCCAGCTGACGCGAGTGGGCGGCGACGTCGATATGGATGCGACGTGCCTCGTGCTCGCTGCCGGCAAGGCGCGCCTCCAGCGCCTCGATACCGGCGACCGGGCCGGAAACAACGGTTGATTGCGCGGAATTGATGGCCGCGATGTCCAGTCCCTCGCCAATCAGCTCGCGCACGTGCAACTCGCCCAGCGGCACGGCCGTCATGGCACCCGCGGGCGCCTGCTCCATAACCTGGCCGCGCAGGGTGACGATCCGCAGTGCGTCGGCCAGCTCCATGACGCCGGCGGCGACCGCCCCGGCATATTCGCCAACACTGTGCGCCACGATCGCGTCCGGCCGGACACCCCAGCTCTCCCACAGCTTGGAATAGGCGTATTCGAGAATGAACAGGGCCGGGATGGCATAACTCGATCGGCCGAGCTTGCTGCGTGCCGTGTCATCGGAGAGCCGCGCGCCGAACATCACCTGCCGCAGGTCGGAGGGCACCGAATCCGGCAAAAGAGCAAAGCATTGGTCGACGGCAGAGGCGAACACCTGCGAGGCCGCAATCATGCCGGCGCCAGCGCCCGGATACTGCGCACCGCCACCAGGAAACAGGAAGATGATCCGCGGCGGACTAGTGCCCGCCTTGCCATGCCGGCGCAGCGGTGTCGCTTTCGCCGTCAGCGCGCCCTTCAGATCGTCGCCCGATCGCGCGGCGATCGCGAAACGTTCGGCAAAATGTTGGCGTCCCTCGCGCAGGGTGAACGCGATGTCTTCGATTGCCGGCATCTCGCCAGCGGCAAAGGCCTTCCATTGTTCGCGCTGGCGCTCCAGCGCCGCTGCGCTGCGGGCCGAAAAGGGAAAGAGCCGCCATTCTGATCGCGTCGCCGGGCGCGGGCGTTCCGGCGCCTCTTCGACGATGACATGGGCGTTCGTGCCGCCCACGCCGAGCGAGTTCACCGCCGCGCGTCGCGGCCCAGAAGAAGACGCCCATGCGCGCCCCTCCGCCACCACCTGAAAGGGACTGGCCGGGAAATCGAATCGACTGTTGGGCTTCCTGAAATGCAGGCTCGCCGGGAGATGGCGGTGCCGCAGGGCCTCCACCACCTTGATGAGGCTTGCCGCGCCTGCAGCGGTGTCCAGATGGCCGATATTGGTCTTGACCGAGCCAATCCCGATGCTCGCGGCCGGCGCCGAGCCATAGACCTGCTTCAGCGCGGCAAGCTCGATCGGGTCGCCGATCGGCGTGCCGGTACCGTGGGTCTCGATGTAGGAAAGATCTCGTGCCTCGATGCCCGAAAGCGCCAGCGCCTCCGCGGCCGCCTCCGCCTGGCCGTCCACGGATGGCGCCAGGTAGCTCGCCTTGCCCGCGCCGTCATTGTTGACCGCACTTGCCAGGATAACGGCCTTGATGTCGTCGCCGTCTGCAACCGCATCCTCGTAGCGACGCAGGACGACGAGGGCTGCCCCGGATCCGAACACGGTCCCCTTGCTGTCATCGTCGAAGGCGCGGCACAGGCCGTCTGGCGACAGGATCTCGCCTTCCTCGTAGCGATAACCGGTGCGATGCGGGAGCTCGATCGTAACCCCTCCGGCAATCGCCATGTCGCATTCCATGTTCAAGAGCGAGCCGATCGCCGTGTGAACGGCGACGAGCGAGGTGGAGCAGGCCGTCTGGACGGCGACCGATGGGCCGGTCAGGTTCAGCAGGTAGGACAGGCGTGTCGGCAGGAAATCCTTGTCGTTGCCGGTGTGGCGCAAAAGGAAGAGGCCGATTTCCTCGACGAGCTCGGGATTGGTCAGCAGGTTGAAGGGAAGATAGGCCTGCATGCCCGAACCTGCGAACACCCCGATGCGACCATCGAAGCGCTCGGGTACATAGCCGGCATCCTCCAGCGCCTCCCATCCGCATTCGAGGAAATGGCGGTGCTGCGGATCGAGGATCGACGCTTCGCGCGGAGAGAAACCGAAAAAGCCGGCATCGAAGCACTCCATGTCCGGCAACACGTGGGCCACCCGCACATACGCAGGATCGGCAAGCCTTTTGCGGCTCACGCCGGCCGCGATCAGGTCCGCCTCGCCGAGGCGCTGTTCGGCCGAACGGCCCTCGGACAGCAACGTCCAGAAATCGCCGACGTTTCGCGCGGACGGAAAGCGGCCGGCGCGGCCGACGATTGCAATGCGATTGTCCGGTAGGTCTTTGTCCATGCTTGGTTCGTTCTCCCTTGCGGACTTTGCCAATCAGCGCCGGCCGAGGCGGGCAAGCCGCGCCGCAGCACGCGCGGCACCGCGATCGACGGCGCTGGCTGTCTCCGGAACACTGCCGGCAAGGTGCAGCGCGATCGCGCGGATCGTCGGGAAGCGGAACAGGTCGGTAATCGCCACCTCCCGGCCGAGCTCTTCCTTCATCCGGCGCTGGACCTGCACGACGAGCAATGAATGACCGCCGAGGTCGAAGAAGTTCTCTGTTACCGAGACATTCTCCAATCCCAGCGCATCACGCCATATGGCCGCGATCGCAGTCTCCATGTCGCCCTCTGCCGCGGTGATGACGCCCTGCTCGACGCGCCCGGAAGGCATCGGAAGCGCCTTGCGGTCGATCTTGCCGTTCGGCGTCAGGGGCATCCGCTCCAGGAGCACGATCTGCGAAGGCACCATGAAATCCGGCAGCGTCGCCGCGAGCCCCGCACGCAGCTCGTTCACCGACGGGCGCGCGCCAGCCGGGGTCACGTAGGCGACGAGCCGTACGTCGCCCGGTCCGAATTCCACCGCCTTGACGGCAGCCTGGGCGACGGTATCGGAAGCGGCAAGCCGCGCCTCGATTTCGCCGAGTTCGATCCGGTGGCCGCGGATCTTGACCTGGCCGTCGATGCGCCCGAGGAACTCCAGGCTGCCGTCCGGATGCCTGCGGACGAGGTCGCCCGTGCGGTAGAATCGTCCCTCCGGGGTATCGACGAAACGCTCGACGTTGAGTTCCGGTCGGTTCCAGTACCCGCGTGCAAGCCCCGCGCCGCCGATCCAGAGCTCGCCCTCGACCAGTTCCGGCAACGGCCGGCCGGCAAGCGAGCGCACGCTCAGCTCCGTATTGGCGATCGGCTCGCCGAGCGGCACCCGGTCCGAAACGCTGTCGAGCCGCGCGACGGAAGACCAGATCGTCGTCTCTGTCGGCCCGTACATGTTCAGGAGCGTTCCGGGCATCGCTGTGCGCAGGCTGCGCGCCAGATCCGGCGGAAACGCCTCGCCGCCGACCATCATGCAGTCGAGCCGCGACAGCGCCCGGCGCCCGGCCGCGTCGCCGGCAAGATAGCTCGCCATTGACGGCGTGCACTGAAGGTGGGTGATTTCGGACCCGACGATGTCCTCGGCCACCGAGGCCTTGCGCGTCACCCCGCCTTCGGCGAGGAGCCCGTCCATCATCCGGCGAATGTTCGGCAGGTTGGCAAGTGCCGTCTCCGTTTCGACGCCGAAGTCGATCAGACAGGCGATCTCGTCCACTCCGATCGCGGAGACGTTTCGGACCATCTCCCTGGCGGTTTCGGGCGTGCCGAACAGGCCGGCCGTGCGATAGTAGCGCTCGAACGCATGGTCCAGCAGAGCATCGAGTTCGTCGGTCGAAAGCTCTTCCTTCTCGAAGATTTCCTGCGGCGTCCTTCCGGCCTTGCCGGCGCGCTCGACGATGGTGGGGAATGTCCAGGCTGCCCTGCGAACGAGATCGACCGCACTCTTGAGATAGCTCTTCATCGGCTTGCGTGCAGCGGCCAGCACCGTTTCCTCGTCTTCACCGATGAAGGTATGCAGCATCAGCACCACATGGCCGGGTCCGGCATGCCCGGCCTCCGCACGAGCGATACGGTAGCTGCGGATCTTGTCTTCCACTTCGGAGAGCGTCTGGCCGAGCAGATGGGTGAGCACGCCGCATCCCATGCGGCCGGCGGCAATGAAGGTTTCCGGGTTTCCGGCGGCGGTCAGCCACAGCGGCATGTCGCGCTGGACCGGTCGCGGGTGGATCTGGATCTCGACGTCCCGCCCATCATGGCCCGGAAACGCCATTGTCTCGCCGCGCCACAACTTGCGCAGCGTCTCCACCTGGGCGAGCATGATGTCCTTTCGCTCAGCGAAAGCCTCCGGTCGGAGCAGGAAATCGTTCGGCTGCCATCCCGAAGCCAGCGCCAGGCCGGCCCGGCCGTTGGAGAGATTGTCGACCAGCGCCCAGTCCTCGGCCGCGCGCACGGGATGGTGCAGCGGAAGGACCGTCGAACCCGCTCTGAGCTTGACGTTCTTCGTCAGTCCGGCAAGGGCGGCGGAACTGATCGCGGGGTTGGGGTAGAGCCCGCCGAACGCATGGAAATGCCGCTCCGGCGTCCAGATCGCCTCGAAGCCGTTCTCGTCGGCAAAGCGAGCCCCCTCCAGGAGCAGCCGGTAGGCCTGGTGACCGCTGCCGGCGGCTTCCGAAGCAAAGTAGAACAGCGAGAACGCAGGCAACGCCGCCTCACCGGCGCCGTCTGTCTGCAGCACCACAGTCGCGCCGCGACTGAGCGTCCAGAGCAGTTCGAGCACGGAAATATCGAAGGAAACGGAGGTGACGGCGAGCAGCCGCGCACCCGGCGACAGCGGCACCGCCGCATCCATGCCGGCGAAGAAGTTCGCCACGCTTCGATGCGCGATCATCACGCCCTTCGGACGCCCGGTCGAGCCTGAGGTGTAGATGAGGTAGGCGAGGTCGTCGATGTCCCCGCGAAAATCCTCGACCGCCGGGCCCGCAGCATCGGGATGGATCACGCGCCCCGGATCGATCGCCAGCCGGCTGGCGGCGCTCCGACTCGCAACGACCACGGTTGCCCCGGAATCTTCCAGCATGAAGCCGATCCGCTCCTGCGGATAGGCAGGGTCGAGTGGCAGATACGCCGCGCCCGTTTTCAGGATCGCCAGCATCGAGACGACGAGATCGGCAGAGCGCTCGAGGCAGAGGCCGACGACCGTGCCGGGCGCGGCACCGCGCGCGGCAAGCGCACCGGCAAGCCGCGCCGCCCGTGCGTCCAGCTCGCCATATGTCAGCCGAACCGTGCCCGCCTCCAGCGCCGTCACATCCGGCATCCGACGGCAGGTTGCGGCGAACTGTTCATGGACCGTGCAGGCTTCGATATCCGCCTGATCGTTGCGCAGCGAAGCGGTCCTGGCGCCGAGCGGCAGAGTGGCAAGCGGCGCACCGGTCTTCATGCGGAACGCCGCGAGGAAGACGTCAAAGTCGACGGCAAGGGTGGCGAGAACGGAGGGCGCATAGAGCCCTTTGCCGACATAAATCGCGGGAGGGCGCAGACAAAGCGCAAGGCTGGCATCAGTCGGAATGTCCCCGGCACTGTCGACGACGACAAGCTGCAGCGCCTGGAGCGCTGCTCGCCGCGTCTCCGGGTCGACCAGCCGCAACGGCAGGTCTGCGGCCATCGGCGCCCGCGCGAGCGATTCTTCGCGTGCAGAACGCATCGCTCTCGTCGCGTCCTCCGGCGTAACGCAGCGCGAGAGATCGAGCGTCATCGGGCGGCGGCTGGAGAGCCAGACCGCAGCCGGCTTCGGATCGGTCAGTGTCACCGTCGCCAGCGACTGTCCGCTCAAGCCGCAGACCCAGGCGAGCCAAGCCGCGACCAGCGTGTCGGTCTCGACGCCGTCGGCTTTCAGCGGCGCGGAGGCGCTTTCGGCGGTATGTGTCTGCGGATAAGGAGGCAATGCCGGGGCCGCGTGCCGCAGCACGACCTCCCATGCCGGTTCTGCCTGTCCGATACTCACAAGATCCGGCGTGGGAGCTTCCGTCAACGTTGATTGCATCGGCAACACGAGACCGGGCGTCAGCCCCGCGGCAACCGCATCGAACGACCGCCCGTCAAGATAGGCAAGCTCGCTGAGGCGGACGGCCTTGTCGGCGGCCATGACGGTAAGCGAACCGGCATCGCTCTGAAGGATTTCACCTGCAGGCCCCACAGAACCTGGAAGGATCTCAAGCCGACCAACCGTTACGATTTGCTCTCCTGACCATATTTTTGCCAACGCGAGTGGGTTCGCGTAGCCGCCGAAATTCAGGCCACGCACGAGCCGGCAGAGCTCCTGTGCCGGCTTCCGGAAATCGAGCGTACCATGTTCGGCCGGCCGCTTCGCTTTCGCATACCATTTGCGCGCGCCGACAGGTTCGACGGGCATGCAGCGACCGTCGGTCAGTTCTGAGACCAACTCCGTGAAACTTTCGAATCCGGCTTCATAGCAGCGCGCATTCAGGCTGAATGCCGTATCATGCCCATGGATCGGGAACCGCCGCTGCTTGAGGACACGCCCGGCATCGACGCGTTCGGTCATTTCATGCCAGGTCACCGCGTGCTCGTCCGCTCCGTCGATGATCGACCAGGCCGGCACATTCGATCCCGCGCGGGCGGGCAGCGGTCCGTCGTGGAAGTTCACGGCCAAACGCCGGGCACGTGCGAGCAGGGATGCCGGAAGCACGGTCAGGTTTGCGACGCTGAAGAGATAGTCCGCATCGGTTCCGCCCTGCCCCGCCGCCTCGTAGCCTTCGCAACGAACGGCTTCCGCTGCGGCCCATGCGGCGATCTGCGGATCGGAAGTGACAATGGCCTCTATAACGCCGCCCGCCTCTCGAAAGGCGTCGGCGCAACGAAGCAACAGCGTTCCGTCACCACAAAAAATGGCGCTCAGATTCATGTCGTCCAACCGTTTCAAGCCAGAGAATGCCCCTTGAGCCAAGCGGCCCTGGCTCGAAGTATCAGTCCGTGATCTGGCGGAATCCAGCGGAATTGGGGGTCAGACGATGATGACATTGGCTGCCTTCACCGTCGTAAGTGTATGCGGCGGTCAATATCTCGTCCTGATGCGCGTAAACTCTCAGGACAGGTTACGGAATGACGCGACCTATCAACATGACCGATACCTACCCCATTGGCTGATGACAGCGATTAGGTGATGTACGCTGCCGGTTGTAGGCTCCTACCCCCGCGAAAATGGAGAGAACGGAATACGTGAAATAAAACTTCCGCGTATAGTAAAAGAATACAATGACATTCTTGGAAACCGACAAATTCAATCAAATTGAACCTGCGTTCCCTGAAGCAGGAAATGTGTCATAATCTGCAAAATCAATCTGATAAAAGATAAATATATTTGAGTATCGTCAATTGTCTCCGCGCTGTCGTACTAACATAGAGGTCCACAGAGGGTAGAAATGGGGAATAAAAACAAGACAAGGCATGATTTCACACGGGCTCTGTGCGGGCGAAACGGGATCGCCCGCCGCTAGCGATCGCCCACAGACGTCACGCACCCTTTGCAGCGTTGATCGTCTCCATACCTCCGACGACGTCTGCCAAGTCACCCCAGACGGTCTGGGCTCCCTCCAGCCATGCGTCCGGCAGTTCCGGCGCAAGCACGTTTCCGCCGCCTGCCACCACTTGCTGCATCGATACCGCCTCGTCTTCGACGATCAGCCGGGAGAAATAGCCGGCCCCCTCCGAAGCTGCGGTCCCGAGCACCCTTCTTTCCTCGTCCGACAGGCCATTCCAGAAGCCGCTGCCGAAGTAGACCACGCCGGAAGCGCGGATGTGTCCGGTTTCGGTCAGGAAGGGAACGACCTCGTACAGCTTGAAGCCGGCATAGGCGGATTTTGTCAGATCCATTGCGTCGGCGACGCCAGTGGATAGCGCGTTGTAGGTCTCCGTGATCGGGATGCCGACCGGGACCGCGCCGAAGGCGCTCCAGAGCTTCTGGTGCAGGGGGCTCTGGATCACCCGGATCGTGACGCCGCGCATTTGCTCAGGTCGCGTCACCGGCTGCTTTGTCAGGAGATGCCGCGCTCCGTAGTCGATGAAGCCGCCGACGATGAAGCCTTGCTCAGCCAGCTGTTGCCGAAGATCCGCACCGATCTCGCCTTCCACCACGCGCCGAACATGGGCGGCGTCGCGATAGAGAAAGGGAAGATCGAGCAGTTGCACCTGCGGTACCCAACCCGACAGCGAGGACATTGTGGAGAGGCTTGCCTGCACGGCACCGAGCCGCACGCTCTCTGCAACCTCCTTCTCCCCCCCGAGCGCGCCGTTGGCGACGATGTTGAAGCGGAAACGCCCCGGAAGCTGGGCCTCGACCCCTTCCGCGATCCGTCGCCAGATCTTCGTCTCCGGCTTGTCCTCGCCGAGCAGCGAGGCGATCGTGACGGTCGTCGCCTGGGCGTGCGCCGGTCGAACGAGCGCCGGGGCGGCGAGGCTGGAGAGAACAGCGGCGGCGGACGTGAGAAAGCAGCGGCGATCAAGGCAGGCCATGAAAACTCCGATCAGGACAGAAGCGCAAAGGCGCAGAGGAAGACGAGGGCGACAAGCAGCGCCGCAAGATAGGGAAGGACGGCGCGGAACAATGCCGTCGGCGAAACGCGGGTGATGCCGCTGACGACATAGACGAGAATGCCGATCGGCGGCGTCAGGCCGTGGATCATCAGGTTGACCACCACGATCACGCCGAACTGAACCGGATCGATACCGGCAGCGACAGCGGCCGGCAGCAGGATCGGCCCGAGCAGCAGGATTGCGGCACCGATGTCGAGCACGAGGCCGGCGGCGAGCAGAACGAGGTTCGACAGCAGAAGCACTGCGAATGCGCCACCGCCGAGCATGCTGACGCAGCGCGACACGAGGCCCGCAATGTCGTCCAGTGCCAGCAGGAAGGCGAAGGGGGCCGCGGTGCCGATCAGGAGGCCGATCGCCGCCGCCTCGACCGCGGCCTGACGGAAGCTGGCGAACACGGAGACGGTCCGGCCGGATGCCGCAAGGCTCAGCAGCAGGGTATAGGCAGCAGCCACGGCTGCGGCCTCGGTGGTGGTGACGACGCCGAAGCGGATGCCCGCCACCACGATGATGCCGAGACCGAGGGCCGGCAGTGCGGACGCCAGCGCCTGCCGGCGCTCCGCTGCGGATGCCCGCGGTGCGCCATCCGGCTTTCCAGCCGAGAAGTGGATCGCAAAGGCGAGGCAGAGGGCCATGAGCCCGCCGGCGAAGAAGCCGCCGACCAGCAGCGAGCCGACCGAAAGATGGGTGGCTGCGGCCAGCAGCAAAAAGGCGATCGATGGCGGAATGACGTTGTCCAGCACCGAGGTGGCGGCAACGATTGCACCGGCTCGTTGCGGGGCATAACCCTTGCGCACAAGCTCCGGAAAGAAGGTCGACGCACCGAAGGCGGCATTGGCGACCGAGGAGCCCGATGCCCCGGAAAAGAACACGCTCGTCAAAAGCGTCGTCTGTGCCAGCCCGGCCCGCCTATGACCGACAAGCGCCTCGGCGAAACGGACGAGGCGTCCGGCGGCACCGGATACGGTCAGGAGCCCCCCGGCCAGCAGGAAGAACGGGATGGCGAGCAGCAGGAATTTCGACATGCCGGAGACCGCAGTGGAAACGATCGCCGGCTCCGGCAGGCCGCCGCCGAAGGCGACCGCCACATAGGCGGCTGCGAGAAAGGCATGCGGCAAGGGCGCTGCCGACAAAAGCCCGAGGGCCGCGACGAGGGCGAGGAACAGGCTCGCCGGCAGGCCGGTATCGATCGACAGCAGCGGAATGGCCAGATAGATCGCTACTCCCGCCACCAACGAAACGCCGAGGCACAGACCGCGCCCCTGGGCCAGCCTTTGCAGCGCCAGAAGGACGAGAAGCATCAGGCCGCTTGCGCCGAGAAAGCCGAACCGGATCCATTCCGGCAGACCGAGCGCGGGGGAAGCCCCACCGAGGAGAGCCATGATCTCACCGCTGCCGAAAAGCAAGACGAGGCCGGCGACGATGCTGAATCCATCAGCCGCCGCAAATCGCCACCGCTCCGGCAGCCGACGCGACAACAGATCCATGCGCATGGCGAGCGGTCCGTCGAATGCCAGCGGGGCAGCGGCGGCAATCAGCGCAACATGCAGCCAGATGCACAGCTCCTCCACGCCGATAAAGCCGGTGTGGAAGACGTAGCGCATCACGACCGAGAAGAGCACGATCGCCAGTAGCGCCGCCAGCAGCAGCGCGGCAAGCGTACCCAGACCGGCCTCGACGGCCTTGGCCATCCGCCGGATCAAGCCGGCCACCAGCGGTGGAAGTGATGCACGGGCCCCCGCCCCTGCCCGATGGCGAGCGACCGGCCAGCGACGAGCGCATCATGCAGATACGCCTTGGCGAGGCGGACTGCCTCGACAAGCTCGCGCCCGTTGGCAAGGTGCGCGGTAATCGCCGCCGCCAGCGTGCAGCCGGTGCCGTGATCGTGCCGCGTCTCTATGCGTAAGGCGGCAAGCTCCAGAACCTGTGTCCCGTCGTAGAACAGGTCCGTGCTGTCGGCTCCTGTCCCATGCCCTCCCTTTAGGAGCACCGCGCCGGCGCCGGCATCCATGATCGCCTCGGCCTGACGGAGCATACCCGCCTTGTCGGTCGCAATCGGCGTCCCGGTCAGCAGCGCCGCCTCGGGCAGGTTTGGCGTGACGATCAGGCAACGTGGCACGAGTTCGGCCTTCAGTGTCTCGACGGCATCCGCCTGCAGAAGGCGGTCGCCGGACGTGGCGACCATAACGGGGTCCAGCACCGGTCGAAGCCCGAACCGGAGCACCCCCGCGGCAATCGCAGCGATCGTTTCACTGCGCGACACCATGCCGATCTTGACCGCGCCGACGGAAAGATCTGTCAGGACCGCGTCCATCTGCGCGGCAACCAGTGCTGGGGAGATGTCTTCGACGGCCGTGACACCCCAGGTGTTCTGCGCCGTGACGGCCGTCAGGACGCTCGCCGCATAGACCCCGAGCGCAGAAAAGGTCTTGATGTCCGCCTGGATGCCCGCGCCGCCGCCGCTGTCGGATCCGGCTATGGTGAGTGCGATTGCCGTCATGCCCTTCTCCTGTCCAGTGCAACGTCCACCGCCGCGCGAAGCGACCGCGCAGCTTCTGCGACGTCGGGTTTCCGGAAGATGGCGGAAATCACCGCGACGCCGTCCGCCCCTGCGGCAATGACTTCGGGAACCTGGTCGCAATCGATGCCGGCGATCGCGCCGACCGGCAGCATCGGATTGAGGGTCCGGATACGCTCCCGCAACTGTGAGAATCCCCCGATGCCTACCGGCGGATCGGGATTGACCTTCGATAGCGTCTGGAACACGCCGCCGATGCACGCATAGTCGACCGGCGCCCGGCCGGCGCGCTCCGCATCCGCTTCGTTCTTCACCGTCAGGCCGATGATCGCCTTCGGTCCCAGCAGCTGCCGGGCGGTCTCGGCGTCCATGTCTTCGGCGCCGAGATGGACGCCGGCAGCACCCGCGGCAAGCGCGACATCGACACGGTCGTTGACCACGAGAGGCACGCCGGTGCCTTCCAGAGCCGCACTTATCGCGCGCGCCCGCTCGATCATCATCCGGGTCGATGCGGTCTTGTCGCGGTACTGGACGAGCGTGGTCCCGTTGCGGGCCGCCAGCGCCGCCAGGGCCGGGAGCGACCCGACGGCGGACAGTCCCGCATCCACCAGCGCATTCAGGCGGTAGTCAATTCTGATCATCTTCGATCCTTGCATGCAGGAGGAGCTCGTCTTCGCCGACTTCGGAAAGCGCATCGAGGAAGGCGACGCCGAAGCTGCCTGGCCCTCTTGCCTCCCGTGCGGCGAGCTCAGCGGATACACCTGTGACGACGAGCGCGCTTGCCGCGGCAACGAGCTTGTCTGGCTCGACAGCCATGAAGGCGGCGATCACGCCACCCGTAAGGCACCCGGTTCCCGTAACCGCCGCCATCCAGCGATGGCCATTTGCGATACGCACGCTTCTACCACCATCGGCGAGGCAGTCGACCGGACCGGTGCAGATGCGTACGGCCGATCCGGTTTCCGAAAAAAGAGACATCTCCGCCGTATTCCCGCGAACAATTGCCGGTCCAAGCGCGGTCAGTTCGCGCGCAAACGCAAGACGCGACGGGGAGTAGTCGCAGTGCACCGGATCAAGGATCCAGGGCTTGCCGGCGGCATTGGCGACGTCCACGGCAAGCAGGATCACCTCGCGGCGCGCGGCATCGAGCGTTCCGAGATTGACCACCAGCGCATCCGCCTTAGCGACGAAACTGTCGATCTCCTCCAACGAAGAGGTCATCGAGGGAATACCGCCGACCACGGTGATGCCATCGGCGGTGAATTTCTGCACCACCGTGTTCATCAGGCAATGAACCCGCGGGCGTCGTTCGCGCACCTGGGCCAGAAGCGTCGCTGCACGCGAGGATGAAGGAGGCTGCAGCATCACGCTCACCGGATCTCGATGGCGATGTCGCCCACGGCGGGGGCCGTCTTGATCAGACCGCCTTCCTTCAGGAAGGCGCCAAAGCGCTCGTAGCGCCCGCGGTCCAGGGCGGCGGGGCGCTTGGCGAAGCGGGGCAGCGTGTCGGTGAAAGCCTGCCGGTTCAACGCGTCGTCGAGGTCGGGATAGGCCTTGATGAAGAGCTGCCAGGCTTCCTGCGGATGATTGGTGAGGAAGACAGCGGCTTCTTCCACTGCCGTCAGGAAGCGTGGCAGCCGGTCGTCGCCGACCAGATCCTTCCGGGCCACGAAAACCAGTTCGTCATACACCGGCACGCCATGTTCCTCGGGGAAGAACGAGCGCCCCTCGTGGCCCTCCAACCGCATCTGCGTCAGCTCGAAATTGCGAAAGCCGCCGATGGTCGCATCCACCCTGCCGCCGATCAGCGAAGGCGACAGCGAGAAATTGACGTTGATAAGTTCGACGTCCTTGTCGCTCAGCCCCTCGGAGGCGAGCATCCGCCGGAGCATGACGTCCTCGAAACCGGAAACGGAAAAGCCCACCTTCTTGCCCTTCAGGTCCTTCAGGCTCCTGATCGGCCCGTCGGCAAGAACTGTGACTGTGTTGAGCGGCGTTTCCACCAGCGTGCCGAAGCGTACCAGCGGCAAGCCTTCCACATGGTCGAGATAGAGGCTCGGTTGGTAATGCACGCCGATATCGGCCTGTCCGGCCGAGACCAGCCGCGGCACGGACGACGGATCGGCCGGCGGCACCAGTTCCACATCGAGACCGACATCGGCAAAGAAGCCCTTCTCCCGGGCGATCACCATCGTCGCGTGATCCGGATTGACGAACCATTCGAGCAGGACGGTGAGCTTGTCGGCGGCAAGCGACGGTGCTGCGGCAAGCAGCCCGGAGGTGAGCAGGAAGGCAAAGGAAAGAGAGCGGATCATGGTTTCTGAAATCTCCTGCGGAAAGGATTGAGTGAGGCGGAGGGAGCTTCCGACGCCCAGGGGGCTAGCCCGGCCGTAAGCCGGTCGACGCCGAGCCGGAGTGCCACTGTCAGCGCGGCCAGCACGGCCATGGCCGCGAAGACGGTCGGCGTCTGCATGCGCGCGTTTGCCTGCACCATCACGAAGCCGAGGCCGGCGGACGCGCCCACCCATTCGCCGACCACGGCACCCAGCGGTGCAAGCGGTGCGGCGACGCGCAGGCCCGACACGAGCGCCGGCAGTGCCAGCGGCATGCGGATGAGGACGAGCGTCTGCCAGTGCGTCGCCGCGGTCAGCGACGCGGCGTCCAGAATGACGCGGTCGGTTCTGCGCAGGCCGTCGGCAAAGGCGGATGCGACCGGAAAGAAGATGATGATGGTCGCCATCGCAACCTTGGAGGCCATGCCGAAGCCTAGCCACAGCACGAGAATGGGCGCGAGCACGAACACCGGCAGCGCCTGCAGGATCAGGATGGCTGGCCACACGAACTGCCCGAGGCGCGGCAACGCAGCAACGCCGAAAGCAACGGCGGCTCCGAAGATGGAGCCCGCCAGCAGGCCGGCGAGGACCTCCGTCAGCGTCACGAGGCCATGCTCGACGAAAAAGCCGGGGCGTGCCGCGAAGGCAAGGCCAACGGCCGCTGGCGACGGGACCAGATAGGGAGGGGGAGAGAAGACGACTGTCCCGGCCTGCCAGAGGGCGACAAGCGACACAAGGGACAGCCCCGCGTGGAGGGCACGCATGGCTCTCAGACGGCGCGGTCTGATAGGCGAACCGGCAGGGGCCGGTGTCCGTTCAGGTGAGGATTTGCAAGCGGCATCGATCGATCTCCCGACAACAATCATGGAGATCCAGGTGAAGCGGAGAATAGAAAGAGGCGCCGTGGCGGGCGTTTTCCGTTCCTACGCCGGTATGACCCGGATCAGGTTCAAGGGTCCGGCTCACCGCCATCTCAGCACCGTTACGGTGCCCCCCTCGGAATGGGTGGGAAACTGACCAAGTCTGGCGTGAATGTCAACGTCCGAAGCGCGACGGGGACGTAGTTTTCGCAACCGCGTCCGCCGCATCCGCAGGATAGGGCACCGGCAGCAGCAGCAAAAGGCCGACGACGAGGAAGACGACCAGCGCGCCCATGCCGAGTGCCGCCGAGCCGGTGGCGCTGGTGACCAGGCCGACGGAGAGCGGTGCTGCAAAGGACGTCGCCCGGCCCGTCAGCGCGTAGAGCCCGAAATAGCGCCCCGCCTCCTCCGGTGCGACGCTGCGCGAGAGGTAGGAACGGGCCGAGGCCTGCACCGGTCCGAAGGCAATCCCCACCAGAAGGCCGTAAACGATGTAGGCCTTTTCGGCCGCCGTGCCGAACAACCCGCCGGAATCGGCCGTCGAAAGCGGCAGCATCCCGAACAGCGTATGGCCAGGCGCCGTGGAGACGATGCCGAGGGTGGCGACGGTGAGACAGACAAGACTCGCGACGACCACGGCTTTCGATCCGAGGCGCGCGTCGAGACGACTTGCCCAGAAGCACCCGCCGATCGCGACAACGTTGAGGATGATGCCATAGATTCCGAGCTCCATGGTCTGCCAGGCGAACATGCCGGCGGCAAAGGTGCCGCCCAGCGCCAAAAGCCCGTTGACTCCGTCCTGGTAGATCATTCGCGCCACCAGGAAGCGCAGCAGGCCGCGTCGCCCCTTCAGTTCGGCGATCGTGTCGCCGATGGAGGCAAGGCCGGAGCGGACCGCCTTGCGGATGGGCAGGCCGCGCCCGCGGTCCGGCGTGAACAGGAACATCGGCAGGATGAAGACGAGATACCAGACGGCGGAAATCGGTCCGGTGATGCGCGCGTCTTCGCCCTCTGCGGCATCGAGACCGAACAGCGGTGCAATGCCAAGGGCCGTCAGGCCGGTTCTTGGGTCTGCCGCAAGCAACAGCACGACGGCGATCAACACCACCATGCCGCCGAGATAGCCGAGCCCCCAGGCCAGGTTGGAGATACGCCCCGCCTCCCTTGGCGGAACGAGACTCGGCATCATCGAATCGTTGAAGACGATGGAAAATTCGGCGGCAACCGTCGCAAGCACCATCATAGTCAAAGGCATGAGCAGGCTTGTGCCGGGTGCTGCATACCAGAGCATCCACAGGGCGATGATCTGGATCACCGCGAAAAAGCCGATCCATGGCTTGCGCCGTCCGGAAGCGTCGGCAATCGAGCCCAGCACCGGTGACATCAATGCGATCACGATGCCCGAGATCGTCAGCGTGTAGCTCCACGCCGCCTGCCCGGCGACGGGATCAGCCGCCATCCGCGAGACGAGATAGGGGCCGAAGATGAAGGTGGTGATGACCGTGAAGAACGGCTGGGCCGCCCAGTCAAAGAGCATCCAGCCCCAGATGCCGGGCCGCCCCGCGCGCCTGGCGTCACCATGCCGTTCCGTCATCCGTCCTCCGGCACGCCCTGAGGCGCCGTCACCCGCTTTTCAGCCTGCCGGCAACGAGGCGCCGGCGGTCGCCCGCGCGACGGGCAAGGCAGGGCGCGGCCTGATCGCGCCCTGCCGGGACTTTGTCACCTCGTCCTGCCATGCGCAAGATCACTCAGGACACCGGCAGCGACCGAGATCTTGGCGAGCGTCGCCTCTCCTGCCTCCGTCAGCGCGCCGAGCCGGCCGGTGACCATTCCGAGCCGTTCGGCATCGGCCGCACGCCATGCGGCGAGCGGTGCCTTGTCGCCCTTGTGCCGGGTGAGGATGGCGATGGTCAGGTCGCGGCGGGCGTTGGCGATGTCGGAGAGGTTTCGCGACAATGCCAGCGCTTCGTAGAGGTCCGTCGTCGGCACGCGACCGGCAGCCCCCAGCAGCGCCACGATGTTTAGCGTGTCGCTGACCCCGGCATAGGTCTCTGCCGTCCGGATCAGGCTGTCGCCGGTCTGCGTCGAGATCAGCATGATCTCGGGAACGAAGCTCATGGCGAGCAACTCCGTAATCGCCCGTGCCAGTTGCTCGGGAACGCCCTTGTCCTCGAAGGCAAGGGCCTTTCGGCGCAGCTCTTCGCGGGCGGATTCCGGCAGCAGCTCGGCCAGATGCGGCCGCAGTTGCTTGAGTGCCTGCTTGAGCTTGTGCACGGCCGCTTCCATCGGCGCACCGATCGCCCCCGTCGTGAGGAGGAGAGCGGTCGCATTGGAGAAGAGGCGGCCAAGATCCTCGTACACTTCGTTCTGCGCAGCACCGGCAACCTGGTTGTCGAGCGCGTCCGTCGCCGCATAGAGCGGCAGCAGGTCATACCCCTCGAAAGCCAGCATCGCAGCCTTGACAACATCGGCGCTCATATAGCCGGTCCCGTCCGTCAGCTGGCTCACGAAGGCCGGACCGCCGCGGTTGATCACCCCGTTTGCGAGGATCGTGGCGATGATCTCGCGCCGCAGCCTGTGCGTCTTGATGTCGCCGGCATAGGTGCGCTGCATCTTGCCCGGGAAATAGCCGGTCAGCGTCGGCTCGAAATAGGGATCGTCCGGCAGGTCGCTATGCAGGATCTCGTCGAAGAGCACGATCTTCGAATAGGACAGCAGCACGCCGATTTCGGCCCGGGTCAGCGGCATGCCGGCCCGGTAACGCTCGTCCATCGCCTGCTCGCTCGGCAGCACCTCGACCTGACGGTTAAGTTGGCCCGCCGCTTCCAGCCGGCTCATCAGCCGCGAAAGACCGGTACGGTTGCCCTGCCCCTGCCGCTCGCACAGCGAGATCGCCAGCGACTGCAGGTAGTTATTCCGCAGCACGAGATGCGCCACCTCGTCGGTCATGGTCGCAAGCAGCTTGTTTCGCTTCTCGCGTGTCAGCCGCTCGTCGCGCATGGCCGAGGCGAGCGCGATCTTGATGTTGACTTCCACATCCGACGAATTGACGCCCGCGGAGTTGTCGATCGCATCCGAATTGCAGCGGCCGCCCTTGAGGCCGAAGGAGATTCGGCCGCGCTGGGTAACACCGAGATTGGCGCCTTCTCCGATGACCTTCGCGCGCAGCTCGTCGGCCGTCACGCGGATCGGGTCGTTGGCGCGGTCGCCGACTTCGGCGTCCGTCTCGCCCGCCGAGCGGACATAGGTGCCGATGCCGCCGAACCAGAGGAGATCCACCGGCGCCTTCAGGATGGCGCTCATGATCTCGAACGGCGTCGCTTTCTGCTTGTCGATGCCGATCGCCGCCATGGCCTCGCTCGTCAGCGTCACCGACTTCTCGTTGCGCGAGATGATCATGGCACCCTTGGAAAGAGCCGCGCGATCATAGTCCTGCCAGCTCGAGCGCGGCAGGGCGAACATCCGCCTGCGCTCGGCGAAGGACAGTTCCGTATCCGGGTTCGGATCGATGAAGATGTCGCGGTGGTCGAAAGCCGCGATCAAGCGTGTCTTGCGGGAGAGCAGCATGCCGTTGCCGAAGACGTCGCCGGACATGTCGCCGACGCCGACGACCGTGAACGGCGTCTTCTGGATATCGACATCCATCTCGCGGAAGTGGCGCTTCACCGCTTCCCAGGCGCCGCGGGCGGTAATGCCCATCTTCTTGTGGTCGTAGCCCGCCGATCCACCCGAGGCGAAGGCGTCGTCCAGCCAGAATCCGGCTTCCTGCGCCAGCGCATTGGCGGTGTCGGAGAACGTCGCCGTGCCCTTGTCGGCGGCGACGACGAAATAGGGATCGTCGCCGTCGAGGCGCACCGTGTCGCGTGGCGGCACGACGTCCTGCCCTTCGATGTTGTCGGTGACCGAAAGCAGCGTGCGGATAAAGGTCTTGTAGGCCTCCTTGCCGGCGTTGAAGACCGCATCGCGGCTGCCTCCGGCCGGCAATTGCTTCGGATAGAAGCCACCTTTCGCGCCGACAGGCACGATAACCGCATTCTTCACCTGCTGGGCCTTCACAAGACCCAGCACCTCCGTGCGGTAGTCCTGCGCACGGTCGGACCAGCGCAGGCCCCCGCGTGCGACGCGACCGAAGCGCAGGTGCACGCCCTCTACCTCCGCGCCGTAGACGAAGATCTCGCGGAACGGCTTCGGATCGGGCAGGCCTTCGAGCGCCTGCGGGTCGAGCTTGAAGGCAAGGGTCGCGAGCGGCTGTCCGGCGCCATCGCGCTGGAAGTAATTGGTCCTGAGCGTCGCCTGGATGGCGTTCACGTAGCGGCGCAGGATCCGGTCCTCATCGAGGCTCGGCACGCCGCCGAGCGCCTCTTCGATCGAAGCAGCCAGTTCTTCGCTGCGCTTTGCGCGCTTGCGCTCGGCAAGCTGCGGATCCAGCCGCGCGAAGAACATCCGGAACAGGTCGGCGGCAATGGCCGGATACTTGTTGAGCGTATCGGCGATGTAACCCTGCGAATAGGCGATCCCGGTCTGGCGCAGATAGCGGGCATAGGCGCGCAGCACCATGATTTCCCGCACGTCGAGGCCAGCGGTCATGATCAGCCGGTTGAACGTGTCGTCGTCCGTGCGCCCAAGCCATGCCGAAAGGAACGCGTCCTTCAACACCCCGGAAAGCCTGGCAAGATCGATATCGAGCCCGTCGCGATGGCGCAGTTCCATGTCGTGCAGCACGACGAGTCGGCTGGCACCATCCTGGTCGACCACCGTGACATCGTGGGTCTGTTCGCTGACCACGTTGAAGCCGAGGTTTTCCAGCAGCGGCACCCGCCTCGACAGCGAAACGGCGTCGCCGGCGTGAAAGATCTTCAGTTCGAGCGCCTTCGTGTCCTTGTTGTCCGGCTTTCGATAGAAGGCGATGTGGATAGGATCGGCCGGCGTTGCCGCCTCGAAGAATCCGAGGTCGGCATGCGCCTCGGCCGGGGTGAACGCCTCCTGATAGGCCTGCGGCGCAAAGAGCTTGACGGAATCGGGACCCGACAGCGCCTCGAACCGGTCTGTCCAGCGGGTTGCAATGTCGCGGATCGAGGCTTCCAGCTTTTTCTGCGGGATTCGCGGCGTCTTCCCGCCGGAACGGCCGATGATGAAATGCACGCGCGCCAGCCCGCCTTCGGGGAAAGCCGGATAATAAGCGGAGACGCGGCCATCATAGACGGTCTTCAGGTAGACCCCGATCTTTTCGCGGACATCGGAATCGTACTGCTCGCGCGGAACGTAGACGATCACCGAGACGAAGCGGTCGAAATGGTCGATGCGCGGCAGGACCCGGATGCGAGGCCGATCGGCCAGTTCGTTGATCTGCTCGCAGAACGTGGCAAGCAGGCCGACGTCGATCTGGAACAGGTCGTCGCGCGGATAGGCCTCGAGCGTGTTGATCAGCATCTTGCCGGAATGGCTCTGCGGGTCGTAACCGAAGTGCTCGATGACCGCCTGCGCCTTCGAGCGCAGAAGCGGGATCTCGGAGGCCGAATGCGTATAGGCCGTCGAGGTGAAGAGGCCGACGATCCTCAATTCCCCCGTCACCTTGCCGTTTGCGTCGAAGCGCTTGACGCCGACATAGTCCATGTAGGCGCGGCGATGGACGACGGAGCGGGCATTGGCCTTGGTCACGATCAGGAAATCGGGTCCCTCGAGGAAGGCCAGGATTTCCGGCGTCGTCGTCACGGCGTCCTTGCCGAGCCGCAGGACGCGCACGTCAGGATCGGAGAGGATGCCTAGGCCCTTGTCGACGCTGCGCTCGACCGACGCGTTCTCGCCGTCCCTGCTGTAGGTGTATTCGCGCATGCCAAGGAATGTGAAATTGTTGCTGCGCAGCCACTCGAGGAACGCGACAGCCTCCTCCTTCTCCGCCTGGCGGCGCGAAGGCCCGAACTCGGCGGTTTCCGCAACGGCTCGCGTCAGCGTATCCATCATCGGCTTCCAGTCGCCGACGGCCAGATGCACCTGCGACAGCACGTGGCGAATGCGCTCGATCAGGCTCGCCGCCTCGGAGGCAGCCAGCTCATTGAGGTGGATCTCGATGTGGCTGACGCGATGGCTGGGATCGCTCAGCGTCTCCGGCGAAAAAAGCTTCGGCTCCCGCTCCGGCTCGATCACCAGGATAGGGTGAATCGCAAGGTGGATGTCGCGGTGCGTACTGGTCACTTCGCCCATGACCGAATCGTATAGGAACGGCTGGTTCCGGTCGGTCACCGACAGGATGGATACCGGCTTTCCTTGGGGCGCGATTGCCGCGACGGTCTCGACCGTAACGCGTGGCTCGCAGCCGTCCCAGGCATAGATCTCGGCATGCGCATGCGCCGCCGTCGCCGCCAGCATATCGGCGCTGTAGAGTTCGAGGTCGTCATTGCTTGCGCGCCCGAACAGGATCGCCGGATCGATGACCTTTTCGCTCAGCTTCGCCGCCGCAGCCGTCGCGGCCTCGATCTGCTTGTCGCGTTTGTTGTTGCTGCGTGATGCCATGAAACTTCCCCCGGACATGTTTGCGATGCGGAAACTAGCAGAACAAATTTTCTAAGCGACGGATTTATAGAGGCCTGCAAAAATTCAATCGATTTTGTTGGAAAGCAGCCCCAGAAGGGCGAAAATGCCGCCAGAAAACAGCAATTTTGGCGAAAACTCCGACGATATTGGGTGAAATCCCAAGGGACACCCCTCGAAACCGGGCAATCACGCAAATGAAGTTGGTCGATGCGAGGCATGGACTGCTGACCACAACATAGGCTTGCGGTCCATCGGTTCATGGTCCAAGAAATCGCCGGCAGAGAAACGCAGGGATATTTCGGATGAACGAGAGCGATAAGGGCGCGGTTCTGGTCATATCGAGCCACGTCGTGCGCGGAACGGTAGGCAATCGCGCGGCGGTATTCGCGCTGGAGACGCTCGGCCACCCGGTCTGGGCCTTGCCGACGGTCGTGCTGCCCTGGCATCCCGGACACGGCCGCGCGACGCGCGTCACAATGTCTCCTTCCGAGTTCGACGCCTTGATCGACGACCTGATCCGCGCGCCCTGGCGCGGCGAGATCAAGGCGGTCATGTCGGGATATATCGGCAATGCCGAGCAGGCAGCCTCGATCGCCAGGCTCGTGCAGGCTCTGAAGAATGAAAGCCCCGATCTCATCTACCTCTGCGACCCGGTCTGCGGCGACGAGAGCGGCCTTTATGTTCCGGTGACGACTGCCGAAGCCATCCGCGACGAACTTCTGCCGCTGGCCTCGATCGCCACGCCCAACCGCTTCGAACTCGCCTGGCTCGCCGGTGCGCCGCTCGAAACGAACGGCGCGATCATGGATGCCGCCCTGTCGCTCGGACCGTCGCAAATGCTGGTGACCTCGGCCCACCCGATGATGGCCGGCAGCATCGGCAATCTCTATCTTTCGGGCCGCACAGCGCTGCTTGCCGAGCATCGGCAGGTGCCCAACCCACCGAACGGCACGGGCGACCTCGTTGCGGCCGTCTTCCTGTCGCGGCTGCTGGAGGGACTTCCGGAGGAGCGCGCGCTGCATCTTGCAACTGCCAGCGTCTTCGAGATCGTGGCGCGCAGCGCCAAGCGCGGCGCCGACGAACTGACATTGGAACAGGATTCCTCCAGCCTCTCGACGCCCATGGCAATGGTGCAGGTGCGCCGCCTGGTCCATCCGGCAGCATCGAAGCGCAACCGTTGAGATCGCGCCAGCCTGCCTTTAACGCATAGCGCGCAGACATGGCCGGGAAATCGCGGGCGCGGCCAGCTCGGACTTGCGCAGCCAAGTCCCGGTCGTTACAGCAGGTTCGC
The DNA here is from genome assembly GCA_023404095.1 of Pseudomonadota bacterium. Classification (GTDB taxonomy): domain Bacteria; phylum Pseudomonadota; class Alphaproteobacteria; order Rhizobiales; family Rhizobiaceae; genus Mycoplana. The sequence goes on along the minus strand of JAEYDD010000015.1, from coordinate 160,092 downwards.
CGCCTTCTACTCATTCGTCACCGCACGGGGGTATCGACCACATGCATCGCTTTCCTGATCACCTTCTGACCGGCTATCAGAACTTCATGGATGGTCGCTTCAGCGAACAGCAGAAGCGATACAAGACTCTCGCGGAAACCGGGCAGAAGCCGAAGACGATGGTGATTGCCTGTTGCGACTCCCGCGCTGCGCCGGAGACGATCTTCGACAGCGGACCGGGTGAGCTTTTCGTCGTGCGCAACGTCGCAAACCTGGTACCGCCCTACGAGCCGGACGGCCACTATCATTCCACCTCGGCGGCACTCGAATTCGCAGTGCAGTCCCTGCGCGTCACCGACATCGTCGTGATGGGTCACGGCCGTTGCGGCGGCATCAAGGCAGCGCTCGATCCCGACGCTGAACCGCTGTCGCCCGGCGATTTCATCGGCCGCTGGATGAACCTGCTGAAGCCCTCCGCAGAGCAGATCCAGAACAACGACGTCATGACCGCCGCCGAGCGCCAGCGCGCCCTGGAGCGCGTTTCGATCCGCAATTCAATTGCCAACCTGCGCACCTTCCCCTGCGTCCAGATTCTGGAGCAGCGGGGCAAGCTGAACCTGCACGGCGCCTGGTTCGACATTTCCACGGGCGAACTGTGGGTCATGGACGCCAAGACTGGCGACTTCGGCCGTCCCGGAATGTGAAAAGGCCCGGCACTGGGCCGGGCCTCCGATTTCAACGGATGCAGGAATTCCGATCAGCCGCGGTCGATCTCGGCTGCGATGATGGCGATCGCGCGCTGATAGACGTTGGCGGCGTTCCAGCCCTGGATGGCGGCGAAGTTGGGCTCCCCCGGCTGGTAGCCGGCGCCGGCCCGCCAGCCGTGCCCGCGCAGGAAGTTGGCAGTCGACGCGAGCGCGTCTGCCTTGGAGCGAACGAGGTCGATGCGGCCGTCGCCGTCGCCGTCGACCCCGTACTTCAGCACGTTGACCGGCAGGAACTGTGTCTGGCCGATCTCGCCATGGGCGGCACCTCGGGCCTGCGTGCTCAGCGTGCCGTTCTGCACGAGGTTGAGCGCCGCGTAGAGCTGGTTGGTGAAATAGTCCGAGCGGCGGCAGTCATAGGCCAGCGTCGCCACGGCCGAAAGCGTATGCTCCTTGCCGAGAAAGCCGCCAAAGCCCGTCTCCATGCCCCAGATCGCGATCAGCGGCCCGGCCGGCACGCCGTACTGGCTTTCGAGCCGCGCGAAGAGGGCGGCGTTCTGGCGCTTCAGACCCTTGCCGCGATTGATGATCGCCTGACCGCCGCGCTTCTGCATGAACTGGTCGAGCGACAACTTGAAGCTCTTCTGGCCGCGGTCGGCCCGGATCGTCGCCTTGTTGTAGGAGACCTCGGCGAAGGCGCGGTCGAGCGTGCGCGGGCTGATGCCATTTGCAGACGCGTCCCGTTTGAACTGGTCGACCCAGGCGGAGAAGCCTGCGGAATTGTCCCCGCATTGCGCGGCCGAAGCCGCTGCCGGAATAGCCGCCGCCAATGCCACCGCAGCCAGTCCCTGGAATACCCGCTTGAACAAGTTCATTGAATAAACCCCGTGATCCTTCGAATCGCTTCTAACGAAAACATGCCATGCTTGTCAGACGTGTCCTCGTCACGCGATGCAATCATGGGGCTGGTCCGCCGCCAGTGCTTCGCTTGAGGCAAAGGTCCCGCACCCGTCTGACGCTAGAGGCGGGACCTTCATTTTACTTTGGTGCTCAGACCTTCAGGCGGCCTGCTTCTTGGCCTTGATCAGGCCGCGATTGACAAGGAGTTCGGCGATCTGAACAGCGTTCAGCGCCGCGCCCTTGCGAAGGTTATCGGAAACCACCCAGATGTTCAGGCCATTTTCGACGGTCGCGTCCTCACGGATACGTGAAATGTAGGTCGCGTCTTCGCCAGCAGATTCGTAAGGCGTGATGTAGCCCCCGTTCTCCTGCTTGTCGATGACCTGGCAACCGGGCGCTTCACGCAGGATGTCGCGTGCCTCGTCAGCGGTAATCTCGTTTTCGAACTCGATATTGACCGACTCGGAATGACCGATGAAGACCGGAACACGCACGGCCGTGCAAGTTACCTTGATCTTCGGGTCGAGCATCTTCTTCGTCTCGGCCAGCACCTTCCATTCTTCCTTCGTGTACCCGTCCTCCATGAACACGTCGATGTGGGGGATGACGTTGAAGGCGATGCGCTTGGTGAACTTCTTGCTCTCGATCGGATCGGCGACGAAGACGGCGCGGGTCTGATTGAACAGTTCGTCCATGCCTTCCTTGCCGGCCCCGGAGACCGACTGGTAGGTCGATACGACGACGCGCTTGATCTTTGCGCGGTCATGCAGCGGCTTCAGCGCCACGACCAATTGCGCAGTCGAGCAATTCGGGTTGGCAATGATGTTCTTCTTGGTGAAGCCCTCGACCGCATCGGGGTTCACTTCCGGAACGATCAGCGGAACCTCGGCGTCGTAGCGCCATGCCGACGAGTTGTCGATAACGACGCAGCCCTGCTGGCCGATCTTGGGCGAATACTTCAGCGAAGCAGCGCCGCCGGCGGACATCAGGCAAATGTCGGTGTCGGAAAAATCATAGGTATCGAGATTGTGGACCTTCAGCGTCTTGTCGCCGAAGGAAACCTCGGTGCCGACCGACCGGCTCGAGGCAAGCGCCACGACCTCGTCAGCGGGAAAGCCACGCTCGGACAGGATATTCAGCATTTCGCGTCCGACATTGCCGGTGGCACCGGCGATTGCAATCTTGAAACCCATTGGTCTTGCTCTCTTTCTCTGTCTCTCCTCGGTACCTGAGGGGAAATCCGCTCGCTTGGAGCGCGGATTTCTTGTCCCCGGCCGTGCCGGGGAGAGAGCGGCGGGCCAGAGACGTCAGACGGTTTTCGTCGTCGTTTTGGCCGTGGTTTTGAAAGAAACGGGCGAACGCCATACCTGCCCGGCGAGTTCCGCCAGGAGGCTGCTGGATGCGATGTCACGGTCGCGGCGAAGCATGGGACGCTGTCCTTTTTCCGGGGCTGCTATTAAGCGATTTTGACCGGGAGTCAAGGAGATCCTTGACTGTATCGGCTTCACGTTCAAGTCACGATTGTGTCGCAGCGCCTGCCCGGCATTAGACTAAAGTCATAATCCGAAAGCCGCGCAGCGTCCGTGCCTCTTTTCTGCCATCTTGTCACAAGGCGCACCACGTCCGTCCGGCCGAGGAGGGTTGGCCGGACCAGGGGAACGGAGCGCTCGAAAAGCCGTTTGGAGTGGAGGATTTCACAATGGCAAATGTCGCGACAGTGGACGGCAGTAAGACGCGTCCGATGAGCGCCGAGGAGAAGAAGGTCATCTTCGCCTCATCGCTCGGCACCGTGTTCGAATGGTACGATTTCTATCTTTATGGTTCGCTGGCGGTATTCATCGGCGCCGCCTTCTTCAGCGAGTATCCAGAGACAACCCGGAACATCTTTGCGCTGCTGGCCTTTGCCGCCGGCTTCCTCGTACGCCCGTTCGGCGCGCTGGTCTTCGGCCGCCTCGGCGATCTGGTGGGACGCAAGTACACCTTCCTGGTGACGATCCTGATCATGGGTCTGTCCACCTTCCTCGTCGGCATTCTGCCCGGCGCGTCCTCGATCGGCATCGCCGCTCCCATCCTGCTTCTGGTGCTGCGCATGCTGCAGGGGCTTGCGCTCGGCGGCGAGTATGGCGGTGCTGCGACCTATGTGGCAGAGCATGCCCCCAACGGGCGCCGCGGCTACTATACCTCCTGGATCCAGACGACAGCGACACTCGGACTGTTCCTGTCACTCGTCGTCATCCTGTCGGTACAGTTTATGCTGGGCAAGGAAGCCTTTGCCGCATGGGGTTGGCGCATTCCGTTCCTCGTCTCGGTCGTACTCCTTGGCATTTCCGTCTGGATTCGCCTGAAGATGAACGAATCGCCGGCCTTCATGAAGATGAAGGAAGAGGGCAAGGGCTCAAAGGCGCCGCTGTCGGAGGCTTTCGGCCAGTGGAAGAATGCCAAGATCGCCCTGCTGGCGCTGTTCGGCGCAGTGGTTGGCCAGGCCGTGGTCTGGTATTCTGGCCAGTTCTACGCTCTGTTCTTCCTGACGGGTATTCTCAAGATCGACGGCCAGTCAGCCAACATCATGGTTGCGGCCTCGCTGATCATCGGTACCGGCTTCTTCGTGCTGTTCGGCTGGCTGTCCGACAAGATCGGCCGCAAGCCGATCATCATGGCTGGCCTGCTTCTCGCCATCCTGACCTACTTCCCGCTCTTCAAGGCGCTGACCTGGGCCGGCAATCCGGCACTTGCACAGGCACAGGCAACCGTCCGCGCGACGGTGACCGCCGCCCCCGGCGACTGCAAGTTCCAGTTCAACCCGACGGGAACCGCGAAGTTCACCACCTCGTGCGACATAGCTACCGCCTTCCTGACGAGGAACTCGGTTCCCTATGACGTGGTGACAACGGCCGCAGCCGGCACGCCGGCAACTGTCGCCATCGGCAACGCGACAATCAACAGCTTCGACGCGGTCGCAGCCGGCGATCAGGCCAAGGCAATGACGGCTGCCTTCGAAAAGCAGGTCAACATTGCACTGAACGATGCCGGTTATCCGCTGGCGCGTGCCGTCGCCAGGGTTCCGGACAGCAAGCTGGACGCATTTGTCGGCGCCAATCCGGAGCTCGGCCTGGACGCCGCTGCGATCCGCGCTGGCGAGAAGACGACCATGACGGGCGCGGACCTCGTCGCTGCCAAGCTGCTCACCGCAGAAGAAGCCAGCGGCGTAAACGACATGGCCGTCTTCTCCATCGCCGGCGGCGGTCCATTCTCGATGGTCGCCGATCCGGCGGCGGTCAACTGGACGAAGATCATCGCGATCCTCACCGTTCTCGTGATCTACGTCACCATGGTGTACGGGCCGATCGCAGCCCTGCTGGTCGAACTGTTCCCGACCCGCATCCGCTATACCGGCATGTCGCTGCCCTACCATATCGGCAACGGCTGGTTCGGCGGCCTCCTTCCGGCGACGGCCTTTGCGATGAGCGCGGCCCAGGGCGATATCTACTTCGGCCTCTGGTATCCGATCATCTTCGCGGCGATCACGCTGGTCATCGGTCTGCTGTTCCTTCCTGAAACGAAGGATCGCGACATTCACGCGATGGACTGAGCTTCCCCCCGAGGTTCAGAACGGGGAGACCGGCGCGTGGCGACACGCTCCGGTCTTTCAATGTCCGGCCCTGTTTTCCATCCTCTTTTCCAGTGCGGTCTTCGGTCGCGGCCATCCGGCTTCGTCCAGCCGGAACAGGGCGTTGTGCCGTGCAAACACGAACGCGACCATCAAGGCGCACCAAAGGCCGACGAGCAGCCCGGCGGCCACGTCGCTTGGATAATGTGCGCCGACGATGACCCGCGACACCCCGATCACAACCGCCCCGGCGATGAAGAGAGGTCGCAGGCGCGGCACGAGCAGAGCGAACGCGCCGAAGAACGCGCCGACCGCCGCCGAGTGGCCGGACGGAAAGCTCTCGAAGATCGTATTGCCTGTCATCGGTGACAGGCTGTAGGCGCCGAGTTCGGCAAAGAGCTCGGGTCGCGCGCGGCCAATGACCGCCTTGAGCAAATGCACCAGCGCGCTGGCGCTGCCGATGGTCAGGAAGAAGTACAAAAACAGCCGCCAGCCCGTACGTCCTCGCCCGCTGATCGCCTCGTTGGTACTGACGCGCCAGATGATGAAGGCTGTGATGGCAAGCAGGCCGGAGCCATAGATCATCCAGCCGAAAGTGCCGAAATCGGTGATGTGCCGGTTGAAGGTGACAACCCCCTCCGGCAGCCCCTGCGCCCGCTGCGACAGTGCCGGGTCAAAGGGAAGGAGGGCAGCCGCAAGCAGCGCAGCCGAAACGAAGATCCAGAGCGTGGAGGCAATCGGACGGTTCATTCAAGCTCCCGATATGGGCCGGATGCCAGCGGGCACCGACATTGGGTTGACAGGTCGAACGCCGTCATCCGGATGTGAAGGCAGCTCGGTGCACGACGATGTGAGGGCGCACGCTTCCTTTTCAAGGCACTCAAAACGAAAACACCCCCGGATTGATCCGGGGGTGTGGTAAAAGGCTCGTGAGCCCGTCAGACCTAGAGGGTCTTGAACTCCGCCAGGATGGCATCGCCCATCTCGACGGTTCCGACCTGGGTCGCACCCTCCGCCATGATGTCGCCAGTACGGATGCCGCGATCGAGCACGTTGGCGATCGCCATCTCCAGATTGTCGGCTTCCTGCACCAGGTTGAACGAGTAGCGCAGGCACATGGCGAACGAGGCGATCATGGCGATCGGGTTGGCGATGCCCTTGCCGGCGATGTCGGGGGCAGAACCGTGCACCGGCTCATAGAGCGCCTTGCGCTTGCCGGTCTTGGCGTCCGGGGCGCCGAGCGAGGCGGACGGCAGCATGCCGAGCGAACCGGTGAGCATGGCGGCCACGTCCGAGAGCATGTCGCCGAACAGGTTGTCGGTGACGATCACGTCGAACTGCTTGGGCGCGCGCACCAGCTGCATGCCACCGGCGTCGGCCAGCATGTGCTCGAGCTGCACGTCCGAGTACTTCGCCTTGTGCGTCTCGGTCACGACCTGGTTCCAGAGAACGCCCGACTTCATGACGTTGCGCTTTTCCATCGAGCAGACGCGGTTCTTGCGGGTGCGCGCCAGCTCGAACGCAACGCCGGCGATGCGCTCGATTTCATAGGTATCGTAGACCTGAGTATCGATCCCGCGCTTCTGACCGTTGCCGAGATCGATGATCTCCTTCGGCTCGCCGAAGTATACGCCGCCCGTCAGTTCGCGGACGATCAGGATGTCGAGGCCTTCGACCAGCTCGGGCTTCAGCGACGAAGCGGCGGCGAGCGCCGGATAGCAGATCGCCGGACGCAGGTTGGCGAAGAGTTCGAGATCCTTGCGCAGGCGCAGAAGGCCGGCTTCCGGGCGCACCTCATAGGGGACCGCATCCCACTTCGGCCCGCCGACGGCGCCGAACAGCACCGCATCGGCCGAAAGCGCCTTCTGCATGTCCTCTTCCGAAATCGCTGCGCCATGCGCGTCATAGGCCGAGCCGCCGACGAGCCCCTCGTCGACGACGAAACCCGCGTCCTTCTCTTCGTTCATGTAGGCGATGATCTTGCGGACTTCCGCCATGGCTTCTGGGCCAATGCCGTCGCCAGGCAGGAGGAAAAGGTTGCGCACTGTCATGGGATATCCTTGTCGAATGCTCGGTGGAATTCAGGTCGCGCGGTTCTTAGCGCAACTTCCGTTCAAGGAAAATCGCCACGACGAAAGAAATTTGCGCATGCGGCATGTGCCCGAGGGAACTGAGGCGAGGCGGCTCTCCGTGCGATCAGGTGCCATGCCGCCGGCAAACGGCGGATGACCACAGGAGGCCTCGAACATGGTTCCCTTCTTGCAAGCCGTTCTCACAGCGATCCGCTCGGCGATCGACGCCCTTCTCTTCCAGCACAGCCGGCCGCCGGGCTTCGATTGAAGCCCGCGCGCTTGAGAGAAAGCTGTCAGTGCGCGCGCGGCCGCAGCGGCGCATAGGCTGCGGCATCCACCATTGCCGGCCGGCCCTCGAGATGCAGTTCACTGATGCGGGGGGCGGCGCGGGCAATGACCGTGCCGCGACGCATGACGGCGAGCCTGTTCGCCTTCAGTCGCAGCGCCTCCTGCGGATCGCGCGCCTGCAGGATCACGAGGTCGGCGTTGCAGCCTTTCGCGATACCATAGCCTTCCAGCCCCATCGTCCTGGCCGAATTGACCGTGAGCGCGTCGAAGATCTTCTTCTTGTCCTCGACGCCGGCCATCTGGGCGACGTGGATCGCCATGTGGCCGACCTCCAGCATGTCGCCCGAGCCCATCGAGTACCAGGGATCCATCACGCAGTCGTGCCCGAAGGAAACGTTCAGTCCCGCCTCCATCAGCTCCCGCACCCGCGTCATGCCGCGCCGCTTGGGATAGGTATCGTGCCGGCCCTGCAGCATGATGTTGATCAGCGGATTGGGAATCACGTTGATCTCCGCCTCCGCCATCAACGGGATCAGCTTGGAGACGTAGTAGTTGTCCATGGAATGCATCGAGGTCAGGTGCGAGCCGGCGACGCGCCCCTTGAGCCCGAAGCGCACAGTCTCCGCGGCGAGCGTCTCGATATGGCGCGACATCGGATCGTCAGTCTCGTCGCAATGCATGTCGACCGGCAGGCCGCGATCGGCGGCGATCCTGCACAGCGCTGCAACGGAAGCCGCACCGTCGGCCATCGTCCGCTCGAAATGCGGTATGCCGCCGACGATGTCGAGCCCCATGTCGAGCGCGCGGTTCAGCGATTCCACGCCGCCCTCGGCACGGTAGTAGCCATCCTGCGGAAAGGCCACGAGTTGCAGGTCGATGTAGGGCGCCACCTTCTCGCGCACCTCGATCAGCGCTTCGGCCGTCACCAGCTTCGGATCGCTGGTATCGACATGGCTGCGGATCGCCAACAGGCCCTGGCTTACCGCGAGGTCGCAGTAGCGCAGTGCCCGCTCCACCAGCGCTTCGCGCGTCAGCGTCGGCCGCAACTCGCCCCAGAGCGCGATGCCCTCGAGCAGCGTGCCGGAGACGTTCATCCGCGGCAGGCCGAGCGACAACGTCGCGTCCATGTGGAAGTGCGGGTCGACGAAGGGGGGCGTGACCAGCCGACCGCTGGCGTCGATCACCTCGCCCGCCTCCACTTCTATCCCGGGCGCGACCTCGACGATCTTGCCGTTCCGGATGGCGATGTCGATGCCCTCGCGGCCATCGGGAAGATTGGCGTTCTTGATCAGCACGTCGAACATTTGGTCACCTGAAGCAAATAACGGGACGGGAAAGGCTACCGCTCGCCGCGCCGGTAAGGCTGCATCAGCGCCTGCGGCACGCGGGCGCGACGCGCCATCACGGCGAGTGCGGCGATCGAGAGGATATAGGGCATCATCAGGAAGATCTGGTACGGGACGTTGCCCAGAACGGTTTGCAGCCTGAGCTGGAAGGCATCGAAGAACGCAAACAGCAGTGCGCCGAACAGCGCCCGACCCGGCCGCCACGAGGCGAAGACGACGAGCGCGATGCAGATCCAGCCGCGCCCCTGCACCATGGTCGGGAAGAAGCTGTTGAAGGCCGACAGCGTCAGGAAGGCCCCTCCCATCGCCATGAGCGCACTGCCGGCCATGATGCCGCCGTAGCGGATCTTGATGGGATCGACGCCCTGCGCCTCGGCCGCATGAGGATTTTCCCCGCTCATCCGCAGCGCAAGCCCGAGCGGTGTGCGGTAGACAATGTAGGCAAGAAGCAGGGCGATAACGATCGAGAGATATGTCGGCAGCGTCTGCGTGAACAGCGCGGGACCGATGAAGGGCAGGTCGGAGAGGCCCGGCACGGAGATCGGCTGGAACGGTGTGACGGTCGGCGGCGTGGAGGCGAGCGGCACCGCCAGACGGAAGATGTAGTAGCTGAGAGAGGAAGCGAACAGCGTGATGCCGAGGCCGGTCACGTGCTGCGAAAGGCCGAGGGACACCGTCATCGCCGCATGCACCAGTCCGAACAGCGCGCCTGACAGCGCCGCCACCAGCATGCCGGTCCAAAGGTCCGCGCCATTGAAAACGGCCAGCCAGCCGATCATGGCACCGAAGGTCATGATCCCCTCGATGCCGAGGTTGAGCACACCCGAGCGCTCGGAAAGCAGCGCGCCGAGCGTGCCGAAGATCAGCGGCGTCGCGATGCGCAGCACTGCCGCCCAGAGGCCCGCCGAGGCGATGATGTCCATAAACGCACTCATCGGCGGATCCTGTACTGGGTGAAGAAGATCGCGACGAGCATGGTCAGCAGCGACAGCGCCACCGTCACGTCGGCGATATAGGTGGGAATGCCCATCGCCCGGCTCATACCGTCCGCTCCGACGAACATTGTGGCGGTAAAGAGCGCAGCCGCGATCACGCCTAGCGGGTTGAGATTGGCGAGCATCGCGACGATGATGCCGGCATAGCCATAACCCGGTGAAAGATCGGTCGTTACATAGCTTTTCACGCCCATGACTTCGATCGCACCGGCAAGACCTGCAAGCCCGCCTGACAGGCAGGCGACCTTGACCAGCGTTCGGCCGAGCGGCACGCCGGCGAAGACCGCACCTTCCGGGTTGAGGCCCGCTGCCCGCGACTGCAGCCCGAAGACGGTGCGCGCCTGCAACAGATAGACCAGAAGCGCTGCGACGATCGCGACGACCAGCCCGATGTGCAGGCGTGAGCGCTCGATCAGTTTCGGCAGCAGCGCGTGGTCGGCGACGGGCATCGACTGCGGCCAGCCGAAAGCGAGCGGGTCCTTCAGCGGCCCGTCGATCATCATCGAGACGAACAGCACTGCTACGAAATTCAAAAGCAGGCTGGTCACCACCTCATCGACCGAGAAGCGCAGCCGCAGCCACAGCGGCACGAGCATCAACGCCATGCCGGCAATCGCGCCGGCGGCGAAAAGGAACGGGATCAGGATTGGGCCGGGCAGGCCCGACAGCGCGCTCGAGCCGAGCGCTGCCACCATGATGGCGCCGAGGTAGAATTGCCCCTCGGCCCCGATGTTCCAGAGCCGCGCGCGGAAGGCGATCGCCGCCGCAAGGCCGGTCAGCATCAGAGGCGTTGCCCGCGTCAGCGTCTCGGTCGCGGCCAGCCGCGTGCCGAAAGCGCCCGTCAGGATACGGCCATAGGCCTCCAGGACCGGAGCCCCGGCGGCGGCGATCAGGATGCCGGCAATTGCAAGCGCGGCCACCACCGCAAGGATCGGAGACAGCACGACGAGGACGAGCGGCCGGTGTTCGCGGCGTTCAAGACGCATGGGAATTTCCTTCGCCGGAGACGCCATCGCCGGAGGCCCAGTCTCCGGACATCATCAGGCCGAGCCGGCGCGGATCGGCATGCTCTGCGGCGATCGGGGCAGACAGCCGGCCCTTGACGATCGCCTGGATACGGTCGGCAAGGCCGATCACCTCGTCGAGATCCTCCGAGATGAGGAGCACGGCGGTGCCCTGCTTCCTTGCCTCGAGGATGCGCGCGTGGACAGCCGCCACGGCCCCCTCGTCGAGCCCGCGCGTCGGTTGGGCGGCGATCAGGATGCGCGGCCGGCGATAAAGGTTCCGCCCGAGGATCAGTTTCTGCATGTTGCCGCCGGAAAGAAGCCGGGTGCGGCTTGCGGGCGTCCCGCCGCGCACGTCGAACTCCTCGATGATCGTCGCGGCGAAGGCCTGGCCGGCGGAGCGGTTCACGATGCCGCGGCGCGAGAACAGCGGCTGGCGGATGCGTTCCAGCACTGCGTTTTCCCAGATCGCCATCTCGCCGATGGCGCCCTGCCTGTGACGATCTTCAGGAATGCGGCCGATGCCCGCATCGACGATATCGTGCACGTCGAGGGCTGTGACGGGCTCGCCGAAGAGCCGCATTTCGCCGGCCGCTGGCTTTGCCAGCCCGCTCATCAGTTGCGACAGCGAGGCCTGCCCGTTACCCGAGACACCGATGATGCCGAGCGTCTCGCCCTCGCGCAGGAAGAAATCGATTTCCTTCAGCCGCTCGATGCCGCCACTCGATACGGTCAGCCTGGACGCTTCGAACACGGTCTCGCCGGGTGTCGCCGGCTCGCGCTTCGGCCGGGTGACGCGGTGGCCGACCATCAGTTCGGCAAGCTCCGCCTTGTTCGTCTCGGACGCCTTGCGCTCGGCTGCCACCTTGCCGCCCCGCAGAACGACGATCCGGTCGGCCGCCGCCATCACCTCGTCGAGCTTGTGGGAAATGAAAATCAGCGACAGCCCCTGCCGCGCCATCTCGCGCAGCGTGCTGAACAGCCGTTCTGCCTCGATATTGGTCAGCACTGCGGTCGGCTCGTCGAGGATCAGGATCCGCGCATCGTTGTAGAGCGCCTTGAGGATTTCGACCCGCTGCTGCTCGCCCACGGAGAGATCCCCGAGGCGGGCCTCCGGATCCACGCCAAGACCGAAGCGCTCGGCGATCGCCAGAAGCTTGCGGCGGGCGGCGGTGGTGCCCGAGCGCAACGACCACAGCGGCTCCGTGCCGGTCATGACGTTTTCCAGCACGGTCAGATTCGGAGCCAGCGAGAAATGCTGGTGCACCATGCCCACGCCGGCCTGAATCGCCGCGCGCGGGCGGCCATGCGGAAGCTCGACGCCGTCGACGCGTACCGTGCCCTCGTCCGGCGTGTAGTGGCCGAAGAGGATGCTCATCAGCGTCGTCTTGCCGGCCCCGTTCTCACCAAGCAGCGCTAGCAACTCGCCGCGCTTCAGCGAGATCGAGATGTCGTCATTGGCGACGATCGGGCCGAACCGCTTGCTGATATGCGAGAGTTCGAGGACGGGAGTAACGCTCGTGTCGTTGTTCATGCGGCAAGCCCCGAAACGCCGAAGCGATGCTGCCAGCGTCCTTCCGCCTCCAGGAGGGCGGCAAGCGAGAGCAGAAGTCCCTCCGCCCCCATCGGCGCCATCAGTTGCACCGGCAGCGGAAGGCCCTCGCTGTCCGCGCCGAACGGAAGGGTCAATGCTGGAAAGCCGGAGATATTTGCAAGGCCGGCGAGTGGCGCAAACGCGGTCATTCGCCTGAGGTGCAGGTCGGTATCGTCGTGATCGGACGGGAAGGATCCGATCGGCAGGGGGGCGGTGGCGAGCATCGGCATCAAAAGGCAGTCCAGGCTGTCGAAAAGCGCCCAGGTCTTGTGGCTCACATGCACCGCAGCATCGAGCGAAGTCCAGAGGGCAGCCGCCGATATCCTCCGCCCTCTTTCGACGAAGGCGGCGGTCAGCGGTTCGGCATGGCCAGGATCGAGCGACAGCGTATCCACCAGTAAGGCGAGGTTGACCGAAATGATGTCCGCAAAGATGGCCGAGGAGGCGGAAACCAACGGAGCGAAGTCGGACCAGTTAAGGCGCGCGAGCGTGTGGCCGGCTCTCTCGAGCGCGCCTGCTGCCTCCAGAACCGCCCTGCTGCGCACCGGCTGGGTCGGAAACTCCGCTCCCGTCTCGGCCAGCACGCCCACCCGCAAGCGCCCGGTGACGGGAGCAGCTTCGGCAGGGTCGGCAAAAGGCCCCCTTGCCGTGCCACGCACGGCCTCGAAGATCGTCCTGCTGTCACGAACCGAACGACAGACGGCGAGTTCACCAACAATGCCGCCGAGATGATTGCCGAAAAGCGGCCCGCCAGGAATGGCGCCGCGCGTCGGCTTCAGCCCGACAAGCCCGCAACAGGCCGCCGGCACGCGGATCGAACCGCCGGCATCGGTGGCATGCGCGATCGAGACGATCCCTGCCGCGACTGCCGCCGCAGCGCCGCCGGAGGAGCCACCGGCGGTGCGCCCGGGATCGAGTGGATTACGGCATACCGGTCCGGACGCGGGTTCGCTTGCAAGCGACAGGCCGAATTCAGGCGTGGTTGTCAGCCCGAACACGGCAAAGCCGGCATCACGGAAGCGCCCCGCAAGATCCGAATCCATCGTGGAATCGAGCCTGCCGTCCAGCATGTGCGACCCGGCGCGCACGTGAAAGCCGGCGAAGGGACCGCCGAGATCCTTCGCCAGCGTGGGGACGCCGGCAAAGGGGCGCTTTGAGAAACGATCGGGATGGACGATTCGCTCCTGTTCGAGCGCCGCCGCTACTGCGCGACCCTGGTCGGCTTCCAGCCGGCAGATTGCGCCGAGCCCGGCATGGATGGAAGCGGCAGCGATTGCCGATTCCATCGCCTGGTCCGCCGAAAGCGCACCTCTAGCAATCGCCCCGGCAAGAGCCGTGGCATCCGAGTTCGCTTCGCTTTCAACGCTGGGCACGGGCTTCGCTGCTTACTTCGGCTCTTCCATCATGATCGGCACTTCGAACGTGCCGGCCTTGATCTCGGCGCGCCGCGCTTCCATCGCCGCTTCCGCCTCGGCCGGAGCCACGCCCTTGACGAAGACAATGTCGCTGCCGCCTTCCTTCATCAGGCCGAAGGCGGTGTAGCTCTTGCCAACCGGCTTGCCGGCATTGACGTCGGCGACGGCCGCGTTGAGGATCGGGCGGAAATACCACATGGCATTGGCAAAGACGGTATCGGGATAGCGTGGCGTATAGTCGAGCAGCGAGCCGACCGACTTGATACCGCGTTCCTTGGCGGCATCGGCCGTGCCGATACGCTCGCCGAACAGGATGTCGGCGCCGGCGTCGATCTGCGCAAGACCCGCCTCGCGCGCCTTCGGCGGATCGAAGAACGTGCCGATGAATGAGACGAGGTGCTTGGCGTCGGGGTTCACTTCCTTAACGCCCGCTGCAAAGGCGTTGATCAGCATGTTGACCTCGGGGATCGGGATTGCACCGACGGAACCAACGACGCCGGACTTGGTCATCTTGCCCGCCAGCATGCCCGCCAGATATGCCCCGTCATGGTTCCAGGTGCCAAAGACGCCGAAATTGTCGCCGGCCGCGTCGCCGCTGGATCCCATCAGGAAGGCCGTGTCGGGATAGTCGGCGGCCACCTGCCGCGCCTCGCGCTCGACGGCATAGGATTCGCCGACGATCAGCTTGTTTCCCTGTTCGGCATATTCGCGCATCGCGCGGGGATAGTCGGTTCCCGAAACCCCTTCCGAGAAGGTGTACTCGATCACGCCATCCTTGGCTGCCGCCTGCAGCGCCTCGTGCAGACGCGAATTCCAGGCGTTTTCGACCGGGGAAGCATGGATGCCTGCAACCTTGAGCGGCGCCTGCGCGCGCGCCTGCGGCAGGAAGGCGCTGGCGCTCAGAGCTAGGCCGCCGGCGAGAACGGTGCGGCGTCTAATCAGGAGGCTGTTCGTCATGTTTCGTTCCCCTTCACTTTGACCAAATGGTTTAAAAATCCATAGGATTCGCTCAAAAACGAGTCAAGCACGCAGGCCGCCCACGAATTCATCAATCAAGGCATTTTTGCGCTGCAACACGACCTTGTGCAGGATCGCCCCCGCGGTCGCAACATCCACTGCTCTCCTGCGCCGTTCAGGCTGCTGTCAGCTTCCCCTTACAGTTTCCGCGTCCGAATGTCGGGCGACCGGCAACGGCTGTCTGTCGCGGCGCGGGCGCGGGTCGAGATCTCCCCGGTCAGCCAACGAAGCGGATCGAGAGGAACGGGAATGGCGACTTTTGAGGGCAATCTTGCTCCGTCTGCGGGCGGATGGCGTCCGGCTATCGGTGCCGTACCGTTGAGTTTCGTCGTCGTGTGCTTCGTCCTGGCGACTGCGAACCACAGCTTCTGGCAGAAGACTGCCACGTACTTCAGCGGCACGTTTCAGTCCATGGCGGTCTTCGGCATCGGCCTTGCCGCTCTGCTCTCGGCGGTCTGCATCGCCCTGTCCATGCGCTTCGCGACGAAGCCGCTGTTCATTTTTTTTGTCCTGACAAGCGCCGCTGCCTCCTGGTTCATGGACCGCTTCGGCGTCGTGATCAGCGTCGACATGATCCGCAATGCGGCAGAGACGACGCAGGCGGAGGCAGACAATCTGATCACGCCCGCCTTCGTCTGGCACCTCTTTCTGTATGGCGCGATGCCATCCCTTCTCATACTCTGGGTGAAGGTGGAGCACCTTGCCTTTTTCGCCAAGGCGCGGCGGAACCTGGTGTTCGTCCTTCCGCTGCTGCTGATTGCGACGCTCGCAGCGCTGACCCAGATGAAACTGATCATCAGCACGAGCCGCGAACACCGCGACTGGCTGACGAGCCTGAACCCCGTCGGCCCGATCGTCAGCGGCGTGCGTTATGTGTCGCGCACGACCGCCGAGGAGAACATCGTCGTCCAGCCGTTGGGCAAGGATGCCCGCGTCGTGGCGCCGCCCGGCAGCAAGCCGCGCGTCCTGGTGATCGTTGCCGGCGAGACGGCGCGGGCGCAGAACTTCTCGCTGGGCGGCTACGGGCGCTCCACCAATCCTGAGCTGGCGGCGCGCAACGTGGTCTATTTTCCCGTTGCGACCAGTTGCGGGACGGCGACCGCGGTGTCCCTGCCCTGCATGTTCTCCGTCTACACGCGCGACAGCTACAGCCATCGCAAGGGGCTCGAGACGGAGAACCTGCTCGACGTGCTGTCCCATGCGGGCATCGATGCCGAATGGTGGGACAACAACACCGGCAGCAAGGGCATTGCCGACCGCGTGGCGTATCATTTCATGCCCGACAGCGCCGATCCCCGTTTCTGCACGGATGGCGAATGCACGGACGCAATCCTGCTCGATCGCTTGGGTAGCTGGCTCGACGGCGTGAGGAAGGACAGCGTGCTGGTCATCCACCAGCTTGGCAGCCATGGGCCTGCCTATTTCGAGCGCTACCCCGACGCCTACCGGCGCTTCAACCCCGACTGCCGCGCCGCAGAACTCGGCGATTGCACACAGGATGAAATCGTCAACGCCTACGACAATTCCATCGCCTTCACCGACCATGTGCTTGCAACGATCATCGACGAGCTGAAGCGCCGCGACGCCAGCATCGACGGCTCGATGCTCTACATGTCTGACCACGGTGAATCGCTCGGCGAAGGCGGCCTCTACCTGCACGGCGCGCCCTATGTCATCGCTCCCGATGTCCAGACCCACATTCCCTTCCTTCTCTGGCTGGGAGAAAAGGACCGCGCTGCAGTCGACGCCACCTGCCTCACGGAGCGGTCGAACGAACCCGCCTCTCACGACAATCTCTTCCATACGGTGCTTGGCATGATGTCTGTCCGAACCAGCGTCTACACCCCCGCGCTCGACGTTCTTTCGCGGTGCCGTTCCAAATCCTCGACCTGATCGCGGCGGCAAACGATGGCGGCGACTTGATTGCCTCCAGGAATATCGTGACGATGACCCAAGGAAGCGCCGGCAGTTGGCGCGCGCTGAAGGAAGAGGGCCGCATGCGCGTACTTTTGATCGAAGACGACGCCATTCTCGGCGAAGCCGTCCGCGACCATGTCGCGGCGAATGGCCACGCGGTCGACTGGGTCCGGCAACTCGAAGATGGGCGCGCGGCGGCAAAGGCGGTCAACTACGGCCTGATCCTGCTGGACCTTCGCCTTCCCGACGGCAGCGGCATCGCCTTTCTCAAGTCGCTGCGCGAGGCTGGCAGCAAGACGCCCGTCATCATCCTGACCGCGCATGACCAGATTTCAGACCGTATCGAGGGACTGAACAGCGGTGCCGACGACTATCTCGTCAAACCCTTCAACCTCGGCGAACTGTCAGCCCGGATGCTTGCGGTAGCGCGCCGCTACGGCGGCAATCCCTCCCCCGTGATCCGGCTGGGCGCACTGGAGATCGGCCCCGCGGACCGGCGGATCGTCACCGACGGCCGCGAGGTCGTGCTTTCGGGCCGGGAATGGGCCGTCCTCGACGTGCTGCTGGCCCGGCCCGGCGCCACGGTCTCCAAAGGACAGATCGAGGAAGCGCTCTATGCCTTCGGCTCAGAAATCGAAAGCAACACCGTCGAGGTCTATGTCAGTCGCGTTCGCAAGAAGCTCGGGCACGACCACATCCTCACCGTTCGCGGGGTCGGCTACCGGCTCGGTATGCAGCCATGAGCGAACGCAGCATCACTCGCAGGTTGACGCTGGCGTTGTCCGGGGCGCTGGCGGGCTTCTGGCTGCTCGCCGCAGCCCTTGGCGTGATGGTCATGCAGGACGAGTTCGGCGAGATTTTCGACAGCGCGCTGCAGGAAACGGCCGAGCGGCTGCTGATCCTGGTGGTCGACGACGTCGAGAGAGGCGACGAACCGGGTTCGAACCTCCGCTTCGAAGGCGTGGTGCCAGCATCCGGCGAGGAATACCTGATCTACCAGCTGCGCGACGAGAAGGGCGATGTGCTGCTGCGTTCGCACGACGCACCGGAGGCCGGGTTTGATGCCCCCCTCAGGCGCGGCTTCTGGCGCGGTTCCGACTACCGCTTCTATACGGCTACGACCGAAGGCAGTGAAAAGCTCTACCTGCAGGTGGCCGATGCGCTGGCCAACCGGCGCGAAGCGCTGGTCGAGGGCGCGATGGCGCTGTTCCTGCCCGTTCTCCTGCTTGTGCCTGCCAGCGTGGCGCTCGTCTGGTACATCGTGCGGCGGACGCTGAAACCGATCGATGCCTTGCGCCAGAGCATCGCGAGCAAGGACGGCGGCAATCTGGCGGTGATCGAGCGCGAAGGCATGCCGCGTGAACTGCTGCCGATCGTGCGCTCGGTCAACCTACTCCTCACCCGGCTGAAGGCTGCGCTGGAGGCCGAGCGGGAGTTTACGGCCAACAGCGCCCATGAACTGCGCACGCCGATCGCTGGCGCGCTGGCGCAGACCCAGGTGCTGATCGACGAACTGCCAGGCGGCCCAAGGAAGGCCCGCGCCCGCCAGGTCGAGGCCTCACTCGTCAAGCTCAGCCACCTCGCCGAGAAGCTGTTGCAGCTGGCGCGCGCCGAGGCCGGCGTCGGCGCCGTCAGCACGCCGGTCGATCTCGCCCGCGTTCTGGAACTCGTCGTCCTCGATTTCCAGCGCGACCCCGAAGGCGCCGGACGACTGCAGTTCCATCGCGCCGACGGCGCAGTGCTGCGCAAGCCAGCCAGCGAGGACGGCTTCGCCATCGCGCTTCGCAACCTGATCGAAAACGCCCTTGTTCACGGCGATCCGGATGTTCCGATCGACGTGCGGCTGGAACGCAACGGCACCATCCGCATCATCAACGGCGGCCCGCTGCTGGCCGATTGGGAGCTGGAAATGATCCGCAGACGATTCGGACGGGGCCGGACCAATGCCAAGGGCTCGGGATTAGGAATATCCATTGCCGAGCGGCTGCTTGCCCAGATGAATGCCCGCCTGGAGCTGGTCTCGCCGCCGGAGGGACATGCCGGGGGTCTGGAGGCACGGATCATGTTCGAGCAGCAGACCGGCTGAAGCGCGCGCCCGTCCTCGGCACGCCTTACTGCTCCGAAAGCTTGATATCCGGATGGTACTCCTTGCCCTCGACTTCCTTCACCACGGCCTGGCCGCACTGCATCAGCTTCGTCTCGGCGTTGAAGGCATAGGTCGGCGAACCGTGAAGTGACCAGCCCTTGTTCAAGGCGAGCGTCACCTTGTGGCAGAAGGAGGCGTCGTCGGGGCCGGTCAGGAATCGATAGACTTTCATGCGCGGTTCTCTTTTCTTGCAATGAGTTCGAGTTTGGCAAGCAGGCGCTCGGCCTGGTCGAGATGAAGGCGCTCCACCATGCGACCGTCGAGATTGACCGCTCCCTTGCCGGCGTTTTCGGGCCGCGCGAAGGCGGCGACAATGGCGCGGGCCTCGTCTGCCGCCGCGCCCTGAACGCCGTAGGCGCGGTTTGCCGGTTCGATCTGCGCGGGATGAATGAGCATCTTGCCGTCGAAGCCCATCTGCCGCCCCTGTTCGCACTCCGCACTGAAGCCCCCAAGGTCGGTAAATCCGTTATGGACGCTGTCGATCACGTCAAGCCCTGAAGCGCGTGCAGCAACCACAACCTGCATCAGAAACGGCACCAGGAAGGGCCTGCCGGGCACGTCGGCAATGCCGGTCGCAAGCCTGAGATCGTTCAGGCCGACGACGAGGCAGTCGAGCCGGCCGCCGCTGGTACGCCCCGCTTCCGCGATCGCCGCCAGATTGAGGGCCGCCGACGGTGTCTCGATCATGGCCCACAACCGGGGGCTTTCGTCCGCCCCCTGATCTGCCAACCAGTCGGCAACGGCAAGTACGTCCTGCGGCTCGCACACCTTTGGCAGAAGCACGGCGTCCGGCCCGCAGGCGAGCACCGCTTCGAGATCGGCAGGACCGTCGCTGCCGGACAGCGAATTGATGCGGATGATGCGCTCGACGGGATACGACCGGTCGAGTTCAGCGAAATGCCGCTTCAGCGCCTCGCGCGCCACCGCCTTGCTTTCGGGCGCAACGGAATCTTCCAGATCGAAGATGATTCCGTCGCATGAGAGCGTGGCCGATTTTTCCAGCGCCCGGGCATTGCTCGCCGGGACGGACAGGAGCGATCGACGCGGGCGAAGCGGATGATTGCGAAACGGCGTGTTCATCTCGCCTTTCTGCCCCGCTTCGGCCGGTTGGGCAAGCACATTGGCACGCCGGAATGCACAGATTCGTAGCGGCGCAAGGTGCGACACGGTGGCCACTGCGAAAGCCTTGTAATGAACACATTCCCTACCCACATTGGCGAGAGAGAAAGGGCCAATCATGCACAGCATTCGCTCCATTTTCGTCGCCACCCTGGCCGTCGTCATCGCCGGCGTGACACTCGTTTTTGCGGCCTCCCTCGGGCTTGCGCTTGCGGGTATCGCGTCCGTGATCATGTTAGGCAGCTGGATCGCAGCCAAGATGCAGCCGACTCCGGTTCGAGCCAGGTGCTATGCCCGCACCCGCAAGCCCGGCCAGCGCGAACCCCGCATCTGGAACGACGGTCGCGGTACGATCATCGATCTCTAGGGAACGGGCGCTCGAACGTTGAGTGCAACCTGTGGCCGCGCCACGGGCAAGATTCGGTCGTCTCGGGCTTCCGTCGCGCAAGATTCTCCTTCATTTCCCGGCGAAACTGATCTAAACGCAGGCCCGGAACGATAAGTATCGCAATCGAGGTTCACGTCATGGAGAAGTTCGTCAAGCTGACCGGCGTCGCCGCGCCGCTGCCCGTGGTCAATATCGACACGGACATGATCATCCCGAAGGACTACCTGAAGACCATCAAGCGCACCGGTCTCGGCACGGGTCTTTTCGCCGAAGCGCGCTACAACGAAGACGGCTCGCCCAACCAGGACTTCGTCCTGAACAAGCCCGCCTACCAGAACGCCAGCATCCTCGTCGCCGGCGACAACTTCGGTTGCGGCTCCTCGCGTGAGCATGCGCCCTGGGCGCTGCTCGACTTCGGTATCCGCTGCGTGATCTCGACCTCGTTTGCCGACATCTTCTACAACAACTGTTTCAAGAACGGCATCCTGCCGATCGTCGTCAGCCCGGAAAACCTGGAAAAGCTGATGGACGACGCCAGCCGCGGCTCCAACGCCGTTCTGACTGTCGACCTCGAGGCACAGGAGATCTCCGGTCCCGATGGCGGCAAGATTTCGTTCGAGATTGACGCATTCCGCCGCCACTGCCTGCTGAACGGCCTCGATGACATCGGGCTTACGCTGGAGAAGGCGGCGTCCATCGACGCCTACGAGAACGCGACGGCAGCTGCACGCCCCTGGGCCTGAGCGAGGTCGCGAGCATGCGAAGCCTAATCTCTTCGGGTTCGCCCTTTGAACACACCGCCGGCTATTCGCGGGCGGTGGTGCAGGGCGACTGGTGCTTCGTTTCCGGCACGACCGGTTACGACTATGCCACGATGAAGATGCCGGATAGCGTCGAGGAGCAGACCCGCAACTGCCTTTCGACCATCCGCAAGGCGCTGGAGGAGGCGGGCTTTTCGCTCGCCGACGCCGTGCGCTGTCACTACTATGTCACCGACGCATCCTTCGCCGACATCGTCTTCCCGATCCTCGGCGAAGCCTTCGGCGAGATCCGGCCCGCGGCAACCATGATCGTCTGCGAACTGATCAGGCCGGAAATGCTGATTGAGATCGAGGTCACGGCGCTACGTCAGCGCTGAGCGCTCGACGAGGTGCCACAGGTGCTTCGTGCGAAGGCGCGCCAAACGTGGCCGCACCCGGCACGAGGTCGACCTCTTCGCGCCGTCGTCTCATCACCACCGGAGGGGCGGGCATTCCCCTACACGAAGCCTTGAGCGGCAGCGCCGGAATTCATCACTCGAAATGCGTTCACGAAGTGCTATATGACGCATAAAGGAGTGCTCATGGCCCGCATCGACCAGACAGAAGATTGGCAGAATCGCCACGCCCCGACGATCAGCACGTTCGAGTCGCTGGCTGTCGAGGCCTATGGCAATCTGCCGGACGAGTTTCGCGCACTCACCGGCAACCTGATCATCGAGATTTCCGATTTTCCCAGCGACGACGTTTTCGAGGACATGGCGCTGGAAACGCCTTTCGACCTGCTCGGCCTGTTCGAGGGACGCGGTATCTCGGAGCGCTTCACCGTCGAGACCGGCGAAATGCCAAACCGGATCACACTCTACCGCCGCCCGATCATCGACTACTGGGCCGAGAACGAGGAAACGCTGGGCGATATCATCACCCATGTTCTGATCCATGAAATCGGCCATCATTTCGGCCTGTCCGACGACGACATGGAACGCATCGAGGCTAGCGCCGACGCTACCGCCGGGTAGGGACGAACTTCCGCCGTTGGCGGAATGCGACACTTCGGCTGCGGCCGAAAGTCCGGTTCCCCGAAAATGGCGGGCGCCGGCACGCTGTGCCGGCACCCACCAGATCCATCAGCCGATCGCCATCAGGCTGGCATTGCCGCCGGCAGCCGTGGTGTTGATCGATGTGGAGACCTCTTCCAGCAACCAGTTGAGGCAGTAGGCTTCCGCATTTTCGGCCATGATCGTGTCCGTGGACGCGGCCTGTACCAACACCAGCGGACCGGGAAGGGCGGCGATCTTTTCGTTCGCCGCACGGATGCGTTCCGCATCGCCCTCGATGAGCGCACCAGCAAAAGGCCCGCTCTTCGCCCAGTCATTCGACCATGCGACCCGCGCGGCAACGCTTGCGGGAAGGTCCTTCAGCGACGCCTGCAAGCCTGAAGCGGCATCGATGACGGCACGGTTGCCGGTGGCGAGCGCAGCGACGATCTGGCTGTAGAGGCCCATCTCGGTCTGCGGCACGAGCAGCACCTGGCCGCGCGGGTGCAGCGCATAGAGGTTGCGTTCGCCGACCGGGCCGGGCAGCTCGAGATCGAGACCGAGTGCCGACGCGCTGCCCGTATCGCGCGCGGCCTGCGCCTGGGCGTTCATGCCGCGCAGGCCGAGCCACTTGGCGAAGTCCGTCAGCGCCGGGTCGGTGTGCACCGAGCTGTGCTGCGGCGGGATCGGCGCGGTCTTGACGAGGCGTCCGAGATAAAGCGGACCGCCCGCCTTCGGGCCGGTGCCGGACAGGCCGCGTCCACCGAACGGCTGCACGCCGACGACTGCCCCGATCACGTTGCGGTTGACGTAGACGTTGCCGACCTTGATCCGGCTGGTGACATGGGCGATCGTCTCGTCGAGGCGGGTGTGCAGGCCGAAGGTCAGGCCATAGCCGGTGGCGTTGATCTCGTCGATCAGCCGGTCGAGCTCCTCGCGCTTGAAGCGGATGACGTGCAGGACGGGACCGAACACCTCGCGCTTGAGCTCGGAGATGCCGCCAAGCTCGATGATCGTCGGCGGCACGAATGTCCCCTTGGCCGTTTCGGCTGCGAGTTCGATCTGCTCGACCTTGCGACCCTTGCCGCGCATGCCCTCGATATGGCCTTCGATGATCGCCTTCGCCTCTCCGGTGATGACTGGGCCGATATCGACGGAGAGCTTGTCCGTCCGGCCGATGGTCAGCTCGTGCAGCGCTCCCTTCAGCATCCCGAGCGTGCGGTCGGCCACGTCTTCCTGCAGGCAGAGGACGCGCAGTGCCGAGCAGCGCTGTCCGGCACTGTCAAAAGCCGATGCGATGACGTCGAACACCACCTGCTCAGCAAGTGCCGATGAATCGACGATCATGGCGTTCTGGCCGCCAGTCTCGGCGATCAGCGGGATGGGCTTGCCGTCGGCCGACAGGCGGCCGGCGAGCTGCGCCTGGATCAACCGGGCGACTTCGGTCGAGCCGGTGAACATGACGCCGGCAGTCTCCGGCGCTGCTACGAGCGCGGCCCCGACACGGCCGTCGCCCGGAAGCAGCTGCAGTGCTTCTGCCGGAATACCGGCCTCGTGCAGCAGGCGTACGCCTTCGGCGGCAATCAGCGGCGTTTCTTCTGCTGGCTTCGCCAGCACCGGGTTGCCGGTGACGAGTGCGGCTGCGATCTGTCCGGTGAAAATCGCCAGCGGGAAGTTCCACGGGCTGATGCAGACGACCGGCCCGAGCGGCGCATGCGCCGGGCCGAGCGTGCGGCGTGCCTGTTCGGCGTAGTAGCGCAGGAAGTCGATCGCCTCGCGCACCTCGGCGATCGCGTTCGGAAGCGACTTGCCCGCCTCGCGAACGATCAGCCCGAGCAGCGTCGGCATGCGCGCCTGCATGGCGTCGGCTGCCCGCTCCAGGCAGGCAGCCCGCTCCGTCGGGGAAACGGCCGCCCAGCGAAGAGCGGCGCCGGCAGCCAGCGTTGCGGCCTTGCGCGCCGTTTCGTCCGAGGCTTCGGTGACATGGCCGACGATATCGCCGTTGTCGCCGGGGTTGGGGACCGGGCGGGTCTCGCCGCCGGCGACGCCGTCCGCCAGTTGCGGCTCGGCCTTCCAGAAAACCGCAGCACTTGCTTCCAGCGCATCGCAGAGCGCCGACAGCGTCGTCTCATTTGAAAGATCGAGACCGTCGGAATTGCGGCGCGCGCCGTAGAGATTTGCAGGCAGCGCGATCTGGTCGTGGCGGGCGCCGACGACCGCCATCGAACGGACGACTTCGGCCGGATCGGCGATCAGGTCGTCGATCGATACGGCGGGATCGGCGATGCGGTTGACGAACGAGGAGTTGGCGCCGTTTTCCAGAAGGCGCCGGACGAGATAGGCCAGGAGCGTCTCGTGCGTGCCGACGGGCGCATAGATGCGGCAGGGACGGTCGAGATTGCCGCGACCGACGACCTCGTCATAGAGCGGCTCGCCCATGCCGTGCAGGCACTGGAACTCGTACTTCCCGACGGAAAAGTCCGGGCCGGCGACGTGATAGATCGTGGCCAGCGTCTGGGCATTGTGGGTTGCGAACTGCGGAAAGATCACGTCGGTGGCGGCCAACAGCTTGCGGGCGCAGGCGATGTAGGAGACGTCGGTGTGGATCTTGCGGGTGTAGACAGGGAAATCGGGGAGGCCGTCCACCTGGGCGCGCTTGATCTCGGCATCCCAGTAGGCGCCCTTGACGAGGCGCACCATGATGCGCCGGCCCGAACGGCGGGCAAGGTCGATAATGAAATCGAGCACGAACGGGCACCGCTTGCCATAGGCCTGGACGACGAAGCCCATGCCGTTCCAGCCGGAAAGATCGGGATCGGTGCACAGGCTTTCGAGCAGGTCGAGCGAAAGCTCCAGCCGGTCCGCCTCTTCCGCATCAATGTTGAGGCCGATGTCATAGGTCTTCGACAGCAGCGCGAGCGCCTTCACCTTGGGCAGCAGTTCGACCATGACGCGATCGGCCTTCGCGCGCACGTAGCGCGGATGCAGCGCCGAAAGCTTGATCGAGATGCCGGGCCCCTCGTAGATGCCGCGGCCGGCCGAAGCCTTGCCGATCGCATGGATGGCGTTCTCGTAGTCACGATAATAGCGCTCGGCGTCCGCGGCAGTCGTGGCGGCCTCGCCAAGCATGTCGTAGGAGTAGCGAAAGCCCTTCTGCTCAAGCGCTCGCGAGCGGTTCAGCGCTTCGTCGATCGTCTCCCCGGTGACGAACTGCTCGCCCATCATCCGCATCGCCATGTCGACGCCCCGCCGGATCACCGGTTCGCCGCAGCGTGCGATCAGGCGGGTCAGTGCCGCCGACAGGCTGCGGTCGTTCACCGTTCCCGTCAGCTTGCCCGTCACGACAAGCCCCCAGGTTGCGGCATTGACGAACAGCGAACGGCCGCCACCGATATGCGACTTCCAGTCGCCGTCGGCGATCTTGTCGCGAATCAGCGCGTCGCGGGTCGCCGTGTCGGGAATGCGGAGCAGCGCTTCGGCAAGGCACATCAGCGCCACGCCTTCCTGGCTCGACAGGGAATACTCGTGCACCAGCCCCTCCACGCCCGTGCCCTTGTGCTTGGCGCGCAATGCCGAAATCAGCTTGCGTGCCGTGGCCGCGACGGCATTGCGCTGCTCCGGCGCAAGTGTTGCGCTTTCAAGCAGGGCGGCGACCGCTTCTGCCTCAGGAAGGCGGTAGGCGGCCGTTATCGCCTGGCGCAGCACGCCCTGCGGGCGGATCGGCGGGGCGAAATCGGCAAAGGGGCGACGCTCGCCGGCCACGCCGGCATTCTTCGGGGAGGGGGAGATATTGGTCATGGTGACGCGCTCGTGAATAATGGGGCGTTTCAACCGGTCGCCGGGACGGGCCACGCCGATAAGCCGGCCCTCCGGCGCCTCGTTTCGCAGCCCGTGAATGTTAGCACCGGCGAAGAAATCATGTTGACTTGATTTCTTCCAATTTTAGTCCGATCAAACTGTTTTGAGACCACAGTATAGGCCGAATGAATGACAAAGACGCAAACTATCGACGATCTGGACCAATTCGACATTCGCATCCTCGACGTGCTCAGCCAGGACGGACGGATCTCCGTGACAGAGTTGTCCAAGCGGGTGGGATTGTCAAAGACGCCCTGCCAGGCGCGGTTGAAGCGACTGATCGATGACGGCTTCATCCTCGGCTTCCATGCCGAGATCAACCTGCGCAAGCTCGGTCTTGACCACATCGCCTTTGCCGAAGTGAAACTGTCGGACACGCGGGAGAAGGCTTTGGAGGCGTTCAACAGCGCCGTGCGCCGCATCCAGGAGGTCGAGGAATGCCATATGATAGCCGGGTCGTTCGATTATCTCCTGAAGGTCAGGACGTCCGACATCCGCCGCTATCGCGAAGTTCTGGGCGAAAAGATCTCCAGCCTGCCGAACGTCTCGAATACCTCCACTTTCGTGGTGATGCAGGCGGTCAAGGACAACGGCGCGCCAGGCTCTCCGACGACATTGCTGTGACGCACGGTTGCCAGCGCCGGCAGACCGGCGGCCCCGCCATCGTCACCAAGCGAAGCAGCATTATCGCAACGGAAACCTGACGTTAACCATGCGCCCGGTATGCAGGATCGATCGCATACGAGGGGACCGCATTCATGAGCGCAGCATCTGCCAACGCCGGCCTGACATCTAGCGCGGCTACGGTACCGTTTCCGATTGCACGGCGGACGGGCGTGGTTCGGCGCTGCGCCACGGAATTAGAAACCCTGCATGGCGAACCGGCGCTGCGCTACTGGCGCGCCGAATGCCGCAGGCTTGCCGAGGAACTGCTGGCGCTGGGCTGCGACGAGGCGGAAATGCGCCTGCAGGTGCTGGACTTTCAGGACGAAGTCCAGGCCGAATTGCGCCGGCGGCATCTCGCGCACGCATCCCGGGATGAAGCCGGGCGCGCCTGAATGCTCTTCCGTGTGCCCCACTCGGTTGCCAATCGGCAACGTCGGCTCTAATTCGGTACGCGAAATGCGATTCGGGACGATCCGTCGCCTTGAATTGCCGTTCGCGAATAAAATATACCTTTTTTATATGATTTTAGGACTTGCGTGCCTAAAATGCGTCGGAATCATCCGTATGGGTGGCGGGCGTTCGATCTCACCGACAGGCGGGTGGTTTTTTGATCGGGGCGCCGCCCGTGGGCGGACCTGACGGCGCCGTTTTTGCAACTGGAAAGCAGGATGACATGCTGACAAAAAAGGGCAAGTACGGGCTGAAGGCTCTGGTCGATCTGGCACGCCTGGCTCCTGGAGAAACCGCCTTCGTCAGTGAAATTGCGCTCCGCAACAACATTCCGAAGAAGTTTCTCGACACCATCCTGCTCGAGCTTCGCAATGCCGGCATCCTGCGTTCCAAGAAGGGCCCGGGAGGCGGATACGCCCTGTCGCATCCTGCATCCGCGATCCGGATCGGCCATGCCATCCGCGTGCTGGACGGGCCGTTGGCACCGATTCGCTGCGCCAGCCGCACGGCTTACGAGGCCTGTGACGATTGCGCAGACCCGGCAGCCTGTCAGGTCCGTCGCGCCATGACCGAGGTCCGCGACGCCATTGCTTCCATTCTCGACAACATGACGCTCGAACAGTTCGTCGCTTCTCCCGGCACCTCCGGGCTTATCGAGGACGACGTTCCTGAAAAGAAGGCCGTCGGCCAGCAAGCCTAGAGTGAAGCTCCGGCCTATTAGAGCACTAAATCTATAGACTATTGACATGTGTCACGATTTCGCCATGATCACTCCACGGTCGTTAACGACCGGGGATGATCAGGAGTTGGCGCATGTTCTATATGGGTGGAATGACGCTCGGCTATTTCTCTCCACATTCGGTCGATGACTGCGCGCCCGAAGGCGACGAAGTCCGGAGGGGGGACGCCACGGAAAAGCCCGCCCGCAAGGGGCTTCTGGATTTCCTGAAACCCGCCGCCGGACAGCAAAACCCCGCCCGCCAGTTCCCTGCCTGGCCGATCCACGTCTTCTACTGACTGCGCTACAGACTTCGGATCCTCTCCGCTGGGGAGGATTCCGGTGTGCCGGACAACCCGCACGGATGAGGCGGCCTGTCCTCGACATCCGGTCCGGTCATCCGGACCCGGCTTGCCGCGCGCGAACTTCCTGAAATTCGACGTCATGTTTGATGGGCCTATTGGCCCGGCAGGGCCCGAGTGGGGTTCCTCGCGGGCGGTCGCCGCAGGCCGACCGAAAGGCGCGCCTGACACCGGAAAATAGTCTATAGATTTTATAGTAAATTACGTTATCATGCCTGCGCAGAGGGTAAAAATGCATACAGACAAGTGCAGGACGACATCTGTCGCGACGGCGACAGCGGAGCGTAAGCCCCTTACATCGCAGGGTTTTCCGCTTGTGCCATGGGAAGGAACCGCGGGTTATCCCAAAACCGTACAGAGACAGTGAAGGGCGAGGGCGGGGCGAACCAGGGAAGGGAAGAGACATGTTGTCCAGGAACGCAGTCCGGAAGAACCCTGCAGCGCTGCCCGTAGACGGCCGTCTGCGCATCGCCATTGTCGGCCGCGGTCCTGCGGGCATCGCAACGGCGATCGCGCTGCTGCGTCGCCTCCGCCGACCGTTTCATCTCTGGATGATCGACGCGGCCGATTTTCCCGGCAGCTTCGGCAACGGTGTCGCCGGACAGGCGACGATGAGCGAGCGCGCCAGCCATCTCTCCGTTCTGGCCGATCGTCCATCCGATTTCGTCGACTGGCTGGAAAGCGCGGCCGGTCCCAGTTCGGTCACTGCTCTGCGCGGCTTCGAGCACGTCTATGTGCCCCGCTCGGTTTTCCGCGACTATCTGACGATGCGCTTCGGCGAGATCTTTGCCGATCGCCGCGATACCACCGTGCAGACCGTGTCCGCAGCCGTCACCGCGCTCGAGACGTTGCCCGGACACGGGCTGGCCCTCACGCTTGACGATGCCAGCCGGATGATTTTCGACGAGGTGTTCCTGGCAACGGGACATGGTCGGGCAGGGGGCGAGGCCTCTTCCTGGCTTGCTGCCGAGCAGCTTCTGTGGAACCGCGGGGGGAGGGCGGCCGGCCTGCCGTTCCTGCTTTCCGGCGACGGCCCCCGCATGGCGGCGGTACTCTTGCATCTTCGCGCCAGCGGATATGCAGGTCGCATCAGGATCCTGGCAGCCAGGGGCCGTTTGCCGCAAGCGCACGCCCAGCTTCCGCAGGGCCCGGCAATCCCGGCGGTTTCGGCCGGTACCGGCCTTGCCGAAACATTGCGGGAGCTACGCGACGACTGTCGCCGTAGCGGCCAGGGCTGGCAGGCCGTGATCGATGGCCTGAATGGGCAGTGGCCCGCCTTCTGGCGTGCCCTTCCGCCGGAGGCGCAACGGCGTTACTGGCGCCACCTGCGCAACCTGCACCGGCTCAGTTCGGAGAGGATCGCACCGGAGCTTCACCGCCAGTTGATGCGGGAACTGCAAAATCCTGCAACCGAACTCGTGGATGCCCGCATCCTCGGCCTTGCAAGGGAGGGCGTCCGGCTCAGGCGGCGTGGCAGCCGTGAGGACGAAACCATGTCCGGCCGCCTGGTCGATTGCCGCGAAGAGGTTGCAAACCCGGCCGACGGCCTGCTGGCTGGCCGCCAACCCGGCACGATGCGGGTTGAGGACGACGGACGGCTGATGCGGTTCGGAGCGGCCGTTCCCGGCCTGAACGTGATCGGCCGCGCCGCCGGCGGATTGCGGGCGGACGGACGACTTTTCGCCGATACCGTACGGCAGATCTATCGGGCGGCGATCAGCCTTGATGCCCGTTATGGCGGCCTTTCCTGCCGCGCGGGCGGCTGAGCCAGAACGGGCCGCACCGTTCAGGCCGGCTTTTTCTGGGCGCCATCATCGTGGGTGCCGCTGAAATGTTGGCGGCTGCCCTCTCATGCGCGGGAGCGCGATGTTGTGATTACCCCGTAGCGAATTGGCGTTGACTCTTTTCGGCCGTTCTGGAATCCATAAGAACATAACATGAACAAACAGAGGAACGACCGTCATGGCAACGCCTGCCCTGGCGCGTGAGCGGCTTGTTAACTTGCGAGAGGCCGTCGCACGCATCGAAAACGCGGACGGACCCGGCCTCTCCGGGCGAAGATCCCGCTGGAAGTGGAATACACCGGAGACCGCGCGGAATGATTCCCCGGCAACTGACGGCCTCGAGGCTATATTTGCAGCCGGCCTGCCGGGCTGCGGGCTCGTTGAGATCCGCAATGCGCAGACGCGCGACATGGGCGCTGCCACCGGCTTCACGCTTGCCCTTGCCGCCCTGCAGCAGGAGATCGCGGGGACCGGCGCCACACTTTGGATTAGTCAGGCAATGGCGCTTTCGGAAGCCGGCATGCCCTACGCCCCGGGCTTGAAGAACTATGGCCTCGACCCGGCACGCCTCTTCCTCGCCCGCCCGAGGACAACGCAGGATGCACTCTGGATGGCAGAAGCCGCACTCGGCATCCCGGTCTTTTCGGCCGTTATTCTGGAGATCCGCGGCAATCCCGCCTGTTTCGGCCTGACGGAAAGCCGCCGCCTGCAACTGCGCGCGAGGGCAAGCGGCACCCTTCTTCTGCTGTTGCGCCAGGCGGGCGAGGAGGAAGCAAGCAGCGCGATCTGCCGCCTGCGCGTCGAGCCGGCGCCTTCAGGCGCACGCCCCCTGCCGGACGGATCGATGCTGGCCGGCAGCCTTGGCAATCCGGCTTTTCTCGTCACCCCGGAAAAAAGCAAGATCGCCGACGCCGTCGGCACAGTCCTGGAGTGGAACCCCGATGACCGCCGCTTTCGCCGCACAGAAACCCATCCTGAATCACGCCCTGCCGCTCAGCAGCCGCAGCGGCAGCCAGAGGATACTTTGTCTTTGGTTTCCCTATCTTCCCGCCGACAGGGTGGCCCGGGCGCGCTGGGGACGGTCGTGGCTCTCCAAAGGACGCCCTGACCACCCGCCCGTTGTCTTCGCCAGCCGCAGCGACAATGCCATGCGGATAAGCCGTCTCGATCGTGAGGCCGAACGTATCGGCCTGCGCAGGGGACATGGGGTCACGGAGGCGCGTGCCATCTGCCCGTCCCTGGATATCCTTCCCGCCGAGCCAGACGCCGACCGGGCGCTGCTCGAGGGTCTGGCCGACTGGTGCGACCGCTACACGCCGCTCGTCGCCGTCGACGGCGACGACGGGCTCTATCTCGACATCACCGGTTGCGCCCATCTGCACGGCGGCGAACGGGCGCTGCTCGACGGTCTTCTATCCTCGCTCTTTGCGCTCGGCGTCGAGGCACGCGGAGCGATTTCGTCCTCGCCCGGCCTGTCCTGGGCGGTCAGCCATTTCGGCGAGGGGGGCGTGATCGATGCCGATGCGGCCGAAGCGGTGCTTGCACCCCTGCCGACGCCGGCGCTACGCCTGCCCAAGGACACAATCGCGATGCTCGGGCGGGTCGGGCTTAAGGCGATCGGCGATCTCCTGCCCCTGCCCCGCGCGCCGCTTGCCCGCCGCTTCGGACCGCTGCTGCTCCTGCGGCTCGACCAGGCACTCGGCCTGGAGGACGAGCCCATCTCGCCGCGCTTGCCGGTGCCGGTTCTTTCGGCAGAGCGCCGCCTGTTCGATCCCGTCAGTTCCGCAGACGACATCCTGGCGCTTTCCGCCCATCTTGCAGGATCGCTCAAGGAGGGCCTCGAGCGACGTGGAGAGGGCGGACGCCTGTTTGCGCTTCTGCTCTTCCGCGTCGACGGCCGCGTGTTTCGTATCCAGGCGGCGACCTCCGCCCCCCAGCGCGATCCTGACCGTATCAAGCTTCTGTTCCGCGAGCGGCTTGCGGCGGTTCATGACGGACTGGACGCCGGATACGGGTTCGAGATCGTCCGCCTCTGCGTGCTCACCGCCGAGCCTTTCGAGACGGTGCAGGAGGGCTTTGACGACGGCACCGGGGACAGCCCCTCGCTGTCCGCCTTCGCCGAGCGGATCGTCGCCCGCTTCGGCCCCGACAGCCTGCTTGCCTTGACGCTTGCCGAAAGCCACCTGCCCGAGCGCGCCGCACGCCTCGCCCCCATCCTGGACCGTCTGGAGAGCGAGCGAGCCATCGACCGGAGCGGGGCGGCGGCGGTCACGGCAACCGCCTGCATGGACCGGCCGTTGCGCCTCTTCAGCCCACCCGAGCCGGTCGAAACCATGGCCGGCGTGCCGGAGGACGCACCGAAAAGCTTCCGCTGGCGCCGGAGCCTTTTTCGGATCGCCCGCACCGAGGGTCCCGAACGGATCGCTCCAGAGTGGTGGATCGACGGGGAGAACCAGCCGTCCCGCGACTATTTCCGGGTCGAAGACGAGGCCGGACGTCGCTTCTGGCTGTTCCGCGAGGGGTTCTACGGGGGGCAGACGCACCTTCCACGCTGGTTCATCCATGGGCTTCTCGCATGAGCACCGTCTTCTGCGAATTCGGAGCGCGTTCCAATTTCTCTTTCCTGGAAGGTGCGGCCCACCCCGAAGCCATGGTGGAGACCGCCAGCCGGCTCGGCCTCGGCGGCCTGGGGATCGCCGACCGCAATACCGTCGCAGGCGTGGTCAGGGCCTATAGCAAGGCAAAGGCGGACAATTATGCCGGCTTTCGTCCCGGTGCCCGGCTCGTCTTTGCCGACGGCACGCCTGATGTTCTCGCCTTTCCGCAGAACCGGCGGGGCTGGGCTCACCTCTGTCGGCTCTTGAGCTGCGGCAACCTGCGTGCGGACCACAAGGGAAACTGCACCCTTTTTTTGCCGGACCTTCTCGAATGGCAGGCGGAACTGCAACTCATCCTCATGCCGCCCCCCGGCAGACCGGAGCCGAAATCGCTGCTGGCGGTGCTCGAACCCTTGCGGCAGAAAGCCGCCGACCGACTCTATCTGGGCGTCGTGCCGCGCTACGACGGCTTCGACCGGCTCGATCTTGCCGCGCTGGCAATATTGTGCCGGCAGGCACGCGTCCGGCCGCTGGCCACCAATGACGCACTTTTCGATGCGCCGGACAGCCGCCCGCTCGCAGACATCGTTGCCGCCATTCGCCGCAGGACAACGGTCGAGGGACTCGGCTTTCATCGGCAGGCCAATGCGGAGCGCCACCTGAAATCTCCCGCCGAGATGGCCCGCCTTTTGCGCGACCATCCGGAGGCGATTGCAAACAGCGCCCGGTTCCTTCGCGGTCTTTCCTTCGATCTGGAGGAACTCGGCCATATCTACCCGGACGAATCAGACGAGGGCTCGACCCCGGAAGGGACGCTCCTGCGGCTCGTTCGCGAGGGCGCGTCCCGCCGCTATCCTCCCGAAAGCTATCCGCAAGGCGTGCCTGCCAAGGTCGAAGAACGACTGGCCTATGAACTCGCACTCATCCGCAAGAAGCGCTACGAGCCTTACTTCCTGACCGTGCACAAGCTGGTCGACTTTGCCCGCAGTCAGGGCATCCTCTGCCAGGGGCGCGGCTCGGCCGCCAATTCCTCGGTCTGCTATTGCCTCGGGATAACCGAGGTCGACCCCAACAGGTTCACCCTGCTCTTCGACCGGTTCATTTCCGAAGATCGAGACGAACCGCCCGACATCGACGTCGATTTCGAGCACGAACGCCGGCAGGAGGTGATCGACTTCATCTACCAAACCTACAGCAGGGAGCATGCCGGTCTCGCCGCCGCCGTCATCAGCTACCGGGGCCGGTCGGCGGGCCGCGAGGTGGCCAAGGCGTTCGGCCTCTCGGACGACGTCCAGTCGGCCCTTTCAGGCTCGATCTGGGGCTGGGGGCGATCCTCCTTCTCCGAAGAGCAGATCAAGGCGGCAGGGCTCGACCTGCGCGACCCGGCAACGCTACGGATGCTCTCCTATGCGCAGAAGCTGATGGGCTTTCCCCGGCACCTTTCCCAGCATGTCGGCGGCTTCCTGATCACCCGGGACCGCCTCGACGAGGTGGTGCCGATCATGCCGACGGCGATGTCCGGCCGCTACATGGTCGAATGGGACAAGGACGACCTCGACACCCTGAAGCTCCTGAAGGTCGACGTGCTGGCGCTTGGCATGCTGACCTGCATCGCCAAGGCGTTCAAGCTTCTGGAAAGCCATTACCATGAGCCGAAGACGCTGGCGGAGATTTATGAGGATCAAAGAGACGAAGTTTACGACATGATCTGCCGGGCCGACACGCTCGGCGTCTTCCAGATCGAGAGCCGTGCGCAGATGAGCATGCTGCCGCGCTTAAGACCGAGAGTGTTCTACGATCTCGTCATCGAGGTTGCGATCGTCCGGCCCGGCCCGATCCAGGGCAACATGGTGCACCCCTATCTGAAGCGCCGCCAAGGCAAGGAGGCGGTGATCTATCCCAAGGATGAGATCGAGGAGGTTCTGAAGCGGACCCTCGGCGTGCCGCTGTTCCAGGAACAGGCGATGCAGATCGCCATCACCGCGGCCGGCTTCTCGCCCGCCCAGGCCGATAAGCTTCGCCGCGCCATGGCCACCTTTCGCCGGACCGGCCAGATGAGCGACTTCAAGAAGCAGATGATCGACGGCATGGTCGGCCGCGGTTACACGCAAGAATTCGCCGAGCGCTGTTTCAGTCAGATCGAAGGCTTTGGCGAATACGGCTTTCCCGAAAGCCATGCCGCCTCCTTCGCACTTCTGGTCTATGCCTCGTCCTGGCTGAAGGCCTATTATCCCGACGTCTTCTGCGCAGCCATCCTCAATTCCCAGCCCATGGGCTTCTACGCCCCGGCACAGCTCGTGCGCGACGCCCGCGAGCACGGCATCCGCGTGCTGCCCGTCGACGTGAACCTTTCCGACTGGGACTGCACGCTGGAGGGCGAGGACGCCTTCGACAAGAGACTGATCGCGCCGCGTCATCGGGAGATGCGGGACGTCGTCAGGTCGAAGCGCGGCGTGCGCCTCGGCTTTCGCCTCGTGAAGGGACTGGCCGAAAAGGACATGGCAATCCTGCTTGCCAACCGGGGAGGGGGCTATCGATCGGTGCGCGATCTCGCGCTTCGCTCCGGTCTGGCCCGCTCCGTGCTCGAACGGCTTGCCGATGCCGATGCCTTCCGCTCGCTCGACCTCGACCGCCGTGCCGCGCTCTGGGCGGTCAAGGCCCTGGACGAGAGAGGCAGGACTGGCACCCTGCCGCTGTTCGAGCGGGTCGGGACGGAGGAATTGCGCCCCGAACCGCCCGTACCGTTGCCTGTCATGCCTGCCGGCGAACAGGTGATCAACGACTATCGCTACCTGACCCTGTCATTGAAGGCGCATCCGGTTTCCTTCATGCGCGCCGATTTTTCCCGCCAGAACATCAAACCGAACGAGGAACTGGAGACGGCTGCCAAGGGAAGCCGCGTCGCCGTTGCAGGCCTCGTCCTCGTCCGCCAGCAACCGGGATCGGCAAAGGGGGTGATCTTCATGACGATCGAGGACGAGACCGGGATCGCCAACATCATCATCTGGAAGAAGGTCATGGAAAAGTACCGCCGGGTGGTGATGGGGGCGCGGCTCGTCAAGGTGTGGGGCCGGCTGCAGCGCGAAAGCGGCGTCATCCACGTGGTTGCCGAGCATCTGGAGGACATGACGCAGGCGCTCGGCCTGCTGAAGCGGGAACTGCACAGCTTCGCCTCCATGAGCCGGGCCGACGAGGTGCTTCATCCCGTCAACGAGGATGGTCGCGAAAAGGGCGCTCTGCGCCGGCTGAGGCTTGCAGGCAATGATGCGCGCCGGCTGACAGACACACGGGCCGAGCTGCGGGACGACGCGCAGGTCATGCCGAAGGGACGCAACTTTCATTGAGGCCAGGACGAAAATGCGCTTCCCACCGGCTGCCCTTTCGCAGCCGGTCTCCCCTTGGAAAGGGGCCGGTCTGCAACAAAAAGTGATCGCCTGCCAGGGCGACATTTGCCATTGCTAAAACAGCAATCGACCAATCCAACATTTTGAAAACACGAACAAATTCCTCAAGTTTAGAATGACTAAAAAGAACGCGGCAGACATGCTGACCCATTTTATCTTGACAGCAAATATCTCCTTTTGCTTAATCGCCGGAATTCAGGGTTTTTCGCATGGCAGGCAGAACAAATGCTGGTTTGCAGCTGCAACTTCATTAGCGACAAAGAGATCGTCGACGTCATCAACGAGCTCCTCGACCAGGACCGTTGGCAGCTGATCGTACCCGCAAAAGTCTATCATGCGATGGAGAAGCGTGGCCGCTGCTGCGGCTGTTTCCCCAACGTCGTCGACATCATCATCCGCACCACCGAACGGTATCACGCCGACCGCCACTCGACGGACGCGGAGATATTTGATTTCATGGCCCGCCTCAAACAATTCCATGAAGATCACAGGAGAGCGGACCTTGAAAGGCGACAAAAAAGTAATCGAGCAGCTTAACGAGGCGCTTTATCTCGAGCTCGGGGCCGTCAATCAGTACTGGCTGCACTACCGCCTGCTGGAAGACTGGGGCTACACGCTCCTCGCCAAGAAGGAGCGGGCCGAATCGATCGAGGAAATGCAGCACGCCGACAAGCTGGTCGCGCGCATCATCTTCCTCGAGGGCCATCCCAACCTGCAGACGGTCGCCCCCCTGCGCATCGGCCAGAACGTCAAGGAAGTCCTCGAGGCAGACCTCGCCGGCGAGTATGACGCCCGCACGGCCTACAAAAAGTCCCGCGACATCTGTCATGACGCCGGCGACTACGTCACCATGAAACTCTTCGAAGAGCTTCTGGCCGACGAAGAGGGACACATCGATTTCCTCGAAACGCAGCTGGAGCTGCTGAACACGCTCGGCGCCGAGAAATACGGTCAGCTCAACGCAGCTCCGGCCAACGAAGCAGAATAACCGGCGTTCGCCACAGCCATTCGACACCACCGTCACTCGACACCGAATCCCCGGCCATCCGCCGGGGATTTTTCGTTTCGCGCATATCATCCGCGGCAGCATCGAAACAACGCTGAGGATCGCGGCAAACCCAACGGTTGCCAGTCGCCGCCAGCGAATACTCCGCAGCGCGGACCGGACATCGCCGTGACCAAGGCTCTGTCTCCCCGGACGCACAGAACCAATTCACATGGCGGTTCGCCCGGGTGGTGCGGGTCACCCCCAGCGCCGGCCAGCCCCTTCCGCTCATCCTAAGCGTGTCCTCCATCGCTGGTTGCTGTTCCCGGCGGAACAGAGAACCCGCCCTTTCTCCTCAATATGGCTGCGTGAAGGGGCGTTTGGTGCGCCGCTTCGAACGCCGGAGCTCTCCGGCAGCGTGTGGAGGACGAAAGCCAGGTGCAGTGACGCGAAGCAATGTCCGGTGCGGCAGCGATTTGCCCGCCGACGCTCCTCCCGTCCCGGGCGGCGGCATGACAGCCGTCTCCGGGAAATGCAATTCCCCGAAAACAGCCATCACTAGGAGAAACGCATGGCAACGATCATGGGCTCGATGGGAGCCGACAATCTGATAGGCAAGGACCTCTTGGGGGCCGAGCAGGATATGATCATGGCGCTCGACGGCGACGACATCGTCAATGGCGGCATGGGAAGCGATACGATCATGGGCGGCGCTGGCAACGACCAGCTCAACGGCTCCTTCCAGAGCGACTACATTGTCGGCGATATCGGCAACGACACACTGAATGGCGACAGCGGCGACGACATGCTCACCGGCGGGCTCGGAGCCGACCGTCTCAACGGCGGATCCGGCCGCGACACGCTCATGGCCGGCGGGCTCGAGGACATGGCCGGAGACATCGTCAATGGCGGGTCGGGCACCGACCGCCTGATGGTCGACTACGGCGATCGCACCAGCGGCGTTTCGATCGCGATCAAGGACTGGATTTCCGAACAGACGCTCGTCGGCAACATCAAGACGAGCTACGTCGAGAGCTACCAGATCACCGGAACGGACTTCGCGGACAATGTCACCGGCGGCAACTACAACGACATGTTCATGGGTGGCGGCGGCAACGACGTCCTCAAAGGTGGCCGCGGCAGCGACTACCTCGACGGTGGCGAAGGCGACGACACGCTCTATGGCGGTCATGGCGTCGACATCCTCGATGGCGCGGAGGGCAAGGACACGCTCTACGGCGAAAAGGGGATCGACATCCTTTCCGGCGGCGAAGGCGACGACAGGGTCTGGGGTGGCGACGACGGCGACATGATCAATGGCGACGACGGAAATGACCTCATTTACGGCGACGCTGGAAACGACACCATCAATGGCGGAACCGGCAACGACACGATCAATGGCGGGGCTGGCGACGACGACCTTACCGGCGGCAGCGGCAACGACGTCATCGAGGGCAGCAGCGGAAACGACACCTATCGATACGCCTTCGGCGACGGCAAGGATAAGATCACCGATACCAGCGGCAGCGACCGCCTCATCGTCACCAAGTTCGCCGGAGATTTCACCGCCAAGCTGCCGACCCAGGTCAACACGCTTTCCGGCGGCACGACCTTCTCCGGCATCGAGCACTACAGCATTCACGCCGTCGGCTCCGGTGCAAACAAGATCACGACCGGCAGCGGCCATGACGTCGTCGATGCTGGCGAAGGAAACGACGTGATCAACGGCGGAGCCGGAAACGACGAACTGCGCGCAGGAACGGGCAAGGATGCGGTCAATGCCGGCGAGGGCGACGACCGTGTCTATCTCGGCGACGGAGGAGCCGACAAGGCCGATGGCGGCGCAAACACCGACCGCGTCTATGTCGACCGCAAGTCGCTGACAGCGAGCCAGACCTTCTCCGTCAACGGCGCAACCGCGTCCCTGGCGGACGGCACCTCGATGACGAACTTCGAGTATTTCCACGTCGAGTTAGGCTCCGGGAACGATGTGGTGAAGTCGGTCGGCGCAGCCAAGGGCGTTACCTTCTACGGCCATGCCGGCAACGACACCCTGATCGGCACGGCCTACAACGACGTGCTGGACGGCGGCGAGGGCAACGACAAGCTCACCGCCGGCGCGGGCAACGACGTGATCCGGGACGCCGGTGGCACGAACACCATCGACGCCGGCAGCGGTGCGGACGACATCTATGTCCGCGACGGTGCCAAGGCCGTGGCCCACTACACGGTCAATATGGGTGACGGCGACGACGATTTCTTCCGCGCGGCTTCCACGGGCAAGCTGACGCTCGACGGCGGCGCCGGCACGGACTTCGCCTCCATCGACTTCAGCAAGTATACACAGGGTATCACCTACAAGGTCGCCTCCACCGTGACCGTGGCCAACGCGCCGGTGACGGTGAAGGGCGTAGAACGCGTCTCCCTCGTCGGCGGGTCCGGTAAGGACGTCTTTTCCGGCGGCAGCCTGGCAGACGAGTTGCGCGGCCGGGCGGGTGACGACGCCCTCGCCGGCGGCAGCGGAAACGATCTGATGTCAGGCGACGCCGGCAACGACACGCTTTACGGCGGTGACGGCAACGACACCCTCTACGGCGATGGCCTCGGCCTCACCGGCGGCAAGGACAAGCTCTACGGCGACAAGGGCAACGACCATGTCTATGCCGGCGCGGGCGACGTTGCCAATGGCGGCGAAGGCAGCGATACGCTGCATCTCCTGATGACGGAGCAGACGAAGGATATCGCCTTCAACTTCTCCACGGGCACGGTGAAGGTCGATGCGACAACGTCCTTCCAGGGCTTCGAAGCGCTGGACTATGACGGCGGCAAGGGGAAGGACACCGTCTCCGGCGGCGCACTGGCCGACTGGCTCAAGGGCAATGCCGGCAACGATACGTTGCGCGGTGGTGGCGGTGCCGACAAGCTGGAGGACGGAGCCGGCAGCGACAATCTGTTCGGTGACGCCGACAACGACCTGCTCATACGGACCGACTTCGGTGGCAAGGATGTCTTCGACGGCGGGTATGGCACCGACACGCTGTCCTTCAGAGGGGGCACCACCTCCGTCGTCCTCGACCTACAGAACCAGGCGACGAACAAGGGACTGGCGCTTGGCCTGACGGTGAAGAACATCGAAATCATCCAGGGCAGTAACAATGACGACGCCATCCGCGGCGACGCGGGGGACAACGTGTTCTACGGTAACGGTTCGGACGACGTCCTCGATGGCCGTTCGGGCAACGACAAGCTCATCGGCGGGGCCGGCGACGACTGGCTGACCGGTGGCGCCGGCAAGGACCAGTTCGTCTTCGACAGCGCCGGTCGTGACGGCGAGGGCGACGTCATCACCGACTTCACCCGGGGCCAGGACAAGCTCGTCATCTCCAAGGCTGCCTATGGCATCGCCGCGGCGGACAAGACCGTGACGCTTGTGACCGGCGCGGACCCGGTGGCGACCGCTGCCAAGGGCACGTTCCTGTTTGAGACCGACAACGGGCGCCTCTGGTTCGATGCCGATGGCAAGGGAACGGACGCCGATCTCGAACTCGTCGCCACCCTGCAAGGCGCAAAGACGCTGAGCGTCGACGACTTCGCCTTCATCTGACCGGCGAAAGGCTTCGGCCGGCGCGACTTTCGTCATCATCCAGCCGGACCGCCAGAAATAAAACCGCCCACGGCGCAGGCCGTGGGCGGTTTCACACAGGCCCAAAGCATGGAAGGCTAAGCGGCGAGA
Organism: Pseudomonadota bacterium; assembly: GCA_023404095.1. Lineage (GTDB taxonomy): Bacteria > Pseudomonadota > Alphaproteobacteria > Rhizobiales > Rhizobiaceae > Mycoplana. The sequence goes on along the minus strand of JAEYDD010000015.1, from coordinate 119,249 downwards.
TGGGCGAAGGCCGCGACGACCTCCTCATAGACCTTGCGCTTGAACGGCACGATCAGCTCCGGCAATTGCCGCATCTCCTTCCACTCCCATGCGTCGAATTCCGCCTCATGGCCGCCTGGAGGCGGATTGATGGCGATCTCGTTCTCGTCGCCCTCGAAGCGGAATGCGAACCAGCGCTGGGTCTGACCGCGGTACTTGCCCTTCAGCCCGATGCCGATCAGGTGCGGCGGCAGATCGTAGTTGATCCACCGGCCGGCATCCGCGATGAGCGATACCGAGCGCATGCCCGTCTCCTCGTAAAGCTCGCGATGCGCTGCTTTCAGGGGATCTTCATCCTTGTCGATGCCGCCTTGCGGCATCTGCCACAGTTGCGGCGAGCCGTCATATTCGGAATTACCGATGGCAATGCGCCGACCCGCCCACACCAGCCCCTGCCGGTTCAGCACCATGATGCCCACGCAGGGGCGGTAAGGGAGGTTTTCCGCCAGAACCGGCCGCTTCTTTTCCTTGCTCATCGTCCATTTCCGTTTCTGAGTGTCTCTGCTCCAGCGGATTACTGCTGGCTCTTCTGTTCGGCGAGCGCGGCGACACCGACGATCTCCAGGCCGCGCTGGCTGGCCTCGGGGTACCACTCCGCAATGGCCTGGACGCTCTCGTCGAATGCGGAGGCAACGCCGATCGCGCTGCCGTTGCGTCGCGCAATCCGCTCCAGTTCGTCGAGCTTGCGCAGGATGGCGTCTCGTGAAAGCGTCGCGTCGAGCTGAACGTCGGCAAACGCGTGCGGCATGTCGAGCGCACCGGCAATCGTGCCGGACAGCGACTGGGCGGAGGAACCGTCGTCGAGAAACAGCAGGCCACGCGCAGAAAGGTCGCGCATGACAGGTTCCATGGCATCGGCATCGGCAAGGAACCGTCCGCCCATGTAGTTCATGATGCCGGTATAGTTTGTGATCTGCCCCATCGCCCGGTGCAATTCGTCCAGATTGCGTTTGGCGCTGAAATCGGTGCGCAGCGTATGCGGGCCAGGCTCGTTGGCGGGGTCCTCAAACGGCTCGAGCGGTATCTGAAGCAGGATCTCGTGCCCCTCGCGGCGGGCCTCCTGCATCCAGCGCGGCAGGCTGTTGCCGCTCGATGCGAATGCGAGCGTCACTTCCGGCGGCAGATCGCGGATCGCCTTCTGCGTACCGGTCTGGCTGAGGCCCAGCCCACCGACCACGATGGCGATCCGCGTGCCGCGCGCGCCCGACCACGGGCGGGCATACTGCTCCATCGGACGCAGTCCGTCGGGTCCGACGATCGGCAATTTTCCGTATGAGGTCGTCTCGACGAGGTCTTCGTTGGGGAAGGCGGCGGAGCGCGGATCTTGCCCGATCCGGCTGGCCTCTATGATCAGCGGCCCGGTGCCGTCACGATCCTTTGGCGTGAATTTGCGTACAACGCTGCCATCTGGATTGCGGGTTTCTTCCACGCTCGCGCCGGATAGGCCCCGTTCGCGCCGCACGCCGCCGGCCGCGGAAACACCTGCGGCACTCTCCGAAGATGAGTCGGGAATCGCGTGCTTATTTTCTGCCTTCTGCGCTTGCTGGTCGACCGGATCGGGCGTCTTGAAGTCCCCGCGCGGGCCGAGTGCCGACCATACCGAAAGGCCAAGAACGCCGGCTATAACGAAGAAGGCAGCCAGACGCGCCGCCGAATGGCGCGGCGCGCGCTTGCGGCCGGGCGACACCTTCCGGTTCTGACCGAGGGGTGCGTTGAGATCCGTTCCCAAAAGTGAGGCCGCCCTGCCCGCCAATGCGAAAGACCCGGCTCACCGCTGTAGCAGCAAGCCGGGTCGTATGAGTTTAGTTCTTCAGCTCAGCCTTTTCAGGATTGGCGGGGAACGACGGATCGGTCTTCTCCCCGCGCAGCAGCTCGAGTGCGTACTGCAGCTGCAGGTCGTCCTTTGCTTCCGGCGGCACATAGGCTGCCGAGCCGGAGCCTTCCTCGTTCTCGCTCTGGCCCTTGATATGGCCACGCAGGCTCGACTCGCCCGCGGTCTCAAGCTTGCCTTGCAGTTCCGGCGGCAGCGGCTGATCGACCTTGATGTCGGGCGTGATGCCCGTGCCCTGGATCGACTTGCCCGACGGCGTGTAATAGAGCGCCGTCGTCAGACGCAGGGCGCCAGCCTCCCCAAGCGGAATGATCGTCTGGACCGAACCCTTGCCGAAGGACCGGGTCCCGACGACTGTGGCGCGGCGAAGATCCTGCAGCGCACCCGCCACGATCTCCGAAGCGGAGGCGGAGCCGCCGTTGACCAGAACGACCAGCGGCTTGCCGTCGGTCAGATCGCCCGGGGAAGCGTTGAAGCGCCGGGTCTCATCCTCGTTGCGGCCGCGCGTCGACACGACTTCGCCTCGTTCCAGGAAAGCGTCCGAAACGTTGATCGCCTGGTCGAGCAAGCCGCCGGGATTGAGGCGCAGGTCGAGAACGTAGCCCTTCAGCTTGTCGGCGGGCACCTCGGCCTTGATCTTTTCAATACCCTTTTCGAGATCGTCGAAGGTCTTCTCCGTGAACGAAATCACACGCAGATATCCGACGTCGTTCTCGACGCGATACTTCACCGCTTTCACGGCGATAATGTCGCGCATGATTTCCAGTTCGATCGGCTTGTCGGCCCCCTTGCGGATGAGCGTCAGCTTGATCGGCGTGTTGACCTTGCCGCGCATCTTGTCGACGGCTTCCTCGAGCTTCAGGCCACGAACGTCCGCCCCATCGATCTTGGAGATCAGGTCGCCTGCGAGAACGCCAGCGCGGGCAGCCGGAGTGTCGTCGATCGGCGTGATCACCTTGACCAGTTCATCTTCCATCGTGACTTCGATGCCCAGACCGCCGAATTCGCCGCGCGTCTGTGTGCGCATGTCCTCGGCATCCTTTGCATTCATGTAGGACGAATGCGGATCGAGCGAGGACAGCATGCCGTTAATGGCATTTTCGATCAGTTGGTCTTCCTTGGGCGGGGTCACATATTGCGCGCGGACACGCTCGAACACATCGCCAAAGATTGAGAGTTCGCGGTAGGTCGACGAACCCGCAGCCTCTGCCGGCGCCGTCACCGAATAGATTGCGCTCATGGCCGTAGCACCCATCAGTGCTCCGACAAGAACAAGGGAAGCCCTACGAATCATCACGTACCTTTCCAGAGACACTTGCGGTCCACCAGGGTCTGGGATCAACCGGTTTGCCGTTCTTTCGAAACTCAATGTAAAGCGTTGGCCGATCCGTTTCCAGCGCCAATGCGTTTACGCTTGCCACTCTTTTTTCACCCATCACGGCGAGCGGCTCGCCCGCCACGACGAACTGTCCTTCTCTCACGCTCACCCGGTCCATCCCCGAAAGCACGACGTGATAGTCGTCCCCGACATTGAGGATCACCATCCGGCCATAGCTCCGGAATGTCCCTGCGAACACCACCCAGCCATCCGCCGGCGCCGTCACCAGCGCGCCCGCATTCGTCGCAAGTATCAGCCCCTGTGACGAATGGCCCGTGCCATCCGCATCACCGAAATGCCGCACCGGATCGCCCGCAACGGGAAATGTCAGCCGCTTCTGCAATTCGGAGAACGGATATGCCGGAGCAATGCGGTTTTTGTCGGGCGAGGCGGAGAGCGCTGCTTCGCGGGCGCGCCGACGTTCGTCTTCCGTCTGCTTTGCCCGTTCGGCTTCCTGAACGCGTGCCAGCGCCGCCGCTTCGCGCACCGATGCGATTTCGCGCTCCATGCTGCCGATCAGGCCTTCGAGGCTGGTGGCGCGTCCAGCGAGCTCGTCCGAGCGCCGCCGCTCCGCTTCCAGCGTCCGTGTATTCTCCGCCGCCAGAGCCTCGTTCTGACTGATCAGGAGTTGCGACCGCTTCTCCTCTTCCAACCGGTTGCCCATGGCGGTTGCCAGATCGGCTTTCTCCTTGCCGATTTCGTTACGGATCGCGATAAGTTTTTGCAGGTCGGCGACCAGTTTGTCGGTCTCCGCCCGGATGCCGGGAACGACCGCACCGAGCAGGATGGCGCTACGCACCGAGCCGAGCGCGTCGTCAGGCGTGACCAGGATGGCAGGGGGCGGATTGCGGCCCATGCGCTGCAGCGCCGCCAGCACTTCGGCAAGCAGGCCGCGCCGCTCGTGCAGCGAGGCGCGGGCAGCATCTTCCTCGCCGCGCATTTCGGCCAGGCGCTTTTCGCCGGCGAGAATCTTCGCTTCCATGTCCTGGCGCGCCCGGGCGGACTGGACGATCGCCTCGCGCAGCGAGGCGCGATCCTTTGCCAGGCGGTCGATCCCAGCTTCCAGCTCTCGGACCTTGTCCTGCGAAAGCGTGATGGTTTTCGACAGCTCTTCCAGTTCGCGGCGTGTCCCGTCGCGACGAAGCGCGATCGCGGCCGCCGGATCGGCCTCCACATCCGTGTTCTGGACGATGCGCCCCGTCGTCGCGGGTGCCTGGTCCGGATCGGTTGCAAGGACGGGGGCACAAAGCAGTGCCGCAAGGACGAACACGGCCCTGCCCATCCGCGATGCGCGACGAACCGCTTTTCCTTCCTCGGTTATGCCTGATGCCGACGCTGTCATGTTCCCGCGCCTTGTTTGTCCGACCCGTCTAGCGCACGCGGCAGCGCTAGAGGAAATCAATTCTGCTTGCACGCGCGTCCGATCGAATCGCCCTGAGGAGACCTACCGCAATTTGGCCAGAACACCGCGCCGAAATTTCGATCGGACGGTCAAATCCCCCGGCGATCAAATCCTGATCCTAGACGCGATGATAGGGATGGCCGGAAAGAATGGTGGTGGCGCGATACAGCTGCTCGGCGATGAGGATGCGGGCAAGCTGGTGCGGCCAGGTCATCTTGCCAAGGCAAAGAACCGCATCGGCGCGCGCATGCAGCGAAGGCTCCAGCCCGTCCGCTCCGCCGATCGCGATCATCACCTCCCGCTTGCCATCGTCGCGCCATCTGCCGATCTGGCCCGCGAAGTCTTCCGACCCGATCGCCTTGCCGCGCTCGTCCAGCAGCACGAGTACGGTGTCCGCGGCAAGCGCCTTCTCGAGAAGGGCCGCTTCCTCGCGCTTGCGGGTCGGGGCATTTGCTGAACGGCTTTCCGCCACCTCGACCATCTTGCCGAGCTCGAGCCCGATTGCCGGACCCGCTTTCGCAAAGCGATCAAGATAGCGCGCGGCAAGATCCTTCTCGGGTCCGGCCTTCAGCCGTCCCACCGCAAAAAGCCCGATCCGCATGACCCGGTACCTCCGTCGCACAGCGGCAACTGTCGCCCCAAGGGACGTTTTTCACTCCTGGCCGCCTGGCGCGCTCCGAAGGCGGGCGCGCGACGTTCTAGTGCAACGTGCCCTCTTCCATGTCCGGAGCGGCCCACATCTTTTCGATGTTGTAGAACTCGCGGACTTCAGGACGGAACACGTGGACGATGATGTCGCCCGTATCGATCAGCACCCAGTCGCCGGTCTCCAGTCCTTCGACGCGGGCGGAGCCGAAGCCCTCGTCCTTCAGATCGGTGATCAGGTGGTCGCAGATCGCCGCGACGTGACGGCTGGATCGCCCGGACACGACCACCATGTAGTCGCCCAGCGCGGACTTCCCCGCAATGTCGATCGTGACGATATCTTCTGCCTTCGAATCCTCGAGGCTTACGAGGACGGCTTGAAGAGCGCGTTCGGCAGCATCGTCGCCGCGTCCTGCGCTTTTGGGAAGAGCGCGAGCGCTTCCCTTCGCGTGCACTGTTGTCAGAGTAAATCCTTTCCACTTAACAGATCCGGCACGGTAATGATTCGCGCTTCAGCGTCGAACCACATCTAGATTTAGGCACGCATAGGGGCCGGTTTCAAGATGCTACTCTTCGTCCCTGCGTTTGTGGGCTTCGGCACGGTGGCGAAGCGCGCTGGAACTGAGGAGCGAGCGCGGGCCATGAATGAAGGTCCAGGCAGGCGCGCGACGATAGGCAAGCGCACCCGCATCCTCCTCGTCGACGCGGGCATGGTCGAACGTCTTGGCCATCATCGAGGACAAGAAGGCCAGCGTAGAGCCCGGCCGGTCCACCACCGCAATGGGAAAGGTCCGGGCGATCCTCTGCCAGTTCTGCCAGCGATGAAAGCCCTGCAGGCTGTCTGCCCCCATGATCCAGACGAAATGAACGCCGGGATTGCGGGCCCTGACGATTTCAAGCGTGCGGGCCGTGTAGTTCTGGCCGATCGTCTTCTCGAAGGCCGTGACCTTGATGCGCGGATCGGAGGTGATCGCCTCCGAAAACCTCAGGCGCTCGGCGAGCGGCGCGAGCTGGCGATGATCCTTGAGTGGATTTCCGGGCGTGACCATCCACCAGAGCTGATCGAGGCGGAGGCGACGAAGCGCGATATCGGCCACGAGCACGTGGCCTTCGTGTGGCGGGTTGAAGGAGCCGCCGAACAGGCCCACCGCCATGCCCTTTTCGACATGCGGCATCCGCAGGTAGCGCGCCTCGACCCCCTCCGGCTTCACTTACGCCCGCACCTGTCCGGTGCCGCGCACCCTGTATTTGAACGAGGTCAACTGTTCGACGCCGACCGGACCGCGGGCATGCATCTTGCCCGTGGCGATGCCGATCTCGCCGCCCATGCCAAATTCGCCACCGTCGGCAAACTGGGTGGAAGCATTGTGCAGAAGGATCGCCGAATCGATCTCCGCGAAGAATCGGTCGGCCACGGCCTGGTCCTGCGCGATCACCGCCTCGGTATGCGCCGAAGACCAGCGGCCGATATGCTCGATCGCGCCGTCGACGCCGTCGACCAGCGCGACGGCAATGATCGCGTCGAGATATTCGGTCGACCAGTCCTGTTCGGTCGCCGGCTCCAGCCCCGGAACGCGGGCGCGGATTTCCTCGGTCGCTCGCACTTCACAGCCGGCTTCCTTCAGCGCCGAAACAAGCGGCGAAAGCAGCGTCTCGGCACCCGCCCGGTCAATCAGAAGCGTCTCGGCCGCACCGCAGATTCCGGTACGGCGCATTTTCGAATTGACGACGATACGGCGTGCCATCTCCAGGTCGGCGGAGCGGTCAACATAGATATGGCAGAGACCTTCGAGATGGGCGAAGACTGGAACGCGCGCCTCTTTCTGCACACGGGCCACCAGGCTCTTGCCGCCGCGCGGCACGATGACGTCGATGCAACCGTCGAGGCCCGACAGCATCGCGCCGACAGCCGCCCGGTCCGCGACCGGCACCATCTGGATCGCATGCTCGGGCAAGCCCGCTTCGCTCAGGCCCTGCACCAGGCAGGAATGGATGGCCTGAGACGAGTTCAGGCTGTCCGAACCGCCCCGCAGGATCACGGCATTGCCGGCCTTCAGGCACAGCGCGCCAGCGTCCGCCGTCACGTTCGGCCGGCTCTCGTAGATGACCCCGATGACGCCGAGCGGCGTGCGCACACGCTCGATGTGCAACCCGTTCGGGCGGTCCCATTCGGCGATCACGTCGCCGACCGGATCCTTGAAGGCGGCGATATCGCGAATGCCGGCGGCGATCGCCTCAATCCGTTCCCCTGTCAGCGTCAGCCGATCGATGAAGGATGCTGCAACGCCGCTCTCGCGGGCATGCAGAAGGTCGATCGCATTGGCTGCAAGGATCGTTTCCTTTTCCGCCTGTATAGCCGTTGCCATCGCTTCGAGTGCGCGGTTCTTCGTCTCCGTCGACACCGTTGCCAGCGGGCGGGCAGCCGCGCGCGCTCTTTTGCCGATCGTGGCCATCAGTTCGGCGACGTTGGCTTGCTCAAGCATGGGCGGGATCCTTCTTCTGCGCCGACGCGCCGTCCGGCCGCAAGGCGCCGGTCATGACGAGATCGTCGCGGTGGACCATCGCGGCCCGACCCGGGTAACCGAGAAGGCCGGCGATCTCGGTCGATTTCTTGCCGGCGATCTGTCTCGCCTCCTCGGCGTCATAGCTCGCAAGGCCGCGCGCGATCTCGCGGCCGTTCAAGCCGACGATCGCGATGGTGTCGCCGCGCGAGAACAGGCCGGACACCGACCGCACGCCGGCGGGAAGGAGGCTCTTGCCGGAGCGCAGCGCCGTCTCCGCACCCTCGTCGATGGAAAGGATGCCGGCTGGCTGCAACTGTCCGGCGATCCACGTCTTTCGGGCGGTAGCCGGCGAACCGGATGGCGCAAACCACGAGGAGCGCGCCCCTTCTGCGACGGCGCGGAGCGGATGGTCAGGCTTGCCGGATGCGATGATCATCGCGCAGCCCGCACCGGTCGCGATCTTGCCGGCATCGATCTTGGTGCGCATGCCGCCGCGCGACAGCTCGGAAGCCGCCCCGCCCGCCATCGCCTCGATTTCCGGTGTGATCTCGGCGATCGTATCGAGAAACTTGGCCTGCGGATCGAGATGGGGAGGTGCCGTATAAAGCCCGTCGATATCGGACAGCAGCACCAGCAGGTCTGCGCCCGCCATGGTTGCCACGCGCGCGGCCAGGCGATCGTTGTCGCCATAACGAATCTCGGTCGTGGCGACCGTGTCGTTTTCGTTGATGATCGGAACGGAGCCGAGTTTGAGAAGCTGCTTCAGCGTTGCTCGCGCATTGAGATAGCGTCGCCGCTCTTCCGTGTCGCCAAGGGTCAAGAGGATCTGGCCGGCCACGATTCCCTCGGTCGAAAGGCTCTCGGACCACGCCCGGGCCAAAGCGATCTGACCTACGGCTGCTGCTGCCTGGCTTTCCTCCAGCTTCAACGCGCCCTTGGGCAGGTTCAGCACGGTCCGCCCGAGCGCGATCGCCCCCGACGAGACCACCAGCACATCCGCGCCGCCGGCGCGAAGTGCTGCGATGTCGGCGCACACTGCATCCAGCCAGGCCTTTTTCAACCCTGTCGCCCGATCGACCAGCAGCGCAGAACCGATCTTGATGACGATGCGCTTGTGGCTCGAAAGCGCCTTACGGGTCTCAGCCATCCTAGTCGCCTTCCCGTTCTTCCGTGTCGAAGCGGACAATCTCGTCCCGCAAGGCGCGCAAAGCATCGACCATGCCGACGTTTGTGATCGCAGACAAAAGGAGCGGCTTCTGGCCGCAGGCCTTCTGCAGCTCCTTAGCTTTTTTCTTCAGTTCGTCCTCATCGAGGATGTCGATCTGCGACAGTGCGACGATCTCCGGCTTGTCGGTCAGCCCGCCGCCATAGGCTTCGAGCTCGTTTTTGACGGTCTTGTAAGCCTTGCCGACATTCTCTTCCTGCGCCGAGACCAGATGCAGCAGAACCCGCGTGCGCTCCACATGTCCGAGGAAGCGATCGCCAAGACCGGTCCCCTCGTGCGCTCCTTCGATCAGGCCCGGAATATCGGCGAGGATGAACTCACGCCCGTCGACCGTGGCGACACCGAGATTCGGATGCAGCGTCGTGAACGGATAGTTGGCGATCTTCGGCCGCGCCCGCGTGCAGGTCGCAAGGAAGGTGGACTTTCCGGCGTTCGGCAGCCCCACCAGCCCGGCATCGGCGATGAGCTTGAGCCGCAGCCAGATCGTCTTTTCCTCCCCCTCCAGACCCGGATTGGCCCAGTTGGGCGCCTGGTTCGTGGATGATTTGAAATGCGTGTTGCCGAAGCCGCCATTGCCGCCGGCGGCAAGCCGGAAGCGCTGCCCCTCCTTGGTCAGGTCGACGATCAGCGTCTCGTCGTCCTCTTCGAACACCTGCGTGCCGACCGGCACCTTCAGGGTCACCGATGCGCCGCCCGCGCCGGTCCGGTTGCGGCCCATGCCGTGCATGCCGGTAGCGGCCTTGAAATGCTGCTGGTAGCGGAAATCGATGAGCGTGTTCAGGCCATTGACGGCCTCCACCCAGACGTCGCCGCCACGCCCGCCATCGCCGCCGTCCGGGCCGCCGAACTCGATGAATTTTTCGCGACGAAACGAGACAGCCCCTGCACCGCCGTCGCCTGAGCGGATATAGACTTTCGCTTGATCGAGAAACTTCATTTCGGTTCGCCGTTCTTTTGCTTGCGTTTCGCAGCTTCGATATAGCCGGTTCCTGCGGAGGTCAAAGATTATCGTGAAATTCGTCAGCTACAACATTCAGTATGGCATCGGCCTCGATGGACGGCTGGATCTTGCCCGGATCGCCGCAGAGATCGAAGGCGCCGACATCATCGCCCTGCAGGAAGTGACCCGCGGCTTCCATCGCAACGGCGAAATTGACATGGTCGCCCAACTCCAAAGCCTTCTCCCCGCCCACTTTTCCGTTTACTGGCCGGCCTGCGACGTTGATGCGGGCTCTGTCGTCGAGGCCGGTCGGGCGGTCAGCCGACGCTTCCAGTTTGGCAACATGGTGCTGTCGCGCCATCCCATCCTCGCCTCGCGCCTCATTCCCCTGCCGCGCAGCCGCACGCTCGACAAGCTCAACCTTCAGCGCGGCGCGACCGAGGCGGTGATCGATGCACCGGGCGGGGACCTTCGCGTCTATTCCGTCCATCTCGACCACGTCTACCGCGGCGAACGGATCGAGCAGATCCGCCACCTGAAGGCGCAGGTACAAGCCTATGCCCTTGATGGCGGCGCGATTTCCGGCGCCCAGGAGTTCGGTCTCCGACAGCCGCCTTTCCCGGACGACTACGTCCTGATGGGCGACTTCAACATGATCCCGGAATCGCCGGAATACTGCAGCATGGTTGGCGAGATCGACGCCTATTATGGCCGGCAGATCAGAGCGACCTTTCCCATCGACGTGTTCGCCGGCCTTGGGCGGCGAACACAGGACAGCTACAGCTGGATCGATCCGCGGGACCACGCCAACCGAATGTTCCTAGACTATTGCTTCATCAGTCACGGCCTCGTCGGGCGCCTCAAGGACGCCTGGGTCGACGAGGCCGCGACCGGGTCGGATCACCTGCCGGTCTGGTTCGAGCTCGGCTAGGCTGCAGTTCCTCCACCGCGCGACGGTCGATGTCACCGCCGTGAGGCAACCGGGCGAAAATCGCCCGGTGAAAGCAGCGTCTCGACATGCGGCACCATCGCACTGCGCGCGACCGAGTAGATCTCGCTCAGCCCGACGATGCGGAAGCCGATCCTCTCCTGCACCTTCAGCGAGGCGGGATTGTCGGCAAACACGCCCGAATGGACCTCCACCCCCGGCATTCGCATGAGAAACCGCGCCGTTGCCGCCTGCACGGCCTCGCCCATGTAGCCGCGGGCCCAGTAGAAGCGGTTCAGCCAGTAACCGAGATGCCAGCCGCCGGCCCGTTCCTCGAAGAAGACAGCTCCGATATGAACATCGTCCCCGGTGGTGATGGCAAGCGCCCATCCCGGTACGAGCCCGCTCGTCACGCCCGCAAGCCACTCTTCCGCATCCTGCCGGTCGAACGGTGCGGGGACCCGCGCCAGCATGCGCGAGACCCGGAAATCGCTCAGCGATTCGGCGATTGCCGGCGCATCCGCCAGCCGATGCGGACGCAGCATCAGCCGCGCCGTTGCAATGGTCGGCACCGCTCCAGGATCACCGACGACATGGTCTTCCCGCTCAAGGCGAAGCGCGCTCATCCGATGTTCCCCCAGCTCTTCAGGGAAACCCACGTTCGCCGGTCCAGCCGGTACCACTCCACAGACACCATTCCGCCGACGGCAAGGCTCTGGACCATGCCGGTCGCCTGGAACTGGAAGCCGCACTTCTGGATGACCCGACGTGAGGGGATGTTCATGACCCGGCACCGCGCATCGATCTGGTCGACGTCGCGGGTCCTGAAGACCATGTCCGTCAGGCTTTGCGCCGCTTCCGTGGCGTAGCCCCGGTTCCAGTATGGTTCGCCGAGCCAGTAGCCGAGTTCGACCGTGCGCCCGTCTTCCTGGGGCTCGACACCGCAGCAGCCGATGAACGCGCCGTTATCCGCCGTTGTAATCGCATAGACGCACTTGCCAATCGCGCCGGCTTTTGTGCGTCGCACGAAGTCAGCCGCGTCCGCGATCGTGTATGGATGCGGCATGCGGGCAACCATCGTTGCGATGTTGGCGTTGTTGGCGAGATGGGCAAGGGCGTCGATGTCGTCTTCGTGCGGGGCTCTGAGAACGAGCCGCTGCGTCAATAAGATCGGGCAATCGGTCCTTGACCGTTCCGGCCTTGGCCGTTGTTCGGGAGACCGGGATTGGTCTTCCCTCAGCAATTCGCTGAACATGTTCGATCCTCCAGATGAACAGAAAGGGGAGATGGATTGCCCCATCTCCCCTTTTGTTTCTGCAGGTTCGATACCTGTAGCATCAGCCGGGTCGATGAGACGCCGGCTGTTTTAGAGCGCTACCGGCTTATTCCGCTGCTTCGGCTTTCGGCATTACAGACACGTACACGCGGCCATTGGCCTTCGTACGGAAGTTCACGTTGCCAGCCGTAAGCGCAAAAATCGTGTGGTCCTTGCCGAGACCGACATTGGCGCCCGGATGCCACTTCGTACCGCGCTGACGGACGATGATGTTGCCTGCAATGACGGTTTCGCCGCCGAATTTCTTCACGCCAAGGCGCTTGGACTCCGAATCGCGACCGTTGCGCGAGGAACCGCCAGCTTTTTTGTGTGCCATGGGAGTTCTCCTTTACCTTCGTCCTGATCTTCAGTTCGCTGCTGCTTCGGCAGCGGCTTCGGTCTTCTTGGAAGACTTCTTGGCCTTGCCGCCGGCTGCCGCGATGTCCACGATCCGGACAGTCGTCTGGTGCTGGCGATGGCCGCGCGAACGCTTGGAGTTCTGGCGGCGACGCTTCTTGAAGGCGATGACCTTCTTGGCACGCCCCTGCTCGACGACTTCGGCGGTCACGACCGCACCTTCGACGAAGGGAGCGCCGATCGTCGCGTCGGCGCCTTCGCCGACCATCAGCACTTCGGTGAATTCAATCTTGTCGCCAGCGACAGCGACGAGCTTTTCAACCGTCACGACGTCGTTGGCTGCCACGCGGTACTGCTTACCGCCGGTCTTGATGACTGCGAACATTTCTTGTCCTTTCATGTTCGTTCCGGCTCTTCGCAGAAAAGCGAGGCCGTCTTTTTGTCAGTCGGTTTGGACGGGATTGATCCCGCCGGTGAAAATGGTCCGGGCACTTGCCGCCGCAGCGCAAAGTACCGACCCACTGCGGGCAGACCCTAGGCCTTTGCCACGCACGTGCGGCAATAGGCGAGCTTCTGAAAGCTGTCAAGGCGTTTTGCCGCTTTCCGGTCAATTAGTTGCCTGCAGGCGAAACTGCCCCTTGCAAGCACGCAAATCAGCCGCTATGTAGCCGGCGCGCTGAACAAGCGCCGACCGTATGCGGAGAGGTGGCAGAGCGGTTGAATGCACCGCACTCGAAATGCGGCATAGGGGCAACTCTATCGGGGGTTCGAATCCCCCCCTCTCCGCCATTGGTTCCTTGGGCTGCCAAGGGCCCCATCGACCAGCCGACATCTTCTTGATTTCGATATTCGTGCCGGGGTTGGCCAGGGCCACAATGAAGGCACTAACGAAACGGCGCAAGCTCATCATGCGTTGCAGCTACGAGGCGCCCACAACACAACAGAACGAGATACGCCGATGCTTCCCTGGATTCAGCTTGATCGCGCGACCATTCCTGGCGATGGGGGAGAGTTGCGCCTGAAGCAGCGCGGTAGCGAATTCTCCATCATGCTCGGCTCGACGGAGCTGATGAACAGCAGGCTGAGCGGTTCTGAGGAAGCGCTGGCCACGCTGTGCTGTGAGCGGATTTCCGGTCGGAAAGGCGCCAGAATCCTGATCGGCGGCCTCGGCATGGGCTTTACATTGCGGGCCGCCCTGGGCGGACTGCCCGACGATGCCCGCGTCACAGTCGCTGAACTCGTTCCGGCCGTGGTCGATTGGGCGCTGGGACCGATGTCAGATCTCCACAAGGGCACGCTCGACGATCCGCGTGTCGGCATCGAAATAGGCGACGTCGGCGCGCTGATCCGGTCACGGAAAAAGGCTTACGATGCCATCTTGCTCGATGTCGACAATGGTCCCGATGGGCTGACGCGCGCCTCCAACGACAGCCTCTATGACCACAGCGGTCTTCGTGCCGCCAAAGTTGCCCTCCGCGCGAACGGCGTGCTTGCGGTCTGGTCATCCGCGCCGGATAGTGCTTTTACACGTCGATTGCGGGAGGCGGGCTTTGCCACCGACGAGGTGAATGTGCGCGCCAATGGAAAACGCGGTGGCGCCCGCCATGTATTGTGGATGGCAACCAAACGGTAGCATTTCAGTTATGCGCGAACCGCCACCTACGACGGAGCGCTGGGCAAAGCCCAAAATGTCGGTTTACACAGACAGACTGAGCGTTTTCTCTCGTTCGATGTAGTCACGCTGTTTGTCGGTGATGTAGTCGCGAACAATCGGCGCGGCGTCACGAGAGCGCGACAACTGCATATGGAAAACGAGCTGGCTGCCGGTGCGGAACATCATCTCCGCGCTGATCAGGTAGAATTCCCACATGCGCGCAAAACGCTCGTCGTAAAGCGCGATCACTTTGTCGCGGTTCGCCTCGAAGCGGTCGGTCCAATGGGCGAGCGTCGTGGCGTAGTGAACACGCAGGAATTCCAGATCCGTCACCCAGAGGCTGTTGCGCTCAACGACCTCGAACACTTCCGAGAGCGCCGGCGAATAGGCCCCGGGAAAAATATACTTGCGCAGCCACGGGCTTGCCATACCCGGCGGACTCATGTGTCCGATCGAATGCAGCACTGTCAGGCCGTCATCCGGCATCAGTGCATTCAGCTTCTTGAAGAATTCATCATAGTGATGAACGCCGACATGCTCGAACATGCCGACGGAAACGATGCGGTCGAACGGTCCCTCGACGTCCCGATAGTCCTTCAGCTCGAAACTGACGCGAGTGGCAAGCCCTGCGTTCTCAGCCCGCTGCGAGGCAAGCGCCTGTTGTTCCCTGGACAGCGTCACGCCGAGAACGCCCACATCCTCCAGTGCCGCCAGATAAAGCGCGAGGTCGCCCCAGCCGCAGCCGATATCGAGCACCTTCATTCCAGGTTTCAGTCCGAGCTTGCTGGCGAGTAGCCGGAGCTTGTTGCGTTGAGCCTGCTCGAGGGTCTCGCCTGGCTCCCGGAAATAAGCGCAGGAATACAGCATGTTCTCATCGAGAAACAGCCGGTAGAAATCGTTGCCGAGATCGTAGTGGTGGGCGACGTTCTGCTGCGCCTGTCCCTTACGATTCGACTGCTGGCGCTTGCGGAAGCGCATCTTGATGGCGCGCAGGACCTTCTGGATCGGATAGGAGCCGAGCGAGAGGCGGTTGACCGAGAAGAGCGTCAGAAAATCCCGTAGCGTCGAGCCCTCCTCGAACCGCATCGTTCCATCCATGTAGGCTTCGCCAGCGGCTAGCTCAGCATTGAATACCAATGTCCGGTAGAGCTTCCTGTCGGTCAGCCTCATCGTCACCTGCGGGCCGGGCGCGCCTTTGAATACATGGCGCTTTCCTTCTGCGTCGATGACGGTCAGACAACCTTTGCGTATGAAGGACTTCATCATATGCGAAAGTGGAAACATGAGCGCCTCGAGTTGTTCCTGAATGCCGGGAAGTCCGGTTGCCCAACTCTCATCTGATCGATGGGTTCGGTCAACTTGCTTCCTGGCTCTCAATCATTATGGGATCTACAGTTCTGTCGCACGAGATGCGGCACACAGTGAGGGCCAAGCCATGCCGACATTCGCAGTCACTACTACCCTTAAGATAGAAGCAGACACCGCCGAGGAGGCTGCCCTGCAGATGTATCGAGAGCTAAGTAGAGGATCGGTGCCGATCAACTACCTGGTCACAGACGAAACGAAGACGACGACGGAATTGGTGCTCGATCGAGAAAAGGCAGACGAGTATGCGGTGACCGATCACACCGCCGACCCTGGTAACTGGTGAGTGTCACATGGTCCGGAGCGCGGGTGCTTTGGTCCAAACCTCAACGGCATGACCCGACCAAGCTCCAGAAGCCATGCTTCTTGCCGTGTCGATGCTTCAGATCGGCAACATAGGCATCATGGAATTCAGCGCTGCCGTAGTCATCAATGCGCGGTGCAAGCGATGAACATTCGGCGAGATGCCGCGCGGCGTGCTTGTAGCGGCTGGAGCGAGCGCTATCGAGCGTGAAGTCGATCATCGCACGTTGCGCCCCGAGAGCCTCCAGGTTTTTCGCGTTGAGGGTGGTCTTGGCTGCCATGGTAATTGTCGATTTGCGTTCGGCGAACGTTAGCCCAGCTGACTACGAAGGCCAAGCAGAAGTGCCGGAATAGTCCTTGGCGCCTCTGCTGGGGCATCCTACGCATGATCTCCAACGCAACAGGAGATCGAAATGGCAACTATCAGGAAACTCAGGGGACGTTGGCAAGCGCAGGTTCGCCGAAGGAGTATGAAACCTCGCGCAAAGAGTTTCGACAGCAAAACAGACGCCGAGAAGTGGGCGCGTGATTTGGAAACCCAAGTCGATCGCGTCGGTTCAGCTCCGGACACAAAGATCCTCGAGACCACGACGCTTGGTGCGCTCCTGGAGCGGTATCAGCGCGAGATCACGCCTACCAAGCGTGGTGCAGTCCAGGGAGGGGCAGCGGATCGATGTGCTGCGGCGGCACGACCTCTCACACCGAAAGCTGATCGGGTTGAGCCAACAAGACGTCGCATCGTTCCGCGATGAGCGTCTTCAGTCGGTAGCTCCATCTACTGCTTAGAGAGATGGCGATCCTCAGCCAGGTCCTCGAGGTCGCGACGCGTGATTGGGGCATACCGCTCGCAAGGAACGTCGTGAAGCTCGTTCGCCGCCCGGTCATTCGCAACGAGCGCAGCAGGCGACTAACGGGCGACGAGGAGCAGCGTCTGCTCGACGGCTGCGACGCTGGACAGATCCCGTTCCTCAAGACGATTGTCATCCTCGCAATCGAGACCGGGATGCGCCGTGGGGAGATCCTGGGGCTCAAGTGGTCCGATATCTCTCACAATCGCCGGGTCATTACGCTTACCATGGGGTCGGACTTCATTTGCTGCTATTAATCTTGCTCTGGCGCAGTCGCCTCAATATTGAGGCATCCTAGTTCCGGTCCTTCTCATCGCGCGTCTATCGACGAGCCGACCGGACCTCGAGCCGTTGCAATAGTTCGACGAGCGCGCTGTCGGCCCGCGTGTCGATGGTCTGATTTCCGCCGATCGTGACTGCAGCCAACGCAATGGCGCCCCTCATGGTTAACGATCCGTTTTGATTTTCCGGGGTAGGCATGGAACGGAAACGGCGAATCGCCGTTTCTGCGCTGACCAGGAGGAACGACCATGCTTTCAAATCTGCTGAGCGTCTTGCGCTTCGACCGAGCCGAAACCGCCGAGACCGGCACCTTTGCCGACGGGACGTTCCAGCTTGCCGAACACGAACGGAAACGCCTGCCGAAAACAGGCCGAGGACAGGTTTCCTATAGCCGCGACTATGGCAGCGACAGAAGCGTGCAGCCCGGCGCGATCGGGCGCGTGTAGTCAGACACCGCGCCCAACTGCGAGATCATGGCCCGGAAGCCGCTTTTCGCGCTCATGTGCAGAGAATCGGGCGAACGGCAGAATTGCGCAAGGCGCATTTCCACGCAGGCCCGGCGGTCTCTTCCACCGGCAAACACCACGCTCGTCTGCCTATAGAAAGCGTTGGCGAAGAGACTGGGTAGAAACCCTCCGCCGTGCCTAACACGGGGAGGGGCATAGAACATCTGCAATCGCCCTCTGGCGCCAACCGCCGCCCTTTGCGGACAGTCGCCTCAGTGACGGAAGTGGCGCATGCCCGTAAAGACCATGGCGACGCCGGCTTCGTCGGCGGCAGCGATCACCTCGGCATCACGCATCGAGCCACCGGGCTGGATGACGGCGGTGGCGCCGGCGGCAATTGCCGAAAGCAGACCGTCGGCGAAGGGCAGGAAGGCTTCTGACGCGACGGCCGAGCCGCGCGTCAGTGGTTCCGCCAGCCCCATCGCCTTTGCGGCCTCCTCGGCCTTCAGCGCGGCGATACGGGCTGAATCGACGCGGCTCATCTGCCCCGCGCCGATGCCGGCCGTCTGGCCGTCCTTGGCGTAGACGACCGCGTTCGACTTCACGTGCTTGGCAACCTTGAAGGCGAACTTCATGTCCTCAAGCTCCTGCGCGCTCGGAGCGCGCTTCGTCACCACTTTCAGCTCCAGGTCCTCGACCATGCCGTTGTCGCGGCTCTGCACGAGCAGGCCGCCGGAAACGGTCTTTGCCGAGATGCCGGGCGTGCGCGGGTCGGGCAGGCCTCCTGTGACGAGCAGGCGAAGGTTCGGCTTGGCGGCAATGACGGCGCGGGCGGCTTCGTCTGCCGCCGGGGCGATGATGACCTCGGTGAAGAGCTTGACGATCTCCTCCGCCGTCGCCGCGTCGAGCGTGCTGTTCAGCGCGATGATCCCGCCGAAGGCAGAGACCGGATCGCAGGCCAGCGCGCGCTGGTAGGCCTCCTTCAGGCTCGGCGCGGTGGCGACACCGCAGGGGTTTGCATGCTTGATGATCGCACAGGCCGGACCGTTCTGCGGCAGGAATTCGGCAACCAGCTCGAAGGCGGCATCCGTGTCGTTGATATTGTTGTAGGAAAGCTGCTTGCCCTGCAGCAACGTCGCCGTGGCGACACCCGGCCTGTTCTCGCCGGTCACGTAGAACGCCGCCTTCTGGTGGGGGTTCTCTCCGTAGCGCATCTCTTCCTTCAAAACGCCGCCAACGGTGCGGTAGGCCGGCGTGGCAATGTCGAGCGCTTCCGCAAACCAGTTCGATATCGCCGTGTCATAGGCAGCTGTACGGGCGAATGCCTTGGCGCCAAGCCGCTGCCGGAACGCATAGGACGTCGTTCCGTCCGCAAGCTCTTCGACGAGTGCCGGATAATCGGCCGGATCGGTGACGATCGTCACATAGGCGTGGTTTTTAGCCGATGCGCGGATCATCGCCGGGCCGCCGATGTCGATGTTCTCGACCGTCGTCGGATAGTCGCCGCCCTTTGCGCGGACTTCCTCGAAAGGATAGAGGTTGATGACCGCAAGATCGATGCCGCCGATCCCGTGCGCCTGCATCGCCGCCACGTGCTCGGCATCATCGCGAATGGCGAGCAGGCCGCCATGGACGTTCGGGTGCAGCGTCTTGACGCGACCGTCCATGATCTCGGGAAAGCCGGTAATCTCGGACACGTCCGTCACGGCAAGCCCTGCATCGCTCAGCGCCTTGTGCGTCCCGCCGGTGGAGAGAAGCCGCACACCCTTTGCCGAAAGGGCGCGGGCGAGATCGACGATCCCGCTCTTATCGGACACCGAAAGAAGCGCGGTCTTCACCTCGACGCGGTCGGGAGCGGGTATTTTCTTGGAAGCGACGGCCATGGGATATCTCCGGGAGGATAGGGCCGGCGCCCGAGCGAGCCGCCGGCGGAACATGCCGCCCCGTTAACACACGAGCCCAAGCGAGGAAACCAGCAATTTCCCCTTGGCCGCCGCCGTCAACGCCGTTCGCGCCGCATGAACCACTGAATTTCCGGAACAGTGCCGAGCGGCATGGCAAGCGTGAGTTGTCGCGCGGCACGGACACCGGAGGGATCGGCGAAGAAGACGTCCTCCTCCTCCGTGACCGCAACATCGAGGCAGGAAAACCGCCAGCTTTCGCCGTCATTGCCCACCAGGCGTACTTCGTTTCGATCGACCGGCACGATGCGGATAGCGGGATGGATGTGAAAGCGCACGACCGCAACGTTGCCGGCACCATCCGGCGCGCCACCCCCGGGCTTCATGAAGCGCTCGCGTCCCCTGATATCGGTGCCGGCGGCGTTGACGTAAAGATCTCGCTCGTAGAGCAGGCCGAAGTTTGCCAGATATCCATCATGCGTCGCTACAAGCCCGTCCGCGCCATCGGTCTTTTCGTAACGCGCGACCTCGACCTTCGATACGCCGCCGAAGATGACCGGGCCCAGATAGCCGGAATCAGAGATGCGCGCCGACGAGGTGTCGTTGAGGACTGCGACCGTTTGCGCAGCCGTTGCGCGTGACAACTGCCGGATCGCTTCGCCTGCAAAGCGCGGGCAGCCGGAATTGACGAAGTATCGGTTCCGACCGGATGACATTTCCAGCGAAAGGCAACCAGCCGTTGCCGTGGTCGAAAGTGCGACAGCGTGCGGTTTTCCGGTGTCGACGATGATCGTGGTTTCGCCAGCTTCGATCCGCTCGTATCCGGTCTGCGGCAACCCGCGAAACGGCGCCCCCGAGGTCTCGTCGTAGCGCAGCACGGAAAGAAGTTCGTTGGCGAGCGTGTAGGTGGCGCCGTTGAAGAGAGCAAGCTCGCCGCCCTGATGCCGAAAGAAGCGGAGCGCCGGAAAGATCCGATCGATGCACGGAATAAGCCGCTGGGGAACATCGTGGCCGAGATTCACATACGTCTGGCGCAGCGGCAACAGGTCGAACAGCAGATCGAGCCCGACGCGCGGATTGCGCGAGACATGCCCGCCATCGGGCAGGATCTGGTGATCGAGCTCGCGGTCGAGATGCCGTGATGCCCGGCGTATTGCCGAGACGGCATTCGGCATGGCGATCGACGCCATTGCAAGCGCGATGCGCACCTTAAGCCGCGGTTCGCCATCCCGCGTGGTATCGGCGATGTGGCGCAGATAACGCACCTGAAACGCCAGGCTCTTGAGAAAGCGTCGATAGAAGGAGTAGTCGGCCTCGCGCAGCACGACGGGAGAATGCGACAGCCAGGCGATGATCCGCTGGGCGATCAGCTCCGGTCGCCAGGCGATACCCGCAATGACGCGACCGTGTGTCTGAATCCAGTCATCGATGATGCGGCGAACGACGAAGGACGCTGCATCCTTTTCCGCCACCCGCATGTGACGCAGCCAGGCGAAGCAATGAAGCCTGCTTGCAAACTCTTCCGACGGAAGTTCCAGCGCAAAGGGTGACTCGCCCTCGCAATCGAGCATGCGCCCTGCCAGCGGAAACCGGCCGGCGATGATTTCCTCTGCCGTGAACGGATCAGCCGGTCGCAGATCCGTCGGTGCGACCACCAGTCTCTCCGGCGTGCGGCCGGCAAAACGCAGCGCCGAAACGCGCCCCACGGCAAGCCGCCGCGAAAACCGTCTCCACGTCTCGTGTCCATAGAGATAGGCCAGCCGTTGCCGGTCAGAAAGCCGCATCGTTAACAAACTCTTTCATCGATTCATTGGTAGGCGCAGGCTATCGCTGCGTCAATTCGCCGATCAACGATGGATTGTTGATGAAAACAGCGCGCTGAAGGGACGTTTCTCCCCTTGCCCGGTATTTTTGGGGCAGTCTTGCCCAAGGACGCCGGAAAAGTCTCACGCCTGCCGTTGAAGCAGCACCGCATAAAAGCCATCGAGCCCCCCGGCCACAGCCTCTCCACCCGGCAGCATGGCCGGCGTCGTGCGGAATTCGCCAAGCGGCGAAACGGCTTCCTCCAGACCGGGCCAGCGGGCCGGATTGATCGGCACTCTCGACCAGTCGGGATGATCGGCGAGCACGCTGGCCGTCACTTCCTCGCCCTCGCGCGGGTCGAGCGAGCAATTGGAAAAGACGAGGTAGCCACCGGGCTTGACCAGCGTCGTGGCGTGACGGAGCAGGCGTTCCTGCAAAAGTGCCAGTTTCTCGATATCGGCCGGCCCCTTGGTCCACAGAACGTCCGGATGCCGGCGAATGGTCCCCGTCGACGAGCAAGGGGCGTCGAGCAGCACGGCATCGAACAGTTCGTCCGGCCGAAAGTCCAGGAGGTTGGTCTCCGCCGTCTTCGCCGAGAGCCCCAGCCGGGTCAGATTGCTCTCAAGGCGCTTAAGGCGGCTCTTCGACTGGTCGAGCGCGGTTACCCTTGCACCGGCCAGTGCCAGTTGTGCCGTCTTTCCCCCGGGGGCCGCGCACAGATCTGCCACCGCCTTGCCGGCAAGCGCGGGAAAGAGTTTGGCCGGAATGGCGGCCGCGGCGTCCTGCACCCACCATTCCCCATCGGAAAAACCTTCGAGATCCGGTACCTTTCCTGAAAATGCCGTCAGGCGCACGGATCCCGTCGGCAGGACCGCGCCCCCGAGCTTTTCGGCCCACACATCGGGTTCCGATTTGACAGTCAGATCGATTGCGGCCGGTGCAAGCAAGGATTCCGCGATGCGGAAGGCGTGGTCGCGGCCGTAGATCTGCTCCAGCCGCTCGTAGAACCAAGGCGGTATGACCGGTATGACATGGGTAGCGGTCAGGTGCGGAACCTTCTCGCGCGCCAGCCGGCGCAGCACGGCGTTGACCAGTCCGGCGAAGCGCCGACTGCGCGGGTCGGAGCGCGCCTGCTCCACGGCAATATCGACGGCGGAATGATCTGGCACGTCCAGGTAGAGGATCTGCGCTGACGCTACCGTGAGCAGGTGATAGAGGGATCGCGCACCCTCGGGCAGCGGCGTTTCAACCAATGAATCAATGATCGCCTGAATGCGTGGCAGATGACGAAGCGAGGTATTGAGAATTGCCCGCGCCAGCGCCCGGTCGGCATCATTCAGCGCCCGATAGCCGGGATTGCCGTTTTCCGAATCGAGCATGCCGTCGAGCGAAGTCTGGCGGTCGACCACCGCCGCCAAAAGCCTGGTTGCGACGAGCCGCGGTTTGATACCGGTCTTCTCAGCGTCCTCGCGGCCATCGGACCTGGCTCCCGAATGTCGTTTCGGATGCGTTTCTTTTGTTGTTCTATTGATTTTCAAGACCAGGGACCTTTGGGTGGTTCAGAACCACCGCGTCCCCAGCCGGTCGTCGGAACGGAACGCGATTTGCGTTCGGGCTTAGCAGCCCCGGGCTGCCGCGTCGAGGTCTCACGTCCGCCGGAACCCCATGCACCGGTCGAACCGCCGCCGGAGCCAGCCGCGTCCCTCTGGCGCATTTCCGTTGCCATGGCCTCGAGAGCAGCGATCCGGTTTCCGGTATCCGGATGGGTGGAGAACAGATTATCCATCCGAGCGCCGGACAGCGGATTGATGATGAACATGTGTGCGGTGGCAGGGTTGTGCTCCGCCGCGTCGTTAGGGATGCGGCCGGCCGCAACGGCGATCTTGCGCAGGGCAGACGAGAGCCAAAGCGGATTGCCGCAGATCTCGGCACCGCGCCTGTCGGCCGAATATTCCCGGGTGCGACTGATCGCCATCTGTACCAGCATTGCGGCGAAGGGGGCCACGATCATGGCAATCAACATACCGACGAATCCGAGCGGATTGTTGTTGTTCTCGCGATTTCCGCCGAAGAACATCGCAAAATTCGCCAGCATCGAGATCGCACCGGCAATGGTGGCCGTGATCGTCATGGTCAGCGTATCGCGATTTTGCACATGGGCCAGCTCGTGCGCCATGACTCCGGCCACCTCCTCGTAGGTCAGGCTATGCAAAAGACCGGTCGAGGCGGCCACCGCGGCGTTTTGCGGATTGCGGCCAGTGGCGAAGGCGTTGGGCTGGTCGCTGTTGATCACATAGACGCGCGGCATCGGCAGGCCGGCGCGCGCGGCCAGATCGCGCACCATGCCATAGTATTCCGGCGCGCTGCGCTCATCTACCTCCTTGGCCCCATACATCGACAGGACCATCTTGTCCGCGTTCCAATACGAGAAGAGGTTCGTTGCCGCAGCTATGACAAGCGCGATCATCATGCCGCTCTTGCCGCCGATCAGGAAGCCGACAGCCATGAAAAGGGCCGTCAGGAAAGCCAGTAGCATCGCTGTGCGGACGAGATTCATGATACGTCTCCGGGCTCAGCTAGGGTCCAGCAATGTTTCACGTGAATCAAAGCTTTGCCCTCGTTCGAATTGCACCTATATGATGGGGAACAATGCCCCTTTCTTCAATACGGCTCTCTGAGGACGATGCGATGCAAGGCGATAACGATAATGTCAGCGGTGCTGGCCGCGTCCTTTCCCCGGCCGCAGTCCGCGCCTTGAAGGAGGCGGAGGAACGTCGCGTTGCCGCCGCCCAGTCGCCAGATCTGCCGCCCGAGATCGGCGGACGTGGCGGCCTTGATCCGGCACGCTTCGGTGACTGGGAAATCAACGGTCGCGCGATCGACTTTTAAGCTTTAATTCCTATTGCTGTCGCGCGATATACGGAATATATTCCTCGAATGATTCCATTGTGGGCGCACCTACGAATCCTCGCGTGCCTCATCGCGCTCGCGAGCCCTTGCCATGCGCGCGACAGGCATTTTGTCGAAGGACCGGTAACGGCAGATCTTCTGCAGGTTGTGGACGGCGATACGCTTCTGGTCGCGGCACATCCATGGCCGCAGCACACGATTGAAGTCCTGGTTCGCCTCCGCGGCGTCGATGCGCCGGAGATGCGCGCCAAATGTCCGGCTGTCCGCGAAGCTGCGCGCGCCGCCAGGCTGCGACTCGGCCAACTCATTGGCGATGGTGCCGCCGTCATCCTCACAAACATCGCGGGTGACAAATATTTCGGCCGCGTCGTCGCCGATGTGCGGCTTTCCGATGGCGTGAATCCGGCTCAAGAACTCGTCGCTGCCGGACTTGCGGCGCCCTATGATGGTTCGGAGCGGCGACGTTGCGATCGCCGCAGTGATCCGGGACGGGGTGCGTCATCAATGTGAAGGCTGCCGGTCTGCCCGGGACGAGGTCCCGGGCAGGCCGCAACGTGGATTAGTTAGCCGGCAGCCTTGTTTTGGCGATTGGCGATAAGATCATCCACGACCGCCGGATCTGCCAGTGTCGACGTATCGCCCAGCGCTCCGAAATCGTCTTCGGCGATCTTGCGCAGGATCCGCCGCATGATCTTGCCCGAACGCGTCTTGGGTAGGCCTGGCGCAAACTGGATCTTGTCAGGCGTCGCGATCGGTCCGATCTCCTTGCGCACATGCTTGACGAGGTCCTGCCTCAGCGTGTCGTTGCCTTCCTGACCCGCCATCAGAGAGACGTAGCAGTAGATGCCTTGGCCCTTGAGATTGTGGGGATACCCGACGACCGCGGCTTCCGAGACCAGATGGTGCGACACCAGCGCCGATTCGACTTCGGCCGTGCCGAGCCGGTGGCCGGACACGTTCAGCACGTCGTCGACACGCCCGGTGATCCAGTAGTAGCCGTCCTCGTCGCGTCGGCAGCCATCGCCGGTAAAATACTTGCCCTTGTAGGTGGAGAAGTACGTCTGCACGAAGCGATTATGGTCGCCATACACGGTCCGCATCTGGCCGGGCCAGCTGTCGGTGATGCAGAGATTGCCGTCGGCCGCGCCTTCCAGGACAGCGCCCTCATTGTCCACAAGCTGCGGACTCACGCCGAAGAAGGGACGGGTGGCCGAGCCTGGCTTCAGATCGGTCGCGCCGGGGAGGGGGCTGATCAGGATGCCGCCCGTTTCGGTCTGCCACCAGGTATCGACGATAGGGCACCGGCCCTCGCCGACCGTATGATAGTACCATTCCCAGGCTTCGGGGTTGATCGGCTCGCCAACCGAACCCAGCAGGCGCAACGAGGAGCGCGACGAGCGCTTCACAAACGCGTCGCCCGCCCCCATCAACGCGCGGATCGCCGTCGGCGCGGTATAGAAAATGTTGACCTTATGCTTGTCAACCACTTCCCAGAAACGGCCGGCATCCGGGAAATTCGGAACACCCTCGAACATCAGCGTCGTCGCCCGGTTCGCAAGAGGGCCATAGACGATATAGGAATGCCCGGTAACCCAGCCGACGTCGGCGGTGCACCAGTAGATGTCACCGTCCTGATAGTCGAACACGTATTTGTGCGTCATCGATGCGTAGACGAGATAACCTCCCGTCGTATGCAGCACGCCCTTTGGCTTGCCGGTCGAGCCAGAGGTATAGAGGATGAAAAGCGGATCCTCCGCCTTCATCCGCGCCGGCGGACAATCGCGCGGCACGGTCGCAATTTCCTGATGGTACCAGAGGTCGCGGCCCGGCGCCCAGCCGGTCTTGCCCCCGGTGCGGCGTACCACCAGCACCTTGTTGACGATGACAAACTGCTTGGCGGCGATATCGATCGCAACGTCAGTGTTTTCCTTGAGCGGGATGGGCTTGCCGCCGCGCACGCCCTCATCGCAGGTAATGACGAAGGTCGATTCGCAATCGACGATCCGGCCGGCAAGCGCATCCGGCGAAAAGCCGCCGAAGACCACCGAATGGATCGCGCCAATGCGTGCACAGGCAAGCATCGCATAGGTCGCCTCGGGGATCATCGGCATGTAGATGGTGACGCGGTCGCCCTTCTTGACGCCGTGCTTCTTCATCACGTTCGCCATGCGGCAAACGTGCTCGTGGAGTTCGTTATAGGTGATCTTCTTGTCGATATAGGGGTTGTCGCCTTCCCAGATGATCGCCACCTGGTTCCCGTGCGTCTTCAGGTGTCGGTCGATGCAATTGTAGGAGACATTGGTGATGCCGTCTTCGAACCACTTGATCGACACCTTGCCGGTGAACGAGGTGTTCTTGACCTTGGTGTAAGGCTTGAACCAGTCGATACGCATGCCGTGCTTGTCCCAGAAGCGCTCCGGATTCTCGATGCTTTCGCGATACCACTTCTGATAGGTATCGTTATCGATCAGGGCGCGGCTCTTGGCGGACTTCAGGACCGGATAGGTCTTGGCAGACATGCATTTCCTCCTCAGGCAAGTACTCGGACCGAGCTCCTCCGGTCCCGATGTCATCGCCATTCATAACAGGTCAAAGCCTTCGAGCAATTAGACAAAGGTCATTTGTCGCTTGAAGAATTGCATTTCTGCTACAGTGGCGCTATAGAGTGCGCCATTCCCGGAAATCAGTGGTTTATCCCCACGGCCCGCGACCGGCGCGGACGGACAGAAGGATTGCATCCATGGCCCAACAACTGCTTATGCCAAAGGCGACGGCCGTCTGGCTTGTCGACAACACGGCGCTGTCGTTCGACCAGATCGCCCAGTTCTGCAAGCTGCACCCCCTCGAAGTCAAGGCGATTGCCGACGGCGAGTCCGCGCAGGGCATCAAGGGTCTTGATCCGATCGCAACGGGTCAGCTGTCCCGTGATGAGATCGCCCGCGCCGAGGCCAACCCGAACCATAAGCTGAAGCTTTCCGAGCCGAAGGTCCGCGTGCCGGAATCCAAGCGCAAGGGTCCCCGCTACACCCCCGTGTCCAAGCGCCAGGATCGGCCGAACGCCATCCTTTGGCTCGTGCGCAACCATCCGGAACTGAAGGACGCGCAGATCTCACGGCTCGTCGGCACGACCAAGTCGACCATCGAACAGATCCGCGAGCGGACTCACTGGAACTCGGCCAACCTCGCGCCGATGGATCCGGTCACGCTCGGCCTGTGCTCGCAGATCGATCTCGACCTCGAAGTCGAACGCGCCTCCAAGGGACGTCCGCTCCCGACCGCCGCCGAACTCGGCGCCACCCTCGAATCGGCCCGCGAAACCGAGAAGCTTCCCTTCGGCGATCACGAGCGCGAGGAGGAGAAGGAAATCGACGCGGACGCCGTCTTCGCAAAACTGAAGTCGCTGAAGTCCAATCGCGACGAGGACGAAGACGACAGCCAGCACTTTTGATACGACACCGTATCGAACATGATGCAGAACCCGGCCGATCCTTTGGCCGGGTTTTTTAGTGCCAAGTGAAATGCCACCGCGAGCTCAGACCGGCAGATGCCGTTTCGTCAGCACGCTTGTGATCTCGTCGAGAATCGAGGGATCGTCGATGGTCGCCGGCATTTTCCATTCCTGTCCATCGGCGATCTTCTGCATCGTGCCCCGCAGTATCTTTCCCGAGCGCGTCTTCGGCAGTCGCTTCACGCAGATCGCCAGCTTGAAGGCGGCGACAGGGCCGATCCTTTCGCGCACGAGCGCGACCACCTCCCTTTCGATCATAGATGATTCACGTGAAACACCGCTGTTAAGCACCAGGAAGCCGGCAGGAACCTGGCCCTTGACCGCGTCGGCGATGCCGATGACAGCGCATTCGGCAACGTCCGGATGGCTTGCACAGACCTCTTCCATTGCTCCGGTCGAGAGACGATGCCCGGCCACATTGATGATGTCGTCGGTGCGCGACATGATGAAGAGGTAGCCGTCCTCGTCAAGGAAGCCGGCATCCGCCGTCTTGTAGTAGCCAGGGAATTCCGCAAGACAGGCCGCGCGGAAGCGCTCGTCGGCATTCCAGAACGAAGGCAGGCAACCGGGGGGGAGGGGGAGCTTCACCGCGATATTGCCGAGCGCGCCCGCCTCGACGACATGCCCCGCATCATCCAGCACATGGATCTCGTAGCCGGGCAGCGGAACCGTCGGAGAACCATGCTTCACCGGAAGCAAACCCAGTCCCAGCGGATTGCCGGCCATCGGCCAACCGGTCTCCGTCTGCCACCAGTGGTCGATCACAGGCACGTGGAGCACCTTCTCGGCCCATTGCAGGGTGTCGGGATCCGCGCGCTCGCCTGCAAGAAATAGCGCACGCAGGGAGGAAAGATCGTATCCCGCAATCAGGCTTCCCGACGGATCCTCCTTGCGGATGGCCCTGAAAGCCGTCGGCGCGGTAAAGAGCACCCGAACCCGATGCTCCTCAATCACACGCCAGTAGGCACCGGCGTCAGGCGTCCCCACGGGCTTGCCTTCGTAGAGTACGGTCGTGCTACCGTTCAGAAGAGGCCCGTAGACGATATAGGAATGGCCGACCACCCAGCCGATGTCGGAGGCCGCCCAGAATACTTCGCCGGGACGTACACCGTAAAAATGCTGCATGCTCCAGGCCAGAGCGACCATATGGCCGCCATTGTCACGCAGAACGCCCTTGGGTTGCCCGGTCGTTCCGGAGGTGTAGAGGATATAGAGCGGGTCCGTCGCATCCACGGATACACACGGCACAGCCGTACCGTCGGAGAGGGCCCGCGCAACAGCATCGGCAAAATCGATGTCCCTTCCAGCGTTGATGGAGGCGGACAGCTCCGGCCGCTGCAGGACGAGGCAATGCGCCGGCTTATGCCCCGCCAGTTCGATCGCGGCATCCAGCAGCGGTTTGTAGGCCACGATACGGCCGGGTTCGATACCGCAACTTGCTGAAATTATGACCTTCGCCCTGCAGTCATCAATGCGCGTCGCGAGCTCATTTGCCGCAAAGCCGCCGAAGACGACGGAATGGACAGCTCCAATGCGCGCGCAGGACAGCATGGCAAACACCGCCTCGGGCACCATCGGCATATAGATAATGACCCGGTCGCCTCGTTCCACGCCGAGCCCAAGCAGAACGGCAGCGACCGCCTCCACTTGTGTCAACACCTCGCGATAGGTGAAGGATCGCTTTTGCCCGGTGACCGGACTGTCGTAGATCAATGCCGCCCGGTCGCCGCGGCCGGCCTCGACATGTCGGTCGACACAGTTGAAACAGGTGTTTGTCTCGCCGTCCGGAAACCACCTGCCATAGACCCCATCCTCGCCGTCGAACGTCCTGGTCGGTTTCTTGAACCAGTCGATCGCACCGGCAGCTTCGCTCCAGAAGCCTTCCGGATCGGCCTTCCAGCCGGCATAGGTCTTTGCATAGCTGCTCGCCATGACATCTCCTCCCGAACTTGCACGGCCGCCGTGACGGCCCCTCCGGAAGAAAGGATAGAAAACTCCCCGCGGGCAGGGAAGTAAGACCATTGGGCTAGAAGTGGGCCCGCCGCGCGAGCTCGCGAAAACGCAGCTGCCTTTGGCGCAGTAGGAATGCGGAGCGGTCGCGAGCTGACGAGATCTCAGCGGGTCCCGAAAATCGCCGACCCGACACGC
This sequence comes from Pseudomonadota bacterium, assembly GCA_023404095.1. Classification (GTDB taxonomy): domain Bacteria; phylum Pseudomonadota; class Alphaproteobacteria; order Rhizobiales; family Rhizobiaceae; genus Mycoplana. Next base: position 89,517 of record JAEYDD010000015.1, on the reverse strand, counting down.
ACGCTGGAAGCGCCGAAGGCAACGGCAGTTTCGTAATCGCCGGACATACCCATCGACAGGCGTTCAACGCCCGTCTCCTTGCCAAGCTTGGCCAGCAACGCGAAATGAGGACCGGGGTTCTCGTCCACCGGCGGAATGCACATCAGCCCTTCAATCGAAAGCCCAAGTTCATCGCGACAGAAAGCGATAAAAGCCGTGACGTCATCCGGCACGATGCCGGCCTTTTGCGGCTCCAGGCCGGTGTTCACCTGAACGTAGAGTCGCACCCGTCGGGACTGCCGGTGCATTTCAGCCGCGACAGCCCGCGCGATCTTCTCGCGATCGATGGTTTCGATCACGTCGAAGAGCGCCACGGCCTCCGCCGCCTTGTTTGATTGCAACGGACCGATCAGATGCAGCTCCAGCCCGGGCGTTTCATCGCGCAAGGCCGGCCACTTGCCCTGGGCTTCCTGAACGCGGTTTTCGCCGAATACCCGTTGGCCCGCGGCTATGGTCGGCCGGATAGCGTCGGCGTCGAAGGTTTTGGAGACTGCGACCAGTGTCACGGCGTCGGCAGCCCGCCCCGCGTTCATCGAGGCCTTGCGGATTCGGGCGCGAACCTCGTTCAGGCGTTCTTCCACTTCCATTCTTGTCTCCACTCCTTGATGTCGGGCCCGGACGTACCGAAATCAGGCCTGCTTGCCAAGATCGCACGACGCGCCCCGCCGCTCGAACGGCCGTCAAAACTTGACGCTACTGCGGTTTCATGGTGAAGGTCACGCCACATACTCGTAAGGGCTACGCCCCCAATTTCCGGAAATTCGACGACATGGCCACCGAACGTTACAACCCCCGCGATGCCGAGCCCCGCTGGCAGGCAAAATGGAACGAAGAGAACGTCTTCCTGACGAAGAACGACGATCCGCGGGACAAGTACTATGTGCTTGAGATGTTCCCTTATCCGTCTGGGCGCATTCACATGGGCCACGTGCGGAACTACGCCATGGGCGATGTCGTTGCGCGCTACAAGCGCGCCCGCGGCTTCAACGTGCTGCACCCGATGGGCTGGGACGCCTTCGGCATGCCGGCCGAAAACGCTGCGATGGAACGCGGCGTCCACCCCGCCTCGTGGACCTACCAGAACATCGCCTCGATGAAGGCGCAATTGAAAGCCATGGGCCTGTCGCTCGACTGGTCGCGCGAATTCGCCACCTGCGACGTCGAATACTACCAGCACCAGCAGCACCTGTTCCTCGATCTGCTCGAGAAGGGGCTGGTCTATCGCAAGCAGTCGAAGGTCAACTGGGATCCGGTCGACAACACCGTGCTTGCCAACGAGCAGGTGATCGACGGGCGCGGCTGGCGCTCCGGCGCTCTGGTGGAACAGCGTGAGCTGACCCAGTGGTTTTTCAAGATCACCGATTTTTCCGAGGATCTGCTCGAAGCGCTCGACGGCCTCGACCAGTGGCCGGAAAAGGTCCGGCTGATGCAGAAGAACTGGATTGGGCGCTCCGAAGGCCTGATGATCCGCTGGGAGATCAGCGATCGCGCGGGCATGACCGACGACAGCGAGGTGACGGTCTACACAACGCGTCCGGACACGCTGTTTGGCGCATCGTTCATTGCGATTTCCGCCGACCACCCGCTGGCCCGCGAGGCGGCCGCACGCAATGCCGAGATCGCCGCCTTCTGCGAGGAAACCCGACGCGCAGGCACCTCCCTTGCCGCACTCGAGACGGCGGAGAAGAAGGGCATCGACACCGGCATCAGGGTTCGCCACCCGTTCGACGCCAGCTGGGAACTGCCGGTCTACGTCGCCAACTTCGTGCTGATGGACTACGGCACGGGCGCCATATTCGGTTGCCCGTCAGGCGACCAGCGCGACCTTGATTTCGCTCGCAAATACGGTCTGCCTGTCGTTCCGGTGGTGATGCCGGAGGGCGGCGATGCCGCAAGCTTTGCGATCGGCGACGAGGCTTATGTCGGCGACGGCGTGATGATCAATTCGCGCTTCCTCGACGGGATGTCCACAGAGGCCGCCTTCGAGGCGGTGGCAACCCGACTGGGCGCCGCTTCCGTCGGCAATGCGCCGCAGGGCGAGCGCAAGGTGAACTTCCGTCTGCGCGACTGGGGCATTTCCCGCCAGCGCTACTGGGGCTGCCCGATCCCGATCATCCATTGTGAAGATTGCGGCGTCGTTCCGGTGCCCAAGCAGGATCTTCCGGTCAAGCTGCCGGACGACGTCACCTTCGACAGCCCGGGTAACCCGCTCGACCGCCATCCGACCTGGCGGCACGTGGCATGCCCGCACTGCGGCAAGGAAGCCCGCCGCGAAACGGATACGATGGACACCTTCGTCGATTCGTCCTGGTACTTCGCACGCTTCACCGCGCCCTGGGAGAGCCGTCCGACCGATCCGGCAGCAGCCGATGCCTGGCTGCCGGTGGACCAGTATATCGGCGGTATCGAACACGCGATTCTGCACCTGCTCTACTCGCGCTTCTTCACCCGCGCCATGCAGGTGGCTGGCCATCTGGATGTCAAGGAGCCCTTCAAGGGGCTCTTCACCCAGGGAATGGTCGTGCACGAGACCTACAGCCGGGGGACCGGCGCCAAGCGCGAATGGGTGACCCCGGCGGATATCCGTATCGAGGAAATCGACGGCAAGCGTCGCGCCCTGCACATCGAATCCGGCGAAGAGATCACCATCGGCTCGATTGAGAAAATGTCGAAGTCGAAGAAGAACGTGGTCGATCCGGACGATATCATCGCCTCCTATGGCGCCGATACGGCCCGGTTCTTCGTGCTCTCGGATTCGCCGCCGGATCGCGACGTCATCTGGTCGGAAGCGGGCGTCGAAGGCGCACATCGCTTTGTCCAGCGCATATGGCGTCTCGTCTCCGAGGCTGCCGGCGCGCTTGCCGCGGTATCACCCGCCCCCGGTCGAGACGGTGAGGCCCTGGCGCTCTCGCGTATCGCCCACAAGACCCTGAAGGCGGTTCAGGCGGATTACGACAAGCTTGCCTTCAACAAGGCCGTGGCCCGCATCTACGAATACGTCAACGCACTGGCCGGACCGCTCGCCGCGGCCGCTGAAGGCAAAGCCACCGCCGAGTTGGCCTCCGCACTCCGCGAAGGCGTCGAGATCCTCATCGCGATCATCGCGCCGATGATGCCGCACCTCGCCGAAGAGTGCTGGAAGGAGATCGGTGCCGGCGATCTCGTCGCTCGCAGGCCCTGGCCGGCCTATGACGACGCCTTGGTCGCCGAGAACGAAATCACCCTTCCGGTCCAGATCAACGGCAAGAAGCGCGGCGATTTGACAATTGCCCGCGATGCGGATCAGATGACCGTCGAATCGGCTGTTCTGGCTCTTGAATCGGTCCAGGCCGCGCTGGGCGGCAAGGCACCGAGGAAGATCATTGTGGTTCCGCAGAGGATCGTGAATGTTGTTGTCTGAGGGATCGCGCAGGAGGAGGCTCTTCGCTTCGGCGTTTGGCCTCTTCGCACTCGCTTTTGTCACTGGTTGTCAGGTCACGCCACTTTATTCGACCGGATCGAACACTGCTTCCGCAACAGCGTCCGTTTCCATTTCGGAGGCGGAGGACCGCGTCGAACAGCGGGTTCGCAACGAGTTGATCTTTCTTCTCGCCGGTGGGGCGGGCGAGCCTGCCAATCCGGCTTATCACCTTGAGCTCAACGTCAGTTCTCGCGATTTTGGCGTCCTGTTGTCGAAATCCGATGACGTCGCGCGCGCCGGTCGGCTGGTCATCACCGCCGACTATAACCTGACCCGTGTCGAATCCGGCGAAACGATCCGTTCCGGACGTCGTCAGGTCGTTTCGCTCGTCGATTTCCCCGTGCAGGAATTTGCGAAGTTGCGCGCCATCCGGGACGCGGAGAATCGAGCCGCGCGCGAGATGGCCGAGCTTGTAAAGGCGGACGTGGCCGCAGCGCTAGCCGTCCGATAGCCGGCTATGACAGAGATAAAGTCGCACGAGTTCGATGGCTTTCTGCAGCGGGCGCCACGGTCCGGCGGCATCTTTCTGGTGTACGGACCCGATCGGGGCCTGGTATCGGAGCGCGCAAGCCAGCTCGCCGCCAAGACCGGCGTCCCGCTTGACGATGCCTTCGCCGTCCTTCGCACGACGGCATCCGATCTGCAGGGAACGCCCGGCCGGCTCCTGGACGAGATGAATGCCATCGGACTTTTTGGCGGCGATCGGCTCGTTTGGGTAAAGGATGCCGCCAATGAACGCTCATTGGTGGATGCGATCGAGATCCTGAACAGGGAGCCGCCGCAGGGCTGCACGCTGCTCATAGAAGCGGGCGACCTCAAGAAGGGATCGGCATTGCGGAAGGCCGTTGAGAGCTCGCGCGTCGCGGTCGCTATTCCCTGCTACGCCGACGACACGCGGGCACTCGGCGCCCTTGTCGACAATGAGCTGGAATCAGCCGGCCTTCGCATCGTTCCGGCCGCTCGCCAACGTCTGCTGGAGTCAATCGGGGGAGATAGGCTCGCCTCGCGCAACGAGATCCGCAAACTTGCCCTGTATTGTCACGGCCGCGCTGTCGTTGAGGAAGAGGACGTAATCGCCGCGATTGGCGATGCCAGCGCCATATCGGTGGATGACGCTGTGGACGCTATCCTGAAAGGCGATCAGAATACCTTCCTCGCGTCCATGCAGAAGATCATGGCGTCGAAGACGCCCGTGTTCCTCGTGATGCAGGCCTGCCTCAGACAGTTCCAGTTGCTCGAACTCATGCGCGCCGAAATGGACGAAAAGCGGGCGAACGCTGCTCAAGTCATCGCAACCCTCGGCCGCCATCTGCATTTTCGGCGCAAGCCCGTGATCGAACAGGCCTTGCGGAAATGGCAGCTACCGGCGCTCCGCCGCGAGACGGCACGCCTCCAGGCCGCCATACTCCAGACAAGGCAAAGATCGTCCCTTGAAGGCACGATTGCGATGCAGACCCTTCTCTCGACCGTTCTGCAATCAGCGCGAGGATAGGTTCAGCATCAGGCTCAGCGGCGTTCGAGCAAGCGGCAGATCTCCTCCAGCTGCTCGAGCGTCTTGTAGCTGATACGGAGATAGCCACCGTTGGCTTTGTGGCTCACGGAAACCTCGAGACCCAGGCTATCGGAGAGCGTGCGCTCCAGAGCCAGTGTATCGGCGTCCTTCTCGTCCTTCTGGGTTGCCCGGCGGGCATGCTCAGGATCGGACTGCGCCTTGATATCGTTCTGTGCCAAACGCTCCGCATCGCGCACGGAGAGGCCCTTGGCCACGATCGTCTTTGCCAATTGCACAGGATCCGAAGTGGGCACCAGCGCACGTGCATGGCCGGCCGAGAGTGCACCGGACGCGAGCATGTCGCGCACCGGTTCCGGCAGCTTCAGCAGACGCAGGCTGTTGGCCACGTGGCTGCGGCTCTTGCCAATAATCTCGCCGAGATCGTTTTGCGTATAGCCATGCTCCGCAATCAGCTGATCGTATCCCAAAGCCTCTTCCAGAGGATTAAGGTCGGAACGCTGGACGTTCTCGACGATCGCGATCTCCAGTGCGGTCCTGTCGTCCACGTCCCGGACGATGACAGGAATCTCGACGAAACCCGCCAGCTGCGCCGCGCGCCAGCGACGTTCACCGGCAATGATCTCAAATCGTTCGGGCGCGATCGTCCGTACCACAACGGGTTGCACGATGCCGTGCTGGCGGATAGACGCCGCAAGATCCTGCAGCTCCGCCTCGTCGAAATACCGGCGAGGGTTGCGCGGATTGCGACCGACGAACTCGATCGGAACCATACGGTCCGGGTTCACCGTTGCTTCCGCGGCCGCAGTACCGATCGCCACCGGCTGGTCCATCTCGCCGATCAGGGCAGCCAAACCGCGGCCAAGCCGCCGCTTCGAGTTGTCGTCGTTCATCTCTACTACTTCCGATAACAGTTACGCCGCTTTTCGCTGCCGCTCGCGCTGGATCACTTCCGACGCCAGTTGCAGGTATGCCTGACTGCCGGCGCATTTGAGATCGTAGAGGATCGCAGGCTTACCGTAAGACGGCGCCTCCGAGACACGAACGTTGCGCGGGATCAACGTGTGATAGACCTTTTCTCCCAGATGCGTGCGAACGTCATTGACCACCTGGAGTGCCAGATTGTTGCGCGAATCGTACATCGTCAGAACGATGCCCTGAATATCCAGCGACGGATTGACCGTTCGGCGGATCTGGTCGACCGTCTCGAGCAACTGACTGAGACCTTCCAACGCAAAGAACTCACATTGTAACGGTACCAAAACGGAATGCGCGGCCGTCATGGCGTTCATGGTCAGCAGGTTGAACGACGGTGGGCAGTCCACCAGAATATAGGAATATTGTGCCGCATCTTCGGAAAAGAGCGCGCGGCGAAGACGAAAGACCCGATCACTCTCTCCGGCGATCTCCATTTCTATCCCAAGAAGGTCCATGGTCGAAGGCAGGATAGCGAGATTAGGAACCGCGGTCTGCTGCGCGATGTCGGAAATTCGGTGCGTTCCCATCAGCAGATCATAGGACGACAGCTTGCGGTCCCGCCGATCTATGCCCAACCCGGTGCTGGCGTTACCCTGCGGGTCCAAATCGACGATCAACACGCTTTCGCCGATCGCGGCGAGCGCCGTCGCAAGATTGATCGCGGTTGTGGTCTTGCCGACGCCGCCCTTTTGGTTGGCGATGGTGATGATTCTGTTGGGTTGGCTTGCCATGTGGATCCGCCGTCAGTGACCGATGCGCGAAAGCCCCGTTATCTCCAGCACGACAGAATCATGCTCAACGACGCTCTGGTGTTTTACCAGATCAAACGCCCAGTCACCACGGGCTTTGTCCACTTCGATCTGGTAATCCCGCCCTTTGTGAAAGAAGGCACGGCAAGCGGGGTTCCTGGCCATCCACGGTGCAGCATACTTCAGCAGGAGGGGGAGATCGGCCAGTGCCCTCGCAGATATGACATCGCAATGGGAGACGACATCGGGCGCAGCTTCGATGCGGATCGGGTGGACGCTGGCGCGCGCGCCGGTTTCACCGATCGCCTGGCGCAAGAATGCAGCCTTCTTGTTGTTGCTCTCGACAAGATGTACCCAGCCACCTCCGGTTTCATGCAGCAAAATCGCGGTGATGATGCCTGGAAAGCCACCACCGCTGCCGAGATCGACCCATGTGGCCGCCTTGGGCCAATGCGCAAAGATTTGCGCACTGTCCCGGATATGCCGCGCACCCAAGTCCTGCAGCGTCGATGGTGCAACGAGATTGATCGTCCGCGCCCACTTATCGAACAGCAGAATGAAAGCACGCAAGCGCTGTTCCGTTTCACGTGAAACATTCAAGTCGCTCAGGGAGATATCCTCAACTTTCATCGGCCGGCCCCTCGGGTCTTGGTGGGCGTCTGTGCCTCCGCCCGACGGAGAGCCGTCAGCAGAAGCGAAATCGCAGCCGGTGTCATCCCGTCTATACGGGACGCTTGCGCCACATTGGCGGGGCGATCACGCGTGAGCTTCAGGCGCAACTCATTGGACAGGCCGGGCAGATCATCAAAGTTGAATTCCACGGGTATCACCCGCTGCTCTTCCCGTTGCACGTCTGCAATATCGCTTGCCTGCCGGTTCATATACACAGCATAACCAGCTTCGATCTCCAGCGCCTCGGCGATACGAGGTGGAATCGCTGCCAGTTCGGGCCAGATCGGCGCAAGCGTGGCAATCGAGTGCTCGCTATAGGACAACAGGTCATACGCGCTTCGACGTTGTCCATCCTGATTGAGCCGGATACCGCCTTGCTGCGCCTGACTCGGCGTTATGGAAAGCGATTGGGCTAATGCGCGGGCCCGTGCCAGTTCCGCCTCCCAGGCTGAAAACTTCACCTGCCGTTCAGCGGTCACAATTCCGAGTTCAATCCCGATCGGGGTCAACCGCAGGTCGGCGTTGTCCGCGCGAAGCGACAAGCGATACTCCGCACGCGAAGTAAACATGCGATAGGGCTCCGCCACGCCACGCGACGTCAGGTCATCGATCATCACGCCGATATAGCTGCTGGTGCGGCTGAAATGATATGGAGACTGGCCGCCAACCTTGCGCGCGGCATTCAGGCCGGCAACGAGCCCCTGCGCCGCCGCTTCCTCATATCCGGTGGTACCGTTTATCTGACCCGCGAGGAAGAGGCCTGGCATCTTCGTCACTTCCAGCCCCAGCGAAAGCTCGCGGGGATCAACGTGATCGTACTCGATGGCATAGCCGGGCTGCAGGATCTCGACATTCTCAAGTCCAGGGATCGTACGGATGAAGGCTGACTGCACCGCGGCCGGAAGCGACGTCGAGATACCATTGGGATAGACGGTGTCATCATCCAGACCCTCCGGCTCCAAAAAGATCTGGTGTCCATCACGTTCACCGAACCGAACAATCTTGTCCTCGATCGATGGGCAATAACGAGGACCCACCCCTTTGATCTGGCCGGAATACATGGCCGACTGGCCAATATTGTCCTCGATGATCCTGTGTGTTTCCGCTGTCGTACGGGTGACCCCACACTCAACCTGTGGATTTACAATCCGCTCGGTCAGAAAAGAGAACGGCACCGGCTCGTCATCGGCAGCCTGGCGCCCGACCCGGTCCCACGCGATCGTCTTGCCCGACAGGCGTGCCGGCGTTCCGGTCTTCAATCTGCCAAGACGCAACCCGAGCCGGAGCAGAGTTTCGGACAGCCCCATGGAGGGCTTCTCCCCGACACGGCCAGCAGGTGTGGTTTCGCTACCGAGATGAATCATGCCACGCAGGAAGGTACCCGTTGTCAGTACGACCGCGGCACAAGGGATACGGCGACCGTCCGCGGTGATGACCGCGGCAATCTGATCGTTTTGAATGTCAATGTCGAAGGCGTCGCCCTCGATGGTGTCGAGATTGGCGATGGATTCGATTTCGTCCTGCATTGCCGTCCGGTAGAGGCGGCGGTCGGCCTGCGTTCTTGGTCCTCGGACTGCCGGTCCCTTTCGGCGATTCAGAAGACGAAACTGAATTCCAGCGCGATCCGCCACACGGCCCATCAATCCATCCAGCGCGTCCACCTCACGCACGAGATGCCCCTTGCCGAGACCGCCAATCGCGGGATTGCATGACATAATGCCGATGGTATCCCGCGAATGGGTCAGCAGGGCGGTTTTCGCTCCAGCGCGAGCTGCAGCGGCAGCCGCTTCGCAGCCTGCATGCCCGCCGCCGATGACGATGACATCATATCTCATCCGAATGTCCGTTCACTGATGGGCGAAGAATCGTTTCACGTGAAACGTTTCAATTCGACTCGCTTTCGTTGCATTTAATGTTTCACGTGAATCATTTGCCGATACAGAATTCGGAAAAGATCACATTAAGCAGGTTTTCGACGTCGACACGCCCGGTTATCCGTCCGATTTCGGTCGCAGCAACCCGAAGCCACTCCGCCTGCAATTCCAGGTCGCCCCGGATCAGCAGCGCACGCTCAACGGCCTCCACCGCTGCTTTGAGCGTCTCATTGTGCCGGTCCCGGGAAGGAATTGCAAAGGCGGACGCATCTGTCAAATCAGGAAGTCTGGACTTGAGGCACGCCAGTAGCGTGTCGATACCGGCACCTGTTCGCGTCGATATGGCGATCTCGCCTTCCTCACGGCCTCGCGGTACAGCCATATCCAGCTTCGTGAAAACACGGATCGTCCGAGCGTGGGCGCCCTCTGCAGGCGGTATTGCTTCCTCTGGTCCAACGAGATGAAGGACAAGATCAGCTGTCTCTACCGCAGCCTTTGCACGGCGAATTCCCTCTCGCTCGACGAGCTCGGCGGTATCGCGAATACCAGCCGTATCAATCAGTCGGACCGCGAAGCCATCGAGATCGAGATCGACAGAGACAATATCCCTGGTCGTGCCGGGAATGTCCGTAACGATGGCCACCTCACGTTTTGCGAGGTAATTCAGGAGGCTCGATTTACCGACGTTCGGAGAACCGGTGATCACCACGGTCAAGCCGTCCCGAATGATCTCGGCCGTCCGGCTCCCACGCAGGTGCTCATGGATTGACGCCGCGAGGTCTTCCAAGTCAGATCGAACCGTGTCACCGATCGCACCCGGTATGTCGTCCTCGTCTGCGAAATCCAGTTCCGCTTCGATCATGGCGCGCGCATGGGTGAGGCGTTCCGCCCATGCAGTGTAGAGTTTCGACAAGCCGCCTGAAGCATGCTCAAGGGCAAGACGGCGCTGCATTTCGGTCTGGGCCGCAACAATATCTGCCAGACCCTCGATCTCGACCAAATCGAGCTTGCCGTTATGAAAAGCGCGCCGGCTGAATTCCCCTGCATCGGCGCTGCGCAGGCCTGGGATCGCACCGAGCGCGTCTAGTACCGCGCGTACGGTGGCGCGACCACCGTGCACATGCAACTCTGCCGCATCCTCACCCGTGAATGACGCCGGCCCAGGAAAGAAGATCACGAGAGCTTGATCGAGAAGCAGACCGTTTCGGTCTCGAATCGATCGCAGGCTGGCCTTCCTTGCAGGAGGCAGATCGCCGGCGACGAGGTGCACAACACCCGCGCACTGGGGCCCACTGATGCGCACGACAGCAACGCCGGACGGTAGCCCGCCGCTCGAAAGCGCGAAGATCGTGTCGTTGCTCACCATATCTCACCAGAGGTATCGAGGCCGCGCGAACGCCATTTATGCCGCCATGGCAGACCGAGCGCGTCGATACAACATTGGCGCGCCCCAGTCCAGTTTTGCCTGCATTGGATTACGCGACGCGAGGCGTCCTCAAAAAAGAAAAGCGGCGAAGCCCGAACGAGGTGCTTCGCCGCATTTTTCTGAATCCGGATAAAAATCCGGATTAAGTATTCATAGACTCGAAGAAGTCGCCATTGTTCTTCGTCTGCTTCAGCTTGTCGATGAGGAATTCGATCGCATCCGTCGTTCCCATCGGCGCAAGAATGCGGCGCAGAACAAATATCTTCTGCAGATCCTGGCGCGGCACGAGCAGGTCTTCCTTACGGGTGCCAGACTTCAGGATATCCATTGCCGGGAAGATGCGCTTGTCGGCAACCTTGCGATCAAGCACGATTTCGGAGTTGCCGGTGCCCTTGAACTCTTCGAAGATCACTTCGTCCATACGGCTGCCAGTATCGATCAGTGCGGTGGCGATGATCGTCAGCGAACCACCCTCCTCGATATTGCGGGCCGCGCCGAAGAAGCGCTTCGGGCGCTGCAGGGCGTTGGCGTCCACACCACCGGTCAGAACCTTGCCCGATGACGGAACGACCGTGTTGTAGGCACGTCCGAGGCGGGTGATCGAATCGAGCAGGATAACCACGTCTCGGCCGTGCTCGACCAGGCGCTTAGCCTTCTCGATGACCATCTCGGCCACCTGCACGTGACGCGTGGCCGGCTCGTCGAACGTGGAGGACACAACCTCGCCCTTCACCGAGCGCTGCATGTCCGTCACTTCTTCCGGACGTTCGTCGATCAGAAGGACGATCAGATAACATTCAGGGTGGTTGGCGGTGATCGAATGGGCGATGTTCTGGAGAAGTACGGTCTTACCCGTACGCGGCGGCGCCACGATGAGACCGCGCTGTCCCTTGCCGAGCGGGGCAACCAGGTCGATGACGCGCGGCGACAGATCCTTCGAGGTCGGAACCTCCAGTTCCATCTTGAACCGCTCGTTCGGATAGAGCGGCGTCAGGTTGTCGAAGTGGACCTTGTGGCGGATCTTTTCCGGATCGTCGAAGTTGATTGTATTGACCTTCAACAGCGCGAAGTACCGCTCGCCTTCCTTTGGACCCCGGATCGGTCCTTCGACGGTGTCGCCCGTCTTCAGCGAAAACCTGCGGATCTGCGAGGGCGAGATGTAGATATCGTCGGGGCCGGGCAGATAGTTCGCATTGGCCGAGCGAAGGAAGCCGAAGCCATCCTGAAGCACCTCGACCACGCCCTCGCCAATGATTTCCGTATCCTGCGCTGCCAGCATCTTGAGGATCGCAAACATCAGCTCCTGCTTGCGCATCGTGCTGGCGTTCTCGACCTCGAGTGATTCGGCAAAGGCCAGAAGATCGGTCGGCGTCTTATTTTTCAGTTCTTGAAGCTTCATTTCAGCCATGAAGGGGGGACCATGCGTAATTTCAGGATGGGAATTGGCGTGCGAGTCAAGACTGAGCTGCAGGGGGAGCAGTTCACGAAGCAGGTACACATGCCACGAGAGATGAGATGTCGCGAAAATAGCGCTTCATCGCCACGCCCGCAAGGGGCTCCGAAAATTTCCCGTTCAGGACGCCCATCGCGCTCGCTTCAGAGCGGCTTGACGACGACGAAAATGACGATCAGCACCATCAGGAGTGCCGGGACCTCGTTGAGAAGGCGCCAGGCCCGCGGGCTGATATCGTTGCTGTCGCGGCCGAACGCCCTGACCGAACGACCGAGGAAGACGTGAAATCCGGTAAGAGCAAGGACGAAGGCCAGCTTCGCATGCAGCCAGCCTCCGTGGAAGCCGTAAACCGACCAGGCGAGATAGAGGCCGAGAACCCAGCTCAGCATCATGGCCGGATTCATGATGACGAAGTAGAGGCGACGCTCCATCGTCTTGAAGGTCTCCGCAGCATCCGATCCAGCCACAGCATCGGTGTGATAGATGAACAGGCGCGGCAGGTAGAGAAGGCCGGCCATCCAGGAGATGACGGCGACCACATGGAACGCCTTGATCCACAGATAGAGGTCGTCCGGCGGATACGCCACCAGCATCGCCGCGATTGCAGCAAAGACTGCGATGACCAGTGCGGCTCGGGTCGCTGCACGCAGGCCGGCGCGTTCGCCCGTCTGGCGCTCGCTCACGAGCGGTAGCCCCGAACGCGCTGTACGAGGTCGGCGACGTTGTCAGGATCAGCCTGAGGGGTGATCCCGTGGCCGAGATTGAAGATCAGCGGCCCATTTCCGAGAGCAGACAGGATGGCATCGATGCCCTCGTGCAAGGCGACGCCACCGGCGACGACACGCTGCGGATCGAGATTGCCCTGTACCGGCCCGTCCTTCTGCAATTCCGCCGCCATCGAAAGCGGGACGGTCCAGTCGAGCCCGATCGCATCGGCGTCGGTCTGCTGGCGATATCGGCGCAGGAACAGACCCGCTCCCTTGGCGAAGGCGATGATCCTGGCCTGGGGACGCGCGGCGCGAACGATATCGACGATGCGCCGTACCGGCTTGATGGCATAGGCGTCGAATTCATGCTCCCCAAGAACGCCGGCCCAGGAATCGAAGATCTGCACGGCATCGGCCCCGGCATCGATCTGGGCGATCAGGTATTCGGCGGATTTCTCCGCCAGGATGTCGAGCAGCAGGGCGAACGCCTTCGGCTCCTTGTAGGCGAAAAGCCGCGTGGGCGCCTGATCCGGCGTGCCATGCCCGGCGATCATGTAGGTCGCAACGGTCCACGGCGCGCCACAGAAGCCGAGCAGGGCGGTCTCCTGGGGCAGTTCAATGCGCAGGCGTCCAACGGTCTCGATCACCGGCGCCAAGTGCTCCATGACACCCAGCTTCGAAAGCGGCGGTATCTCGTCCAGCGTCAGGGGTTGCAGTCGCGGGCCGTGTCCCTCGTCAAAACGAACCTGCCGGTTCAGAGCATCGGGAATGACCAGGATGTCGGAGAACAGAATGGCCGCATCGAAGCCGTAGCGCCGGATCGGCTGCAAGGTGACTTCAACAGCATGATCGGGCGAATAACAGAGATCGAGGAAGCTGCCGGCCTTGGAACGCGTCTCCCGATACTCCGGCAGATAACGTCCTGCCTGTCGCATCAGCCACACCGGTGGGGGAGACACCGTCTTCCCGTTCAGAACCTCGACGATTTTTCGCGTTCCGCTCGCCACCGCTACGGGCTCCTCTAAACAAAGAAATCTATATTGAAGAGGTTTCTATTTCTTAGAGTCGGTGACTATCAAGGATTAAATTCCATACACATCTTCCCCGGAGAAAGCGCGATCGGTTGCCGGGATCGGAAAAAATGCCCGGCCTAACCAGAAGCTGCGGGATTTTGAAAATAATCTCATTATTTCATAACGCTAGCTTGATCGCCATTTTTGCTATCCTGTGGACAATGTGGGGATTTGCGTGACACAATGTCGCCACCTCGGAGTTGTCCACATCGCCTCCGAAAACCGATCCAGCGAAAACCTAATTGTGGAAAAATCGGGACTTTTCCCCGGGCAGGGTCACATGACGGATTCTTCGGTCACCCTATCCCGCTCTATCAACAGCCTGCCGAGGATCATGTGGAGAACCCCAAAAACTACTTTCACCTGCATCTGATCTCCGATTCCACGGGCGAAACGCTGATCGCGGCGGGCAGGGCCGCCGCGGCCCAGTTCCAGGCCTCGCAGGCGCTCGAGCACGTCTACCCCCTCATTCGTAATCGAAAGCAGCTGACACCGGTCCTCGATGCGATCGACAGTGCGCCGGGGATCGTGCTCTACACGATCGTCGACCGGGAGCTTTCCGCCATTATCGACCAGCGATGCCGAGACATGGGTTTACCCTGTGTATCCGTCCTGGAGCCCATCCTCGACGTCTTTCAGTCCTATCTCGGCGCGACCTCGCGGCGTCGGGTGGGGGCACAGCACGTGATGGACGCCGAATATTTCGCCCGGATCGAAGCGCTCAACTTCACCATGGATCACGACGATGGCCAATTGCCGTCTGACCTGGAGGAGGCCGACGTTATTCTGGTCGGCATCAGCAGGACGTCGAAGACGCCGACCAGCATCTACCTCGCCAATCGCGGCATCAAGACGGCCAATATCCCCATCGTCCTCGATGTGCCTTTGCCGGAGCGCCTGTCCCGGGTGGTTCGTCCGCTCGTGGTCGGGCTGATCGCAACGACCGACCGGATCGCCCAGATTCGTCACAACCGCGTTCTCGGAGCGGCGAAGGATTTCAAGGGCGAGGATTATACTGACAGGGCACAGATCGCCGAGGAACTGAAATATGCGCGCATGCTCTGTGCGCGCAACAATTGGCCTGTGATCGACGTCACGCGCCGGTCGATCGAGGAGACTGCTGCAGCAATTGTTGCCCTGAGGCCGAAGCTTCGCTAAGTCCGCAGTCCTAAAGATCGAGAGCTTCGCCATGCCAATGCCCGACAAACTCCGCCTAATCCTCGCCTCGCAAAGTCCGTTCAGGAAGATGCTGATGGAAAACGCCGGCCTGACGTTCGACGCGTATCCTGCAGATATCGATGAACGTGCGATCGAAAGCGAGCTTGAACGACAGGCGCCGACGGATGTCGCCCTGCATCTGGCGGAGGCGAAGGCAAAGGCGGTGTCGATGCGTCATCCGGGTGCACTGGTGATTGGCTCCGACCAGACGCTGTCGCTCGGCGATCGGGTGTTTCACAAGCCGGATGGTATTGCTGGGGCGAGGGAACACCTTCTTGCATTGTCGGGAAGGACACACGTGCTGAACAGCGGCGTTGCGATCGCCGTAGACGGTGAGGTGGCCTGGCGTCACGTCTCCACCGCCAGCCTGACGATGCGCCGACTGAGTGAGGCATTCATCGATCGCCATCTGGCGCGGGTGGGAGCGCGCGTGTTGGGTAGTGTCGGAGCGTACCAGCTGGAAGGCGAGGGCATCCAGCTGTTCGACAGGATCGAGGGGGATTACTTCACTATCGTCGGCCTTCCGATGTTGCCGCTCCTGGCGCAATTGAGATCGATGAGGGCGATCGATGCGTGATTCACGTGAAACATTTGTTAACCATGCCTTCGTCGTCGGCCATCCGATCAAGCATTCCCGCTCGCCTCTGATCCACGGCCACTGGCTGGAGAAGTTTGAGATTGCCGGTAGCTACCGGCCGATCGATGTCAGCCCAGCGGCCTTTCCGGATTTCATTGCGAACCTTAAGGGGGAGCAGCGCAGTTATGTTGGCGGAAACGTCACGATCCCGCACAAGGAGGCCGCGTTTCAACTCGTCGATCGGCCCGATGCGCTTAGCGAGGAACTTGGCGCCAGCAACACGATCTGGATCGAGGATGGCAGGCTGCATGCGACCAACACCGATGGCCACGGTTTCGTTTCCAATCTGGACGAGCGGGCGCCGGGCTGGGACCGCATCGATCGGGCGGTGGTTTTCGGTGCCGGCGGCGCGAGCCGGGCAATTCTGCAAGCCTTGCGTGACCGTGGCATCAGCGAGATCCATGTTCTGAACCGCACGGTTGGGAGAGCACAGGAGCTCGCAGACCGCTTCGGTTCACAGATATACGCGCATCCGTTGGACGCGCTTCGCGAAGTGATGAGCGGCGCCGGCCTTTTCGTCAACACGACCTCGCTCGGTATGGACGGCGATGCCGCGCCGGACATCGATTTCGGAGGATTGGCGTCCGGCGCGATCGTCACCGACATTGTCTATGTACCGTTGAAGACGCCCTTCCTGCTCCAGGCGGAGCGCCAGGGCTTTGCGACCGTCGATGGGTTGGGAATGCTGCTTCATCAGGCAACGCCCGGCTTTGAAAAGTGGTTCGGCGTGCGGCCTGCGGTGGATGCTGCGCTGCGCCAGGTCATCATCGACGACATGGAGCGGCACGGATGATCATCGTCGGGCTGACAGGATCGATCGGGACGGGCAAGTCGACGACCGCCGGCATGTTCCGCGATCTGGGCGTGGCCGTGCATGATGCGGACGCGGCCGTGCACGAACTCTATGCGAACGAGGCGGTCGGACCGGTCGGGGAGGCCTTTCCGGCCGCGATCGTATCGGGCAACGTCGATCGCAAGGCGCTCGCTGCTGAACTGGCCAAAAGTCCCGATAGTTTCAAGCGCCTTGAGCGAATCATCCATCCGCTCGTCCGGGAGAGGGAGGCAGCCTTTCTCCGCGCACAGCGGGCGGCGGGAACGCCTCTCGTCGTGCTCGACATTCCGCTGCTGTACGAAACCGGCGGCGAGCAGCGGGTCGACAAGGTCGTCGTCGCAAGTTGTTCGCCGGACGTGCAAAGGCAGCGCGTGATGGCGCGTCCCGGCATGACCGAGGAAAAATTCGCCATGCTTTTGTCGCGGCAGTTGCCGGATGCCGAAAAGCGGGCGCGTGCGGATTTTGTGGTCAACACAGACAACGGGCTTGATGCGGCGCGCAAACAGGTGAAACAAATCCTGGAGACACTTATTCCGGAAAGCGGTGCCGATGCGTGAGATCATCTTCGATACGGAAACCACTGGCCTCGATAGCCGCTCCGACCGCGTCATCGAAATCGGTGGCGTCGAGCTCGACAACCACTTCCCCACTGGTCGCACCTTCCATGTCTATATCAATCCGGGCGACAAGAAGGTGCACCCGGATGCGCTTGCCGTTCACGGGATCACCGACGAGTTCTTGAAGGACAAGCCTTCCTTCGCTGAAATCGTCGACGAGTTGCAGTCCTTCTTTGCGGATGCCCGGTGGGTGGCCCATAACGCCAACTTCGACATGGGGTTCATCAACGCGGAGTTCGAGCGGCTCGGAATTCCTCCAGTGCCTGCTGATCGTGTGACGGACACGCTGGCTCTGGCGCGCCGCAAGCATCCGATGGGTCCCAACTCGCTGGACGCACTCTGCCGGCGCTATGGCATCGACAATTCCCATCGCACGAAACACGGGGCGCTTCTCGACTCCGAGCTTCTGGCTGAGGTCTACATCGAAATGATCGGCGGCAGGCAGGCCGCCCTCGGGCTTGGCGTTGCCGAACAACGCGAACGGCTCGACCAGGCCGATGGCGAGGATATCGTCGTGCCGATCCAACAAAGACCGAGACCCTTGCCGCAGCGGATCAGCGAGATCGAGATAGCCGCGCATGCGGCCATGGTGGAGAAGATGGGCGATAAGGCGATCTGGCTGAAATACCGACCTGAAGCCCTAGACCAGGACTGACAGCCCAAACGAAGAACGCCCGGCAGAACCGGGCGTTTTCAGTTTCCATCCTGATACGGATCAGTTGGTGTTGCCGGCCACCTTGGCCTTCAGCTGTTCTTCGGCCATCCGCTGCTGGAACATCTGCGCAAAATCGATGGGGTCGATCATCAGCGGCGGGAAGCCGCCGTTGCGGGTCGCATCGGCAATGATCTGGCGGGCGAACGGGAACAGCAGGCGCGGGCACTCGATGAAGAGAACCGGCAGCATGTGCTCCTGCGGGAAGCCGGAGATGCGGAACACGCCGCCATAGGCCAGCTCCGCATTGAAAAGGACCTTGCCGTCGTCCTTGGCCTCGGCGTTCAGCGTCAATACGACGTCGAATTCCGTCTCCGTCAGCGGATTGGCATTGACGTTCACGTTGATGTTGATTGACGGAGCCTTCTCGCGCGCCTGCAGCGAGCGCGGAGCGCCGGGATTTTCAAAGGAAAGGTCCTTCACATACTGCGCCAGGATGTTGAGGGACGGGCTGGCCGCGTTGTTGGCCGCTTCGTTTTCGGTTGCCATTGTTCTTTCCTCGAGACGTAAAAATCGTGGCAGCCATCTAGCATTTCGACCGGGGGCTTACAACCCTGCCGGCCCGGGCCGGCATCGGCCTCAACGGGGCTCGTCGCGATTGTAGTCGTTCGTATCGAGATCGATCGTGCGTGGCTTTTGGGGATGCGGACCACGAGGGTCGACCGAGGCGTCGAAATTGACGACGACGGCGCGCGCCGCGAGGCGGCGCGCAATGACGGAGCGGACGAACGGCACAAGCAGCAAGATTGCGATGATGTCCGTGAAGAAACCCGGCACGAGCAGAAGCAACCCGGCAAGCAGCACCAGGGCGGTGTGGAAGAACTTCTCCGCCGGAAGGTCGCGCGGCAGGTTCTGTTGGCGTAGTTTGGACAAAGCCTGAAAGCCCTGCCTTCTCAGTATCGCCATCCCCAGCACGGCTGAGGCAATGACGAGAACAAGTGTCCCCAGAAGGCCGATCTGCCGCCCGACGATCACGAAGCCCGCGATCTCGATGAGCGGAAGAAGCAGAATGAGGATGGCAACGGTGATTCGGGTCATTGTCTTTTGCCTGGCTGCGTGTGAAGGCTCTTCTAAACCATGCGTGGTTCGTCTGTCTGCGTGTGATCGACGGTGGTCAAGGTTAAGTGATGGCCAATCGAACGTCGGGTGCTCACGCGCATTTGAAGAATGTGCGTTTGCAGCTTATATGGGGTGCAGATCAGAAAAGATGAACGGTGGTTCCGGACCGATATGGGCTCATTCGACTTTGTAACGATTTTCTTCCTTGTGGCGGCCGTGGTGATTTTTCTGCAGCTGCGCAATGTTCTCGGCCGCCGAACGGGGAATGAAAAGCCGCCCTTCGATCCCTATTCGCGTCGCGAAAACTCCGAGGGCGTACCAGGGCCCGATCGCGGCAAGGTCGTTACCTTGCCGCGGCGCGACGGCGCGGACGGCGAGGAGGGCGCCTATGCCGCTGTCGATGCCTTCACCCCGGCCGGGACGCCGCTGAACGATTCCCTGCGCCGCGTCGTCGATGCCGACCCGTCCTTCAACCCGAAGGAATTCGTCAACGGGGCAAAGATGGCCTATGAAATGATCGTCGTGGCTTTCGCCGATGGCGATCGCAAGACCCTCAAGAACCTGCTGTCCCGCGAGGTCTACGAAGGCTTTGACGGGGCGATTAGCGAGCGCGAGAGCAAGGGCGAAGTGGTCAAGTCGAACTTCGTTGGCATCGAGAAGGCCGATATCGTCAGCGCTGAGGTGAAGGACAACGAGATCAACATCACGCTGCGCATCATCAGCCAGCTGATCTCGGCGACCTACGACAAGGCCGGCGGCCTGATCGATGGCGATGCTGAAACGGTCGCTGAGGTCAACGATCTGTGGACGTTCGCCCGCGACATCCGTTCGCGCGATCCCAACTGGAAGCTGATCGCCACCGAATCCGAAGGCTGATTGGCAAAACGATGGACTTCCGTCTGAAACCGGTCGCTTTTTCCGATCTGCCCGGATGGACGGAAGACGATCCCACCGCGCTGTTCTTGGCGATGGCGCGCTGTCGCGACCATATCGTCACCAACAAGCCCTATCGCACCGGATCGCTCGGCATTGCTGCCGAGGATCTGCTTCCCATTTTGAGTGCAGCAGCAGAGATCACGCCTTCCGGACCGTCGCAGGCCCGCGCCTGCTTCGAAAGCTGGTTCCAGCCCTACCTGATCGAGACCGGCCAGGGCGAAAGCGGCTTCGTCACGGCCTATTACGAGCCGGAAGTGGAAGTGCGCGACAAGCCGGACGCCCATTTCCGCTATCCCTTCTACCGTCGTCCCGACGACATGGTCGACGTCGACGACGCGAACCGGCCCAGAGGTTTCGATCCGTATTTCGCCTTTGGCAGAATGCGCGAGGGCAAAATCGAGGAATATCCCGATCGTCGGGCCATCGATCAGGGGCTTCTCCACGGACGAAACCTTGAGATCGCCTATGCGCGTTCGAAGGTCGATGTCTTCTTCATCCACGTGCAGGGGGCAGCCCGGCTCCGTTATCCCGACGGTTCGGTACGGCGCATCACCTATGCGGCCAAGTCCGGACATCGCTTTTCGCCGATCGGGAAGCTCCTGATCGAGCATGGTGAAATCGATCCGGCGACGGTATCGATGGGTTCGATCCGAAACTGGCTGATGCGCCACCCGGATCGCATCGACGAAATCCTCTGGCACAACCGCTCCTATATCTTTTTCCGCGATGCCATGGTCGATGATCCCGAGCTCGGGCCGGTCGCTGCCGCAAAAATTCCGATCGTCGCCGGCCGGTCGATTGCCGTCGACCGCCTGATCCACACCTTCGGCACGCCCTTCTTCATCCGCAGCGACAGCCTGACGCATCTGGACGGCGGCAGGCCGTTCGCCCGGACCATGTTGGCGCTCGACACCGGCTCGGCGATCGTGGGGGCTGCCCGCGGGGACATTTTCACCGGCTCCGGTGACGCCGCCGGCGACCTGGCTGGAAACGTTCGCAACACCGCCGACTTCTACGTATTCGTTCCGCGGTCGATCGCCGAGAGATTTCGCCATGGCGAAGGATAGGTCGCTCAGCGCCGAAGACCGGATACTCTGGGGCAAGGTCGCGCGAAGCGCCAAGCCACTGCCGGGCCGGATGGAGGAGCTTGAGACGCTCGAAGCCCTCTTCGCTCCCGAACCCGGAGCCGCTTTGCCGGCTGAGGATGTCGTTCAAAAGGCGACTGGCAATTCGGAGAAGAGCGGAATCCGGATAACGAATGCCGGCAAGAGCGAGCGACAGCATCATCCGCTGGAACGTCCGGTGCGGCGAAAGCTGGCAAAGGGCCGTCTGGCGCTGGAGGCGCGCATCGACCTGCATGGCATGATCCAAAGCGAAGCGCATGGTCTGCTGCTGAGCTTTATGCTCCAGGCACATGCACGGGGGATGCGCCATGTGCTGGTGATCACCGGCAAGGGCGCGTCGATCGGAAGTGACGGCGCCTTGAAGCGCGCCGTGCCGCTCTGGTTCTCGCTGCCGGAGTTCAGGCCGCTGATTTCTTCGTATGAGCCGGCCGCGCGCAATCATGGGGGCGAGGGCGCCTTGTATGTGCGGCTGGCGCGGGGGAAAGGGGCGCCGGAATGACCACCCCCTTCGGCGTTGCGGTGCGTCACCTGCGCACCAGGAAAGGCGTCACGCAGAAGGAGATGGCCAAGGCGCTCGGCGTCTCTCCGGCCTATCTGTCCGCACTCGAACACGGACGGCGGGGCTTGCCGAGCTTTGAATTCCTGCAGCGGGTGGCCGGCTACTTCAACATCATCTGGGATGAGGCGGAGGAGCTTTTTCGCATCGCGCGGATTTCCGACCCGAGGATTACCGTGGATACGGCCGGTCTTCCGCCCGAATACACGGCCTTTGCCAACCGCCTCGCCGTCGAAATCGGCAATCTGCCGCCTGAGACGATCAGGCGGCTGGCCGGGATACTGGAAAAGGCCTGCACTACGCGCCGGAAAACGCCGTGATCCCCTGATTTCTGCCGCTATTGACGGTCACACGGTTTGGAGAATCGAGCCGAAATCCCTATATTCGTTAAGCTGGAAAACCGGTGATTCGCCGTTTCCCACCTCTTCAGGAACGCTGGAAAGACACCCCGTATGACTGACATCACCGAGACCGACAACGGCCCGGCCGAGTATGGCGCAGATTCCATCAAGGTCCTCAAGGGCCTTGATGCCGTGCGCAAGCGTCCCGGCATGTATATCGGCGACACGGACGACGGGTCGGGCCTGCACCACATGGTCTATGAAGTCGTGGACAATGCGATCGACGAAGCGCTGGCCGGTCATGCGGATCTCGTGACGGTGACGCTGAACGCAGACGGTTCAGTCACCGTGACCGACAATGGCCGCGGCATTCCGACCGACATTCACAAGGAAGAAGGCGTCTCGGCTGCCGAGGTCATCATGACCCAGTTGCATGCCGGCGGAAAGTTCGACCAGAACTCCTACAAGGTCTCCGGCGGCCTGCATGGCGTTGGCGTTTCGGTCGTGAACGCTCTGTCGGTCTCGCTGAAGCTGAAGATCCGGCGCGGCGGAAACATCCACGAGATGAGTTTCACGCACGGCGTCGCCGACGGCCCTCTGGCCGTCACCGGCAAATGCGGCGACGAGACCGGCACCGAAGTCACCTTCCTGCCCAGCCCCGAAACCTTCTCCAACATCGAGTTCAACTACCAGACCCTGGAGCATCGCCTTCGCGAGCTGGCATTCCTGAATTCCGGCGTCCGCATCCTCCTGACCGACCGACGCCACTCCGACGTCAAGCAGGACGAATTGATGTATGACGGCGGCCTGGAAGCCTTCGTCAGCTATCTCGATCGCGCCAAGAAGCCGCTGGTCGCAAAGCCCGTCTCCATTCGCGGCGAGCGCGACGGAATCACGGTCGAAGTCGCCATGTGGTGGAACGACAGCTACCATGAGAACGTGCTGTGCTTCACCAACAACATCCCTCAGCGCGACGGCGGCACGCACCTTGCCGGATTCCGCGGGGCGCTGACGCGTCAGGTCGTCTCCTATGCCGAAAGCTCGGGCATTCTGAAGAAGGAAAAGGTCTCGCTGACGGGCGATGATTGCCGCGAGGGGCTGACGGCCGTGCTCTCCGTCAAGGTGCCCGATCCGAAGTTCTCCTCGCAGACAAAGGACAAGCTCGTGTCCTCCGAGGTCCGCCCGGTCGTCGAAAGCCTCGTCAACGAGGCGTTGAGCCACTGGCTCGAAGAACACCCTTCCGACGCCAAGGTGCTGGTCGGCAAGGTGGTTGAGGCCGCCGCGGCCCGCGAAGCGGCGCGCAAGGCGCGCGAACTGACCCGCCGCAAGGGCGCTCTCGACATTTCTTCGCTGCCCGGCAAGCTCGCCGATTGCTCCGAACGGGATCCGGCCAAGTCGGAACTCTTCCTGGTGGAGGGTGATTCGGCCGGCGGATCTGCCAAGCAGGGCCGTTCCCGCGAGAACCAGGCCATCCTGCCCTTGCGCGGCAAGATCCTCAACGTTGAGCGGGCACGCTTCGACAAGATGCTCTCCAGCCAGGAAATAGGCACGCTGATTACCGCGCTCGGCACGTCGATCGGCAAGGACGAGTTCAATCCCGAGAAGCTGCGGTACCACAAAATTATCATCATGACGGATGCGGACGTCGACGGCGCCCATATCCGCACGCTGCTTCTGACCTTCTTCTTCCGGCAGATGCCGGAGCTGATCGAACGGGGCCATCTCTACATTGCCCAGCCGCCGCTCTATAAGGTCGCGCGCGGAAAGTCCTCGCAGTACCTGAAGGACGAAAAGGCACTGGACGACTACCTGATCGCTGCCGGTCTGGACGATGCGACGCTGGAGCTCGGTTCCGGCGAAGTGCGCGCCGGACAGGATATGCGCGAGGTCATTCAGGACGCGCTTCGCCTGCGCACGCTGCTCGAAGGCCTGCATTCGCGCTACAACCGCTCCATCGTCGAGCAGGCTGCGATCTGCGGCGCGCTCAATCTGGAGCTCAGCCACAACCGCGAAGACTACGCGGAGATGGCCGAGCAGGTTGCCCGCCGTCTCGATCTGATCGCCGAAGAGACCGAGCGCGGCTGGACCGGTATCGTCGCTTCCGACGGCGGCCTGAAGTTCGAACGGACCGTGCGCGGTGTGAAGGAATTCGCCCATCTCGACATGGCGCTCATCGGCTCTTCCGACGCCCGCCACATCGATCAGTTGACCGTCAGGCTGAAGGACATCTACGCCATTCCGCCGAAGCTGCGGCGCAAGGACGCGGAGGTCGAGATCAGCGGACCGCGCGCCCTGCTCGACGCGGTCTTCGCCTCAGGCCGCAAGGGGCTGAGCCTGCAGCGCTACAAAGGTCTCGGCGAGATGAATGCCGAGCAACTTTGGGAAACGACACTTGACCCCAACGTCCGCTCGCTCCTGCAGGTGCGCGTTGCGGATGCGACCGACGCCGATGGCCTTTTCTCACGCCTCATGGGCGACGAAGTCGAGCCTCGGCGCGAGTTTATCCAGGACAATGCGCTGAGCGTTGCAAACCTCGACATCTGACGCGGTTACGCTCTCGGGGCCTGATTCGGCTCTCGAATCCGGATAATGAAATAGCCCGCGACATCGCGGCGGGGTTATTTCTTTCGTTCAGGGCAACTTACTCGCTCGGGAAACTGCCGTTGAAGACGACTTCGGACAACGGCCGGCGCGGGCTCGGTGTTTCACGCGTCTGCAGGAACTCCGGCAGCTGCGACTTGTCGCCGACACGGCCGACCACGGCGGCGGCCTCCACGCGGTAGCCCTCCGGCAACTGCAGGATCTCCCTGGCCTTGTCGAAGTGGATGCCGGTCATGCCGTGCGCCTGATAACCGGAAAGCTGTGCCTGAAGCGACAGTGCGCCCCACGCGGCGCCTGTATCGAAGGAATGGCTGTAGGAGATGCTCTCCTCGCTGGCACCGGGCGCCAGGAAATGCGACTTCGAGATGATGACGATCAGAGCGGAAGCGTCCTTCGCCCAGCTCTGGTTGAAGTCGTTCAATATCGGGAACAGTTTGTTCCACTCAGCGCTATCGCGCAGCGCATAGACGAAGCGCCAGGGCTGCGAATTGTAGGCGGACGGCGCCCAATGGGCCGCCTCAAGGATTGCCAGCAGGTCGCTTTCCGGCATCGTCTCGCCGCTGTAGGCGCGCGGGGACCAACGGTTCAGGAAGAGGGGATCGATCGCATGGTCGGCCTTGCGGCTGTTGGCAGCAGTCATGGTAGTTTCCTTTTACGAAGTCGGCCGACTTGGGAGGAGGAAGACCGGCCGTTGGGGATGTGCGCGTGGATACGCCGGATGGGATCGAGAATGAGTTAGCCGGATTTTTCCCAGCTGATGGCCAGCTCTTCGCGAAAGGCGAAGCGCTTGAGATGATCGGTAACGACGCTCTCCAGTCGCTCGGTCGAACCACTACCCGGGGCATCAAGCGTCATCGTCAACACATCCTCCGCGGCCGACAGCCGCAGGAACTGATCGTCGCCAAAAGGAACGCAGCCGGCGGCTTCGTCGAACTCCACAGCGAATTTGTGGCTCCAGTGCTTGCAAAGCTGCTGCAGGTAGCGGCTGGCGTGTACGGTCTCGACCCGTGCAATAGATGAACTCATTCAGGTACTTCTCCGGCCTGGACCTGGAATTGCGCGCGTCGCAATAGCGGTTCATATTTGAACCAGGTCCATATTTGGCTATACATAACTGCACTTGAATTTTTGACAAGAAGTCATCGTTTCAGTTCCTGGTCACACGGATGTGACCGTCGGTTAGGGAGGAAAGTGATGGGCGCGAAGGCGGCGAAGCGGCATATGAATGGCAACTGTCCGATCAGGGACGTGCTCGATCGCATCGGTGACCAGTGGAGCACCCTGGTGCTCGAAGCGCTTGCCAATGAAACCCTGCGTTTCAATGAGCTGAAACGAGAAATCGGTGACGTCTCCCAGCACATGCTCGCCCGAACGCTCCGAAGACTGGAACAGGACGGGCTCGTTTCGCGCACCTTCTACCCGGTGATTCCGCCGCGCGTCGACTACGCGCTGACGCCGCTTGGGCGGTCTTTGCTGGAGCCGATCCAGGCGCTGACCGGCTGGGCCCGAGCCAACCACGCCTCGATCATCGTCGCACGGGAAAAGTATCGCGAGCGCGTGTCAACGGAAGCTTAGGACAGGACGAAAGGCAAACATATGCTGGTAGATGGAAAATGGACGGCCGACTGGCAACCGGTCCAGGGGAAGGACGAGAAGGGCGGCTTCGTCCGCCAGATCTCCGGCTTTCGCAACTGGGTGACGCCGGACGGCGCGGCGGGACCGACCGGCGAAGGCGGCTTTGTCGCGGAGCCGGATCGCTACCATCTCTACGTCGCCTACATCTGCCCCTGGGCGTCCCGCACGCTGATCGGCCGCAGCCTCAAAGGCCTGAAGGATGTGATCGGCGTTTCCGTGGTGGAGCCGGCGCTGACGCGGGAAGGCTGGCGCTTCGGCGACTACCCCGGATCGACCCCGGACACGGTCAATGGCGTGACCTACATGCACGAGCTCTATGCCCGCGCCGATCCACACTTTACCGGGCGCGCCACGGTGCCCGTGCTCTGGGACAAGAAGCGCGCCACCATCGTCAACAACGAGTCCGCCGATATCCTGCGGATGATGAATGACGGGTTCGGCGCGTTGGCGTCGAGCACGCTCGACCTCTATCCCGAAGCCTACCGTGCCGCGATCGACGCCTTCAACGAGCGGATCTATCCCGGTCTCAACAACGGCGTATACCGCGCCGGCTTTGCCACCACCCAGCTCGCCTATGAGGAAGCGTTCCTGGACGTGTTCGCGACGCTGGACTGGGTGGACGGAGAACTGGGCGACAGGCGGTTTCTTTTCGCCGAACACCCGACCGAAGCCGACATCCGGCTTTTCGTGACGCTCGTTCGCTTCGACGCCGCCTATCATGGGCTGTTCAAGTGCAATTTGCGCAGGCTTGCGGACTATCCGCGCCTGCGTCGCTTCGTTCGGCAGATGTACGATTGGCCGGGCATCGCGGAGACGGTCAGTCTGGATCACATCAAGCGGGGCTACTACTCGATCGCCTCGCTCAATCCGAGCGGCATTGTCCCGGTAGGACCGGCGCAGGAGCTGCTGTTCTGATACCGCGGGCCTTCAGTCGGGCTTAAACACGCCCTCGAACGCAAAGGAGGAGACCGGGTTGCGCTGGCTTGGGACTTCTCGGGCCTTCAGGTCGTCCGGCAGAATGTCCTTCGAAGCAATCCTGCCGATCGCAAGCGCGGCCTCCACCCGGTATCCATCCGGGACCTTCAGGTCTGAGACTGCCTTGTCCCGGTCGATTCCAGCCATGGCGTGCACGTGATAGCCGGCAAGGGTCGCCTGCAGCGCCAGCGCGCTCCAGGAAGCCCCGGTATCGAAGGCATGCGTATAGGAGGGACGCATCTCGCCGGCGGCCGTGCGGTTGTGCGTCTTCGACAGGATGACGGCCAGCACCGACGCATTCGGCGTCCAGCGCCGGTTGCCCTCGTCGAGCGTGTCGAGAATGGTCTTGAAGGCTGGCGTGCCGCGATGGGCATAGACGAACCGCCAGGGCTGGCGATTGCTGGCCGAGGGTGCCCAGCGCGCGGCCTCGAAGAGCCGCAGCAGATCCTCCTGCGGCATCGCCTCGCCCGTGAAGGCGCGGGGCGACCAGCGTTGAAGGAAAACGTGGTCGATGTCGTGATCGGCATGGCGGCCGTTGATCTCTTGCATGAAGCGTCTCGCGTTCGAATGGTTCAGGCGGACAATGCGCCGTTGAGCCTGTCATGTCGATGGAAGAGTGGCGCTGCCGGCTGCGAGCCCGGCATGCAAAATTCATATCTGCGGCCACGGCGAGATTGTCCTTCTGCGAGCAAACGGCCTATAACCTCGGCAACGAATTCATCGCATGGGAGACGCTGCTATGAGCCTGAAAGATACGACCCTCCTCCGGCAGGCGGCCCTGGTGGGCACACGCTGGATCGAGGCGGACCCGAAGAGTGGAATTTCGGTGAAGAACCCTGCGACCGGCGAACTCGTCGGCTACGTTCCCAAGCTCGGTGCGGCGGAGACGAAGGAAGCGATCGCGGCCGCCGAAACGGCACAGAAGGAATGGGCCGCCCGCACGGCCAAGGAGCGCTCGCTCATTCTGCGCAAGTGGTTCGAGCTGATGATGGCCAATCAGGACGATCTCGGCCGGATCCTGACGATGGAACAGGGCAAGCCGCTCGCCGAGGCCAAGGGTGAGATCGCCTATGGCGCAAGCTTTATCGAGTGGTTTGCAGAAGAAGGGCGCCGCGTCTATGGCGACATCGTCCCGGGTCACCAGAAGGACAAGCGCATTCTGGTGATGAAGCAGCCCATCGGCGTCGTCGCTGCCATTACGCCCTGGAACTTCCCGAACGCCATGATCACGCGCAAGGCCGGTCCGGCCTTTGCCGCCGGCTGCGCCATGGTGCTCAAGCCGGCGTCGCAGACGCCTTTCTCGGCCATCGCGATCGCCGTTCTCGCCGAGCGGGCGGGCCTCCCCGCAGGTCTTTTTTCCGTCGTCACCGGCTCGGCCCGCGAGATCGGCGCTGAAATGACCGCCAATCCTGTGGTGCGCAAGCTTACCTTTACCGGCTCGACGGAAGTCGGCGCCGAGCTCTACAAGCAAAGCGCGCCGACAATCAAGAAGCTCGGCCTGGAGCTCGGCGGCAATGCGCCCTTCATCGTGTTCGACGACGCCGATCTCGATGCGGCGGTCGAAGGCGCCCTGATCGCCAAGTTCCGGAACAACGGTCAGACCTGCGTCTGCGCCAACCGGCTCTATGTCCAGGAAGGCGTCTATGATGCCTTCTCCGAAAAGCTCGCTGCGGCCGTCGGCGGCCTCAAGACCGGCAATGGTTTTGACGAGGGCGTCATTCTCGGCCCCCTGATCGATCAGGCGGCGCTGGCGAAGGTCGAGGAGCATGTGTCAGACGCGGTGTCCAAGGGCGGACGCGTCGTCCAGGGCGGCAAGCGGCACTCGCTTGGTGGCACCTTCTACGAGGCAACCGTCCTTGCCGACGTGACGCCCGACATGGCAGTAGCGCGCGAGGAAACCTTCGGGCCGGTCGCACCGCTGTTCCGCTTCAAGGACGAAACGGATGTCATCGCCCAGGCCAACGACACCGAGTTCGGGCTCGCCTCCTACTTCTATGCCAAAGACCTGGCCCGCGTGTTTCGCGTTGCCGAGGCGCTGGAATACGGCATGGTCGGCGTCAACACCGGGCTGATCTCGACGGCAGAAGCGCCCTTTGGCGGCGTCAAGCTTTCCGGCCTCGGTCGCGAGGGTTCCAAGTATGGCATCGAGGAGTTCACCGAGATGAAGTACGTCTGCCTCGGCGGCATCGCTTGAGCGATTGATGCAGGCTCCGCCCGTGGGAAAATGCTCCGACGGGCGGTTGCATACGCCGACGAAAGGAGGTCTGTGCCGTGTCCGCGCCGAAGAACCCATTCAAGGCTGCCCTGCGCAAGGGCGAATTCCAGCTCGGCCTCTGGGTCGCCCTCGGCAGCGCCTATGCGGCCGAGATCGCCGGCGGCAGTGGTTATGACTGGCTGTTGATCGATGGTGAGCACGGGCCGAGCGACATGCCCCTGATCGGCGCGCAGCTTGGCGCCTTGCGGGGCCGGCCGACGCATGCGATCGTCCGCCCGCCGATGGGGGAGGCGTGGCTGCTGAAGCAGCTTCTGGACCTCGGCGCGCAGACCTTCCTTATTCCCATGGTGGAAACGGCCGCGCAGGCCGAGGCGCTCGTGCGGGCGGTTCGTTACCCGCCGGCAGGTATTCGTGGCGTCGGCGCGGGGCTCGGCAGGGCAAGCGACTTCAACCGCATACCGGACTATCTGACGACGGCGAACGACGAGATCTGCCTGATCGTTCAGATCGAAAGCAGGGCGGGTCTTGCCGCGCTCGATGAGATCGCGTCAGTCGAAGGGGTCGATGGTCTCTTTATCGGCCCTTCCGATCTCGCAGCCGACATGGGCTATCTCGGCCACCCTTCGGCGGCACCAGTTCAGGAAGCGATCCGCGACGCCTTCGTGCGGATCCATCGTCACGGCAAGGCGCGCGGGATCATGACGGTGGCTTTGGACCAGGCGCATGAATATCGCGCCATGGGAGCAGACTTCATGGCGATCGGCACCGACGTCAACTGCCTCGTCAGGGCGATCGATGGTTTGCGCCGCTCCTTCCTCGGCGTGCCTGTTTCAGGCGACCAGAAGGGCGGCGGCTATTAGGTATACTGCGCCATCATTGGAATGCGGGTACCCCGGCGTCAGCGTCAATTGATCGACTGCAGCAGCGTTTCGCGTGCCGATTTGAGATGTTGTCGGCAGGCGCCCTCGATCTTCGACGGATCGCGTGACTGCAGCGCCTCGATGTAGACGAGATGCTCCTCCATTGCGCGAGCATTGCGCTGGCGCGCATTCGTCTTGTTCCACTGGTAGTGATAGTGGAACACGATGGCGATGATATCGTAGAAATCGATGATGAAGCGGTTTCGCGACGCCTGGTGGACGAGAAGGTGGAACTTCTCGTCCAGCTCGGAAAACTCGCGATACCGGTTGTCTACGTCGGCCAGGATTTCGCGATGAAGAGCGGCGATCGCATCCAGCTCGCTCCAGGCCGGATGGTCGTCCGGCAGATGGGCGAAGGCGGCGGCCGACCGCAGTTCGAACATCTCGCGCACCTCCGTCAGCTCCAGCGCGAATTCCGGCGTAAAGCCCTTCAGCACCCAGTGACTGTTCGGGCGCTTCTCGATCAGGCCGAAACGGCTGAAGCGGATCAGGAACTCGCGCACGCTCGTGGTGCCTGTACCGATCTCGCGCGCGAGCTCCAACTCGTTGATCTGCATTCCCGGTTCTGCACCGCCGGCAAGGATGCGCCGCATGAAGCTGCGCTCGATGATCTCGGAGAGCGAATCCGTCTCTTCGGTCGGAAAATAGTCCGCCGCTGCAGGTTTTCGCAGAACCGCCTTGCGGCGTTTCGACCATTCGATTAGCCCGATCTCTTCCAGCCGCGTCAGGATCGCGCGGATGGTGGTGCGGCTGACGCCGAGCTGGTTGCCGAGCTCCGGCTCCGAAGCAAGGGAATCGCTGTTTTCCAGAAGCCCGAGGCAGCGGTTGAAGGCATCCTTGAAAACGGTATTCTGTTTGGCCATGGATCTCGCCGGTCGAATGGGTGGAGCTGCGCTCCTTTAAGCGGTCACGGAGACTTTAGCCAGCCAGGGTGAAATCTCGTTTCAGCGGCCTTTGCCGTGGGGCCGCATACTTGTGACCCCACCTGTCCGTCCGGCCACCATAATAACCATTGACCTCAATCTGTCTATTGTAGATAAAAGACAGAAGAGCACTTTGCATGCGGCCGTTGAGGAGCGGCGGCCTGCAGACGGGAGGATGCGATGCGGACCAGGACGATCGGCAAAACCGGTCTTGCCGTCACCGAATACAGCTTCGGGACTGCGGCGCTCGGCGGTCTCTACAGGCCTTGTCCCCGCCATGTCGCGATCGAGACGCTTCAGGCGGCCTGGGACGGGGGAATGCGCTACTTTGATACCGCCCCCTGGTATGGCTTCGGGCTCGCCGAGCGGGTCACCGGCGATTTCCTTCGCGCAAAGCCCAAGGATGAATGGGTGCTGTCGACCAAGGTCGGCCGCATCATGTTTCCCGTAGCCGACGAGATGGTTCCTACAAACTACGGATATGTCGATCCGCTGCCCTTCGACGTGCGCTACGACTACAGCTATGACGGCATCATGCGCTCGCTCGAGTTGAGCTATGCCCGGCTTGGCCTGAACCGTATCGACATGCTCTATGTGCACGATATCGGGTCCTACACGCATGGTGCGGAACGAAACGCCTTCCATTTTCGCGCCCTCATGGATTCGGGCCTGAAGGCGCTGGAGGAGCTGAAATCCTCGGGGACGATCAAGGCTTACGGACTGGGCGTCAACGAAGTGCCGGTATGCCTCGAGGTTCTGAAGCGTGCGCCGATCGACTGCATCCTGCTTGCGGGGCGCTATACGCTGCTGGACAGGTCGGCGGTGGACGAATTGCTGCCGCTCTGCGCCGCGCGCAAGACTTCCGTCGTGGTCGGCGGTGTCTTCAATTCGGGCATACTGGCGACAGGTGCTGTGCCGGGTGCGCATTTCGACTACATGGAGGCCAGCAAAGAGGTGCTTTCCCGCGTTCGGGCCCTCGAGGAACTGGCCGCCACCAATGGCGTGCAGCTCGCCGCCGCCGCGTTGCAGTTTCCACTGAAGCATCCCGTCGTGGCTTCGGTCCTTCTCGGGACGGCAAAGCCTTCCAGCCTCCGCCGGAACGTAGAATTGACACATGTCTCCGTTCCCGATGCTCTATATGTTCAGTCGAACGCCTATAGCCTGGTCGCGCCGCCGCTCGGCAACGAGGCGGTTCGTCAGTAACGGGGCATTCCCACAGCTTTTGGAGCATACGCATGTTGAAAGGCATTCACCCTCTTCTCGGTCCGGAGCTGCTGTACGCGCTGCAGTCCATGGGGCATGGGGACGACATCGCGATCGTTGACGCGAATTTCCCCGCAAGTTCGATGGGGCCTGAGGTTATCCGCGCAGACGGCGTCGATGCGCTTGCCATGACAGAAGCCGTGCTGCTGCACATGCCGCTCGATACATTCGTTCCGCAGTCGGCATGGCGGATGCAGGTTGTCGGCGACCCGGACGCTGTTCCGCCCGTCTGTGTCGAGTTCCAGAGTATCGTCCATCGGCTGGCCGGTGACTTCACCGTGCACTCGGTGGAACGCTTCGCCTTCTATGAAATGACACGCAAGGCCGCCTATATCGTCGCCACCACGGAATTCCGGCTATACGGCAACATCATCCTGAAGAAAGGGGTGCTGCACCCGCACGAGGTCTACAGGGGCTGAGGGCGGCGGGGCCTCAGTCCCAATAATGGAATGTATATTCCATGTTGACACTAAAGCGGAACTATTGTTTCAATTGTTCCGCTGACGACCGGCAGGTGGCGCTCCGTGAAGGCGAGGGCGTCGCGGAGGAGGATCAAATAGAATGCGCACAGCGTGGCGGGCGGCCGTGGGAGACGGTCGGTTCCGCCACCTTGCCAGCAGAAAGTTCCTCGGCTAGCTTGCCGGTATAAATGTTTTTTATAGATAAAAACCGACCGCCTGCGTTCAGCGGCTCGGTTTCCAGGAGGAGAACGCACCAGAGAGGAGAACCTTCATGAGCATTGCCAAATCGCTTCTGTCGCGACGTGCGTTTACCGCGCTGGCCGGCGCAGCTGTCTTCGCCACGATGACGCCTGCCGCGTCCTTTGCGCAAGACGTCACCATTCCGATTATCGTCAAGGATACGACTTCGTTCTATTGGCAGATCGTGCTCGCCGGCGCCCGCGCCGCCGGCAAGGATCTCGGCGTCAACGTGCCGGAACTTGGCGCGCAGTCGGAATCCGACGTAAACGGCCAGATCAGCATTCTCGAAAACGCCGTGGCCGGCAAGCCGGCTGCCGTCGTGATCTCGCCGACCGAATTCAAGGCACTTGGCAAGCCGATCGATGAGGCGGCCAAGTCGGTTCCGGTGATCGGCATCGACTCCGGCGCAGATTCCAAGGCCTTCTCCTCGTTCCTGACGACCGACAACGTCCAGGGCGGACGGATCGCCGCAGACGGCCTTGCCGCTGCGATCAAGGAAGCCACCGGCAAGGAAGAGGGCGAAGTCGCCATCATCACCAGCCTGCCCGGTGCAGGTTCGCTGGAACAGCGCCGCGAAGGTTTCCTCGACCAGGTCAAGACGAAGTATCCGGGCCTGAAGGTCATCGCCGACAAGTATGCTGACGGTCAGGCGACGACCGGTCTCAACATCATGACGGACCTGATCACTGCCAATCCGAATCTCGTCGGCGTCTTCGCTTCCAACCTGATCATGGCGCAGGGCGTCGGTCAGGCGATCTCGGAAAACAAGCTCGGCGACAAGATCAAGGTCATCGGCTTCGACAGCGACGACAAGACGCTGGCGTTCCTGAAGGACGGCGCCTTGGCCGGGCTTGTCGTGCAGGATCCCTATCGCATGGGCTATGACGGCGTGAAGACCGCGCTGGCGGTCTCCAAGGGCGAAAAGGTCGAGCAGAACGTCGACACCGGTGCGAACCTGGTGACGAAGGCCAACATGACCGAACCGAAGATCGACGCGCTGATCAATCCGAAAGTGAAATGAGAACATATGCCCCGCGTCGCTACGCGGCGCGGGGCATTCTTCGAGGGGGCGCCGATCGATGAGGAGCGGTGGGTGCCGGCCCGTTTCCGTAGGGAGCGGGCTATGAAAGGGAGGAGTGCGTCATGAGTCGACTGGAAGAGATCGCGCACCGTCACGACGACGAGTTGCTGTCCGAAGGAAGCCGTGTGCCGACAGGCGCTCCCATCCTCGAACTGAGGGGCCTGCAGAAGAACTACGGGTACGTGCAGGCGTTGAAGCCTGCGACGATGACGTTTCTGGCCGGAGAGGTCCATGCGATCGTCGGCGAGAACGGTGCCGGCAAGTCGACGCTGATCAAGCTTCTCACCGGCGTCATCACCCGCACCGCCGGGGAAGTGCTCTGGTGCGGCCATCCCGTTGCACTTGCGACCCCCAACGAGGCGA
Organism: Pseudomonadota bacterium; assembly: GCA_023404095.1. Lineage (GTDB taxonomy): Bacteria > Pseudomonadota > Alphaproteobacteria > Rhizobiales > Rhizobiaceae > Mycoplana. The sequence goes on along the minus strand of JAEYDD010000015.1, from coordinate 54,867 downwards.
TTGCCCGCGGCATCAACGCCGTTCACCAGGAAGTGGTTCTCTGCCCGCATCTGACGGTCGCTGCCAATTTGTTCTTGGGTGACGAGGTCAACCGTTACGGTTTGATGCGCAAGAAGCAAATGGAAAAGATGGCGCAGTCGGTGCTGGACGACCTTGGCTTCGGGCTGCCCGCCGGGGCGCCGCTCGGCGCGCTGACGATCGGGCAGCAGCAGCTGGTCGCCACCGCGCGCGCCGCCATGCGCGGCACGCAATTTCTGATCTTCGATGAGCCGACCGCCTATCTCACGCGACAGGAATCGGCGCAGCTGTTCAAGCTCATCCGCCGGCTGCAGAGCGAAGGTGTCACGATCGTCTACATCAGCCACCGGATGGAAGAGGTGTTCGAGCTTGCCGATCGGGTGTCGGTCCTGCGGGACGGAACACATGTCGGCACACGCAACATCGGCGAGACGAACGAGACAGAGCTGATCGCGCTGATGATCAACCGCTCGATCGAGCAGATCTACCACAAGGAGGAGATCCCGATCGGTCAGCCCATTCTGGAGACCCGTGGCCTGTCGGGTCCCGGCTTCGAGGATATTTCGCTCACGGTGCGCGCCGGGGAGATCGTCGGCCTCTATGGGCTGATCGGTGCGGGCCGCAGCGAGTTCGCGCTCGGCGTCTATGGCCGTCAGCCCGTTTCGGCAGGCGAAGTCTTCTGGATGGGCAAGAAGGTCCAGATCCGCAACGAGCGCACCGCGATGGATCTCGGCATCGCGCTCGCGCCGGAAAGCCGCCGCGACCAGGGACTTTGCCTCAACCTGCCGATCGGCCTGAACATCAACCTGCCGGTCTTTAACCGCCTCAGCCGCGGCCCTGTTCTCTCGCGTGGCGACGAGGCGGCCAACGCCGACCGCCAGATCCGCGATCTCAGCATCAAGACGCCCAGCCGACGAGTCCTGGCGTCGTCCATGTCGGGCGGCAACCAACAGAAGATCGTCATCGGCAAGTGGCTGAGTCACGGTGCCAGGCTTTTCATTTTCGATGAGCCCACGGTTGGCGTCGACGTGGGAACCAAGGCGGAGATCTACCGTCTATTCGCCAAGCTGTTGAAGGAGGGGGCCGGTATCATCCTGATCTCGTCCTATCTGCCCGAGGTCTACGAGCTTGCCGATCGGTTGCACGTCTTCCGTGGCGGCCGCCTGGTCGGCAGCCACGATTTCCATGCGGCGAGCCATGAGGAAGTGCTCGCCCAGGCGATCGGCGTCTGAGACAGAAGAAATGAGGAGGGAGTAGAAAGAATGGCCATCACTTCAACGGAAAGCGCTGCCGTCGCCCCTAGGCGTGGCATGAACGTTCTCTTCAGCCTGACGCTGATCGGTCTGCTGCTCGCTCTCTGGATCGCGCTCGGCATCGGTACCGCAAGCTTCTGGACGCCGCTGAATATTTCCAACCTCCTGCGCCAGGGCGCCATGACGGCGATCCTCGCCGTCGGCCAGACCTTCGTCATCATCACCGCCGGCATCGATCTGTCGGTCGGCGCGATCGTCGGCTTTTCCACCGTCGTGATGGCCTGGCTGCTGCAGGCGGGCTTTCCGCTGTGGGTTGCTATTGTCGCCACGCTGCTGATGGGCGTCGCCATCGGCGCTTTCCATGGATTCGGCATCGTCCGGATGGGGCTGCCGCCCTTCATCATCACGCTGGCCACCCTGACATCGCTGCGCGGCGTCGGCCTGCTGATCACCAACGGCTCGACGATCTCGATCACCAACGAGGCGTTCACCAATTTCGCGCGTGCGGATTTCCTCGGCGTTCCAAGCCTTTTCTGGATGGTCATCCTTATCGCCGTGCCGGCCTATGTCTTCCTGCATCTGAGCCGATGGGGCCGCTATCTCTTCGCCGTGGGCTCGAACAGCGAGGCCGCGCGCCTTTCCGGCGTGAATGTCAACCGTACGATCTACATGGCCTATATCCTGTCTGCCTCGTGCGCTGCCTTCGTGGGCATCCTGCTGGCATCCCGCATCGGCATCGGCAATGCCACCCAGGCCGAGGGCTGGGAGCTGCAGGCGATCGCATCGTCGGTCATCGGGGGAACGAGCCTGTTCGGTGCCGTCGGCTCCGTGCACGGTCCGTTGATCGGGGCCTTCATCCTGGCGACGATCAACAACGGTGCCAACCTGCTCAACGTCAATTCCTTCTGGCAGCGCATCATCACCGGCTTGCTGATCATCGTGATCGTCTACTTCGACCAGCTCCGTCGCCGTGGCAGCCGCTAGCACCTGGACAGTCATTGCAAACCGGCCGGCTGTGCGTCGGCCGGCTCAGGCCGAGGAGCTTGTAAATGCGCGCCATTGTCTGCCAGGAGCCCGGGCGGCTCGAACTGGTCGAAAGACCTAACCCGGCAACCGTGCCGCCGGGATGGGTGCGGGTTGCGGTCGCCCATGTCGGCATCTGCGGCACCGACTATCATATCTTCGAGGGCAAGCATCCCTTTCTCGAATACCCGCGTGTAATGGGGCACGAGGTCAGCGCCACGGTGGTCGAAGCGCCGGCGGACAGTGGATTGCAGGCGGGCCAAAGGGTCATCGTCAATCCGTACCTGTCCTGCGGCTCCTGTATCGCCTGCCGGCAGGGAAAACCGAACTGCTGCACGGCGATCAAGGTTCTCGGCGTTCACACCGATGGCGCGCTCTGCGACGAAATCGTGGTGCCGGCGAAAAATCTCTATCCGGCGGGGAAGCTGACGCTCGAAGCTGCCGCGACTGTGGAGTTCCTCGCCATCGGCGCCCATGCCGTGCGCCGCGCCCGCATGTCAAAGGGCGCGCGTTCGCTTGTGATCGGTGCCGGCCCGATCGGTCTCGGGACTGCGCTGTTCTCCCGCATCGCCGGTCATGAGGTGACATTGCTCGATGCTTCGGAAGAACGCCTCGAGATGGCCCGCACACGATTTGGTTTCGAACGGACCGTCAAGGCCGGCGACGATGTTGCCTCCGCGCTTGCGTCCCTGACCAACGGCGATGGCTTCGATGTCGTCTTCGACGCAACCGGCTATGCCAAATCGATGGAAGCTGCGTTCGGTTACGTCGCGCATGGCGGCACGCTTGTCCTGGTCAGCGTCGTCAAGGAAGAGATCCGCTTTTCCGATCCCGAGTTCCATAAGCGTGAAATGACCCTCGTCGGCAGTCGCAACGCGACGGAAGAGGACTTTCGGCATGTTGTTTCGTGCATCGAATCCGGCAAAATACCGGTTGAGTCGCTGATCACGCATCGGACGACGCTGGAGGCACTGCCGGTGGACCTGGCGCACTGGGCGCACCATAAAGAGGGTCTGATCAAGGCGGTGGTCGAGATCGGCGGGTGAGTGAGCACATCCGATTGAATTCATACGCGAAACGCAAGGACGAGAAGATGAGTGGAGACCTCGGAGGAAAGACGGCGCTTGTTACGGCGGCCGGGCAGGGAATAGGGCGGGCCTCCGCGCTTGCCTACAAGGCTGCCGGCGCAACCGTCATTGCGACCGATATCAATGCCGAGGCTTTGGACACGCTTGCCACCGATGGCATCGCGACGCATGTGCTGGATGTGCGTTCCGATCAGTCTGTCCGCGATGTCATCGCCGCCATCGGTCCTGTCGACATCCTCTTCAATTGCGCCGGCGTCGTCCATGCCGGCACCGTTCTCGACGTCACGGACGAGGAACTGGATTTCGCCTGGGACCTGAACGTTCGCTCCATGGTGCGAACGGCACGCGCTGTCCTTCCCGGCATGCTTGCCCGCGGCGGTGGCGCTATCGTCAACATGGCGTCTGTGGCCAGCAGCGTGAAAGGGGTGCCGAACCGCTTCGCCTATACGGTCACCAAGGCCGCGGTCATCGGCCTGACGAAGTCCATTGCTGCGGATTATGTCGCCCAGGGTATCCGGTGCAATGCCATCTGCCCCGGCACCGTCGAAAGCCCGTCCCTGCAGGAACGCATGAGAGCCGGCGGCGACTACGATGCCGCACGCGCCGCCTTCATCGCAAGGCAGCCGATGGGGCGTCTCGGCACGCCCGAGGAGATTGCGGCGCTCGCGGTCCATCTCGCCGGCGCCACCTATACGACCGGACAGGCTTATGTCATCGATGGCGGATGGACGGCATAGAATTGCGACAGTTCCACCGCGAAATGGGTGGTTGCGCTGCGAAGACGGGGGTAACCTCTGTTGCGCCGCAACGAAAAAGTGATAGCCTGTTAGGAATTGCAGAAGGCAGGATTTCGTCCGAGCGCCAAGCGCCCGAAGGGAACGGCTTCAACGAGTTCACGACGGGGTAATCACTTCCATGTACTACCAGCTTTACGAGTTGAACCATGCGATGATGGCGCCGTGGCGTGCCATCGCCGACCAGATGCGGCTTGCCTACAGCAACCCGCTCAACCCTTGGTCCCACACCTGTTTCGGGCGCACGATGGCGGCCGGCCTGGAAGTGATGGAGCGCGTTACGCGCCGCTATGGCAAGCCGGCCTTCGGGCTGAATGAAACGGTGGTCGACGGTCAGGCCGTCTCGGTACACGAGAAGGTCGTCTGGCAGCGCCCCTTCTGCAACCTCGTCCATTTCGAGCGTTGCTTGCCGAGCGGCCACCGCAAGGATCCGAAGATCCTGATGGTCGCGCCGATGTCGGGACATTATGCGACGTTGCTCCGCGGTACCGTGGAAACCCTGCTGCCGAGCGCCGAGATCTACATCACTGACTGGATCGACGCGCGCATGGTGCCGCTGTCGGACGGTTCCTTCGATCTGGACGACTTCATCGACTACGTCATCGAGATGCTGCACGCGCTGGGTCCGGACACCCATGTGATCGCGGTCTGCCAGCCATCGGTGCCGGTACTTGCGGCAGTCGCGGTGATGGAGGAAGACGGTGACGCGTTCGCCCCCTCCTCGATGACCCTGATGGGCGGCCCGATCGATACCCGCGTCAATCCGACGGCGGTCAACCGACTTGCCGAAGAGCGGCCGATCGACTGGTTCCGCGACAACGTGATCATGCCGGTGCCGTGGCCCCAGCCCGGTTTCATGCGGATGGTCTATCCCGGATTCCTGCAGTTGTCCGGCTTCATGTCGATGAACCTCGACCGACACCTGATCGCACACCGGGAGTTCTTCGAGCACCTGGTCAAGAACGACGGCGATGCGGCCGAGAAGCACCGCGACTTCTATGACGAATACCTGGCTGTCATGGACATGACGGCCGAGTTCTACCTGCAGACCGTCGAAACCGTCTTCATGCGCCACGCGCTGCCGAAGGGTGAGATGATGCATCGCAATCGTCGCGTCGATACGGCAGCCATCCGCAATGTGGCGCTCCTGACGGTCGAAGGCGAGAATGACGACATCTCCGGCGTCGGCCAGACCAAGGCAGCGCAGACGATCTGCCCGAACATCCCCGACACCAAGCGGATGCATTACATGCAGCCCGACGTCGGCCACTACGGCGTCTTCAACGGCTCGCGCTTCCGCCGCGAGATCGCGCCGCGGATCCTCTCCTTCATCGAGGCCAACGGGCGCGCGAAGAATGCTGCTCCGCGGGTGATCAAGGGCGGAAAGTCTGCCGGAAAGTAGCCGGGCATTCGATTTTTCGTGGAGGTTTCAGGCGTTTGTCCGATTCCGACGGGCGACGTCTTGAAGCGTGTTCATGCTCTTACCACATCGAAAATATCGGTCGCCACGGTGGCGGTCCGGCGAATGTGAGGAAGATTGCAAATGAACCAGTCTGCATTGCTGCGTCCGGATTGGACGCCTGCGACGGTCGCACTGATGGTGCTTGGTTTTATGGTCTTCTGGCCCCTCGGCCTGGCCATGCTTGCCTATATCATCTTCGGTGAGCGGCTGAGGAACTTCAAGAAGGATGCCAACGGCGCAGCCGACGGCTTCTTCGCAGCTTGCCGCGGACGTGGCAGGAGCTTCCGCGGCTTTCGCGGTTCTGGTTACGGCTCTGGCAACGTCGCCTTCGACGAATGGCGCGAAGCAGAATTGAACCGCATCGAGGAACAGCGTCGCAAACTCGACGAGATGCGCGAGGAATTCGACGCCTACATGCGCGAACTGCGGATGGCCAAGGACAGGGAAGAGTTTGAGCGCTTCATGCGCGAACGTCGATCCGGCAATGGCGGAAGCGTGCCGGACGTATCGAAAGCCTGAAGCGGCCGAAACGCTGCAAAAACAAGCCGGCGCCCCAGTGGCGCCGGTTTTGTTCGGTTCAAACACCCTGCGAATCGGTTATTAAGGGTCCGATGTTCTCTTCGCTCCTGAAGCCTCGCCGCGCACTGAGGGCGCCGCCTCCGCCGGAGACCCGACAGGTCGAGGTGAACGGCAGGACCTTGCCTCTGACGATCCGCCGCAACGCGCAGGCGACGCGCTTGACCCTACGCATCGAGCCGGGCGGTCGGGCGCTGAGAATGACCGTGCCCGCCGGCTTGCCGGAACGGGATATCCGTGACTTTCTCGACCGGCATCATGCCTGGCTGATGACAAAGCTTGCCCGCTTTTCTGCCCGAAGCGCCCTCTCCGATGGCCATCACGTCTTCGTTCGCGGGGTGGCCCATCGCATCGAGGAGACCGGGATGCTGCGTGGCCTGACGGAAACGGTGATGATCGGCGGCGAGCCGGTGCTGCGGGTCAGCGGCCAGAGCGAGCACGTTCCGCGCCGTATCGCCGATTACCTCAAGAAGGAGGCGCGAGCGGACCTGCAGGAGCGGGTAGGGGTGCACGCGCCGAAGGTCGGCCGCAAGGTGCGGTCGTTGACCTTGCGCGACACCCGCAGCCGCTGGGGCTCCTGCTCGGCGGACGGGGCGTTGAGTTTTTCCTGGCGCATCGTCATGGCACCCCCCTTTGTGCTAGACTATCTGGCCGCGCACGAGGTCGCGCACCTGCGCGAAATGAACCACGGCCCGGAGTTCTGGTCGCTCTGCGCCCAGTTGTGTCCGCGCGTGGAAGAAGCAAAGCGCTGGTTGAAGCGCAACGGTACGATGCTTCACGCGCTCGACTTCGATTGACAGGCTGATCCATGGGCGCGATTGCCCTCGACTCTTCGGCCGTTTCATGCGAGGTCCATTGCCCATGAACAGCGACGTCAGCAAGAATTTCGACATCAAGATTTGCGGCCTGAAGACACCCGAGGCCGTACAACGAGCCGTCGATCTCGGCGCCAGTCATGTCGGCTTCATCTTCTTTCCGAAAAGCCCCCGCAACATCGAGCCGGCGGACGCAGCCGAGCTGGCCGATCTCGTGCGCGGCCGTGCGAGGATCGTCGCCGTGACCGTGGATGCCGACAACGATCAACTGGACGAGATCGTCTCCCTGCTCAATCCGGACATCCTGCAGATGCATGGCAACGAAAGCCCCGAACGCGTTTTGACGGTCAAGGCGGTCTATGGTTTGCCGGTCATGAAGGCGTTCTCGGTGCGTGAGGCAGCGGATCTGGAGAAGGTCGATGCCTATGTCGGCATAGCCGATCGCTTTCTCTTCGACGCCAAGCCCCCCGCAGGCTCTGATCTGCCCGGCGGCAACGGCGTCTCCTTTGACTGGGCGCTGATGGATGCGCTTGACGGCAGCGTCGATTACATGCTTTCCGGTGGATTGAACAAGGACAATATCGGGGAGGCGGTTGCGGTGACGCACGCCCCCGGCATCGATGTGTCGTCCGGCGTGGAGTGCGCGCCAGGCGTCAAGGACATCGGCAGGATGGAAGAATTTTTCGAGGCAGTGCGGCAGGCAACGGGTCGCGCCGCGGCCGCAGGGAGCAGGATGTGAACCAGTCACCCAACTTGAATTCGTTTCGCGGCGGTCCCGACGAGGACGGCCGTTTCGGCATCTATGGCGGCCGTTTTGTCGCCGAGACGCTGATGCCGCTGATCCTGGAGCTGCAGGAGAAGTGGGACGAAGCGAAGGATGATCCGGATTTTCAGAAGGAGCTGGCTTCGCTCGGCGCCCACTATATCGGCCGCCCGTCGCCGCTCTATTTCGCCGAACGCCTGACCGAGCATCTCGGCGGGGCGAAGATCTATTTCAAGCGCGAAGAGCTGAACCACACCGGATCCCACAAGATCAACAACTGCATCGGTCAGATCCTGCTCGCCAAGCGCATGGGCAAGACGCGCATCATCGCCGAGACCGGTGCCGGCCAGCATGGCGTGGCGTCGGCGACCGTCGCCGCGCGCTTTGGCTTGCCCTGCGTGGTCTACATGGGCGCGACGGACGTCGAGCGCCAGGCGCCAAACGTCTTCCGCATGAAGCTGCTTGGCGCCGAGGTGAAGCCCGTGACCGCGGGTCACGGCACGCTCAAGGACGCCATGAACGAGGCGCTGCGCGACTGGGTCACCAATGTCGAGGACACCTACTACCTTATCGGCACCGCTGCCGGTCCGCATCCCTATCCGGAAATGGTCCGTGACTTTCAGGCCGTGATCGGCCGGGAGGCGCGCGAACAGATCCTCGCCGCCGAGGGGCGCCTGCCCGACGTCGTTATCGCTGCCGTCGGCGGTGGCTCCAATGCGATCGGTATCTTCCATCCCTTCCTGGACGACAAGGAAGTAAAGATTGTCGGCGTCGAAGCCGGTGGCAAGGGCCTCGATGGCGAAGAGCACTGCGCCTCGATCACCGCCGGGTCTCCCGGGGTTCTGCATGGCAACCGCACCTACCTCCTCCAGGACGGCGACGGCCAGATCAAGGAAGGCCACTCGATTTCCGCAGGCCTCGACTATCCGGGCATCGGCCCGGAGCACGCCTGGCTGAACGATGTCGGTCGTGCGGAATACGTTCCGATCATGGACCACGAGGCGCTGGAGGCCTTCCAGCTTCTGACCCGCATCGAAGGCATCATCCCGGCGCTGGAACCGAGCCACGCGCTCGCCGAGGTCATCAAGCGCGCGCCCAGGATGGGCAAGGACGAAATCATCCTGATGAACCTTTCCGGCCGCGGCGACAAGGACATCTTCACCGTCGGCAAAATCCTCGGCATGGAGCTGTAAGATGACCGCGCGTATGGACAGACGTTTTACCGACCTCGCCGCCGAAGGCCGCCCTGCACTCGTGACCTATTTCATGGGCGGTGATCCCGACTATGCCTCCTCGCTCGCCATCATGAAGGCGCTGCCGAAGGCGGGGTCCGACGTGATCGAGCTCGGAATGCCGTTCTCGGATCCGATGGCCGACGGCCCGGCCATCCAGCTCGCCGGCCAGCGTGCGCTGAGGGCCGGGCAGACCCTGACGAAGACCCTTCAGATGGCGCGCGACTTCCGCCTCGAGGATTCCGACACCCCGATCGTTCTGATGGGTTACTACAACCCTATCTACATCTACGGCGTGGAGCGCTTCCTGAACGACGCGCTGGAAGCCGGCATCGACGGGTTGATCGTCGTCGATCTGCCGCCGGAGATGGACGACGAGCTGTGTGTTCCCGCAGTCGAGCGCGGCATCAACTTCATTCGTCTGGCAACGCCGACGACGGATGCCAAGCGCCTGCCGCGCGTGCTGGAGAATACGTCGGGTTTCGTCTATTACGTGTCGATGAACGGCATCGCCGGTTCGGCCTTGCCGGATCCTTCGCTGGTCGGTGCGGCCGTCCGGCGGATCAAGGAGCACACGACGATTCCGGTTTGCGTTGGGTTCGGCGTCAAGACTGCAGAACACGCGCGCGCGATCGGCGCATCCGCTGATGGCGTCGTCGTCGGCACCGCCATCGTCAATCAGATCGCTTCCAGCCTGACGGCCGATGGAGCCGCCACGGAAGCGACCGTCGCCGGCGTCGAGGCACTGGTGCGCAGCCTGGCATCGGGCGTGCGCAGCGCCAAGCTTGCGGCGGCGGAGTAAATCCCCACATAGGGGACGAAAAATTCAGGAGTAGCCTCAGTGAACTGGATCACAAACTACGTTCGGCCGAAGATCAATTCGATGCTGGGCCGCAGGGAGGTTCCGGAGAACCTCTGGATCAAGTGCCCGGAGACGGGCGAGATGGTTTTCCATCGCGATCTGGAAGAGAACAAGTGGGTCATCCCGGCCTCCGGCTATCATATGAAGATGCCGGCAAAGGCGCGTCTGAAGGACCTCTTCGACGACGGCGTCTATGAGGCGCTGCCGCAACCGAAGGTCGCGCAGGATCCGCTGAAGTTTCGCGATTCGAAGAAATATGCTGACCGTCTGAAGGACAGCCGCACCAAGACCGATCAGGAAGACACGATCCTGGCCGGCGTCGGCAAGGTGCGCGGCGTGAAGCTCGTCGCGGTCGTGCACGAGTTCAACTTCATGGGCGGATCGCTCGGCATGGCCGCCGGCGAGGCAATCGTGAAGGCATTCGAGCGCGCGATCACGGAGAAATGCCCGCTGGTCATGTTCCCAGCGTCGGGCGGCGCGCGGATGCAGGAAGGCATCCTGTCGCTGATGCAGCTGCCGCGCACGACGGTCGCCGTCGAAATGTTGAAGGAAGCAGGCCAGCCCTATGTCGTCGTGCTGACGAACCCGACCACGGGCGGCGTGACGGCGTCCTATGCTATGCTGGGCGACATCCATATGGCAGAGCCCGGCGCCGAAATCTGCTTCGCCGGAAAGCGGGTCATCGAGCAGACCATCCGTGAAAAGCTGCCGGAAGGCTTCCAGACGTCGGAGTACCTGCTGGAGCACGGCATGGTGGATATGGTCGTCAAACGTCACGACATTCCCGACACGCTGGCCCGCGTCCTCCGGATTCTCACGAAGAAGCCGGTGACCGAAACCACCAAGGCCGCGGGCGTCGTCGCCATCGCTGCCAGCGCCTGATCCGCATAGGCAGGCGGGGTGATGGAGACGGCAGACACCACCGAGGCCGGACGGGAGATCGAGAAGCTCCTGGCCCTGCATCCCAAGGGCTTCGATCTGTCCCTCGATCGCATCACCCGCCTTCTGGCGGCGCTTGGCGATCCGCACAAACGGCTTCCGCCTGTGATCCACGTCGCCGGCACCAATGGCAAGGGCTCCGTAACGGCTTTCAGCCGGGCAATCCTGGAGGCGGCGGGGCTTTCCGTCCACGTCCATACCTCGCCGCATCTCGTCAACTGGCATGAGCGCTATCGCCTCGGCAAGAAGGGCGGTCGGGGCGCATACGTGTCTGATGCGGTGCTTGCCGATGCCGTTCGCCGCGTTGCCGATGCCAATGCTGGCCAGAAGATCACCGTCTTCGAGATTCTGACGGCCGTTACCTTCCTGCTGTTTGCCGAACACCCGGCGGACGTCGCCATCATTGAGGTCGGCCTTGGCGGCCGCTTTGACGCCACCAACGTCATCGAGCGGCCGGCGGCTTGCGTCATAATGCCGATTTCGCTGGACCATCAGGCCTATCTCGGCGACCGGGTGGAACTGATCGCGGCGGAAAAAGCCGGCATCATGAAGAGAGGCACCCCGGTCGTGATCGGCCATCAGGAGGAGAGCGCGGCTCGCGACGTCCTCATCGCGACCGCCGAGCGCCTGTCGTGCCCTTTCGCCGTATATGGCCAGGATTTTCTCGCCTATGGCGAGTTCGGCCGAATGGTCTACCAGGACGAATTCGGTTTGATGGACCTGCCGCCACCAAAGCTGCCGGGCCGCCATCAGTATGCGAATGCGGCCGCCGCGATCCGCGCCGTCAAGGCAAGCGGGCTGCCGGTGAACGAGCAGGCCTTCGAGCGCGGCGTGGTATCCGTCGAGTGGCCGGGACGCCTGCAGAGGCTCACCGTCGGGACGCTGGCGAAACTGGCTCCGGCACTGTCGGAGATCTGGATCGACGGCGGTCATAACCCCGGCGCCGGCGTAGTGATTGCCGAAACCATGGCGAACTTCGAGGAAACCGACCCGCGGCCGCTGTTTCTGGTGACCGGAATGATCAACACGAAGGATCCGCGCGGCTATTTCGATGCATTCCGCGGCATCGCCGAGCGCGTCTTCACCGTGCCGATCCGCGGCTCCGATGCCGGCATCGATCCGGTGGCCCTCGCCAGCGACGCCATGGATGCCGGGCTTGAGGCAGAGCCCCTGTCTTCGGTCGCCGAGGCGCTGCATGCGATCGGCCGGATCGTCGAGGAGGACGCGGTTGCTCCGCGTATCCTGATCGGAGGTTCGCTCTACCTCGTCGGCGACGTGCTGGCCGACAACGGTACGCCGCCGGTCTGATCCATTCAGGGTGCCGGGGAAGGGCGAAGCTGATAAAGCGGCAAAAAAAGACCCGGACGAACCGGGTCTTTTTCGTTCACGAGGTCCGCAGCAGTTCAGGCGGCCGCGGACGAGATCCAAGACGACAGGGCCGTCTTCGGGGCGGCGCCAACCTTGATGTCGGCAACTTCGCCGCCCTTGAAGACTGCAAGCGTCGGAATCGAACGGACGCCGAATTTGGCGGCAAGCTCAGGATTCTCGTCGATATTCAGTTTGGCAACCTTCACCTTGCCGGCGAGCTCGGCGGAGATTTCCTCCAGTGCCGGGGCGATCATCTTGCACGGACCGCACCATTCAGCCCAGAAATCCACTACCACCGGTTCGACGGAGTTGAGGACTTCGGCCTGGAAGTTGGAATTGTCGACTTTCACGGTAGCCATCAGGGGCTGCTCCTTGGCGAATTGAAGTTGCACTTTATGTGATGCACGGCAGGCGCCATTTCAATGGATGGTATCTCACTTTGTCGCAAGCTGGGCAAGGCTTCCGGCCATCGCTTCGTCATCGAGCCAGAAGACCACAGGCGTTTCTGTATAAACCAGTCCGCACCGGATCTGCCGGCCGGGATAGAGCGGAGCGAGGATCGCGCGGTAGATCGCAAGCTGCGCGACGTGCTCGAAGGCAATGTCCCTGCTGGCTCTTGGCGGCTGCCGGTTCGTCTTGAAATCGACGATCTGCACTCGGCCGTCGGTGACCACCATGCGATCGATGCGGCCGGAGACCGCATAGTCTGTCCGCCCCAGCGTCAAGGTGCCCATGATCGAGACTTCTGCGCGCGCACGAGGCGAGAAGATTGCGTCGAGCGACGTCTCCGCCATGATCGCGCGCGCGGCGGCGAGGATCCGGTCCCGCTCCGGCCCGGACCAGTGCCGCGTTGCCCGTTCGAGATAGCGTTGAGCTGCGGCCCATCGCTCCGGTGCCGGAAACGACGGCAGCACCTGCAGAAGGCGGTGCAGGATCTTCCCGCGCTCCAGCGAGCGGCCGCGTCCCCCAGGGGCTGGCGAGGCAAATAGCGCCGATCCCACCATCAGGTCGGATTGCGACGTGTCGATCACCGCCGCAGCGCCGGACGGGCTGAGCGGGCGGGGCAGCTGCCGCTGCGGCGGAAGTGGCCGGCCGAGTGCCGCTGGCAGCGGCGCCGCAGGGTCGCAGACCTCCGCCGGGGTATCGGCAGCTGCGCCGGCGCGTGCGCCCGCCTCCCGCCAGGCAAGGCCGTTCCAGCTGTCCGATCCTGCCGAAAACACCGTCTCGATGCTGCGCTCGTCGTCGGAAAGGCTGTCGCGCACCATCTCGTGCCATGTGCCCTTCGACTCCTTCTTCCCCCGATAGCCGCAAACGACCAGACGATCGGCAGCACGCGTCATGCCAACGTAGAGAAGCCGGCGATACTCCTCTTCCGCCTGTGTGCGCAGGCGCGCGGCATCGGCATCGCTCAGCGCGTTGCCGAGCCCTTTGGTGGGTAGCCACGCAGGTAGGCCATCGCCGCCATCGGGGTGGGAAAGAAAGCGGAGTTTTGGCACGTGCGTGTGCGTGAAGGGGGCGCCGCCGCCGTCGACGAGGAAAACCACCGGCGCCTCCAGCCCCTTGGCGGCATGCACCGTCATGATGCGGACCTCGTTGCGCCCCTTGTCCTGCTCGCGCTTGACCGTCGGCGCCTCGAGTTCCAGCGTCGAGATGAAGGCCTGCAGGCCCGGCAGGCCGTTTTCTTCCTGCTCCAGCGCGAAGGAAAGGAACTCGTCGATGATTTCGCCCGCCTCCTGGCCGAGCCGGGCGAGAAAGGCTGCACGTCCACCGAGCATGCCGATCACGCGTGCATAGAAGTCGTGAACCGGAAGATCACGGGCAAGCCCTGCAAGTGCTTCGAGCCGGCGCACCAGCGGTGCCGTCAGCAGATCCTCCTGCGCCTGCACTCGCAGGTGTTCCCAAAGGCTGATCTTCTCGGGTCGACGGGCGGCAAGGTCGAAGAGCATGTCTTCAGACAATCCGAAGAGCGGGCTCTTCAAAAGCGCCGCAAGCGAAAGATCGTCCGCCGGCAACAGCGCGAACCGACCGAGCGCCATGAGGTCCTGGACGGCGATGTGGCCCGTCAGGACCAGACGGTCGGCGCCGCCGACGGGAATGCCGTGCGGTTGCTTCAGCGCCCGGGTCAGCGCGTTGACGAAAGCACCACGTTTCCTGACCAGCACGATCACGTCGCCGGGGCGCATCTTGCGGACGATGCCCTTCTCCGTCACTGTCTCGCGGCCGATCCAGTCGGCGAGCGTATCGGCAATGCGGCGCGCAAGAATGTTGACGGGTGCCTTTTCCGGGACCGCGTCGAACGGTGCGATCCAGTCCTGCTCGTCGACCGTGTCGGTCGGGACAATCACGTCCCACAGATCGACGGCGCCCGGCTCGCTGCCGCGGTTCGAGACGTGAACAACGTCGTCGTTCGCCGGCGAAAGGCCTCTGGCGTTTTCAGGCACTGAGAAGACGCGATCCACGGCGGAGAGTACGTCGCGGGTGGAGCGGAAGGAAAGCAGCAGCCGGATCGTCTCGAATAACGCTCCGGCCGCGGCCGCCCGGCGCCGCGTCGCTCTTCCTTCGTCCGCGAAGCGCTCGGGTCGCGCGCCCTGAAAGGAATAGATCGATTGCTTCTCGTCGCCAACGGAAAACACGGTCCGCGCGGCGTTTCGAGCCGAGAATCCGGCAAAGAAATCTCCCGTCAGCGCCCCGATGATCTCCCATTGGCGCGGGCTGGTATCCTGAGCCTCGTCCACCAGCACGTGGTCGATGCCCTGGTCCAGCTTGTAGTGGATCCAGGCGCCAGCGTCGCTTCGGGTCAAAAGGTTCGCAGCGCGATCGATCAAGTCGTCGAAGTCGAGCAGGCTGCGCCCACGCTTGAGATCCTCATAGTCGCCGATCAGCCTTTCGGCGATGACAAGCGCCGCCCGCGTCGCCTCGAACATGCGAAACCGGCAAAGCCTTTCCTCGCAGGCAATGACATGGGCCTGAAGGTCGGCGAAGAAGCTGGCGAAGGCCGGATCGTCGTCCTTGATCCGCTTCGACAGGAAGGCGCGATCAAGGCTCGCTGGGCCTCCGGTCTTGTTGAAGAGGACGGCGCACAGCGACTGGCGTCGCTCTTCTGCCGTGGCAAGCTCGGGCACAGTCGAGAGTCCGGCGGCGTTGCCCTTGACCGTATCCGAGCCAACCTGCAGCGCCATTTCCAGGTAGCGGTGGAACAGGGCCGCGTCAAACCCGGGTGGCGGCCAGAAGGCCTCGGTCAGGCTCTGAACATCTTCCTCTGGCGTGAAATCCAGCCGCGCCCGCAGCAGCGCGGTCGTTCCGCCATGGTCGGCGGCATCCTCGATGAAGGTCCGGAGCGCCCCGCGATTGGCGATGATATCGCTGATCAGCCTGTCCAGGCCGGTATCGTCTGCAATGTCGAGCACGGTTGCAAAGGCCGAAGCCAGATCGCCGTCGTCTTCGGTCGACGTCGCGGTCAGAAGCGATCTGCGCGCATCGGCCAGCAGCACCGCCGCGGCGCGGTCGTCGAGGACAGAGAAATGGCCGGCCACGTTCGCTTCCAGCGGAAACTGATGGAGCAGGGCTTCGCAGAAGGCGTGGATCGTCTGGATCTTCAGTCCGCCCGGCGTTTCCAGTGCCCGTGCAAACAGCCGGCGGGCCTCCTGCAACTTGAGCCGGTCCGGTTGCGCGCCCTCGATCTGGGCGACGCGCCTGGCAAGATCCTCGTCGGGCAGAACGGCCCATTCGGCCAGGCGCTCGAAGACGCGGTTCGACATTTCCGACGCCGCGGCCTTGGTATAGGTCAGGCAGAGGATCGCCGACGGCCGGCAGCCTGCCAGCAGCAGGCGTATCACGCGCTGGGTAAGCACATGCGTCTTGCCGGAGCCCGCATTGGCCGAGACCCAGGCCGAGCCGGAGGGATCGGATGCCATCGCCTGCTTGCGGCTGGTCCAGCTAAGCCACGCGCCCGGATCGTCGGACGATGGCCGGTCGTCTTCAACCATCGTCCTCTCCTTCCCCGCCTTCCGCCGTCGACCACTCTGCGACGCGGGCCAGATGATCGTATTCCCCGCCGAAATCCCGCTCCGCTTCCGGTATGACGCGTGAGGCAAAGCCGTAACGCCCGGCCAGAAGCTGGGTGAGAAGCTTTTCCAGTTCCGCCAGCGCTTCGTCGGCCAGGTCATCCGCCGACTTCGGATGGGAGTTCGCCCGCGGCGCCGCGTGCTCGTTGTTGACGATCTCGTCATTGAAGCGCTCACCCGGCTTCAGCCGTACATAGAGCAGATCGCCGGGTGGCGTCGCCTGGAGGCGGCGGAACGCCCCGCGCTTCAGGGCCGCGGCCTCGAGTGCCAGCTGCGGATCGAGAAGGGCGCGGGCGATCTTCGGCGAGGGCGAACTGCCGGTCTTGTAGTCGATCAGGTCCGCCCGACCGTCGGCGCGAAGGTCGATGCGATCAGCGACGCCGGTGAGCCGCATGCCCGCAATCGAAAGGTCGAGGGAAGCGGGTACTTCCGTCAGCGTTTTTTCGACGCTCAGCGTCCGCCGGGCGTCCCAGTTCAGAAAGGCCTGCGCAACGCCCCGGAACCGTGGTCGCCAGACGGCATCGATATGGACCGGCAGAGCCATCAGGTCGAACTCCTCCTCGGTTATCCGGCTCATCAGTTGCGCATCCGTCGCCCCCGCCATCTTCTCGCGGACATAGCGGTCGACGATCCTATGGTAGAGCGTGCCGCGTTCGGCCGCGCCGGGATCCACGTTGAACGGGGCAATTGGGTGTAGTCGCAGGATCCGACGCGCATAGATCGCGTAAGGGTCGCGGCGGAGGCGTCCGACCTCGCTGAACGAGTAGCTGCGGGGCTGGAGGTCCGCAGGCGGACGCGGCTCCGGTCGCCTGGCAGAAGGTTGCGCCGGCCGCTGGTCGAGGAGCGATCCCCAGTGCACGAGGTCCGATCCGCGGCCGCGCAGCTCGCCTGCCAGCGTCGGGCCGCCAATCGCCAGCAAGCGCTGCAGCCAACGCGAGGGGACGGTGGGCGAGGTGCCGCTTCGCATGGCCCGCGTCAGCACCACGCGCTTTGCGGCGCAGGCCATCTGGAAATCGTGCGCCAGCTGACCGATCCGGCGCTCCGGCGGCTCCAGGCCGATATTCGCCTTCATGACCCGCGAAAGGAATGCATCGTTCGTCGTCTGGCCCGGCCAGGAACCTTCGTTGAGCCCGCCGATCACGATCGTATCGACGCTCTGCAGGCGCGATTCCAGCGCGCCGAAGATGAAGACCCGCGGGTGCCGCATCGAGCGCGGTTTCACCGTCTCGCTCGCGCCCAGCGCTTCGAGCGCGTCGCACCATTGCGGCCCGTCGGCGTCCAATTGTCCCTCGGCCTCCATCACGCCTTTCAACAGGGTAGCGAGCCCTTCGCCGGCCTCGCCCGACCAAAGGCTTGCGAGATTGCCGCGTTCGTCGATCACAGCGGCTTCGAGTGCCCGGCCCGTGCGCTCGGCCCAGTCGGAGAAGGGGAGTGCGGTGGTGAAGCGCCGCCCCGTGCGGCCGTGGCGCACCATGACGCCTGCAAGCGGTTCTGCAGCCGCGGAGATCCGGCGGGCAAGATCGCGCGCCTTGCCCACCGCATCTTCCGCAATTGCCGCCCGCCATTCCGGCGGCTTCCTGTCGGAGGCATGGCGGACGATGGCGGCGTCCAGCAGAGGTTCCAATGCGCAAATGTCGACCTCGGCCGTTCCGCCGCGTAGGGCAAAAAGTTCGAGCGTTGAGGCCGCAGCCGTCTTGTCTTCGCTCGACAGCCCGAAGCGGGCCAGTGGGTGTTTCAGCAGGGACACCAGCGCGACCGGGTCGCCGGGCCGCAGTGTCGCTTCCAGCAGAAGACGCATCAGCGTGCCCTGAGCGGTGGAAAGAAGCGGCGTGCCCGCGGAATCGTCGGCCTCGATCCCGAAGCGGGCGAGTTCTGCGGTGACGCGGCGGGCGAGCTTGCGATCGGGCGTAATCAGCGCCGCCTGGCTGTCGGCCCCGCCCTCGAGCGCAAGGCGAAGGGCAATCGCAATCGCAGTAGCCTCCTCGCGCTCGTTCCCTGTCTCGACCAGCGACACGTTGGCGAAGGCATCGCGAAGGGAACGCTCGTCCGTGGTCTGGCGCTGATGCTCCCAGCCCGCCGTGGCGTGCACGGGCAGAAGCGCCCGGGAGAGAACATGCGCCCGTTCCATCAGATCGGGCTCCGGCGTGCCGAGCTCCGCCACCTCGCTCCTGTCGAGCCCGAGGCGCTCCAGCAGCCGCTTGAGGCCATACTGCGGATGGCTGCGGTTGGAGGCATCGCGCGAAGGTTCGCCGGAGACGGGATCATGTGTGATCAGCTGCCACTCCTCGTCGGTCATCGAGAAGTCGAGGCCCGGCAGCACGATAACGCCGCCCGCAACTCCGGCCACGGCTTCAATCAGCCGGGCCGTGGCGGGGATGGAGCCGGTAGAGCCTGCGATGATCACCGGACCGGGCGGCGGCGACAGGGCATAGCGCTCGGCTTCCGCGTGCAAGGTGGCGTTTCGCCGGATCGAAGGCGAGGAGCGGTTCAGTTCCTCAAGTCGCGCCGGCCAGAATTCGCTGGCGATCGTCAGGAAGGCGAGGGTCAGCTGCCACCATTGCGCGTGATCGGCCGCCTGGATGTTTTCCAGCGCAGCCCAGTCGCGCTCTTCGGTTTCCATCGCATCGATCAGGTCCGCCAGTTCGCGGGCGAGCCAGATCGCGTCGGCGGGGCTGGCGGGGGCGACGAGCGGGCTCTCGGCATGAACTGCGGTGATCGCAGCCGGCAGGCTGTTGCGCCAGGCGAGCACGAGCCGCGCGAGCTCCAGCAACCGCGCCGGCCCGCCGAGCGGCTCGGCCATGTCGAGCGCGACCGGGGCGACCTCGTCAAAGAAACCGCTGTCGTCGTCGGTCTCGCCGAGCGGACGAATGACGGGCAGGATGGCGGAGCGTCCGCCGAGGAGATCGACGAATTCGGAGCGCAGCGTGCGCGCCGAACGACGGGTCGGCACGTAGATCGTGACGTCGGCAAGCGACAGCGGATCGTCGGCATCGTAGCGAAAGCCTGGCAGGAGCGAGCCGTCGCAAAGGTGCCGCGCCAGCGTGCGGAGGAATGGCAGACCGGGATGGATCGAGAAGACGTTTCCGGCGCGGTCCGGCCGCGCGGTCATGCCGCCCCTGCCTGCCCGCCGACCACGGCTTCCGCCTCGGAGATGGCCTCGGGCGTTCCGACTGTGATCCACTGGCCGTCGAGAACGAGCCCGAAGAGCCGGCCGGCCGCAATCGCGCGGTCGAAATAGATATTCAGGTTGAAGGCGTCGTCCGGCGCATCGTCCAGAAGGGCGGGCATCATCGCAATCGCGCCGGCATAGACGACCGGTTGCCCACGATCGGGATCGTGCCGCGTCAGGCGACCGTCGCCATCCATCGAGAAGTCGTTTCGCCCGTTATGGCCGGTCGTGTTTTCCAGCCGGACGCAGAGCATCGCCATGTCCATCCGCTCCGGGTCGAAGAAGGTGGAAAGCCGGCGCAGGTTGCTCTGCTCGCCAAACTTTTCCCCCACCCAGAAAAGGTCCGCGTTGAGCACGAAAACGGGCTCGGGACCCAGCAGCTTCAGTCCCTTCGCGAGGCCACCACCGGAATTCATCAACGCTTGCGTCTCGTCGGATATCAGGATTTCCGGCCGCGTACGGCGGGACAGATGGGCGACCATCTGATCGGCGAAATGATGGACGTTTACCACCGCCTTCGTAACCCCTGCCGCTTCAAGCGCGTCGAGACCGTAGTCGATCATTGCCTTGCCGGCGATTCGCACCAGCGGCTTCGGCATGGTGTTGGTCACGGGCCGAAGGCGCGTCCCGAGCCCGGCCGCGAGCACCATGGCGTTTTCGATCTTCATCGGGGCATCCCGTCCTATGATTCGTCGGACAGGATTCCAGCCTTTCCGCACCATTCGCGCAAGGGGGCGAGGCGCGGATGCGACAGCGCTATGCGCAGGTTTTCGAGTGTGCGCGGCATATGCTTCATATAGGCCGGCTTGCCGTCGCGCTGCATCAGTCGCACCCAGATGCCGACGAGCTTGCAATTTCGCTGCGCGGCCATGACATGCCAGGCGGCCACGAAGGCGTCGCGATCGAAGCTAGAGCCTTGCGCTTCCCGTAGGTCAAGATAGTGCTCCAGCATCCGCGACGCCAGCTCCGGCGGCACATCGACGCGCGCATCCTGCACAAGCGAAGCGACGTCATAGGCCGTCGGCCCGATCATTGCATCCTGGAAATCGATGATGCCAACGCGGTCGATCCCGCTTGCCTGCGGACGCCAGATGATGTTGGGCGAATGGAAATCGCGAAGAAGCAGGTTCCTTTCCGCCGTTTCGAGCCCGGCGACAAGGTCGCTCCAGATCGCCCTGTACGCATCGCGCGTCGGAGCGTCGGCGGCAGCACCGGTCTTCCAGGGAAGGTACCAGTCGGTGAGCAGGCTGACCTCGATCTGCATTGCGTCGTGGTCGAAGTCGGGAATGCGGTAGTCGCTACCGTCGCCGATGGGAATCGTCTCCTGCACCGGCTGCCGGTGCAGCTCGGCGAGCGCGGCGGTGCTTTCCAGATAGCGCTCCGCAATTGGGCGCCCCTCTGCGTCAAGTACGCCGTCGTGCCCCAGATCCTCGATCAGCAGGATGCCGCGGTCGAGGTCCTTTTCGAACACGGCGGGAGCCGCAAGCCCGCGCGCGCCAAGATGGGCAGCGATGGCGACGAAGGGGCGGACGTCCTCGGCGATATGGGCGATCTGCTGATAATACTTGCCGTGGGCGAGGATCGGTCCGGGCGTATGCCGCGGCGAATCCATCAGCACGTAGCGCTGGTCGCCCGCATAGACACGTTCGTAGGCGCGTATCGAAGCATCGCCCGTCAGGTGCAGGCGCCGGGCGTCTGTGAAGCCGGCACCTGTGAGAAAGGCGCGGATTTCCAGCGTCCGGCGCACCCGTGCGGCCAGCGGCTCAGGCCCATCGATTTCCACCAGCCTTCCGTCGCCGTGTTGCAGGAAACGCAGGGTCAGCCTTTGCGCGGGCAGGGCGTCTTCCGCCCGCTCCGGCCATTCGACCAGGCAGACGCCGTCCTCAAGCGCTTCCTCCAGCCCGAGTTCGTCCAGTTCGGTCGCATCGGCAACGCGGTAGAGGTCGAAATGTGCGATCGGGATTCGCAGCGCGTAGCTCTGAACCAGCGTGAAGGTCGGGCTCGGCACTTCCAGGAATTCGTCTTCCGCCACAGCGCGGATCAGCGCGCGTGCAAAGGTGGACTTGCCGGCGCCCAGATCACCCGACAGGGCGATCAGGTCACCCGGGCGGACGGCGCGCGCCATGTCTTCGCCGAAGCGGATCGTTTCGGCTTCGTCGGCAAGATGGACCGTGGCGACGGGCATTGACCTATTCCGCCGCGGCGATGGCTGGCAGCGAAGTCCCGGGGATGCGGCAGGTGACGCGCGTCCCTTCGCCCTCGCGGCTGTCGATCGTCACGGTGCCGTGGTGCAGGCTGACGAAGCTCTCGACGATGGAGAGCCCGAGCCCGGCACCGCCGCGACGGCCATGGCTCTCGAAACGGTTGAAAACGGTGCGCAGCACGTCCTGCGGGATGCCGGGGCCGCTGTCCGAGACACTGAAGACGAGATCTCGTTCTTCCCGCCAGCATTTCAGCTCGATCGCCGTGCCTTCGGGTGCGAAGTTCGCTGCATTTGCAAGGAGCTTGATCAGGATCTGCTTCAGGCGCTGGTGGTCGGCGACAATGGTGCCGAGCGACGGCGGCGCCACGATCTCCAGGGAGACGTGGCTGTCCTTCAGCCTCTCGGAAAACTCCATCGAAACGTCGTCGAGCAGGTCGGCAAGGCTCACTTCCGACAGGTCGAGTTCCATGATCCCGGCATCGACGGTTGCAAGGTCGAGAATGTCATTGACGATGGTCAGAAGCACTGCCGAAGAAGTGGCGATGTGGTCCACATATTCTGCCTGCCGCTCGCTCAGCGATCCCATCGACGGCGTCTTGAGCAGGTCGGCGAAGCCTATGATGTTCGTCAGCGGCGAGCGCAGTTCATAGGAAACGTGCTGGACGAAGTCGTTCTTCAGCGCATCCGCCTTGCGTAGCGCATCGTTCTTCTCCGTCAGGGCCCGCTCGACGCGAACGCTGTCGGTGATGTTGACGAAGGTCAGCATCGTCTGCGCGTTGGAAAGCGGGGTAACAGCAAAATCCAGCACGAGGCCCGTGTGAAGCTCCAGCACGCCGCGATAGGACGGGCGTTCGTCGTCGAAGCTGGTGATGATCTGCCCGAAACGCTTCCAGCCGTCCGCCCCGTCATAGGATGGCGCGCAGGCCTGCTCGATTGCGCGGATGTGGGTGCCAGCCTGGACCTGGGCCTCGGTGATCCCCCAAAGCGCACGGAACGCCGGGTTGGAAAGGCGGATCTTGCCGTCAGGTCCGAACACGGCGACCCCTTCCGAGAGATGGTCGATTGTCTCGCCCTGGACCTGCAGCAACGTATTGTAGCGCGTTTCGAGATCAACCTTTTCCGTCAGGTTCTCAAACACCCAGGTGGCGCCGCCCTGGGGGCGGGCGGTGGCGAATACCCGCAGCGTCTGGCCGTTCGGCAAGTGCCAGAGGTCGCTCTGCGTATCGATCGCCCGATAGACCGAAAGGGCGTTTTCCTTCCACTGGCGCCAGTTCAGCTGCTCCGGCAGCTTTGCGGCAGCCCGCAGCCGGTCAAGCATCTCGCCGTGATCGGGATGCCTCTCGAGGAAGGCCGTATCGAGGTCCCATAGCCTCTGGAAGGCCTGGTTGTAGAACTGCAGCCGTTGCGTCCCGTCGAAGATCGCAACGGGGGTGGCGAGATGGTCCAGCGTTTCGGCGTGGCTCTTCAGCGTGCGCTGGAGCTCTTCGCGGACAGCTTCCGTTTCGGATATGTCGAGGGCGATCCCGGCAGAACCCGCGGCGCAAAGAGCATCCACCACCTCGAAGAAGTTGCGCCTGCCCTGCACCACGGTAGTGACCTTGTCGCGGAAGGGCGTGTCGAAGGTGCTGACGGCGCGGATTTTTTCGCGGGTCACCGCCGGCAGAAGTTCGCGATTTTCGCGAACGGCCTCCTGCGCGTCGCGTGCCTCGACGGCCTCGCCGTAGGCCGTGTTTGCCCAGACGAGTGTCCCTTCGCGGGAACGCTGCCAGACCGGCAGGTCGATGGTATCAAGCAGGTTCTGGAACACGGTAAGCGACTGTTCGAGGCGGTCGCGTTCGAGCTGCAGTTCCGCCACCTCGCGGCGTAGGTTGTTGAGGGCGACGAAGCGGACGAAAGCCTGCCCCCCCGAAACGCGGCCCTGCACCTCGATGATCTCGTTGCGGCTGGTCTCCATGACAAGGTCGAAGCTTTGTGCCTGGGAGCGCAGCGTCTCGATCGCACGTTCGGCTTCGGCGGCCGATGCCGGCTTAAGCCAGCGGCCGAGAGCCAAAAATTCAGCGTCGGCGGCAGGTGCGCCGGTCTCCGGCGGAAGCTGGCCGAGCACTTCCGGTCGCTGGGACAGGCCGTCCCAGACGATGATGCGCCGGTTCTTGTCACTGATCAGCGCCTGAAGACGCGCATTGCGGTGCTTGGCATCGGAGACGGTGGCGCGCAGTCCGCCGATCTCCTCTTCGAGCCGGCCGCGCTGGCGGATCATCCAGATGGCGGAAAACAGGGCTGCCGAGACGACGCCGAGGAGGACGGAAAACGTGATGACTTCGGAAGATCCGAGCAGCCGCGTCGCGGCTTCCTGCTGCGCGTGCGCAGGAACGGCAAAGGCGGTGAGCGCAGAGCCGGCCGCCAGCGCCCTGAGCCGCCATGCGTGGTTTCCGATCGCCGACAAGCGGGTGACGCAGGTCGTCCTGATCTGCGTGGCAAGCTTAGTGGACGCACCTGCGCCCGGCCCAAAGAGGCCTCGTTTCCGTTCCGACATCATCCCCGGTATGTCTCCGTCCGTTTGCCGCCTGATCGACAAGACATCCCCGATCCGACGTCTCCGCGTAGCCTCACCCAAAGGGGAAGCCGGCGGCTGAAGCGGGATCATAGCGGGCGCACACGTCGCTTGTGACGTGCGGCGCTCCAGCTCCGCATCTCAGCGTCGAATCAATAACATAACCATACTTCCATCCAGAATCTGCGGGAAGCCGCGCCGGCAAAAAAGAAACCGCCGCCCTGTCAAGGCGGCGGCATACAACATATTGTGGATAAGTCGGGTAACGATCAGTAGCGATAGTGCTCTGCCTTGTACGGACCCTGCTGCGTGACGCCGATATAGGCAGCCTGCTCGCCGGAAAGTTCCGTCAGCTTGGCGCCAAGCTTGGCAAGATGCAGCCGCGCGACCTTCTCATCGAGCTGCTTGGGCAGGACGTAGACCTCGTTGTTGTACTTGCCGGTGTTGGTGAACAGTTCGATCTGCGCCAGCACCTGGTTGGAGAACGAGGCAGACATGACGAAGGAGGGGTGCCCGGTGGCATTGCCGAGGTTGAGCAGCCGGCCCTCCGACAGCAGGATGATCCGGTTGCCCTTCGGCAGCTCGATCATGTCGACCTGCGGCTTGATGTTGGTCCACTTCATGTTGCGCAGGGACGCGACCTGGATCTCGTTGTCGAAGTGGCCGATATTGCCGACGATCGCCATGTCCTTCATCTCGCGCATGTGCTCGATGCGGATCACGTCCTTGTTGCCGGTTGTCGTGATGAAGATGTCGGCGCTGCCGACCACGTCCTCGAGCTGCACCACCTCGAAACCGTCCATTGCCGCCTGCAGCGCGCAGATCGGGTCGATTTCGGTGACCTTGACCCGGGCGCCCGCCCCGCGCAGCGAGGCAGCCGATCCCTTGCCGACATCGCCATAGCCGCAGACCACGGCGACCTTGCCCGCCATCATGACGTCGGTGCCGCGGCGGATGCCGTCGACGAGCGATTCCTTGCAGCCGTACTTGTTGTCGAACTTCGACTTGGTGACGCTGTCATTGACGTTGATCGCGGGGAAGGGAAGCAGGCCCTTCTGCTGCAGCTGGTAGAGGCGGTTGACGCCGGTGGTCGTCTCTTCCGTGACGCCCTTTATGGCATCGCGCTGCTTGGTGAACCAGCCGGGCGAGGCTTTCAGTCGCTTCTTGATCTGCGCAAAGAGGATTTCCTCCTCTTCGGAACCCGGATTGGAAAGCACGTCCTCGCCGGCCTCGGCGCGCGCGCCAAGCAGGATGTACATCGTCGCGTCGCCGCCGTCGTCGAGGATCATGTTGGACAGACCGCCATCGGCCCACTGGAAGATCTGGTCGGTGTAGGTCCAGTATTCCTCGAGCGTTTCACCCTTGACCGCATAGACGGGGATGCCGGCGGCGGCGATGGCGGCGGCGGCGTGGTCCTGCGTCGAGAAGATGTTGCACGAGGCCCAGCGCACTTCCGCACCGAGCGCCACCAGCGTTTCGATCAGGACCGCAGTCTGGATGGTCATGTGGAGCGAGCCGGTGATGCGCGCGCCCTTGAGCGGCTTTGCCGCGCCGAATTCTTCCCGGCAGGCCGTAAGCCCCGGCATTTCGGTTTCTGCGATCGCAATTTCCTTGCGTCCGAAGTCGGCCAGGCCGATATCGGCGACGATGTAGTCCTTGGTGTTGCTCATGCGGGTCTCCAGACTGAATTGGTCCTGTTGCGGCGCACGGAGGCGCCGGCCGCATCGGGTGCGCGGCCGCGGAGAAGGGGCGCACTGCGCCCGCTCGTAGCTGCGCGCATGCTTATCAGGAATTGTCGGGTCAGGCAACACGCATATAAAGAGGTCTTTATGTCTTTATATCGGCTGTGCGCGTTACATTTCCTCGCCGAAGCGGTTGGCGACGAGCGCTTCCAGCGCCGAAACCACTTCGGCGGCCTGCAGGCCGGTGGCGCTGACGTGAACGGAGCATCCCGGGCTGGCGGCCAGCATCATCAGGCCCATGATCGACGTGCCGCCGACGGTCATGCCGTCCTTGGAGACAGTCACTTCGGCGTCGTAGCCGTCGACGGTCTGCACGAATTTCGCCGACGCGCGCGCATGGAGGCCGCGCTTGTTGATGATGAGGAGTTCTTTCGTGACGGACATGGTCGAACCGTGGGTGGGGTGAGCGTCGTTCACTTGCCGCTGAGGACGCGGCTTGCGACATTGATGTATTTGCGTCCTGCTTCTGACGCCTCCAGAAGCGCGCGCTCCATGTTTCCGTCGTTGCGCACGCCGGCAAGCTTGATCAGCATGGGGAGGTTTACCCCGGCGATGACTTCGACCGAGCCGCTGCTCATCACGGATATGGCGAGGTTGGACGGCGTGCCGCCGAACATGTCGGTCAGGATGATGACGCCCTGACCGCGATCCGCACGCTGCGCCGCTTCGAGAACATCCTGCCGGCGCTGGTCCATGTCGTCTTCAGGGCCGATGCAAACGGTTTCGATCGCCTCTTGCGGCCCCACGACATGTTCAAGCGCCAGGCGAAACTCTTCCGCCAGCTTGCCGTGGGTGACAAGCACCAGTCCGATCATATGCACCGCTCCAATTGCCCAAAATATCGGCAGCCGTACATACCGCACTGCGAAAAAGACGTCCACCGTTGGGGAGGTCATCTTGTCGATGAATAGGCCGAGCGCAAGTTAAAAATGCCCCCGACCCGGCAATTCGCGACGCCCCCAGGTCAATTTCGCGCGAGAACGGGCAACAAAAGCAGCAATCTGTCGAAGCAGTCGAACCCGTCGTCGATAGGCAGGCGGGTGAGGGGAAGGTGCCGCCCCGGCATCAGTTCGTATTCCTCCGCTTCCGGCGCGAGACGCTCCGATAGCGGCGGCCGGACCAGGCCGATCGCATGCGAAAGGATGGCGGCCGAGATGCTCGGAACGCTGACGATCGCGGCCCCCCGTATCTCGGCGATGCCGGCAATGGTCGAAGGGGGGCGGGCGATGACGGATGTGCCTGCGAGCGACACCATGACCTGGTCGTCGGCGACGAGTGCGGAAAAGAGGCCGTGCGCGCCGGCCCTGCCGATGCAATGCAGGGCGGCGGCCGTCTTCCCCGAGCCCGATGGACCGACGAATATGAGGCCTGTGGTGCCGATGACGATTGCGGTGCCGTGGACGTTGACCGCCCGGCTCATTTCCCGCGGCCCGCCGGCAGCGAGAGGATGAAGCGCGCACCCTTGATCTCGCCGGTGGCGCGGTCGATGATGTTCTCCGCCTTTAGCGTACCGCCGTGCGCTTCGGCGATCTGTCGCGAGATTGACAGGCCGAGGCCGGAATTCTGTCCGAAGCCCTCGCTGGCCGGTCGGTCGGTGTAGAAGCGCTCGAAGATGCGGTCGATGTCCTCGGCCTGGATGCCCGGGCCGTTGTCCTCGACGCGAACGATGCGCCGGCCGTTGCGACCGTTCGAAAGCCGCACCACGATCCGCCCGCCCTGCTCGGGAACGAAGGAGCGCGCGTTCTCGATCAGGTTCGTGATGATCTGGCCGATGCGCAGTTCATAGCCGCTGATGTCGAAGCGCGCCTTCGGGTTGTCATTGCGATCGACGACGAAGTCGAGGATCACGGGCTTCTTATTGCTGCGTACCTGGCGCGATATATCGACGAGGTCACCCAGCACCTTCTCCAGATCGACGGTCTTGGCGTCGCTTCGAGCGAGTTCCGCATCGAGGCGCGAGGCGTCGGAAATGTCGCTGATGAGCCGGTCGAGGCGGCGGACATCGTGTTGGATAACGTCCATGAGACGCTTCTTCGATTCCTCGGTTCGCGCCAGCGGCAGGGTCTCGACAGCACTGCGCAGCGATGTGAGCGGATTTTTCAGTTCGTGGCTGACGTCGGCGGCAAAACTCTCGATTGCGTCGATCCGATCGTAGAGTGCGGTCGTCATTTCGCGGATGGCGACCGAGAGGTTGCCGATCTCATCCTGCCGCGACGAGAAGTCGGGAATTTCCTCGCGCTCTTTCGCACCGCCGCGGCGGACACGGATCGCTGCCGCCGACAGACGACGGAGCGGATTGGCGATCGTGCTGGAAAGAAGCAGCGAGAGGAACACGTTGCCGAGTGCGGCCACGCCGAAGACGCGCATGATCGCGAGCCGTTCGGCGTGAACGATCTTGTCGATGTCGCCCGCCTGCGTCGAAAGCAGCAGCACGCCGAGCACGGCGCGGAAGCGCTGGACGGGCACGGCGACCGAAACGATCAGCTCGCCCTTGTCCGTGACGCGCACGACGGCGCCGCGAACGCCGGTCAGCGCGTTCATCACCTCCGGGTAGATGGAGCCGTCGCCGCCGGGTGCTTCCTTGTATTCAGGGAGGTTGCCCGGCTGCAGTACCCGGTTGAACCACGCGCTGAACCGGTCGAAGAACGAGCTCTCCTCCGGTTCCACCGGCGGCAGGTCGAAACGCAGAACCTGCCCCTGGGTGTACAGATGGCGCGAATCGAGCAGCAGGTTGGCGTCGGTGTCGTAGATGCGTGCCCGCACGCGCGCCGGCGAGATCAGCCGCCGCAGCACCGGCGCCACGCGCTCGGGATTGATCGGAAAGTCGAGGTCCTCGTCGTTCGGAAGCGGCGTGATGCTCTGGCCCGCCTGAAGCTCAAGCAGCTTTTCGGGATCGACGGTGATCGAGTTGGTGTCGACTGAGGCCGATGCCGAGATGGCGCCGGCGATGATTTCGCCCTGCGTCAGCAGGCTTTCGACGCGGGCATCGATCAAGCCCTCGCGGAACTGGTTGAGATAGAGAATGCCGGCGACCAGCACGACGAGCGCGACGAGGTTGAAGAACAGGATCCGCCGCGTCAGGCTGGAGAAAACCGCATTGCCGAAAATGCGGCGAATGAGCTTGAACGGATAGGTCCAGTAGGAGCGCACGGGCCGCGGGCCCGGGCGGCCATCCTGGTCGTCCAGCTCCTTGTCCAGCGAGTTTTGCGCTACTGCAGTCAATTCCTTCGACCGGCCCCTGGCCGCCTCCATCCCGGCTGGGATGCCACCGCCGCCCATGCCGGTGCAAGAAAATTCGAACGGTGACGGCGGCTTTCCGGCCTGTCGGCCTCCCTAGGTGGCGTTCAGGCCGATTCGCGGAACCGGTAGCCGACGCCGTACAGCGTTTCGATCATGTCGAACTCGCCATCAACCATCTTGAACTTCTTGCGTAGCCGCTTGATGTGGCTGTCGATCGTGCGGTCGTCTACGTAGACCTGCTCGTCGTAGGCGGCATCCATCAGCGAATCGCGGCTCTTGACGACGCCGGGACGTTGCGCCAGCGCGTGCAGGATCAGGAACTCCGTCACGGTAAGCGTGACCGGCTCGCCCTTCCAGGTGCAGGTGTGGCGCTCCTGGTCCATCACCAGCTGGCCGCGCTCCAGCGAGCGTGCCTGGGTGTCGCCGGGCTTTGCCGGAGCGACGACGCCCGCCGCCGCAGCCTCCCGGCTCGAGGCGCGTCGGAGCACCGCCTTGACCCGTTCGACCAGAAGCCGCTGGGAGAAGGGTTTCGTGATGAAGTCGTCCGCGCCCATCTTCAAGCCGAAGAGTTCGTCGATCTCCTCGTCCTTGGACGTCAGGAAGATCACCGGTAGGTCGGATTTCTGCCGCAGGCGCCGCAGCAGCTCCATTCCGTCCATGCGCGGCATCTTGATATCGAAGATGGCCAGTTGCGGCGGTCGGGCCAGCAACCCGTCGAGCGCGGAGGCGCCATCCGTATAGGTCTCGACGCGGTAGCCTTCGGCCTCCAGCGCGATCGACACCGACGTCAGAATGTTCCTGTCGTCGTCTACGAGTGCGATCGTCTGCATCCTGCTGGTCTCCATCGTCATGTGCGCCTCACTGATTTGCTTAGGGGCATGGCCCGGGCGATCGTTACGGTGCGCTTCATTGGGGGTAAACGTGGAACAAATTGTGGCAATCGCTCCAGTGCGACAAGAGGTGCATGCAAAGATAGTCCACTCTGACGCCATTTAAATCGATTTTCTAAACGATTTAAAAAGTCGCACATATTGTTAAATCGATTAATATACTGATATCATTGACTTATTCTGAGTGACGACTTGCCTTTTGTCGCGGCAAAGATTAGTTTGCAGTCACATTCACTCTCTCCCTTAAATCGCGAAGGAAAACTCGGCCATGAAGGAACTGGGCATTCGCAACCCCTCGTGCGGGCTCGAAGCGATCGGTTTCAAGGATGTGGCGACTGTCCGCTACAACCTTGCCGAAGAAGAACTGTACGATGAGGCGTTGGCTCGCGGCGAAGCCGTCAAGACTGCCCACGGCGCCTTGCGCGCCCTGACCGGACAACACACCGGTCGCTCTCCGAAGGACAAGTTCGTCGTTCGCGATGCGAACACGACCGGGCAGATCTGGTGGGATAATAACAAGGAACTGTCGCCCGCGCATTTCGAGACCCTGAGGCAGGATATGCTGGCCCATGCGGCCGCCAAGGATCTGTTCGTCCAGGACCTGATCGGCGGCGCAGACAGCGAATATGCCCTGCCGACGCGCGTGGTCACCGAGCTTGCCTGGCACTCGCTCTTCATTCGCAACCTGTTGATCCGTCCGGCGAAGGAAGCGCTGGAAAGCTTCCTGCCGAAGCTGACCATCATTGACCTGCCTACCTTCAAGGCGGACCCCGAGCGTCACGGCGCCCGCACGGAGACGATGATCGCCTGCGACCTGACGAACGGCCTGATCCTGATCGCGGGAACGTTCTATGCGGGTGAGATGAAGAAGTCCGTCTTCACCGCGCTGAACTACATCCTGCCCGCCAGGAACGTCATGCCGATGCACTGCTCCGCCAACGTCGGGCCGGATGGCGACGCTGCCGTCTTCTTCGGCCTGTCGGGCACCGGCAAGACCACGCTCTCGGCCGATCCGACGCGCACGCTGATCGGGGATGACGAGCACGGCTGGGGCGAGAACGGCATCTTCAATTTCGAGGGCGGCTGCTACGCCAAGACCATCCGTCTTTCGGCAGAGGCCGAACCGGAGATCTATGCCACCACGCAGCGTTTCGGCACAGTTCTCGAAAATGTCGTGCTCGATGCCAACGGCGTGCCTGATTTCAACGACGGCTCCCTGACGGAGAATACCCGTTGCGCCTATCCGCTGCACTTCATCCCGAATGCCAGCGAAACGGGCCGCTCCGGGCATCCCAGGACCATCATCATGCTCACCGCCGACGCATTCGGCGTCATGCCGCCGATCGCACGTCTGACGCCTGATCAGGCCATGTACCACTTCCTGTCCGGCTACACCGCCAAGGTGGCGGGCACCGAGCGTGGCGTTACCGAGCCCGAAGCGACCTTCTCCACATGCTTCGGTGCTCCCTTCATGCCGCGCCATCCGACGGAGTACGGCAACCTGCTGAAGGCGCTGATTGCCGAGCATGGCGTGGATTGCTGGCTCGTCAACACCGGCTGGACGGGCGGTGCCTATGGCGAAGGCCGCCGCATGCCGATCAAGGCGACGCGCGCGCTTCTGGCTGCAGCACTCGACGGTTCGCTGAACGGCGCGCTCTTCCGCCGCGACGACAATTTCGGCTTCGAAGTTCCCGTCTCGGTGCCCGGCGTCGATACGAAGATCCTCGATCCGCGCTCGACCTGGGCGGACGGCTCGGCCTATGACCGCCAGGCCCGCAAGCTGGTCGACATGTTCGTCACGAACTTCGCCAAGTTCGAGGACCACGTCGACGGCGGCGTGCGCGACGCGGCACCCGGCATCCGGGTTGCCGCCGAGTAAGGCCGCCCACCAGCGTCTGAATTCGAGCATGATTCACGTGAAACCCGGCTTCGGCCGGGTTTTTCGTATCTGGCTGCGGCAAGCAACCCCTGGCCGCAATTGCCGCGCGCACGGGATTTCGCGGCGGGGCCGCATGCGCTATGCAGGAGGCCAAATCGAGGAAACATCCGTGGCCAGCGACCCGCTCCATATCAAGGGATCCATCATCATTGCCGGCTGGGAGCTGACCGAGCAGTTCGTTCTGGCCGGCGGTCCCGGCGGCCAGAACGTGAACAAGGTTTCCACCGCCGTCCAGCTCTTCTTCGACCTGCGCAACTCACCCTCGCTGAACGACCGGATCAAGGCCAATGCCGCAGGCCTGGCCGGGCGCCGGCTGTCGAAAGACGGCGTCCTGATGATCGAGGCCAACCGGTTCCGCAGCCAGGAGCGCAACCGGGAGGATGCGCGAGAGCGGCTGAAGGCGCTCATTCTCGAAGCGGCAGAACCGCCGCCGCCGCCGCGGAAGAGGACCCGGCCGTCGAAGGGCGCAGTCGAGCGCCGGCTCAAGGAGAAGGCCGGGCGTTCCGGCGTGAAGAAGATGCGTGCAAAGCCCTCCGGTGATTGACGCAGCGGCGAAAGACCGCCTTGAAGAATGCCGGAAAAGGCCTAGCTTTTCTCTGGCATTACAGGCGGTTGCGCTCGGGGCCGGCTGCCGGATTTTCAGGAGGAAGTCATGGGCCTATTCAGCTTTATCAAGAACGCGGGAAAAAAGCTCGGTATCGGCGGCGAGGAAGAGGCGCCGAAGTCCGAGGACGTGAAGAAGGAACTGGATTCCTTTGCACTGGGCACGGACAAGGTCGAAGTCTCGGTCGAGGGCGACAAGTGCGTTCTGAAAGGCGTCGTTGCCGACCAGAGCATCTTCGAAAAGGCCGTGGTCGCCGTCGGCAATACGCTCGGAATCTCCAAGGTCGAAGCGGCGGACTTGAAGATCATCGCGCCTGATTCCGGCCTGAAGCTCGCAGAGGCCGATATGACGGCCCTCGTCCAGGCGGCGACACCGGCAAAGGAGCCCGTGTTCCACACCGTCAAGAAGGGCGAAAACCTCTGGAAGATCGCCGAGGCCGCCTACGGCAAGGGCAAGGGCGCCAAGCACACCATCATCTTTGATGCCAACCGCCCCATGCTGAGCCATCCGGACAAGATCTATCCCGGACAGGTGCTGCGCATTCCGGACCTCAACGAAGCCTGACATCGGCTGAAGGCAGGCAATGGCAGCGCTCGCGTCTCTTTCCGGTTTCCGCTACCTGCCCGGCTATTTCGATCGGCCGGCGCAGGAGGCGCTTCTGGAGGAGATCCGCGCCGTTGCCGCTGTGGCACCACTCTTCGTTCCGACCATGCCGAAGACCGGTCGGCCGATGTCCGTCCGAATGACGAATTGCGGCGATCTCGGCTGGGTGACGGACCGCGAACACGGGTATCGCTATCAGGATCGCCACCCGGTCAGCGGTACGCCGTGGCCTGCCATCCCTGCATCGCTGCTGCGGTTGTGGAACGACGTCGCCGGCTACAGCCAGCCGCCTCAGGCCTGCCTGGTCAATTTCTACGATGGACAGGCGAAGATGGGCCTCCATCAGGACCGGGACGAACGGACCTTTGAGGCGCCGGTCGTTTCCGTATCCCTTGGGGATCAATGCCTGTTCCGCATCGGCGGCACGGCGCGGAGCGATCCGACACGCTCGCTGCGGCTTTCAAGCGGTGACGTCGTGGTTCTGGGCGGTGACAGCCGGCTGAGTTTCCACGGCGTGGACAGGATCTACCCGGGCACGTCCACTCTTCTGAGAGACGGCGGGCGCATCAACCTCACCCTCCGTCGCGTCGAGCCATGAAGCATGTCGCACAAAACTGTGCAGCGGCTTTGCGACAACGATACGCATAGGATCAAACACGCTGTAACGTGCGCGCGTATCACGTTTTCACGCAATGCGCCTTGAATGCGCGACCGGCGGAAGGATGCTCAGATCTTGCGAAGGCCGACGGTTTCGACGAGGTGATTCTGGCCCTTCTGCAGGATAAGGTCAGCGCGTGGCCGGCTCGGCAGGATATTCTGGCGCAGGTTCTTCAGGTTGGTGTTCCGCCAGAGACCTTCGGCGATCGACAATGCCTCTTCCTCGCTGACCTGCGAATAGCGGTTGAAGTAGGAGTCCGGGTTCTTGAAGGCGGTGTCGCGCAACCGCATGAAGCGCTCCACGTACCAGTTGTGGATCAGGGCCTCTTCGGCGTCGATGTAGATCGAGAAGTCGAAGAAATCCGACACCATAGGCACCACCTTGCCGTCGGCCGGCAGGCTGCGCGATTGCAGTACGTTGATCCCTTCGAAGATCAGGATGTCGGGGCGATGGATGACCTGAAACTGGTCCGGCAAAACGTCATAGGTCAGATGCGAGTAGGTCGGAGCCTTGACGTTAGGCTCCCCGGCCTTGATCGCCGACAGGAAGCGCAGCAGCGCACCCATGTCGTAGCTTTCGGGAAAACCCTTGCGATCCATCATGTTTTCGCGCTTCAGCACCGCGTTCGGATGTAGGAAGCCGTCGGTGGTGACGAGATCGACCTTCGGGCTGGAGGGCCAGCGTGACAATAGTTCGGCAAGGATGCGGGCGGTGGTCGATTTGCCGACGGCGACCGATCCGGCGATGCCGATCACGAACGGCGTCTTCGATTCGTCAGACAGGCTCAGGAAGCGCTTTCGCTGCTGGAACAGCAGGTGCGACGACTCCACATGGGCGGAAAGCAGGCGCGACAGCGACAGATAGATGCGCCGCACTTCGTCGAGGTCGATCGGGTCGTTCAGCGAGCGCAGTCGCCGCACCTCGTCGGCTGTCAGCGTCAACGGCGTGTCGGCGCGGAACTGCGACCATTCCTCGGCGGAGAAAAAGCGGTAGGGCGAATAGTGATGGTTGCCGTAGTCATCGGGAATGTCGGCCCGGTTCATGCCATGCAGCGGCTGCGTGATCATTTCGTCCGGCTCGCCTTCTCGGCGATGCCGGACTGACCGGTCCGCCGCTCCAGTTCTTTCATGATGTCGGAAAGTCCGACGCCGCCAATCTTCAGGACCACCATCAGGTGGTAAAGCAGGTCGGCGCTCTCGCTCACCAGCGCGGCGCGATCGCCCTCGATCGCCGCTATCACCGTTTCCACGGCCTCTTCGCCGAGCTTCTTGGCCGCTTTAGGCTGGCCCGCGGCGACAAGCTTTGCCGTCCACGATTCGTCCGCAGACGCCGCCGCCCGCGTAGCGACGATGCGTTCCAGATCGGCAAGGGTGAATTCGCTCATGGAGAGTTCCTGTCCAGATATTCAGTCGAGCCGCATCGCAATGCCGTGCTCGGCCATGTAGCGCTTGGCTTCGCCGAC
The DNA here is from genome assembly GCA_023404095.1 of Pseudomonadota bacterium. Lineage (GTDB taxonomy): Bacteria > Pseudomonadota > Alphaproteobacteria > Rhizobiales > Rhizobiaceae > Mycoplana. Next base: position 19,549 of record JAEYDD010000015.1, on the reverse strand, counting down.
GGTATAGGTGCCGAAGTGGAAGATCGAGGCGGCAAGCACCGCCGTCGCGTGCCCGTCGCGGATGCCCTCGACCAGATGGTCGAGGTTGCCGACACCACCCGAGGCGATCACCGGCACCGGGACGCGGTCGGCGATCGTTCGCGTCAGGGCGATATCGTAGCCGCCCTTCTGGCCGTCGCGGTCCATTGACGTCAAAAGCAGCTCCCCGGCCCCGCGCTCGACCATCTTCTCGGCAAAGGCCACGGCATCGATCCCGGTGGCCTGCCGGCCGCCATGGGTGAAGATCTCCCAACGGTCCGCCTCGCCTTCCTTCGAAACCTTCTTGGAGTCGACCGAGACGACGATGCACTGGTTGCCGAACTTGTCGGCGGCTTCCGCCACGAAATCAGGGTCCTTCACCGCTGCCGAGTTGATCGAGACCTTGTCCGCACCGGCAAGGAGCAGCTTGCGGATATCGGCGACGGAACGGACGCCGCCGCCGACCGTCAGCGGCATGAAGCAGTGCTCGGCCGTGCGCGCGACGACGTCGAAGATCGTGTCGCGGTTGTCGGAGGAGGCGGTGATGTCGAGAAAGCACAGCTCGTCGGCGCCGGCTGCATCATAGGCCTTGGCCGACTCCACCGGATCGCCGGCGTCCACCAGGTTGACGAAGCTGACGCCCTTCACGACGCGGCCGTCCTTCACGTCCAGGCAGGGGATGACGCGAGCCTTGAGGGTCATGCCGTCTTTCCTTTCGCCGCGCGGATCAGTGCCAGCGCTTCCTTCGGATCGATCCGGCCATCATAGAGCGCGCGGCCGGAGATCGCACCTTCGAGTTTGGCGGCATCGGGCTCGAGCATCCGCCGGATGTCCTCGATCGACGCAAGGCCGCCCGACGCGATGACGGGAATGGAGACGGCGTCGGCAAGCTCGAGCGTGCAGGCCCAGTTGATGCCGGTCAGGATACCGTCGCGGTCGATGTCGGTGTAGATGATCGCGGCGACGCCGGCGCCTTCGAATTTCTTCGCAAGCTCGATCACGCCGAGTTCGGATGCCTCAGCCCAGCCCTCGACCGCGACCTTGCCGCCCTTGGCGTCGATGCCGACGGCAACCTGGCCCGGGAAGCGCTTGCAGGCCTCGATGACCAGCGCCGGATCACGCACCGCCACCGTGCCGAGGATCACCCGCGCCAGACCGCGCGACAGCCAGTTCTCGATGTGGTCGAGCGTGCGGATGCCGCCACCGAGCTGCACCGGATTCTTCGTAGCCTTCAGGATCGCGTCGACGGCAGCGCCGTTGACCGTTTCGCCCGCAAAGGCACCGTTCAGGTCGACCACGTGCAACCACTCGAAGCCCTGCTCCTCAAAGGCACGGGCCTGGGCGGCCGGGTCGGGGTTGTAGACGGTCGCCTGGTCCATGTCGCCAAGCTTGAGGCGAACGCACTGGCCGTCCTTGAGGTCGATGGCGGGAAAGAGGATCATCTTGTCATTGTCCGTTCGGTCGCGCGGGCTCAGGGTTTCCAGCGCAGGAAGTTGGTGATCAGGGCCAGTCCGAGCGACTGGCTCTTTTCCGGATGGAACTGGGCGCCGGCCTTGTTGCCGCGGGCGACGAAGGCGGTCATCGCCCCGCCATAGTCGACCGTCGCGACCACATCGTCCGGATTTTCGGCCTGCAGATGGTAGGAATGGACGAAATAGGCGTGCAGGCCGCTATCGCCGGTGGGAATGCCCGAAAACAGCGGATGCTCGCGTTTCAGCGTCAGCGTATTCCAGCCGATCTGCGGAATCTTAAGGTCGGGATCGGCAGGCTTCATGAGTGTGACATCGCCGGCAATCCAGTTCAGCCCTTCCGTGACTGTCTTCTCCAGCCCCCGCGACGACATCAGCTGCATGCCGACGCAGATGCCGAGAAAGGGGCGGCCGCCGAGTTCCACCGCTTCGCGAAGCGCATCCGTCATGCCTTCGACGGCGTCAAGTCCTCGCCGGCAGTCGGCATAGGCCCCGACGCCGGGCAAAACCACGCGATCGGCGGTCGCCACGCGCTCCGGGCGGTCGGTAAGGTCGATCTCGGCGGAAATGCCCGCTTCACGCGCTGCCCGTTCGAAAGCCTTGGTGGCGGAGCGCAGGTTGCCCGATCCGTAGTCAATGATTGCCACGCGCATGGTCATTCTCCGTCATAGCCGAGGAGGCCGAGCGCGAGAGGTCGTGCGGCTCCGGTTGTCTTGTCCGTCGGCGGCAGCAGGGCCGTAGCCGATGCAGCTTCCGTCGCCGGCACATCACTGAAGTACATCTGCTCGGCCGTTGCCAGATCGCGCGCCTGGACAGCACTCCGCAGCGTCCAGTCGCGCGCCTCCAGCGCCCGCACGATCGCCTGCGGGCCTTCCAGGGCCGTCAACAGGGAGACGGCGAGGCCGAGCACCAGGCCGGCAATCGCGAAATCAGGGCTGCCGGAAAGGCTCGTGGCGGTGATCTGCAGGACGATCGCAACGATGCCCCAGAACCACAGGCGGTGCACGAGCAGCCAGATCGCCGGAAAGAAGAAGGCGGTCCAGCGGAAGCCGTCGCGAACGAACGCTGCCTTCTCGGTCGCGGCTGGAGCGCCCGGCGGGGTCAGGATCAGGTAGCTCGCGGTGGTCAACGTGGTTTGTCCTGCCGGTCTGCCGGTCAGGCCAGCGAACCCTTCGTCGAGGGAATGCGGCCTTGCTGGCGGGGATCGATTTCGGTTGCCGTACGCAGCACCCGGGCGACGGATTTGAAGCAGGTCTCGGCGATATGATGGTTGTTGGCGCCGTAGATGTTCTGGATGTGCAGCGTGATACCGGCGTTCTGCGCCAGTGCCTGAAAGAATTCCCGCACCAGTTCGGTATCGAAGGTGCCGATCTTCGGCGCCGAGAATGCCACGTTCCAGACCAGGAAGGGACGGCCGGAAACGTCGACGGCAGCGCGCGTCATCGTCTCGTCCATGGCCAGGTCGAGCGAGGCGTAGCGGGTGATGCCGCGCCGGTCGCCGAGCGCCTTGGCAATGGCCTGGCCGATCGCGATCCCGGTGTCTTCGACCGCATGGTGGTCGTCGACGTGCAGGTCACCCTTCGTCTCGATCTCCATATCGATCAGCGAATGGCGCGACAACTGTTCCAGCATATGGTCGAAGAAGCCGACGCCGGTCGAAATCTTCGAGGTGCCCGTGCCGTCGATTTCGACTGTTACGGAAACGGCCGTCTCGTTGGTCTTGCGGGAAATGCTGGCTGTGCGGCTCATGGACGTGCGTACCCTGGTATTCGCAGAAGGTCTTCGCCGTCCCCATATCAGGCGCACGGGCAAAATGCCAGCATTCCCGGACCGCTTGCCTTGCCACCTGCAGTGCAGATTGCAATCGGCTTTTCGCCCCCTACATAGGATGCGAGTGAGCCGGCCCATTTCGGGCGGCGCGCGCCCGGCTTCGGCGGGTGCGCACTATACAGGTGTATTCATATGAGTGAACACGATCCCTACGGAACGATGCACGCCACCACGATCATCACGGTGCGCAAGGGCGGCAAGGTGGTCATGGCGGGTGATGGTCAGGTGAGCCTCGGCCAGACGGTCATGAAGGGCAATGCGCGCAAGGTGCGCAGGCTCGGCAAGGGCGATGTCATCGCCGGATTTGCAGGGGCGACGGCGGACGCCTTCACCCTTCTTGAAAGGCTCGAGGAGAAGCTCGAGCAGTATCCCGACCAGCTGATGCGTGCCGCCGTTGAGCTCGCCAAGGACTGGCGAACGAACAAGTACCTGCGCAATCTGGAGGCTATGATGCTCGTCGCCGACAAGAACATCACGCTGGCGATCACCGGCAACGGCGACGTATTGGAGCCGGAACACGGCACGCTCGCGATCGGGTCCGGCGGCAACTACGCATTCGCGGCCGCCCGCGCGCTGATGGACAGCGACAAGTCGGCCGAGGAAGTCGCCCGCCGTGCGATGCAGATAGCCGGCGATATCTGCGTCTACACCAATCACAACGTGGTGGTGGAGACGCTGGATGCCGAGCGCTAGGAGGTGATCGGCTTCCGGCCAGTGACGGAGGCGGACATGCCGCTTGTCTTGCGCTGGCTCGGACAGCCGCACGTGCGGCGATGGTGGGGCGAGCCGGAAACGGAGGCGGCCGGGATCAGAGATCATTTCAGCGATCCCCTGGTCGAACCTTGTCTGGTTCTGCTCGATGGCAGGCCGGTCGGTTACCTCCAGAGCTATGTGGTCGATGGACCCGGGCATCCCTATGGTGACCAGCCGGCCGGAACGGTCGGCATCGACCAGTTCATCGGCGAGCCCGCGCTCATCGGCAAGGGCCTCGGCCCGCAAATGATTGAAGCCTTCGTTGCAGGGCTTTTCGAAAAGGGGGTTCGGCGGGTCGTCATAGATCCGCACCCCGATAACAGGCGGGCGATCCGGGCTTACGAGAAGGCGGGTTTCCACGCATTTGATGAACGACACACAGAGGACGGCCCGGCGCTGATGATGGCTCGGGACCGTCGCCGAAAGTGAGAACGAGATGAGTAATTTTTCCCCCCGCGAGATCGTCTCCGAACTGGACCGCTACATCATCGGCCAGAAGGACGCCAAGCGCGCCGTCGCGATCGCCCTGCGCAACCGCTGGCGCCGCCAGCAGCTCGGCGACGACCTGCGCGACGAGGTGATGCCGAAGAACATCCTGATGATCGGCCCGACCGGCGTCGGCAAGACGGAGATTTCCCGCCGCCTGGCCAAGCTCGCCGGCGCGCCTTTCGTGAAGGTCGAGGCCACCAAGTTCACCGAGGTCGGCTATGTCGGCCGCGATGTCGAACAGATCGTGCGCGACCTCGTCGAGGTCGGTATCGGCCTTGTGCGTGAGAAGAAGCGCGCCGAGGTCGTCGCCAAGGCGCATTTGAATGCCGAGGAGCGGGTGCTCGATGCGCTGGTCGGCGCGACCGCCTCTCCGGCCACGCGCGACAGCTTCCGCAAGAAGCTGCGCAACAACGAGCTGGACGACAAGGAGATCGAGATCGACATCGCCGACAGCGGTTCGGGCATGCCTGGTTTCGAGATTCCCGGCATGCCCGGCGCCAATGTCGGCGTGCTCAACCTTTCCGAAATGTTCGGCAAGGCGATGGGCGGCCGCACCAAGAAGGTCAAGACGACGGTCAAGGACTCCTACAAGCTCCTGATCGACGACGAATCCGACAAGCTGATCGACAACGAGCAGATCCAGCGCGAGGCTGTGCGTTCCGTCGAGAATGACGGCATCGTCTTCCTCGACGAGATCGACAAGATCGCAGCGCGTGACGGCGGCATCGGTGCAGGCGTCTCGCGCGAGGGCGTGCAGCGCGACCTGCTGCCGCTCGTGGAAGGTACGACCGTGGCAACGAAGTACGGGCCGGTGAAGACCGACCACATCCTCTTCATCGCCTCCGGCGCCTTTCATGTGGCAAAGCCCTCGGACCTGTTGCCGGAACTGCAGGGCCGTCTGCCGATCCGCGTCGAGCTGCGCGCGCTGACGAAGGAAGACTTCCGCCGGATCCTGACGGAGACGGAGGCGAGCCTCATCCGCCAATACAAGGCGCTGATGGAAACCGAGCAGGTGTCGCTTGATTTCACCGAGGACGCGCTTGATGCGCTGGCCGATGTCGCCGTTCAGCTGAACGCCAGTGTCGAGAATATCGGCGCGCGGCGCCTGCAGACGGTAATGGAGCGGGTGCTCGACGAGATTTCGTTCGAAGCGCCGGATTCGGCGGGTAGTACCGTGACGATCGACGCCGAATACGTCCGCAAGCACGTCGGTGCTCTCGCCGCCAACACCGATCTGTCTCGCTACATCCTCTGACGGCACGACCGGCGGCCAGCCTGCCGGTCCTGCGAATTTGATCGCCGTCGCCTCGACACGCGCCGCGCTTCGCTCTAGAAACGCGGCGTTTTCGTGTGTCTGTGCGGCATCATTCCGACACGATTGGTCTGCATGGGTGCCGCGAAAATCAACACAGGCTGGAAGAGACCATTTCCGAAGGTCGGAGAAACCGGATCGTGCGACATCTGCTGACATTGCTTGCCATTTCCGCCACCCTTCTTGCCGCAGCACCCGCTTCGGCGACGGAAGTGGTGCCGCCCGGCAATCGCAATGCGGAGCAGCCGAACGTACCCGGCGCTTCGGTTCGCCGTACGAAGGCGGGCAAGACGAGCTTCGACGCCAAGTACGACAAGGTGCGCGACCTTCTGGCCGGCGACCGCGAGCTGGTGTCGAAGATCAAGGCGGTGGCAGCACAATATGGCATCGCCCCGATCCACATGGTCGGCGCGATCGTCGGTGAGCATACCTACAACGTCGATGCCTACGACCGTCTTCAGAGCTACTACATCAAGGCCGCATCCTATGCCGGCGACAGCTTTCGCTTCGCCTACAATGGCGAGCGCGTCGACACGTTCGTGGATCGTCCCGAGTTTGCTGCCTGCGAGGGAAAGAAGGGCTCCTATTCGGTATGGTCGTGCCGCGAATCCGTCTGGAACCAGAAGTTCAAGGGCAGGACGGTCGGCGGCGTCGCCTATCCGAACAACCGTTTCAGCGCGGTTTTCTTCCAGCCGTTCTATGCCGGCCAGACGTTCGGCCTCGGCCAGATCAATCCACTGACGGCACTGATGCTGACGGACGTGGTCGTGCGTGTTTCGGGCTACGATCGACTGGACGAAAAGGATGCCGCCGGCGTCTACAAGGCGATCATGGATCCGGATATCTCGCTGGCCTACATGGCAGCGTCGATCCGTCATTCTATCGATGCCTACAAGCAGATTGCCGACGTCGATATCTCCAGGAATCCCGGCATTACAGCGACGCTCTACAATGTCGGAAATCCCGATGCGCGCGCTGCGGATTTCGCCCGGCGCCGGGCCGAAGGGACTTCGCCTTGGCCAGAGGAAAACTATTACGGCTGGCTGGTCAACGATAAGCTGGCCGAATTGCAGGGGCTACTCTAGTCTGGATACATCCCGGCGACGATGTCCGCCGACCGAGAATGTGTAACGTGCGAGGGAGCGCCATGGATATGCGTCCGCAGCCGTTCGAACCCCCGGCACCGCTTCCGCGAACCGTGCCGCCGTCGCGGCTGGAAATCATCCGTACGGTTCTGCGCAACCCGCTCGAACTGTGGGGCGAGCCGTCCTACACGCTTCCCTGGATCGAGACGCGCTTCTTTCGCGAGCATACGCTGATCGTCAACGATCCCGGCCTGATAAAGCATGTCCTGGTCGACAACGCCCAGAACTATCGCATGGGCGACGTGCGCCAGCTGGTGCTGCGCCCGATCCTGCGTGATGGTCTGCTGACGGCGGAAGGGGCTGTCTGGAAGCGCTCGCGCAAGGCGGTTGCACCGATCTTCACGCCCCGCCACGCTCGCGGCTTTGCCGGCCAGATGCTGCGCCAATCCGAACTTTACGCTGCGAAGTATGCGGACGCGGGCAGGGACGGCACGGTCTTCGACATCGCCAACGACATGACCGAGCTGACGTTCGCCATTCTCGCAGACACGCTTTTTTCCGGTGAGATCGTCTCTTCGAGCGGAAACTTTGCCGACGACGTCAACGCGCTGCTGCATCGAATGGGTCGGGTGGATCCGTTCGATCTGCTGAAGGCGCCTGCCTGGATGCCGCGCCTGACGCGGATCGGCGGCCAGAAGGTCCTGGAGAAGTTCCGGTCGATTGTCCGCAACACCATGAACCTCCGGCTGGAGCGCATGCGCGCCGAGCCCGACGCAGCACCGCGGGATTTCCTCACGCTGCTTCTGCAGCAGGCAGGCCCCGACGGGCTTACCAACGAAGAGATCGAGGACAACATCCTCACGTTCATCGGCGCCGGGCATGAGACGACGGCCCGCGCGCTTGCCTGGACGCTCTACTGCGTTGCCAACGTGCCGCATGCGCGCGCGGCTATGGAGGAGGAAGTCGATCGGGTGATGGCGTCGGGCGCAGAGCCCGTCGAATGGCTGGAGCTGATGCCCTGGACCCGGGCCGCGTTCGAGGAGGCGCTTCGCCTCTATCCGCCGGCCCCCTCCATCAACCGTGCCGCGATCGCGGCGGATCGCTGGACCAGCCCGGGCGGCGAAGCTGTCGAGATCCCGGCGGGGATCACCGTTCTCATCATGCCCTGGACGCTGCATCGCCACGAACTCTATTGGGACAAGCCGCGTGCCTTCATCCCCGAGCGCTTCCTTCCGGAAAACCGCGACCGCATCGACCGCTTCCAATTCCTCCCCTTCGGTGCCGGCCCGCGCATCTGTATCGGCGCCACCTTTGCGCTTCAGGAAGCCGTCATCGCGCTGGCGGTGCTGATGAGCCGCTATCGCTTCGACCTGACGCCGCAGACCCGCCCCTGGCCGGTGCAACGTCTGACCACCCAGCCGGCCGGAGGGCTCCCCATGACCATCACCGCCCGCGCCGCCTGAAATGCCGCCCGCCGGTCGTTTCGATCGACACGCCGGCGATCCGGGGCCTGTCGGTCATTCTCGGTAGATCCGATCGCGGCGGGCTGTGGCAATCCGGGCCGAGATGCAATAACACCTTCGGCAACCTTATCTGGCGTGTCTGCAGGGGCACGCAGCACTCCGGATGGATAACGTGGCGGACCATTTGTTACTCGGCATCGATACCGGCGGAACCTATACCGATGCGGTCCTCTTCAGCGAGGCGAGCGGTGTGGTGGCGAAGGCCAAGGCGCTGACGACGCGGCATGACCTGGTGGTCGGCATAGCAGGCGCCGTCGAGGCGGTGCTGGAGCAGGCAAAGGCGCCCGTCTCAGCCATCAGCCTGGTGTCGCTGTCGACGACGCTCGCCACCAATGCGCTTGTCGAGGGGCAGGGGGGCCGCGCCGGCCTGGTCATGATCGGATTCGGGCCGGAGGATTTGAAGCGCGACGGGCTCGGCGAAGCGCTCGGCAACGACCCCGTCCTGTTCCTGCCTGGCGGCCACAACGTGCATGGACACGAGACACCGCTCGACATGTCGGCACTCCATGCAGCGTTGCCGGATCTGGCGCAGAGCGTTTCATCCTTCGCGGTGGCCGGATACTTCGCCGTGCGCAATCCCGCCCACGAGCAGCGCGTGCGCGACCGGATCCGGGAAGTCTCGCACCTCCCCGTGACCTGCAGCCATGAACTGTCCTCCAAGCTCGGCGGTCCGCGGCGCGCACTCACCACGTTGCTCAATGCGCGGCTGATCTCGATGATCGACCGGCTTATCGGCGCCTGCGAGGGCTATCTGGACCGGCGCGGCATCCATGTGCCGATGATGGTCGTGCGCGGCGACGGCGCGCTGATTTCGGCGGCCGAGGCGAGACTGCGGCCGATCGAGACGATCCTCTCCGGACCGGCGGCGAGCCTTGTCGGCGCCCGCCACCTGACCGGTATGGACGACGCGGTGGTTTCCGACATCGGCGGCACGACCACCGACGTGGCGATACTGGACAAGGGGCGCCCGCGGCTCGATGCCGAGGGGGCGGTTGTCGGCGGCTACCGCACCATGGTCGAGGCGGTCGCCATGCGGACCTACGGCCTCGGCGGCGATTCCGAGGTGCGCATCAACGACCGTGGCCTGACCGCACGGCTCGATCTCGGCCCGCGGCGCTTCCTGCCCCTCAGCCTTGCGTCCACGCTTCACGGCGACGTCGTTCGAGCAGCGCTGGAACGACAGCTCCGGGGATCGCATGTCGGGCGATACGACGGTCGTTTTGCCGTGCGTACCGGGCTGCCGGACCACCTTGCGAGCGGCTTGCAGCCGCAGGAGCAGGCACTCTACGACCGCATCCCCGGAATGCCCGTGCCGCTGGACCAGCTCCTTGCCAGCACATTGCAGAAGGCGACCCTCGACCGGCTCGTCGGTCGCGGTCTCGTGCATATCAGCGCCATTACGCCATCGGACGCCATGCATGTCCTCGGCCGACAGGACCAGTGGGACCGCGAGGCGTCCCGGCTGGGGCTCGAGTTGGCGGCTCGGGCGAAGGACGGGTCGGGCAGGCCCATTGCGGATTCGGCCGAACGGTTGGCGCGGATGATCGTCGACCGGCTGACGCGGCAGTCTTGCGACGTCATCATGGGCGCTTGCCTTTCCGAGGACGGGGTAGGGGCGATCGATCCGGCAGAATCTCTACCCGTCGACCGCGCCCTGCTGCGCCGGCCCGGCATCGTCCAGTTCCGGGTTCATCTCGATCGCCCGCTGATCGGCCTCGGCGCTTCCGCGCCGGTCTACTATCCTGCAATCGCGAGCATGCTCGACACCGAGCAGGCCATCCCGTTCGATGCGGACGTGGCCAATGCAATCGGCGCGGTCGTCGGGCAGGTGCGGGCAAGCGCGACTGTCTTCGTCACGGTGCCGGAAGAGGGCATCTTCATCGTTGGCGGATCGGGGGAAAGCGTGCGGCTGCTGGCGGAGGAGGAGGCATTCTCGCTGGCGCGCGAACGCGCGATTAGCGCGGCCCTGCACGCAGCTCACCTCAACGGCGCCGACGAACCCGCCGTGACCCTCGCCGAATTGATCGAGGCGCCGGAGATCGAGGGGCAGCGAAAACTGGTGGAAGCGCGCTTTACCGCAACGGCGACAGGGCGCCCAAGGATCGCAATCGATCAATAGCCGGCGATTTGTTCTCTGCCGGAATAAATTCTTTGTACCATTGCTGAATTGACTGGCAATGGAAGCTTGCAGAAACTGGCAGCATTACAGACCTGAACGTCCTCGCAGCCGCGGAGCGCATCATAATGAGTTACACCGAGAAGAACGGGCTTTCCTACGACACCGCGTTGCTGGAATTCCTCGTCAAGGAAGCCCTGCCGGGAACCGGCGTCGATGCCGATGCCTATTTCGCAGCCTTTGCCTCGATCGTCACGGAGCTTGCCCCGGAGAACCGCGCCCTTCTTGAAAAGCGCGACGAGCTGCAGGCGAAGCTGGACGATTGGTACAAGAAGAACGGTGCCCCGGTAGACCTTGCTGCCTATGAAGCCTATCTGCGCCAGATCGGCTACATCGTCCCCGAAGGCTCGGATTTCGCCGTGACGACCGCCAATGTCGATCCGGAGATTTCCACGGTTGCGGGGCCGCAGCTCGTCGTTCCCGTCATGAATGCCCGATATGCGCTGAACGCGGCGAACGCCCGCTGGGGCTCGCTCTACGATGCGCTCTACGGAACCGACGCTATTCCGGAGGACGATGGTGCGACGCGCGGCAAGGGGTATAATCCCAAGCGCGGCGAGAAAGTGATCGCCTGGGTACGAAGCTTCCTCGACGATAGCGTGCCGCTCGTCGGCGCACTGTGGAGTGAGGCGAGGTCTTTCAGTGTCAGGAACGGTGCGCTGCAGGTTGTCGTATCCGATGGCGAGGCCGTGGGGGTGAAATCGCCCGAGAAGTTCGCCGGCTATCTCGAGGAGGCTGCGGCGCCGAACGCGATCCTGCTCCGCAACAATGGTCTGCATATCGAGATTGTCGTCGACCCCACGACCGAGATCGGCGGCAGCGATCCCGCGCACGTCTCTGACGTCCGGATCGAGGCAGCGCTGACGACGATCATGGACTGCGAGGATTCCGTTGCCGCGGTCGATGCGGCCGACAAGGTCGTCGTCTACCGGAACTGGCTGGGTCTCATGAAAGCGGACCTGGAAGAGCAGGTCGAAAAGGCAGGGAAGACCTTCACGCGCAAGCTCCATTCCGATCCGTCCTATACCGCGCCGGACGGCTCGACCATCACGTTGCCTGGCCGCTCGCTGATGCTGGTGCGCAATGTCGGCCACCTCATGACCAATCCGGCGATCCTCGATGCAGACGGGAACGAAATCCCGGAGGGCATCATGGATGCGCTGGTCACCGCCCTTATTGCGCTGCACGACGTGGGCCCGAGCGGTCGCCGGAAGAACTCGCGCGCCGGCTCGATCTATATCGTCAAGCCGAAGATGCACGGCCCGGAAGAAGTTGCCTTCGCCAGCAGGATCTTCGACCGCGTCGAACAAGCGCTCGGAATGGCGCCGAACACGATCAAGATGGGCATCATGGACGAGGAGCGCCGCACCACGGTCAACCTCAAGGAGGCGATCAGGGCTGCGAAGGAACGGGTCTTCTTCATCAACACCGGCTTCCTCGACCGGACCGGTGACGAGATCCATACCTCGATGGAGGCTGGCCCGATGATCCGCAAAGGCGACATGAAGCAGTCCGCCTGGATCGGTGCCTACGAAAACGCAAACGTCGATATTGGCCTGGAATGCGGCCTTTCCGGCCATGCGCAGATCGGCAAGGGCATGTGGGCGATGCCAGACCTGATGGCGGCGATGCTGGAGCAGAAGATCGGCCACCCGAAAGCCGGCGCCAACACCGCCTGGGTGCCGTCACCGACGGCGGCGACGCTGCATGCGACGCACTACCACAAGGTCTCGGTGGCCGCCGTCCAGGAGGCGTTGAAAACCCGTCCCCGCGCCAAGCTCTCCGATATCCTGTCGGTACCGGTCGCGACGCGCCCGAACTGGACGTCAGACGAGATCCAGAAGGAGCTCGACAACAATGCCCAGGGCATCCTCGGCTATGTCGTGCGTTGGGTCGATCAGGGCGTCGGCTGCTCCAAGGTCCCTGACATCAACAATGTCGGCCTGATGGAAGACCGTGCCACCCTGCGCATCTCCGCCCAGCATATGGCGAACTGGCTGCACCATGGCGTGGTAACGCAGGCGCAGATCGTCGAGACGATGAAGCGGATGGCTGCAATCGTCGACGCCCAGAACGCCGGCGACCCGCTCTATACGCCGATGGCGACGGACTTCGACGGCTCCATCGCGTTCCAGGCGGCTTGCGAGCTGGTGCTGAAGGGCCGCGAGCAGCCGAACGGCTATACCGAACCGGTCCTGCATCGCCGCCGTCGCGAACTCAAGGCTGCCCGCGCCGCCCGCTGATCGCCTTCTGGCGCCCGGCCTGAGCGTGTCTTGAACGTCTGGCGGGGCTTCAGCCTGCTGCTAAAAAAAGAAGAAAGCCGCCGGGAGACCGGCGGCTTTCTTCATCTTTGCAAGTGGCCTGAAGCTTACTGCTGGACGACGACGCGCGCGCCCTTGCCGGGACGAACCCGCGAATAGAGGTCGATGATGTCCTGGTTCATCAGGCGGATGCAGCCGGAGGAGGCGGCCGTACCGATGGAGCTCCATTCCGGCGTGCCGTGCAGGCGGAACAGCGTATCCTGACCCTTGGCGTTGAAGAGGTAGAGGGCGCGGGCGCCGAGCGGGTTGGTCAGGCCCGGCTGCATGCCTTCCTTCACATACTTTGCCACTTCAGGTTTGCGCTGGGCCATTTCTTCCGGCGGATGCCACATCGGCCATTCCTGCTTCCAGGCGATATAGGCCTCGCCTTCCCAGGCGAAGCCCTGCTTGCCGACGCCGATACCGTAGCGGACGGCCTTGCCGCCGGGCAGCACGAAATAGAGGAAGCGTGTCGGCGTGTTGACCACGATCGTTCCCGGCTTCTCGTCGGTCTTATAATCGACAATCTGGCGGTGATACTTGGGATCGACGCGCTGGATCGGAATGGCCGGCAGGGCGTAGCCGTGATCCTCTACCGGGCCGTATTCGGAGGTGAAGATCTGGTTGGTGGCCACCTTCTCGCCAATGATCGGCGTGGACGTGGGAACGGAAGAACAGCCGGCAAGCGTCGCGGACGCTGCAAGGCCGCATAGAAAAAGGGCAGTGCGGAGGCGCATCTAATTCTCTTCGACTCGGGAGGTGGCGTGCCGGTCATTCCGGACGTCTGCAACCACGTTTATTTATGTTGGCAGCCTCATTGCAAGTGCGTCGGCCGCTCTGCGCGGTTGCGCAGGAGCAAAAAGGCGGCGACTTGCTTTTTTGCAACATTTCCCGATGCCGCAGGCGGTTGCGGTTCCTTTGCCGGAAAGCTGATAAGATGGCGCGATCGCGTCCACCTGGAGATTCGACGATGACGATCCTCTCGCTGCACAATGACAATCCGCTCCTTGATGGACGGCAGTCGGAGCGTGCCATGATGGTGCGGCGCGGCGTGCAACGCCTGTTCAGCGAACTCAGCCACGCCGTGCTGGCCGAGCTGACGCTGGCGAGCGGCAGGCGGGCCGACCTGATCAGCCTTTCGCCGAAGGGCGAAATCTGGATCGTCGAGATCAAGACGTCGATCGAGGATTTCCGGGTCGACAGGAAGTGGCCCGACTATCGCCTGCACTGCGACCGGCTCTTCTTCGCAACGCACAGGGGTGTCCCGCTCGACATTTTTCCGGAAGACTGCGGTCTCGTCGTCTCAGACGGCTACGGCGCCCACATCCTGCGCGAGGCGCCCGAACACAGGCTTGCGCCACCGACTCGGAAGTCCGTCACCTTTTCCTTCGCACGGGTTGCGGCAGGGCGCCTGCTTCAGGCCGAGTTGCTGACAGACAAGGCGGGCGAGGGGTCAGAGATGGCAGCCATCGTCTCCGGCGATCGCGACTGACTTCACAGCGTTTGCGTGGCCCAAACCATGGCCCGCAAAGAAGTTCGGCAGTTTTGCAAAACGACATGCGCGAAAACGAAGACCTACAGCGCAAAGCCGCGGCGCGGCGGCTTCCCGTGTCAGGAATGTCTCTTACTTCGGTGCCCGCTTGGCCAGGATCCGCTGGAGCGTGCGCCTGTGCATGTTCAGCCGGCGCGCCGTTTCCGAGACGTTGCGCTCGCACATCTCGTAGACCCGCTGGATATGCTCCCATCGCACCCGGTCTGCCGACATCGGGTTTTCGGGCAGCTCCGCCTTTTCGCCGGGCTTCTGCGTCAGCGCGGCGAAGATGTCGTCGGCGTCCGCCGGTTTGGCCAGGTAGTCCACGGCTCCGAGTTTGACGGCGTTGACGGCCGTTGCGATGTTGCCGTATCCCGTGAGCATGATGATGCGGGTGTCGTCGCGGCGCTGCCTGATGGCCGCGATCACGTCGAGGCCGCTGCCGTCGCCAAGCCGCAGATCGACGACGGCATATTTCGGTGGCGTGCCCTTAGCCTTTGCAATGCCTTCCGCCACGGATTCCGCGATGTCGACGACGAAGCCGCGTGCTTCCATCGCGCGCGCCAGACGGCGCAGGAACGGGCCATCGTCATCAACGAGCAGAAGCGACGGATCCGCGCCGATGTAATCGGCATCACTAAATCCGGGATCGGTTTGAGTGGCATCGGTCTTGTCGGACATCTTGCAATTCCGCGCTGTATTTTCTGCTTTCAGATGAGGTTCTTATGACCGCTCCAACGCGGCGGGTAAAGTCAATTCGAAAGATTGATGTCCATCCGGTGCCGCGGCCATTCGACCTCCACCCGGGCGCCGGGCACGCCGTTCTGGCGGTTGCCGAAGGTCAGTCGCGCCCCGGAGCGCTCGAGCAGGGTCTTGGCGATGAACAGGCCAAGGCCCAGCCCGCCGGCACGATCGTCGCGCTGCCGTTTCGTCACATAGGGCTCGCCGATCCGCAGCAGGATGTCGGGCGCATAACCGTCTCCGTCGTCCTCGATCACGATCTTCACCTTCTCGGCGCTGTGGCTGGCAGTGACGCGAACCTCCGACCTCGCATGGTCGACCGCGTTCTCCAGCAGGTTCCCAAGCCCATACAGAATGCCCGCGTTGCGCTGGCCGATCGGTTCGCCGGTGCGCTCGCTTTCCTCATTCAGGGTGAGTTTGATGCCGAATTCGCGATGCGGTGCCATTACCTCTTCCAGCAGCGAGGAAAGCGGCAGATGGCGCATGTGCGCCTCGTCCTCGGCCGAGAGCGTCGTCAGCCGGCGAAGGATATCGCGGCATCGCTCGCTCTGGCTGCGCAGCAGTTGCACGTCCTCGCCGAAGCGGGGGTCCTTGCCGAGTTCGCGCTCCATTTCCTTGGCGACGACGCTGATGGTGGCAAGCGGCGTTCCCAGTTCGTGCGCCGCCGCCGCCGCGAGCCCGTCCAGCTGGGACAGGTGCTTTTCGCGCTGGAGCACCAGCTCAGTCGCCGCGAGCGCATCCGAAAGCTCCGAGGCCTCCAGCGAAACGCGGTAGGAATAGAAGGCGGCGAAGGCGGTCGTGGAGCAGATGGCGAACCATACGCCGGCGATCAGGATGGGCGGCATGACGAGGATCGAGCCCGAATACCACGGCAGCGGAAAGGGGGTGAAGGCAAGTGCGGTGATCCCCGCCACGGCAAGGATGCCCAGCGCCATGCTGTAGCGGATCGGCTGGGCCGACGACGAGATGATGACCGGGACGCAGATCAGCGGCGCAAAGGGGTTTGCCAGTCCGCCGGTGATGAAAAGTAGCGCCATCAGCTGGCTGAGGTCGAAGCCGAGCAGCACAAGCGAGGCGGCCGGCGTCAGCCTGTGCGCCGGCGGATAACGGAACGTCAAATAGAAGTTCGCTGCGGCCAACAGCGCGATCAGCACGCAGCAGGCAGCGAACGGCAAGGGAAAATTGAGCCAGAACGCGACGACGATGACCGCGATGGATTGGCCAACCACCGCCAGCCACCTGAGCCGGATCAGTGTTTCCAGCCGCAATTGCCGGCTATGGCTGATCTCGGTGATGTCGTGGTACGTCGGTATGGTCTTTCCGGCCATCGGGACTCCTGCCGCTAGCGTTTGCGCGGGGGATCGCGCACCTGTTCGCAGTTCATCATGTACCACGCGGCTTTGCCCGTGTCGTCGGAGCGGCGTTGGCGGGATCCCCTGGCCAGGGATGGCGCGGATACCGGCCCCTCATTTCGGCGCGCACGTCCTTCCACGAGCCCGCCCAGAAACCGGGAAGATCGCGGGTCGTCTGGATCGGCCGGTGCGCCGGCGAAAGAAGCTCCAGCAGCAGCGGCAAACGGCCGCCGGCGAGGGCGGGATGCGCGCGCAGCCCGTACAGCTCCTGGACGCGGATCGGCAGCGTCGGCTCGGCGCCGTCGTAGCGGATTGGATGGCGCTGGCCCGTCGGTGCCTCGAAGTGGGTGGGAACGAGCCGATCGAGGTCCCGCTGCACCTCGTAGGGAACCAGCGCCATCAGCCCTTCCGAAAGGCTTGCCGGCGTGACGTGGTCGAGCCCGCGTGTCTGCTCCTGGAAGGGTGTGAACCATTCATCCAGGCGGGCGAGCAGCGCTTCGTCGCTCATGTCTGGCCAGGGAGCGCCGACGCTGCGATGAAGGAAACCGATCCGCTCGCGCAGCTGGCCGCCGGACTTGGAAAACGGCAGGGACTGCAGCCCCAACTGCCGAACGCCCGCGGCGAGCGCGCGTGCGGCGTTCGCTCCTGTCGGCCGCGGCAGGGGCGTTTCCTCGAATACGATGGCGCCAAGGCGCGTGACCCGTCGCGCGCGCACCTGGCGGCTTTCGGGATCGAACAGGCACTGGTCCTCCCGCAGGATGCTATCGGCCATTTCCGCCTCGACATCCGCCCGGCTCACCGCGGCGGCCGCGAGGACCCTCTGCCTCCCCGCCTGTCCCGTCAGGTCCGCCACGACAAGCATCGGGCTTGCGGCAAGGCCGTCGGTCTCGGGAAGCTCCGCGCCCCGTCCGTTGGCCATGACGAACCGGCCGCGGCCGCCTCTTTGCAGAGCGATACGGTCCGGGAACGCGTGCATCAGAAGTGCACCGGGTTGTACCGGCGCCGTCGCAGCCGTCGCAGCCGTCGCAGCCTTCGCTCCCGCCGCCGCTGCAATGCGGCCGGCCAGCCTGCGGGAGGCTTCTGCCCGCTCGCCGCGCTCGTTCTTGAAGCGTCGCAGTCGCTCCTCGAGATCGACGGAAGGTCCGCCCAGTCCCTGCTCGGTCAGGAGCACCGCCAGCAGCGCCGCCTCCAGTGCGGCATCGTCGCGTGCGGCGTGGATGACCATCGCCGCCAGCCGCGGCGGCAGCGCCAGGGAGCGCATCTTCCGTCCGATTGCCGTAAGGCTTCCGGAGGCGTCGATCGCCCCGAGCAGGTGCAGCAGCGCGCGCGCCTCCTCGAGACTGGGCGAGGGCGGCTGGTCGATCAGCCCGAGGCTCGAAGGGTCCGTCACCCCCCATTGCGCCAGGTCGAGCACGAAGCCGGAGAGGTCGCTGGCAAGGATCTGCGGCGGCGTGAAGGCGGGCAGTGCTGCCGTCTGCCCGGCATGCCACAGTCGAATGGCAATGCCGGGTTCGGTCCGGCCCGCGCGGCCGGCGCGCTGCTCGGCGGACGCGCGCGAGACCCGTACCGTCTCCAGCCGTGTGATGCCGGTGGATGCCTCGAACATCGGAAGGCGCTGCAGGCCGCTGTCGATCACCACGCGCACGCCGTCGATGGTGATCGACGTTTCGGCAATCGAGGTTGCGAGCACGATCTTGCGTCGGCCAGGCTCCGTCGGGCGGATGGCCTCGTCCTGTTCCTTCTGCGTCAGGTTGCCATAGAGCGGCATTAGTGCCGTGTTCTCGTCGAGGCGCCCTTCGAGGCGCTCCATCGTTCTACGGATCTCGGCCTGTCCCGGCAGGAAGGCGAGGATGGAGCCGGTCTCCCCTGAATGGGCCTCGCGGATCGCGCGCGCCACCGTGTCCTCGATCCGCTCGCCAGCCGGACGGTCGGCGTAACGGATATCGATCGGAAAGCTCCGCCCCGCGCTTTCAATCACAGGCGCGTGCATCAGGCGTGAGACGCGGTCGACATCGAGGGTTGCCGACATCACCACGATGCGCAGGTCCTCGCGCAGTGCCGACTGCGCGTCGAGCGCCAGCGCCAGCCCGAGATCGGCGTCAAGCGAGCGTTCGTGAAACTCGTCGAAGAGTACCGCAGCGATCCCGGAAAGTTCGGGATCCTCGATGATCATGCGCGCGAACACGCCTTCGGTCACGACCTCGATGCGCGTGCGCGCCGAGATCCGGCTTTCCAGCCGCATCCGGTAGCCGACGGTTTCTCCGACGTTTTCGGCGAGCAGTTCCGCCATCCGTCCGGCCGCAGCCCGCGCCGCCAGCCGGCGGGGCTCCAGCAGGATGATGCGGCCGTCGTTACCGCGCCACGGGGCATTCAGCAGGTGCAGCGGCACGAGCGTGGTCTTGCCGGCGCCGGGAGGGGCGGCCAGTATCGCGCGGTTGCCGTCCGCAAGCGCCTGCGAGAGCTGTGGCAGCACCTCACTCACCGGAAGCTTTGGCAATGCCCCTGGTGGAACGCGGCTCGCGCCGGTGAAGCTGGGCTCGCTCACTGCATGGACCTCCTCGCATACGCACGTATAGGCATGCGGGCGATCTCGTTGGCATATCGCCGGGCAGCCATGCCGTCTCCGATGTTCACGTCTATTGTCGCTTCAATAGCCTGCTGTCCGGGTTGGCGAAAGCGTCCGCGGACCTGGGGAGACAGGCGCACCCGCCATGGTTGAGCCAGTGACCGCGTTGGTGCCAGTCGCAATCCCGGATTGTACAAGGAGGCGCACCCTTTGGCATGCGGAACAATTTTCCCTTTAAGATCAGACTGTTATGAGAAATATCATTTTTCTCAAAATCGGCTGTTGACTTGTTTTGGGTTGGGCCGTAGAAACCGCCTCACCAACGAGGGCGGCGGCGCTGCTGGCGACCGACGAACTCGCTCTAAGGTTCTTCTAGGAGATGGGGGCACATTGAAGCCGAGAGG